>NZ_JACSNY010000003.1 GCF_016902535.1 Anaerotignum lactatifermentans | reverse complement strand
TTTTTTCGTTTGCTTCTATTCTTTCCCAAAGCAGCGAAAAAAATCCGGGCGAAAAAAAAGACGAAAGAAACCTTAGAAGTATCTTTCGTCTTTTTATCATATATTTTTATTTCCAGAATTCGAATTCCATATCGTAGATCCGGACGGTATCGCCTTCGCCGATGCCTTTTTCCTCCAGCGCCTCGATAATGCCTTTTTCCTTCAGATACCTCTGGAAGAAGGCAAAACCTTTCTCCGTGTCGATATTGGTATAGCCGATCATCTTTTCCACACCAACACCCTTGACTACATATACGCCGTCCTCGATGTCGATGGTGAAAGGTTCCTGATCCACAGCCACTTCGTCGTATTCCTCATATTCTTCTTCGAACACAATGTCCTCGGGATAGTTTTTCAAAATCTCCGCTACCTTTGTCAGCAGCTCATCCAGCCCCGTATTGGTAGCGGCGGAAATGGGGTATACGGCAAAGCCCTCGTTTTCGTATGCCGCTTTCAGACGCTCCACGTTTTCCTCGGAACCGGGAATATCCGTTTTATTGGCCGCGATGACCTGAGGACGTTTCAGCAGCTCGGGGTTATAAGCCTCCAGCTCCTGATTGATCTTACGCACGTTTTCCACAGGGTCATCGCCTTCCACGCCTGCCGCGTCTACCACATGGATAAATACCTTGGTACGCTCCACATGGCGCAGGAATTCATGGCCCAGGCCCACGCCCTCGCTGGCGCCTTCCACCAGACCGGGGATATCCGCCAGAACGAAGGAATCACCGTAGCGCCCCTCTACCACGCCCAGATTGGGGGAAAGGGTCGTAAAATGGTAGTTGGCGATCTTGGGGTTGGCGTTGGTTACCATGGACAGCAGCGTAGACTTGCCCACGTTGGGAAAACCGATCAGGCCTACATCGGCGATCAGCTTCAATTCCAGAATGACGTCATATTCCTTTGCCACTCTGCCCTGTTCCGCATAGCGGGGCGCCTGTCTGGTAGGGGTCGCAAAATGCTGGTTGCCCTTGCCGCCCTTGCCGCCGTGGATCAGAATTTTCTCCTCGCCATGTTTTGTAATGTCGGCCATGATCTTGCCGCTTTCCGCTTCCCGGATGACGGTACCCACCGGTACTTTGATGGTGATGCTTTCGCCGTCCTTGCCAAAACAGTTGCGTTTGCCGCCGTCCTGACCGTTGCCGGCCTTAAAAATTCTTTTATAACGAAAATCCATCAGGGTGCCCATGCTCTCGTCGCCGACGAAGATGACGTCGCCGCCTCTGCCGCCGTCGCCGCCGTCGGGGCCGCCATGGGTGATATATTTGGCGCGGAAGAAGGAAACCATGCCGTTGCCGCCGTTGCCGCCCTTAATATGGATCTTGACTCTATCTACAAACATAAAACCACACCTCTATCCTTTCTTATTCAGCGAAGCCTCTTTCGTCGAAAGCAAAGGCTCTTGGCTTTTCACGAAAAAGGCTTCAAATGATATCATTTGAAGCCTTCGAAGTTCTTATTCAGCGATTTCAACAGGGTATACAGAAACCTGTTTTTTATCTCTGCCTTTTCTTTCATATTTTACACGACCGTCAACCAGTGCGAACAGTGTGTCGTTGCCGCCCTTGCCAACGTTAACGCCGGGATGGATCTTTGTGCCGCGCTGTGTGTATAAAATATTGCCTGCCAGTACAAACTGACCGTCTGCACGTTTCGCACCAAGTCTCTTTGCGTTGGAGTCACGACCGTTCTTTGTGGAACCGCCGCCTTTGTGGTGCGCGAAGAACTGAAGGTTCAATCTGAACATACTTACACCTCCTCAATTTTCAAAGTAAGATACTTGTGATATTCCTCTTGTATTCCGGACAGACCCAGCGCCAGTGTTTCCAGTAACAGCTGCGTCTTTTCGTCCGCCATTCCCTCTAAGGGAACCGAAACTTTGAGATAACCGCCTTTTTTCTCGTCCGCCTCCGCCTGAAAGGGGATCTCGGTAAAGGCTTCGATGGCATTGACCGTATTGAGGGCAAGCACCGTTACCGCCGAACAGACGATATCTTCTCCCGCAGGCGCGTAGCCTGCATGGCCAGAAATCTCAAAAGCACAGATTTTATTCTCTTTTCGATAAATTTTGGCCTTTATCATGATTAGATGGATTTAATCTGCAGTTTTGTGAATGGCTGTCTGTGGCCGTTCTTCTTGTGGAAGCCTTTTTTGGGTTTGTATTTATATACGATAACCTTTTTTGCCTTGCCATCACCGATTACGGAAGCTGTAACAGCTGCGCCTTCTACGTAAGGAGCGCCAACTTTTACATCGCCGTCTTTTGCAAGTACCAGAACTTTGTCGAATGTGTATTCCTGACCAGCTTCAACACCCAGCTTTTCTACTGTGATGATATCGCCTTCTGCTACTTTGTACTGTTTCCCACCAGTTTCAATAATTGCGTACACGTGAACACCTCCTCGCAATTTACTCGCTGGATACGGTAACCGGAGCCTTTCTCCGATTTTCCAGAACCTCTCCATGCGGCTGACATACTCCATTATATTAACACAGCCGAAAAGGGCTGTCAACAAATTTATTGGACTTTTTCGCCGTTTTTTACGGCAAAATAGCGTTTTTCATCTCCGGCGCGCCGCAGCAGCTGAAGCAGCGTCTGATGTCCCTCCTTCGTCAGGCATCCTGTCCCCGTTCTGGTCAGTTCATAGGCCAGAAGCAGCGCCTCCACCGCCTTCTGATGGCTGCCATTGGCGGCGTAAAGCCGTCCGATCCGGTCGCACAGCCTGCCATAGGACAAAGACTGTACCCCTTCCCTGGCGCCTAAGAGCAGCGCCCGGTCCAAAAGGGTCTCCGCCTCTCTGGCGTTGCCCTGGGCCATATGGCTCATGGCTGTTTTTAACAGCAGTTTGGCAAAAACAGGACTTTCCCCTTCCTTCTCCCGCAGATGAAGGGCCAGTTCGCTGTAATACTCCGCCGCCTCCTGATGACGGTCATTTTTTGCCAGAAGACTGCCTGCCCGCTCCATCCGGGTCTCGTAAAGCCCATCTTTAGGCAGGCCCAGCTCCCGGAAAAGTCTAACGTAGGGCAGGTACATCTGCAGCGCCTTCTCCTTGTCTCCCGCCTGATAAAAGGCGTCTCCCAGATAGCCGATGGTACGGCAGTAAAACTCTGTGCGCACATCGCCGTATTCTTCGGTATAGCTGGCGGCGTTGCGGAACTTTACCAGCGCCTTGGTATACTCGCCTTCCCGCAGCAGTAATTCTCCCGCCTTAAGGCAGGCCAGGGCGTACAGCTCTCCATCTGCCTGCTTTTCCGCCGTTTCCAGCCATTTCTTCGCCTGTTCCTTCTGATCCAGACGCAGGTACAAATCTCCCAGCGTCAGGGCGTAGCGGGTCATATCCTCGTCCCAATGCCCCTCATTCTGCCGGATAACCGTTTCAAAAAGGGCCACCGTTTCCCGCAGTTTTTTCCGTTCCGCGGTCTTCTGCTCCCGTTTGGCCTCTTCCCGGGGCGTTTCTCCCGCTGCCGCCGCCAGATAACGGCTCCGCCGCTGGGCGTAAATTCCTTCCGGCTCCATGCCCAGACGGCTGATCTTGCTTTCCGCTTCCTGGAAATAGCCTTCTGCCTTTTTGGTCTGGCCCATGGCCTGATAGCAGCAGGCGATCGCCAACAGTGTTTCCGCCGCTTTTTTCTGTTCTTCCGCCGTTTCCTCAAAATTTACGTCATTCCGTTCCAGATAACAGTCCACGGCACGCCCATAGTCTCCCATCTGCTCGCAGACCTGTGCCATTTCCTCCAAAGCCGCCACATGGCGGGGATTATCTTCGTCCAGCATCTCCTTAAACACTGCCGCCGCCTCAGTCAATGCCGCCAGACTCTTCTCATATCGTTTCTGCAGCGCGTATTCCTTTCCCAGATGCTCCAGCGCCTCGGCATAGAGAGGATGGTTCTTTCCATATTGTTCCTCCTGGATCTCCGCCGCCTCCCGGCAAAGCATGACAGCAGCTTCCGGCTCTCCCGCCTCCCGTTTGATCTCCGCCATGACGTAAAGCCCCTGCACATAGGAAAAGCTCCGCTTTCCTTCCGCCTCCAGACGAATCTTCTGGGCTTCCCGCAAATAGGAAAACGCTGTCTCAAAGGCGCCCCGTTTTGCCAGCAGCCTTGCCATAGCCTCCATGGCGTCGGCACAGGGAAGCTCTTTTTTCTCAATGGCGCTGCGGATGCCCAAGGCACGGCGATAGGCGGAAAGGGCGTCCATCTCCCGTCCCATTTTCTCATAAAGACTGCCCAGACTCATCCAGGAAGTAGCGCACTGGGAAGAATCCGGCCCCATAATGGCCGCTTTCCGTTCCAGCGCCTCCTGATTCAGTTCCAGCGCTTTTTCATATTCCTCCAGACCGGCGTAGTCCACACTCATATTATTCAGTGTTTCGGCGTAGAAAATATGGTCTTCCCCCAGAACCTCCCGCACCAGCTGCAGTGTCTCCTCATGGGCCCGCAGAGCCTTTCGGTAATCCCCCGCCTTACAGCAAAGGGCCGCCAGAGCGTTCAGGCTGTTGATAAAGTCCAGATGGTTCTCGCTCATCAGCTCCCGCCGGATCTGCACCGCCCGCTCGCAGTACTCCACCGCCAGTTCCATCCAGCCCGCCTTCTCGCAGACCTCCGCCAGACGGATCAGCTGCATCATATAATAGAAGGTTTTCTCTCCGTTTTCCTTTTCCAGCAGTGTCAGCGCCTTTTCATAGGAAGCGATGGAGCGCTTATAGTTGCCGGCTCCATGGGCGGCGCTGGCCATGGAAAAATAAATATCCGCCAGATCTCCGCCGGAGACCTGTTTGCTGGCGCCTACCTTTTCCAGCGCCTTTTCCTGCATTTCCATGGCTTTCTCATACTGCTTCAGGTCCTCATAGGTATTGCCCAGCTGAAAGAGGGTATGGATATAGTCTATATGCTCCCGGCCCAGCTTCATATCCCGGATCTGAAGCACCTGACGGTGATATTTCAGGGCCTTTTCATACTGCCCTGTCTGGCTGTACACAACGGCCAGATTATTCAGGGTATCCGCAAAGGACAGACTTTCCCCGGCACAGTCCTTTTTCAGAATCGCCGCTTTTTTATAATACTCCATGGCTTTATCATATCGTCCCAGCTCGTCAAAAACGACGCCCAGATTATGCATATCTGTGGCGTATTCCATGGTATCGCAATCTCCATGATCCAGATACAGCTGCAAAATTCGCCGTCCCAGCATAAGGGCCTGTCTGTAATCCTGACGGTCATAGGCAGAAAACAGCTCCTGCCGCATTTTCCGGATCTCTCCCATATAAAAGCTCATTCTCTCTCCCCCTCTCTCTGGGCCAGCAAATGAAATGCCTCCCGGATCACGTCCCAGCCGTAACCCTTTCTCTGCAAAAATCCATAAAGCCGCTGCAGTTCCTTTTCTTCCTGAGGCAGCCGTCCCTTCGTTTTCTTTTCCAGCCAGCGCAGGGCATCGGCAGTCTCGTTGATCTCCGTTCCCGCCAGAGCCTTCTCTATGATTTCCTCCTCTATGCCTCGCTGACGCAATTCCATTTTCAGGGCATACGCGCCCTTGGGCCGCAGCCGCAGACGCTCCTTCATGAAGGCTTTGGCATAGGCCAGATCATCGCAGTAGCCGTACCGTTCCAGAAACTCCATCACACGCGCTACCGTCTCCGGCGCAAACGCCCCCTCCTCCAGCTTTCGGCGAACCTCCGCCTTCGTGCGCATTTTATAGCCCAGATAACGCAGGGCCGTATCCTGCGCCTTAATATAGATCAGGTTTTCCTGAATAAAGTCAAAGGTCTCCTGTGGGATCTCCCGGCCCTCTTCCAGCTTAAAATAGCGTACATCCTGGGCTGTCAGGGAAAACACATAGGTATGGTCCACATAGATGTTCCGCATAGCCGGGTCTTTTTTCTGTTCCTTGATATTGGTTACGATCATGGCCTTCTCCTTTGCCTTCTTTCTCATTTGTAATAGTATAATACATCCCGGCAAAAAATGCACGATGGATTTTCCGCAGAAAAAGGAACTGGCCCTACGGCCTTTTTGAAAAGGATACGAGTCAAAAAAAATCGCCGGAACCCCGCGACAGATTCCAGCGATCTTTGCCCGCATTTATTTTCTCAGTCCCACAGAATCCCCATGGCCCGTACCGGCGCGCCATCGGCATCCCGGTATTTCAGAGGCAGCGCGCAGAATAAAAACAGCCCTTCGCCCAGCTGTTCCAGATGGGTCAGGTTTTCTATAATCACAAAACGGTCCGTAGCCAGCACCTGATGGTGGAGCTTCAAATCAGTGTCCGCCACCGGGTCCAGCCCTATGGTATCCAGTCCGATTCCCTTTTTGCCGCTGTCCGTCAAATAGGCGGCCACTTCCTCCGTAATGCAGGGATAGTCCCCGAAATACTCCGGCTGACCCCATTTGGCGTCCCAACCGGTCCGAAACAGCAAAAATTCCGCTTCTTCCACCGGGGCCCCCGCTTTATGGAGATATTCCATGCCGATTCGTCCGCCTTCTCCCAAATCCGTGCAGTCGATCACCAGCCCTTTCCCCACAAACTGTGCCCCCGAAAACTGATCCAGAGTGGTCAGTTCCGGGAAAATATGGGCCGGTGCGTCCATATGGGTCCCCGTATGGGAATACATGGTCAAAAGTGTCTCCCGAAAGCCGTCTTTTTCATAGGTACTGGCTTCCTCCAGCCGGGGCGGCTCTGTGCCGGGATAAACGGGCATTCCCGGGGAAATGGTATGTGTCAGGTCAATGATCTTCATAGACAGACTCCTTTCTCCTGCGAAAAAGCCGGAGTCCCTTTTTCAGAGATTCCGGCTTCCCTATTTTTTATTTCTTCGCAAAACTCATTTCATCAATCAATTTCGTTTTCAGGTCCATCAGCTTGTCCGTCAGATCCACAGGCACAATATGGGGATTGTTCAAACGCATATGCTCATCCCACAGGGAAGCCTTTTCCCTGTCACAGTACGCCTGAATCTCCATGACGGAGGGGCTTTCATATACCTGCTTGCCGTCAATGAATACCGGTACCAGCAGTTCTCTGACCGTATAGGACCCACCCGCCAGATTCATATGCTTCCACTTGGCGTTGCTGTCGAAAATATGCAGAGGCTGTGTCTCGTCTATGGTCTCATCGGCCAGACCAATCAGATCCGCCTTGATCTTGCCCGTGGCTTTTTCGTAAATACGGAAGATTTTTTTGATGCCGGGGTTTGTTACTTTTTCCGGGTTATTGGAAAGTTTGATCTTGGGAAGGAAATTCCCGTTCTCATCCTCTTCCGCCGCCAGCTTATACACGCCGCCGAAGGCAGGGCAGTCATCACTGGTAATGAGCTTGGTGCCGACACCCCAAAGGCTGATTTTTGCCCCCTGCAATTTCAGGCTGGCGATCAGGTTTTCATCCAGATCACTAGAGGCGCTGATGACAGCATCGCCAAAACCGGCCTCTTCCAGCATGGCTTTTGCCTTTTTGGACAAATACGCCAGGTCACCGCTGTCCAGACGGATGCCGTAATTTTTCAACGGAATACCCTTGGCCTGCATTTCCCGAAATACCTGAATGGCATTGGGAACACCGGATTCCAATGTATTATAGGTATCTACCAAAAGCAGACACGCATCCGGGAACAATCTTGCGTATTCCCGGAAAGCCGTCAGTTCATCGGGGAAACTCATAACCCAGCTGTGGGCATGGGTGCCTTTGACGGGTACATCAAAGAGCTTGCCGGTCAGTACGTTGCTGGTGCCGCAGCAGCCGCCGATAACAGCCGCTCTGGCGCCCCATGTGCCGGCGTCCGGTCCCTGGGCACGGCGCAGACCGAATTCCATGACAGGGTCTCCCTGGGCCGCCCAGACCACTCTGGCCGCCTTTGTAGCAATAAGGCTCTGGTGGTTGATGATATTCAATAAAGCCGTTTCCACCAGCTGGGCCTCCACAATGGGCGCCTTTACCCGCATCAGCGGTTCATGGGGAAACACAATGGTGCCTTCGGGAATGGCGTAGATCTCACCGGTAAAACGGAAATCCCGCAAATAATCAATAAAATCAGCGCAGAACAGCTTCAAACTTTCCAGATAGGAAATATCCTCATCGGTAAAGCGCAGATTTCTGATATAATCCATGGCCTGCTGCAGCCCCGCCGCAATGGCGTAGCCGTTGCCGCTGGGATTTTTTCTGTAAAACAAGTCAAAGACTACTTCTCTTTTGTAAGATCCTGTTTCATAATAGCCCTGCATCATAGTCAGTTCATACAGATCTGTCAGCAGCGCAAAATCTCTAGATTCCATTTCTAATACTCCTTCATTCTTGCGGGGCCTGCCCGCCATTCTTCATTGTAAACAGTTTGATTATACACAACTTCTCCAAGGAAATCAAACTTTTTCACCTCTTTTTTGTAGTCTGCGTACAAAATCCGCAGATTATCCGAAAAATAGGTGTATTTACACCTGTTTTTACAGTAAATCCGTATACAGTGGGCAAGTATACAACATACTTGCATATTTTCCCGAAAATCCCACAAAAAAGACTTTACAAAATTTTAGGCAGACCTTATAATTACTTTCGTGATATAGATAAAACACTTTGACGGAGAGAGTATACCTTTTCTGTTTATGCTCCAGAGAGCCGGATACTGGTGGGATTTCGGCGCAAGGAAATGGTAGAAGATCACTCCCGAGTGGCAGACCGAACGGGTTTCCAAGTAGACTCTGTCGTTTCCCGCGTTAAGGGCAGGCATCATGATGGTGATGCAGCAAGGTGGACGGCCTTTTTGCCGTCAATTCAGGTGGTACCGCGAGCCCATTCGTCCTGTAACGACGAATGGGCTTTTTTTCATGGGTACCCGAAAAAAACAAAAACAAATCTGTAAGGAGGAATTCAAATGTACGACAAAGTGCCTACCAATCTGAACTTTGTGGAAAGAGAAGTTCAGGTGGAACAATTCTGGAAAGACCATGACATCTTTGGCAAGAGCATCAAGTCCAGAGAAGGAGCCCCCGTATTCACATTCTACGACGGCCCTCCCACAGCAAACGGCAAGCCCCATATCGGCCATATCATCACCAGAGCCGTAAAGGACCTGATCCCTCGCTATAAGACCATGAAAGGCTACAAGGTTCTCAGAAAAGCCGGCTGGGATACCCACGGCCTGCCCGTTGAGCTGGAAGTAGAAAAATCCCTGGGGCTGGACGGCAAACCCCAGATCGAGGATTACGGCGTAGAACCCTTCATCGCGAAATGTAAGGAAAGCGTTTGGACCTACGAAAAAGAATGGCGTGCCATGAGTGACCGTGTTGGTTTCTGGGCAGACATGGACCACCCTTACGTTACCTATCATAATGAATATATCGAGTCCGAATGGTGGGCTCTGAAACAGATCTGGGACAAAGGCCTGCTGTATAAAGGCCACAAGGTTGTTCCCTACTGCCCTCGCTGCGGCACAGCCCTTTCCTCTCACGAGGTAGCGCAGGGCTATAAGGATGTAAAGGAAACTTCCGTTATCGCCAAATTCAAAGTAGAAGGCAAGGACAACGAATACTTCCTGGCATGGACCACCACCCCCTGGACACTGCCCTCCAACGTAGCGCTGACCGTTAACGCGGCAGAAACCTATGCGAGAGTAAAATATCAGGACTATGTAGCCATCATGGCAGAAGCTCTGCTGGATGATGTTCTGGGCGCAGGCAATTACGAAGTTCTGGAGACCATGAAAGGCAAAGATCTGGAATATATGCGTTATGAGCCTCTGTTCTCCTTCCTGGAAAACGATCCCAAGGCCTTCATCGTTACCTGCGATCCTTATGTAACACTGACAGACGGTACCGGCGTGGTACACTCCGCAGGCGCCTTCGGTGAAGACGACGCCCGTGTCTGCAACGCTTACAACGTACCTTTCCGTCAGTATGTAGACGACGCCGGCAACATGACAAAGGAAACAGGTCCCTTTGCCGGTCTGTTCGTAAAGGATGCTGACCCTAAGGTAATCGAATATATGGAACAGGACGGTTCTCTGTTCGCGGCAATTCCCTTCGAACATAACTATCCTTTCTGCTGGAGATGCGATACCCCGCTGATCTACTACGCAAGAAGCACATGGTTCATCAAAATGACCGCTCTGCGTGACAATCTGGTACGCAACAACCGCACCATCAACTGGTATCCCGACAACATCAAAGAAGGCCGTTTCGGCAACTTCCTGGAAAATGTTATCGACTGGGGTCTGTCCCGTGAAAGATACTGGGGCACACCACTGCCCATCTGGGAATGTGAATGCGGTCATAGACACACCATCGGCAGCATCGCGGAACTGAAGGAAATGTCTCCCGACTGCCCTGAAAACATCGAACTGCATAAACCTTTTATCGACGCGGTTCACATCACCTGCCCCGAATGCGGCAAGCTGATGACAAGAGTGCCCGAAGTAATCGACTGCTGGTTCGACAGCGGCGCAATGCCCTTCGCGCAGTGGCACTATCCTTTTGAAAACGAAGACATCTTCAAAGAAAACTTCCCCGCTGACTTCATCAGTGAGGCTGTGGACCAGACAAGAGGCTGGTTCTACACACTGCTGGCAGTAAGCACACTGCTCTTTGACTGCGCACCCTTCAAGAACTGTATCGTTCTGGGCCACGTACAGGATAAGAACGGTCAGAAGATGTCCAAACATAAAGGCAACGTTGTAAATCCCTGGGACGCACTGAACAAACAGGGCGCGGACGCCGTTCGCTGGTACTTCTACGCAAACAGCGCACCCTGGCTGCCCAGCCGTTACTATGACGAGGCCGTAAGCGAACTGCAGAGAAAATTCATGGGTACTCTGTGGAACACCTACGCGTTCTACGTACTCTACGCAAATATCGACCAGTTCAATCCTACAGAACACAAACTGGAATATGACAAACTGCCTCCTATGGACAAATGGATTCTGTCCAAGCTGCAGACACTGAACAACTACGTAGACGATTGTCTGGAACACTACAAACTGACTGAGCCCGCAAGAGCTATGGCAGACTTTGTAGATGAACTGTCCAACTGGTATGTAAGAAGAAGCCGTGAACGTTTCTGGGCAGAAGGCATGGAACAGGATAAAGTCAACGCTTATATGACACTGTATACTGTTCTGGATACCATGATTAAGCTGGCAGCGCCTTTCACACCATTCATCACAGAAGAAATCTACAGCAATCTGATGAAGAAAGCAGATCCTTCCGCTCCCGAAAGCGTACACCTGTGCGACTGGCCCGAATACCATGCAGAATGGGTAGACAAAGAACTGGAAGAAAACATGGACTTCGTCCTGAAGGTTGTTGTAGAAGGCCGTGCCGCAAGAAACGCAGCCGCTATGAAGAACCGTCAGCCTCTGGCTATGATGTATGTAAAAGCGGAAAAAACTTTGCCTGATTCCTATCTGGATATCATCAAGGAAGAGCTGAACGTAAAAGCGGTTTCCTTCACAGATGATGTGGAAGCCTTCACCACATACACCTTCAAGCCTCAGCTGCGTACTCTGGGCAAGAAATACGGTAAACTGGTACCCGCCATCGGCGCTTACCTGAAAGAAGTAGACGGCTCTGCCTTCATGGCAACACTGCGTGCTGACGGCAAGGCATCCTTCACCGTAGACGGCGAGGAAGTTGTTCTGGAAATGGATGACGTTCTGGTTGACACAGCGGAAAAAGACGGCTTTGTTTCCAGCGGCGACAATGTAGTAACCGTTGTACTGGATACCAACCTGACACCGGAACTGGTAGAAGAAGGCTTCGTTCGTGAGATCGTAAGCAAGATCCAGACCATGAGAAAAGAAGCGGACTTCAACGTAACCGACCGCATCCGTGTTTACCACGATGGCAACGCAAAGATCGCGGAAATTCTGGCAGCCAACGATATCTCCGGCGACGTTCTGGCAACAGAAGTCGTTGCGGGCAAAGGCGGCGAATATACAAAAGAATGGAGCATCAACGGCGAAACTGTAACCTTTGGTGTAGAAAGAGTTTAATCTGAACTCCATATTACAAAAGAAAAAAAGGAACAAGCTGCAAAAGAACATTTTCTAAAACTACAAAAGAAACACAAACTATATACAAAAGCGCAAAAGCACAGGTCCTCTGGCAAAGAGGGTCCTGTGCTTTTTTACATGCCGCGAAAACAGGCGCCCCATCAGAAACACAATGTTTTCTGATGGGGCGCCCTGATAAAACGCTTCCGCTTGTTTTACTGTTCTTTGATAATACCGTTCTGGTACGCGTAGAGCAGTTTTTCCAGCTCGTCGATACTGCCTTGAAGCATTTTGCCGTTATCTGTATCCCGCACACGAATACGATCCTGTGTATACTGAAGGGCTACCGTAGAGGACAGAATATCCTTTTCCTCGGCAATGGCCACTTCCGTGGATACGAAAGGCTCATGGCTGACCAGTACCATGCCGTGAGAGTTATAAATCAGTGTATATCCGGCAATGCCCGTTACCTTCTGGTAAGCCTTGGCAAAACCGCCGTCAATGACGAAGAGCTTGCCGTTGGCCTTGATGGGGCTTTCTCCCTTCACGACCTTTACGGGAACATGACCGTTGACGATATGGGAATGATCCGGGTCCAGACCAAAAGCTTCCAGCACATACCGGCAGATGCTTTCCTCGTTCCGCAGGGAATAATACGGGTTGCTTACTTCCTTGTGGGTGGTTTTGTCATCAATGAAATACCGCTCAAAAGTCGTCATCTTCTTTTTGCCAAAGAGCGGGGAGTCCTCACCGCACCACAGATACCACATAATATCCATACACTCCCGTTTAGCGTCGGAATGAGGTTTGTTGAAATATGCCTCTCTGGCGGTACGCTCCACTGCGTCCAGATAATCCTTGCCTTTGTATTTCTTGCCCCGGAAGGTCACTGTTTTCAGTGTGCCGTCCTCATTCATTGGAATACCGCCGTGGAAGAGCAGGTTGGAGTTAAAAATATTATACATAGCGCCTTTGCTGTAAAGAACGCGAATATGCTCCTGAAGCTTCTCACTATTAACAAAGGAGGATTTTACCTTATCCATTACATTCTGTTCTTCCTCTGTCAGCGCGTAGGGATCTTTCGGATCTACCGTCGGGAAGTTCATATCGTTCATTTCGTATTCCTGGCCATCAATCATGATGGTGCCTTTTTCAAAATTGATCTTATCCAGCAGAAGGCGGTTTTCCATATGGAATTCCGGATGGCGTTTGATGATCTGGGCCTCCATTTTCCACTGGAGAATGGAAATGGCCTTATGCATTTTCGCTACCATATCAAAATCCTTGGCACTGAGGATGCCTTCTGTGCCCTTGGGCGCAAACTGGGTGCAGGGGTCATCGGCATAGCAGTCCATGGCAAAAGTAGCCAGCGGGATCAGGTTGATGCCGTAGTCCTCCTCGATGGTGTCCAGATTGGCATATCTGGTCTGGATACGCAGTACGTTGCAGATCAGGGCCTGACAGCCTGCCGCCGCCCCCATCCAGGCAATATCATGGTTGCCCCACTGGATGTCTACGGAGTGATAATCCGCCAGAATATCCATGATGGCCGCCGCGTTGGGTCCTCTGTCGTAAATATCGCCGATGACATGCAGACGGTCAATGGCCAGACGCTGAATCAGATGGCACAGCGCTGTAACAAAGCGGTCCGCCTGATCCAGATCAATGATAGTGCTGATGATCTCGTTATAATACATTTCCTTGTCGTGGCTGACGCTGTCCTCGTGGAGCAGTTCTTCCAGTATGTAGGCAAATTCCTTGGGCAGGGCCTTTCTTACCTTGGAACGGGTATATTTGGAGGATACCACCTTACAGATAGTAACCAGACGGTGCAGAGTAATCTTGTACCAGTCATTCATATCCTCTTCTGTCTCCATCAGCTGTTCCAGCTTCTTTTCCGGATAGTAGATCAGCGTTGCCAGAGACTTTTTCTCGCTTTCCCGCAGGCTGGCGCCAAAAATAGCGCTGATATGGTTTTTGATAACGCCGGAGGCGTTGCGCAGTACGTGGCTAAAGGATTCCACTTCCCCATGGATATCGGAAACAAAGTGCTCCGTCCCCTTGGGCAGGTTCAAAATGGCCTTCAGATTCATGATCTCTGTGGCTGTGCTGCTGATATTCTTATACTGTTTGGAAAGAAGAAGCAGATACCGCATCTCTTCCGCCGAAAAATTTCCCTTTCCGGAATACATAACCAAGACACCTTCCCATCTATATCGCTCGTTCCGCTTGCAAAGCGGCCAATTTATCTCTATCTCTTTTATTATACCAGAGGGATTTTTCTTTTCCTAGTTTTTTTCCAGCGGCTCCCTTCTGTCGTTTTTTGCCAAAAACGGCCGTTCCTGTCTCTTTTGAACAAATTCCCGCCCGCAAAATCACTGCGTATGACGCAAAGTGTCCCACAGCAAAAAAAGGCTCCGCGGAAATTTATTCATTTCCCACGAAGCCATCCTTTGTTTTTTATTCGCTTTTATTTTCGTCCTCTTTGGGAAGCTCTTCCTCCTCCGTCGGAACCTGCTCCTTCTCCTCCAGGTCCGCCATGCCGAACAGACCGGATTCCCGGTTCAAAAACAGCACCGTAGTGGCGCAGACAATAAAGCCGTTTGTCAGATAAGTAGCCGTTGTATACAGGATATTGACAATAAAGCTGTCTCCAAAGGGAAGGAACAAAAATTGCAGCAGATAGTTCCAGAACACCGATGTAAAGAACAGCACCGCCAAAAAGCCCAGGGTCTTCCACCAGCGTCCATGCACCAGATCCCGGCTGTGCCGCAGGGCATCCATCCCTTTTCTGTCACAGATACCGATGCAATAGATATAAAAACACCAGTTCACCGCCATAATAATCCCGGGAATCAGAATCATGGACCCAAGGAACACCAGTACCGCGTAAACAAAGCCTACCGCCACAATCCTGCCTTCCAACAGCAAAGCATCGCCAAACATCTTGCCCGGGCTAACCGGCCGGTTCTCCAAACGCCGCTTTACCCCCTTTGCTACCGCAATGGTAAAAATAGGCTCCAAGAACACGCTGACTGCCACCAGCATGAAATTCTCCGTCAGCATCCGGCGAAAGGCCTGCATAAATTCCTCGTCGGAAACCATCGCTCTGGCCTCCAGGATGGTATTCATCAGCGTATTGGTATCCACCATACGGTTCTGGATCAAATTCAACAGAATACTCATGGGCAGGCAGATCACCAGCATCCCCAGCAAAATGGTCCTGATATTTTCCAAAAACAGACGGAATCCTATGGTCAGAATCTCTCCCAGCCGCAGTTCTCTGCTATATACCAAATCTTTCATTTCTTTCATCCTCTCCCCATCCTGTTTTTCGAATGGATATTCTACATTATACATGTTTTGTCTCCGGATTTCTACCTTGTAAAGTTTAATATTTTCCGATAAAATGATTTTATGAAATTTTGCGAACAAAGGATGGTATCATCATGAACTTACAAGGAAAAACCGCACTGGTCACCGGTTCCTCCCGCGGGATCGGCAAAGCCATTGCCGCCGCTCTGGGCCATGCCGGCTGCCGTGTGGCGCTCAATGCCTCCCGCAGCCGGGAAGAACTGCTGGATACCGTAACGGAGCTGACAGCACAGGGCATCGTCTGCGCCCCTTTTCTGGCGGATGTCTCCGATTATGAAAGCTGTCTGGCCCTCTTTGCGGAAATCAAAAACACCTTTGGTGAGGTGGATATTTTAGTCAACAACGCCGGTGCCGCACATATCGGCCTTTTTACAGATATGACGCCGAGCCAGTGGCAGCGTCTTTTGGCTGTGGATCTGGGCAGCGTCCTTAACTGCACCCATCTGGCTGTCCCTGCCATGGTACGGAAACACTCCGGCGTCATCCTCAATATTTCCTCCATGTGGGGAGAACGGGGCGCCTCCTGCGAAGCGGTCTATTCGGCGGCCAAAGGCGGCGTCAACGCCTTTACCAAGGCCATGGCAAAGGAGCTGGGGCCTTCCGGCATCCGTGTCAACGCCATTGCCTGCGGCGTTATTGACACCCAGATGAACGCCTGCTTTTCTGAGGAGGAACGGGCGGCTCTGGCCGATGAGATCTCTCTGATGCGCTTTGGCACGCCGGAGGAAGTGGGACAGCTGGCCCGCTTCCTGGCAGGAGAGGAATCCGGCTTTTTGACAGGGCAGATCATCACACTGGACGGAGGAATGGTATGACACAGAAATACAAAGCCTTATTTTTTGACGCAGACAAAACCCTGCTGGATTTCCACGCCACAGAAAAACGCGGACTGGAGGCGGTCTTTGCCAAGCACCAACTGCCCCTGACCGAGGAAATCCGCAGCTATTACCTGACCATGAACGGCGCCCTTTGGGAAAGCTATGAACGGGGGGAAATCTCCCGGGATACGGTGCTGTATACCCGCTTCGGACGGGTATTCTCCCATTTCGGCATTCCTCTGGACGGCGTTGCCTTTGAGCAGGAATATCGGAAAGAGCTGGACAAAGGCCATGATCTCATGGACGGCGCCATGGAACTGATTCAGGCCTTAGCGCCCCACTACGAACTGTATATCGTCACCAACGGCACCACCCAGACACAGTACCGCCGGCTGAAGGACTCCGGCCTCTATCCCTATTTTCAGGACATCTTCGTTTCCGGGGAAATCGGCAGCCGCAAGCCCATGAAGGCCTTTTTCGACCACTGCTTTGAAAAACTGCCCCATCTTTCGCCAAAGGATGTGCTCATCATCGGGGACTCCTTATCCTCTGATATTCTGGGCGGAAATTATGCCGGCATCGATACCTGCTGGATGAACGCGGAACAAAAAGAAAACGATACGGCGGCCGTTCCTCTTTACGAAATCCATCATCTGCGGGAACTGCCCGCCATTCTGGAAAAATCAGACAGGGAAATTCACAAACGCTCCTGACAGCTGTTTCCGTAAAACAAAATCGCTGGAATCCTTTGCGCAAGGACTCCAGCGATATTTATTTTCTCATAAAAACATCCGAAAAACGGTCTTTTCGCCTTTTATAATTTTTTCTCCAGACAGTACAATTCTTCCGGCAAAAATCCCTGAAACAAAAAATCCGTTCTGCCGGAAAGCGCGTAGCCCATGGACTGATACAGCTCCATCGCCGGCCCGTTACCCACATAAGTATCCAGCCGAACCACGAGACATTCCTTCTTTCGAGCCAGTTCTTCCGCAAAGCGGACCATTTCTCTGGCCAGTCCTCTTCCCCGATATGCCGGATGAATGGCCAGGGTATGAATCACAAAAGCCCGACTTTCCTCCGCCGGATATTTCCAGGAGATCTTGCCATACTCAAAGGGCTGGATATGGTTCAGGATCACCGCCCCGCAGATATTCCCCTCTTCCTCCGCCACGTACAGGGTCCCTGTTTTCCAGGCCTCTGCCGCGGTCCGCTCCGTGGGGTACATTCCCTTCTGCCAGTTGGTGTAATTGGTGTGGGCCGCTTCCCAGTCCAGCACACTGTCATAAAGAAGGCCAACCGCTTTGATGTCTTTTTCCTCTGCCAAACGGATCACCGTTGCTCCCTCCTTATCTTTCTCCCAGCTTCAGGGAAGGATTGGCGTTCAGATCCAGACCATCCCGTACACCGGCTATATATTCATAATAAGCGGCACATCCGATCATTGCCGCATTGTCAGTGCAAAGTACCGGGGAAGGAACACTCAGGTAAAATCCTTCCTTCTGGCAGGCAAGGCGCATACTTTCCCGCAGTGCGGAGTTGGAGGCCACACCTCCGGCCAGAGCGATCTTCGTCACGCCATGGTCCTTTGCGGCACGGATGGTCTTTGTTACCAGCACATCCACCACCGCCTGCTGGAAGCTGGCGGCAATATCCTCCGGCACAATGGGATGATTCTGCATCCGTTCTTTGTTGACATAGTTCAATACCGCCGATTTCAGACCACTGAAGCTGAAATCATAGCTGTCCTCTTCCAGAAATACCCGGGGGAACTTCACCGCATTGGGATTGCCCACTTTGGCCGCCGCGTCAATCTTGGGCCCGCCGGGGTATCCCATACCAATGACACGGGCCACTTTGTCATAGGCCTCTCCCGCGGCATCATCCCGAGTATGGCCCAGAATTTCATATTTGCCGTAATCGGACACATAAACCAGATGGGAATGTCCGCCGGAAACCACCAGCGCCATATAAGGCGGCGCAAAATCTTTATTTTCAATATAATTGGCACAGATATGGCCTTCGATATGGTGTACCCCCACCAAAGGCTTTCCTGTGGCGTAAGCCAGCGCCTTGGCCTCCGCCAACCCCACCAGCAGGGCCCCCACCAGACCGGGACCATAGGTGACGCCTACGGCGTCGATGTCCTCCATCGTCACATGGGCCTCTGCCAGCGCCTTCTGGATGACGCCGTCAATGGCCTCGATATGCTTTCTGGAGGCAATCTCCGGCACCACGCCGCCATAGAGGGTATGGAGCGCAATCTGAGAGGAGATGATATTGGAAAGCACTTCCCTGCCATTTTTTACCACAGCCGCCGCCGTTTCGTCGCAGGAGCTTTCTATCGCTAAAATCAAAATGTCTTTATCCATATATTATCCTTCCTTTGGGAAATACAAAGTGGTACATTTCCGTTCTTCCCCCAAAGAGGTCTGAGGGAAAATATCCATAGCATTCTGCACATATTCCTCGGGGTCATGGAGAGAAGGACTGAAATGGGTCAGCCACAATTCTCCCGCGCCGGCTTTTTTCGCCAATGCCGCCGCTTCGGAAAAAAGCATATGTTTGTTTTCCACTGCCTTGGGCCGTTTTTCCTCATCGCCGTACATCCCCTCGCAGATAAACAGCTGCACATCTCTGGCAAAATCCGCCAGACGCTCCACGGGGCGGCTGTCGGTGCAGTAAGCCATGGCAATGCCGGGCCGATCCTGCCCCATGACCATATCCGGCGTATAGATCTTTCCTTCAAAATCCACAGCGCCTTCCTTTTGCAGTCTGCCCCACAGGGGCTTGGGCAGACCCAGCGCCTCGGCTTTTTTCGGATCGAACTTTCCTTTGCGCTTTACATCCACACGATAAGCGAAACAGCGCACCATATGATCCGCCGGGCAGTAGGAAACCTGAAATTCCCCTAGCTGAAGGGGATTTTCCTGCTCCCGGTGCAGTTCGATATATTCCAGAGGAAAGGGCAGTTCCGGCGCGATCCGCCTGAGTCCGTCCACAATGACAGGAAGGCCCACCGGTCCCACCAGCCGCAGGGGCTCCGTCCGTCCCGCGTTGCCGATGGTCAGCAGCAGGCCGGGCAGACCGGAAATATGATCCGCATGAAAATGCGTAAAGCAAATGGCGTCGATATTCTTAAATCCCCAGCCCAGCATCTTCATAGTCACCTGTGTGCCCTCACCGCAGTCAATGAGCATCATCCGCCCATTGAGCCGCAGCGCCAGCGCCGTCAAAAAACGGCTGGGCATGGGCATCATGCCGCCGGTACCTAACAAGCATACGTCTAACATACTGTTCTCCTTTGTATCCGTACTTTTCTTTCTTATTTCCGTATCTATGATACCGCAAAGGCGGAAAAAACACAAGCATCCCGCCGGGTTTTGCCTGCCGCCTCCGCGCAGAAAAAAAGCCGGGCCTCCCCGCTTTCGCAAAGAAGTCCCGACATATTTTATCAGTTATGAAATGGAGAACACTCCATAAGCCGTATAGATCGTAGAAGCAGTACCATCATAGGCCGCCGTTTGGGACAGAGTAAAGAAATCCGCTCCATTCTCGTCGTTGCAGCGATAGGGCACCGCCAGACGATATTTGCCCGGGCTCAGGCTGTTTTCCCAGCCCCAAAGGGAAAATTCCGATACCGTGCTGCCCTTTCCGATCAGATACGCCAGATCCACCGTCACAAGGCCGTCCTTTGGCGCCACCGGCTGCCATCTGTCCTCTTCCCAGCGTTCCAGGCGGTAATCCGCACCATAGAAAAAGGTCACATCTTCTGAATTTTTCCACTCCATGGAAACGCTCTTTTTCTCCTTGTCATAAGCGCCCTTCACAGAAAGCGTTACCTCCGGCAGTTCAGGAGAGGTCAGCGCCACAAAATCCGTGGTTCCGTCAGTGGACCAGCTCACCCCCAGATTCATGGCCTCCGCCAGTTCCCGAAAAGGCAGATACGCCCGGTCATGAAGCAGCAGCGGCGTGTTCTTTAACAACAGCTGTGTCCGCTCCATCAGCGTCAGATATTTGGAATCCAGCCCCATGGAAACCTGCCAGACAAAAGGCTCTCCCGCCGCATTTTCCACGCCGTCCATCTCTTTTTTCACTGTGGCGGTACGGCTTGCGCTGTCCCAGGACACACTGGCCTGCAACGTTTCCGCCAGCGCCCGTACCGGCAGCATCATCCTGTCTTCCACATAAACAGGCTCTTCCGCCAGCGTCACCGGCTTTCCGTCCAATGTTACCACCACTTCTCTCTGGGCGGCGTAGGCCGAAACCTGCCATCCCATGCAAAGCGTCAATGCCAGAATCAATACCTTCTTCATTTCATCCCCTCGCTTCCCTTTTTCCTCCCAGTGGTTTTCTTTGAGTATAGCACGGCTTCTTTTCCCTTTTCTTAGAAAAACCTTACATTTTTCTTACGTTTGCGTCTGTTTTTCCGCAAAATTTTCCAAACAAAAAAAATTTTAAAAAAAGGGCGTTTCTTCTTGCAAATTCGGAAGTTTTCTGCTAGAATAACTTTGTTGTGTCACATAGAAGCTTTGAAGGAGGTGCAGGCAATGGCTAGATGTGAAATTTGTGAAAAAGGCCAGATCAAAGGTCATAGAATCAGCATTAACCGTAGTCAGGTTAGTAGACGCGCGAACAGAAAATGGAAACCCAATGTAAAGAAAATCAAAATCGTGGAAGATAACGGCAATGTAAAATCTATCTACGTTTGCACAAGATGCATGCGTTCCAACAAAATTACTCGTGCAATCTGATTTTAAACATATAAAAGCCTTCGTAAAAGCAGGCTCCCTTCCAGAAAACATTGATTTTCTTATTTCTTGATTTCTGAAGGGAACTGCGATGGCTGTCTTCATAAGAAAACAAATCCATTTAAATAAAATCGCTGGAATCCTATATTACTCTATATCGTATAGACCCCAGCAGTATTTGTTTTCTTATGGAGATGCCCCTGATACGAAGGCTTTTTTATGTGTCTTTTTTCTTTCCAGACAAAAAGGCCCTCCCGATCCTGAACTGCTCCAGATTGTGCGGACAGCACAAAAAGGCCTCTATGTAGGAAAATATGAAGTTTTAAGTGGAGAGGCGTCGCGTAAGCGGCGGCTCTCCGGTTTTTAACTGGATGCGCTCATGGTTGTAAAAATAAATATAACGGTCAATCATCTCGTTGGCTTCACAGAATGAAGCTGGTTTATGGCGGTAGATACACTCTGCCTTGAGAATGGAGAAAAAATTTTCTGCCATAGCGTTGTCATACGGGTTTGCTCGTCTTGACATGGAGGGCGTAATGTCATAAGATTTAATCAGGTTAAAGTACGCTTGTGAGGTATACTGAAATCCTTGGTCGCTGTGGAGCTGCAACTCCCCAGCGACTGTCTTTTTCTCCCTGTGCATAGCCAGGCGAATTGTATCCAATACCAGGTTGACTGTCTGCTCTGTGCCGGTCTTATAGGCAACGATGCTGTTGTCATAGAGATCCCGAATCATAGACAGATACAGTATGCCTTGCTTTGTGTGAATGTAAGAAATATCCGTTACCCATTTACTGTTAGGTCTGTCTGCATGAAACTTTCTGTTGAGCAGATTCTCGTACTTGTGGACTTGCTGCCCCATCTGCTGCCATTTCCTGCGGCGACGGATTTCCGCAAGCAAACCGTATTTCTTCATGATACGAAGGATGGTCTTGGGATTGCGGTGAATGCCCTGCTTCTTCAGCACCATCCACATCCTACGATAGCCATACGTGCGAAAGCTGCGCTCCCTCTGTTCCGCAATGATTTCTGCAAGATCTATATCTTTCTCCGGTCTACCTAGACGATGGACAAAATCATAATATCCGCTTCTGGATACCTGAAAGAAGCGACACATGACGGATATCGGATATTCATTTCTGTGCCGGTAGATTACAGAATATTTTGCCCTTGGTCTCACTTCCTTTCTGTGGAGTGCAGAAAATCCCGCAATAGCTCATTTTCCATCTTTAGTCGTTTGTTCTCATACCTGTATTCTGCCAGTGTTTTTGCAGGTTTGCGCCCTCGTGTCTTTGGAAGGACAGATTCTTTTAGCCAGCAGTGAATTGCCCATCGACTAATCCCATACTCTTGACTTAAAGCACGCTGACTTTCTCCTGCTCTGATTCGTGATACAACTTCCTCTCGTATCCCCGCTGGATACTTTTTCATTCCTTTTTTTCCGGACATAGCGAGACCCCCTTATGTAGTTCTATTATCCTACATAAGGGGGCTTTTTGTCATTGTCCGTTTTTACTGGACCTGTTCAATCCCTTCGGGAGAGCCTTTTTTTTGCCCTTTTTATTTACAGAATCTTTCCTTTGTTTTTTCATAAGCCGCCGCCACATAGGGGATCTCCAGCCCCTTCTCGTCCGCCAGCTTCACGGCGCTGCCAATGATCTGCTCCAGTTCATTGGGCACAATGCCGCCCTTCAGATCACGATACAGGGAAGACGCTGCGGAAGGAGGCATTTCCTGGAATTCCTCCACATATTTTTCTTTGATCCCATTGGGCAGGGTAACACCCACAGAATTGGCCAGACGTTCCAGATCGTCATAAGTCCCTCTGAGGAAGTCCAGACGTTCTTTAGATTCCATAATGCCGCCGACGGTCATATCGTAATACAGGAAGGTACAGCTGTTGCCGCAGATCATCATATATTTCTGCCAAACCAACCGCAGCACCTCCGGCGTATACTCCGTGGGCAGTCCGCCGTCATTGAGGATCTTCGCCAGACGTTCCGCCTTTTCGTTTTTTCTGCCGTCAGGGAAGCCAAAGCCTGCCCGCAGCAGCGTACCTACATTGGATACATGGCCTTTTTCCACGATCTGAGACAGGCAGTAAATAAAACCATGGGCGATCACGCCACGGTGCAGCGCTTCTTCCGCTTGCTCCGCGGTCACAAAGCCATTTTGCAGAGGGATCACCAGTGTATCCTCTCCTACCACATCTTTGTACTGAGCGCAGACTTCCTTTACGGCAAAGCTCTTGCAGCCCAGAATCAGCACATCCAGCACGCCGATTTCCTTAGGATCATCACTGACCAGAACGGGACGGATCACACGGTTTCCCAAACGCTCTGATTCCAGAATCCAGCCCCGCTCCAATACCTTCTGCTTGGTTTCGCCTCTGGCGATCAAAATCAGTTCCTCTCCGCTTTTGTCAATGGCTCCCGCCACAGTCGCGCCTACGCCGCCGGCGCCTAAAATGCCAATCCGCATTATAAAATCCCCCTTCTGTTATTCTCTGATCTGTCCGTTGCCGTAAATAATATATTTTGTTGTTGTCAATTCCTTCAAGCCCATAGGCCCTCTGGCATGGAGTTTCTGGGTACTGATGCCGATTTCCGCCCCAAAGCCGAACTGACCGCCGTCCGTAAAGCGTGTGGAGGCGTTCACATAGACTGCTGCCGCGTCCACTTCATTGAGGAATCGCTGGGCATTGGTATAATTTTCCGTTACAATGGCCTCAGAATGTCCTGTGGTATACCGGCGGATATGTTCGATGGCCTCGTCCAGATTCTTTACCACCCGGGTGGAAATAA
This sequence comes from Anaerotignum lactatifermentans, assembly GCF_016902535.1. GTDB lineage: Bacteria > Bacillota > Clostridia > Lachnospirales > Anaerotignaceae > Anaerotignum > Anaerotignum lactatifermentans_A. The sequence goes on along the minus strand of NZ_JACSNY010000003.1, from coordinate 229,913 downwards.
TATAATCCGCGTATTCCGTTGCCCAGTCCTCTTCCGTTGCCGCCACAGCCCCGGGCACCTTCTGGCAGGTGGTCTCATCCCCGCGGACCTCCACCTTCTTTTCCTGCAAAGCCTTCCCGATCATGGGCAGGAAGGTCTCCGCCAGTTTTTCATGAACCAGCAGGCTTTCACAGGCGTTGCATACACCGGGGCGCTGGGTCTTTGCGTTAAGCACGATCCGCAGGGCCTTTTCCAGATCGGCGCTCTCATCCACAAAAATATGGCAGTTGCCCACACCGGTCTGGATCACAGGCACAGTGCTGTTCTGGACTACGCTCTGGATGAGTCCCGCGCCGCCTCTGGGAATCAGTACATCCAGATAGCCGTTGAGCCGCATCATTTCATTGGCCGTCTCTCTGGAGGTGTCCTGCACAATCTGCACCACGCCCTCCGGCAAACCTTCTTCCGCCAGCGCGCGCTGGAAAACCTCTACGACCCGTTTATTGGTGGAAATGGCTTCCTTGCCGCCCCGCAGGATCACCGCGCTGCCTGCCTTCAGACAAAGACCAAAGGCATCCGCCGTCACATTGGGCCGTGCCTCAAAAATAATGCCGATCACGCCCATGGGTACCCGTTTCTGGCCGATCATCAGACCGTTATCCAGTGTTTTCATGGAAAGCACCTCGCCCACAGGGTCATCCAGAGACGCCACCTGACGAAGGCCCTCCGCCATTTCCTCCAGACGCTTGTCCGTCAATGTCAGACGGTCAATAAAGGCGCCTTTGATGCCTGCCGCTTCGGCCGCCGCCACATCCGCGGCGTTGGCTTCCAGAATATCCTCTTTGGCCGCCAGCAGGGCCTCCGCCGCATGACAAAGGGCCTGATTCTTCTTTGTGGTAGGCAGTACAGACAAAACCACTGCCGCTTCCTTTGCTTTTTTCCCCATCTGAATCAAATCACTCATTTTTTTCCTCCCAACCATCCATTTTCCGTTACAATCCAGTCCACCGGCAGATCCGTCTCCTCTCGGGGCAGGCTGCCCTCATAAATCTGACAGGAAAATCCACAGCCGATTTTGAGAGAAACCGGATGTTCCGCAAAATATGTATCATAATATCCGCCGCCATAGCCCAGGCGATAGCCATTTCTGTCAAAAAGAAGGGCAGGCACCAGAAAAAGATCCCCCGGTTCCGGGGTCACCTCCCATTCTCTGCCTTTTCTCGGTTCCCGGATGCCATAGGCGCTGACTTCTGTTTCCATTATACTCCCAATAACGACAAAATACATCTGTCTTTTTTTCTCACAGACAGGCACCGCAACCTGTTTCCCCATCCGCCAGGCCGCTTCCAGAATCGGCATCGTATCCGCTTCTGTCCCCATGGGCAGGTAGGAAAACACCCTCTGCGCCCTGCTGAAAATGGGGCCTTTGAGAATATTCTCCGCTATCCGCCGGCTTTTTTCCGCCCGTTCCGCCGGAGAAAGACTGTCTCTGTTTTCTTTGCCTTTTTGCCGCAGTATTTTTTTCATCCTACCAGTCCTCCCATCAGACAGACCAAACACAAGCCGCCCAGAGCAGACAGCCGGAGAAAAGGCCATTCCCTTTTCCCCGCCAGAAGACGCAGCAGCAGGAACACAAATCCCCCGTAAAAACAAATAACGCCCAAGGCCGTTATGACCGCCACGGTCCCATAAGGAAGCCAACCCAGCCAGACCAGAAGGCCATAGACCAGTGTAAGGGCCAAAAGCCCCGCCTGTTCCCACAAACGGGCATAGATGGGGCTGTCATTCCTCTGCCCCGGCTGGAAATTCGCCGCCAGCAGAAAAAGTCCCGGCAAGCCATAGCCCGCCATGGCCCCTGTAACGACCCGCAAAAGATTGTTGCTTGCCCAAAAGCCCAGATAGCTGCCTACGCCATCCACAGCAATCGGCAAAAAGGACAGCCCTGCCAACAGGCTGCTGCCAAAGGAGAAAGGACGGTTCCCCTTTTGTCTGCCTGCCAGCAGAAAGAATACTGTACCAAAGAGCAGACCGGCCTCAATGCCGGTACAGCGGGCACAAACCGGACTTTGCAGATCTCCCCATATAAAACTGCGCTCCGCCATCTGATGACAGACGGCAGAGCCAATAAAATCAAATAAATTCATACGGTAATATCCTTAGTAGTAATAAGTAAAGGGAAGAGCCGCCATACCAACAAATCCGCTTGCTACGCAGCAGATCAGGCTCAGCGCCAGCATGATGGCACTGACAATGGTAATGGTTTTCCCGAAACGCTGATAATCCTGCGCAGGGCTTTTCATCAGGATGATACCGGCAATCAGACCGGCCACGGCGCCAATGCCACCTACCAGAATAATCAGCACAATGACAATTACTTTCAAAGCCGGATGGATGGTGGGTTCATGGACAGGATCATACTGTCTGTTGTTTTGTGGATTTTCTCCCCAGGTGCCGCCGGTGGTCTGTCTGCTTTCAAAGCGCTGATAGGTACCGTTTCCGTCTTCTACCGTAAAGGACTCCACCTTTTCCGCCTTAGGCTCTTCCGACTGGGCAGGATTGGACTGTTCCTGCTGCTGTGATCCATACTGCACGTTATCTCTGACACTGCAAATAGGGCAGCCCAGACTTTCGTCTATGATTTCTCTTCCGCATTTTGGACAATAGCTCATCTTCTCATCTCTCCTTTTCTTCGATTCCTTTGCCAAAGCAGGTGCCTACATCCTCCCCCGCCAGAATACGATGGATTACCGTAGGGTCCTGGCCATGGGCAATGGCCATGGAAACACCGGCCTTTTCGCAGATCTTCGCCGCTTCCAGTTTTGTCTGCATTCCGCCGACACTGAAGGCAGAGCCTTTCCCGCTGGCCATCTTCTCAATTTCTTCCGTCACTCTTTCCACATAGGATATCCGTTTCGCATCCTCATGTTCTCTGGGATTCTTATCATAAAGAGCATCAATATCCGTCAGCAGCACCAGCAAATCCGCCTGCGTAACTTCGGCTACCATAGCGGAAAGCCGGTCATTGTCGGAAATCTCAATTTCATAGGTTGAGATGGTGTCGTTGGCATTGACAATGGGGATGATGCCCATTTCAAACAGTGTCTCAAAGGTATTATGGGTATTCTGGTATCTTTCTTCCGTGCCCATTTCCTCTTTCGTCAGCAGAATCTGCGCGACGGTCTGATTATACCGGTCAAAAAAGTTATGATAAATCTGCATCAGCATAGCCTGCCCCACAGCGGCAGCCGCCTGTTTTTTTCGCATTTCGGTGGGGCGTTCCGCCAGAGACATTCTGACAGCGCCGACACCAATGGCGCCGCTGGTAACCAGTGCTACATCGATCCCGCGATTACGCAGATCCGTCAGCACCCAGGCCAGTTCTTCGATCCGTTTTAAGTTCAGCCTGCCGTTGGGATAAGTAATGGTAGCTGTTCCTACCTTTACCACAATCCTGCGGCAGCGGCATAATGTTTCTCGCATATGCGCTCCCCCTTTCATTTCCCATAGGTAGAGTATACACTATTTTTCTCTTCCGCAAAAGAGCTTTTTCCCTTCTCAATAAAAATGTAAAATTCTCTCAAAAAAACATAAAAAAGGGCCCATGCAATACGTTGTTCATAAAAAAAGCTGAAATCTTTGTAATACAAAGATTTCAGCTTTCTAATTTGATTTCATCTGTATTCTTCTGAGGGCAGCCGGGGCAGCTCCCCTAAGAAACCAAGGAATAGAAAAACCATGTGTTCTTAGGGGAATCTGTTTCCCATCCGGCTCTTATCTCTCAGGCAGCGCCTGAATATCTCAAAAGAATCTGATTACTGCTGGTTAGCCAGTCTCTTGTAGCTTTCCAGTCTTTCTTTTGCGTTCTTTTCGGACTGTTCGAACAGTTCTTCCGCAACTTCGGGGAATGTTCTCTGCAGTGCGCTGTAACGCACTTCGCTCAGCAGGAAGTCTCTGAAGCTTGCTGTAGGTTCTTTGGAGTCCAGAGTGAAAGGATTCTTACCTTCCTCTTTCAGAACGGGGTTGAATCTGAACATATGCCAGTAACCTGCTTCAACAGCACGTTTGATTTCGTTCTGAGCGCCGCTCATACCGCCTTTCAGACCGTGGTTGATGCAAGGAGCGTATGCGATAATCAGGGAAGGACCATGGTAGCTTTCAGCTTCCAGCAGAGCTTTTACCAGCTGGTTCTTGTCTGCGCCCATTGCAACCTGTGCAACGTAAACGTAGCCATAGCTCATAGCCATCATACCCAGGTCTTTCTTCTTGATTCTCTTACCGGATGCAGCGAACTGAGCAACTGCACCAGCAGGTGTGGATTTGGATGCCTGACCGCCTGTGTTGGAGTAAACTTCTGTATCGAATACCAGAACGTTTACATCTTCGCCGGATGCCAGAACGTGGTCCAGACCGCCGTAGCCGATATCGTAAGCCCAGCCGTCACCACCGAAGATCCACTGGGATTTCTTAACCAGCTGATCTTTGTTTTCCAGTACATAGGAAACGATGTTCTTAGCTTCTGCGTCTGTACCAGCATAGCCTTCCAGAGCTGCTACCAGAGCGTCGGATGCTTCTCTGGATTTTTCACCATCGAACATAGTTTCTACCCAAGCGTCAACAACACCAGCAACGGAGCCGTCGATTGCTTTCAGGCTTTCCAGTTTATCTTTCAGGCCATTTCTCATCTGTTTTACAGCTGTAGCCATACCCAGGCCATATTCAGCGTTGTCTTCGAACAGGGAGTTTGCCCATGCGGGACCACGGCCGTCTTTGTTTGTTGTGTAAGGCATGGAAGGTGCGGAACCACCCCAGATGGAGGAGCAGCCTGTTGCGTTTGCAACGTACATTCTGTCACCAAACAGCTGTGTTACCAGTTTTGCGTAAGGTGTTTCGCCGCAGCCTGCGCAAGCGCCGGAGAACTCCAGCAGAGGCTGTTCGAACTGAGAGCCTTTTACGGAGCCTTTGCCCATAGGGTTAGCCTTAGGAGCAACTTCGTCGATTGCGTAATCCCAGTTAGCTGCTTCAGCTTCCTGAGTTGCCAGAGGTTTCATAACCAGAGCTTTGTTAGGTGCAGGACATACTACTGCACAGCTGCCGCAGCCCAGGCAGTCCAGAGAGGATACCTGCATTCTGTATTTCAGACCAGCGAATGCAGCGCCGCCTTTTGCGTCTACTGTCTTGAATGCAGCAGGAGCTTTTGCAGCTTCTTCTTCTGTCAGCAGAACAGGACGGATTGCAGCGTGAGGACATACATAGGAGCACTGGTTACACTGGATGCAGTTTTCAGCGTTCCATTCGGGTACGTCAACGGCTACACCACGTTTTTCATAAGCAGCTGTACCGCAAGGGAATGTACCGTCTTCTCTGCCGGAGAAAGCGGATACAGGCAGTTTGTCGCCTTCCTGTGCGTTCATAGGAGCTACTACCTTATCAACGAATTCTGTGGATTTTCTAGCAGCTTTTACTTCTGTATCAACAGCTGTTGCCCAGGAAGCGGGGATTTCAACCTTAACAGCGCCGTCTACACCACGGTCAACAGCAGCGTAGTTCATGTTCAGGATTGTGTCACCCTTCTTGCCGTAGGATTTTGTGATCGCAGCTTTCATGTATTCTACAGCCTGATCGATAGGAATGATGTTCGCAAGTTTGAAGAATGCAGCCTGCAGAACAGTGTTGATTCTGTTGCCCAGACCGATTTCTTTTGCGATTTCTGTACCGTTGATGATATAGAAGTTTACTTTCTTTTCAGCCAGCTGTCTCTTCAGTTTTGCGGGCAGGTGCTGTTCCAGTTCATCTACGGACCATGTTGTGTTCAGCAGGAATGTGCCGCCTTCGTTCAGTTCTGTAACCATGTCGTACAGATTTACATATTCCTGTTTGTGGCAAGCAACGAAGTTTGCTGTCTTAACCAGGTATGTGGAACGGATGGGTTTGTGACCGAAACGCAGGTGGCTCTGTGTAACACCGCCGGACTTCTTGGAGTCGTAGCTGAAGTAAGCCTGTGCGTACATGTCTGTGTGGTCACCGATGATCTTGATGGAGTTCTTGTTTGCACCAACAGTACCGTCAGCGCCCAGACCCCAGAATTTGCAGCTGATTGTGCCGTCATCGCCTGTAACGTCGATTTCTTCGCCAACTTCCAGAGAGTGGTTTGTAACGTCATCAACGATACCGATTACGAAATGGTTCTTAGGTTTGTCCAGAGACAGGTTTGCATATACTGCCAGGAACTGTGCAGGTGTAACGTCTTTGGAGCCCAGACCATAACGGCCGCCAACAACAACAGGAGCATCTTCCATTTCGAACATAGCTGTGCAAACATCCATGTACAGAGGTTCGCCCTGTGCGCCGGGTTCTTTTGTTCTGTCCAGAACAGCGATCTTCTTAACTGTCTTAGGAATAGCTTCCAGCAGTTTTGCTGCTACGAAAGGTCTGAACAGGTGAACTTTAACCAGACCAACTTTTTCGCCTTTTGCTGCCAGATAATCGATGGTTTCTTCGATTGCTTCACAAGCGGAACCCATAGCGATGATGATTCTTTCTGCATCAGCAGCGCCATAGTAGTTGAACAGCTTGTAGTCTCTGCCTGTGATTCTGTTGATCTCACCCAGGTAGTTTTCTACTACTGCGGGCAGAGCATCATAGAATTTGTTTGCAGCTTCACGAGCCTGGAAGTAAATGTCGGGGTTCTGTGCTGTACCTCTGATTACGGGATGTTCGGGGTTCAGCGCATTTCTCTTGAAGGCATTTACAGCGTCCATATCGATGATCTTAGCCAGTTCATCATAGTCGATGCATTCGATCTTCTGGATTTCGTGAGATGTACGGAAACCATCGAAGAAGTGCAGGAAAGGAACACGGCCTTTGATTGCGGACAGATGTGCTACGCAAGCCAGGTCCATAACTTCCTGTACGCTGTTGGAAACCAGCATAGCGAAACCTGTCTGACGGCAAGCCATAACGTCGGAGTGGTCACCGAAGATGGACAGAGCCTGTGCAGCCAGCGCACGTGCTGTTACGTGGAATACGCCGGGAAGCAGTTCGCCGGAGATTTTGTACATGTTAGGGATCATCAGAAGCAGACCCTGAGATGCTGTATATGTTGTTGTCAGAGCGCCTGCTGCCAGGGAACCGTGTACAGTACCGGAAGCACCTGCTTCAGACTGCATTTCTACTACCTTAACAGTCTGACCGAAAAGGTTTTTCTTGCCATTTGCTGCCCAATCGTCTGTTTTTTCAGCCATTGGGGAGGATGGTGTGATGGGGAAAATGCCAGCTACTTCTGTAAACGCATAGGAAGCGTATGCAGCAGCTTCATTACCGTCCATCGTTTTCATTACTTTAGACATTTTTGTTTCTCCTCCTTCAAAAATAAATTTGTAAAGTGATTTTACAAACTCCCTCGGGGCAAAAGCCCCTTCTTTTTTTGCGGAAAAGTCCGCGAATCCTGTACAGCCTGTCCTTTCATGGTAAAGATTTTGTCAATGTGCTTGTCACACAACAAAACCCTCTTATCAGACCAAAGTACAGCCTTAGGTACTCGTTTATTATACAATCATTCGGAAATGATTTCAACCGCAAAATGGAAATAAAACCGTTATGTTTCTAACAAAATGCCTTTTGTGCGAATTGCTGTCAACAGCCTTGTACAAATAAATATTTTTATGCAAATTCTATTTCTTTTGCAGTTTTTGCCCACTTTTTCACTTTTTTATTTGTCAGACAAACTTTTATTGTCCCACTTTTTATTGTTTATGTTTTTATACAATATTCGCCACTTTGATAAAGCATAAACAAACCATGTTTTTTTCCCGTAAAAAAATTTAGTGGTGGAAAACATAGGCAAAAACAAGGAAATACAAGCGTCCGCCGTAAAAACACAAAGCATCCTTTGGGACGCATCTTTATAAGCAAATAAAAATCGCCGGGTTCTTTGCGAAGCATCTCAAAGGGCCCGACGATTTTATTATTTTGCATATTTCTCTGATAAAACAACCGCGCCTAAAAACGCAGAACACTCTCGTTCCTTTGCGCGTAAAACGGCTGTTTCCCCTTCCGATCAGATTCCCAAAAGGAAACGATACTTTTCTTTCCAAACAGACTGACTGAATTCAAAAGGCACAGGCACCGAAGTATAGGTCCCATCCTCCATATTTTCCATGAGCATCAGTTCCTGTTCCGCGGAAATATAATAATTTTCCGTATTCTTCTCTGTGGCGTACGGCGCCAGACTTTCTGTCAAATTCTCCCCATTCGTCAGATCCGACAGGGTTACTTTCCGCTGTTCCAGAAGGTCTATATTGACACATTCCACTTCCAGTTTGCCGTCTGTTTCCTTTTCCCAGCAAAGGGAAAGAAAAGCGTCACTGCAATAGCCTTTCATAAAGCGAAGATGAACCTGCTTGGGCAAAGGCTCTTCCTGGGCGTCGTTATTCTCCGCTGTTTCTCCGCTCTCTTCCGAAGCTGCCGCTTCTTCCGCAGCAGCATCTTCCGCCGAAGCCTCAGAAGTGTCTTCTTCCATCTCTTCCTCCGGCAGGAAGGATGCGATGGCCTCTTCCGCGTATTCCTTCCAGCTATTGTTCAGATTTTTTTCAAAGCTGCCGTCATTCAATCCCACAACGACAGGATATTCCGCCGAATAACTCCGCTCTCCGTCTTCTCCGGAAATCACACAGCTGGCAATGACCGGCTGGCTGTTGTCTCCCGTCTGTATAGTCACCAGCTGCTGGTCGCTGTCCCAGATGACCTTTGTGGCAAAATATTCGGAAAACACATCCGATGTTACGTATAAACAGCCATTGATGGCCTCTACCTCTCTTTTCAGAGTGATATCATATCCGTTGAGCTGCGCTTCGCTGCTGCCGCGGTTCAAAAGCAGTTTTTTGCCATAATAGGAAATCTCCGTAGCTTTTTTCTCCGCATCCCAGGAAACACTGCCGCCCAGGCCTTCCACAACGTTACGCACCGGCAGCAACAGCACTTCCTCGTCATCATAGTACAAAGGCATATTCTCCATATCCGTCAGTGTCGTCGTATCCCCGGCCTGAGGCGTTTTATTCTGATTGACCTCCATTTCCACCTGCTGCTGTTTCGTCAGCTTCATGGAAAGGGCAATGGCGCCGCAGATCAGTACTGCCGCCGCCAAAACAATAATGGTCAGTTTTTTCCAACCCATTCTTCTCCCTCTTTCTGATGATTTCTCCCTGCGTCATACCATAGGGGCAAACTCAGGAAATCTCCTCTATGGCTTGCTCTATCCTGCGTCCTTCCCGAATCAGCTTTTCCCATCTTCCCGCAAAGGTATTGTCCTGCAGCAGGATGTTGGTTCTCTCATTTTTCTCCATGCTCCAGGAAATCGTAATGCCGGATATGTCAGCCAGATCCCGCAGTTTATAATAAGGAACGCCGTCATAGATGCAGTATTCCACTTCATAGCTTTTTTCTCCATATAAAAATGGAAGTTTGTCATTGGCCTTCCAGCTGGAAGATAAAGATGTGGGCAAAAGAAGATTTTTCTCAAAATACCCAAACACCATTTTGGCGTCCTCCGCCTTCAGATAATAACTGCCGCCGCCGTAAAACGCTTCCAGCCAGAAACTTGTCTCCGGATTTTTGACCGTTAGCTTCTCCAGTCTGGCATGGTCCGGCAGCTGGCTTCTCCAGGGATTGCTCAGGTCCGGATCTGTCGGGTCCCATCCGCGAAGTTCCATGTTGTTTACGTCAATGGTTACAGGCTCCTCCGGTGTAATGGGTACTGCTCCATCTTTCACAATCCGTACTGTCGTTCCGGAAGGGCAGTTGTCGTAAATCCATTTCGCGTCCTCCACCGTCAGTCGGACACAGCCCATAGACGCCGTGGTCCCCAGCTTATTGTATTCCAGATATTCCAAGGACCCCTTATCATACATTTCAAAATACGGCACAGAATGGAACAGAATGCTTCCTGTGATTCTTGTGGCATACTGCCCGAACACATTGCCGAACAGCGCCCGCCATTCATACTTGTCCGTAGTACGGAACACGCCCGTAGGGGTAGCCTTCCCCACCGAGCAAACAAACGCCCGGTCCGCCAGAGAATATTCCCCATTTTCATCAGCCCGGTACACCGTCACCACATTTTTGGAAAGATTTACCTCTATTTCATAAGGGAACCCTTCCGCCCGGGTGCTGTGTACGCTGTATATGCCGCAGCAAAGAAAAAATACCGCAAAAAAGCAGATACCCCTTAAGAAAATACCAGCTTTCCCGCTTCCCGCTCTTTCCAGGGGAACCGCGCCGGCAGTCTTTTCAGGAAAACAACTCCATTCACATTGGAATCTCCGACGTTCTGCGTGCCCCATGGATTCCGGTGACCTTTGTTTTCTTTTGAAGATGCCCCGAAACAGCATCCATCCTTTTCCCATTTATTTTCCCCCTTTTTTCGTCCTTTTCACCCATACTGTTTCCTCAAAAAAACGGCGCACAGACGGAGATAATCACCGCCCGAACGCCCGCTTTTTCCATGGAGATGAGGGGAGTCGAACCCCTGTCCGAAAACCCATCTGTAAGAACCTCTCCCATCACAGTCAGTCTATTGAAATTCCCGGGTCATAACGCCGAATGACAGGCTTTATGCCCCAGTAGCTTCATGAGTCTTTTTCCGCCGCAAAGCTTAAGCGAAAAAGTGCCCCGCCAGGTCGATGCCAAGCACCCGGACGGCAGGAAATCCGGGGTTGACAGCTGCCGCAATTAGGCAGCGTATGCTAATTTATTGTTGTCGTTTCTTTTTAAGAATTTTCCGGCTTGATGACGCAGTTCACCGGCCTGCGGATGGCTATCCCTACTTTCAAGACTCCCGTCGAAACCTTTACATCCCCCTATCCTCCTCCGCCGAAGCGGAGGACACTTTCGACAACCTTTGGAATCCTTCCTCTTACAAAGTAAGATTTCGTATTTTAAAATCTTTTTCCGCCTGACGCCGCATATCGTTTTTGGCGATGGTCTCCCGCTTATCATAAAGCTTCTTCCCTTTCGCCAGCCCAATATCCAGCTTTACCAGACTTCTGTCAAAATACACCTTCAGCGGCACAATGGTATATCCGGCCGCCTGCACTTCCATGGCCAGCTTACGGATCTGGTTTTTATGCAGAAGCAGACGCCTTGTGCGCAGTGGGTCTTTATTGAAGATATTCCCCTGTTCATAAGGACTGATATGCATATTATAGATGAAAGCCTCTCCATTTTCAATGCGGATATAGCTTTCCTTCAGACTGCACTTGCCTGCCCGCAGGCTTTTTACCTCCGTGCCCACAAGGGAGATCCCCGCCTGATACACTTCCTCGATAAAATAATCATGATATGCTTTTTTATTCTGCGCGATCAGCTTCGTTCCATTTCCCTTCGCCATTGGCCACACCTGTACTTTCTTTTTTTCCGCGACATTCTCTCGCAGGATGATTATATCATAATTTCCCCAAAAATCAAATGACGATTCTATTACAAAATCATCAATTTTCTTACATTTCCGCTTCGTCCTCTTCCACAAAGGCAAAATCCACCGTTCCCAGCTCCTTGGAAACCTTTGTCACCACAACCTGCACCTGGTCTCCCAGACGGTATGCCTTCTGGCTGCATCTGCCAACCACCTGCATGGTGCGCTCGTCGAAAGCATAATAATCATCGTCCATCTGCGACAACGCTACCATGCCTTCCACCGTATTTTCCAGTTCCACATAAATGCCCCAGTTGGTAACACCGGAAATAATGCCCCTATAACTCTGTCCGATCTTGTCCAGCATATATTCCACTTTCTTCAAATCGTCCGTATCCCGTTCCGCGTCCTCGGCGATTCGCTCTCTTCTGGAACAGTGCAGGGCAATCTCCGGCATTTTCTTCCGATAGTTTTCTTCCCGCTTTCCGGCCATCTCTCCCGCCAATATCAGCTTGATAAGACGATGGATCTCCAGATCGGGATACCGGCGGATGGGAGAGGTAAAATGGCAGTAATACTTTGCCGCCAGACCAAAATGGCCCTGATTGTCCGCCGTATATCTGGCCTGCATCATGCTCCGCAGCACCATACGGGTAATGATGCGTTCCTCTGGCTTTCCTTCCGCCTGGGATAATATCCGCTGGAATTCTCTGGGATGAATCTCCCCGTCCTTTTTCCGCACGTAGTAACCGAATCCCCGCAGAAACTGCTCCATCTTTTCCGTTTTCTCCTCATCCGGCTCCTGATGAGAACGGAATACAAAAGGCACTTCCTGCCAGAAAAAGCTCTCTGCCACGGTCTCGTTGCATACCAGCATAAATTCCTCAATCAAATTGGTAGCAATATTCCGGTCCTCCGGACGAATCTCCACCGGTTTTCCCTCTTCATCCAGAATGATCTTGGATTCCGGCAAATCAAAATTCACGGAACCCCGCCGTTTCCGTTTTTCGCCCAGAATCTGCCGCAGTTCATTCATTTCCTCCAGCATGGGGACGATCTCGGCGTATTTTTCCAGAAGCTCCGGCGTTTTGTCCTCCAGAATTTCCCTGACCGCCATATAGGTCATACGATAATTGGAATAAATCACAGAATTGACAATACGATAATGCGCCACATTTCCTTTTTCATCAATCTCCATGATACAGCTCATGGTCAACCGGTCTGTCTCCGGATTCAGAGAACAAATGCCGTTGCTCAGCTTATGGGGCAGCATAGGAATGACCCGGTCCACCAGATATACACTGGTGCCTCTGGCATAAGCCTCTTTGTCCAGGGGCGTTCCTTCCGGTACATAATGAGACACGTCCGCAATATGAACCCCCAGCTCGTAATTCCCGTTGTGCAGTTTCCGTAAAGATACAGCGTCATCCAAATCCTTGGCATCCGCCCCATCGATGGTGATGGTCAGTACATCCCGCAAATCCTCTCTGCCTTCCTTGTCCTCTTCCCGCACTTCCGTCTCCAGATTTTGAATCTGGTCATAGACTTCCCCGGGAAATTCCACCGGCAGCTCATAACGTCGGATCACAGACAGAATATCCACGCCGGGATCGTTGATATGCCCCAGAATCTCAGTGATCTTTCCTTCGGGATTCCTGCGCTCATCGCCGTAATCGGTGATCTCCACCACTACTTTATGACCGCTGACTGCGCCCATACTGTCCTCTCTGGCAATAAAAATATCCTTGCCGATCTTCCTGTCGTCAGCAATGACAAAACCAAATCCCTTTCCCTGTTCATAGAGTCCCACAATACGGTTCAGCCCCCGCTCCAACACCTTGATGATAACGCCTTCGGCCCGTTTCCCGCCGCCGCTGCGTCCTGTCACCTTATACAGCACCTTGTCCTGCTGCATGGCGCCGTTTGTTTCCGCCGCCGGGATAAATACATCCTCCCCGCCGTTTTCCGGCGCAACGAAACCAAATCCCTTGGCATGGGAAAGGAAAGTACCCCTTGCCATCTGTAGCGCCCGAGGGGAAGCCAGCTTGCCTTTTTTTGTCTCAAAAACGCTGCCTTCCTCCTTCAATTCTTCGATCATCCGATCAAAATCTTCCCGGTCCTCCTCCGGCACCTCCATCAGCCGCCGAATCTCTTTTCGTTTCATAGGCGTATAGGCTTCCGTCTCCATCAACGCCAGTATTTTTTCTTTTCGAATGGTCCAAATATCTTTCTCCATGATTCCCTCCTTTGCCACACAGACATCCCCATCCAAAGGAAATTGCTTTTTCCCATATTTTTTCCGTTTTCTCCGTTTTCTTACAAAAAAAGAGACGCATTTCTGCATCTCTTATCTTTCTCAGCCTACCAGGTTGATGACAAAAGCAATAATCATGAACAGGGCGCCGCCGATCTTTGTGTATCTTTCCAAAGCGCCTTCCATGGAACTGCCTTTATTCTTGCTCCAGTATGTGTCGCCGCTGCCGCCGCCGCTGATAGCGCCCAGGCCTGCGGAACGCTTGGACTGAAGCAGGATGATGATACAAAGCAATACAGATAAAATAAGCAAAACTACGGATAAAACCAAACTGATGGTCGCCATTTTTGAAACCTCCTATATTTTTCCCTTAATAAAACGGGCCTATTCTTTCACACAGTATCAATATTCTATCACAAAACCCCTGACTCCGCAAGGATTTTTTTCTATTCCCGGAAAAAATATATTCCGGATTTTTCAAAACAAATTCGACCCTCCGCAATTTATTCCTTCTTCCGCTCATAGGCCGCCAAATCCTCATAAGGAATCTGTCCATAGGTCCATCCCGACTGTTTCAGCTGCCCATGAGTCAGCCAGCCTACCTTCCTGTGCGGGTTGACATCCAGCAGTACCTCCAGCACAATATTCGCAGGAATACGGCTGCGCAGCCATTCATATACCGCTGCCCGTTTTTCCTTTTCCGCCAGCCGCAGTACAATTTTCAGCAAATATTGGTCATACCGTATTTCCGCCTGATATCCCGTTTCCCCACAGTAACCGTCCAGCCAGTCCAGTACCATAAAATAGGTATATGGCGTACGGCTGCTCCAATAAGAAAGCACTCTCTCCCGCATCTTTTCAATTTCTTCCTCCGGCTCCACACGAAGTCCCATGAACGCCGCTCTGCGCAGAAGCCCTTCTCTGCACGAGGTCAGAATCCATTGGCTTTGCTCCGTTTCTGCCTTTGCCTGTGCCTCTTCTTCCAAAATGCCGCCTTCCAATTCCGCCAGCTTCCGAAACTGCGCATATTCCAACAGCATTGGCGGCACATATTTCTCATACCTGTTTTCCACTCAGACCACCTCAATCTCTCCCAGTACCGGGATTTCTGTTTCCTCCAGAATCAGATTCTGCGCCTGATGGCAGATTGTGGTATTCTGAATATCCACCACACCGAATACCTCCAGCGCTGCCGATTCCAAATAACTGATCCGCACTGCCAGCCGTTCGCTGTCTGCCCATTTTTTTCGCAGACTCAGAAAATACTCCTCCCACGCCGCTTTTATTTTTTCCAGAATATCCTCTAATACAGCATTCTCCTCCAAAGTCAGTTCTGTGGTAATCTCACACGCCTTTTCCTCCGCCGCTTCCACGGTGACCTTATGGCCCACCGGCGCGATGCCGTAGCCCAGCCCCCGCTGCTGCGGATCAATCTGTGTCTGTATTTCCTCCAGTTCCTTTTCTGTGGGCTTTCTCCATCCTCTGTCCAGCACCACCAGTTTCACCGTACCGCCGCCGTTCCAGATAGGATAGACCTTTACGCCGCCCACGCCTTCCAGCGCCATGACCTTCTTCCTGTAATCGGCCACATTTCCGCCAAAGGCGTCTGCGGTAAAACTGTCCATGTACCGTCCGCGCAGTACCTCGTCCTCTTCCTCATCCTCGCCGTCGGTCCGCAGTTCCTCCAGCTCAGCCACAGCCAATCCTTCCAGATGCTGTACCGGCAGCAATTCTCCCAGAAAACTGTTGCCAATCTCTCCCGCAGTCTCGCATTCCAGCACATAGCGGCCGTTTTCCTGCCCTGTCACACAGTAATAGAGTCCCTCCAGATAAAACCGTTCGCCCGTTTCCAAAGGGTATCCCGCGCCTTCTCCATCCAGAAATTTCCCGTAAAATGTAGCTTTTACCGCTTCCTTCCGCCAGATGCCCCGTTCGGCGCATCTTCTGGTCAAATCCTCGCCTGTGGCTGTATCGGCAAAGGTCCGGTCCATCAGCATTTCCAGATCCGCGTAAAAAGAAGCACTTTCCGCCGCGTTGGGTGCCATAGCGTCAAAAATCAGACTGCCCTGCCGTTTGTCTCTCTTATCTGAGATCATAGCCAGCTTTCTGGCCATCAAACCCTCGTAATCCTCAAACATATGCCGTTTCCACCTTTCTTTCCAGCTCTATGGTTCCCAATTCCGTTTCCGCCTGAAAACGCACCGCCAATGCCCCCTGTTCCTCTGAAAACTGGAAATCCTCCACGGAATTCACCCTGTCATCGGCCAGCAATGCTTCTCGGATGCGCTTTTCCACCTCCGGGATCACATATGCCGCCGGTCTGCCATACAGATCCGCCAGCTCCACGCCGTATTGAAAATCATAGATCAAATACCGGTACCGCTCCGTCATCAATATCTTGTAAATGGCCTGTTTTATGGCCTCCAAACCGTCTGCATTTCCTCTGATTTCCCCTTTTGTCTCCATCATGGCATAGGTCAGAGACGGCATCTTTTTTTCCTCTACCGTCTCCAGCAATACCACGCTTTCTCTCTTGGGTATCATTCTTCTCCCCCTTTCGCCGCTCTGTCCAGCACCACATACTGCTGCCCGCCAGACGCTTTGACCAGAATCACCTTTTCCCCCTGTTTCAGACCGTTCCGCCGGATCAAACGGTATTCCGACCAGCGGTCCGGTTCATTTTCCGTCCAGATTCTGGCCTGCCCCCGTTCTTCGTGGTCTGTTACACTCCTGGCCAGAACCAGAAACCTTTCTGTCAGCTCCGGCCCATCCTCCTGCCGGATCACCAGAGGGGATACACTGCTCACTGTCCCAATGGTAAAATCCGCCAGACTCTCCTTATCCACCGCGTCCAGCGCCAGCTGCTTCATGATTTCCAGCATCCTATCTCCGCCTTTCTATTCTGCTGCGTCCCATGGAACGGGCTTCCCACAGCTTCTTCGTCATCTCTTCCATGACCTTGTCCACATCCGCTGTCTCCCGGATCTGTCCAATATGTATTGTCACGTTCTGCCCGCTGTCTTTCTCCCGTATTTCAGAAAAATATCGGCTCATCTCCTCCAGTGCCGTTCTTTCTTTGTTCTCCCGTCTCATGTCCGCGAAAAATAAATTCCCAACACTTCTTTGTCTGTCCTTTTCCTCTTTCTGCCGGGAAAACAGCTCCCGTCTGCTGATTTCCTTTCCAAAACGCCGCTCTCCCTTTGTCTCGTTGCGTATTTGCACCCCATTTTCCCCGAAAAAAAGCGTTTTTGGGTGATGTTCTCCTGCCGTTTTTCCCGCGGAAGGCCGCCAAAAGACACGTTCCAGCCGTTCCGCCTGCCGTTCCCGCTCTTTTTGAAGAACCGCCGTCCGAAAAAAAGACTGTTTTTCCTGAACAGTGGTCCTTTCCTTCTGAAAAACAGATCGCCGCTCTCCCAGATGCCTTTTCTCTGCCGTTTCCCAGATACCGGGGCCTCGTTTTCTCTTTTCTTTTTCTGTCGCCTGCATCAGGCGAAAAAACAGACTTTTCTTTTTTCGCAATGTGTCATCCCTTCTTTGCCCCTTCTTCCAGTTCCAGCTCAATCACAGCGCACAAAAACATTCTTTCCGCCAGTTCCATTTTGGCCCATTCTCCCGGCCGTATTCCATAGTGCCGGAGGGCATAGCAGGCATAATCCGCCTCATCTACGCCCTCCCGAATGAGTTTTTTGCCGTTTCTTTTCTCTCCTGTTTCCGTTCTCTGTACCCATTCAGCTCCAGCACCGCCTCCAGCAGCCGCAGATATTCCCCGGGCGTCAGCATCCTCTGCAAAAGTTCCTCCTTGCTGTCTGCCCCATAGCTTTCCCACAGCTTCCTGTCAGAAAGATCCGGCGCGCATACCGCCGCGGCGCAAAGCCCCGCGTACTGCTCTTCCTCCACGTCCGCCGTCAGTTCTTCCTCCCGCAGCGCCCGGATTCGCCATAAGGCCGGTCCATCCTCCTGCCGAAACCGTTCCGATACCAGAATCTCCCGCTCTCCGGGCAGGTAGGCCGCCTCCTGAAAAAAGGCTCTCATTTCTTCCACTTCCTCATCCCTCCACTCTGATCTCCATGCTCATTTTATGACTGCCGTCCTCATAAACATGGGTACACTTTTCCACCAGTACCTTCTGCTCTACGCCAATCTCCGCCAGATCGGGAATGGATAAATAAATGGAATTACCTCCCCGGATATCCAGATCCCCGTTGACATTCTCCACCACCAGCGTCTTTTTCACCCGACACTGCTTCTCCAGTATCCCCCGGGCGATTTCTTTCATCTGTGCCTGATTCAAGGTAAAGGCCACATGCCGGTAGGCATACAGCCTGCCCCATTCCTCTACCTTTTCGCTGTTTTCCTGCTGGTAGGCCAGCCGCTCCGTCTCCTTCCGACCTGCCTGGTAAAGCCGTACCCCATTGACGGTATCCTCGCTGATATCTGTCACATAGGTATAGCTCCCCACACCGCCGTCACAGCAGAATACCCCCGCTGTGTCCATCTGGCTTCGCTCCTTTACGGTCAGTCTGCCGCAGTCGTCAAAAAGAAAGTATTCCTTTCCCGTAGCCTCCTCTGACAATTCCAGTGCTGTCAGCATCATGTCCAGCAGCGTCTGCCCTTCCTCAATGCGCTGTGGAATCTTCCAGCCCGTATCCGCCATCGTCCCCACCGCCAGACCATAGTCCGACGCGATCATGGAAATGACCTCCGAGGCTTTCTTATCCCAGTAAACATAAGTCCCCCTGTTCTTTGCCAGATAAAACATCTGGTCATAGGCCGTCACCTCTATAATCTGCTCCTGTGTTCTCTCCTTTGTCATGACCCAGCCCACAAAACGAAGAATACCGTCCGTATAAAACTGAACCTTATCCCCTTCCACAAAATTGATAATGCCGTCCCGTACCACGGAGAACCGCAGTCTGCCTGCCTCTCCCCGCATACTGCTTTCCCACGCCACACCATCGGTCACAATGCTGGTTGCGTCATAAACGGTCTGATTATGCTCCAATAGCAGCCGAATGTTCATAACTGCAGCACCTGCCCCGGATAAATCAGATTTGGATTACTGATACCGTTTTTCGCGGCAATCTCCTTATACTTTGCGCCGCTGCCGTAATTCTTCCGGGCGATGGTCCAAAGACAGTCCCCCTTCTGTACGGTATAGGTTTTTGGCGTCTCCTTTTCTTCTCTTTGGGCCCCCGAAGCGGACAGAATGGTTTTGTCCCCTTCCTGTGCGGCCTCATACTTCACGCTTTTCGCTTCTTTGTATTCCCGTAGCAATATCTCCACCCAGAGATCTCCCTGTTCTCCGCCTTTTTCCGTAATCTCCAGATCCTCCAACGCCATCTGCAAATTTTCGCAAAAAATCTGACTGCCGTCGGCCAGCCGCCGGAATACCAGAAACTGTACGGGCTTTTTGGCCTGCTGAAATTCCTGTAAAAGCCCCCAAAAATAAGAAGGCTCATGAAATCCGTCCTCCACCTGCACAAAATGGTACTGCCTGCCGGGAAAAAGGGCCGTAAAGCGGATTTCCCGCAGATTGGGATACCGCAGCAGATTCATCTGCCCCATCTGCAAAATAGAAACCAGCTTGTTCCCGCTTCCCGTTTTGCTCTCCATCCGGGCGGGCGTCACAGGGAACAGAAACTGCTTTTCTCCCTGCTTTAAATAAAATCGGTACACCTGCTCCCCTCCTTGTTATCCGTTGATTTCCTCCACCGCCTCCTGCAGCATGGCGAATTCTCCCGCCGTCAGCATCTTCTCCAAAAGCCGCCCCGCCCCCAGAACGCCATAGCTGTCCTGCAAAGCGGCGTCTTTCAGATCGGGGAATACCACGCAGGCCGCAATGACCTCCGCCAGATATTCCTTTTCCCGCCACATCCTGCTGTTCTGTATTTCCACATTTTCCTTCTGACTCATGGCCCGGATGCGCCACGGAAGCTCTCTGCCTTCCTCCTGGAAACGGCCGGATATCAATATTTCCTTTTCTCCCATGGGAAGAGCTTTCTCCTTTAAAAAAATACTCTGTTCCATGCTTCCTCCTTTCTTCCCTCCGCCCACCCAGCTTTTTTATGATAATTCCGCGAATTTGTCCAGCAGATCCACGTCTCCGAAGGTAAAGGAAATCTCCTCATCCATAGCCGCCTGATTTACGTCCAGCTTGGAGATCACCATTTCGTCAATATTCACGTCCTTCAGCAGTACCGTCTGCTTTCCTGTGGCCCCGCTGGGGTCCTCATTGGTAATCATCAGTTCAAAATAAGTATCCACCCCATCCTTCATGTATTTGAGCATCAGCTCACGAAAGAGACTGGAAACATAATACGCTGTCATTTTCCCGCTGCCTTCCCAGCCGCCGCTTTTCTGCTGTTTCCCTGTCATACCCAGAATGGGGATCTCCGTTTTCGTCTTTTTCACCGACGCGGTCACGTTCTTCACCTGCATCAGCTCATACCGCTTGCCGTCAATGATGGCAAAACAGGTGCCCAACGCGCCGTTTACCGTATCCTTTGCCCTTAAATAGCCCATGCCGTTCCTCCTTTTACACTACTTCCACTCTCATGTACAGCTTTTCCATGGCATCGGTGGGCTGTACGTTTTCGTAGACCACAACATCCTGCTTTTCTGTGCCCTGAGTGACTGTTACATCCTCCGCCGTAAAATTCTCAATGGCCTCTATCTGCTGCAGCTGTTCATGATAAGCCAGAATTTCCGCCTTCAGCAGATTCCGTCCGTTGGCGTTGTTGCTGCGCTTGCCCAGATAATAGTCGCTGAAGATCCTCGCCACATCATTGGCGATGCTGTCCAGTACCCGCACCACTCTGTTTGAGGAAAAATCGCTGTTCTTGTTGCTCTCAAAGGAAGTAAAGGTATTGATATCCCGCAGAACACGAATTTCTCCACCGTCATCATAAAACAGGAATTTCCCGCTCTGGATGCCTTCCTCAAAATTCCTCTTGGAATCCTTGGCGTCCACCGCATACTCCCCGTCATATTTCCGGTTGGTCAGACTTTCGTTCACCTGTGCGCCCGCCTCCATGCCTGCTGTCCAGTACACCAGCTCCGGCGCTGTTCCTACGGAAATCACGCCTTCATAGTCCGCCTTGCAGTAATCATAAAGCACCGTTACAAATTTCACGCCTTCCTCATCCCGCAGACGCTTCGTAAAATTCACAAACAGCTTTTTGGTGATTTCATCGCTGCCTTCATAGGCCAGCACTGTAAAAGCTTCCTTTTCCGCTGCCTTCAGCATCCCTTCGTAAGCGCTGCCGTCCACCTCTCCGGAAGCGCCGCCCGCCAAAGGCTCGCCAACGGTCTCCTCCGGCTGCCCTGTACCGGAAAATACCACAAACTTGTTTTCTTCCAGTTCCTCAATGGTTGCCACTGTCTGACTGTCCACCAGCTCCAGATCCAGATAGGTCATCACATCATATAAACCTTCCTGATCCACATTTTCCGCCACGGTGATACGAAGGTCATTTCCTCTTTCGCCGCTGTATTTTGCCGTTGCCGTCAGACTTCCTCTGGTCAGCGCCGCCTTCTGTCCTCCATTCAGACGATAGATCAGCGCCGTTTTTGCCCCCAGAAACAATTCTCTCAGATCTTTCATCTTCTCATGGCTGTATCCATAGCCAAAAACATCTCTGCATCCCAGCTGGAATTCCTCCACGTCCACACAGATCATGCCTTCCTCGCCCCAATCCAGTGCCATGCCCATGCATACAATGCCTCTCTCGCCCAAAGTGCCCATGGCTCTTGGTCTGGAAACAAAATTGATGTACGCTCCGGGCAGTACCTTGTTCTGCACCAAAAAGGTGCCTCCGCCTAATGCCATATTATTTCTCCTTTCCTACATTCCCCTGTCTGCGGTAAGCCGCCATGGCCTCTTCCGCTTCCTCTCTGGTATATTGTTTCTCTGCCGCCAGCACCGCCAGCAACAGGTCTCTGTCCTCACGAAACCTCTGACTGGCCGCCAGCTGTTCCCTGCTGAATTTCGCCGTCCTGCTCATATCCCACGACCTTTCTCCCGTTGTATTCCAGCCGCTGCATCAAAATCTCCTCTTCCTGCCGAATCATATGCCATACATAGCATACCTGAAACACCAGCTTTCCTTCCTTCATCTCATGGCTCATAGACTGGGCGCAGAATTTCTCACTTCCGCCTATGATCCATAGACAGTCATACAGCCCGTCCGCCACTGCCGCCGCTTCTTCCCGTCCGGCCCGACGATCCTCTGTATGATAGACCACCTCCAGCGTCAGACGCATCTCCCGCCGTTGGCCCAGTAGCCGCTTCTGCGTACATTCCTTCTGGGTCACAGTAAAGCAAGGCGTTTTGATCTTCTGCGGCGCTTCCTCTCCATACACCGTCAGGGAAAAATAGTCGTGTATTTCCTTTATGGCGGCCTCCTTCACCACATTCTGCCAATCCTGCCGTTCCATGCTCCGCCTCCTTTAAAAGGGACTGCGGCTGGTCAGCACCGCTTCTCTGTGGGTCTGATAATCCACGCTTTCCCCCGCCGTATAAAACACCGCCACACGTCCACTTTTTTTCGTTACTTCCACCTGACTGCCCGGGCCAATCCATTCCTCCGCCGGATACAGAAGAATGGCCTCTTTCTGCCCATAAGCCAGCAGCCCTTCCAGTTCTGTGCCTTCTCCCGCCTCCACCAGACGGCAGACCATCTCATAAGGCTCCTCCAGCACAAAACGATCCTCTCCCCAGGCTGTCGTTTCCGTATGGTATTCCGTCACACTGCATCTGTCGCAAAATCTTCTTTCTACGGCTTTTTTCGCCGCCTGCCAGGTTGCCATGTCCCCATCTCCTTTCTACCAGCCCGCTTTCCGGAACCGATCCAGTTCTTCCCGAAACGCAAGGAGCAGTTCTCCCTCTTTTTTCTCGTAAAACTCCACCGAAACATTTCCTTCCTTGATGGATTTCAGCCCTTCCGCGCCGTCATAGATCGCCAGCGCCAGTGCGGTACAGACCGATTCCAGTTCCGTTGGTATCTCTTTTCTATTGCAGTATGCCTGCACCATATCCACACTTCTTTGGGCCGCGAAGGCAAGGGCGGCCTCTTCCGCCGCCTCCGCCCGCAGCTTTCGCAGCTGTTCCATGATATTTTCCTTCATGTCCGCCTCGCCGCCTTACGCATTGTTTACACTGACCAGAATCCCTTCCATACCGTTGTCGGTGATCCAAAGATCATGATACTTTCTGTAATCAATCTTCCATGCATTAGCACTCTGGTTGGTCATAGGGTCAAAAATTCTGGTCACATCTGTTTTGGATACGGCAATGGGCGCGTGACGCACGGCAATGATCCAGTTGATGTCCTTGGCGTCTGCCGCAGGCGCAAAGCCGCCGTCCTCCTGGCTTTCGCTGACGCCGTCGTTAAAATCGTATTTCGTTTTCAGTCTGGCGGAGGGCACACGGATCACAGGGCACTGGTCGATCTCCTTAACCTTCAGATGCACGCCGCCCTGTACAAATTCGCCGCTCTGGATCAGCTGGCTGTCCCCCTTGGCCTGATCCAGCATCCCCGCTGTTTTGGCGGACATGGTAATGACGATTTCCGCGCCGTCGCCTACCACATCACGAATTTGTGTAATATCTCCCAGCAGTGTCTGCCAGATGGTATCTACCGCAGGAGTATATTCCTTCTGCTTGCCTGCCTTCGCCGCCGCTGCCGCAATGGCGCTGTAACGGTAGGCGTCAATTTCCGGAATCACCTTTGTTCTCTGAAACTCTCCCATGACATTGCCTGCCACAGCGGCAAAATTGGTCTCATCCACATCCATAGCGTCTACCTGGAAGGCTCTGCCTCTGTCCTGGGTCAGCTTTCTTGTCTCATAGGCCACTGTCACGCCGCCTTTTACAAAACCGTTTTCTCTGTCATAATTCCCCAGACCGCTCATCTGCATTTTAGGGATTTTCACCTCCGCGCCGCCGCTGTACTGCACCTGTCCCGCGTTGGCCTCCATCCAGCCGGAGGTAGAATTTTCCACCATCTGACTGTCCAGCTCCTGCATAAACACTGCCGCGTATTCCATTGTATTCAAACTCATGCTCTCTCCTCCTTATCTTCTCAGTCCGCTTTTGAACTGTCTGGCGATCTCGCTTTCCTTCTTTTTCTGCTGGCTGGCGGCAAAGCCGGTGCCCACTGTCTTTTCCTTTCGTTCCACGAACAGATAAGGCGCCTCTGCCTTCACCTGTGCCAGCGCTTTGTCAATGCCTGCCAGCCCTGTTTTCTCGTCAAATTCCATTTCGTCCAGCTCCATCAGCGCCAGCACTGCCTTGGCGTTTCTGCCGCCGGCCTCCAGCACTGCCTTTTGTGCCGCCGCTGTTTTTTTCACGTCCAGCAGTTCCTGGGCCGCTTCTTCCTTTTGCGCCGTCAGCAGTTCGTTTTTTTCCTCCAGCAGACGGCATCTTTCCTCCATTTCCGCCATCCGGCCTCTGATTTTTTCCGCCACCTCTGCCGATACGCCCATTTCCATCCACATTTCCTCTGTCATATCCTTTCTCCTTTCTCTCTTCCTCCAGCTGGAGCATCTCCCTGTTCACATCCTCCACAAAGGGATGTCTGCCCAGCAGTGTCTTTTCGCTGACCAATCCTTCCGACTCCCGGATCATCTGCACTGTTTCCAGATCGTCGGTAATGCCGCTGGTGTTTAACAGTACCTGAATATCTCTCCAATCCCGCTGTCCCTGGTCTCTTCTGTTCCAGTCCTCCGTCGCGAACCGCAGGAATTCCTTCACAGCCCGCCGGATCTCCGGCACGATCTCATTGATTTTCAGATAAAACATGGCGTACTGAAACTGCAGTGCCACGCCGCTGGGGGCCTTTCCCCAGTTCTCACTGTCCGTGTCTACCCCCATACCAAAATGAAAAATGTCCTTTCGCAGTGCTTTCATCCAGCTTAATCTGCCCTCCACAGGCAGATTCACCTGCTTGGCCTCCACCCGGCCGCTGGTGTCGCTGATCTGTACTGCTTTATTGATCTGTAACTTTTTGGCAATGGCGCCTGCCGTTTCCCCGCCGTACCCTTGGATCACCCAGTACAGGTCTACCAGATCCAGCAGGTTGTTGGTCCCTTCGCTGCTGATATAGTCATAGGCGTCAATGAGCCCTTTTACCAGTTCCAGATCCGTCATCTGCCGGCTGTTGTTGTATAGCGGCACAAAAGGCACTCTTCCCCAGCTGTGGGCCACACAGACGGTTTCCTCTTCGTCCTCGGTCCGGCTCACCTGCCAGTGGGGCAGATTCCGCTCCCGCAGAAACACCCCCTTGTCGTTTTCCGTGTAATAGGTCACGTCCTCCTTTGTCCACCATTCCACTTTCCGTCGAAGACGTTCCTTTCCGTCCTCCAGCACCGTAATGTCATAGTAGCGGATGGCCTCCACCATCTCCTTCTGATGAACCTCGTCATAAAAAACGATCATTTCCTCTGCCGGCACAATGCAGTAGCGCAGTTCTCCTTCCTCATCATAGTAAACATGCAGATACTCCACGCCTTTGTTGGCGGCTCCCACCACCCACTGATACAGGGTACGGTTCATTTCCTCGTCGCAGAATCTTTCCAGTTCCTCCGCAAATCCTTTCTGTCCGCCCTTTACCGTAATGGTAGGCTCCCGCCCCACCAGATAAGCAGCCTTCTGCACCACCAGCGTATGGTGAAAGGGATTGACGCAGTGATGGTTGCTGCGGTTGGGATTGTAGAAATTCCGCAGCACCTCGCCTTCTCCCTCCGGCGATTCCGAAACGGGCTTCTTCCGAAAATCCTCCCGCAAAATATCGTGTGCGCAGCGGAAATACCGCTCCCCCTCCCGCATCTTCTTTTTCTCCTCGCTGGACTGGTCGGAAAGCAGGATCTCCTCTAAAATCCGGCTTTCGCTGAGCCTGCCCATTGCCGAAAGCCTTGCCTTCAGCAGTTCCATTTCCGATAGATACATCTTTTCCTCCTTCTTTCCTACCGTATTCTGATCCGGCGCATATCCTCTTCCCGGCTGTAACGTACCGCGTCGATGGAATGGTTGTCCCGGTCCGGGTATCTGGCTTTCCATCCGCCCATGCCGTCACTTTCCAGTGCGTATCCGCCAAATTCCTTTGCCGTATAGGGACATCTCGCCGGGTCAATGACGATCTCCTCCAGATCCTGCAGCCATTTCATGCCGTAGGCCACACTGTCCGGCCCTTTTTTCGCCGGTACCGCCATGATGCCGTAGTCCCGCAGTTCTGCCACAGACTTCGGTTCCGCGCTGTCGCAGACCACTGGCTGCCGCCCCGGCCCTTCTTTTTGGATCTCCTCCGCCAGCAGCCGGTTACTCATCCCCGTTTTGTGTATCTCGTAAAACAGATAGAGCCGCCGTCTGGTGCTGTCGTAATGGTTCACCGTATAATGCAGAGGGTCCGCGGCATAGCCCCAGTCCAGCCCTCTGGCCACATGGTCAAATGCCGCGATTTCCTCCTCTGTGATCCGCCGAAAGACCAGATTGTGAAATACCTCGCCGCCGCTTCCTACCGCCTCTCCCAGATATTCGTGCCGGTAGGCCGTTTCGTTGTGTCCTTTCATGTATTCCGCTTCCAGAAAAAAAGGCTCTCCCAGCCATTCTCTCGGCATCTCCAGATAAGTACTGTGATGGAGCAACTTGTCCTCCCGTTCTGCCAAAGATTCCTGATTTACCCAGTTGTTTAAACTTTTGGGCGGATTATAGGAATAAAACACGGCAAATTTCTCGCCGCCCCGCATCAGGCTTTGATTGATGGTCCGAATCTCCCCCATTCCTAAAAATTCGTCCACTTCCTCGTACCAGATGTATTTGGCGTATCCTCTGCGGAATTTCGCCGACTTGATCTTTCTGGGCTGATCGGCCCCCTTGAAAATGATTTTCTGTCCGGTCTTTTTGTAAATCATCTCCATAGGCGAAACCTTGCTTTCCCATTCCTCCGCCACGCCCAGGGTCTGTACAGCCCAAAGAAGCTGGGCAAACACGCTGTCCTTCAGATTCGCCGCCACCTTTCGCAGTACCACAGCATTGGCCTGCGGGTCCGCCATGATCCCCAGTATGATCTCAATGGAAATATAGGAGGACTTTCCGCTGCCCCGGCCGCCTTTCAGCCAGTAATGCGTGTATTCCTGCCGCATCAAACTTCGGTGTACCCCGTAAAATCCGGGCCCTATGACAGAAGAAAGCCGGATGGCCTTTTCCTGTGTCATTTCACATCATCCACAATCACCACGCGTTCCTCCTTTTCTCCCGTATCCTTCATCTTTCCCAAAAGCTCTGCCGCTTTCATGCGGATACGGGGTTCCTCATCTCCCCGCATGGTCTGTGTCAGAAATTCCAGAATCTCCCCCTGATCCGCCACCTCCGGTTCTTCCTCCTGTGCCGCTTCTTTTTTCGCCGCTTCCTTCTGCCGCAGGATTTCCCTCTGGACGCGCTCATTCTTCTCCAGCGCTATTACTGCTCTGGCCGGATTTTGATATCCCGCCTCTCTGGCCGCCTCTGTGGGATTCCTGCCCCGGGCCGCGCTTTCGCAGTATTTTTTCTGAAGTTGTGTCAGCTGCTTTTTGCTTCCCATCTTCTCCCTCCTTTCTTTTACAGCCCCTATCCTAGCAGAAAAAAAGTCTCAAAGAGTCTCAACCTTCTTCCTCCAGCAAAAATTCCAGCGCTCGATCCAAAACCCGAAAACAGGTAGCCCGGCTCATATGTTTTTTCATGGCAATATAATCGTATCCGTATCCCTTCACATACCGCAGGTATACCATCTGCTGTTCCTCCGGCGGCAGCCTGTCCACCTGCCGGTCCATATCCGCCTTTTCCGCAAGGACCCGCTCGATCTCCTCCTGCAATCTTTTGGTCTCATTTTCATACCGCTCTCCTAAAACCTTTCCTTCTTCCTCCTCCCATGCGGCGCAATCCTCCCGCAGCCGCAGCAGCCGCCGGATCTCCTCCTGTTTTCTGGCACAGATCTCCATGGCGCCGCCCCAATGCAGCAGCTTCCGTTTCATCTGCCCCTTGGGGCTGGCCGCCTCCTTCTCCAAAAACGCATGCATTTTTCCTCCCATACTTCCCCTCCATTTGTTAATTTTTTTCACACTCAATAGATTTGTATTCGTTCTATACTTTTTCTCCGTCACATTATGCGAACATTTGTTCTCATAATATACCATTTTATTTTCTGTTTGTCAACTTAATTCACATTCTGTTGCCCCTTTTCCTATCTTCTGGTATACTCAAGAAAAATCCCGCTATCTTTTTATAGAAAGGAGGCCGCCTCATGTTCCAGAAATATCTTTTTCGCCAGCAGCTGGAAAAACTGCTCAATGGGGCTACCACCACCGAATTTGCCGAACGTACCGGGTTCAACCGTACGTATCTTTCCAAATATCTGAATCTGCGTCTGGACCGCCCGCCTTCTCCCGATCTGCTGAAGGCCATCGCCGGACCCCAGGTTTCTTATGAAGAACTGATGTCCGCCTGCGGCTATCTTCCCGCCGGGATTCATCCAACGTCCCCCTCTGTGCGGGTCCCTGTTCTGGGTGCCGTCCATGCGGGCCTGCCCACCTTGGCTCTGGAGGACATTGAGGAATATGAAACTGTGGACGCCAGTGAGATTCCGCCGGGCTATACCTGCTTTTATCTGCGTGTGGAGGGCGATAGTATGGTGAACGCCCGCATCTGTCCCGGGGATCTGGTCTTCGTCCGTAAACAGGAAGATGTAGAAAATGGGGATATCGCTGTCGTCATGGTGGACGGCGAAAACGCTACCTTAAAACGCGTCCTGAAAAAAAACGATTTGATTATTCTTCAGGCGGAAAACCCCAAATACGCCCCTTTGCTGTTTACGCCGGAGGAATCCTCCCGCCTGCGTATTATCGGCAAAGTCCTCCATGTCAAATTCCGTGTCTGATTTCCCATAAAAAACATTGAAAAAGCAGCCCTACGCAAAAGAAAATCGCTGGAATTCCTTGCGCCGCAAGGATTCCAGCGATCTTTGTTTTCCCGGGAAACTTTCCCCTATGACCGTTTTGTATGTTATCCGCTTTTTTGCGAAAACCATGTCGGTTTCTTCTATTAGGGAATACGCAATTCCTGTCCGCAGATGATTTTATTGGCATCCTCTATTCCGTTGGCCTCCATGATCCGCTCTACGCCGGAATTGTCCCCATAATATTTTCTGCTGATATACCCTAATGTCTCTCCCTCCTCCACAATATGGGTCCGTACTTCCTCTGTCTCATCTTTTTTTGTTTCTTCGCTCTCTTTGTCTTCTGTAACCAGAGCCATGGCGGAAAACACCGCCTGTGACTTTACACCTTCTATATCCTCTGCCAACGCTGTATAAGAGGTCTGCACCGCCGCCAGCCGGTTCTCCACACTTTGAAGACGTTCCAGCCCTTTCATGAATCCAAACCCCATGCATACACACACCAGACAAAGCATACCGCTTACCGCCGCCAGCATGGTATATCGGCTTTTCTGTGCCGCCTCCGCCGCCTTCGCTCTTTTCTGCAATACCCGGCGGATCTCCTGTGCCGCATCGATCCGCTCCTCTGGCGTTGGCCGCCGCCGCTTTCTCTCTCCTTCCTCCGCGGCCGGCTCTGGTTTCGCTGTCTCCGCCTCTTTTCTTTTGCCTACATGATGATCCAGCATATATTCCTGCATTTCCTCGTTTTTCTCATAGTACAGAAAATACCCCTTCGCCTGCTGTAACCCGCCGCTTTCCTTCTGATATATGTAAAAGCTGTCCATTTTATCCAGGCAGTCCACCACAAAAAGCACCTGCCAGCGCTCCTGAAAATATGCCCGATGAAACTCTTCGTCTCTGGCCATCAGCAGAGAACCGAACCCCGGCTGACAATGAACCCATCCTACCAACGTCATTCCTTTGAAATATTTTTCCATCTGGCTGCCGATGTATTCCCATGTTTCATCCCCAAAGCGCAGACTTCCGCCTTCCTCTTTGGCAGACTTCCCCTGAATGGCGCCGCAGATTACCAACGTCTCCTGATCGTCTATGACCAAATGCTGTCCCACCAGTGCCGCCAGCTTTTCCGTTCCTCCGGCACTCTTCCCGTATTGATACAAATAGGTATATACATAATCCTCCATATATATTTTCAGCCCATCCTCAATGGCGCCCATCTGCCGGATCTTGGAGGGCAGTGTAAAGCCGTCCTCCCGCTCTTCTGTGCCATAGCCGTATAAATTATTATCTCCGTCGAAAAAATACTGCATCCTGTCTCCTCCCTTGTCTTATGGCCGCGGTATCCACTGCCTTTTCCAACAGGCGTTGCCCCATTCTCAGCCTGTCCGGAATCGTTTTTCCATATGATACCACGCCTTTCCCGCGCAATCTGTCGACTGCTGGCGGTCCATTCCTCTTTTTCTCCGCATTTTTTCGACCTTTTCTCCATAAAAAACCTTCGTCCTTCGCCTACCAAAATAAAAAAGCCGGAACCCTCCTTTGGATTCCAGCTATTTTATTCCAATATTTTTTTATGGCCATGCTGATGATTCTTCGTTTACATCAGCGGTGCCAATACCTTTAAGAGCTTTCCAACGATCCGCTGAGACAGAGGCCATTTTTTCCCATCCCCCAGCTTGATCTCTTCACACTGCTCCAGCGTCTTTTGATAGTCCGCCTCTACATCATATACCACTGGCGCCTGATAGAAGAAAGCGCCACATTCAAAGTGCAGATACAGACTACGGTAATCCAGATTGATGGTGCCCACCACTGCCTTTTTGTCATCGCTGACAAAAATCTTCGCATGAACAAAGCCCGGCGTATATTCATAAATCTTTACGCCTGCCTTCAACAGCTGGCGATAATGCCCTCTCGCCAGTGCAAAAGGAGTCTTCTTGTCAGGGATATGAGGCAGAATCAGCTTCACATCTACGCCCCGTTTCGCCGCGTAGGTCAAAGAGGCCACCATCAGATCATCTATAATCAGATACGGCGTCATAATATGCACATATTTTTCCGCTCGATCCAAGATATCCCGGTAAACCGTCTCCCCAATCAGTTCCGCATCAAAGGGGCTGTCCCCAAAAGGCAGTACAAACCCCAGATCCTTACTTTTCTTTTCCTTAACTCCCGGCAAATACTGCTCGTAGTTCTCCTTCCGTTCTGTGACGTTCCACATCTGCAAAAACATCTGTGTCAAGCCCTCCACGGCATCTCCTTTCAGCATTACCGCTGTATCCTTCCAGTGGCCGTATTTCTCTTTCCGGTTGATGTATTCATCCCCGATATTTACGCCGCCGGTAAAGCCTACCTTCCCGTCAATCACCAGTATTTTTCTGTGGTCTCTGTTATTGTAATGGGTGGAAAGCACCGGGCGGATAGGCGAAAACATCTTGCATTTTATCCCGATTTTCTCCATTTCCTTAGGATAATTATAGGGCAGATAATTGAAGGCACAGGTCCCATCATACATCATCCGAACCTCTACGCCCTCGTCTATCTTTCGTTTCAGAATTTCCAGTATCCTGCTCCACATTTCCCCTTTTTCCACAATAAAATACTCCAGAAAGATATAATGTTCCGCTTTTTCCAGTTCTTCCAGCATCGCCTGGAACTTGTATTCCCCCAGAGGGAAAAATACCGCTTCCGTATTTTCATATACAAAGTGATTGCCATGCCTGCGGATATATCTGGCCATGTTGGCCGTTCCTACATCCTCTTTTTCCAGCCGTTCCAAAACACCCTCATCCTGCTGGATGTATTTTTCCGTTTCCTTGTATAATGCCTCCAGGCGTTTTTCCAAAATACGCTGTCCCGGATGTGTCTCCACAAATAAATAGAGCAAACCACCCACAATGGGCGAAATCAGCGTAATAATGACCCATGGCAGCTGCATCTGCGGATTCCCCGGCCGGTTGATAATCACCAATGTAATCATCAG
Organism: Anaerotignum lactatifermentans; assembly: GCF_016902535.1. Classification (GTDB taxonomy): domain Bacteria; phylum Bacillota; class Clostridia; order Lachnospirales; family Anaerotignaceae; genus Anaerotignum; species Anaerotignum lactatifermentans_A. Next base: position 198,363 of record NZ_JACSNY010000003.1, on the reverse strand, counting down.
CGCAAATACCATGTGTCCCCCAAACACATAGGGTACATTCTTGCTGAATACATCAAATATCATAATCATGAATACCGCCTGAATGGCTACCAGCAACGCAATCACCGTTGCACGGCCAAAAATGGCGCGATGCACGCCGCTTCGGCTTCTTTCCAGTATCATTAAATGTTCTTTTTCTTCATTTTTCATAAATTCCCCTCTATCTTATTCCTGATCTCCTGCATCTTGCAGTCCATAGTGGCGATCACATCCGCACAATCCTTTAATTCCTCCGCGATTTCTTCCGAATGTTCGATATCCTTTTTGTATTTCAGCTTGTGCTCCAGACTTGCCCAAAAATCCATGGCAATGGTCCGAAACTGTACTTCTACCTTCATGTGCTTTTTCCCCGTAGAAAGGAAAATGGGAATATCCAGAATCAGATGCAGACTTCTGTATCCATTGGCCTTGGGATTCTTGATATAGTCCTTTGTCTCCACCAGAATAATGTCGTCCTGACGGGTCAAAAGCTCCGCAATAGTGTAAATATCATCACAAAAGGAACAGATTACCCGAATCCCCGCAATATCAAATAAGTTCTTTTCCATGCTTTCCACAGACATCTCAAATCCCTTGCGCTTCATCTTATTGATGATGCTCAAAGGCTCTTTGATTCTGGACTTGATGGACTCAAAGGGGTTTCTTTTGTATTTCGACGCAAATTCCTCGTTCAGGACATTCAGCTTTGTCTCCACTTCCATCAGCGCACACTGATATTCCATCATTAACTCTATAAAAGGCTGTGCTCTTTTTAAAATAATCTCCGGATGCTCCATTTCAAAAATATCTTTGAATCGAAACTGCATTTCTTTCTCAATCATATTCTCACCTTCCATCGTTTCTCTTCCATCTGCTCTAAAACCGGAAGTTTTTGACAAATTTCGTCATTTCGACTATTATAGCATACTTCCCCAGCAAAGTCTATTTTCGCCGGCTTTCCTCATCATACTCTCATAAACCTTGTCTTTCACGCACCAAAAAAAGAGCTTCCCTTGCGGGAAGCCCTTTTTGCTCTTTCTTATGCAGAAATTAGTTTGTAGCTTTTGTAGCTTTGTATTTTCTGATAGCTTCAGCCAGTTTAGGCAGGATCTGTTTTACGTCACCTACGATACCCAGGTCAGATACTTCGAAAATAGGAGCTGTGTCGTTCTTGTTGATGGAGATAACCAGTTCGGAACCTTCCATACCAGCAACGTGCTGAATAGCGCCGGAAATACCGCAAGCCATGTACAGGTCGGGACGTACTGTCTTACCTGTCTGACCTACCTGACGATCTTTTTCGATCCAGCCAGCGTCTACACATGCTCTGGAGGAACCAACTTCAGCGCCCAGTGCGTCTGCAACGTCTCTGATCATGTCGAAGCCCTGAGGACCGCCGATACCACGACCACCGGATACGATCAGTTTTGCTTCTGTCAGGTCTACGGATTTCTTATCGGATTTTACAACTTCCAGAATTTCTACGTTCATGTCTGCTTCTGTGAAGTTTACGTCGAATTTAATCAGTTCGCCTTTTCTTGTTTCGTCCTTTTCGATTCTCTTCATAACGCCGGGACGAACAGTAGCCATCTGAGGTTTTGTTCTGGGGCACATCAGTGTAGCCATGATGTTACCGCCGAATGCGGGACGAGTCATCAGCAGAGCTCTTGTAGGGTCTGCGCAGCCCATGGAAGCTTCTTTGTCATATTCTTCCTGTGTTTTTGCCATTCTCAGACCTGTTGTATCAGCAACCAGACCTGTTCTTACACGGCTTGCTACACGAGGTGCAACGTCACGGCCGATGGAAGAAGCGCCGAACAGCATGATTTCAGGATCATAAGCTTTGATGATTTCTGTAACAGCCTTTGTGTAGGGTTCTGTTACATACTCTTTCAGGTAAGGATGATCTACCAGGATAACCTTATCTGCACCATAGTGATACAGTTTGTCTACTTCGCCTTCGATGTCGCTGCCCAGCAGAACTGCGTATACATCGTCTTTCAGGTCTGCTTTCAGTCTTGTAGCTTCGCCGATCAGTTCCAGACCTACGTTCTGAACCTTACCGCTTCTTTGTTCAACTACTACATAAATACCTTTACTCATTGTAGGGTTTCCTCCTTATATTTCAAATTTCGTCTAATTTTCTCTTGTTTCAGAAAAAGACTGCGTGTCTTTCTCTCTGCTTCCCGAATAAAGCAGATACACAAGCTTTCATCAGATGATGAATTTTTCTTCCAGTTTCGCAACGATTGCTTTAACAGCTTCGTCTGCGGACAGATCTTTCAGGATTGTACCAGCACCCTTAACTTCTTTTGTGAAGGACTGATATACGTTTGTAGGGGAACCCTTCAAGCCGATCATATCCAGTTCAAGGCCATCTTTCAGATCTTCAAAGCCCAGAATCTTGATTTCTTTTTCATAAGCTTCTACGATACCTCTAACTGTCATGTATCTGGGTGTTGCCAGCTCAGCAATAGCTGTCAGCAGGCAAGGTGTTTTGATTTTGATGATGTGGTAACCATCTTCAAACTGTCTCTTAACTACAACGTAGTCTTCTGTAGCTTCCTTAACTTCTTCTACATAAGAAACCTGAGGAACGTGCAGCTTTTCAGCGATCTGAGGACCAACCTGTGCTGTGTCACCATCGATTGCCTGACGGCCTGTGATAATCAGGTCATAACCGATTTTCTTCAGAGCAGCTGCCAAAATGCCGGATGTAGCATATGTGTCGGAACCACCGAATTCTCTGCCGCTTACCAGAATAGCTTCGTCACAGCCCATAGCCAGAGCTTCTCTCAGAGCAACGTCTGCCTGAGGGGGACCCATGGATACTACTGTTACTGTGCCGCCCAGCTGTTCTCTCAGTGTCAGAGCAGCTTCGATACCTGTTTTGTCGTCGTGGTTGATAATAGAGGGAACGCCGTCACGGATCAGTGTGCCGGTCTTAGGATCAATTTTAACTTCAACTGTATCTGGTACTTGTTTAATACATACAACGATTTTCATTATAGTTCTCCTTCCAAAATTTTATTTATTTGGCTTCGTCATCTACTTTTAAGATAGTCTACCGGATCAAACTTTCATGGAGCCGGAGATGATCATCTTCATAGCTTCGTTTGTGCCTTCGTAGATCTCTGTGATCTTAGCGTCACGCATAGCTCTTTCAACGGGGTATTCACGGCAGTAACCGTAACCACCAAACAGCTGTACGCACTGTCTTGTAACTTCGTTTGCTACGTCAGATGCGAAGTACTTGCACATAGCAGCATAAGGAGCATAGTTGCCATGGTTGTCTTTTTCAGTAGCAGCTCTCCATACCATCAGTCTAGCAGCGTCTACCTTTGTCTGGCATTCAGCAAGCTTGAACTGTGTGTTCTGGTATTTGCCGATGGGTTTGCCGCCCTGTTTTCTTTCTTTAACATATTTCAGTGTTTCGTCGATAGCGCCCTGAGCGATACCTACGGACTGAGCACCGATACCGATACGGCCGCCGCCCAGAGCTGTCATAGCGATCTTGTAGCCCTGGCCTTCTTTGCCCAGCAGGTTTTCCTTGGGAACTCTTACGTTTTCATAGATAACTTCACAGTTGGAAGCAGCTCTGATACCCATACGTTCGATGTTGGGACCAACTGTCAGGCCTTCATATTCTCTTTCAACGATGAAAGCGGACATGCCTTTAGGGCCTTTGGATTTGTCTGTCAGTGCGAATACGATGAAGATATCAGCGAAACCGGAGTTTGTTGTGAACATCTTTGTACCATTCAGTACATAGTAGTCGCCGTCCAGTGTAGCTTCTGTACGAACGCCAGCAGCGTCTGTACCAGCACCGGGCTCTGTCAGACCGAAGCAGCCGATCTTGGAACCGTCTACCAGGGGTCTCAGATATTTCTGTTTCTGTTCTTCAGTACCAAATTCGTTGATGCAAGGGCAGCAAAGAGAAGTATGTACGGACAGTGTGATACCTGTGGAGGCATCTACTTTGGACATTTCTTCCATGCACAGTGTGTATGTCAGAACGTCAGCACCCTGACCGCCGTATTCTCTGGAATAAGGAATACCGAACGCGCCGATCTTCTGCAGTTTCTGCAGCAGTTCGCGATCATAATCTTCAGCTTCATCCATGTCCTTTGCGATGGGTTTAATTTCTGTTTCAGCAAATTTTCTGAACAACTCTTGCTGAAGCATCTGAGTTTTTGTCAATTTGAAATCCATTTAATATTCCTCCTATTTTTTAAAAATTTAAAACAACCGATCAGGCCACCAGTTGTTTTATTAAAACGACCTACTTCCGACGCTGCCGTCCCGAACCGCTCCTGCTGTTTTTATTGCATAGCAAGAAAAAAGCAAGCTGCGCTTCTAAAAGAACTATACCATTTTTGTCTAAAAATTGTCAACTCATTTGGTCTCTAAATATTAGATAAAAAACGGTAAGCATTTATGGTAATACCGCCCGATAAACTCTTGACAGTCACCATAGAAAAACCAACAAAAAAACATCCTTTTCCGCCAGCCATGTTCTTCGCCCTCTCTGCCGCGCGCCCCTTGGTCTGCCGCTTTTCGCCCTCTGGGAATTCCTTCCCCGCGCCAAAAGCCTCTTTCCGCCGGACCGCCGCCTTTTACAATATTTTGTATGCGAACTATACTGCCGAAAAAATAACACACTTCTTTGTTTTTCTGTGTGTCCCTGTCCTTTTGTTCTGGTACTACTTTACACTATTGTCTTTTCTCTGTCAATATCCCCGCCCCTTTACGGCCCTCCTGTTGTCATACAACTTTTGTGAATAATGAATAAATCTTGGGATTCGTTTTTTCCATTCCGCTGGTTTTTCTGCTCCATCTGTACAAAAATCCGTACAAAACATTGTTTTTCCTTCTGCCATTTTCTCCTTTCACCGTCCTTCGTCTGTTTATTCCCCATTTTTCTTTCCTTTCGCACAAATTCCTTTGGGTTTTTAGCCTCTGTTTTTATACACTCCTGACAAAGTCATTTTTCTTCGCCTCTGGCTCTTTTTTCGTAAAAATAAAAAAAGGATAAGATCCTTTTAGGATCTTATCCTTTTGCGTGCTTTTGTAAAAACAAAGGCCGAAATTACTCGATGATTTCTACTACGGAACCTGCACCAACAGTTCTGCCGCCTTCACGGATAGCGAAACGCAGACCCTGGTCCATAGCTACGTGTGTGATCAGTTCGATTGTCATTTCAACGTTGTCGCCAGGCATGCACATTTCAACACCTTCGGGCAGAGAGATAACGCCTGTAACGTCAGTTGTTCTGAAGTAGAACTGAGGTCTGTAGTTGTTGAAGAAAGGTGTATGACGGCCACCTTCTTCTTTGCTCAGTACGTAAACCTGTGCTTTGAATTTTGTGTGAGGTGTGATGGAACCGGGTTTAGCCAGAACCTGACCTCTTTCGATTTCGTTTCTCTGTACGCCACGCAGCAGAACACCGATGTTGTCACCAGCTTCAGCCTGATCCAGCAGTTTTCTGAACATTTCTACGCCAGTTACAACTACTTTTCTGATTTCGTCGCTCAGACCAACGATTTCAACTTCATCCTGAACCTTAACTGTACCTCTTTCAACTCTACCAGTTGCAACAGTACCACGGCCTGTGATGGAGAATACGTCTTCGACAGGCATCAGGAAAGGTTTGTCTGTGTCACGTTCGGGTTCGGGGATATAAGATTCGATTGCTTCGAACAGCTCAACGATCTTGTCGCCCCAAGGGCCCATGGGATCCTGCAGAGCCTGGAATGCGGAACCTCTGATGATGGGAATATCATCACCGGGGAATTCATACTCGCTCAGCAGTTCTCTGATTTCCATTTCTACCAGATCCAGCAGTTCTTCGTCTTCAACCATGTCGCATTTGTTCATGAATACAACAATGTAAGGTACGCCTACCTGACGGGACAGCAGGATGTGTTCTCTTGTCTGAGCCATAGGGCCGTCTGTTGCAGCTACTACCAGGATAGCGCCGTCCATCTGAGCAGCACCTGTGATCATGTTTTTAACATAGTCAGCGTGTCCGGGGCAGTCAACGTGTGCGTAGTGTCTTACGGGTGTTTCATATTCAACGTGAGCTGTGGAGATTGTGATACCACGTTCTCTTTCTTCGGGAGCCTTGTCGATGTTTTCGAAAGCAACTGCTTCACCGATCTGGTATCTTTCATGCAGAGTCTTTGTGATAGCTGCTGTCAGAGTTGTTTTACCATGGTCAACGTGACCGATAGTACCAATATTCATATGAGGTTTGGTTCTTTCAAATTTCTGTTTTGCCATTTTTAAATATCCTCCTTTAAAATTTGACTAAGGCAAATAGATTCATACATCTTCGCAGAAATGTACCTATCGTCCTTAATTATATTAAATTTCAAGCCTTTTTGCAATACCAAAATACAATTATATTCCGGTTTTTGCAATTATTTCTTGCCTTCCAGTACTTTATCCTGTACGGATTTCGGGCAGGGTTCATAGTGGTCTACTTCCATTACGTAGTTACCACGGCCCTGAGATTTGGAACGCAGGTCTGTGGAGTAACCGAACATTTCAGCCAGAGGAACGAAGGAGTGAATTACCTGTACGCCGTTTCTTGCTTCCATACCTTCGATACGGCCACGACGGGAGTTGATGTCACCGATAACGTCGCCCATGTATTCTTCGGGTACTGTTACAGTTACTTTCATGATGGGCTCCAGCAGTACAGCATCGCCTTTTCTCATAGCTTCTTTGAAAGCCATGGAACCAGCTACCTGGAACGCTGTTTCGGAGGAGTCAACTTCATGGTAGGAACCATCGTAAACTTCTGCCTTAACGCCCAGTACGGGATAACCGCCCAGGATACCGCTCTGCATTGCCTGCTGAATACCTTTGTCGATGGCGGGGATATATTCCTTAGGAATAGAACCGCCCACGGTGCTGTTTACAAATTCATAGCTGTTTTCCGCATCGGTAGGGATGGGGAAGAATTTAACTTTACAATGACCATACTGACCTTTACCACCAGACTGACGTACGAACTTACCTTCTACGTCAACAGCCTTACGGAATGTTTCCTTGTAAGCTACCTGAGGTGCGCCAACGTTTGCTTCTACCTTGAATTCTCTCAGCAGACGGTCAACGATGATTTCCAGATGCAGTTCGCCCATACCGGAGATGATGGTATCGCCTGTTTCTGCGTCTGTGTAGGTCTTGAATGTAGGGTCTTCCTCTGCCAGTTTTGCCAGAGCGATGCCCATTTTATCTCTGCCTGCTTTTGTCTTAGGCTCAATAGCAACGGAGATAACGGGTTCGGGGAATACCATGGATTCCAGGATTACTTCGTGATCCTCGTCACAAATGGTATCACCTGTGGTTGTAATCTTAAAGCCTACTGCTGCGGCAATATCGCCGGAGTATACTTTGTCGATTTCTTCTCTGTGGTTTGCGTGCATCTGCAGGATACGGCCAACACGTTCTTTTTTGCCCTTTGTAGAGTTATAAACGTATGTGCCTGCGTCCAGTGTACCGGAGTACACACGGAAGAATGCCAGCTTCCCAACGAAGGGGTCATTCATGATCTTGAATGCCAGAGCGGAGAAAGGCTCTTCGTCGGAAGAATGTCTTTCTACTTCTTCGTCTGTTTCGGGGTCGATCCCTTTGATTGCGGGGATGTCGATAGGAGCGGGCATATATTCAATAACGCCGTCCAGCAGTTTCTGTACGCCTTTGTTTCTGTATGCGGAACCGCAGAATACAGGAACCAGTTCGCAGTTGATGCAAGCTTTACGCAGTGCTGCTTTCAGTTCTTCTTCTGTGATTTCTTCTTCGCCGAAGAATTTTTCCATCAGTTCTTCATCTGTTTCACAGATGGACTCGATCATTTTTGCTCTGTATTCTTCTGCTTTTTCCATATATTCCGCAGGGATATCTTCTTCGTCGATTTCCTTGCCCAGATCATCTTCATAGATCAGCGCTTTCATTTTCATCAGGTCGATGATACCAACGAAATCGCTTTCTGCACCGATGGGCAGAGTTACAGCAACAGGGCTGCAGCCCAGTCTGTCTACCATCATCTGCAGTACATTGTAGAAATCCGCACCCATGATGTCCATTTTGTTTACAAATGCCATTCTGGGTACGTTGTAGTTATCCGCCTGACGCCATACGGTCTCGGACTGAGGTTCTACGCCGCCTTTTGCGCAGAATACGCAGACAGCGCCGTCCAGTACACGCAGGGAACGTTCAACCTCTACTGTAAAGTCAACGTGACCGGGTGTATCGATAATGTTGATTCTGTTGTCATTCCAGTGACAGGTAGTCGCAGCGGAAGTAATTGTGATACCTCTTTCCTGCTCCTGTTCCATCCAGTCCATGGTTGCGGTACCTTCATGGGTGTCGCCGATCTTATAGTTACGTCCTGTATAGAACAGAATACGTTCTGTCAGTGTTGTCTTGCCGGCGTCGATGTGCGCCATGATACCAATGTTTCTGGTTCTGGCCAGCGGAAACGCTCTGTTTGCCACGCTTACTCCTCCTTTGTCTTATACGAAAATGGGGCAATCCCCGAAAAGACCTTGTAACAGTCTTTCCGGAATTGCCGTAATCCATACTTTATTTTTTCTCTGATTACCACTTGAAATGGGAGAAAGCTTTGTTTGCTTCTGCCATCTTGTGTGTTTCGTCTTTCTTCTTGCAAGCGCCGCCGGCGTTGTTCAGAGCATCCATGATCTCTGCTGCCAGACGATCTACCATGGTCTTTTCACCACGTTTTCTTGCATAGATTGTCAGCCATCTCAGACCCAGTGTCTGTCTTCTTTCCGGTCTGATTTCCATAGGTACCTGATAAGTAGCACCGCCCACACGACGAGCCTTTACTTCCAGTACAGGCATGATATTGCCCAGAGCTTCTTCGAAAGCTTCCAGAGCTTCCTTACCTGTCTTTTCTGCTACTTTGTCGAATGCACCATAAACAATTTTTTCAGCTACACCTTTCTTACCATCCAGCATGATGCTGTTGATCAGCTTTGTCACCAGCTTGCTGTTGTAAATAGGGTCTGCTAAAACCTCTCTTTTTGCAACATGTCCTTTTCTTGGCACGATTCTTCCCTCCTTAATGAATAATGATATTCTCGGTACTTCACAAGCCTGTATGCTTGTGTTTTCATGCCTTATCTCTCAACTTCTATCCGTCCTCTAAGCAATCGCAGATTGTATTGATTGGTATAAGGCATTTCTAAATGTTTCAATTTTTATTACTTCTTTGCTGCTTTGGGGCGTTTTGCGCCGTATTTGGAACGAGCCTGCATTCTGTTTGCTACGCCGGCTGTATCCAGAGTACCTCTGATGATGTGGTAACGTACACCAGGAAGGTCTTTTACTCTACCGCCTCTGATCAGAACAACGGAGTGTTCCTGCAGGTTGTGGCCTTCACCGGGGATATAAGCTGTAACTTCGATCCCGTTGGAAAGACGAACTCTGGCGATCTTTCTCAAAGCGGAGTTAGGCTTCTTAGGTGTAGATGTCTTTACTGCTGTGCATACACCACGTTTCTGAGGAGAAGAAACATCCGTTGCTTTCTTCTGCAGAGAGTTCAGACCTTTCTGCAAAGCGGGTGCTGTGGATTTTTTCTCAACAGTCTGTCTGCCTTTTCTTACTAACTGATTAAATGTTGGCATTAAAATGCACCTCCTTATAGAATCATACTTTCTGCTCTTGCATTTTTTCTTCTTTGATGCCGGGTCACAGGCCCGCTTAGAAAAGCCCGGACCGCAGACACTAGAAAATTTTATCACCCTAAAAATAAAAAGTCAAGTCTTTTTTCCGCCCAAACCCTTGATTTTTCGCCTTTCCCGGCTATTTTCGTCTTTGTATACAAAAAAAAGCCTTTCCATTCCTCTTTTCTGCCAAAACTGCCCCACGTTCAGCAAAAAGATACCCCCTCTCCAAAAGCGTCCCCCCAAAAAATATTGCCGGAATCCTTGCAACAAACAGGATTCCGGCAATTCAATTTTAATTGAAGTTATTATCTTAAGGAGAAACCGCTCCCCTTTTCTTCAATAAATATAGGAATAAACAGATTTCTATTTATACCATTTCGTCCTCATCAATATAGGTGCCGTCTGCGCTGTATCCATCCTCCTGCCGAGGCTGATCCAGCTCCAGATCAATGTTGCGGTAACGGCTCATGCCGGTACCTGCGGGAATCAGCTTACCGATGATAACGTTTTCCTTCAGACCAATCAATGGATCAATCTTGCCTTTAATTGCTGCTTCTGTCAGGACTCTCGTTGTTTCCTGGAAGGAAGCCGCGGACAGGAAGGAATCTGTTGCCAGGGATGCCTTTGTGATACCCAGCAGTACACGGGAACCCTTCGCAGGTTCTTTGCCTTCTGCTTCCAGCGCCGCATTTGTGTTTTCAAATGTCAGCCAGTCAACCAGAGAACCAGGCAGGAAATCTGTATCGCCGTTTTCTTCGATCTTAACACGTTTGAGCATCTGACGAACGATAACTTCGATATGCTTGTCGCTGATTTCTACACCCTGCAAACGGTATACGCGCTGTACTTCCTGGATCATATAGTCCTGTACACCACGCAGGCCCTTGATCTTCAGAATATCGTGAGGGTTTACGCTACCTTCTGTAATTTCGTCGCCGGCTTCGATCACGTCGCCGTCGTAAACTTTGATTCTGGAACCGTAAGGAATCAGATAATCCTTTGTTTCCCCTGTTTCCGGATTGGTAATGATAACCTCACGTTTTTTCTTGGTATCATTCAGTGTAACATGACCGCCGAATTCCGCGATGATGGCAAGGCCCTTAGGTTTTCTTGCCTCAAACAGTTCTTCGACACGAGGAAGACCCTGTGTGATGTCATCGCCGGCGATACCGCCCGTATGGAAGGTACGCATGGTCAGCTGTGTACCGGGCTCACCGATGGACTGTGCTGCGATGATACCTACGGATTCACCAATTCGTACATATCTGCCGGAAGCCATGTTCGCGCCATAGCATTTCGCGCAGATACCAACTTCGGAACGGCAGGTCAGTACGGTTCTGATCCAAACCTTCTTGATCCCTGCTTTTTCTACTGCTTCTGCCTGATCTACCGTAATCATGGTGTCAGCGGGAACAATGATTTCCCCTGTTTCGGGATGGATGATATCATAAGCGGACCATCTGCCACGGATACGATCCTGCAAACCTTCAATGACTTCGTTGCCGTCCATGAAGGCGGAAATTTCCATGCAGGGTGTTTCCATATCTCTGCCTTCGCAGCAGTCCCATTCTCTTACAATAATATCCTGGGATACGTCTACCAGTCGACGGGTCAGGTAACCGGAGTCGGCTGTCTTCAGCGCCGTATCGGTCAGACCTTTTCTTGCGCCGTGTGCGGAAATGAAGTACTCCAGTACGGACAGACCCTCACGGAAGTTCGCCTTGATGGGCAGCTCGATGATACCGCCGTTAGGGGATGCCATCAAACCACGCATACCAGCCAGCTGTTTGATCTGTCTGTTGGAACCACGGGCGCCGGAGTTGGCCATCATATAGATGTTGTTATATTTTCCCAGACCAGCCAGCAGGGCAACGGTGATCTTATCATCGGCAATATTCCATGCCTCGATAACTTTCTGGTGGCGTTCTTCGTCGGTCATCAGACCACGTCTGAACTTTCTGGTAATCATATCTACCTTTTCTTCCGCCTCTGCCAGATATTCCGCTTTTTCCTTAGGAATTTCCATATCGGATACGGATACGGTCATGGCAGCTCTTGTGGAGAATTTATAACCCAGGGATTTGATCTTATCCAGCACTTCCGCTGTCTCTGTTGCGCCGCAGCGGTTGATGCACTTGTTGATGATCTTACCGATGGCTTTTTTATCTACCAGGAAACCAACCTCATAGTCGAATTTGGTTTCTTCGTTTGTTCTGTCCACATAGCCCAGGTTCTGGGGAATCGCTTCGTTGAAGATGATGCGTCCAACGGTAGCTCTTACCAGTCTGGTCTCTTTCACACCGTTAAATTCCAGTGTTCTTCTGACTTTGATCACTTCCTGCAGATAAATCTCATGGTTGTCATAAGCCAGCATAGCTTCCTTTTCGTCTTTGAATACTTTCAGGATCGGGTCGCCTTTGGCAACGATCACATTGCCTTCTGCGTCCAGAATATCCTCTTCGTATTTTTTATTCAGGTCCTCTCTTTCCAGTGTCAGGTAATACATACCCAGGATCATATCCTGAGAGGGTACGGTTACAGGCGCACCGTCGGAGGGTTTCAGCAGGTTGTTGGGGGACAGCAGCAGGAAACGGCATTCCGCCTGTGCCTCTACGGACAGAGGAACGTGTACCGCCATCTGGTCACCGTCGAAGTCGGCATTGTACGCGGTACATACCAGGGGATGCAGCTTGATGGCACGGCCCTCTACCAGTACAGGCTCAAAGGCCTGAATCCCCAGTCTGTGCAGGGTCGGTGCGCGGTTGAGCATAACAGGATGCTCTTTGATGACATCTTCCAGGATGTCCCAAACTTCTGTCTGCAATCTTTCTACCATTCTCTTGGCGGATTTGATGTTGTGTGCCAGACCATCCTCCACCAGTTTCTTCATAACAAAAGGCTTAAACAGCTCGATGGCCATTTCCTTAGGCAGACCGCACTGATAGATTTTCAGTTCGGGTCCTACTACGATAACGGAACGGCCGGAGTAGTCAACACGTTTGCCCAGCAGGTTCTGACGGAAACGGCCCTGTTTGCCTTTGAGCATATCGGACAGAGATTTCAGAGCTCTGTTGCCGGGGCCGGTCACAGGTCTGCCTCTTCTGCCGTTGTCGATCAGAGCGTCTACTGCCTCCTGCAGCATTCTTTTTTCGTTTCTTACGATAATGTCAGGCGCGCCCAGATCCAGCAGTCTTTTCAGACGGTTGTTTCTGTTGATAACACGTCTGTACAGATCGTTCAGGTCGCTGGTAGCGAAACGTCCGCCGTCCAGCTGTACCATAGGACGGATATCGGGAGGGATAACCGGGATGGCATCCAAAATCATCCATTCGGGCTTGTTGCCGGATACACGGAAGCTTTCCACAACTTCCAGCTTCTTGATGATACGGACTCTCTTCTGACCGGTGGTATCCGCCAGCTGACGTTTCAGCTCATCCGCCTCTTTTTCCAGATCAATGTCCTGCAGCAGCTTTTTGATAGCTTCCGCGCCCATTGCCGCCTCAAAGCGGTTGCCGTATTTGTCATAGGCTTCTCTGTATTCTCTTTCACTCAGCAGCTGTTTGTACTGCAGCTCTGTATCCCCGGCGTCCAGTACCACATAAGACGCGAAATACAGCACCTTTTCCAGCGCTCTGGGGCTCATGGAAAGAATCAGACCCATTCTGGAGGGGATTCCCTTGAAATACCAGATATGAGAAACAGGGGCCGCCAGTTCGATATGGCCCATTCTTTCTCTTCTTACCTTTGCTTTTGTTACCTCAACGCCGCAGCGGTCGCAGACAACGCCTTTGTAACGGATTCTCTTATATTTCCCGCAGTGGCATTCCCAGTCCTTGGTGGGCCCGAAAATTCTTTCGCAGAACAGACCATCTTTTTCCGGTTTCAATGTTCTGTAATTGATGGTTTCGGGTTTCTTTACCTCGCCTCTGGACCATTCATGGATTTTTTCAGGAGAAGCCAATCCAATTTTAATGGAATCAAAAACAATTCCCTGTTCTGTGTTTTGTGTGCTCATGGGCTTGTTCTCCTTTCTTATTCTTCGTCATAGTCGTCCAGCAGATCGCTGTCGCCGTAGTCGTCGGACAAAAGATCGCTGTTGTCGTGAACGGTGCCTTCCTCGTCGTCAAAGAGGAAGTCCACCAATTCTTCTTCGGCGGTCATGGGTCTGGGACGGCGGAATTCGTCGTCATCGCCTTCAAAGCCGTCGATATTTACATTCAGATCATCCACATCCTCGATGGATTCCTTGATTTCTACTTCTGTCTGGTCTTCACGCAGTACGCGAATATCCAACGCCAGAGACTGCAGTTCTTTGAGCAGTACCTTGAAGGATTCGGGTACGCCGGGTTCGGGGATGTTCTCGCCCTTTACGATGGATTCGTAAGTCTTTACACGACCTACGATATCGTCGGACTTCACTGTCAGGATTTCCTGCAATGTGTAAGCCGCGCCGTATGCTTCCAGCGCCCAAACTTCCATCTCACCGAAACGCTGGCCGCCGAACTGCGCTTTACCGCCCAGAGGCTGCTGTGTTACCAGAGAGTAAGGACCTGTGGAACGTGCGTGGATCTTATCGTCTACCAGGTGGTGCAGCTTCAGATAGTGCATGTAACCGATGGTGACTCTGTTATCGAAGAATTCGCCGGTACGGCCATCGCGCAGAGAAACCTTACCGTCTCTGTCGATGGCTACGCCCTTCCATTCTTCTCTGTGGTCTCTGTTTGCGTACAGTTCATCATAAATATCGCCTTCCAGCAGAGGTTTCCACTTCTCAGAGAATTCCTCCCAGTCTGTGTTGACATAGTCGTTTGCCATTTCCAGCGTATCCATGATGTCGATCTCGTTGGCGCCGTCAAATACGGGTGTGGAAATCTTCCAGCCCAGTACTTTTGCCGCCAGAGACAGATGGGTCTCCAATACCTGCCCGATATTCATACGGGAAGGGATACCCAGAGGGTTCAGTACGATATCCAAAGGACGGCCGTTGGGCAGGAAAGGCATATCCTCCACAGGCAGTACTCTGGAAACAACACCCTTGTTCCCGTGACGGCCCGCCATCTTGTCGCCTACGGAAATCTTACGCTTCTGCGCGATATATACTCTTACCAGCTGATTTACGCCGGGACCTACGTCGTCGCCGTTTTCTCTGGTAAAGATCTTAACGTCTACAATGATACCTGTTTCGCCGTGAGGCACACGCAGGGAAGTATCTCTAACTTCTCTGGCCTTTTCGCCGAAGATGGCCCGCAGCAGTCTTTCTTCCGCGGTCAGCTCTGTTTCGCCCTTCGGTGTTACCTTACCAACCAGGATGTCGTTGGGGTGTACTTCCGCACCGATGCGGACGATCCCTCTTTCATCCAGGTCACGCAGGGCGTCCTCGCCTACGTTGGGGATATCTCTAGTAATTTCTTCGGGCCCCAGCTTGGTATCTCTGGCGTCCGCCTCAAATTCATTGATATGAACGGAGGTATATACGTCGTCCTGTACCAGCTTTTCGCTCAGCAGAACGGCGTCCTCGTAGTTGTAACCTTCCCATGTCATGAAACCGATCAGAGGGTTTTTGCCCAGTGCCAGTTCCCCCTGACAGGTGGACGCGCCGTCGGCGATGATCTGACCTGCTTCCACTCTGTCGCCTACGTTTACAATAGGTTTCTGGTTCAGGCAGGTGCTCTGGTTACTTCTCTGATATTTGATGAGCTTGTATGCGTCCCGCATAGAGTTATCGTTTCGTACCACAATCTCGTCGGCGGAAACACGCTCGATGATGCCGCTGTTTTTGGCGATGACACAGATACCGGAGTCCTTCGCTGTCTTGTATTCCATACCGGTACCAACGATAGGAGAGTCTGTCACCATCAGAGGCACTGCCTGACGCTGCATGTTGGAACCCATCAGGGCACGATTCGCGTCGTCGTTTTCCAGGAAAGGAATCAGCGCTGTGGCTACGGATACCATCTGTTTGGGGGATACGTCCATCAGATGGATCTGGCTTCTGTCTACTTCGATGATGTCCTCACGGTGACGGCCGGTTACTTTCTTATGAACGAAGTGGCCTTCCGCGTCCAGAGGCTCGTTGGCCTGCGCTACGTTGTAGTTTTCTTCTTCGTCAGCGGTTACATAGATGAACTCGTCTGTTACACGAGGTTCATCGCCGCTCTGGTCTACTTTTCTGTAAGGCGCTTCAATGAAACCATATTCATTGATGCGGGCAAAGGTTGCCAGTGTATTGATCAGACCGATGTTAGGACCTTCTGGTGTTTCGATAGGACACATTCTGCCGTAGTGAGAATGGTGAACGTCTCGCACCTCGAAGCCGGCTCTTTCTCTGGACAGACCGCCGGGGCCCAGTGCGGACAGACGTCTCTTATGTGTCAGTTCACTCAGAGGGTTATTCTGGTCCATGAACTGGGACAGCTGTGAGGAACCAAAGAATTCCTTGATGGCAGCTGTCACGGGACGCACGTTAATCAGTGCCTGAGGTGTTACCACCGCCAGATCCTGTGTAGTCATTCTTTCACGAACCACTCTTTCCATTCTGGACAGACCGATACGGAACTGGTTCTGCAACAGTTCGCCAACGGAGCGGATACGTCTGTTGCCCAGATGGTCGATATCATCCACATTGCCGTAGCCATAGTCCAGCTGCATTACATAGTTGATGGAAGCCAGAATGTCTTCCAGTGTGATGTGCTTGGGTACCAGCTCGTGGATATTTTCCTTAATGGCCGCCTTAATCTCTTCGGCGGTAGCGTATTCATTTAAAATCTGTTCCAGTACAGGATAGTATACTCTCTCACGGATATTGACATCTTCCGCTGTCAGTCCGAATTCTTCCAGATAAGCGTCAATGGCAACCGCGCGGTTGGTGAGAATCTTCACCTGTTTGTCCTCTACCTCAATATACAGATGGTCTGTACCACAGTCCTGAATGGTGTCGCACAGTTCCATGGTCAGGATCGCGCCCGCTTCCGCCAGCACTTCGCCGGTCATGGGGTCTACCACTGCTTCCGCCAGCTTCGCGCCGCGGATTCTGTTTCTCAGCGCCAGTTTTTTGTTGAATTTATAGCGGCCTACCTTTGCCAGGTCGTAACGCTTGGGATCGAAGAACATACCTCTGAGCAGAGATTCGGAGCTTTCCACTGTGGGAGGTTCGCCGGGACGCAGCTTCTTGTAAATCTCGATCAAACCTTCTTCATAAGACTTCGCAACGTCCTTATCAATGGTCGCGCGGATCTTGGGCTCGTCGCCGAACAGTTCCAGAATCTCCGCGTCTGTACCAATGCCCAGGGCACGGATCAGAACCGTAACAGGCACCTTTCTGGTACGGTCTACTCTTACATAAAATACATCGTTGGAATCTGTCTCATACTCCAGCCATGCCCCTCTGTTGGGGATGACCGTAGCGGAGAGCAGCTTTTTCCCTACCTTATCAAAATCGGAGGCATAGTAAATGCCGGGGGAACGAACCAGCTGGCTGACAATAACACGTTCCGCGCCGTTGATGATAAATGTACCGGTTTCTGTCATCAGAGGGAAATCCCCCATGAAGATCTCCTGCTCTTTCAGTTCGTCCAGCTCTCTGTTGTACAGTCTGGCCTTTACCTTCAAAGCCGCCGCGTATGTGGCGTCTCTTTCCTTGCATTCCTCAATGGAGAATTTAGGTTCGGAATCCAGAGAAAAATCAATAAATTCCAGCACCAGATTGCCGCTGAAGTCTGTAATAGGGGAAATATCCTCGAATACTTCCTTCAGACCTTCATCCAGGAACCACTGATAGCTGTCCTTCTGCACCTCGATCAGATTGGGCATTTCCAAAACCTCATTGATCTTGGAATAGCTCATTCGTGTCGTGTCGCCAAAACGGAGTGCGTGAATTCTGTTTTTTTCCATCTTGTCACCTCTCGAATTTATCCTTCACACCGACTTGCTCTGCCCCACGGGCACTTGATACGGGAAAACGACTCTTCATTCTTCCGTATCAGGCGTCCGGACGGCAGCCGCTTTTCGCTCAAAAAAACTTCTTTTGCGCAAAAAATTTAGAATTGCCTAAACAAAGCTAGACCTTTGCCTGCACCACCTTTGATCAGCGGTCATGACAAAAGCCTCTTTGGTCTAAGAAATTCTAATACACTTTTGAACAGTCTGCATAATGCCTCCCGTTCCACCTATTGGTTCTGGTTAACAGTGCCTGTTCCCACTTTCCGACAGTCCTTGGAATGCCTGATTTTCCGGGAAAAATCAGGTTTTTGAAAAAATTTTGTTGAATTTTTTCCACCCCTATGCTATACTGTCTGTAATTATGGGGATATGTGCTTATCTGCTAATGTGTGAAATATTTTACCACAGGGCGGACGAAGTGTCAAGCCCTTTTTTACTTGTTTTTCCGGGCTTTCCCGCCGTTTGGGAAAGCTTTTTTCTTTCCCGTCATTTTTTTCTGTCTGCATTTCTATTTTCTCCTCTGTCTGCTCCGCTTTTTCCTGCCATCTCGCATCATGAACAGGAAATTCTATCTTTTCCCTAAAAAGTTCATGAATCTTTTTTTCCTTGCGCCTTTCAAAAAATCGCATTTTTGTGAAATATTTTTGTATTTTTTTTCGTACATTCTGTTTTTCTTTACTTTTTCCCTCGCCATTGCTACACTGGAGAAAGAATTCCTGCTTTTTGGAGGTGCTTTATGCAGAAAGAAAACTATCAGCTGGTGCTGGAACGCACCCTGCAAACCATAGAAAAGGAAGGCCGCCGGCCCCGTCTGCTGCTGCACAGCTGCTGCGGCCCCTGTTCTTCCTATGTTCTGGAATATCTGACCCATTATTTCGATATCACCGTATTTTACTATAACCCTAATATTTCTCCCGCGGCGGAATTTCAGCATCGGGCGGCGGAACAGCAAAAGCTCATTTCCCAAATGCCCCTGGAAGGTCCCGTATCCTGCCTCATTGCCGATTATGACCCGGAAACCTTTTTTGCCATGGCAAAGGGCAGAGAAACAGAACCGGAAGGCGGCTCCCGCTGCTTTGACTGCTACGAACTCCGACTGCGCAAAACGGCGGAGGCGGCAAAGGCGAGCGGTTATGATTACTTTACCACCACCCTTTCCATCAGCCCCCACAAAAACGCCCAGGTCCTCAACGCCATCGGCCGGAAACTGGCGGAGGAGTACGGCGTTTCCTATCTGTTTTCTGATTTCAAAAAGAAAAACGGCTACCGCCGTTCCTGTGTCCTTTCGGAAGAATACGGTCTTTACCGCCAGGATTACTGCGGCTGTCCCTTCTCTAAGGCGGAAGCCGAGGCCCGTCGCAAGGCCAAAGAGTCCGCTGTCTGATCCCAGACGGCAGGCTCTTTTTTATTTTTCTCTTTTCTTTCCCTCCAAACCGTCGTATAATAATCCTCGTGCAAATTTTACAGGAAAGGAGTTTTTTCATGACTCAAAAACAAAAAGGGATCTTATGTATTACCCTTTCATCTTTTTTCTTCGCTTTGATGAATCTTTTCGTCCGCCTTTCCGGGGATCTGCCCGCCATGCAGAAAAGTTTTTTCCGTAATTTCGTGGCGCTGATCTTTGCGGCGGTCATTCTCTTCCGGGAGCGCCCGCAGGTATCCTTTACTCCCAAGGCAAAACGCCACCTGTTCCTTCGTGCCCTGGCCGGCACTATCGGCGTTCTGTGCAATTTCTATTCTGTGGACCATCTGGTGCTGGCGGATGCCTCCATGCTCAATAAGATGTCCCCCTTCTTCGCGGTCATCTTTGCCATCTTCCTGCTAAAAGAAAAACCCAGCCGCTTTCAGGCCATGTCTATTGTCATCGCCTTTATTGGCGTGCTCTTTATCGTTAAGCCTACAGGAAATATGCAGCTTTTCCCCGCCTTTATCGGCCTTATGGGCGGTCTGACCGCAGGATTGGCCTATACCTATGTCCGCTCTCTGGGCCAGCAGGGTGTTGCCGGGCCCTTTATCGTGTTCTTCTTCTCGGCCTTCTCCTGCGTGGTACTGCTGCCTTTTTTGATCTTCGATTTCCACCCCATGACGTGGACACAGCTGGGCATCCTTCTTCTGGCGGGCCTTTCCGCCGCCGGCGGTCAGTTCACCATTACCGCCGCTTACTGCTATGCCCCTGCCCGGGAAATTTCTGTTTATGATTATTTCCAGATTCCCTTCTCGGCACTGCTGGGCTTTCTGATCTTCAGCCAGATCCCGGATATCCTCAGCTGGCTGGGCTATGTCATCATCTGCGGCACCGCCGTAGCCATGTTCCTGCATACCACAAAGAAGGCCCCTGTTTCCTGAAACGGACTTTTACAAAAACAGAACCGTCGGATTCCGCTGCGCATCGTCGGGATTCCGGCGGTCTTTGTTTTTCCCCTTCCATTTTCCCGCGTTTTTCTAAAAGCTTCTCTTTTTTCCGCTCTTTTATGTTATACTATTGCCAAAAAAGAAAAAGGAGATCCTTATGCTGTTTGAACGTACCTTTTCCGCCTTGGAAGCCATGGGAAACCCCCGGCTCCAGCTGCCCATCTTTTATGAAAGCCCCATTTCCCTTCGTTTCGAGATCGGTCCGGAAGAATATTCCACACGGGACCCTCGGTACCTCCGTCTGGCGCAGTGGCGTGCGGCTTTTCTTTACGCCAAAGCCGCGCCCTTCGATACCCTTCTCTGGGTCCTTTACCGCACACCGTTGGAAGAAACGGAAATCCCGGAGCTTCTGTCCCGCTTCCAGGAAATCACCCGGCTGCCCCTTCCGGCTGAAGTTCTGGAGCAGGAAACCACCGACAGTGACGGCGATCCCCTGATCCGTGTTTTCTTTTTCTGGGATTTGAACCAAACGCCGCTGAAAGCCGACAACCTTCTGACGGAAATTACCAGAACAGACTATCGCGGCTTTCGGGAATTATCCTCCGCCGTTTTCTTTTTCCGCACAGATACGCCCTTCCTCCTTCATCTCTATGATGACCGCGGCATGGATCTGGTAGCGGCGGACAAAGAAGTCCTGCGCCCCTTTTATGAGGACTGCCATAACTGGCTGCTGGATTATGACCTGCCCCGGATGAACAAAATATTCGCAAATCCCAAAGACACAGAACCTTTTTAAAGATTTCTCATCAGAAAATAAAGACAGCCGGATTCTTTCTTCGCAAAGAACCCAACTGTCTTTTTTTATCAGATATATTTTAGAGGAACCCGCTTTCTGTCCTGCGTCTTTTTCCTTAAGGAAGATACTGTTCCTCTGCCTTCGTTACGATGCCGCCCTCTGTGGTGATCCAGAAAGGCACTTCTCCGCGTTCTTCCAGATATTCCGCCAGTTCCTCCCAGCTGCGCAGCTCCTTCTGCTCCGCTCCGTTTTCTGTCATCTCTACCACCAGAATTTCCGGTCTTTCTCCCAGCTGCAGGACCGTATCGTTTTCCCATCTGCGGATATAAAACCCGTTGGGCATCTCCATGTCCGGATCTAACTGCACCTGCGCCAGACGGTCTCTGTTTTCCTCCGTGTACCACTGAGCTTCATTCAGATGCAGAATACTGTCTTCCGGAACCAATTTTACGATATATCCAAACCGCTTGGAAGACATCGGTCCATAAAAATCTTCCAGTGTCCCTTCTTTTACCACAATATCCTCCGTCGTCACAGACCCAAGCCCCATTTCCTCCCGCAGAAATGTCATGGCAACATCTTCGGGATTCAGAAGCCCCACTATGTGCCCTTCGTCACATTGTGCCTGCTGTTCCGCGTAATAAACGTCTTCCTCCGCGCCGCTGATATAGTTGTAATAGAGGTTTCCCGTCTCGTCGCTCCATCGTTCCACGCACCAGATACCGTCATCCCCCTGCTTCACAGGCTGGGACAAAAACAGCCTCCAATCGCTGTATCCCTTCTGCTGATGGAGAGATACCTCTGCCACCATATGCTCCCCTGCGTAGGTTTCCGGCATAATATATCCTTTTTCCTCCAAAAGCGCCCGCACCATGGTATCCATTTCTTCCTGGGGCATGGCCAGTTCATAGGGATAGATACTTCCAAAGCATACACCGAAAAGAGCCTCCTGCTCCTTCGTGTACTGCCTAACATCCACACCATTTTCATCAGGGTTCGGCGTAGCACTTGCCCCAAAAGCGTATTTTTCCGATTCCAGATAGAGCCAATCCCCCTCCTGGGTAATGCCGTCCGGCAGCTGCAAAGACTTGTCGCTGTCCAACCGGAACCGGCATTTTTCCGACCAGACTTCCACCGCCACATCTTCCCCCAGCAATCCGTTCACACGACAATGCTCGATACGCTGGAGCACCACTCTGTCAACAATGCGGCTGCCCTGTTCCTCCACCATAGATGTAATCTTTTCTTCCTCCATGTGGATAATGTCGTTGGCGTCGCTTTTCTCCGCCGGCGCACTCCAGACAGCGCATCCCACCGCTGCCGCCGCCACAATCGCCAGCCCCGCCACAGCAGATACCGGCTTTTTGTATCGCAGGATATGTTTTACCCTTGTCTTGACGGGCTTTTCCCCAAAGGCCAGCGGTGTCCCAAACCAACGCTCCTCCGCTGACAACCGTACCAGAGAAAGGGAATACTTCTTTTTAATGTCCGTCCCCATGGTTTCCAGCACTTTTTCATCACAAGCGCTTTCCATATCCGCTTCCATGCACCGAAAGGCCAGCCAGACCAGCGGATTGAACCAGTGCAGGCAAAGAATGAGGAAGGCCCCCTGCTTGATCCGCATATCATGCCGCCGGATATGAATTCTCTCGTGACAGAGCACATGGGCCCGTTCTTCCTCCGTCAGATCCGCCGGAAGATAAATACGTGGCGGCATCCCCATCACAAACGCCGTGGGCAGACCTTCCACCTGATACACCTGCGGCTCCAGCTTCTTTCCGTTTTTCAGTTTTTTCCGCAGTCTCAGAGAGGAAAAGGCGCCATATCCCAGCAGAAGTACCGCGCCTCCAATCCATAGCACAGAAGCCCCTTCCATCAGCCGTTCCATAGGAAAGACTTCTTCGCCCAGTTGTCGTGCCGGGGTCCTTTCCGCGAAAAATTCATCCACCACCGGAATCCCACTTTCCGCTCGGGGGACTGCCTGATACAGCTTTTCCGCCTGAAAGCTCTCCACGCCCACAGGCATGGGACTGTAATCGGTTTTCAGCCTGATGGGAAAAATCAGCGCCAGAAACACCACAATCCAAAGTCCGTAGGAAATCACTCTGGGGCTTTTTTTCAGCAGCAGCCGCAAAACCAGCGCCGCCAGTATAGCAAAACTGCCGCAAAAGGATAAATTCAGTATTTCCAGAAACCATCTGTCCATGCTCATTCCTCCTCATAGCGCTCAATGAGCTTTCGCAGTTCCTCCGCTTCTTTTTTTGTCAGGCCCTTTCCTTTTGCAAAGGCCGTTAAAAATTTCGGCAGTGATCCGCCAAAACTCTCCGCCACAAACTGCCTGCTTTCTCTGGCCTGCCATTCCTCTTTCGTCTCCACCGCTGTAATTACACTGCTTTCATTTCGGAAAATTCCTTTTCGTTCCAGCTTTTTCAGCATGGTGTACGTGGTCGATTTCTTCCACGCAAACGCCTCGGCGCATTTTGCCACCAGTTCCGCCGAAGTCATGGGCACATTCTCCCATAACAGCTCCGCCAGCCGTTCCTCCGCTTCCGTTAATTGGTATCCCATCCGCTCACCTCCATCGGTCTATACTTTATAGACTTCTTGATTTTAGTCTATATCTTATAGACCAATTTGTCAATCCCCTTTCATTGACTTCATAAATCAAAAAGAAGGATCTCCTTTCCCCAGTTCCCTCCATTCTTTGTTTTCTTTCAAAAACCCATAGGTTTCCTCATCCCGGAAACACTGCAATAATTTTTCTTTCATTTCCGCCGCAACCCCCTCTTCCATTTTCCGAAACTCCATATGCCGGTACAGCCACGCGTTCCGGAAGTCGCCGATTTCTTCCACGCTGGAAAGCATTTCCCGCATCAATGCCAGCACCTGTTCCGTGTCCTTTTCCATGGTTGCCAGTTCCAGCCCTGTGGAAACCTCGTAATACCGCCCCATTTCAAAGCATCTTGCCAGCTCCGCCTGTTTGGAAACCAGCCGATGGGCCATTTCCAAATCCTTTTCCTTCAATGCCAGCTGATACATGCCGTATAATTCCGCGCTGATCCTTTGATAGTCGGAGAATAAAAGCTCCTCATAAGTGCGGTACGCCTCTTGAATCCGTCCTGTTTCTCCATAGATCTGGGCCTGATTCCTTTTTCTTTCCGGATTCTGCATGGAAAAGTATTCCAGATATTTTTCCGCCTGAGGATAGTCCTTTTTCCTCCGGTAAAATCCCACCAGCGCGTCTGCGGCCTGCATCCGTATCCTTTCTTCCCCGCTTTCCAGCAGCCGTTCATACACCCCACAGAAATATCTGTCATATGCCTCCGCATCCGTCACCTCATGAACCACCCGATAGGCGTCAAAACACAACGCCAGCTGCAAAATCAGCACTTCACAGTCGGGATACTGGTTTATTTGCCGCTTTGCCCACGAAAACGCGTCCCCATATTCCGTTTCCTCCAGCCGCCGCTGTGCCTCCTTTAAAATCTCTCCCACCTCCTTCTTCGTCAACTCCCCTCGAAAAGAAAGCAGTGTGTCCAGAGAAATATGCAGAAGTCTGGCAATGGGCGCCAACAGAGTAATGTCCGGATAAGAATTGCCTCTTTCCCATTTATTTACCGCGGATGCCGTCACTCCCAGCCGTTCCGCCATTTCTTCCTGTGTCATCCCCTCTGTTTTTCTGTATTTTCTGATTACCTCTCCTAATGACATCCTGTCATCTCCTTTGCTGTGTATTGCATCGGCCTTTGCTGATACCAGCATATCAGATCACCATGGTCCTTACAATGGAATCTCCTTCACATTATTTTCAAAAAAATTGACCTCCGCTCAAATTCTGTCTATCCAAATACAAACGTCTTTCCTATGGAGTATTTTCCTGGAAAATGAAAATCGCTGAAATCCATAAAATCGGATTCCAGCGATTCTATTTCACGCGGAACGATACCCTATAAAAATATACCTCTTCCGCACTGCTGCCCGGCGAAACGCAGAAGGAGCTTTGCCATATTCTCCTATTCCGCCGGAGCTTTCTTTACAGATTCAGCAGTTGTTTCTTCTTGGCGTCATATTCTTCCTGTGTAATGGCGCCCAGATCCAGCAGTCGTTTGTACATCAGGATCTCCTCCGCCAAAGTATTTCCCGCTGTCTGCTGGGGCGGAAGTTCCTCCTCCCCTTCTTCCTCCATGGGATCTGCCAGACGGCTTTTTATGAAGCCATACGCCTGATTGGCTTCTTTTTTGGTTTCTGTACTGCTATCAAAGAAGAATATCACATCTTCCGCCGGATCATCCAGCCGCCGACTGTTTTGCAGCAGCAAAAACCCATATGTTTCCTCACCTACGGGCTCTATATACTGTATTCTGTCGTATTGGCTGTATTCTGCCCGCCGTTCTCCCGTCCGGATACAGTAGGCCAGACTTCTTACTTCCGTCCTTTGCTCCGTCTCATCCATTAACTTCCCGGAAATGGTCTGTGCCGCCAGATTCCGTCCTGCCCGCTTGATCTGATTCTTTACCAGTCCGCCGCCGGGCAGAGCACTTCCAACAACTTCGCTTAAAATCCCAATGGCCATTTGGGAATTGATGATTTCATCCAAGGGTGTCCCGCCGCCTCTGTGTCCAGACTGGATTTTCCGGTAAGCCTTTTCCGCTTCCTTGAAATTAAAGTCATCGGTCGTCTCCATCATACACTCCTTTTCGCAAAGGACCAGCTTCTGCCCTTTTCCGCCGTCCAGCTTTTTCACCAGACCTTCGATCCGCAAATGATCGAAGTACCGTTCCAGCCCTTCTATGGCCTGGGGCATAAACCCGCTCTTTTCCGCCATCATCCGCACCTTCTCCTTCTGCCGTTCCACCTCCTCGTTGGTCCGATATTCTTTGTGTTTCCATGTGGGCGTAAGTACCTTCAGCGCGCATACTTTGCAAAGCCGCACCTGGCCATACCGCTCCACCATAAGGCTTTTTTTGCCGCATCCACTGCAAATTTCCATATTCATTCCTCCTTTTCCGGCAAAGCCTCCTCCTGCTGAAAAGACCTTGTATTTTTCGCGAAAAAGGATTTCTATGGTTTCTCATCAGAACAAAAAAGGACACCCTCTTTTGAGGATGTCCTTCGGAAACTTCGGTGGTAAAAATTACTTCAGTGTAACCTTTGCGCCAACTTCTTCCAGTTTTGCTTTGATAGCGTCTGCATCTTCTTTGGAAGCCTGTTCTTTCAGAACCTTGGGAGCGCCGTCAACGATTTCTTTCGCTTCTTTCAGGCCCAGACCTGTTACTTCACGAACAACTTTGATAACTTTGATCTTTTCAGCGCCAACTTCTGTCAGTTCAACGTCGAATTCTGTCTTTTCTTCAGCTGCTGCGCCTGCTGCGGGGCCTGCTACTACTGCAACGCCTGCTGCTGCGGATACGCCAAATTCTTCTTCTGCTGCTTTTACCAGATCATTCAGTTCGATTACTGTCAGTTCTTTTACAGCTGCAATGATTTCTTCGATTGTCAATTTTGCCATTTTAAAGCACCTCCGATTATTTTGTGAAATGTTTTGTATGTGTTTCATGCCGCCGAAGCCTCAGCCCGGCTTTGTCTGAATTTCTTACTTCTTATTCTGCTGCTGCATCGCCTTTTTTCGCAATCTGATCGATTACGCGAGCGAAGGAAGACATAGGGGACTTGAAGCTGCCCAGCAGTTTGGAAAGCAGTACGTCTCTGGAAGGGATGTCAGCGATTACTTTCATGCCTTCTGCATCGTAAACAACGCCTTCTACAACACCAGCTTTGAATTCCAGTGCTTTCACGTCTTTTGCTACGCTGTTCAGGATGCTAGCGCCTGCTGTCGCATCTTCATAAGAGAATGCGAATGTGCTGGGGCCTGCCAGATATTCATCCAGACCTTCGTACTGTGTGCCCTGGATTGCAAAGTGTACCATTGTGTTTTTGTATACTTTATAATCAACACCGGCTTCTCTCAGTTTCTTTCTCAGAGCAGTATCCTGTTCTACTGTCAAGCCTCTTGCGTCAACCATAACAACGGAACTAGCTCTTTCCAGTTTTTCTTTGATCTCGTTTACAACGACCTGTTTCTGTTCAATCTTTGCCATGTTTACACCTCCTCGAAGTTTCTCTTTGTATCAGAAAAGCCTCTCTGCACATAGACAGAGAGGCGATCATACGCTCAAAGAAGCAGTTCTCCTCGGCAGGATTTACGCCAAAGGCACCTGCTGTCTACGGCAATATGAGATTTTCTTCATTTCCAACTCGTACATTATACCAAATATACGAATCCCTGTCAATAACCTCTCAGAGATTATTCGGAAATTTTTGCAGCGTTTACTTTGATGCCAGGGCCCATTGTGCTTGTCAGAACAACACTCTTCAGGTACTGACCTTTTGCAGCTGCGGGTTTTGCTTTTATAACTGCACTCATCAGAGTCTGGAAGTTTTCGCTCAACTTCTCGGAACCGAAAGATACCTTACCTACAGGAACATGGATGATGTTTGTTTTGTCCAGACGATATTCGATCTTACCAGCTTTGATATCGTTGATTGCTTTTGTAACGTCCATAGTTACTGTGCCGGCCTTGGGGTTAGGCATCAAGCCTTTGGGACCCAGTACACGACCCAGACGACCAACAACGCCCATCATATCGGGTGTTGCTACTGCAACGTCGAAACCAAACCAGTTTTCGTTCTGGATTTTGGGGATCAGATCCTCTGCTCCTACGAAATCCGCGCCGGCAGCCAAAGCTTCTTCTGCTTTTTCGCCTTTTGCGAATACCAATACACGAACTGTTTTACCTGTGCCGTGGGGAAGAACAACCGCGCCACGAACCTGCTGATCAGCATGTCTGCTGTCAACGCCCAAACGAATATGCGCTTCTACTGTTGCGTCAAACTTTGTTGTGGAAGTTTTCTGCACCAGTTCAATCGCTTCTGCTGTATCATAGAGAGCTGCTCTGTCTACCAGTTTCGCAGCCTCAACATATTTTTTTCCTCTTTTCACTTTCGTGACCTCCTTATGTGGTATTATCGGGAGAATTCCCTCCCACTCTACCGGCTTTCGCCGTCTGTCCTGTCTTATTCTTCTACAACGATACCCATGCTTCTTGCTGTACCGCAGATCATTCTGTAAGCTGCGTCAACATCCGCTGCGTTCAGGTCGGGCATTTTCAGTTCCGCAATCTTCATAACTTCTGCCTTGGGAACTTTTGCTACCTTTGTTTTGTTGGGCACGCCGGAACCGGATTCAATGCCGGCTGCTTTTTTCAGCAGAACTGCTGCGGGGGGTGTCTTTGTAATAAATGTGTAGCTTCTGTCCTGGTATACTGTGATAACAACAGGGATAATCAGGCCTGCCTGAGAAGCTGTTTTTTCGTTGAATTCTTTACAGAAGCCCATGATGTTCACACCATGCTGACCCAGTGCAGGACCAACAGGAGGAGCGGGTGTTGCCTTCGCTGCGGGGATCTGTAATTTGATATAACCTGTTACTTTCTTTGCCATGAGTGGCACCTCCTATAAATGTGGTAATTAGCGGGGATTTTCCCTCCCACCGGCGGACTGGCCGCCTTCTTCAAACGTCAACTAATCTTGTCAATCTGAGCGAAATCAAGCTCTACCGGTGTCTCTCTGCCAAAAATGGAAAGACTTACGACCACCGTTTTCTTGTTCGTGTTGATCTCCTGGATCACACCGACAGAGTTCGCAAAAGGACCGCTGGCAACACGAACGGAATCGCCAATGGCAACGTCGATATTCTCGATCTCGCCGCCAATGCCCATTGCGTATACTTCCGCGTCGGTGAGGGGAACAGGCTTGGAGCCGGGGCCTACAAAGCTGGTCACCCCTCTTGTATTTCTGACTACATACCATGTCTCATCGGTCATGATCATTTTCAGCAATACATAGCCGGGGAATACTTTGCGCTGCACCGTCTTTTTTTGTCCGTCCTTGATCTCCACAACATCCTGCAAAGGTACGCTGACCTGATGGATCAGATGCTGCATTCCTCTGTTTTCAACGGTTTTTTCGATATTCGCCTTTACCTTGTTTTCGTACCCGGAATAGGTATGCACAACGTACCACTTGGATTCGGACGATGTGTTGTTCATTTCTTCCGGCTTGTTGATTTCTTCAGACATACAACCATCCTTTTTCTCTTTTTTCTTAACCTAAAAGACTGATAATCGCGTCATACCCTGTGGAAAATACCGTATCCATGCAAGTGATGACTACGCCAACAATCAAGGATGTTACGATGACCGTTGCCGTGCTCTTTACGATGTCGGAGCGGCTGGGCCAAACGATCTTTTTGAACTCCGCCTTGTAATCGGCGAAAGTGTTTCTGTCACTGCCTTCGCTCTTTTTAGGCTGCTTGGGTGTGACCTTTTTTACTTCCTTCGTTTCATTTGGGCTTGTCATGTTCTTTTCTTCCATACGTTCACTTCCTTAAATTTGGGAGTCGCCGCGCCATTACTTTGTTTCTTTGTGTAATGTATGGGCTTTACAGAACTTGCAATACTTTTTGATTTCCATTCTGTCAGGCATAACTTTCTTGTCTTTGGTCGTGCTGTAATTTCTCTGTTTGCACTCGGTACAAGCTAAGGTAATCCGTGTTCTCAAGACTTCCACCTCCATTGAATATTTTTTATGCATAAAAAAAAGACCTGCGTCTTCCCATAAAGAATACCACAAGTCTTCTTTTCCTGTCAACTGTTTTTTCTCAAAACCCTTGATTTTCCGGAAAAAATCACTGATTTTTCAAAAATTCCTCCAGCGCCACCGCCAACTGGTCGGGACAGCTGGTGTTTCTGGGCCCGCAGGTAATGCCCCGCAGTCTCTTTGCCGCTTCCTCCGGCGCCATGCCTTCCGCCAAGGCAGACAGACCCTTATGGTTGCCGTCACAGCCGCCCATAAACTGAATGTTTTTTACTACGCCGTCCTCGATGTCGAATTCTACTTTTCTGGCGCAGATGCCTTTCGGTTCATATGTAATATGCATCGTATCTTCCCCCTGTTTTACAAAATCTAAAAGGAAGCATACCACATTTTTCGACAAAAATCAATAAATTCCAGATTTTTCCATTTTTGCAGAGCAGTTTCTTATTTTCGTACTCTGCCCAAACCATAGGCCGCCAGAAACAGTGCCGCCGCTGTCAGCACCATGGTCGCCCCCGCCGAGGTATCAAAACTGTAGGAAAGGCCTAGCCCCGCCACTGAGGAAATCAACCCCAGCACCATGGCCGTCCAGTGATAGGTTCTCGCGCTGGAAGTAATATTTCTGGCTGCCGCCGCCGGCAGGATCAGCAAAGCGTTAATCATCAGGATCCCAATGCAGCGCACAGAAACCATAACCGCTACCGCTACCATCATCACAAAAATATTTTCCACCAACACCACCCTTACGCCACGACTGGCCGCCAGAGAACGGTTAATGCTCAGCAGAAGCAAAGGATTGTAAAAAACGATCCACAGCAGATAAACTGCCGCCAGCACCACTGCCAGCCACAGCAAATCCGCAGACCCTATGGTCAGAATATCCCCAATCAGATAGGCAGAATATTTATTAAATCCGCCGTGCCCCGACAATATCACAATACCAAGGGCCATGGCCGCCGAAGAAAATACACTGATGACCGTGTCACTGGATACCAGATTTGCCCCTTTCACCTTCGTAATGACCAGCCCCAGAAAAATACCAAAGGCGATCATGGAAAGAAGCGGGCTGTCCAGCCCCAGCAGCACCCCGATGCCAATGCCCGTAAAGGCGCTGTGGCCCAGCGCGTCGGAGAAAAACGCCATTTTGTTGTTAACCGCCATGGTCCCCAGCAAAGCAAACAGTGGCGCAATCAGTAACGCCGCCAGAAAGGCGTTTTTCATAAAATCATATTGAAACATATCGAAGGGCAGTCCCTCCAGAAAACCGTAAATCACGCTCATGACTCCGCCTCCTCTTCCAGGTATCCGAATACGCTGCGAAAAGCCGCGGTACCATAGACTTCCTCGGCGTCCCCCTGCGCGATGACCGTCTTATCCAGTAATACCACCCGGTCCGCGTACCGACGGATCAGACTCAGATCGTGGGACACCAGCAGGATCGCCATATGGTATCTGTCCCGCAAATAGGCCACCCGCCGGAAAAACAGGTCCAGCCCCGCCATATCCACACCGGAAACAGGCTCGTCCAGAATCAGAAGATCCGGAATCGGCATCGTCGCCAGCGCCAGCAGTACCCTTTGCAGCTCGCCGCCGCTGAGGGCCCCCAGCCGCCGTTCCGCCAGATACCCACATTCCATTTCCTCCAGCGCCTTTTGTATTTCCTTTTTCTCTCTGCCGCCTACTTTCCACCATACAGGAGTTTTCCCCAGGGCCGCCGCCATAAAATCCATGACCGTCACCGGCGTGCTCCGGTCAAAATCCATCTGCTGGGGCACATAGCCAATATTGGGCTTGGCAATTTTGACGCCATGATGATCTGTATAAGAAATTTCCCCGGAAAAAGGACGTTCTCCCAAAATAGCTTTGATGAGCGTCGTCTTTCCGGCGCCGTTTTTTCCGATCAGGGCCGTCAGCTGTCCGCAGTGGAACTCCAGATTGATACCCTCGATCAGCGTATCCTGACCGCTGACCACCTGCAAATCCTTCAAAGCGATGCTGCACAGCCCGCAGCTGTTGTGATTTTTCATTCCGTTACACCTCGATATGCCTGGGCTACCGCTTCCAGGTTTGCCCGCATCCCATCCACAAATTCCGTTTTATCTCCATTCCCGCTGGTCAAAGGATTCAGCACCACCACAGCCGTACCTGTTTCCTCCGACAGGAGACGGGCATACTGCTCCCCGGCATCCTCCGCCGTCAGGATCAGATCCACGCCCTTCTCCTTTGCCTCTTCCACAGCCTCCGCCATTTCCTTTGCGGAAGGTGTCTGGTTTTCTTCCGGGAAAATACCGATGACTTCCTCCATTCCCAGCAGATCTTCCAGATAAATAAATCCCTCATGAAAGGCCGCCGTTTTCACCTCCGGCGCTTCCGCCGCCAGCGCTTCGGCTTCCTTCCGTATTTTTTCCATCTCCGCCGCGAATGCCTTTGTGTTGTCCTCATAGAGCTGGGCATTTTTCGGGTCCAGCTGACTCAGGGCATCCCGCATGGCCTCCGCCTGAAGAATTGCGTTTTCCGGATGGAGCCAGACATGGGCATTGACAGGGTCCTCCTCTTCTTCTCCATGGGCATGGTCATGCTCACATTCTCCTTCCAGCAGAACGCTGGCGTGTTCCCCTGTTTCTACAATATAAAGCTGTGGATTCTGCTCTCTGGCCTGATCCAGAAAGCTTTCCATACCCAGCCCGTTCATAAAAAATACATCTGAGCGTTCCAGCAGCTTCATATCCTCCGTAGTCAGCTCATAGTCGTGAAGGCATCCTGTCTGGGGCTGTGCCATGTTTTCCAGCACAATGCCCTCCGCTCCTTCTGTCACATACTGGGCCATCAGATAGATCGGATAAAAACTGGTTACTACTGTCAGTTCCTCTCCCTGGGCTGTATCTGTCCGGCTTTTGCCGCAGCCTGTCAGCGTAAACAGCAGCACCGTCACCATTATCATGAATTTTTTCATGGTATCCCTCCTAAATGCAATTCATTTGCAAATAGATTGTATGCTTCCCGACGGCTCTTGTCAAGACTGTTTTTTCTCTCCCAAAAATGATAAAATGGGAGAGTAGTAAAAATAAGAACGCTCTTTGGCTTTTTATATGTCCCACCTTTTTTCCCAACGAAAGGAGCTGCTGCTTTTATGATACGAAAATTTAAGAATCATACCCCTGTGGTCCCCGACTCCTGCTATGTTTTCCCCACCGCCACCATCATCGGTGACGTGACTCTGGGAGAAAACGTCATCGTTTATCCCGGCACTGTCATCCGGGGAGAGCACCGTTCCATCACCATCGGTGACAATACTAATCTCCAGGAAAATTGCACCGTGCATATTGAGGTCGGTTATGATGTCCATATCGGCAGCGGCGTCACCATCGGCCACAACGCCATCATCCACGCCTGCACCATCCATGACAATGTCCTTATTGGCATGGGCGCCATCATACAGGACGGCGTCGTCATTGGAGAAAACTGCTTTATCGGCGCCGGAGCTCTGCTGCGCCGGGGCATGGTCGTAGAGCCCGGCAGTATGGTCTACGGATTCCCCGCCCACCGCGTCCGCGACATTACCGAAGCGGAGTACCGGGAAATCCGGGAATCCACAGAGGAATATCAGATCTCCCGCCGGGAATTTCTTTCCCAGGACAGGGAACAAAAGGAATTCTAAAAGAAGATCGTTGATTTTTCGGCATTTCTCCTGTTTTCTGATGCATTTTCTCTTTAAATTGATAAATTTACCTTGCACAAAGGTTACTTTTGATATAAAATAGGCTTGAAGAATGATGAAGGAGGTGTATTTCCAATGGCTCACAAAATCGGTCCTGAATGCATCGGCTGTGGCGCTTGCGCTGGCGAATGCCCTACAGGTTGCATCCACGAAGCAGGCGGTGTTTTCGAAATCAATGCTGCTGAATGTATCGACTGCGGTACATGCATGGGTGCTTGTCCTACAGGCGCAATCAAAGCTGAATAATCCAAATAAAAAAAGTGAGTGCAAACTCACTTTTTTTGTTTCTCTTTTTTATGTGGTCCTTTCCAGCTTCGCTGTATCAAGAATCTCTTCCAGGGCTTCCTGATACTGCAATACCATTCTTGCCTCTTCCGTTCCCGGTTCAAATACGGAATCCTGTATGCCGCTAAAAGCCAGTACAATCCCTTCTTCCTCCAGACGGAACAGCTCCGTTTCCAACGGAAGGCTTTCTTCTTTTAATTTGTCATATTCCGCGGCATCATAGATCACAAACAGTCCCACATTCCCCTCTTGTCCAAAATGTTCCATTCGTACCGTAACAGCCGCATCATCCCGGCAAAGCGCCCCAAAGTCCATGTACTCCGCCAGATTCTCCGGCACAGCAAGGGAGAGGGCGTATCTTCTCTCGCCCAGCTGCAGCACCGTCTCCAGATTCGGCTCTTGGGGCAAAGTGCTTACCTTTTCCATTTGAAAACTGCTTTTTATATTTTCGATCTCTTTCTGAAATACCTGGACCAGCTTTGCTTCCGTTGTATCCTGTTCAAATACGGCATCCTGCGTTCCGCCATAAGCCAGAACAACGCCCTCTTCTTTATCCCGCAGCAGTTCCTCCTCCAGCGGTACATCTTCCTGTTTCATACGGTCATACGCTTCTTCCCCATACAAAACCAGATATCCTAAACTGCCTTGCTCCTCTTCCGATACCAGCGTCAGCCCTGCCCCGGAAACATCCTGTGTAAAAGGTGTCACCTCTATATACGGCAGTACCTCCTCCGGTGCCCGAAAAGAGATTTCGAAGGTATCGGCGCCTTTTTGCAGCTGAGTTCGAAGGGTAACCTCCGCGCCGCTGTCCGCAGACTCCTCCGCCATACCGCAGCCACCCATACTCAACATCATTACCATGGCAATTCCTGCCGTGTGCCATCTTCCTGCTCTTTTCATACGAACCCCTCCTGCTCCATCGGTCCCTGCCCCTTTCACCGACATTTTTCTAAAACTATGCCGATGTTTCGGGCCAGTTTCCTCCGCTGTTATTCCGCAGCACTTTGGATCTCAAACTCCGGCATGCCTGCCGCGCCTGGCGCAATCTCATATTTCTGGAAAACGATCACCGGATTTCCCGCCTGATTGATGTAAAAATCCGTATCTTCCGTAATAGAGGTAAAACCGCCTTCGTCCTCCACAAAATACATCCCACTTTCATCCTGAGCGATCTGCTCCCTGATCTGCTCATTGGCAATATTGATATAATCCTCTCCCAGCAGATCCTCCAGTGTGATCTCTCTGTCATCAGCCAAAGAAATATTGTAGTATTCCGTAACAGCTGTGGAAGCGTTCCAATCCTCCCACCCTGTCAATACCAGAGAGAGAATCTCCTCTGTTTCGCATTTCACCTCGTAATCTACTTTCACCTGGATATTTTTCTTAGCGAATTCCTCTTCTGTGCCGCCTGTTGCCAGAAAGGCTTCCTTGTAGGCAGCAATATCCTCATTGGCCCGTGTCTGGTAATCCGCCACAATCCGCTGGATCTCATCGTTTACCCGTTCTGTATACGCCCCTTCTGCCTGGATCTGCGGAATATTCGCGCCAACGGTTTTGTCGCCATCGGAAAATTCATAGCTGCGGAATGTCAGGACATTGGATACCGTGCTCAGCCCTGGCACTTTACTCATTTCCTCCGCAAAGGCCGGACTGATGTTCAGCGCCGCCGTAAAACAAAATACCGCGCAGGCAGCTGCCACAGCCGCTGTTTTCCCAGTGCTTCTTCTCTTCTTTTCTTTCATCTGAATCACCTTTCTTTTCTCTGCTGTCTCTTCTTTTCTGTTCTTTCTGTCTGTTTCTATGGACCCTCCATGCTCTTCTAATGTCCTTGCAACCATTTCGCCTAGACCTTCCGGGATTTCTGTCTGTTCATAGTACTGTCTGGCCGCTTCCATTTCTTTTCTGAAATCTTCCTCTGTCATGTTTCCGCCTCCTTTCCCATGGCTTTTCGCAGTTTTTCCAATCCGGTATACAGCCTGTATTTTACCTTGCTTAAATTTTCTCCCGTAATACGGGCAATGTCCTCCAGCTTCATATCTTCATAAAAACGAAGCATCACCACTGTTTTCATCTCTTCCGGCAGTCCCAGCACCATCTCATGGATCTGGGCGCCTTCCTCCGGCGCCTCCCGCTCCATCAGACGGGCCATTTTCTCCGGTTCTCTAGGCTCCTCCCTCCCTGCTTTTTTCAAATAGTTCAGGCTCTCATTGACCAGAATGCGATAAAACCACGTTTTCATATATTCTGTATGTTTCAGCTGTTCACTATGCTCCAGCGCTTTGACAATAGCGTTCTGCACAATGTCCAGCGCGGCCTGCTGCTCTCTGGCGTAAGAAAAAGCAAGGCGGTAAAAACGCGCCTGGTTTTCCGATACATATTCGCCGATCTGCCGGACGGTCTCCCTGCTTTTCCTCTCCTGTTCCATAATTTCACCTCCTCTTTTTGTTTTCTTCGTTTTCTTCTGTTTCCTCCTTCTATTCATTAGACAACAGAACTTCCCAAAAAGTCAGACTAAAATAAAAAATCCCAAAGGATTTCTCCTTTGGGATTTTCATTTTTGTCATGCTGTCAGATACAGAAGTATCTTTTCAGTTTCCGGA
Organism: Anaerotignum lactatifermentans; assembly: GCF_016902535.1. Taxonomy (GTDB): domain Bacteria; phylum Bacillota; class Clostridia; order Lachnospirales; family Anaerotignaceae; genus Anaerotignum; species Anaerotignum lactatifermentans_A. Next base: position 162,302 of record NZ_JACSNY010000003.1, on the reverse strand, counting down.
TGAATTATACCAGACCCTGAGCCATCATAGCGGCTGCAACTTTCTTGAAGCCTGCGATGTTAGCGCCAGCTACCAGGTTGTAACCCAGACCAGCTGCTTCAGCTGCTTCTACGGACATAGCATGGATGTTCTTCATGATGCCAACCAGTTTAGCGTCAACTTCTTCGCCATCCCAGCTGTATCTCATGGAGTTCTGAGCCATTTCCAGAGCGGAAACTGCTACACCACCAGCGTTAACAGCTTTGGAAGGAGCAACGATCATGCCGGGTTCAGCCATAGCGCGAGCCAGACCTGCGTTTGTTGTAGGCATGTTAGCAACTTCGATGTAGTATTTTGTGCCGTTAGCGATGATCTGTTCGATTTCAGCAACATCCAGTTCGTTCTGGTATGCTGCGGGCATGCAGATATCTACTTTCTGGCCCCAAGGTTTCTGCTTAGGGAAGAATTCTACGCCGAATTTATCAGCATAGTCCTGTGCACGGTTTCTGCCGGAGTTTCTCATTTCCAGCATGTAATCGAATTTTTCCTGAGTTGTGATACCTTCGGGATCGTAGCAGTAGCCGTCAGGACCGGACAGTGTAACAACTTTACCACCCAGCTGAGCAACTTTCATAGCGATACCCCAAGCTACGTTACCGAAACCGGACATAGCAACTGTCTTGCCTTCGAATGTGTCGCCTTCATGTTTCAGTACTTCGTTTACATAGTATGTAGCGCCGTAGCCTGTTGCTTCAGGTCTGAACAGGGAGCCGCCGTATTCCAGACCTTTGCCTGTCAGAACGCCGTTTTCCCAGCAGCCTTTGATTCTCTTATACTGACCATACAGGAAGCCGATTTCTCTGCCGCCTACGCCGATGTCACCAGCGGGAACGTCAACGTCGGGACCGATGTGTCTGTACAGTTCTGTCATGAATGCCTGGCAGAATCTCATGATTTCCATATCGGATTTGCCTGTGGGATCGAAGTCGGAACCACCTTTACCGCCGCCGATAGGCAGACCTGTCAGGGAGTTTTTGAAGATCTGTTCAAAGCCCAGGAATTTAACTACGCCAGAGTATACTGTGGGATGGAATCTCAGACCACCTTTGTAAGGCCCGATAGCGGAGCTGAACTGTACTCTGAAACCACGGTTAACCTGTACTTTACCAGCATCGTCAACCCATGTTACTCTGAAGGAAACCTGTCTTTCAGGTTCTACCAGTCTTTCCAGCAGACCCATTTTTTCATATTCGGGATGCTGTTCAACTTCTTTTTCGATGGAAGAGAACACTTCTTCTACTGTCTGGATGAATTCAGGTTCATGTGCGTCACGTCTCTTAACCTGTTCGATTACGCGTTCAATATAAGCGTTCATAACTCATTGACCTCCTACATTTTTGTCTTTTCTTTAACTGTATTTTGTGTTAAAAACACTTCTTTTTGTTTCCGAAAAGGGAAACAAAAATCAGAAGAAAAAGCCTTAGGTTTCCGCTGTTTTCTATAAACGGCGGTTTCCGCCGACCCTTTCACCTCCCTAATTATACCACAATTTCCAAACTTGTGTAGCATTTTTTTGAAGATTTGGATTTATTTTTACACAAAAATTCAGGGGTAAAATTATGCAAAAAAACGTTTTATCTTTTTTTTTGATGTTCTTTTGTCCCTCCCCTTATTTTGGCATAGATTTAACAATGATATTTGAATTTTTTTCAACATCTTGCACAAACCCTATTTTCATCATAGGAAAACTTAGGCTCTAATGGTCTTTTTTCTGCAAAAAAAGAAGAGCTATGACATGTATGCACCATAGCTCTTTTCTTCTTATTTTTTGCGGAATCTCTGCAATACACTGCGCAGCATGGAGGGTGTGTCCGCCTCCTCCTCGCCGTTGCCGTCGGAAACATATTCGATATATCTGCCTGTACCAATGGCTACACAGCTGACCGCGTCCTCCGCCACCATAGCATGAATCCCGGTCCGGCTCTGGATCAGCTTATCCAGACCATAAAGCAGGCTTCCGCCGCCGGTCATTACGATGCCTCTTTCATAAATATCCGCCGCCAGTTCCGGAGGTGTTTTCTCCAATACCCCGTGTACCGCGTCGCAGATGGCCAGGACAGATTCCTGCAGAGCCTCCAGCATTTCCTCGGAAGTCACCGTGATATTTTTGGGCAGCCCCGTAATCAGGTTTCTGCCTCTGACGTCCAGTGTCACAGGAATGGTTCTCTCAAAGGCCGTACCGATCTTGATCTTCAGCTCTTCCGCCGTTCTTTCCCCAATGAGCACATTATGCTTCTTGCGCATGTAGCGGATAATGGCGTCATCAAAGTTATCCCCGGCAATCTTCAGGGAATAGCTGACTACGGTCCCGCCCAGAGAGATTACGGCAATATCCGTAGTGCCGCCGCCGATATCTACCACCATGCTGCCCATAGCTCTGGAAATATCAATGCCGGAACCGATTGCCGCCGCGATGGGTTCCTCAATGATGTGAACCCGTCTTGCTCCCGCCTGGCGGGTAGCGTCCTCTACGGCTCTTTTTTCCACTTCCGTTACACTGCTGGGCACGCAGACCGCAATGGTGGGCTTTACAAAGGACCGCTTGCCCAAAGCCTTTTCAATAAAATACTGCAGCATTTTTTCTGTTACTTCATAATTGGAAATAACACCCTCCCGCAGAGGACGGATGGCAACGATATTGCCCGGCGTTCTGCCCAGCATTCTTCTGGCTTCCTCCCCAACGGCAAGGATGGTATTGCTGTCTTTGTCAATGGCAACAACAGAGGGCTCCCGAATGACGATCCCCTGTCCCTTGATATAAACCAGGACCGTAGCCGTTCCCAGGTCGATCCCGATATTCTCGCCAAAACTCATAAAGTCCAACATAGCTTTGCTCCTTCGTTCTCTTCCAATCTTTTCTCAGTATCTCCAGTATAATAGAAGAAAAGTCCCTTGAAAAGCATTTTTCTCAAAATTACCCGATTTTTCTCAAATCAATTCATTTTTTCCGCCATCCGGGACAGCGCCGCCGCCAGCTGCAGGTCCTCGCCGCCCTCTTCCGGCTGTTCCACCACCAGATCCGGCGTCAGTCCCACGCCATGGATGCTGGTGCCGTTGGGTGTATAGTATTTCTGAATGGTGACATTGATACCGGAACCATCGGAAAGCGTATACAGCCGCTGGATCAGCCCTTTGCCAAAGGTCTGCGTCCCGATCAGCTCGCCTCGTCCCGTATCCTGGATAGCCCCGGCCAGAATCTCCGAAGCGCTGGCACTGTATCCGTTGACCAGCACCACCAGGGGAAGATCAAGGTACTGCGCGTCACAAACCAGGTCCTTACGGTTTCCTTCCTTATCTAATGTGTATACCATGGTCCCTTCCGGCAAAAGCTCCTCTCCGATCTCATAGGCTGTCGGCACCAGACCGCCGGTATTGTCCCGCAGATCCAGAACCAGCCCTTCCATGCCTTCCGCCAGCAATGCGTCCAGCGCTTCCCGGAACTGATCGTATGTATTTTCACGGAAAGCGGAAATGGAAATATATCCTATGCCGTCCTCCAGCATCCGGCCTTCTACCGTCGTCACCTGGATATCCTGTCTGGTCACCGTCAGGGTCAGTATATCCTCTCCCCGCCGCACGCCCAGCGCTACTTCTGTGCCTTCTTCGCCTTTGATCCGGGAAACCACCTCATTGGCGTCCACACCATCCACGGATTCCCCGTCTACCTCCACGATTACGTCGCCGGTCTGTATGCCGGCCGCCTCTGCGGGTCCTCCGGCCGTAACGGATACGATCTGGCAGTATCCCTCTTCATTGACAGTCACATCCACACCAATGCCCACGAAATGACCGCTGTTTTTCTCCGTTTGCTGCGCCATCATCTCCGCGCTCAGATAATAAGTATAAGTATCTCCGGCGCCTGCAGCCAGCCCCGTATACATCAGTTCCTCCGCCATCCGGCTGTTGAACTCATCCACATAATTCTCTTCCAGATAATCCAGAAGGATATTTGTTTTGGCGATACGGGCCAATCCGTCCGGCAGCCAGTCCAGAGGCACCACACCTCTGTGTACCAAAGCCCCGCCGCCAAAAGTCACAACCACCATAACTGCCACTGCCGCCGCAAAGCCTTTCCAAAAATTCTTATTCCGCAAACTCATCGCCTCTTTGCATTTTCTAATTTGTATCCTATGTTTCCTGCCCCTGCTTCATGCCCCGAAACAGAAAAACCCTTTCCGCCGCCGCCTGCTGAGCGCAGATGGCTAAGCAGCGACAGAACGGAAGGGTTTTATCTTCTTTTATAATTCGCTTATACCTGCAAATGCTTCCGGATGGAAGTCACACTGCCGACTACCCCCAGCAGGATACCAAACAGCAGCGCCGCGGGCAGTACAAAGGAAAATACATCCCCCGTCAGGCGGAACCGGATAAAGTTTGCCACAAAGGGTACGTAGTTATAGAACAGGCTGACGGTCTTGGCGTACAGTGGCAGCCCCAGCAGAGAAGGAATGATAGCCCCGATCAGACCAATGATAATCCCCTCGATGATAAAGGGCCAGCGGATGAACCAGTCCGTTGCGCCAACATATTTCATAATATTGATTTCCACACGCCGGTTTACAACAGAAATCCGGATGGTGTTCACAATAATCATAACAGAAATTACGCCCAGGATCAGCATAATGATTATACCGGCGATCTGGAAGACGTTGCTGATCTTCACCAGCAGCTCGGAAACCGACTGTCCATATTCCACATTATCCTCATTGATGCCCTCGATATTATGCAGAGATGTCAGAACCGCCTCCTGAGATTCGATCTGATCCAGCTCAATCTGGAAGGAATGGGACAACGGATTGTTCTCATCATCCAGACCAATGAAAATATCCTCATCGGCGCCCCATTCATCCTTCAGTTTATCCAGAGAGTCCGCCGGAGAAACATAAGTTACATTGGTGACATGCTCGATCTGGGAAATCTGGTTCTTCATGCTTTCGATCTGTTCACTGGTGACATCTCCCTCCAGGAAAACGGAAATGCCAATGGAATCCTCCATCTGGTCCATCATATACTGCAGATTGCTGACTACGCAATAGGAGAAGGACATAATGGAAATGCAGGCCGCTACCGCGATGATGGATGCCACAGTCATCAGCAGGTTTTTCCGCAGGCCGCTGAATCCTTCCTTTAAAAAATATCTGATTGTACTAGGCCTCATCGTCATAACCACCTTTTTCTATATCTCTGATAATATGTCCCTTGTTCAGGGTCACAACACGCTTCTGCATAGCGTCTACAATATCTCTCGCATGGGTCGCCATTACAATGGTGGTGCCCCGTTTGTTGATATCATCCAACAGTTGCATGATGCCCCATGCCGTATCCGGGTCCAGATTCCCGGTAGGCTCGTCACAAATCAGGATCGGCGGATTGTTGACAATAGCACGGGCCAGCGCCGTTCTCTGCTGCTCGCCGCCGGAAAGCTGATTGGGATAGCTTCTGCCCTTCTGTCCCAGACCCACCAAAGACAGTACCGCCGGTACATTCCTGCGGATGATGCGGCTGGGCGCCTCGATAACACGCATGGCAAAGGCCACATTTTCATAGACCGTCTTATTGGGCAGCAGACGGAAGTCCTGGAATACTACGCCCAGGTTTCGGCGCAGGTAAGGAATCTGTTTTCTGCTCAAATCGTTTGTTTTCACCCGGTTGATGATGATTTCGCCGGAGGTGGGGTCCAGTTCCTTCAGCAGCAGCTTAATGAGTGTGGACTTGCCGGAACCGCTGGAACCTACAATAAATACGAAATCGCCTTTTTTAATATGTAAATTCAGACCCTCGACACCTCTTGAGCCGTTCGGGTACATTTTTGTTACATTCTGTAATCGAATCAAAACGTATCTCCCTTTCCTGAATTTTTCTGCGGGAAACCGCAAAATCTGCGCAGTTTCCCCCTAAAACACCATAAGATTATAGCATAAAACAAAAAACCGAACAACCCCAAACCCCCGGATCAGCCGCAACTTTAACTGAATTTTAGGATTTCTGCCATAAAATACGGTGCCGCCCTCTTTTTTCTGTATCCACTACTTCCAAAACAGCCGCCTGCGCTCAGGCTTCTTTTCCATAAAAAAGATCGCCGGAATCCTTGCGGCGCAAAGAACTCCAGCGACTCTGTTTTTGAAAACAGCTTCTTTCCAGAAGACTTTCTTTCTTTTTTAATACGTCATTTTGTCCATATACATCATGTATTTGCTTACCATCAGTGTGATCTTGAAGATAATGGCATCGTCAAAATTACGCAGATCCAGACCGGTCATCTTCTGCAGTTTATCCAGACGATATACCAGTGTATTTCTGTGGATGTACAGCTGACGGCTGGTTTCCGATACATTCAGATTGTTCTCAAAGAACTTGTTCACGGTTGCCAGCGTTTCGTCATCAAAATCGTCCATAGTCAGGCCATGAAGCACTTCTTTGATGAACATTCTGCAAAGAGGCAGAGGCAGCTGATAGATCAGACGGCCGATGCCCAGTCTCTCATAGTTGACAATATACTTGTCCGTCTCAAAGATTTTGCCAACCTCCAGCGCCATTTTCGCTTCCTTGTAGGAACGGGAAACGTCCTTCAGGTCCCCTACAACGGTACCGCTGGAAATGTATACCTTGCTGTTTGTTTCGGCGTTGAGTGTTTCCTCCACTACCTTAGCGATGCGGTCGATTTCATCCGGCGCTTCTTTCTCCCGCAGCTCTTTGACCAGAATAATGCTGTGTTCGTCCACCGCTGTTACAAAATCCTTTGTCTTGGCAGGGAAAATGCCTCTGACGATTTCTACTACATTCATTTCCTTGTCAATATTGGTCTCAATGAGGAATACGATACGGCTTACGTTATTCTCAATATGCAGCTTCTTCGCACGGCTGTAAATATCTACCAGAAGGAGGTTGTCCAAAAGCAGGTTCTTGATAAAGTTATCCTTATCATATCTTTCTTTGTACGCCACCAGCAGGCTCTGGATCTGGAAAGCGGCGATCTTGCCGATGCGGTAGCCTTCTTCGTCCTCGCCCTTGACCTGTACCACATACTCGGGCACACCATTGTCATAAATCTTAAAATACTGATATCCCAGGATCAGCTGGCTCTCCGCCTGAGATCCCACAAAATTTTCCACCGCGTCGATCTGACGCCCAATCATGTTCTCTTCCGTTGTGGCAATAACCTTGCCCTCTTTCTCCACCACGCTCAGTTCTTTGCGGGTAATGTTCTTCAGCCCGTCAATGGTGCTCTGTAAAATCTGATTGGAAATCATGCGCTATCACCTCTAAAAAATTATTCTCTCCTTATCCAGCCGCGCAACAGGAAACTGTCAAAAGTGCCGAAAACGTACCCATCTCCTGTTTATTCAAATAGCCTAGATACATTTTATAACATAATGCCAAAAAAATAAAGAGAAATTGTAAAAAAACATACAAATTCTCTTTCACTTTCATTTTTCCATAAAAAACGGGGCCTTTTTTTATTTAAACTGCCCCTGAAAATGCCTTTCGGAATAACCAAAAGACGTTTTTCTCTCTTGTCAGGCATTGTCTTTTTTCACTTATCCCCCAGCTCGTCCCCCAAAACCTCCCGGATATCCGCCACCAGAAAACAGGCTTCCCTGTCAATATTCATGATAATGCTTTTGACCGTTCCAATCTCTTTTTGTGAAAAGACACAGAAGAGCACTTCCTCCCCCTCTGGTGTCCATTTTTGTCCACCGTAAAACGCCATTTTCCTGCCGCCTGTCTCTTCCTCCAGCGCACGGCAGATTTCCCGGCTCCTATGAGAAATGATCCAGCCCATTTTGGCCGCTCCGGCGCCTTCCAGCACCCATGCAATGAGTTTCTCCATAACATAAACCGCCAGTATGGCATAGAGTGTATGCTCCACGCCAAAGGAAACCGTCCCCAGCAAAATAATAGCCGCGTCCATAAAAAACACCATAGAGGATACACTTCTGTGCTGCCATTTGCGATGCAGCAGCGTTGCCGCCAGATCCACCCCGCCGGTGGTAGCGCCTCCCCGCAGCACCAGCCCCAGACCGGCCCCCGCAATAGCGCCGCCGTATACTGCCGCCAGCAGCAGATCTCCATAATAGACCGGCAGAAAAGACGCCAAAAACAGCATCAGTGAAAACAAAAGGGAGGTCAGTATGGTTCTTCCCACAAACTGCCTCCCCATTTTCCTCCATGCCGCAGCGAACAAAGGGAGGTTGCATACCACATTCACCAGCCACAAAGGCACTCCCGGCCCGCCCAGATTTTTTACCGCGTCATCCAGTATAATGCCCAGACCGGAAATCCCGCCGGCCACCAGATGTGCCGGCTCCATGAAGTTCTGTATGCCCAAAGCCAGCAGGGCCGCCCCAGCGGGCAGCTGCCAGCTCATTCCTCTTTGTTCTTTGCTCATCGTTCACGCCGCTCCTTTTGCGGAATCCTATCTCCGCTTCTGTTTTTTCAGGACTGTCAGCGCGAATTTTGGCAGCCGCAGCATCCGTTTCCATCGGGTGGGCTGTGTGATCAGACGATAGAACCACTCCAGTCCCAGCTTCCGGAACAGCTTCGGTGCCCGTTTTACGTTGCCCGCCATTACGTCAAAACTGCCGCCGACGCCAATGGCGATTTTTGCCCCTGTTTCCGTCAGGTGCTCATAGATCCATTTTTCCTGTTTGGGCGCGCCCAGCCCTACCAATAGTATGGACGGCGCCGCCTTTTTTATGTCAGCCAATATCTTTTTTTCTTCTTCCGCGTCAAAATAGCCGTTGTGTCCGCCGGCGATCCGCAGGCCGGGATAGACCTTTTTCATCTTTCTGGCCGCTGTGGCCGCCACACCCGGCGCGCCGCCGAAGAAATATACCTTGTGCTCCGTATTCTCAATGGCACGGAACAGATTCTGCGTCAGGTCATAGCCTGCCACTCGTTCCTTCAGTACGATCTCGCTGTAACGGGATGCCCAGACCACGCCGATGCCGTCCGGCACTACCAGATCCGCTTTCCGCAGAATCTCCATCAGTTCATGATCCTTCTGGGCCTCCATAACGATCTCCGGATTGGGAGTGCAGATATAATGTGCTCCGCCGTCCTCCAGAAATCCCAGTGCCTTTTCCACCGCTTCCTCCATGGTCAGCGCATCAAAGGGCACCTCCAAAATCTGCGTTATTCTGCGCATTGTATTTTCCGCCCCTTCCTTTATTTCCGCTTCTTTGCCAGCAGCCGCAGCAGATATTTCTCATTCTGATGAGCCTGCTGATACAGCAGTTCCGATTTTTGCGTCAGCTTTGCCACATACTGCTCTTTGTTTTCAATAATATCCTCCACCAGCGCCAGCGCCCGCTCTTCGTCAAAGTGGCGCAGGTCTCCGCCGTCGGGCATCTCCAGCTTCTCCAGATAGTAGGCGATCTTGGGATCATACACAAAGCCCACCAGCGGCACACACTGCCTTGCGGCGAAAATCAGAGTATGCAGACGCATGCTCAGGATGAAATCCGCCAGAGAAATGATCCCCATAACCTCATAGGGCGAATAATTCCCCCGCAGCACATAAGCATCCTGCTTCATTTTTTTCTTTACTTTTTCGCTGATAGTCACGTCATTGGGCATCTGCATGGCCACAAAAACAATATTCCGCTGATATTTTTCCACAATGATATCGCAAAGATCCGCGAACCGGGAAATAAACCGGTCGATCTCCTTCCAGTTTCTGACGCTGACCACTACCAGCGGCTTGTCCAGAGGAATTCCCTCTTTTGCCAGAATCCCTTCCGCCGTTTCTTTGTCCACGCCGTCCATGGTAAAAACAGGGTCCGCCGTCACAAAGCATTTTTTCGGGTTTACTCCCATGGAAAGCAGTTCCTCATAGGAATTTTCTTCCCGCAGGGTAATCAGATCCGCCTTATTGACTACCTGCTTCACCAGCCGCCGGTTCCGCTTGCCGGAAACAGGGCCAATGCCGTTGGCGTACAGCATAACTTTCTTGCGCATCATCTTCGCCGCCGCCGTAATGGAAAGGTAATACATCAAAGAACGGGTACTGGTGCTGTCCTGCAGCAAAGAGCCGCCGCCGGAAAGGAGCACGTCGCTCTGGCGGATGGCCCGCAGAACATCCCGCACACCAAAGCGGTACACCGCCTCAATGCCGTATTTATCCCGGGTCTCCACCGGTTTATTGGACAATACCGTAATATGATAATTGCTGCCCATTTCCTGAATATTTTTATGCATGGAAAGCATAATGGCCTCGTCGCCGGTATTGTTGAATCCATAGTAACCGCTCATCACGATATGATACTGCTTCTCATGGCTTTCCCGCCATGCGGCGCCATAGGCGCTGACGCAGTCCTGGGCCATTTTTGTCACGGAATAGTACCGGAAAATGACCTCTCTGCCGTAAGCCCCGGCCTGTTCTCTGTCCTCCGGCGTCATCTGGCAAAAGCCATAGACTACATCCCGGTAGAGGCGATCCTCCGCCGACATTTCGCATCCCCGGCAGCAGAAGTTGTTCTCCTGTGCCATTTCCAGCTTATCCTCGCCAAACAGACCAATATAGCCCTCGTTCCCGGCTACAATGACGGTCTTGCCTGCCGCCATAGCCTCCAGAGCGGCACGGCTGACGCCTACAAACAGATCGGAAACAGAAACCAGCTCATTGATATCTGTTCTCGCCCCTGTCATGGTAATACATTCTCTGCCCAAAGCGGCGTTAACTTCCTTGCTTTTTGCCAGCAGCTCATCAAAGACATCCCCGCCGCCTACAATCAGCATCCGCAGACCGGGAATCTTTTCCGCCAGCTTCGGCGCGATCTGGATCAGCTGTCTTGCCACCAGCGCCCGGCTCTCGTCCATACGGCTGACATATACCAGCATCGGCGTGCCTTCTTCCAGAGAAAATTCCTTTCGGATACGGCTGCCGTCGGTCTCCGGGGAAAACTTATCGGTATCAATGCCGTTGATGGTCACAAAGATATTCTCGCTGCGCACATGGTAATTATCCATCAGATACTGCCGGATATCCTCGCTGACCGCCACAACCTTCTGGCCCCAGTTGGTCAGATATTTCAGACCCATACCTGTGTAAAATACCCAATGGGCCGAGGTCACAAAGGTAAATTTCATTTTTCTGTGGAGCATCCCGCAGATAAAGCCGGGGATTCTGGCATGGGAATGGACGATATCCACCTTTTCCCGCCGGATAATTTTCTTCAGCATAAAATAGGATTTCAGCATTTTCAGGATGTTGCGCTGGTTCATGGGCACTTTGTAATGACGGATGCCCGCTTCCTCCAGCTCTTTTTCATAAACCCCGCCGTTGGAAGCCACCAGAATATCATAACCCTGTTTTTTCAGTTCCTTGGAAAGCTCCACCACATGGGTCTCCGCGCCGCCGATCTCCAGTCCCATCAGTGTCATCAATATTTTGTATTTCATACTCGTCCCACCTGTCAAATATCGATCTGTGTCACTTTAATTACCGGTTCCGCGTATTTTGTGTAAACATCCATTTCCGAATTTGCCTTTAATTCCACAATCCCATCTACAAAATACCCGTCTTCCTTTTCCACTACGCCGCCTTCTATGGTAAGGGTGATGCCGTAATAATCCGGCACCTCCACCGTAATCATGTTTCCGTTGTTGTCCAGCACATTCTTTACTCTCGGCTCATAGCTGACACCGGTGATGGTGCCGATGCAGATACCTGTCTTTTCATCAAAGATCTGATCCCCTTCATGCAGCGCGTTGACTGTGGCCATGCGCACCTCGTCGATAAAGGCCGTATAGGTGATCTGTTTCTGTTCTTCCGCCAGACTGGTGGCCTCCTGCTTATTGACTACGCCGAATTTATATACTGCCAGCGCCGCCAGCAATACCACCGCCGCGATAATGATAAAGTCCATTACATTGGGCCGTCTCTTCGCCATCATTCCTCACCGTCCCTTACTTCCACGATATATCCTTTAAAGGCATAGCCCTTGCCTTTTACATTCAGTTCCTTGCCCACCTTGACCACTGTGCCTTCCACAGTAATATCCCGGTCAGTTTCCGTGCCGTTTCCCGTAATGGCCACATAAATATTGCAGTAGCCCGGTACCGGCACCTTCTCATAGGTATTGGTCACTCTGTTGAAATTGGTTTCCGTATTGGGTTCGCTCCAAACCTCCGCCACAGTGCCCAGATATTCCGAAGTAGAGCTGTTGTATACGTTCTGGCCCACTACAGGGTATTCCGCAGTTTCTTCCAGCACCGCCTTGCCTTCCACTACATAAGTATAGGTCGCGCTTTCTGCCGTAGTCTGCGCCGTCTGCCGGCCCTTTGTCCAGTATACCCCAAAGGCGGCGGCGCAAACCAGCACCAGTATTATCAGAATATCCAACGCGTTCAGCACGCCAAATAATTTTTTGCTGTGTCGTTCCTTCATCTTTTCTCGCCCTCCATATAGAGTTTTTCCAGTCTGGCCGCCATTTTTTCCGCGGTAAATCCTTCTTCCATCCATGCTTTGGCGTTTCGGCTCATTTTTTCATACAGCGCCTGATCCCCAAGGATCTCTTCCATCCTCCGGGCCAGATCCTCCGCGTCTCCCACTGCCACCAGGAAACCGTTTTCCCCATGGCGCAGAACCTCGCTGACGCCGCCGCTGTCTGTTCCTACGGCAGGCACACCTGCGCTCATGGATTCCATCAAAGACAGGCAAAGGGCCTCTTCTCTGGATGTAATCACCGCCAGATCCAGCGCCGCCTCCAGCCGTTCAATCTCCTGTACAAAGCCCGTGAAAACAACTCTGCCCCGCAGGCCCATCATCTTTACCTCTGCCTCCAGCCGTTCCCGCAGACTGCCGTCGCCGATCACCAGGAAAGTCACATCCTCCCGCTTCTTTGCCAGCAGTTCCGCCGCCTTCAGGAAGGTGGCATGATCCTTGACTTCTTCCAATCTTGCGGCAATGCCTACCGCCAGATTTCCTTCCGGCACGCCGTAGGAAGAAAGGATTGCCTTCTTTTCCTCCGCAGAGGGGGCGGGGATCATATCTATGCCGTTATAAAGCACCACAATCTGCGCCGGGTCCGTACCGCCGCCGATCATACTGCGGCGCACCGCTTTGCTGACGGCAATGATACAGTCGCTGTATTTATGGTTCACCATACGTTTCGCCAGCTTTTTCAGGGTGTTTTTCTCCGCCGCCTCCATACAGTGCTTCGTATGGAAGATCCGAGGCACACCCGCTTTTCTTGCCGCCATTCTGGCCGTCAGGCTGGCATGGGTGTGAACGATATCCGGCTTTTCCTTTTGGAACAGCTCCGTCAAAGGCTTCAGCGCCTTTTTGTCAAAGGACCGGTCCTCCATGGCCTCCATGGAGATCACCGGGAACCCCAGCTGTGCCACAGCAGGCGCCAGACGGCTGTCTTTGGGCAGCACCACCCGCACATCGAAGCGGTCCTGATTGCAGTATTTCAGATAGTATAAAAGCCATCTGCCCGCTCCGCCGATATTTTTGTCTGTCAGTACATGATAAATTTTCATTTTCTCTTCTGCCATGATTTCTCTCCCAATCTTACACCGGCCATCCCGATGCCAAGGACGCACCAGAACAGCAGCACGATACTGTAATCAAACCAAATGTGATCCGTCATCCCCTGCAGCAGCAGGCCGCCGAAGGCCCCGAATACCGCCGCCAGGATCATACGGTAGCGCCGGGGCGCTCTGGACATGGCGCTGTATATTTTCTGGAAAAAGAACACCAGCAGCGCCCCCAGAATCACGATGCCCGCGATCCCCAGCTCTATAAATTCCTGCAAAAACAGGTTATGCACATGATAAGCGTTGGCCGCCTCCAGAGAGAACAGCGGATAGATCTCGTTAAACGCGTCTACCCCGATCCCGGTCTGCCAGTAGTGACGGATCATATCCATCCCCGCCTGATAAATGGACAGACGGTACTGGGAAGAGGAGTCGCTCATGGTAATGGAGGACAGCAATCTCTCCCACAGACTCTGGGGCAGTACGAAAGGCATCGCCAAAAGCCCCGCAATCCCCAGTGGAATCAGCCGCCGTTCCGCCAGAAGCACAAACAGCCCCGCCGAGAACATCAGTCCCAGCATGGCCCCTCTGGAATTGGTCGCCACCAGACCCATGCAGATGATGCCGAAGCATCCCAGATAGAATATCCTGCCGGCCCAGTTGCGCACCTTCCAGAGCATCCCCGCCGCCAGAGAACCAATGACGATCAGATACTCTCCCAAAACATTGGGGTTTTGGAAGGTTGCGTAGGCGCGGGTGGTAATATCGAAGCTTTCCGCGTCCACCCAGGCCGCGTCCATCTCTACGCCCACCACGTACTGATAAATGGCGTAAAGGGCGATCAGTACCCCTGCCGCGATCAGCACAAAAAGCACCAGATCCAGCTTCCGTTCCGTGTTAATGCAGTCCTTGCAGACAAAGAACATAGTCATAAAGGTCAGAAATACCGCCATGACCTGCAAGGCTCTGGGGAAATGGTAGCTGGTAAGGCTGCCATAGACGATGCAAAGAGCAAAGAGCCCCACAAATATGCTGACGATCCCTGTTTTCTGAATGTGTACCCGGCCCATCCAAAGGTTTATCAGATACAGCCCAAAGATCCCCAGAGAAAGGACCACCAGCAGCATCGTCGGCAATACCGGAATCGCCAGTGCCACCACACAGATGCAAAGGATCAGAAAATTTTCGTTGCAAAGGCGCAGGATACCGCTTTCCGCCGCCAGAACCGCCAAAACGCCGCGGCCTTCCGCCACCGCGCTGCCGCTTCGCCAGCAAAGCCGCCGCCAGATACGGGGAATACGGCTGCGCTCCGTCCGCAGGCCAAAATCCCAGTCTCTGCGGAAAAAGCTGAAAATAGCGCTTTCCCGGAAGGCTCTGCCTACGGCACGTCCCAGTCTGCGGTAAGCCCTGTACGTCAGGCTGGCGGACCAGATGCCCCAGAACCAGATTACGGCCGCCTGTATGATACGGAAGAAGAAGCTGTCTTCGATCCATGCGGAAATTCTGTCTGTCATACCCTGCTTTCCTTTCTCCTGCTCCTCCTGCGGTGTCTGTCCGCCTTCTTCCGGGGCTTTTTCTCCCCGCCCCAGCAGCTTCAGTGCAATGCCGAAGGCCATCCGGCTCTCCTCCACCCGGAGCAGATAAGTCAATGCCATATATACCACTACACCAATGGCTATAGGAATCCCCACCGCCAGAACTCTTGTTACCAGTCCGTCAGCCAGTCTCGCCGACAGAAAATCATAAGGCGCCCAGACGCAGAAAAGCATCACTAAAGCGCAGAATGCCATCTTGCATAAATCCCGCACTAAGGCCCCATCCAGGATACCGGGGTATTTCTTTGCCGTCGGCACAAAAAGCACCAGTGCCGCCACCGTAGAAGATACGGCGGACGCCAGCGCCAGACCGCCCAGGCCCATGGGTTCCATCAGCAGTACGCACAAAGCCGCGTTGACAGCGATGGAGCAGATACCGGCCACCAGCGGCATCTTTCCCTCCTGCTGAGCGTAAAAGGCACGGCTCAGTATGGTCTGCACACCGTAGCCGATCATACCAATGGAAAAGAAGCAGAGGGCTGTCCCCGTCAGTTCCGTACCCACAGCGTCAAAGCTGCCTCTCTCGTAAATCAGCTTTACCAGAGGCTTGCTCAGTACCATGACCCCCACCATCATGGGAATCAGGAAAAACATCATGGACTTCAGCGTCACACGCACCGTCTGGCCGAAATCCTCGCTGTCTCCCGTAATCCGGGACAGCTTGGGGAATACCAGATTGGCAATGGCCAGCACAAATACCCCTACAATAATCAAATACAGATTATTGGCATACTGCAAAGCCGTATTGCCGTAAGAAAGCGTCGTCCCCGTCATATCCAGAAGGGAGGCGAAACGATTGTTAATCAGAAGATTGATGGGCTGAATCCACGTCCCTACCATAACCGGCAGCATCAGCACCAGAATTTTCCGGATGCCTTCATCCCGGAAACGGAAGCTGGGACGGTAATGGTATCCCTTTTTCCTCATGGAAGGAATCTGCATCAGCGCCTGCAGGCCCCAGCCGATCAGAAAGGCCACCGCCAGGCCGTATACGCCGAAGCGGTCGTTCCACAAAATATAATAAATGATAATGACGGCGTTGGAGGCCACACTTAGCGCCGCCGGAACATTGAACTCATCCAGAGACTGCAATATTCCCACAAAAGAAAACGCTACCCCTGTAAAAAAGATGGTAGGGAACATGATCTGGGAAAGTCTCGCCGCCAGTGCCGTTGTCTCCGCGTCAAAGCCGCCGGCGAAAAGCCACACAAACTGGCTGGAAAAGGCCTCACAGACCAGCGTCATCAAAATGGTCACCAGTCCCATCAGGGTAATGAACCGGTTGGACAGGGCAAAGGCTTCTTCCTTCCCCTTTTTTTGCAGATACTCGTTAAAAATGGGAATAAAGCTGGCGGAAATAGCCGAAGCGAAAACGGCGTCGAAAAACGTCCTGGGCATCAGGCTGGCAATGGTAAAGGCGTTGGCCTCCATGCCGTTGCCGTAATTGGCCGCCAGAAGCTGCTCCCGGACCAGCCCCAGCACCTTCCCGAACAACGTAATCAGCATCATAAAGCTCACGGCTTTCACCGCGCTGTTTTTTTTCTGTTTTGTCATCATTCTTTCACCTGAAAATTCATTTATTCTTTCCCGCATACGCAAGGAAAGGTGGGCAGAGAACATCTGCCCACCTTATACTACCGTATTCTGCGTCATTTTACAAGAAAAGCCGCGAAATTTAAGAAACTTTCCCTCTTTTCAGACCTTCACCGCTTCATAGGTCAGGTTGCTGCCGTCCATGCGGAATTTCAGCAGATACGCAGTGTTCGCTCTGCCGTCCGCCTTCCACAGATTCGGCAGGTTGATGTATCTGACGCCGTCCTTATTGGATGCCCAGTAAGCGTTTCCGGCACAGGATACCACAAATACATTTTTGCCCTGATCCACATATTTGTTCAGGATTGCCCGGAAGTAATCTGCCTCCGCAGCGGAAGTAAAATCGGAAGGCGTTTTGTCCATGACAATGATGATATTGTTATTATTGGCCGCGTCCAGATCCGCCGTAAATTTCATATACTGGGAAGCGTTGGTAGCACGGATGCCGCCGTTGGCCGCGGACATCATCACCACGCTGGCGCCGCCCCGGTTCAGGAAACGGTAACTGCCGTTCCATGTCATAGAATCCAGAACCGTCGCCGTTGTTACATCGCATTTGCCGCCGTAGATAGCCACATCCGCGTTGCTGTCCGCCGCCGCTCTGACTCTGCTTCTGACAGAAGCGTATACAGAGGCGTCTACCTTGGAAGGATCACTGGCCGCCAAAGCCCCAGCGATATTCAGATAGTACGCGCCGTCATTTGCCTTTGTGACTGTGCCCGCCATAGGGTCTGCCGCCGCCGCGGAAGAAGCAGGCGCCGTTGTTTTCTGTGCCCCGCCTACGGTCACAACCACATAAGTCTCTTTACCGCCCCAGCTGCATTTTACATAGGTAGAACCTGTCGCTTTCGCCGTAAAGATATTGCCGTTCATGGTGCCGATGGCAGGATTTGCCACCGTATATTCCGCGTCATTGGTCACAGCTCTGCCGAAACCATCCACGTCATAAGCCGTTACATAAATCCCCGCTGTTTTGCCCACGGCGGATATAGAAATGTCCGCGTTGGTCGCCTTCAGTCGAGAGGTCTGCGCGCAGGAAATCAGGGAAGATACGGCGCTGAGTCCGTCGCCGTAAGTTGCGCTGACTGCGAAATCTCCCGTTGCGGAAGGCGTAAAGTCAAATCCGTTCCATGTGCCTTCTATCCCCGCCGCTGTCAGCTGTACCGCGTCGGCACTAAGAGAAATCCGCTGATAGTTTTCATCCAGACCATATACCGTAAAAGTGATAGCCTTTCCGGGCTGTGTATGGGTGGTGGAAGGAGAAATCACAATCTGTTCCACATTGCCCACCGGTGCTGTCTGGAATACGCCCAGAGAGTTGATGACCTTTCGTTCCGCGCCGTCAGAAACGGTATTCTTTACTTCCAGTGTAGTATCTTCCACGGTCTTTACGGCCATAGTGGAAGAACCGCCGCCGTCCAGATGCATAGCGTCATAAGCCCCGTAGGTGCGCATCAGATCCGCCATTTCCTGATGGGTCGCGCCAATGCTGTCTCCTCTGCCGTCTACGACCATAATAATCGCTTTGGTGCCATCCTGAGAAACGCCAAAGGCCGTTCTGGGCTGTCTGCCGGAAGCCACGATAGAAGAAGCCGCCGCTGTCTGCCCGTCTACCAGCAGCAGGCCGCCGCCGCCAAAGGCCGTCTCGATTTTATCAAAATCAATGGTAGAGGAAATATTCAATGTCACAGGGTCGCCTACCTTGAACACAGATGCCGCGTTGGTGTAGTAATCCCCGCTCATAACGATCAGATAGCCATTTTCCGGCACACTTACCGTCTCTCCCTTCTGGGAGATATAGGTGATGGTATCGCCTACCACCACAAATTTCACCAGGTTCTCAAATCGTTTATCCAGATCCGCTGTGCTGTCCGCCGCGTTCCGGTCAAAATAGATAGGGAATACCATAGAAGTCACTTTATTCACAGACGCCAGTTCAATGGTCTTTGCCGCGTTGGCGAAGGTCGCCCATGTCTTAAAATAAGAGAAGATGGAGTTCCCGTCCTCATCCAGTACATAAGCGGCGTACTGATTGGATTCTTTATTTACGGAAGTTCCCGCGGAAATCAGTTCTCCGTCCGTAACTACCGGACCAAAAGAAGCGGAATAGCTGCCCGAAAGACCAAAGAAGTCACAGTTGACCCCGGCAATAGCGCCGTTGTCCGTCAGCATTTTCTGTACCGTCTCCTTCAGGCCATACTCCTTTGTGCTCTCCACTTCCTTTAATTCCAGCGTACTCTGGGTCAGATCGATGGTCAGCACATGGATATTCTGGATGCCGTCTGTGGTCATCCGGCTGTTTTTTTCATAGATAACGCCCTTTGTCACAGTTTCGTGGGTTCTCTGCTGATATACCGTATCCGCCGCGAAAGCCGTTACCCCCATTGCGGAAAACGCCAGAGAGGCCGTCAAAACCGCAGCCAGCAAACGTTTTATGCCGTAAAATCTCTTTTTCATTTTTCTGCCACTCCTTATCCTTTCTATTTCATTCTTCCCTTAGACGCAGACATTCCATGTCTTGTTCCGTCTCCCGTCCAAAAAAAGAACATTTTCTGTAAACCATACCATCCTATTCTAACACAAAACCCTTTCCGCCGCTAAGTTCTTGTAAAAACTTAATAAATTTGTAACATACTTTCCAATATCCTCCTGCTTGGCGGATCTCATACTCTCCCTGTCCCCATCATAAAGTATGATAACCCTGTTTTTTCATCTTAAGGAGGAAGATCATGAAAAGAAAACTGCTGTTTTGTCTTCTGCTGGGGCTGGCTCTGTGCGGCTGTCAGCCAAAAGAGGAAATGACGCCCATGGCCCAGATCCAGCAGCGTCTGACGGAAATGGAGGGGTATTCGGCCACAGCCACCCTGACCCGTATTTCCAACAAATCGGAAACCGTCTATGAAACCCGCCAGGATTTCAAATCCACCGGCGAATACCGGCTGGAACTGCTTTCCCCGCCTTCTGTGGAAGGCAACGTTACCATTTTTGACGGCGTCACCGTCTGTCAGTACAACCCCAGACTGGAGGAGAAGATCCGCTACGACGTGCCGCCTTCTTCCCAGCGCAACGAGCTGTTTCTGGGGCAGTTCATGAAAAATTATCTCCAGTCGGAAGGCGTTGCCGTGGAAAGCGCCGCTCTGGACGAAAGCCGCTGCACCGTACTGGAGGCGGTCATCCCCTCCAACGCCGACGCGCT
This sequence comes from Anaerotignum lactatifermentans, assembly GCF_016902535.1. Classification (GTDB taxonomy): domain Bacteria; phylum Bacillota; class Clostridia; order Lachnospirales; family Anaerotignaceae; genus Anaerotignum; species Anaerotignum lactatifermentans_A. Next base: position 142,394 of record NZ_JACSNY010000003.1, on the reverse strand, counting down.
GGCCTCGGAAAAGCTGTGGATCGACAACGAGACCCTGCTGCCGGTGCGTCTGGTACTTTATGACGCCGACGGAAAAGAGCGTTACCGTCTGGACTACACGGAATTTACATACAACCCGGATTTTGACGAAAACCTTTTCGCCATCCCGGAATAAAAAACCGAAGCCGCGGACATACTGGTATCAGTCAGCGTGTACATACCGAATCCATACAGCCTGACCAATTCAAAGCGGCGGAGTGTGAACAGATATGATTGTCAGAAGAGGCGATATTTTTTATGCGGATCTCAGTCCCGTGGTGGGCAGTGAGCAGGGCGGCGTGCGGCCCGTCCTCATCATCCAGAACGATCTGGGCAATAAATACAGCCCTACGGTGATCTGTGCCGCCATTACATCTCAAATGAACAAGGCCAAGCTGCCTACCCATATACCCCTTTCGGCGAAACGATGCGCCCTGCCCAAGGACTCCGTAGTCCTGCTGGAGCAGATCCGCACCATCGACAAACGGCGGCTGAAGGAAAAACTGTGCCATCTGGATGATGAGCTGATGGCGGCGGTGGATCAGAGCCTTTTGGTAAGCCTGAGCCTGCGGGGCGCGGTATCATAAGAGGCGGCCGCCCCCGCGGAATACCACGTTTTCAGAATATCTTCATCAAAATACAAAAATCGCCGGACTTCCTGCGGCATACGAAGGAATCCGGCGATTCTTATTTTTATGGGATTGCTTTTTCCGTTTTTATTTCTTTCCGCCCTTAGGCAGCAGCATCAAAAAGATGGTATACAGCGCCGTAAACAACAGGGCAAAGGCCGCAAACCGCAGAACGGAAAATCCGGACCGGTCCATGAGATTGCACAGCAGGCTGAAGATCACCCCGTAGGAGAGAGATTTGATCACCGCGCTTTTCAGACTCATGCTCTCTCCTCCTTATGCACATGGGCGTAGATTCTCTGGATCAGAATATCCAGCGCCACCACATTCTGCCCGCCTTCCAGAACGATAATATCCGCCGAGCGCTTGCTGGGCTCTACGAACTGCTCATGCATAGGCTTTACCGTGTTCAGATACTGGCTGACAACAGAATCCAGACTCCGGCCCCTCTCCTTTACATCCCGCAGAATACGCCGCAGGATGCGCACATCCGCGTCTGTATCCACGAACACCTTAATATCCATCAGATCCCGCAGCTCCTGATTCTCAAAAATCAGGATGCCTTCGATCAGAATGACTTTCGTGGGCCGGATCTCCGTAAATCGGTCAGAGCGGTTATGCACCGTAAAATCATATACAGGACACTGCACCGTCTCTCCCTGCCGCAGCTTTTTGATATGCTCAATCATCAGATCCGTGTCAAAGGCGTCCGGATGGTCGTAATTGAGCAGACAACGCTCCTCATAGGTCATCTCGTCGTGCCGTTTATAATAATTGTCATGGTATACCACCGTCACATCCTCGCCGAAACGCTCCTTGATCCGGTTGGTCAAGGTAGTTTTGCCGCTGCCGGTACCGCCGGCGATGCCGATAATCATGATCTCATCCATGTCCGTTCCCCTCTTTCTAGGATTCCTTTGTCCCCAGCACAATGCGGATATCTGTCCCCGCGGAAAGCTCTTCCGGCGCCACTTCAATGACAGCGTCCGTAAAGTAGGAAATCAGATCCTCTCCCATGCCTTCGCTCTTGACCTGTATTCTGGTCTGGGCAGACTGGGTTCCCGTATAGTTGGTGGGCTCCGTCAAAGTATAGCCGTCCGCTTCCAGCGTCTCTGTAAACCGTCCCGCCAGGCCGGCTACGTTGCCGCCGTTGCAGACCTCAATGGTCAGAGATTTGCTGTCTGTGCTTCCTTCTGTTCCCGTATTGGTCTGATAGAAGATCTGATCCACCAGCTGCGCCGTCCCTGCCGCGTCATGGACAAAGTAGGAAACGCCGCCGATATACTGGCCCGCGCCGGGAATGGTTTGCATGGTAATCTTGTTCAGGTCAATTTTTTCGATATAGTTTACATATTTCAAAGCGTCCGCCAGTGTAATATCTGTTTCCACGTCTTTATACAGCACGTCGATATAGTCCGGCAGGTTTTTCAAAATGGTTTCGCTGCTGAGCACCTTCTGGGCCAAAGCCTTTAAGAACAGCTGCTGCACCTCAATACGGCCTTCATCGCCGGTAGGATATTTCCTGTAACGCACCAGCTGCTCTGCCTCATCGCCGTTCAATGTCTGCAATCCGGCGTCCAGATGGATATACAGATCCTGCGCGGGGTCCTCATAGTCCATATCCTGAGGCACATCCACTTCTACGCCGCCCACTGCGTCCACGATCTTGCGGAAGGCGTCCAGATCAATCTTGATATAATGGTCGATGCTGATGCCCAGCAGATCCTCAATCTGCAGCACTGTGTTTTCACAGCACTTGTCCCCGGCGCTGTAAGAATGGATGGCGTTAAGCTTTGTCACCTGATTATAGGCATGTCCACCCTCCTGATAGTTCTCCACCACCGCGTCACAGACGGACACTCTGGTATCTCTGGGCAGAGAAACCAGATCCATGCTTTCCTGGGCGCTGTCGTAATGGATCACAAACATAACGTCCGTTCTGGCGCCGTCTTTATCCGTGCCGAATACAGCCACATTCATTTTCACATTTCTCTTTAACAGCGCATCCAGGAAATTCATATCCGAAGCATTGGAAATATCCACGCTGCCAAAGGGGCTTTCCCCGGTGATCTTGTAATAGGCAAAAGCCGCGCCGCCGGACAGCACCAGAAAAGCCGCCACAATGGAAATCACGATTTTGAAAAATGTCTTGACGGGATGGAACTGTTTCTTCTTTTTTCTGGGACGGTAGTCCTCATACCCCTCGTAATTATCATAATCAGCCCGATGGCTTCGTCTTGTTTTTCTGCTCATATCCTCACCCGTTCGTCGTCTCTGTCATATCCGTTGTTTCCGTCAGCGCCCCATCCTCTGTTTCGTCCGCCGGCGGTTCAATGTCATAGATCCGGTAGTCAATCAACTCTTTGGTGGCTTCCTCGTCCATATCGAAGTAGGAACCGCCCTCGCCGGGAATGGTATCCGTCGTCACCGTCGCCGGATCGATCTGCGTCACATACTTGGCATACTGCAAAGCCGTGGACAAAGGCATATTGGTCTCTGTTTTCTCCAGGCCGATCCGGATCAGACTGTCCAGATTATCCAGTATGGACTTGGTGCTGCACACCTGCTCAATGAAGGCCTTCATAAAGTCCTGCTGTACCTGAATTCGTTTCAGATCCCCCTGGGCATAGCCGGAACGGAAGCGCACCAGCATTTCCGCCTCGTCGCCGTGGAGCACCTGCTCCCCGGGATACAGGTCGATGTACAGTCCCTGGGCCGGATCGGAATAATACAGCCGTTCCTCCACATTGAAGGTTACGCCGCCCACCGCGTCCACGATTTCCTTAAAAGCGTCCAGATTGATTTTCACATAGTAGTCAATGTCAATCCCCAGAATCTCCTCCAGCATAGCCACGGAAAAGGCGCATCTGTTCCCTTCGCCGGCATAGGCATGAACCTCTGTCATCTTGCACTGACCATATACGCCGGTTTTGTCCGGCACATATTTTCCGTTTTTCTCCAGATAGGAGATCATTTCATCTGTCATGGTCACTCTGGTATCTCTGGGCACGGAGATCAAATGCAGTTCCTTTGTTTTTACGTGGAAGCTGGCAACAATATTTACATCTGTCCGGAAGCCGTCCCCATCCGTACCGAAAATGGCGATATTGAGAATCTCGTCCTCCACCTCCGAGGACTGGGCCGCCGTAGCCACAAAATCCGGCTTTTCCGCCTTCTGCTGCCACAGATCCAGTTTGGTATAGATCTTTGCCGCCGCAAAAGTCGCCGCCAGAATCAGCACCAGCGCCACACACAGCAGAATCTCTCCTCTGCGCCGTTTTCTGCGCATTTCCATCTGCTTGATCCGATTGCGCTGCATCCGGGTCCCCAGCCTGTGCTGCTGGGCATACCGTTCCTGCTCGATCCATTCCTGCCGGCTGTATTCCTGCTGCCGGCGCCGCATTTTTTCCGCATATTTCCGCTCCCGCTCATAATCGGGATGCACCTGCGCCCGTCTTCTGTGACGCTGGTCCGTTCTGTTTTCTTTCATGGGTAATTCTCCTAGATCTATTCTTGTTTGATTTCCCCGAAAAATGGCATAATCAATTTATTATAGCAAATCTGTTATTTTATGACAACAAAAAATGCCCAATTTCCGCCATTTTCTCTCCCGGCTGCCGTTTTTTTCCGCCATCCGACTCCCCGGGGCCGCCCTTCTTTCTTTTTTCCTCTCCCTGAAAAAACAACGCCTCATTTCTTAACTTTCCCCCGGATTTCTTTACTTTTCCCAGCATTTCCATTATAATACCGAATCAGTAAATACATTTTTCCATCAACATAAAGGAGGTTCGCTTATGGACCAAAACACTTCCCCACAGACGGAACAGCCGCGCCGTTCTTTTTGGGACCGCCCATGGAGTATATGGGCCTTCCTCCTGTTGGGCGCCGTTTTCGCTATGGGATTGATTTTTCTGATTTCATCCACCAGCCGGCTGCATGTGGCTTACCACCTGCTGCAAAGCCCCACGCTGATCCTGTGGAACCTGCTGCCTCTGCTGGCTATGATCCTGTTGCTGTACTTTCTCTCAGGACGAGCTCTTTTTTCGGTGCTGCTGGTAAATCTGGTGTGGGTGCTGCTGGCGGTTTCCGACAAGATCAAGATTTCCATGCGGCAGGAGCCGCTTCTGCCTACGGATCTGACGCTGGTGCAGGAGGTTATGGCGATTTTAAAAACCTTCCCCACCTCCCAGATTTTGCTGATTCTGCTGGGGATTCTCTGCGGGCTGGCAGTGCTGGTATTCGCCTTTGCGCGCTCCTCCAACCCCAGACCTTCCCTGAAAACACGGCTCATCGGTCTTTGTGTGCTGGCGGCGGCCGGCTTCGGTCTGAATACGGCGGTCTATGCCGACACCGGACTCTACGATGGCTATCCCGTCATCGACAACCCTTATTTCCAGGTAAATCAGTATAATTCCAGAGGACTGGTCTATTCCTTTTTCCATCAGGCCAATATTGCCCGGATACAGCCTCCGGAAGGATACAGCGCTTCCGCCTATGACGCTTTGGAAGCGGAGGAAAGCACGGCCATAGACAGCACCAGACTCCCCCATGTTATCATGATTATGGGAGAGGCCTACTCTGACCTGAGCGAAAACGAACATATCAGCTTTGAGGGGTATACGGACCCCATGGAGAATTTCCGGGCATTGTGCCAGAAGGAAAACGCCGTCAGCGGACATATTGTGGTCGCCAATTTCGGCGGCGGCACCTCCAATACGGAGTATGACGCCCTGACCGGCCTGTCCACCCGATTCCTGGATACGGCCCTGCCCTCCTACAACTTTATCCGCCACGAGATCGACGCTCTGCCCTACCGTCTGGCACAGGCAGGCTACGATACCCTTTCCATCCACCCCGGCTACGCCTGGTTCTACAACCGCCAGAACGTATACCCGGATATGGGCTTTGATGAGTGTCTCTTCCTGGAAAACGCCTTTGATCTGGCTACCCAGGGTCTGGGCGGATATGTCAACGAAGAAGCCACCATGGACATGATTCTGGATACCTTCGAAGAACATCTGGCGGAAAGCGACGCGCCTTTGTTCTCCTTTACGGTAACCATCCAGAACCATGGACCTTATGAAGGAAAATACGGTACGCTGGAGCCCAATTTCTCCACGGATGTGGAACTGAGCGATACGGAAACGGATCTGCTGACCCAGTATTTCTACGGCATGGCTGATGCCGATGAGCAAATCGGCCGGCTGGTGGACTACGCGCAGGCCTCGGACGAACCTGTCGTTCTGGTCTACTTTGGAGACCATCTGCCCGGATTCTCCAACGGCACCGCCTTTTTTGACCTGCTGGATTATCCCATGGATACCAATGGATCTCCGGAAGAACAGACCGCTGTCTATGAGACTCCCTTCGTGATCTGGGCCAACGACAGCGCCGAGGAACTCTGCGGCTTCTCTGAAAATGCAGCGGCGGCCGCGCTGCCGGAAAACGGCCTCATCAGCGCCAGTTATCTGGGCGGTCTGACGGCGGAACTCATTGGGGCGAAAGATCTTTCTCCCCTGTTCTCCTTTACCAATGAACTGCGCCGGGAACTGCCTGTCCTTTCCGATATGTACAGCATTGATGCCAACGGAAATTACATGACGGAGCTTTCCGCCGAACAGCAGGAAAAGCTGGAACTTCTCATTGGATGGCAGTACTACAAGCTCTTTGACCAGAGCCTGCCCACTTCCGCAAAAGAATAACCCCGCAGGCAGGAAGCGGATAATCCCGTTTCCTGCCTGTTTTTTTGCCTTTTCTCCTCTTTTTCTTCCTTCCGCCGTTTTTCCCGTCTCGAAAACTTTTTTCTTTTTAGTAAAAAAACATTGTTTTCTCCTTCTTTTGTCTGACATATTCCAGTTTTTTCCAATTCCCGATTGAATTTTATGCCATAATATTCCTTATATTTCCATTTATTCCATAAATTTTTTGTAAATATTTGTTATTTCGCTTACAAATTTACATTGTTTCACACTTCTCCAATCTATCAACTTTTCTTGATTTGTCAGCATTTTCACGCTCTATATATGCATTTGATACAAAAAAATATTTTATTTTTTCAATTTTCTATTGAAATTATGATATAAATACGTTAAAATACAGGTGTGTGGAAACTGTTTCCTGTGAATGAAGAAACAGTTTCGTATCAATAAACATAAGAAAGGAGGATCGTTCCCGGCACAGCCAGTTCCGCATCAGTCCAGCTCGTGTCAAAAGGGACCGCGGAACAAAACAACGAACTCATACTTTTATAAAATCTAGTACAAGGAGGAAATACTATGACTGCTTCGACTGAAAACCGTGGACAATTTGGTTCCAAACTAGGCTTTATCCTTTCCGCAGCCGGCTCCGCTGTTGGCTTGGGCAATATCTGGAAATTCCCCGGCAAAGCATACAGCTGCGGCGGCGGTGCCTTCCTGGTAATCTACATCCTGATGGTTATTTTCATCGGTACTACCGTAATGCTGGGCGAATTCGTTCTGGGCCGTAAAACGCAGAAGAACGCCATCGGCGCCATCCGTGAACTGAACTCCAAGTTCGCCTGGGTCGGCGGTCTGGGTGTCCTGACCGGCTTTATTATTCTTTGTTACTACTGTCAGGTTGGTGGCTGGACCATCAAATACATCATCGGTTATATTACGGAATCCTCTACGATCTACGCAGATCCTATGAGCTACTTCCTGAATAACCTGCTGGGCGCTGACCGCTTCCCCGTACAGGGCGCGATCATCTTTCCTCTGATCTTCCTGTTCCTGACAGCATTCATCATCAGCCGTGGTGTTGCGGAAGGTATTGAAAAAATGAGTAAGATCCTCATGCCTCTGCTGTTTATCTTGCTGATCGGTCTGATGATCCGCTCCTGCACACTGCCCGGCGCAGACGCAGGCGTAAAATACATGCTGCACTTTGATCCTTCCACCATCGACGCAAACGCGTTCCTGGTAGCGCTGGGACAGGCGTTCTTCTCTCTGTCCCTTGGTATGGGCGTTATGATTACATACGCTTCTTATCTGAGCAAAGACGATAACCTGATTACCAATACCGGTATTATCTGTTTCCTGGATACCTGTGTAGCTCTGTTCGCAGGCTTCATGATTATCCCCGCCGTTTTCGCAACCGGCATCGACCCTGGTATAGGCGGCGGCTTCGCATTCGCAACACTGGCCGGCGTATTTATGTCTATCCCCGGCGGTACTATCTTTGGTATTCTGTTCTACTTCCTGCTGTTCTTCGCGGCAGTAACCTCCTCTACCTCCATTCTGGAAGGTACGGTAGCCTTCCTGGTAGAAGAAAAAGGTATGGAACGTAAGAAAACCGTTGTTATGGTCAGCATCGTACTGTTCATCATCGGTGTAATCTACACACTGTCTCAGGCACACATGAGCATCAAAGGTATCTGGATCAGCCGCGAAGGTATCACCTACCCCATCTTCGGCGACTTTATGGAATACCTGACCGACCGTCTGCTGCTGCCTCTGGGCGCTCTGGCAACCACTGTATTCGCAGGCTGGATCTGGGGTACAGACAATGCCATCAAAGAAGCAACTACCGACGGCAAATACAAATTCGCGCTGGCTCCTCTTTGGGCTTTCCTGCTGAAGATTGTGGCTCCTATCGCCATTATCATCATCATCTTCGCAGGTATGTTCCTGGGTATGTCCATCTCTTAATAACAGTAAACCATCTCTGAAAAGATCCCGCACGGGATCTTTTCTTTTTGTGTTTAGTTTTTTCCTCTAAGTAAATATTTTCGTACAATCATACTTTCTTTTTTTGTACTGCATTTTGTACAATTTTTCCGTTTTTTTAATTTTTTTCTTATTTCTTATGGCTCTTTCTTCCATATTTTTCCATTTTTATTCCAGTCTCAAAAAAAATTTTGACAATGAAACCGTTGATTTTTCACCATTTATTTACATTTTGACCACTTCTTAACAAAATCTTTATGGATTTCTTTATAAAAATTTTATAAAGTATTGGTAGGGAAACGAAAATTTCTCATCTCAGTAACCATTTTTCAATTAAAGATTCGACTCTTATCAGACATTTCAAAAAAAGGAGGATAGGAAAAGCGTGATCTTACAAAAGCGAAATCATCATATCAAGAAAAACCTGTTATTTTACTTTTGCTTATTCTGGTAAACTTCGTCGAAACTTTGATCTCCGTCGGAAAGCAATGTGCCCGCTCCAACTTTCCGACGTAACAAAAAGTGGGTATCTTTTTAAAAGGAGGAATACTATGTCAACAACAGTAGAAAATCGTGGCCAATTTGGTTCCAAGATAGGCTTTATTCTTTCGGCAGCAGGTTCCGCAGTAGGTCTGGGTAATATCTGGAAATTCCCCGGCAAAGCGTATAACTGCGGCGGCGGCGCTTTCCTCATCATCTACATTCTGATGGTTGTTTTCATCGGTACTACTGTAATGTTAGGTGAATTTGTTATCGGTCGTAAAACACAGAAAAACGCTATCGGCGCTATTCGCGAACTGAATGCCAAATACTCTTGGATCGGCGGTCTTGGCGTATTAACCGGTTTTATCATCCTTTGTTATTACTGCCAGGTTGGTGGCTGGACCATCAAGTACATTGTTGGTTATATTACAGAAGTTTCCACCATTTACGCTGACCCTATGGCTTACTTCTTAAATAATCTGTTGGGTGCTGATCGTTTCCCTGTTCAGGGTGCTATCATTTATCCTCTGATTTTCATTTTCCTGACAGCATTTATCATCAGCCGTGGTGTTGCAGAAGGTATTGAAAAAATGAGTAAAATCCTCATGCCTCTGCTGTTCATCGTACTGATTGGTTTGACAATTCGTTCCTGCACACTGCCCGGCGCAGACGCAGGCTTGGCTTATATGCTGCATTTTGACGCTTCCACAATCAACGCAAATGCGTTCTTGGTTGCGCTGGGGCAGGCGTTCTTCTCACTGTCCCTTGGTATGGGCGTTATGATTACATACGCTTCTTACCTGAGCAAAGATGAAAACCTTGTTTCCAATACAGGTATCGTATGTTTCCTGGATACTTGCGTAGCTCTGCTGGCAGGTTTCATGATCATCCCCGCTGTATTCGCAACAGGTATTGACCCCGGTATGGGCGGCGGCTTCGCATTCGCTACTCTGGCAGGCGTATTCATGTCTATCCCCGGCGGTACAATCTTTGGTTGTCTGTTCTACTTCCTGCTGTTCTTCGCGGCAGTAACCTCTTCTACCTCCATTCTGGAAGGTACTGTAGCCTTCTTGGTAGAAGAAAAAGGTATGGAACGTAAGAAAACTGTTGTTGTTGTCAGCATCGTTCTGTTCATCATCGGTATTTTCTATACACTGTCTCAGGCACATATGAACCTGAAAGGTATCTGGATCAGCCGTGAAGGTATCTCTTATCCTATCTTTGGTGACTTTATGGAATACCTGACAGACCGTCTGCTGCTGCCTCTGGGCGCACTGACAACCACCATCTTTGCAGGTTGGATCTGGGGTACAGAAAACGCAATCAAAGAAGCTACATCTGATGGCAAATACAAATTCGCGCTGGCTCCTGTATGGGCATTCCTGCTGAGAATCGTAGCACCTATCGCGATTGCAATCATCATCATTGCAGGTATGTTCCTGGGTATGTCCATCTCCTAATCCGAACAAAGCGCGTCTTAAATGAATGTTCTGATTTATCTTCACGCTTTTTCCTATCACGATACAAAAACCGGAGGGTTTCCCTCCGGTTTTTTCGTTTCAGTAAAATTTACTCCCGCTAAATAGTATTTTTTTACATACAATTTTTCATTTTCAAAAGCTTTTACTAGCTAGATTTCATAATAAATCCGGCATTTTTTTACCATTTATTTACATTTTATCCAGTTCTTAACACGTTTTTTATGGATTTCTTTTCCCTCATGGAGTAAAGTGATACAAGAAGAACCGTTGAAATCCAATTTTTTTCAGACATTTTTTGAAATCATGTACACTTTTCAAAGCCAAAAGGAGGGACAAATGGAATTCAGATACCAGAAAATGCGGAATTATTTTCATCTTGTCTGAAAAGAGGCGGCTTTTCAAACACAAAACAGGAAACTGCTGATTCTGCACATCATCATTTCCAAAAACCAAACGGTTATTTTTAGAAAAGGAGGAATACTATGTCAACATCAGTAGAAAATCGTGGCCAATTTGGTTCCAAAATAGGTTTTATCCTCTCTGCTGCCGGCTCTGCCGTTGGTCTGGGCAATATCTGGAAATTCCCCGGTAAAGCGTATAACTGCGGCGGCGGCGCCTTCCTGATTATTTACATCCTGATGGTTGTATTTATCGGTACCACCGTAATGCTGGGCGAATTCGTTATCGGACGTAAAACACAGAAAAACGCCATCGGCGCCATCCGCGAACTGAATTCCAAATATACCTGGGTTGGCGGTCTTGGGATTCTGACCGGTTTTATCATCCTGTGCTACTACTGCCAGGTTGGCGGCTGGACTCTGAAATACATTGTAGGCTACATCACAGAGTCCTCCACCATCTACGCAGATCCCATGGCTTACTTCACCGGCAACCTGCTGGGCGCTGACCGCTTCCCCGTACAGGGCGCGATCGTTTACCCCATTATTTTCATTTTCCTGACAGCATTCATCATCAGCCGTGGTGTATCTGAAGGTATTGAAAAAATGAGTAAAATCCTGATGCCTCTGCTGTTCATCGTGCTGATCGGTTTGACCATCCGTTCCTGCACACTGCCCGGCGCAAGCGAAGGCCTGTACTACATGGTACACTTCGATCCTTCCACCATCAACGCAAACGCGTTCCTGGTAGCACTGGGGCAGGCGTTCTTCTCTCTGTCCCTTGGTATGGGCGTTATGATTACATACGCTTCCTACCTGAGCAAAGATGAAAACCTGGTTGCCAACACCGGTATCGTATGTTTCCTGGATACCATGGTTGCACTGTTGGCAGGCTTCATGATTATCCCCGCCGTTTTCGCAACCGGCATCGACCCTGGTATAGGCGGCGGCTTCGCATTCGCAACACTGGCCGGCGTATTCATGTCTATCCCCGGCGGCACCATCTTCGGTTGTCTGTTCTACTTCCTGCTGTTCTTTGCGGCAGTAACCTCCTCTACCTCCATTCTGGAAGGTACGGTAGCCTTCCTGGTAGAAGAAAAAGGTATGGATCGTAAGAAAACCGTTGTTATCGTCAGCATCATTCTGGCAATCATCGGTTTCTTCTACACCATGTCTCAGGCGCATATGGACCTGAAAGGTATCTGGATCAGCCGTGAAGGTATCTCTCACCCCATCTTCGGTGACTTCATGGAATACCTGACCGACCGTCTGCTGCTGCCTCTGGGCGCTCTGACTACCACCATTTTCGCAGGCTGGATCTGGGGTACAGACAACGCCATCCAGGAAGCAACTTCCGACGGCAAATACAAATTCGCACTGGCTCCCGTTTGGGCCTTCCTGCTGAAGATTGTGGCTCCTATCGCGATCGCTATCATCATCATCGCAGGTATGTTCCTGGGTATGTCCATTTCCTAATGTGCGGAAAGCAAATTCTTTTGACCGGAAAAATAATCTGAATTCCAGCCGCCGGTAATGAGGCGGTTCCAATGCGCGTGAACTCCAAAGGAGCTCACGCGCTTCTTTTTTTCTTTTTCTGACCGCTCTTTACAAAAGACGTTTTTTCCGTTATAACAAAAGAAAACCACTTTTCAGGAGGTCAAAATGATGAATTCCCCACTGCGACAAGACGCGCTTCATATCATAGAACAAACACTGCAAAAGGTCCTTCCGGAAACCGCCGTACATCGCGCGCTGGAAGGCCGCACCTTCCCCGGCCGTATTCTGGTGGTCTCCATCGGCAAAGCCGCCTGGACCATGGCAAAGGCGGCGGCGGAAGTACTGCCCCGTCTGGACGGCGGTATCGTACTGACAAAATACGGTCATAGTCAGGGCCCTATCCCCGGCTTCTCCATCCGGGAGGCTGGCCATCCCGTCACCGATGAAAACTCTCTGCTGGGTGCCGAAGAAGTGCTGCGCCTGGTAGAGCAAACCACGCCGGAGGATACGGTTCTCCTTCTTCTTTCCGGCGGCGGTTCCGCTTTGTTTGAAAAACCGGCCCAGGGCCTGACTCTGGCTCAGCTCCAGGACGTCAGCCGCCAGCTGCTGGCCTGCGGCGCCAATATTGTGGAAATCAATACCATCCGCAAACATCTTTCCGCTGTCAAAGGCGGCAGATTCGGCGCACTCTGCGCCCCTGCCTCCGTTTTTGTCATCGCCCTCAGCGATATTCTGGGAGACCGGCTGGATTCCATCGCCTCCGGGCCTGCCAGTCCCGACCAATCCACATCGGAAGAGGCCCTGGCCATTGTCAGAAAATATGGTCTGGTCTTTCCTCCCGCTGTTATGGAACAACTGAAAAAAGAAACGCCTAAGACACTGCCCAACGCCTCCGCCGTCATCACCGGCAGCGTCTCCCAGCTTTGCCATTTCGCGGCCGAAGAAGCCCAAAAACTGGGATATACCCCTCTGGTTCTGACATCCCAGCTGGACTGCGAGGCCAGAGAGGCTGGACGCTTTTTCGGCGCCATGGCACAATCTCTGGAAAAAGGCGGCAGCCTCTCTCCGCGTCCCACTGCCATTCTCTGCGGCGGGGAAACCGTCGTCCGCCTGACCGGAACGGGAAAAGGCGGCAGAAATCAGGAACTGGCCCTGGCGGCAGCACCTTATATGGATGGTCTTCCGCACGTACTGGTGGCTGCCGTAGGCTCTGACGGCACCGATGGCCCCACCGATGCCGCCGGCGGCATCACCGACGGCAGTACTATGGCAAAACTCCGACAGGCAGAAATCGACCTGGATGAAATTCTGGCGGATAATAATGCCTATGAGGCTCTGAAACAGGCCGACGGTTTGATTATGACCGGTCCTACCGGCACCAACGTCAATGACCTGTATTTCCTGCTCTTCCGCCCGAAGGAATAATGCTTTTCAAACAAGGGACTGCTTTGGAGCATCTTCATAAGAAAATAAGAAGGCTAACATCCTTATGAATTACATAAGAGTCAGCCTTGTTATTTTTTTGAGATTTTATTGGGAATGTTTTTAAAAGAAAATTGCTTTCGGGGCATCTTCATAAGAAAACAAAGATTGCCGGAATCCTTGCAACAAAGAGGATTACGGCAATTCAATTTTGATTGGTATCGTTTTCTTATGAAGACAGCCATTGCAGTTCCCCTTAAGAAAGCAAAAAACACGAAAATCGTTGTTTTCTTAAGGGGAGACTGCTTTCGGCGGGCCTTTTTTGATGCTTCTTTTTCTATATCCTTGCACCGATTGCCTGTCTTTGTCATATGATACCAGTGTAAACCAAAAAGGAGGAATTTCCATGAAAGAAATGTCTTCCGTATTCCTTTCCGATACGGAAACCTCACCGGAAATGGTCTGCGGCTTCGTTCAGGGAAACAACTGCCCGCTGGCCCAGGCCTATGTGCCGCCCCAGCCCTACGAATCTCCCTCCACACCGGAGCAAAGCCTCGCCTGCGGCACTGTTTTCCCGGCGCTTTCGATGCCTTACACCAGTATTTTCGCCCAGAAGGGCACGAAAAAGGGGGGAATGAAATGACACGCGATGAGTTGCTCCAAAAATTAACGGAAATGGACTTTATGGCTGTGGATCTGGCCCTCTATCTGAATACGCATCCAGAAGATACCGAAGCCCTCACCGCCTACCATCAGGTCATTTCCGCCGCCGATACCCTGCGGCTGAAATATGAGGAAGCCTACGGCCCGCTCTGCTCCTTCCGCAGCTATGGCACCAGCGATAAAAAATGGCAATGGATCGACGCGCCATGGCCCTGGCAGAAAGACTTTAATCCCAGTATGGCAGGAAAGGAGTGCGTATAAATGTGGATTTATGAAAAGAAACTGGAATTTCCCGTTCATATCAAAACCCCCGACGCCCGTCTGGCCAAAATCATGATCGAGCAGTACGGCGGCGGGGATGGCGAGATCGGCGCCGCTTTGCGCTACCTCAGCCAGAAATTCAGCATGATTACTCCTCAGGCACAGGCCACCCTCAATGATATCGGCACAGAGGAACTGGCTCATGTGGAAATGATGGGCACCATCGTCCATCAGCTGACCCAGGGCCTGACGAAGGATCAGATCATACAGTCCGGCCTGGATGCCTACTATGTTAACCATGGCTTTGGTCTGTTTCCCTCCGCCGCCTCCGGCGTTCCTTTTTCCGCTTCCGTCCTCCAGTCCAAGGGCGACCCCATCACAGATCTGTATGAGGATATGGCGGCAGAGCAAAAAGCCCGCAGCACCTACGAATACCTCATCGACCTGACCGATGACCCTGACGTTCTGGCGCCTCTGCGGTTCCTGCGGGAACGGGAAATCGTTCATTTCCAGCGGTTTGGCGAAGCGCTGGATATTGTCCGCCACCATCTGAATTCTACCCATTACTTCGACTTTAGAAAATCCTGAACTGCCACGTGGGCTTTCGGGCAATTTTCTTTTGCCTGACTTATTTTTCCCGCATGAGATTTGAAAAAAAGCTGAAATCTTTGTGATACAAAGATTTCAGCTTTTCTGTTTTGCCATGATTTTTATTAAAGAGAATCACCCTATGGGAAGACTGTTTTTCCTTTAGGGAGTTTCTTTTTTTATCTTAATCTCTTCTCATATTTACGGAAGCGATTTTAAATTTATCGTGTACAGCTACCATTGCTTCGTCAATATCCTTTTCCGCGATCAATACTGTGATCTTGATCTCGGAGGTAGAAATCATCTGGATATTTACGCCGGAATCATACATCGCTTCAAAGAACATGGCCGCAACACCGGGATTGGACGCCATGCCGGCACCAACGATGGACAGCTTCGCAACATTGTTGTCGTAAGCGATTTCCTGTGCTGTCAGACGTTCCTTGTTTTCCTCCAGCGCCTTGATGGCGATATCCAGATCGTCCTGGCCAATGGTAAAGGAGATGTCCTGTCTGCCGTCATAGCCGTTGGACTGCAAAATGATGTCTACGCTTACCTTTTCCTTGGCCATCAGATCGAAAATCTCAAAGGCCTTACCGGGCTCGTCCTTGACACCCAATACAGAAATACGGGATACATTCTTATCCGCAGCTACACCACTAACCAGCATTCTTTCCATCTTACATTCCTCCTTGACCTCAGTTCCCTCCGCGTCAGACAGACTGGAACGCACTACCAGTTTCACATTGTATTTTTTCGCCACCTCTACAGAACGGCAATGCAGCACTTTCGCGCCCAAAGACGCCAGTTCCAGCATCTCGTCGTAGCTGATCTCATCCAGTTTTCTGGCATCCTTTACCACACGGGGGTCCGCTGTATAAACGCCTTCCACGTCGGTATAAATTTCGCAGATATCCGCGTTCAGCGCCGCCGCCAAAGCCACGGCGGAGGTATCGGAGCCGCCTCTGCCCAGAGTCGTCATGTCTCCCAGCATATTCACGCCCTGGAAACCGGTGACCAGTACAATGTTGCCCCTTTCCAGTTCATTTTCGATTCGTTCGGAATGGATCTTCCGGATTCTTGCGTTGCTGTAATTGTTTGTGGTCTCAATGCCCACCTGTACGGCGTTGAGAGAGACCGCTCTGCCGCCCAGAGCATTGATGGCCATAGCCATCAGCGCCACAGACTGCTGTTCCCCTGTTACCAGCAGCATATCCATTTCTCTGCGGCTGGCCTTGGGATTGATCTCTTTCGCCTTGGCAATCAGGCCGTCTGTGGTCTTCCCCTGCGCAGACAGCACTACCACTACATCGTTGCCTTCTTCCTTGGTCTTCATAATCCGTCTGGCAACATTAAACACTCTTTCCGCGTCGGCGACAGAGCTGCCGCCGTATTTCTGCACTACTAACATCGTTTCCTTTCCTCCTGTTTATTCAGTCACTGCTTTTACGCCTTCCGTATCGGGCTCCAACAAGGTCAGTTCCCAATGATCCGGCAGTTTCGCAAAGCAGGCGGACATTTGATTTCTGAATTCCCCGGCTTTCTCTTTTGTAATAATTGCCATCAGCGTTGAACCGGCGCCGCTGAGGTAGCAGGCCAGTGCGCCCGCTTCTTTGGCCGCCGCGAAGATCTCCTCCATCCCCGGAATCAACACCTTCCGGTAGGGCTGGTGGATCTTATCGTCCATGGCCATTTCCAGGTTTTCATATTTCCCGCTCATCAAAGATGCCACCAGAAGCGCCGCCCGGGATACATTGTATACAACATCTCCCCGGGAATATTCCTGAGGCAGTACCCCTCTGGCTTTCTCCGTAGATACTGGGAAATCAGGCACCATTATAGCAAAAAACAAATCTTTCGGCAACTCTAAACATACGTGTTTGAGTGTATTTTCTTTCATAGCGCCCACAACCATGCCGCCAAAGAAGGCCGGCACCGCGTTGTCCGGGTGTCCTTCCAGCGCCGCCGCCATTTCCGCCAGTTCCTGTTTGCCGCAGGGACGGCCCGCCAGCTCATTGGCCGCCGTCAGCCCACCGACGATGCAGGCAGCACTGCTGCCCAGCCCCCGCACCATGGGGATATAATCCTCCTGGATCAGGCGCACCCCGGGCATGGGCAGGCCCTTCTGCTGGTAAAAATACCGCATGGTTTCATAAATCAGATTGGTCTCGTCAGTGGGGATCTCGATTTCCTGTTTCCGTTTGACCTGGATCTCCAGCCCTTCGGGGATCTCTTCCACCCACAGATGATTATACAGCTGCAAAGCCACACCGATGCTGTCAAAGCCCGGTCCCATATTAGCCGATGTTGCAGGAATTTGAATATGTATCATCATGCTCCTCCATTCCCAAATTTATTTTTTCTTCTTTATATACAGCAGAAAAGGAAAATCGTGCCGCCACTTTTACGGCACGAATTCCTGTGTTTTCTTATTCTCTGCCTATGATCTTAATGGACTGTACCCCCAGCAGGCTTTCCAGCTGCCGCATGAGCCTGCCGAACTCCCCGCGCATCTCGTTGGTCTCAATGGTAATGGTCACATTGGCGATGCCGTTGATGGGGATAGTCTGATTGATGGTCAAAATATTGGCGCCTTCCGTGGCGATGCTGTTAAGCACTGTGGAAAGCAGCCCCGGCGTATCATCCAGGTTCAAAGCGATGGTCACCGTTTTTCCTCTTGTATTCTCGTAAAGGGGATGCACGGCGTCACGGTATTTGTAAAAAGCGCTGCGGCTGATGCCCACACGATTGACGGCATCCTGCACCGTTTTTTCTTTTCTGCTCTCCAGAAGATTCTTTACCTCCATGACTTTCAAAAAGATCTCCGGCAATACACTTTTGTCCACGATAAAGAAATTCTTGTCTTCCTTCACGTTCTCTTCTCCCCTCTTTTGTTTTCCGTTTGCATACATTTGTTTCCGCTACAAGGAATATACCATATTCCCGGCATAGTTTCAACCGTTGCCCTCAGTTTTTTTCAAAAAGAACAGATTTCTGTCTTTTGCACAAAAACACTTTCGTTTTCCCCTTGTCCTTTTACATTTTTTCTTTCCCGTTTTTTCCCTGTTTTTATACCAGTTTCTCTTTTTTTGCCGGAACCGTTCACAAAACCGTCTTTTTCTGCTACAATGAAAATTGGCTTTTTTCGCCCTTTTTCGACGAAAGAAGCCCGAAATCTCTGCAAAAGGAGTCCATTTTTTATGGAACAGAAAAATACAACGCTGCGGCACGACGAACTGCTGCGGCTTTTTACCCATGAATATGAAAAATATGTTTCCCATATGGATGAGGGCTGTCGGGAACAGCTGTATCAGGTAGCACCTATGGTCTTTGCCAAGTGGTACCATACGGCGCTGGCGGCGGACACCATCCTTTCCCCAGTGAATATCATTTCACAGGATCTGGGCTTTGACGAGGGCGAGGCGGCTTATGTACTGGATATCTCCCCGGAGAAAGAGGGAAAGGAAAAATACAGTTTCCGCCTTCTGACCTATACGCTGGAGCGGCACCCGCTGCTGGCGGATCTGGCCCTTGTGCTGGATCATTGTCTGCCGGACTGTACCGTAGACGAAAACGGATTTTTCCCGGAGGAGGAGCGTGCCGCCCTGCTGGCCCGGCTCTCCTTTGCCGATGCGTTTTATCTGGACTACCTGACCCAGCTGTGCCGACAGCTTCGTTTGCTGGAGCCTGTCACCGCCATCCATGTCCATAAGGTACGCAAAAGCCCCAAAGCCGTGGAATTTCTTTCTCTGCCGCCCATAGAGCAGCTGGAACTGTTAAAGGAAGAGGCCTGCTATCTGGCGGCGGGACGGTTCCGCTACACCATGGATCTGGAGGCCGACACCATCGACAGCGGATTTTTTCTGGCCTGTCTGGAAGGCCATCAGGAGGTAGACGAGATCTTCGTCCGGTTCTATAAACGGGTAGATGTAGACATTTCCGATCTGTGGCAGACGCCGCCCTCCCATCTGACGGAGGAGGATCACGCCATTTTGTCCTCCCTGCTTTTTGCGGGGATCATGCTGGATAAATGGTTCCTGACGCCCATGAGCGTCTTTTTCCGGCTCATCCGCCCCATTTCCTTTACCCCCTTCCGGTTCTATCTGACGGTGAACCATCTGGCGGCTCTGTTCCTGATGGGACATAACATCAGCCCGGAGCTGTTCCTTCCTCCCAGCTATTACAGCTTGACTTCTCTGGGGAAGGCCCTGGCGGAAAATAAGGAACCAAAAGAAGAGGACCGGCAGAAAATGCCCCACGCCCTCAATTACGACCAGATTCTGGACGCCGTCGCCTCGGAATGGGAAATGCGCATCTATGAGGAGCTGCTGCGGGTGGAGGTGGCGCCGGAACTTTATGTGTTCCGGGTCTGTGTCGCCGAGGACGAAACCCTCTGGAAGGACATCGAAATCGAGACGCACAGCCATCTTCATGAGTTCTGCTGTGATCTTTGCGCCGCCTTCGGCATGGACGCTGTCTCGGATTACCTGCTGTCCGTACCGGACCAGAACGGCTTCCCGGTGGAATACGCCCCCATGGGCTCCAAAAGCGCTCTGAACAAGACCAACCGGCTGACTTTGGAGGAACTGCCCATACAAATAGATACCGCCCTCCGGCTGGTACCGGAAAAAAACAAAAAACTGGCGCTTCGTATCCTGCCGCTGGAAAAGAAACGCGGCAGCGGCTATCTCCAATACCCAAGAGTCAGGGCCCAGAGCAAAAAAATCACCCGACAGGAACAGATCGACGAGATCTATTAAATATATCATTATAAATAAAGAAGGGAATTATCATGCAGAATACCACGCTCATGCATCAGCACGGCGGCGATCTGGACGCCATTGAAAGAAAATATCATATTCCAAAGAAAGAGATTCTGGATTTCAGCGGGAATATCAACCCTCTGGGATTTCCTAAAAGTGTGGAAACCCTGATGGCCAAAAACCTCCATATCGTTTCCACCTATCCGGATAAGAAATACAAAGCCCTGCGGCAGGCCATCGGCCAGTATACCGGCGCGGACCCGGCGCATATTCTGGTAGGCAACGGCTCCACAGAGCTCATCAGCACCTTTATCAAAACAGTGAACCCCCAGCGCAGCGTCATTCTGGGCCCCGCTTACAGCGAATACGAACGTGAAGTGACCCTCTGCGGCGGCCAGTTCGACTACTTCCCCCTGGAAGAAAAAAACGACTTCCGCATTGATCTGGAGGGCCTTTTATCCGCTTTGACAGAGGATGTAGGCATGTTCATCGCCTGCAACCCCAATAACCCTACCGGCAGTGCCCTGACCGTATCCCAGCTGCGGACCATTCTGGCCCACTGCAAAAAAATTGGCGCTTCCGTTATGATCGATGAAACCTATATTGAATTTTCCGACCAGCTGGAGGAAATCTGCGCCATTCCTCTTACAAAGGAATTTGACAATCTTTTCGTCATCCGCGGCACCTCGAAATTTTTCGCGGCGCCGGGCCTGCGTCTGGGCTACGGCGTTTCCTCCAACGAAGAATTCCGCCGTCAGCTGCTGGAGCATCAGGACCCCTGGAGCGTTAACTCTCTGGCGGCCTTTGCCGGAGAGCATATGTTCACCGATACCATCTTCCACGAGACCTCTCAGCATCTGATCTCCTCCGAGCGCAAAAAAGCCCTGGCGGAGTTCGCCACATGGAAGCATCTGAAGGCTTACCCTTCCGCTTCCAATTTCATCCTGTTAAAGCTGCTGACGGATCGGATCACCTCCGCCCAGCTTTTTGAAAAACTGATCGTCAAGAAAATGCTCATTCGGGACGCGTCCACCTTCGCATTTCTGGATCAGACCTTCCTGCGGTTCTGTCTGCTGCGGCCCCAGGACAACGCCGCTCTCATAGCAGAGCTGAAATCTCTGATTGAGTAAAAAACTGACAACGTTATTTTCCGCGAAACAGGATATGCTATTTTAAACTTATGACGAAAGAAGGATGTCCGGTGAGTGCCATGACCAACAACGTCAGCAGCGATCTGCTCCGCGAAACATTGTCCCTTCTGCGCCAGGCGCTGTCCTGCTGGCGGCAGCAGGAGGGAAAAAACGTAATTTTTCTCAACAGCCAGGCCGCCTATGAAACCCTGTCCCGGCACTGCTGGGAGGGCCGTACTCTGGGCGGGATACTGGAGGAAATCGCCTGCTGTATCCCACTGGCGCTGACGGAGGAAAGCCTGCGTCAGTTCCTTTCCTCCTGTGAAAACCCGGAGGAAACGCTGGAAAAATTTCTGGAAAGCAGCAAGCGGGATTTTCTTCTTCTCCTGCTGTTTGCCGGAGATGATCCTCTCCTCTGGAAGTCCATTGAGGAACAATGCGAGCTGTTGCGGCAGACGCCCATAGATTGGAAGTGAAGCAAATGGCAGAAAAGCCTTATCGTGATCTGAATACCTATTATCGGGAGATCTTCGGCAAAAAAACAGCCAAGATCTCTTTAAACGGCGGCTTTACCTGCCCCAATCGGGACGGCACGCTGGGCACCGGCGGATGTGTATTTTGCAGTGCGGGCGGTTCCGGGGATTTTGCCGAAAGCCCCGCCCTTTCCATTCCGGAGCAGATCCAAAAGGGGAAGGCCCAAACGGCGAAAAAATGGGAGGACCCCGCTTATATCGCCTATTTCCAGGCCTTTACCAATACATACGCACCGGCGGAAGTCCTGCGCCGGGTCTATGGGCAGGCCATAGACCAGCCGGAAATTCGCGGTCTGTCTATCGCCACCCGTCCCGACTGTATGGGCCAGGAAGTACTGGATCTCTTGGAAGAACTCTCCCAAAATACCCATCTTTGGGTAGAGTTTGGCCTTCAGACCTCCAACGAACACACGGCGGCTCTGATTCGCCGGGGTTACCCTAACGACACCTTTGCCGCCGCTGTCAAACAGCTGCACCTGCGGCGGATTCCCGTGATAGCCCATGTGATTCTGGGGCTTCCCGAAGAAGGGGAAACAGAGATCCTGTCCACCATGGACTTTCTCAATGAACTGCCTATCTCCGGCGTCAAGCTCCATTTGCTCCACGTCATCGAAGGCACCGAGCTGGCCCGGTGGTATCAGGAGGGCCGCTATGTACCTTTGGCCGAAGAGGAATATATCCGTCTTGTCTGCCGCTGTATCGCCCGTCTGCGGCCCGATATCGTTATCCATCGCCTTACGGGTGACGGGGACAAAAACAGCCTTCTGGCCCCTCTGTGGAGTCGGAACAAGCGACACGTCCTCAACCAGATCCACCATCGTCTCCGGCTGGAAAACATCACCCAGGGCATGGACTGGCCGCCTTCCCGCCAAAGAGAGGGCCAATAACCGCACAAAGGTCTCTTTTTTTACAAATCCTGTTTTTCTTTTCCGGAAAATATGATATGATAATGTACGATAAAACCATTGAAAGGGGGTTGTTCCATGGCTGACTCCATACGGCAGCTGGCGGAGCATAAGCTCATCATACTGCTTTTGCTGAAAAAAATGGGGATTGCTTTATCCAACAGCGAGATCTGCCAGTTTTTACTGGAAAAAAACTACATGGACTATTTTTCCGTACAGCAGTATCTGGCGGAACTGACGGACGCGGGATGGCTGGAAAAATCCAGAGAGCAGAACAACACCCGGTATACCCTCACCGATGAGGGTGAGGAGATCCTGACCTACTTCCTCAACCATATTTCCGAGGACGCCAAAAACGAAATCAATACCTATGTCAAGGAAAACAGCAAGCGCATCCGCGCGGAGTACGCCGTAACGGCCAATTATTTCCCGGAGATCAATGATGATTTCCTGGTAAAATGCGGTCTCAACGATGATGACGGCAATACCCTCATGGAAATCAGCGTTTCTGTGGTCTCCAAACAGCAGGCCCTTTCCATCTGCCGGAACTGGCGCAAAAATGTAAGCCGCATCTATGGCGCTATCCTCACCACACTGGTAAAGGATACGGAGGCAGAGCATATCTCCTTTAAGGCAAAAGAAGAAAATTTCCCCCAAGGGGAAAAAGATCCTCAGGCATAAAAAAAGTACGATTTTTCCCAAAAGGAAATTTCGTACTTTATTTTTTCCATCAAATACGAAAACACCATGGCACACCATCTCCATCAGAAAACAAATATCGCTGGAGTCCAGTACACGTAAAGGATTCCAGCGATGTTTTTTTAGGGGATTGTTTTCCTGTAAAGACAGCTGTCGCAGTCCCCCTTAAGAGACCAGAAACTACCCTGTTTTCTTAAGGAGAGTCTGCTTTCTGTCTGTGGTGTTTTTTTCTGCGGATAACAGGACTTGAACCTGCACGGTCACCCGCCGGAACCTAAATCCGGTGCGTCTGCCAATTCCGCCATATCCGCATAACGGTATTATTGTACTCATTTCTGTCCAATCTGTCAAGATTTCCTGAAATTTCACAAAAAGAAAAAAGCGCCGGAGCAAATGCTCCGGCGCTTCTGAACCAGGAGGGATTCGAACCCCCGACCCACGGCTTAGAAGGCCGTTGCTCTATCCAGCTGAGCTACTGATTCATAGAAAAAAGCGGGTGATGAGAATCGAACTCACGTGTTCAGCTTGGAAGGCTGACATTCTACCATTGAACTACACCCGCAAAAAATGAACCAGGAGGGATTCGAACCCCCGACCCACGGCTTAGAAGGCCGTTGCTCTATCCAGCTGAGCTACTGATTCATACCAATTCGGCAAGAAATATTATGCCACAAATACATACTTTCGTCAAGTGTTTTTTTCCTGTTTTTTGTTTTTTCCCAGGTCCATAAAGAGCAGGGACTTTCCCAAAGGAAAAGTCCCCTTTTCTTCTCTCAGGGCAGACGCACAAACCGCCCGTCTGGATGGCACTCCATAATAGCGCCTTCCATTCTGCCGTTATCCTCTATGGTCAGGATACCAAAGGTAGGCAGGCCGCCCCCTCTGGGCAGAGAAATACTGCCGGGATTGAGCATCAGCACCCGCCCCCGGTCATCATACATGGGCTGGTGGGTATGCCCGAACAGCACCGCGTCAGCCCCCTGTTCTTCCGCCCAATAGGCGATGGTATCCGGATTCCAATGTACCCGCTGCTTATGGCCATGGGTCAAAAGCAGCATTCTCCCCTGAAAGCGGAGCATCTTTTTGGAGGGTGTCTCCGGCATAAAATCATTGTTTCCCCGCACATAATGAAAAGGCAGAGAGGGAAATTCCCGCTGGAGATCTATGGCGTCCAGATCGTGATCCCCCAGATGCGCCACCGCGTCCACCCGGCCCCCCAGACGGCGCAACACCTCTCTGGCCCGGTCCAGATACCCATGGGTATCGCTCAGCACCAACAGCTTCATATCAATGCAGCTCCTTTTTCAGCAGGTCCTTCATCTTCCGCAGCGCCTTACCCCTGTGGCTGATGGCGTTTTTTTCCTCCGCCGACAGCTCCGCCATATGCTTTCCTTTTTCCGGCACATAGAAAATAGGATCATAACCGAAGCCGTTTTCTCCCTTCGCCTCCTGCGCGATGCGGCCCTCTACGGTATCATAGCTCAAAAGCTTTCTGCCATCGGGAAAAGCGGCGGCAATACAGCTGACAAAACGCGCCGTCCGTTTTTCTTCCGGCACTCCCTCCATTTTTTCAAAAATCACCTTGAACTTCTCGGGATAAGGGGTATCCTCCCCCAGGAAACGGGCGGAATACACACCGGGGGCCTTGTCCAGATAGTCGATCTCCAGACCGGAGTCGTCAGCCAGTGTGATCTTGCCGCTGGCTTCCATGATCTCCACTGCCTTTTTCATAGCGTTTTCCTCAAATGTGGTACCGTCCTCCACCACATCAATATGGATGCCCGCATCCTCCATAGACACTACATTGACTTCCATATCCGCCAGAATGGCGTTGATCTCCCGAATTTTCCCCTTATTCTTTGTGGCAAAAATAATCGTTTCCATAGTCTCCTCCTTTTTTACCCTGTGTTCTATTATTAGAATTCCATGCCGCCCAGCGCCTTTTTCTGGAGCCGGTGCAGTTCTCCCGCGCCTTTTTCACCCAATGCCAGCAGCCGATCCAGCTGTGTCCGGTCAAAGGTACCGTGCTCACCTGTGCCCTGCAGCTCCACAAAGCCGCCCTCACTGGTCATAACGATATTCATATCCACCTCCGCGGCGGAATCCTCTACATAACAAAGATCCAGCAGACATTCTCCTTCCACCACACCGACGCTGACAGCGGAAACATATCTCTTCAAAGGCATCCGCTCAATGACGCCTTCCGCTACCAGCTTCTGACAGGCCAGCCCCAAAGCTACAAAGCCGCCGGTAATGGACGCCGTTCTGGTGCCGCCATCGGCCTGAATCACGTCGCAGTCGATGGTAATACTGCGTTCGCCCAGTGCCTCCAGATCCACTGCCGCCCGCAGCGCCCTGCCAATGAGCCGTTGAATCTCCGCGGAGCGTGTATTCAGCTTCAGCTTCTGGATATCCCTTTTATTTCTTGTGGCCGTAGCCCTTGGCAGCATGGAATATTCCGCAGTTACCCAGCCGGTGCCGCTTTCTCTGAGGAAAGGCGGTACATTTTCCTCCACCGAAGCGTTGCACAATACCTTGGTATCGCCGCAGACAATGAGCACAGAGCCCTCCGCGTATTTCGTATATCCCGTCACCAGCTGCATCGGACGCAGGCTGTCAAAGGATCTGCCGTCGATTCTTTTCATCTGTTTCCATCCTTTCCGCTTTTTTTCTTCTTTGTTCAATTCTTGTTCTATTCTAACATGCTTCTTCTCAAAAGCACAGATGTTTTCTGCAAAAAGCAGGGAGGACCCTTTTCAGATCCTCCCCATATTGCCCCCTGCGACTCAGCGCAGATTATAATTATTCATCATGTAAATGATGGCGTTGCCCATGGCAGCCGCCGCAGCATCCTGGGTCGCGCTGTTGGAAATCTTCAGCGCGTCACCGGCATTGGACAGGAAACAGGTCTCTACCAAAATCGCCGGCACTGTTGTGGAATTCAGAATCAGCAGATCGGAACGCAGTTTCACGCCCCGGTTATTCAGCTGCAGCGCCGCCGTCAAATAGTTCTGCATGATCTGTGCCGCCTGCTGGCTGGTCAGCATGGAAGCGTTGTCGTTGCTGTGGGTCGCGTACAATGTCTCCGTACCGGAGGCCGTTGCCACGCCGGCATTCATATGGATAGATACCATCAGATCGGCGATCTGGTTAGCTGTTTTTGCCCGGTCCTCATTAGCGGGACGGGTATCGCTGTCTCTGGTGAGATATACCTTAATATCCGAGTTGGCGTTGAGATATTTCTCTACCTTCAATGCCATGGTCAGGTTCATGGTCTTTTCTGTCAGGCCGTTGCCGCTGGTGCCCGGGTCGTTGCCGCCATGGCCCGCGTCCAGAAGCAGCACCTTGTCATAGACATCCTGCGGATTCTGAATAGAGATCACATAATATCCGCCGCTTTCCTTGACGGAATAGCAGCTGATGATATTCTGGTTGAAACGAATCTTTGTCTTGCCGCCGCTGGTGGAGACTTCGATGGAGGCGATTTTGTCATCGCTGACGGTCAGCTTGCCATAGCCGTAAACATCGGAATAATCTCCCGGCAGAGTCAATTCATAATACCCATTCAGATACTGGTCGTTGTGGCTGATGCTACCGGTACTGATGCTTTCTACCGCCTTCAGCCGCAGTTCGTCATTGGTGCTGTCAAATTCCAGATTATCCAGAGTAGAGTCCTCCACCTTCACTGTCAGCACACCATTGGTCTCGCTGTATGTCAGATTGGTCAGCATATCCGCCTCCAGCACTACCCGGAAGGTAGTCCCGTTCATCCAGCCCGTTCTGATTTCGGAGATGCGGGAGAGGCCGCTGGTAGAGATCTGCTCATCGAAGTCCGCCGCTACCCCCGGCAGATCAATGACAATCCGATAAGGGTTCTGGAGAGTAGACACCTGCGCCCCCAGAGAGCCGTCCCCGGTGATTTTTACAATATCCGCCGAAGAAGTGCTGCTGGTGTCAATATCCGTAACTACCGTCTGGGAAAATTCCACATAGACCTTTGTTTTGTCACTGCTTTGGGTTACCGTATAATCTTTTTTCCCCGTCAGATCGAATACCACCCGGGTATAGCTTTCCCCAGCCGTCGCCCCGGCATGGTATGCCGTCCGCACCGCCGTCACCACACTGCTGTTGGTAGCGGTAATATTTTCCGACAATCCGTTTGTGGTGCCGTAGAAATCCAGCACTACTTTATTATCCCCCACATAGACCTCTTCATATTTGGAAACGGCTGCGCTGGCGGTAATGGTAAATTTCTGTGTATCCGATTTAGAGGCGGGCACAGACAAACCCGTCAGCTTCGCGCTGGTGGTCGCTGCCCCCTGATTTTCCGTTGTGCTTCCCGTTCCGCTGGGCACCTCCCCGATATATACGGTACGTGTGGGGTCATCCCAGGTCACTTCCAGATCCAGCGCGTCTGCCAAGGCTCTGACAGGGAGCATGGTTCTGTCATTGATAATCATAGGCGCTACATCCATAGTAAACGCCTGTCCGTTTTTATATCCCGTGGTGCTGTCGATCTGGAATACTACCGTATGGGTATCGCTGACGGCGTATACCTGTCTGGCCGCCTCGTTCCACGTGACCTCACAGCCCAGTTTCTCGGAGATGCCCCGCATAGGCAGCATGGTTCTGCCGTCGATGCTGACCGCCGGCATATTGGGGTCTGTAAATTTTTCCCCATCCACCACCATGGTGATCTCCTTGGCATAATAGGCATGATTCTGCCCATTATAAAACAAATTCATATCTACGTAGGCGCCGAAAGCCGTCACAGACTGCAGCAGGCTCAGGGCAGCCGTCACCCAAAGGGCGCGTTTTATGGTTTTTCTCATTTCCTCTGCTCCTTCTATCAAAAGGGAAACTCCCCTATGCAAACTTTTTGTACACAAATCAGTATATCAAATTTTGTCGAATTGAAAAGAGAAAAGTTCCAACTGCAATAGAATTTTAATAATTTTCATAGGAGATTCCAATATTTTTGACAGAAAAAAGGAGTTCTCCCCATTTATTGGAAAGAACTCCTCCGTCCTCGATGCGTCTTATTCCTCCGCGCCTTCCGCGCGCTTATGGAATTCCTTTAATTTCTGCCATACCCGGCCGTGTACGCTTTCCGGCGGGAAGTTGCCCTGGGCGTCCTTTTCACCCGCTTCTGTCTCCATCAGCAGGCGGATACCCTCGTCAATGGTAGAAATAGGGTAAATATGGAACATGCCGTCCTTGACCGCTTCCACCACCTCATCCTTCAGTACCAGATCCCGGATGTTGGAGACAGGGATGATAACCCCCTGTTTTCCTGTCAGACCCCGTTTTTTGCAAAGGTCGAAAAAGCCTTCGATTTTATAGGTCACGCCGCCGATGGCCTGGATCTCGCCCTTCTGGTTGACAGAGCCTGTCACTGCCAGATCCTGTCGGATAGGCAGCTCCGCCAGGGAGGACAAAATGCAGTACAGCTCTGTACTGGAAGCGCTGTCCCCATCGATGCCGTTGTAATTCTGCTCGAAGCAGACGCGGCAGGAAAGAGAAAGGGGGAATTTCTGGGCATAGGTCTGCCCCAGATACCCGGTAATGATCTGTACGCCCTTATCATGGGTCTGGCCACTCATGCGGGCCTCTTTTTCGATATTGACAATGCCGGACTTGCCGATATAAGTCGTCGCCGTGATCCGGGAGGGGTTGCCGAAGGCATAGCTGCCCAGATCCAGCACCGCCAGACCGTTGATCTGACCGATTTCCCTGCCTGTCACATCAATCATGATGACATTTTCCTCCAGCATCTCATCCAGTTTTTCCTCGTAGAGGCGCAGACGCTGTTCTTTTTCATAGATGGTCTTGCGGATATGAGCCGCCGTCACTACCTGTGCATCCTCCATCTGCGCCCAGGCCGCCGCTTCGCCCAGAATCTCCGCCAGATGGTTGAAGCGGGTCGTCAGCTTATTCTGCCGTTCCGCCTTTCGGGAGGCGTATTCCACCACAGCGCAGACAGCGCTGACATCAAAGTCCGGCACCTGTTCCCGCTCCACAAAGCCTTTGATAAATTCCGCCAGCTTCTGCATGTTTTCCGAATCTCTGGGCATTTCATAGTCAAAATCCGCCTTGATCTTGAAGAACTTGTCAAATTCCTCATCATACTCGCTGAGCAGTTCATAATAATAGCTGCTGCCGATCATAATGACCTTGATATTGGCGGGGATGGGCTCCGGCTTCAGTGTCGGCGCCACCACAGCTCCCAGCTGTTCCCGGACAGCGTCCATGTTGATCTCCTTTGTCTTGATGACCCGGCGCAGTGCCTCCCACGCCTGGGGCGCGGAAAGAATATCCTGGGCCTGCACGATGAGATAGCCGCCGTTGGCTTTATGGAACAGACCGCTTTTGATCTTCATAAAGTCCGTGGTCAAATTGCCGAACTCACTGTCATACTCCACTTCCCCCACCAGATTGTAATATGTGGGGTTGAAGGTCGTTACCACCGGCGCGCCCTTGGTATCGCTGTGGTCTACAATCAGATTTACCTTATATTTCAGGGTCACATCCTCCGGCTGTTTTTTGGAAAGCATGGGCAGCAGAGAAGCCAGACCTTCCTCGCTGTCTTCCTCATCATCAAAAAACTGGTCGATATTTTCCAGCACATCCTCCCGTACCGCGTTCAGATAGGCAATAACCTTATCATATTCCTTATATTTCTCCTGTACGGCGCTGACATGGTCACCGATGGCGAACATCCCTACTTTATAGTCCAGATTGTCCACACACCGCTTGGATTCCTTTTCCAGCTCCCGGATGTCCCGCATAATGGCCCCGGCCTTTTCCTGCACAATCTGAGAATTTTTCTCGATGGTGTTTTTTACCTCCTCCGGCAGCTCGTCATACTCCTCCTCGCCAATGGTCTTGCCTTCCACCACAGGCATGAAGTAGATGCCGGAATTGGCCGTTTTCACCTGAAAATCATGCTCCTGCGCCGCCTTGCTCATTTCCTCCATCAAAGCGTCCCGCTTTTCCTCAAAGGAGCGCAGCAGCTCATTTTTCTGCTTCTCATAATCGTCGGTGCGAAAAGCCTTTTGCAGTTCTACCTTCAATAACTGCACCAGCTCCGCCATATCGTCCCGGAACTGCCGTCCCATTCCTGCCTCAAAATACAGGGCCAGCGGGCTTCTGGGATTCTGGAAATTATAAACATAGCACCAGTCCTTTGGCACCGGTTCTCCCGCCGCCTGTCTGTGGGCGCTGCTTTTTGCCAGAGTCGTCTTGCCGGTACCGGCAGGCCCCGCCATATAGATATTATATCCTTTGATCTTTACCTTCAGGCCGAAATCAAAGGCCTTCACCGCTCTGTCCTGGCCAATGATGCCATCCAGCGGCGTCAGTTCCGCCGTGGTTTTGAAAGAAAACTCCTCCGGAAAGCATCCGTTTTTCAGCTCCCCATAGGAAAGCTCCCTGATCTGCTCCATGCTCTTTCCCTCCTTTGAAAAAAATGCCGAAGAAAGGTTTCTTCGGCAGCTGGGTTCAAACTTCTTCTTCCTCCCCAAAAGGAAGATATTTCCACATAATCACCGCGTCCTCATGGGTATCGGGGTAGTAATTCTTCCGAAGGCCCTCGGCGCGGTAGCCGTGTTTATGATACAAATGCTGGGCAGGCGCGTTGCTCATGCGTACCTCTAAGGTAATGCCCACCATTTCCTTTTCCATGGCGTATTCCTCCAGGCGGTACATCAGCGCGTCCCCGACGCCCTGTCCGCGGTATTCCTCCAGAACGGCCACATTGGTAATATGCCCTTCCGTAATGACGTGCCACATGCCCGCATAGCCGATGACACGTCCCTCCGCTTCCGCCACAAAATAAACGGCCAGATTGTTTTCCCGGACCTCCCGTTCAAAATCGGCCTTTGTCCAGGGAATGGAAAACACGGATTCCTCCACAAAGACTACCTGGTCGATGTGGCGTTCCTCCATGGGTACGATCTCAAACATCCGCCGACGCTCCCTTCTGACGGAGCTTTTCCTCCCGCTCCCGTTCCGCCTGGGATTTGCGCAGATAGATCAGCTCAAAGGCACTGCCGTCAATGGCTTTGCCTTCCAGGGCCATTTCCCGGCCCAGCGCCGCTACAGACGCCGCCCGCTGCAAAGCGCAGTGGGCCGGAGCGAAATAAAAGTTTTCATGGGATTCCAGCTTCTGTCTGTGAACAGGCACCCCGTCCCCCAGAAAGATCACGTCCCGCTCAAAGCTCTCCGCTATGGAAATGACCGTTTCAATGCTTTCGGCCATATAATCCGTCAGCTTTTTCAGACGGCCGTTTTCCCATTCATACAGGCAGGTATAAACCTGCTGTCTTCTGGCGTCCATGATAGGGCAGACGATGGCGTCTGTCATAAATACATTATATGCCAGGGCGTCTAATGTGGGAACGGCCAGCAGCTGTTTGCCCAGCCCCAGACAGAGACCCTTGGCTGTAGCCGCGCCGATGCGCAGTCCCGTAAAGGAGCCGGGCCCCGCCGCGCAGGCGATATAGTCTATTTCTTTCTTCTCCGTATGGGTCCGCTCACAGACCGAAGCCACCATAGGCATGATGGTCTGGCTGTGGGTCAGTTTATCATTCAGCGTTTCCTCCGCCAGCAGCTTGCCGTCCTCAATGATGGCGGCGCTGGCGGTCTGCCCTGATGTTTCTATGGCCAGTATTTTCATTTCGCCACCTCCTGCCGCAGTGTGATTCTGCGGTAATCCTCGCCTTTTTCCAGATCTTTTTCCAGTGTAATCCAGACTGCCTCCGGCGGAATCAGCCCCTCTACCAGAGAAGCCCATTCCACCAGACACACGCCCTCGCCGAAAAAGTATTCCTCATAGCCGATGTCATCCATTTCCTCCTCGCAGGAGATCCGGTAGACATCGAAGTGATAAAACGGCAGTCTGCCGTCATGGTATTCATTGACAATGTTAAAGGTGGGGCTGGTGATATGCTCCTTGATGCCAAGTCCTGCCCCAAAGCCTTTGGTAAATACGGTCTTTCCGGTGCCCAGGTCCCCTTCCAGACAGAAGATCTGCCCCGGAAACGCCTTTTCCGCCAGCTTTCTTCCCATCTCCTCCGTTTCCCGGGGAGAAAGGCTCTCCCATATCTGCTCCATGACACCCCTCCTTTTCTTTTTTACATAAAGATCGCGGTCACACCCTCCGCCAGCTGGATGGATTCCTTGCCGTTGTAGTAATACAGATCCCCCAGACCGGTGGTCAGGTCATAATTCTTGAAATAAACCAGATTTCCGTTGCCCTTGTACTGGAAGCTGAATACCTCCGTATCCAGCACGGTTTCGCCGTCGCTTTCCAGCAGATACAAACTGCCGTTGCCGGTGGTGCCGTTGATATCGCCGATACAGTAGATGGCCTCGCTGTCCTCGGAGAAGTGTACCCCGCTGACACCGGATTTTTCTTCCATATCCCAGCCTACAACGCCCACGGTGCCGACGCCGTTTTCATAATCTTTATAATATCCCAGTTTCGAGGTCTTGCCCAGGAATCCTGCGTTTTCCGCCTGTTCCACAACGGTATCAAAGCTGCCGGTGAGCTTGCCTGCCTTCAGGCTGACTTCCCCGGTATTCATATCTGTTTCATAATACGCCGCTGCTGTGCCGTCACCGGAAAGCAGCATATCGGAAGGATCAATGGCGGTGCCCTCCAATGTGGATACTGTGCCGCCGGCATTGACCAGGATTACCTTCTGTTCCCCGTAGATCAGACTCATATAATAAGCGAATTCCGCCTCATCCAGAGAAGAGATTTCGGAAAGATTCACCTTGGTATTGCTTTCCATGGTAAAGCATGCCGCGTAGGGGTGGTCATTTGCCACGGATACCGCGGACAAAACGCCTTCCGCCGCCAGCGTGATCTGGCCGTTGGTATAAATATAGCAGTCCTGCATAATGGGCGCGATGCCTTCGCCGTTTTCCATGGCCTGACGGATTTCGTCCCTTGCCGCCTTCGCTTCATAGGCCTCGCCCTCTGTATCTGTCAAAGCGGCGTCCTCCACCGCCATATCGTCCTCAATAAAATCAGTATAAGGGATCACCTTTTCCTGATCCTGGGCCATGAGCAGCACATCCTTGCCGTTGCCCATAACTTCCATATAAGTTACATTTTCCATAATGCACTGGGGCTCTTCCCCGTTCGTATACGCATAGGCGCTGTAAGTATCGCCCTGCGCCGCTACGTAGTACAGCGTATTGGTCTCCGCCGCCATGGAGAAGATCGCCGCGCTGCCTGTCAGAAGCTGGGCCTCGGCGCCTTCCGCCGTCCCCTTCACATAAAGGTCAACGCCGCTTTCTCCCTGCTTCAGATATACGATGTAAGAACCATCCTTGCTGATGGCATAGGAGTCCGTATCCATAGTCACGCCGGTTTCCACAACGGTTTCGGCGGTGCCGTCAAAATAACACAGCTGGCTTTCGCCTTCCGCCGCTTTCATGTATATCGCCTTGGCGCCGTCCGCGCTGATCTGATAATCCATTACGTCAGAAGAAATCAGCGTGCCCTCGCTGCCCGATGTCTGCCGATAATACAGATCAAAACGGCCGTTCTCGCCAATGGCGTTAGGATAATACAGCACACTGCCGTCCTCAGAAAACGCAGCGCCCCAGGCCGTGAAATAGTAGTTATACTGGCCGCCGTCACTGATACCTTCCGCTGCCAGATAAGGCTCGTTTTCCAGATCGTAAACATATAGATTATTGTCCTTGGCAAAAACCACCCCGGTATCAAAAATCCGTCCGGCGTCTCCCGCCACTTTCCAACAGGCCGCCAGCACCGCCACAAAGAACACCAGCCCGATCAGAATACCCAAAATATTGGCGCCGCCCTTGGAAGCCGGTGCCTGCACCGCCGTCTCTTCCGCCGGTACGTTCTGGGAAGGCTCCTGTTCCGCCTTCGCCGCTTCCTCTGTCACGGGTTCTGCTTCCGCCGCTGCTGTTTCCTCTGCTGCGGCTTCCGCCTCCTCCATTGTTGTTTCTTCTTCTGTTACAGCTTCCGCCGCTGTTGCTTCTTCCGCTCCAGCCGCTTCCTCCACTGCCGCGGCTTCTTTCTCTGCCGCCGTCAGTTCCTTCTTTTCCTCATCCACTGCTGTTTCCTCCTTAAAAATATTGTTTTCTGACTGTCATCAGCAGCCGCCCCATCCATTTTATTTCTTTTCCGGCCGAACCCGCCTTGCCTTTTGCCGCTCCTGCCGCCAGAAAAAGCCGGTTGCTGTGCCGCCCCTTCGTTCTTTTTTTCCTTCGCCAGGGACGGACTCTCCACAGAAAAATCAGCCGGCGGGCGGCTTTCCACAGCGCCAGACCATATTTTCCCTTTTGCAGCAGGGTATGCAGATTTTTTTCCATGAAGTCTCACCTCCCAAAGCTAATATAGAATTATACCATAAATGGGGAGCGGATACAAGAAACGGGGATTTTTCCAAGGAAGTTCTCATTTTTCCAATATCTGTTACTGTTCTGTCGCAAATTTATGAACGAATTATTAACAATTTTGAAAAAATTATGAAAATTGTTATTTACATTTGAATTTTTTTCCTGTATAATAGCCTCGACAATTCATAAAAGAAGGTGACCTCATGGAAGAGAATCAAAACCTCTCCAAAGATATGGAGGCGCAGAAGGAAAAGCACAGACATTTCCTGACTCTGCACCTGTCTCATAAAGGCGAAACAAAGACCATCGGTCTGAAAAAATACCACGCGGCGCTTCTGGGCGCGGCCATTGTCTGCGTACTGGGCGGCGGCATTGTTGCCACAGCGTCCTACCAGCAGGCGAAGCACCAGCTTCAGGCTTCTGAGGAACAGCTTCAGGCGGCGGAAAACGCCAACCGCAAGCTGGCCCAGAAAACAGAAGTGCTGGAAAGCGAAAACAAGGAATATACGCAGAATCTGGAGGAAATCCAGCAGAAAACCACACAGCTTGAGGACAAGCTGACAGAGCTGGAAACCACCAAGGAAAATCTGGCGGAACAGATCAACGGCATGAGCGGCGCCGATACAGCATCCGCGGAAGCTTATCTGTCCATCCTCAATGATTCCCAGACCACACAAAAGGATTTTACCACCATTGTGACAACGGCCTACAACAAAACAGAAGCCCTTTCCTCCCAGCTGGAAAAAATGGATGTTCTGCTGGATGAAGCGGGCGTTTCCTTCCAGAATGTGGCTGACGGCGTAACCGTGGCTCTGGCGAAAGAAAGCAACATCCCCATGGGCTTCCCCGTGGAGAACGGCATTGTTTCCACAGAATTCAATCCCGGCGGTGATTCTTCCATCAGTGACGGCAGAGTCCACAAGGGCATCGACCTCTCCACCAGAAGTCAGATCCTGCCCATTACCGCAACCGCCTCCGGCACCGTGGTAGAAGCTGCGTTCCATGAAGACTTCGGCTATTATGTCAAGATCGACCACGGCAACGGCTTTACAACCATGTATGCTCACAATTCCGAAAATCTGGTATCTGTTGGCGATCAGGTAAAAAGAGGCGATACCATCGCCATGACCGGTTCCACCGGCATGTCCACCGGTATCCACTGCCATTACGAGATCCAGCTCAACGGCGTTTACCAGAACCCCAGAGATTTTCAGTAACACAGACAAAACGGAGTATCTGCCCCAGAACTCCTTCATCAGAAAACAAAACCGCTGGCATCCTTACAGCGAAAAAGGATGCCAGCGGTTTTTTATTGTCACGGTATTCCCATGTTCCGGGAAGAAGGCCGCTCTTTTTGCTTTTTTCGGGAATCGTTCCCCCTACGCCTGTGTTCAGACTGCTCTGTGGGGCAGACTCCCGCCCACGTGACGAATCTCTTCCCATTTTTTCGTTTCCCGGCAAAGGCTGTACATTTGCAGAGGAATCCACGCCGCCATGAAAATGCCAAAGGTAAAAATGCCTTTCCACATTCCCGGGGAAACAGGCACTCCCTTAGCCTTCTGCATCCCCCATGCCAGCGCCGTCACAGCGCCGTAAGACAGGGCCAGATACAGGGGCAGCAATGTCAGGGCATCCACAGCCGTCCCATCGCCGCCCACCGCCGCCAGAATTGTCAGGGCCAGCGGCACCAGGGAAAAGGCCTGCGCAAAAGGCGCTGTCAGAAACATAATGAAATCCAGAACAAGGGCCCGGTTATTCTCTCTCCAGGAACGGATCAGCATTCTCATCTGTTTTTTGGCTACCTGCATCACGCCGCTGCACCAGCGTTTCCGCTGGATCAGGGAAACCCGGAAGGACGTAGGCTGCTCGTCATAGGTGACTGCCTCCTCCACCCACCAGATCCGTTCCCCCAAGGCGGCGCACTGAGCGGAAAATTCCGCGTCCTCGGCGATGGTTTCTGTATTCCAGCCGCCCATTCG
The DNA here is from genome assembly GCF_016902535.1 of Anaerotignum lactatifermentans. GTDB lineage: Bacteria > Bacillota > Clostridia > Lachnospirales > Anaerotignaceae > Anaerotignum > Anaerotignum lactatifermentans_A. The sequence goes on along the minus strand of NZ_JACSNY010000003.1, from coordinate 105,878 downwards.
TTCTATGACTTCACGATGAACGGCAAATCCTGTGCCTACCAGTTTCGCGGACAGGCCGCAGGCGGCTCTGGGCCGGTTGAAAAAGTAACGGAAAAAATCAAAATACAACCCATAGCAGGCCGCCACCCAGGAATCCTCCGGGTTTTTGGCTTCCTGCCTGCCCTTTGCCACCCTGGCCCCCGCCAGAAAAGCGTCATTCATCCGGGAAAGGAAATGAGAGTCTGCCGCATTGTCCGCGTCAAATACACAGACGGCGTCATAATTTTGCTCCAGCAGCTGCCGGAAGGCCTCGTGCAGGACGTCTCCCTTGCAGCTTACCGCGCCGGAACAGGAAATGATTCTCGCGCCGGCTTCTCTGGCTCGTTCCTCTGTCCCATCGCTGCACTGATTGGGCACCACGTAAACATCAAACAGCTCGTCCGGATAGTCCTGCTTCTTTATGCTTTCCACAAAACCGCCAATGACAGCCTCCTCATTTCTGGCCGCCGTCACTACGGCAAATCGGGTCCGCGGCGCTTTCCGGGGGATCTGCGCCGGTTTCTTCCATAGAAATGTGGAAACACTGAAAAAATACAGGCTGACAATTTTTAAAAGAACTCCAAAAATCACTGCCATCAATAACATCATCTCATTTCCTCCCTTTTGATCTTTCACACTTTCCGCCGCCTTCAGATTAGACCTCTTTTTTTAAGAAGAATATGGCAGAATTCTTAAAAAAAACGAAACCCGGCAATCTTAAACCAATCTTAAAAAATTGCCGCTGTTTTCTAAAGGAAATGCTGATACAATAAAAGCAGAAATTAGGAGGTGTGATTTCTATGTACAATATTCTGATCTGCGATGATGAAAAGGACATCGTGTCCGCTTTATCCATTTATCTTTCCACAGAAAACTACAAAATCTTTACGGCGTCCACCGGCAAGGAGGCTCTGGACGTAGTGGCCAACAACGACATCCATCTGATCCTTATGGACGTGATGATGCCGCAGATGGACGGTATATCCGCTACGGCCCGCCTGCGGGAACAGTATAATATCCCCATTATCATGCTGACAGCCAAAAGCGAGGACAGCGACAAGATCCTGGGGCTGAATATCGGCGCCGACGACTACATTACAAAGCCCTTTAACCCCATTGAGGTCCTGGCCAGAGTCAAATCCCATCTGCGTCGCTATACTTCCCTGGGCGGCATGGCCAAAAAGGCTTCCCATCTGGTCATCGGCGGCATTGACCTGGATGATGAATCCAAAACCGTTACCGTAGACGGCGAGCCGGTGTCCCTGACTCCCAGCGAATATAATATCTTAAAGCTGCTCATGGAAAATCCCGGGCGGGTTTTCTCCTCCGCCCAGATCTATGAACAGATCTGGAACGAGGACGCCTATGGCTCCGGCAGTGTGGTGGCCGTACATATTCGCCACCTGCGGGAAAAGATCGAGATCAATCCTTCCGAGCCCCGGTATCTGAAAGTGGTCTGGGGACTGGGCTATAAGATCGAGAAGGAGGCAAAGGAATGACAAAACTGACCCATCGGTTAGGGTTAAAGGTCCTCTGCATTTTTCTGGTGCTGATCTCCGGCTTCGGCGTTTTCTGCAGTATCGTGGGCATCCTGTTTGCCGGGGAAAGCGGCATCTTCAGCGACGTACCGGATTCTTACTATGAGACACCCTGGTGCGAAAATACCACGTATTCCTATGCGGATACCGTTGTCCGCTGGTATGTGGACGGAACTTCTTCCGCCGATATCGAACGCTATTTTTCTCCGGACCATACCAATTTCAGTTTTCGGCTGTACGCGCCCAACGGCGGACTGGTAGCAAAAACGGAACCGGCAGGAGACGTTGGCATGACGGCCACCTACAATCTGTATTATTCGGAAATCCGAAACGCGGACGGCACCTATACTGTGTTCGACACGCCCCAGCAGTTCCAGGTAGAGGCCTCGGTGGCCTCTCCCTTAACGGCGGCAGACAACTACTGGCTCAGCTATCGTCTTTTCAGTATTACCATGGATCTGGGCTATGGGCTGTTCTTCATCGCCATCGGCTGTATCCTGCTGTTCCTGCTTTCCCTGATCTTTCTGGTCTGCGGCGCGGGCCACAGAGACAGCAGTGATGAAATCTATCTGAATGTACAGGACCGGATTCCTCTGGACGTCTATCTTCTGCTGCTCCTGGGCCTGGTCATGTTTGTCAGCAGTATTTCTTACGGCGGCCTGTACTATGGCAATCCGGATATCGGCTATCTGATGATGACCGTATTGCTGTTCTTTCTTTATGAAAGTCTGTTCCTGGCAGCTTTGATGACTATTTCCACCCGCCTGAAGAAAGGCGGCTGGTGGCGAAACGCGATTCTGTACCATATCTTTCTCTTTCTTCTGCGCGGCGTCAAGTGGTGCATGTCCATCGTCCGTGACGGCATCCGGGCCCTGCCCTCTACCTGGAAGATCGCGGTGGGCTGGCTGATTCTCTCCTCCATTTACGTGATTTACAGCAAAGAAGGGGGCACAGTAATGACCTTAAATATTATCCTTTTGATCGTATTCTGCGCCGTAGCCGCGCAATGGCAAAAGCTCAGCCGCGCCGGAAAACAGCTTTCCCAGGGAAATCTGGAATACAAAGTCAATACCCGGCGGATGCTCCCTACCTTCCGGGAGCACGGAGAAAATCTGAACAATATCTCCAAGGGCATCGCCATCGCCCTGAATCAGAAAATGAAAAGTGAGCATCTGCGGACCGAGCTGATTACCAATGTATCCCATGATATCAAAACGCCTCTGACCTCTATCATCAACTATGTAGACCTTTTGAAAAAAGAGGGGCTCACAGGGCAGGCGGCGGAGTATATCAACGTTCTGGACCGGCAGTCTCACCGTCTGAAAAAACTGACCGACGATCTGGTGGAAGCCTCCAAAGCCTCCACCGGAAATATCCACTGCGCGCTCATGCCCACGGATATTTCCGAGCTGGTCATGCAGGCTGTGGCGGAATACGAGGAAAAGCTGGAAAAAGCCCAGCTGGAGGCAGTGATTACCTCCCCGGAAAACGAGACCATTTACGCCCTGGTAGACGGCAATCTCATGTGGCGGGTACTCAGCAATCTGCTGAGCAACGCCTGCAAATATTCCCAGCCCGGCACCAGAGTCTATCTGTCCATTAAGGGCAGCGGCGACACGGTACTGATCGCCGTAAAAAACGTCTCTCGTGACCAGCTGAATATTGACCCGGACGAGCTGATGGAGCGTTTTGTCCGTGGAGACAGTTCCCGTTCCACCGAAGGCAGCGGCCTGGGGCTGAATATCGCCCGTTCTCTGGTGGACCTGCAAAAAGGGAAATTCTCCATCTCTATTGACGGAGATCTGTTCAAGGCGCAGATCCGCTGTGCCAGAGTTCCCGCGCCCGGCGCGCAAAATCCCCAGGAAGAACATACAGATCCTGAATCTTAAAAAAACAGACAGAGGTTCCCCGCAAAGGAAAGAACTTCTGTCTGTTTTTTTCGTTTGACTTTATATACAACTTTTTTTATATATTTTGAAGAATTGCCAACAAAAAAACATTTTACCGATGAACAATTTTTCCAGTTATAAAAACGCATTTTTATGTTTTTATCAGTTATTCTCAATAAAAATCTTTTTTCTTTCTTCACTGTATCTAAAACTGTACGAAAAACTATACAAAAATACTTCAGTTTGTGGAATTTTTCACAGCGCCACTTGCTTTTCCTGCCAAAAGTGGTATACTAATAGTGCAATGGGAAGTGTGGTTTTTCCCTTTCTTCCGCGGTTTTTATGCGGTTTTCCACCAGGAATTCCCTGGGAAACAACGGAAAAAATGGCCCGCTTTTCCCCGGCAACAGGTCAGTGATTTTTTTACTTAAATCATTTATTAAAATCAAAAAAAGGAGAAGTGAACGAAATGAGAATATCTGACAGAGTGCAGGCAATGCAGAACTCCCCTATTAGAAAATTCAACCCCATGGCTGATGCAGCTGAAGCAGCTGGCGTTAAGATCTATCACCTGAATATCGGTCAGCCCGATATCGAAACACCTTCCGTATTCTGGGAAGCAGTAAAAGGCTTCGACCAGAAAGTTCTGGCTTACGCTGGTTCCTGGGGTCTGCCTGAACTGCAGGACGCTATCGTTGATTACTTCAAGAGATTCGACATGAATCTGGAAAGAAACGACGTTCTGATCACAGCTGGTGGTTCCGAAGCGCTGACACTGACATTCCTGTCCATCATCAACCCCGGTGATGAAGTAATCGTTGCAGAACCTTACTACACAAACTACCTGACATTCATTCAGGCTGCTGACGGTGTTGTAAAACCCGTTACTACATACGCTGAAGAAGGTTACAAATATGCCATCAGAGAAAGACTGGAAGCAGTTGTAACAGATAAGACAAAAATGATCTCTATCGTTAACCCCGGCAACCCTACCGGCTGCATCCTGTCCAGAGAAGACATGAGAGTTATCGCTGACTTCGCAAAAGACCACGACCTGTGGATTCTGGCTGACGAAGTTTACAGAGAATTCGCTTACGACGGCAGAGAAATGACATCCTTCGGTCAGCTGGCTGACATCGAAGACAGAGTTATCATCATCGACTCCGTTTCCAAGAGATTCTCCGCTTGCGGCGCTCGTATTGGCTGCATGGTTTGCAAAAACAAAGAATTCATGGCAGAAGTATTCAAGATCGCTATGGGCCGTCTGTGCGTTCCTACACTGGACATGGTTGGCGCTACAGCAATGTACAAACTGCCTGCTGACTTCTTCAACAGCGTAAGAGCTGAATATGAACACAGAAGAGACGTTTCCTACGAAGCTCTGAAGAAGATCCCCGGCGTTGTTTGCGAAAAACCCGGCGGTGCTTTCTACATCACATGCAAACTGCCCGTTGAAAACACAGAAGACCTGCTGCTGTTCCTGCTGAACGAATTCAGAGAAAACAACGAAACAGTTATGTATGCACCTGCTGAAGGCTTCTATGCTACACCCGGCCTGGGCAAGAACGAACTGCGTATCGCTTATATCCTGAACGCTAACGATATGGCTAGAGGTATCGAACTGCTGGGCAAAGGTATCGAAGCATACAAAGCTGCAGGCCACAAATAAGATTTGGAAGTTCTTTAGAACTGAATATCATTGCCTACACGAAAAAGGACCGGAGATTTTTCTCCGGTCTTTTTTTTAATAGCGGCAGTCTTTCGCCGTTCTTTCCCCAAAAACAAATCCGGCCGGAACCCTCGTAACGATTCCAGCCGGATTATTTTTATTATTTTTTGTAAAAACAGCCCCGCTTTTTCCAATTTTCCGGAGAAAACAACGGTGGCGCTCTTCATGGGCCTCCACGTTTTCTGGCGGCGCCGTTATTTCTTCGCCTCTGCCCAGCTATGACGGTGGAGCGCGCCTTCCTGAAGCATACCGGGAAAGCCCTGCTGCCGCAGTGCCTCATAAATAATGATCGCCACAGAATTGGACAAATTCAAACTGCGGGCCGCCTCCAGCATAGGGATGCGGATGGCCGTTTCCGGATACCGCAACAGGATCTCTTCCGGAATCCCGGCGCTTTCCCGTCCAAACATAATATAGTCGTTCTCCCCAAAGGCCGCCTCTGTATAAACGTGCTGCGCCTTTGTGGTGGCCATCCAGATCTTCGCCCCGGGGTTCTTCTCCAGAAAATCCTGAAAATTTTCATAATACCGGATATCCAGCATCTTCCAATAGTCCAGCCCCGCCCGTTTCAGATACTTGTCCTCCACGGAAAAGCCCAGCGGCTGAATCAAATGCAGCACCGAATTGGTCACAGCGCAGGTTCTGGCAATATTGCCCGCGTTCTGGGGGATTTCCGGCTCCAATAATACAATATGCAATGCTTTCGCCTTCTTTCTTTCGTGCGTTTGACCTTCATTCTAGCATAATCTTCCACAGAATTCAATCTTAGCGGAATTGGTACTTGACGGAAATAATAAAATGTATTATTATTAAATAACAATAATTATTAGTTAGGAGGGTTACCTATGAAAGAAACAGCACAGCTTCTGCGAGAAAAAGGCTTGAAGGTAACACCCCAAAGAATCGCGGTGTACAATATGCTGCTGCACACACATGAGCATCCCAATGCGGAAACCATTTACCGCACACTGGAGGTCACAAACCCTACTATGAGTCTTGCCACAGTATATAAAACACTGGATTATTTCAAGCACCTTGGTCTGGTACAGGAACTAAATGTGGGAGAGGCAAGCTCTCGCTATGACGCAACCGTCAAATGCCACCCTCATACAGTCTGCACCTGCTGCGGCGCTGTCGCGGATTTATACTGTGACGCCCTGACCAACCTGCACGAGAAATACGCGGATCAACTGGATTTTGATGTCACCTGTGAACAGCTGATCTTCTATGGCACCTGTTCCGCGTGCAGAAGCAAAGAAACAGAAGAATCCCCGGCCTGACCGGGACGGAGACTTGTCTCCTCGTTAAAACAGGCGTATGCCCTCTTGGGCACACGCCTGTTTTTTATGCCTTATCGTTGGTAACATCCCCGTTCCCCGAAATCGGGATGGGTTCACCCAAATAAGCAGGGTCCGGCTGGAGAATACTCCAAACCATATCCTTCGCCCGCGCCGCGATCTCTCTGATCTCACGGTAGGCCTGCGCTCGATAGCTCCGCGGGTCCGAGGCAACACCGCAGGCCTCCATCCCCATGCACTCCGCCAAATACAGCGCTCGGTACAAATGATATTTCTGGGAAACGACAATGACCCGTTTTACCTGAAATATCTCTTTTGCCCGCACCATACTTTCGTAGGTGGAAAACCCAGCATGATCCATAAAAATATCCTCCGAGGGCACGCCTCGCTCTATGGCGAAGGCCTTCATAAGATTCACCTCATCATAGTCCACACTGCCATGATCTCCGCTCATAAGCAGTTTTCCGGCGGCGCCTGCCTGATATAGGGCGATGCCCTGCAGCAGTCGGTCCTCCAGCATATGACTGGGGGTTCCGTCCTCCCGGACGCCACAGCCCAGCACCAGAATACAGTCCGCATCCAGCGCGGCGGCTTCCTCCGCCGACAGAATCTTCTCCTCCGCCTTGTTTTTTACATACTGGTTCAGGCTCATCAGCAGGGCAAACCCCGCCGCCAGCACAAACAGCGCCGCCCAGCCCAGTCTTCTCCAAAATCTTTTTCTCTTTTCCCCCATACCGTTTATTCCGCCTCTCTGATCTCTGCACCAAAGGGCATCAGGGCCAGCCCCGCGAATTTAAAATGCTGCAAGCCAAAAGGAATCCCAATGATCGTCAGACAGCAGCCTACGCCCATGGCAATGGAACCGATGCAAAGGCCCAAACCGCCCAATATAATCCAGATCACATTCAGCGCCACAGACCCGGAAGACATATTCCCAAAATATACCCGTTTTCCAAAGGGCGTCAAAACCAATCTGGCAAATTTAAAGCATTGCAGTCCAATGGGGATACCAATGATGGTGATACAGCACAGCACACCCGCCAAAAGCCAGCCTAAGGCCGCCAGCAAGCCGCCGAAAATAATCCAGAGCACATTCAGCAGCACATTTATAATACTCATACTTCCTCCTTATGTTGATGCTTTTCCCTGTAATAGGCCACCACCTGCCCATAGGCCGGTTCCGCCAGCGCCGCCTCGCCTTCCTCCGACAGAGCGTAAACCCCGCGGGAGATCCGCCGGAACCAGCGGTAGAAATTGCTCCGCAGAATTGCCAGCTGACCTTCCTCCAGCCCCAGCTGCCGCAGCTGGTCATAGGTGACCTCCGTCCGGCCCTCCAGAATACAGCAAAGCTCCAGAGTCCGCTCCCGGTAGGCCGTCACAATCTTTTTTCTGGTGGCACCGCCGGTATTGGCGCTGACATTTCTGCCGTCCATCTCCCGCAGTACCGCCGCTTCCTTCTTTTTCTTCTTCCAGACCATACTATCGGAAGGCTCCAGCACAACCTCCACGCTTTGGAGAGGGCTGTCCAGCGCCACCGTCAGCAGGCCTACCTCCAGCCGCTTCAATAGCCGCAACATATCCTTCCAGCTTTTTTCCCGCTGGCCCTTTTTCGGCCGTGGAATGGCCACATAGACATACTCCGTCAGTCGCTGGCGCTCCATGGCCTGATAGACCAGCTTTAGCTGAAAACTCCGTTTCAGCTCCACCACCACCAGCCTGCCGTCCTTTCTGGCGGCAATATCGCAGTCCTTTACCTCCGCCTGTACCTCATATCCTTCTTCTTCCAGAAACCGGCGTATGGGCTCGTACAGGTCCGTTTCCGCCAGTCCCATCTCAGTCCTCCCGCGCCATGAAGGCTTCGATTTCCTCTACGGTCTTTATCATGGCGGAGGTCATGACCTCACATCCGTCCTCTGTTACCAGCACATCATCCTCAATGCGGATGCCGATGGCCCATTCCTCAATATACAGTCCCGGTTCTACCGTCAGCACCATGCCCGGCTGGAGCATCCGCTCCGTATATCTGCCGATGTCGTGGGTCTCTGCCCCCAGATAATGGCTGACGCCATGGTAGTAATATTTCGCCACGTCCGCCATGGTTTCCGCCAGACCGATTTTTTTCAGTTCCTCCAGATAATGCTCCTTCAAAATCTCGTTGAGTCTGGCAAAGGGCAGGCCCGGGCGGATGGCGTCAATCACTTTCTGCTGACCCGCCAGCACGATTTCATAGATCTTCTTCTGTCTGTCGGTAAATTTCCCGTTGACAGGGAAGGTACGGGTAATATCCCCGTTGTACCAGTCCACCTGGGCGCCGCAGTCCACCAGCAGCAGATCGCCGTTTTTGGCCAGTCCGTTGTTCTGGGAATAGTGGAGGATGGTCCCCCGTTCTCCCGCCGCCGCGATAGTCTCAAAGGCCTTGTCCCGGACGCCGTTTTGCTTCAGCACCAGATCGAACCATGCCTCCATTTCATACTCCATGGTATCGGGCTTGGCGTGGCGCATCATGCTTTCCAGCCCCAGACGGGTGATGTCCATGGCCTTGCGCATCCGCTCCAGCTCCCAGTCCTCTTTCAAAAGACGCAGATCCCCAAACACAGGATACGCGTCCAAAATCTCCATGGCCGGATATCTTTTTCTGATCTCCTCAGCAAAGAGCAGCGCCGGTGTAGGCACATCGTCCCATTCCCGGTGCTCCAGATCCAGCAGCATGGTATGGATGGGATTGCGGAACAGCAGCTGTGCCAGTTCCTCCCGGAACTCATCGATCCAGCGGATATCGGAAATGCCGCTGATTTCCGTAGCCTCTTCCGCCGTCATATTGGCGCCGACCCATTTTGCCAGAGGGCCGTTGTCTCTGGGAATAAAGAGCGTTTCCTGCACATCCCCGCCGATTTTCGTCATGAGGAACACACAGTTCTCCCGCTCTACGCCCGTCACATAATAAAAATTCCGGTCCGGAGAAAAGGGATAATACTCATCTCCCCGTTTGCAGGGGGCTTTTCCGGCAAACAGCACCGCCGCCGTGCCTTCCTCCATCCGTTTTTCCAGTTTTCTTCTGTTTTTCGCAAAATCAGCATGGCTCATGCTCCAACACTCCTTCATCTAATATTTACCAAATCTATTTTACAAATCTTTATGGTATTTCTTACGTTTTTCTTATTCTATGATAAAATTGTATCCCGCCCGCAAAAAAAAGCAAGCCCCGGAGGAAAATTTCCTCCGGCGCCTGCCGTTTTTCTGTTCTTATTCCGCTTCCCGGAAAGAAAATCCCTTTTCTTCCAGAAACTTTTTCCACTGGGCCGGTTTTGCCTCTGTTCTGCCCTGTACGGATTCCGGCTTGCCGCCGCCCTTTCCGCCGACAGCCTCCCGCAGTTCCGCCGCCAGCTGACGCATATCCTCCTTCCGGCTCATGAGCACAAAGGCATAGCCTGTGCCCGCGTTGGAAAATACCGCCGCTGTGCCGCCTGTTTTTTCCAGCACAATATCGGCGAAATGCACCAGATCCTTGGCCTCCATATCCCGCAGGAAAAAGGCCTGTTTTTCGTCCATGCCGATATCCTCCGCCATGCGGTGCAGCATCCCCCATTTCATTTTGTGGAGAGTCTGGCGCAGGGCGTCCCGTTCCTCCTTCAAACTGGCAACGGCCTTGGCGATGCCGTTGGGCGGTACGGAAAGCAGCTCGGAAATCTGGGCCGCATTCCGGTTCTTCAGCTGATAATCGGCCAAAGCCCGCATTCCGCTGACAATCTCCAGTCTGGTGCCGCCTTTGTAATTCTGGGCGGAAAGGATCTTCACCTGACCCACCGCGCCGGCATAAGCCACATGGGTACCGCAGCAGGCACAGCGGTCATAGCCGGGCACTTCCAGAATACGTACCTGCCCGGAAAGAGCCTTTTTGCTCCGGTACTCCAAAGCATCCAGCTCCTCCGGCGTGGGGTAATAGGAAAGTACCTGTGTGTTCCGCCAGATGGCCTCGTTGGCTTTCTCCTCCAGCCCCGGCAGATCCTCCGGCGGAATCTTGGCGTTAAAATCAATGAGTACCGCGTCCTTGCCCATATGGAATCCTACATTCTCACAATGATACTTCCCGCAGATGACGCCGGATAAAATATGCTCGCCGGAATGGTTCTGCATCAGGTCAAAACGGTGGTTCCAGTCGATTTTCCCCGTCACCACTGTCCCGATTTCCAGCGGCTCCTCCGTGATATGCAGAATCTCGCCGTCCTTCTCCCGGACGTCCTTCACCCGCACATCGTTCAAATATCCCGTATCCGCCGGCTGTCCGCCGCCTTCGGGGTAAAATGCCGTTTCCTCCAGAATCACTGCCCAATCCTTGCCTTTTTCCCGGCAGTCCAGAACTTTGGAGGTAAACTCCTGCTCATAAGCGTTTTCATAATATCTTTTTTTCGTTTCCATATTCGTTTCCCTTCTGTATGAAAAAATCTTCTATACAGTAGAGTAATCCTCTTGTGGCAGCCTTGTCAAGACAGGCCGTCATTTTTCTTTTGCTCCTCATCTGTATCCGCTTTTGGGGCTTCTGTTTCCTCCTGCCGGCCTTCTCCCCAGACCTGCTTGATTTTCTTTCTCCGTCGGAAATACAGCAGATAGCCAAAGCCGCCCACAAATACCACGCCGCAAACCAGGATCACCGGCAGCACATCCTCCAGGGAAACGCGGCTGCCGCCGAATTCCATGCCAACCATACCGCCGAAGCCGCCTCGGCCGCCCATTTTATTCTGGGCCATACCATCGTTCTGTGCCGCGTCTCCATCCGCACCTTCTTCTGTCGTTTCAGCGGAAGCAGGCGCTTCTGTTGGCTGGTTCTCAGAAGGCTGGGCATCCGCTGCCGGCTGGTTCTCGGAAGGTTGGGCATCCATTGGCACCTCCGCCTGTGCGGTATCCATTGGTGCCGCGTTTCCTCCGCCTCTTTGACCGCCGGCCATTTTCATCCCACCGCCGTCTTCTCTGGAAAAGGCCGCCTGTCTGCCGCCGTCAGCCGTTGGCTCCTCTGCCGGCGTTTCCCCTTCTGTCGGTGCCGCGCCTTCTTCCGTCTGTGTCGGCGCCGTGTTTTCTTCCCCCTGCCCCCGGTCTCTTCCGCCGCCGGGACCGCCGCCCATAGCCACAGCAAAGCTGCTGCTGTTAAAGGTCGGTTCTCCGCCGGAAAGCTGGTTCAGGATGCTGTCCGCCATGTTGACAGCGAAATAAACGAGAGAATTGGGGTCCTGGCTGTCTGTGGAGGAGGCCTCCAGAAATTCCTCATAGGTAAAGAAGGCCGTCGCGTCCTGTTCCACATAAGGCGCGATCCGTTCCGCCGTGGTTCCTACCAGTTCCGACATATATTCTTCCGTAAAATAATTCTCGGCAATCTCCAGAAGATAGGATTCATATTTCGCCAGCAGTTCCTCCTGCGCCAGCAGTGTGGTCACGAGAGGTTTTTCATTACTGCCGCCAAAGCCGCCGGGCTTCTCCATCCCCTCCGGCAATTCCATATCCTCCGGCAGTTCCATATCGCCGCCAAAGCCGCCGGGCATCTCCATGCCCTCCGGCAGTTCCATATCCTCCGGCAGTTCCATATCGCCGCCGAAACCATCGGGTATCTCCATGCCTTCCGGCAGCTCCATATCGCCGCCGGGACCGCCGCCCATAGTGTTGCTGGTAGGATCATAAATATCCACTTCTCCGCCGCCAAAGCCGCCGAAGGAGTAGTTATAGTCCCAGGGCAGTATGGTAAATACGCCGTCCTGCTCGTAAAGATAGTAATTATGTGTCGTGCTGCCCAGATAGCTGTCGTAGTTGGCCAGCGCCACATTGGCCGCCAGATATCGCAGCACCTCATCCAGATCCATCACGTCCTCCAGGCCTTCGCCCGTCTCCAGCGCCTCCATCAGCGCCAGAATGGCGGAGCCGTCAGAGGTCTCCTCATTTGTTTTCAGATTCAGGCCCGTATACTCGGAAATATCGTCGCCCCGGTACACCAGATCGGCGCCGGTGCCGTCCGGCTTGTAGAGATCGCCGGTACTGTCCTCAAAATTCCGGTCCAGGAATACCTCATCAATGGCCTCTACCGCCAGATACAGGCCCCACTCCTCGCCGTTAATGGTAATGTGGGCGTAATTGCAGCCCGGCACAGGAATTCCCATGGCCTCCATGATTTTATAGGAAATGTATTCCCGCATATAGCTGGAATCGCCGTAGTTGTTGTTCAGATTCAGTTTTTTCAGGCCATAATAGTTTTCCCCGTCGTTATAGTAGTCAAAGTCGATTTTAAAGCTGTACCGATCGGAATCGGAGCTGGCTACGGAGGTCAGGGAGTTGTTCCCCTTGGTACGGATGGCCACATTGGAAACGGTCTCCCCGTTGATCACCACATCCGCCACATGGTACTCTTCCTCCAAAGGATTTTCCAGCATATCCTCCCAGTCCTCCTCGGAAATCTGTATGTCGATCTCATTGACGGAGCTGTCCCCAAAAAGCCTTTCCATATACCCGTAGGAATCCCCTTTCTGCTGAATATGCTGTACCAAAGCAAATGACAGGACAAAAAACAGGATCAGCGCCAGAGCCGAAAACAGAATGGCGCCGGATATCTTTCTGTCTTTCATACCATCACCCCTTATGCCGCGTAATTGCCGTCATAGCTTACCATAACCGCGCTTTCTACCCCCTGCATCCGGCTAATGTCATCCACAAAGCCGCTGTCTGTGGTGCTGGGGCAGATTTCATAAATCAGTTCCTTGCCCTGGCCGCCGGTAACGGTTTTGGATTTGAGGGCCATGCGTTTTACCTGTTTGGCCAGAATCCCCTCAATCTGGCTCTCCATGCCGCCTTCTGCCAGATGCACAATCAGAAGATAAGGGCTTTCCGCCTGCTGACGATTGGCGAATACCAGCAGGAAAATACCGATGATAGGACAACCCAGAATAGCCAGCGGCAGCAAAGACGCGCCGCAGAGGATGCCTTCCCCGATGGCCCAGAACAAAAATACCAGATCCATAGGGTCTTTCACGGCTGTACGGAAACGGACGATGGACAGCGCGCCCACCATACCCAGAGACAGCACTACGTTGGAAGTTACGCCCTGGATTACCAGAGAGGTCACCATCAAAATAGCAATCAAAGAAACATTAAAACTGCGGCTGTACAGTACACCGCTGTATGTTTTCCGGTAGACAAAATAGATAAACAGCCCAATCAGAAAGGCCGCCGCCAGCGCCAGCAGCGTGTCTACCAAAGAAAAACTGCTGAAGCTGTCCAAATAACTGCTTTTAAAAATATCCTGAAACGTCGTCATAAAGTTTTCTCACTCCTGTTCTTAGATTCTCTCGTCGTTATTCCGCCAGACGACAGGCCGCGTACTTGGAAAAGGCCTGCTCCTTTTTCCGCACCGTCAAAACGGTACGGTTCACCACATCCGGCAGATACTCGTCATACTTGACCTCCATCACCGTCAGCCCATAATTTAAAGCGGGAACGGAAGGCAGGTCTTTCTGGAAAAACTGTCTGGGATTGCCGCAGCCCCGGATATTCCGGTCAAAGGTAATCCGCACATTCCCCGGCCCATAGGTAAAGGCCTCCCGGTCGTATTCCACAACATTCTGTGGCCGGAAAAATTCCAGCCGCATCCGCAGAAACAGTTCCCGCACCAGCGGCCTTTCATCCTGAGACATCCAGTCAATGTCCCCATCCAGAATCCGCAGGACTTCCTCTTTTGTCACCACGCACTGTGTTTTGTGGCCTCTGTCGTATTTCTTGCTTTTCTTCTCCAGCCGCAAAAAGGAAAAATCATTGTCATAGCAGCGGATACGGTATTTATCCCGGATACCGATACCGTCCAGCTTTTCCCGCAGGACTTTGTTGTAAAAATTATCGAAATACAAAGACCGGACAGCGTATCCGTTTTCCCCGCCGTTGGCGTCCCGGTCCATGAAAACCGATAACCGTGCGGACAGCATTCTGCTTTCTGCCGCTGGAATGGTGTACTTCATTTCGGCCCGCCATGTTTCTTTCATAAACTTCACCTCGCATATGTAAAATCCATGTAAAATACACGATTAGTATATGCGCCCTATGCTAAATCCGAATTGAATAAAAGTTAAAATTTTTTAATATAGTTTCCCCCCATATAAAAAGATGGCGTATTCCCTGAGAAAACGCCATCTTTCGCATTTTTCCTTATTTATTTTTTCCAGAATAGGGTACTTTCCGCCAGTTTTGGTGGAAAAATCACCCCTCAATTTCCACGGAACAAAAACTTTTTTTGCATATTATACGAAGAATTCCGGTTCGGAACGGCCCTCGTACATCTCCTCCAGTTCTTCTTTGTGGTAGATATAACCAGGGTCGTCAAAATATTTCGCCCCTGTGGGACATTTCTTGATGCAGGCACAGCACTTAATACAGATTCTCTTACATTCAAAATCCGTCGGGTCAATGGAGCCCATAGGACAAACCTGCGCGCAGAGACCACATCCACAGCAGGCATCGCTTGTTTTGGGTTTTACCTTCCGGATATCAATCGGATTGCCGTACCGGTCTCTGGGCGTGAAATATGGACGGATGGGGTCTTCGCCCTTCACATAAGCGGGAGCCGTATATTCCCAGCCGCTCTGGATCTTTTTTACAATGGCATCGGCAAAGGCGTGCATTTTTTCATAATCCGCCGCATCGGGACGTCCCGCCGACAGCTTTCTGGAGAAGGAATGCTCGCTGACAAAAGCGCCGCCGGCCATGGTGCGGAACCCATCCTCTTCCATGATATTGCGCAGTTCAATGAGGGCATCATCGAAATTCCGGTTGCCGAAGGATACCACAGGCACGCCATAAGCGCCGCCGCCCACAATGGTCTTCAGATAGGGCAGCAAAACATTGGGCACACGTCCCGCGATCACCGGGGTTCCCAGGAATACCAGATCCGTCTGCGCAAAGGCTTTCTCTTTCTCTCTTACCTGCGGCAGTGTAAAATCATATACCTCATAAGGCAGTCCCAGCTGTTCCGCTACCGCCTTGGCTGTTGTAGTCACCGCTTTCTCGGTGCCTCCCGTAGGGCTGAAATACATTGCCCATACCTTTTTCAATTCCATCCGTCTATCCCCTTTCTCTGTCTTTCCGGCGCTGCCGTTCTCTTTTTTCTCTCCAGTTCATCATACCTTATTTGGCGCATATTTTCAAGCATGGCGGCATCCTTCCCGGGAAAACAGCCTCCCTTCAGACAAAATGGCCGGAACCCCGCCGCCGCAGGAATCCCAGCCATATTTTTTTGAAAATGTCCCCTTGCGGAACTCTTTATGCCCACAGGCTTACTGGTGGAAAGTATCCATATTTTCCCATACTTCCGCCACTTTTTCCACTTTCTGATTTTTTGTCATTTCCGACATTCTGTTTTCCACATAGGCCTGCTGCACCTGGGAACGGTAAGTTTCCTCCGCCAGTGTCTTTACATCCGCCTCTGTGGGCACAGAAATCTCCTCCACCTTCAGGATAAAATAGCTGCCGCTGACCTCCAGCGGGTCTGTGATCTGGCCCAGACCAAGATCCTCCTCTATGCCAAAGGTATTGTTCATATAGCTTTTATACAGGGTCATCTGCCCGCCTTCTTCGCTTTCCTTAGCGGTCTCATCCACATCATAGGCCGCGAACAGTTCCGAAAAATCCTCGCCGCTTTGTGCTTTCTGAGCCACCTCTTTAGCGGTTTCCTCATCCTGCACCATAATGGAATCTACCGTATACAGTGTATAGGCGTCCTGGATTTCCCCCTTATTTTCCTCATAATACGACTGGGTCTCTTCCTCGCTGACAGCGCACTCCGCCGCCAGTTTCTCGCTGACCACAGAGTAGAGGTAGGACTCCTCCATGAGAGAATCCAGGCTTTTTTCGTCAATGCCCATCTTCTCCCGGTCCTCCTCCGTCAGATTGTTCCAGAAGTCCTCCGCCGCCGTGTGGGCCTCCTGGATCTGCTCCTCCGTAAGAGAAATATTGTTCTCCGCCGCGAAGCTCTCCGCCGCGATCACGCTCTGCATGGTGCTCAAGGCGCGCTCCTGCACCAGTTCTTCCCCGGTCTGCCCGTCAAAGTCCATTTCCCAGACATCGTTGCCGGCAGTGGAAACAAAGCTCTGTGTCGTTGTATAAAGATAAACCATATATTCAGATTTCATAATCTCCCGGTCGTCGATTCTGGCGATCACCTCATCGGAAAAGCCGCTGCCGCAGCCGGCAAAAAGGCATGCACAAATCAAAAAACTCAGAAGAAACAGCCCTGTTTTCTTTCTCATAGCCACCACTCTTTTCTAATACAAAACCGAAAAACGGTACTTGTATTATACACGCTTTTTTGAGAAAAAACTATTCCTTTATCCCATTTAATAAAGATTTAATATAATCCAGCGTCTGATTCTCCTCGCCTTTCTTCACCCGTATGGTCAAATAAGGAGATGCTCCCGCCGTAAAGAGGTATCTGCCCCTGCTTTCCGCCAGCAGCTTTGTCAGTCTCTCCGGGTCCAGCGGCGCGTCCGGCCGGAATTCTATCAGAATATTGGCGCCCTTCTGACTGATAGAAGTAATGCCCAGCGTATGCGCCCGCGCCTTTAAGAGCACCATTTCCAACAGTGTCTGGGCGCTCTTAGGCAGATCGCCGTAGCGATCCTCCAGTTCCTCCTGCATATCGTAGTATTCCTCCTGGGTCTGGATGGCGGCAATCTTCTTGTACAGTTCCATGCGCTGCTCCTGATTGCGGACGTAGAAATCCGGCAGGTAAGCGCTGATATTCAGGTCGATGCTGGTCTCGAAGTATTCCGCCTTTTCCTCGCCCTTTAACTGCTGGACTTCCTCCTCCAGCAGACGGCAGTACATGTCGTAGCCCACAGACTCCATATGTCCGTGCTGCTCCGCTCCCAGCAGGTTCCCGGCGCCCCGGATCTCCAGATCCCGCATGGCCACCTTAAACCCGGCCCCGAACTCCGTAAATTCCCGGATGGTCTGGAGGCGTTTTTCCGCCGTTTCCTTCAGCATCTTGTCCCGCTTATACATCAGATAAGCATAAGAACTGCGGTTGCTGCGGCCCACACGCCCCCGCAGCTGGTACAGCTGGGAAAGCCCCATGCGGTCGGCGTCCTGTATGATGATGGTATTCACATTGGAAATATCCAGCCCTGTCTCAATGATGGTGGTGCAGACCAAAACGTCGATTTCCCCTTCCAGAAAATCTCCCATGATCCGCTCCAGCTCCCGCTCTGACATCTGCCCGTGGGCATAGGCCACATTGGCCTCCGGCGCCAGCCTCTGCACTCGCAGTGCTTCCTCGCTGATATGCTCCACCCGATTATACAAATAATAGACCTGCCCGCCTCTGGCCAGTTCTCTGTGGATGGCCTCCCGGATAAATTCCGGGTTGTTTTCCATAACATAGGTCTGTACCGGCCGCCGTTCCTGGGGCGGTTCCTCCAGAATACTCATATCCCGGATGCCCGCCAGACTCATGTGGAGCGTACGGGGGATCGGCGTTGCCGACAGTGTCAGCACATCCACGTTCTCCCGCAGACGTTTCAGCTTTTCCTTATGGGCCACACCGAAACGCTGCTCCTCATCCACAATGACCAGCCCCAGATCCTTGAATTTCACATCCTTGGATAAAATCCGGTGGGTACCGATGACAATATCGGAAAATCCCTTTTCCAGCGCCGCCAGACTTTCTTTCTGCTGCTTGGGCGTCCGGAAACGGGACAGCAGTTCGATCTTCACAGGATACCCCGCCATCCGCTGGACAAAAGTATTGTAATGTTGCTGGGCCAGAATGGTGGTCGGCACCAGATAAGCCACCTGCTTGCCCTCCTGCACCGCCTTAAAGGCTGCGCGAATGGCCACCTCTGTCTTGCCGTAGCCTACGTCGCCGCAGATGAGCCGGTCCATGACCTTGCCGCTTTCCATATCTTTTTTCACATCTTCAATGGCGTTGAGCTGGTCGTCGGTCTCGTCATAAGGAAAAGCCTCCTCAAACTCCCGCTGCCACAGGGTATCGGCCCCATAAACATGACCCTGTGCCGCCGCCCGCTTGGCGTAAAGAGCCACCAGATCCTCCGCCAGTATTTTTACGGCTGTTCTGGCCTTAGCCTTGGCTTTCAGCCAGTCCTGCCCGCCCAGCTTATTCAGCTTGGGTGTCCCGCCGCCGGAACCGATATATTTCTGTATCATATCCATCTGGCTGACGGGCACAAACAGATTGCCCCCATCCCGATAGGAAATTTTCATATAATCCTTCTGTACGCCTTCCACGGAGATCTTTTCCAGCCCCCGGAATACGCCGATGCCGTGGTTGTCATGAACCACATAGTCCCCGATATGCAGATCCGAAAAACTGCGGATGGCCTCCCCGGACTGTCTTCGCTTTTTCCGGCGTTTCTCCGTCTGTTTGCCAAAAACCTCGCTGTCGGAAAATATCGCCAGCTGGATATATTCATAGCGGAATCCCTTAGAAAGACTGCCCTTGGTTACCCAGACCGCTCCCTTGGGGATCTCCTGCTCCAGATTTTCCACATAAACGGCCGGTACTTCCCGCTCCGTCAGCTCCGCCGCGATCCGCTGGGCTCTGGTGGGTGACCCTGCCAGAACCAGCGTCCGGAATTTCTCCCGCCGCAGTTCCATCAATTCCTCACAGAACAGATCCGCCCGTTTCTGGAAAGAGGGTGTGGAACGCACCACAAAATTCACCTGTTCTATGGGCGTAAAGCCCGGTGTCCTTTGGGACAGCCCCGCCAGCAGAACCTGCGCGAAGTCCTCCGCCTGCCGCAGCAGCGCCGTATAATCCCAGAGCATTTCACTTTGGGAGGGCAGCAGGAACCCCTGGGCGATTCTGCCCTTCATGCTTTCCTGGTATTCCTCCTCTATCGTTTTCATATGCTCCGCCAGCCGCTGGGGCTCGTCAAAACAGAGGATCGCGTCCTCCGGCAGATAGGAAAACAGGCTCACAGAATCCTCATAGAAGAAGGGCAGCACACTGCCCGCGCCGTCAAAACGTCCACCCGCCTTCAAGGCCTCGATCTGCTCTCCCATAACCTCCCGCAGGCGTTCCGCCGCTTCCTCGTCTCCGTTTTTTTCCAGTTTTTTCAGGAACTTCTCGTATTCCTTTTCCATTTTGGCCGCTGCCTGCTGTCCCCGTTCTTCGTCATACACCAGTTCCCGCATGGGAAAAATACGGGTCTCCTCCAGTTTTTCCACAGAGCGCTGGCTCTGGGCGTCCATGGAACGGATACTGTCGATCTCGTCATCCCAGAACTCGATACGGACAGCCTCCTCCGCCGTCAGGGAGTACAGGTCCAGAATCCCGCCCCGCAGGGCAAACTGCCCCGGGCTTTCCACCAGTTCCGTCCGCTCATAGCCCATAAAGACCAGCTTTTTCATCAATTCCTCCAGATCCACCTGATCTCCCGTTTTCAGGGTCAGCACAAAGGAAGCAAATACCTCCTTCGGCACAAAACGGTCCATGAACGCTTCCATGGATGCCACCAGCAAAGGGCAGTTCCCATCCATGAGCCGCTCCAGCGTCAAAAACCGCTGGCGGTTCATTTCCATGCTATGGACATCGGCGCTGTAAAACAAAATATCCCGGGCGGGGTAAAAAGCGCCTTCTTTTGTAAAAAACCGCAGGTCCTCCCAGATCTCCTTTGCCCGTACCTCGCTGTGGGTCAGCACCACCACCGGCCGTTTCGTATGAGCCCGCAGGCCGTAGATCAGGTGACTTTTCTGCACGTCAATGACCCCTGACACAAAGACAGGGGTATGCTTCTTATCAATATTTTCCAGTAAATGCCGATAGCTTTCCAGCTCCAAAAGGGGCTCTGTCAAAGCCTTCATGCTTCCACCTCGTTTTTCTCCGTTTTCTTTTCCGCGTCCTCCGCAGGCTGTTTCGCTTTGGCCTTTTTGGGGCGCTGGTTCATGCGGTTCATGGCGTCCTGCATCCCTCTGGAAAGAATCAGTTCCACTGCCTGCACCGCCTTATCCATGCCTGTCTCCATCAATGGCAGAGCGTCTTTATCAAATTTCGCCAGGACATAATCCGCCAGATCCCAACCGTTGGGCTTTTCGCCGATGCCGACCTTGATCCGCCAGAATACATCTGTGCCCATCTGCTGGATAATGTTGCGGATGCCGTTATGTCCGCCGTGACTGCCCTTTTCCCGCAGACGGATCTGCCCCTCCGGCAAAGAGGTATCGTCAAAGATCACCACAAAACGGTCCTGGGGGATCTTGTAGAAATTCACAATCTCCCGGATGCTTTCCCCGCTGAGATTCATAAAGGTCTGGGGTTTTACCAGGAGCACCCTTCTGCCGCCAATGGTACCGTCACCGATAAGGGCCTTGTTTTTGAATTTCGTCACATTGATATTGTACTTCTCCGCCAGCCGGTCTATGACCATAAAGCCCACATTATGCTTCGTTTCCGCGTATTCCCGGCCGGGATTTCCCAGTCCCGCCACCACGAAAAACTCCTGCCGCTGATCCTGATTTTTGAATTTATCAAATAAGCCCATGCCTGTATCCTCCTGTATCCAAACACAACAGTAAGCCCTAATTCAACGCATTAGGGCTTTCCATTTTCCTTCTTCTGTTTTCCTATCCAAAAGTATACACATAACTGCCGGGAAAAACAATAGAAATCTCTGTCAGCCTTTGGTTTTGGCGGCTTTTTTTCGCGAACAAAAAAAGCGGACGCTTTCGCGTCCGCTCCATGTGTTCTAAAAATTATTTTACTTCGTTAACCAGTTCTTCGCCAGCCAGGAATGCTTTTGCGTTGTTCAGAGTAACCAGAGCCATCTGTTCCAGAGCTTCTTTTGTCAGGAATGCCTGGTGACCGGAAATAACAACTTTTTCGTTGTTCATCAGTCTCATCAGAGTAGGATCTTTTTCTTCCAGATCGCTTCTGTCTTCGAAGAAGTATTCATGTTCTTTTTCGCAAACGTCCATACCTACGCCACGGAATTTGCCAGCTTCTACTGCGTCAGCCAGAGCTTCGGAGTCAACCAGACCGCCACGAGCAACGTTAATGAAGATTACGCCGTCTTTCATCTTAGCGATTGCGTCTTTGTCGATCATATGTCTTGTAGCGGGCATCAGAGGGCAGTGGATGGAGATTACGTCGGAACGAGCGTACAGTTCATCCAGATCTACATATTCCAGACCCAGGTTAGGGTTGGGGAATGCATCGTAAGCGATGATGTCCATGCCCAGACCTTTCAGGTTTCTGATCATGCACTGACCGATTTTGCCTGTACCGATGATGCCGGCTGTTTTGCCAACCAGAGCGATACCGTCCAGACCAGCGATGTCAAAGTTGAATTTTGTTGTTCTTTCATATGCCAGATGTGTTTTTCTGTTAACAGCCATCAGCAGAGCCAGACCATGTTCGGATACGGATTCGGGGGAGTAGCCAGGTACTCTCAGTACGGGCAGACCGCATTCTTTTGCAGCAGCCAGATCCACACTGTCGAAGCCTGCGCAGCGCAGCAGCAGAACTTTGATGCCCAGATCTTTCAGCTGATGAACAACTTCTGCGGGTACTTCGTCGTTTACGAAGGAGCAGGTAGCGTCATGGCCAGCAGCCAGATGAGCAGTAGCGGGTGTCAGTCTTTCGTCAAAAAATGTGATCTCATAGCCAAATTCCTTTGCCAGAGGGCCAAAAGAATCTTTCCAGTAGGATTTTGTGTCAAAGAATGCAATTTTCATTTCGGTATTCCTCCTAATAAATATGTAATGTAATAGTGGAAAATAAATAGGAAACAGATGATATTCCGCCCCTTGGGGCATAATATTTCACACATCCATTTGTCTTACTTTTAACAATATAATCTATTTTGCTTATTTTGTCAACCTGCTTTCTGGAAAATTGTGAGTTTTGCCCATGTGTTTTTTTCTCTGTCCACAAAAAAACTCATGGTTTCTCCAGCCAGCGGCAAAAGGTTTTTGGACATAATTTCCTACCGCATTTTTCCCAAAAAAAGCAGTACTTTTTTCAAAATAAATGCTTGAAATACGCTATTTACATCTTATATTTTATGGAATTAGTTTTATTTTTAACTAAAAAAGACAATCCTTTCCTTTCCTATCCCTTCCGGGGTACAGAACAAAAAAGCCGTTCTCCCCATATTGGGGAAAACGGCTTTGTGGATTTTGACAAAAAAGTGTCTTTTTAAAATCAGTCGAACAGCTGAGAAATGGAAACGCCTTCATGGATGCACTTGATGGCATTGGCAAAAATGTCATCAACGGAAACCGTTGTGATCTTATCCAGCTTCTTTTCCTCAGGCAAAGCGATGGTATCCAGTACCAGCAGCTCTGTAATGGCGGATTCTTCGATCCGTTTGATGGCGGGACCGCTCAGCACCGCATGGGTACAGCAGGCATCTACTTCCACAGCGCCTCTTTCCTTCAGTGCGTTGGCCGCATTGGTAATGGTGCCGGCGGTATCAATCATATCGTCCACCAGGATTACCTTTTTGCCCTTTACGTCGCCAATGATGTTCATGATCTCGCTGACATTGGCCTTGGGACGGCGTTTGTCAATGATGGCCAGAGGAATATTCAGACGTTCCGCAAAGGTTCTTGTTCTGGTTACACTGCCCAGGTCGGGGGATACTGCTACAAAATCTTTCAGTTCCTCTCCATACTTTCTTTCGTAAAATCCTGTCAGCAAAGGACTGCCGATCAGGTTGTCCACAGGAATATCAAAGAAGCCCTGGATCTGCGCACAGTGCAGGTCCATGGTCAGCACACGGTTTGCTCCGGCGCTGGTCAGGATATTGGCTACCAGCTTGGCGCTGATGGGATCTCTGGCTCTTGCTTTTCTGTCCTGTCTTGCGTAGCCATAATAAGGCATTACCGCAGTGATTCTGCCGGCAGACGCGCGTTTCATGGCGTCGATCATAATCAGCAGCTCCATCAGGTTATCGTTTACAGGATTCGAGGTGGACTGGATGATAAATACATCCGCACCGCGAATGGTTTCGTTGATCTTTACGGAAATTTCTCCGTCGCTGAATTTCTCCACTTCCGCGTTGCCCAGTGTCAGGCCCAGCTTGCGGGCGATGGACTGTGCCAACGCAGGGTTGGAATTGCAGGCAAATACTTTGATGTTGCTGCCGGTTGAATAAATCATGTGTTTTTTCCCCCTACTGTCTTCTGATGCTCTCTTTTGGTATCCTCTTTTGCAGCGAAACCTCGCTAATTCTATGTTACACTCTTCTTTCGACGATTTCAACCGCCTTTCGACATTTTTATGACTTCTGTCCCAGGCGTTTTTGCTTCCAGCCCCGGATCACGGTCTGTCTTGCTCTGGCCACCGCCAGAACATCCTCAGGCACATCCCGGGTAATGGTAGACCCTGCGGCGATGTAAGCGTCCTTTTCCACCGTTACCGGTGCCACCAGGTTTACGTTGCAGCCTACGAATACACGGTCGCCGATGGTGGTTCTGTGTTTCTTCTCGCCGTCGTAGTTGACCATGATGGAGCCGCAGCCGAAATTGATCTTTTCTCCGGCGTCCGTATCCCCCACATAGCAAAGGTGCGGGATCTTTGTACCGTTGCCGATGTTGGAATTTTTCACCTCTACGAAATCGCCCACCTTGACGCCCTCGCCAATATGGCAGTTAGGACGGATATAGGCAAAAGGCCCTACGGTAGTTCCGCTGCCGATTTCGGATTCCAGCGCCGTGGAGGTCTGGAATTTGATGCCATCGCCCAGACGCATATCCGTCAGTCGGGAATTGGGCCCGATCTCACAGTCCTCGCCGATGACGGTCTTGCCTTCGATCCAGCAGCCCGGCAGGATCACAGTATCCATGCCAATCTCCACATCCGGCCCAATATAGGTATGTTCCGGGTCAGCGATGGTTACGCCGTTTTCCATATGTCTGCGGTTGATGCGGCGCTGCATGATGGCCGCCGCTTCCGCCAGCTGCACTCTGGAGTTGACGCCGAAAAATTCCGTTTCGTCCGCCGCCAGATAAGCGCCCACATTTTTCCCGTCCGCCAGAAGAATCTCCAGACAGTCGGGCAGATAATACTCGCCCTGGGCATTGTCATTTTTCAGTCTGCCCAAAGCGCCTTTCAAATCGCCGCCGGCGAAAACATACAGACCGGTATTGATCTCCTTTACCGCCCGCTCCGCTTCTGTGGCGTCCTTATGCTCTACGCTTTTGACAAATTTCCCGTTTTCATCACGAATAATGCGGCCATAGCCTGTGGGGTCCTCCACCAGAGCGGAAACCACAGTTACGGCGTTTTTCTCCGCTCTGTGGTGCGCGATAACGCCTTTGAGCGTCTGCCCTGTAATCAGCGGCGTATCGCCGTACAAAATCAGGATGTCCTTGTTCTCCTCAATAAAGTCTCCCGCCATTTTTACGGCGTGGCCGGTGCCTTTGCGTTCTGTCTGCATGGCAAAGGTTACGTCCTCCCGCTGGATGGCCGCTTCCACCATGTCCGCCTTATGCCCAATGACTACGCAGACCGCCTCCGCGCCGCAGTCCTTGGCCGTATCAATGACATATTCCACCATAGGCTTATGCATGATCTCGTGAAGCACCTTTGGTTTTTTGGATTTCATGCGGGTGCCTTCTCCCGCCGCCAGGATGATAGCTTTCAGCTGTTCCATTTTGATCTCCCTTTCTTTCCGGAGTTTCCATTTTTCCCTGTTTTCTCGTAAAATCCCTGTGAAAACTCTATTTAACTTTGGATATTTTCTCATTTTTAGACAAAAAAAGCAATATGCCTTTTTACCAAAATGTTGTATACAAAATGCGGAGAATTCCCACAAGCCGTTGAACTTCCGTCAGAGAGAAACATCCGTCCGCAGGAAAAGGGGCTGGATTCCGCCCCGTTTACGGATTCAGCAGAGCCACGCCCAGATTCAGATACCCCGCGAAAGCCAGCCACAGCAGATAAGGCAGCTGCAGCGCCGCCGCTTTCGGGCTGACCTTCCGGAAACTGAGGATCATTCCCGCCACCAGCACAAACAGCAGCACCAGCCACGCGAAGGAAAAGAAATACCACTGCCGGCCGAAAAAGAAGATGCTCCACAGGAAATTCACCGCCAGCTGCCCCCAGAAGATCCACAGCTTTTCCCTGCCGCCTTTCAGCCGCACCATCGCGGCGGAGATCCCCATAAGGAGATACAGCACGCTCCAGACCACCGGAAAAATCCATCCCGGCGGTGACAGCGGCGGCTGTTCCAGCATGGCAAACTGCGCCATGCCGTCTTTTGTCAGCAGCGCCGAAAGCCCGCCTGCCGCCAGTGCCGCCAGAATATAACCCGCATAGATTTTTTTCTTTATCGTTCTCCATCCTTTCGTTCCATCATTACGCTTTCCTGCATAATCTGTCCAATAAAGAGACTTTTTATAATACAGGAGGTAATTTGATGGGTATTCTCAGTTTCAGCAAAACGGCAGCGCCCTCATCCATAGAATGCGGCGGCGTTGCCAGAGTCAAAATCAGTCTTTCCACCGCGCCGGATATTCTCTGCAATCCCGCCGATATTGTACTGCTTCTGGATACGTCAGGCAGTATGTCCGGCGCGCCCTTAGAGCATCTGAAAACAGCCGTAGGCCAGTTTGTGGATATTTTATATACGTCTACCAATGGCGAAAACGGCCAGCTGGGCGGCGGCAGCCGCGTCTCTATCGTCAGCTTCGCCCGGACCGCCCGGGAAGAAACGCCCCTGACATCCTCCGTGGTGCAGCTGAAAAACGCCGTCAACGCTTTGACCAGTGAGGGTGGCACCAACCATAAGGCGGCGTTTGAAAAAGGTCAGTCCCAGCTGGACGGCAGTACCGCCTCCCAGCGGCTTATCCTGATGTTCACCGACGGCCGGAGCACCACAGGCGGTTCCTCCATTCCCGTCACCGACAGCATCAAAGCAGACGGCATCACCATCTATTCCATGGGCTTTTCCGGCTCCTCCGGTCTGGATATGGCATCTCTGGAAGCGTGGGCCTCCGCGCCCGCGGCCGCCTTCGTATCTGTTGCCCCCGATGCGGCGGCGCTGGAAGCGCTCTTTTCCGATCTGGCCGCCAATATCACCAAACCTGGCGCCACGGAAATTTTTATTACGGAAACCCTATCCGGCGATTTTCTCATTTCCCGGGTCCTCACCTGTGACAAAGGCGTTGTAGAGGCTCAGGGAGAACGCACCCTCCGCTGGTATCTCTCCTCTTTGGGCGCCACCCAGCCGGAAGGCGCCGCTCTGGAATTTGAGATCCGCCATACCGGCGCCCGCACCGGTTCTCTGGCTGTCAATAAATCCCTGCTTTATGAAGACGCGCAGAGAAATCAGCTGCGTTTCCCCGAGCCCCGCCTGAACGTAGACTGCGCCCTGTCCGCCGGCGGTGAAAACTGCCCGCCGGCCCAAATGCTGGTCATGGACAGCTGCCAGCAGTATCTGTGCTTCGATCTGGGCGAGGAAGCCCTTTCCTCCTCCGGCCGTCTGCTGGAACTGCGGCTGACCCTAAAACAGGTCTGCCCCGGCCAGCGCATAGCCCTTGGTCTGCTGCTGAAAGAGGCGGACCTGTTTGGCAGGACCTCTCCCCGGGGCTTTAAGGCCCTGACCATACCAGCCCACCACGCTTCCGCCTGCCGGGATCTGCTGGTGGGGCCCATTTTCTTCGTCCTGCCGGAAGATCTGGCGCCTCAGTGCGGCAAGGAATGTGGGCAGCGCCGATTCCTGGTTCAGGTATTTGCCCACGGGATTGATGTGCCCTCGGTCTGCTGAATCTCCGGCGTTCTGTCCTTATGTCCCTTTTTTCCGCCACGTCTGCCACAAACCGCATTGTCCCAGCCGTTCCAGGCCGGGACATTTTTCTGTCCGCCCCATGGTCCAAAGTATACCGTCCCGTTCCAGTCCCCGCGCCAGAAGGGGCATCAGTCCTTCCTCCGTCATTTCCTCCCGCAGGATCACCTGAAATCTCTTTTTGGCAAAACATTTCTTCAGCCACGGCTCCAAATCCGTTACGGCTTCTCCTTTCTCGGCGTAAGCGGCCAGATCCGGCAGGAACTCCGCCTCCGTAGTCACCGCCTGCCAAAAAAGTTCCGCCCCGCCAAGGGCACAGTGGTTCCCAATTTCCAAAGGGCCGTCCCCAAAGCCGCAGTCTATGGCCAGCCCCTCCGCCTTGCTCCAGGACGGCCGCCACTGCCGTACCAGCACCATCAGATCTTCCTGCCGGCAAAAGCCCTTTGCCCAAGGGTCTGTGCCGTGCTTTTTCCAGAACAGTTCCCTGCCCCAGGCCAGCGTATGTTCCTTTTCCCATGCCGCACGCCCCGTCAGGCTGCCCAGATGATGGCAATAAACATTCGTGCAAAGCATCTGCCAGAAGCCCCGCCGTCTGGCTCGGAGAGAAAAATCATCGTCCCAGAACTCCATGCTCCAGAACAGCCGGTCAGCAAAGCCTATTTCGTTGACCTTCTCCCGGTCATAGACGCCAATGACAGGCATGATCCGGCTGCGCCGCCGCCAGCAGAACCGCCCTTCCGCCAAAGATACCGCTTCCTGACTTTGAAAATTGGAGGTGGCCGGCGTCACCGGTGTGGCACTGACGGCTTTGGGCAGTGTTTCCAGACAGTCCGTCAAACGCTCCAGCCACCCTTCTGTCACTTCCGTATCGTTGCTGACGAAGGCCAGATACTTTCCCCGGCAGGCACGGAAGGCGGACGAAAACATCAGCATCCGTACATTTTCCTTCATGGCCATGACTCTGGCCCCCGGCACCCTTTGAAAATACACTCTGGTATCATCCCGGGAACCATGGTCGATCAACAACAGATCATAGTCCGCCTGGGGCGTATGGCGCAGAATACTCTCCACACAGTTCTTTGTGGCCTCTAAATGACCGCAGGCAGGCACAAAAACCGTCACCGGCGGATCTCCTTCCCGCCATGGCCTTCCATTGGCGTGATGGGCGGCAAATTCTTCCTGATAATAGGAGACCCATCGCTCCTTCCATGGCTCCACACAGCCCCGGAAATAAATTTCCTCCTTTAATTCCGCCAGAAAGGGCAGAAGATCGTCCTCCGGCGGGCCGCTCCTCTTTTTCATAGCGTCCCTCACATTTTCCAGCTGTCCGGCATACTGGCTTTCCGGCGCGAACAGCGTCCTCCTGCCTGCCAAATTCTCCGCCAGCCGTTCCAGTCTTGCGGGATTTTCTGGCGAAAGCGGTTCCCGCTCCATTTCCTCCAGCCGCTTTCGGGCCTCCGTAAACCATGGCTCTTCCCATTTCCAGTTCACCCCCTCCGCCTCCTTTCCTCATATTCCGCTAGCGTGGGCAAAGCGGCGTCCTTTGGGGACAGAACGGGACATTCTCCCGGCCGGAAGGGCCATGCCACACCAATGGCCGGATCGTCCCAGCGGATGCCGCCATCCGCCGCCGGATCGTAGTCCCCGCCGCACAGATAGGCCACCAGCGCCTGTTCCGACCGCACCAGAAAACCATGGGCGAAGCCCGCCGGCAGATACAGGACCTTTTTATTTTCCGCCGAAAGCGAAATCCCCCGCCATTGTCCATAGGCAGGCGAGTCCCGCCGCAGATCCACCCCCACATCAAAGATCTCGCCTTCCAGCACCGTCACAATTTTCCACTGGGGCCGGGACCATTGGAAATGCAGTCCCCGCAGTACGCTCCTTTGGGAACGGGTAAAAAACATCTCGCTGAACTCCTCCGCCGCCCCCAGCTCCGAAAACAGTTCCCGACGGAACACCTTACAAAAGGAACCACGCAGATCCTCCTGAAAAAAAGGAGTGATGACCCGCATCCCTTCCAGCCCCAAAGGCTCTGTTTTCAACTGTCCCATAATCCCGCCTCCTTCTGCCATGCCATGGTCCGGCGGATGCCCTCCCGAAAATCCACCTGCGGCAAAAATCCCGTATCCTTTCTCAACTGCGAACTATCCAGCTCCTCCGCCGTCAGCCCCGATCCCTGCTGGGTCAGGATGCCAAAATCCCCCTGCCCGCCACTTTCCGAAAGCAGAATCTCCAGCCACTGCCGCAGAGGTCTGGCTCTGCCGCTGCCGATGGTATAGGCTTTTCCTCCCTTCCCCTTTTCTCCCAGCAAGAAGAATGCCTCCGCCGCGTCGGTAATATAAAGAAAATCATAAAGCTGGGTGCCGTCCGTAAAGGAAAGCCGCCGTCCTCTGCTGATTTCCTTTAAACTGCGGCAGATGAGCCGGGAGGAATCCTCTCCCGCGCCATAGGCATTGGTAATGCGGCCCCAGAGGACCTCCGTTTCCCCCTGATGACGGCGGCACATTTCCCAGGCCGCCTTTTTGGCCCAGCCGTAAATTTCCGATGGCGCAGGATTTTGGCTTTTTATGGCCTCTCCTTCGGCGATACTGCCTGCCCCGATCCATTTTTCGCAGCCAAGGGCCGCCGCCCGTTCCAGAGAAAGAGCCGCCTGCCGCAGATTTTCCGCCTGCAAAAGCAAATCTCCCCTGCCTTTTCCAGCGGAACCGGACCATGCCAGATGATAAAAGACCTCCACCCCACAGCCCAGCCGCAGCCAGTCCGCCTCCGTCATTTCCTCCGCCGCGGCAAAGGTGACGCCCTCTCCAAAAGACGCCTGTTCTCTCTGTCTGGCCCGGCCCACGGCCAGCACTTCGACGCCTTTTTGTCGCAGACATTCCGTCAGGGCCCGGCCCACAAAGCCGCAGGCCCCCGTTACAATGGCTTTTTTCATTTTCTCCCGCCTCCCAGCACATCCTTCAGGCAGGAGGCCAGGTAATACATCTGCGCCTCATCCAAAATGGGCGCCACACCCACCCAGAAGGTATCCTCCAGCACACGATTGGTCACCGGCAGTTCTCCCACCTGCCGCCAGCCCGTCTTTTCCCGCCGCAGACGGTCGAAGCAGGGGTGAAGGATCAGATTTCCCGCAAACAAAGGTCTGGTCTGGATGCCGCGTTCTTCCAGCGCACGGACGGCCCGTTCCCGTTCTCCTTTCTTCCGACAGGTCAGAAGGAATCCAAACCAGCTGGGCTCTGACCCTTTCTGGGGCTCCGGCAATATAACTTTCTCCGCCAGCGGCGATAGCTCCCGCCGCAGATAGTCAAAATGTTTCCGCCGCAGGCAGATGAACTCCGGCAGCTTTTCCAGCTGGGCCAGCCCTACGGCCGCCTGTAAATCCGTGGCCTTCAGATTATAGCCGAAATGGGAATATACGTATTTATGGTCGTATCCCAAAGGCAGCGCTCCATACTGCCGGTCGAAACGGTGGCGGCAGCGGCCGTCCTCGCCGGGGGCGCAGGTGCAGTCCCGTCCCCAGTCCCGCAGAGAGCGCAGTATTTTGGACAGCAGCGGATCAGAAGTATAGACGGCGCCGCCCTCTCCGGTGGTCATATGGTGGGGCGGATAAAAGCTGGAGGTGGCCAGATGGCCGAAGGTGCCTGTTTTCCTTCCCTGATAAAGTGCCCCTAAGGCATCACAGTTATCCTCTATGAGCCACAGACCGTGTTTTTCGCAAAAAGTACAGACAGCCTCCAGATCAAAGGGATTCCCCAGAGTATGGGCCAGCATAACGGCCTTCGTCCGCTCCGTTCTGGCCTCCTCCAAAGCGGAAACATCCACGTTATATGTCGGCAGAGTAATGTCCACAAACACCGGCACCGCCCCATACTGCACCATCGGCGCCACAGTGGTGGGGAACCCCGCCGCCACGGTGATGACCTCATCCCCCGGGCAGACCCGCCGTTCTCCCAGCAAAGGGGACGTCAGCGCCATAAAAGCCAGCAGATTGGCGGATGAGCCGGAATTGACAAAAACGCAGTCTCCCACGCCCAGCCAGCGGGCAAAGGCCTCCTCAAAAGCGGCGGTGTAGCGTCCCGCCGTCAGCCAGAATTCCAGAGCGGCGTCCACCAGATTCACCATTTCCTCCTCGTCATAGACCCGGCCCGCGTACGGCACCCGCTGTCCGTCCCATGGCTTTTTTTGATGAAATTCCGCGGCATAGCGCCGCACTTCCTCCAAAATATGATTTCTCGCTTCACGCTCCGTCATGGCGTTCCTCCCTTTCCTGAAAATATGTATGGATCTGCGCCAGGGTCTCCCGCCGCAGGTCGCCGCCGGACTCCATGCACTTGGCCCAACGCACTGTTTGTGCCACTGCCCGCTCTGTCCCCCACAGGGGCCGCCAGCCCAGCCTTTGAGCGATCTTTCCGCCGTCCAGCCGCAGAATCTCCCGCTCCGGCCCAAAATTACGCTCTTCCATTGTCTCCCAGGTCGCCCCCGGCCCCCAGTGGCGGCAGAACAGCTCCGCCAGTTCCTGATTCGTCACTTCTTCCTCTTCTTTGGGCGCCACATTGTAGCTGTCCGCCAGCGTAGGCTCCTCCCACTGCCGCCAGCCCAGCAGAAGATAGGCGCTGATAGGTTCCAGCACAAACTGATAGGGGCGGATACCCTGGGGATGACGCAGGCGCACCGGCTCCCCTGCCATGGCCGCCCGGATGCAGTCCGGCAGGATACGATACCGCCCGAAATCCCCGCCGCCGATGACATTTCCCGCCCGGACGCAGGACAGAGCCGTTCCCTGCCCCGCCAGAAAACACCGCCGGTAGCAGGCGGAAATCAGTTCGGCGCAGGATTTGCTGCTGCTGTAAGGATCGAAGCCGTCCAGCCGGTCTTCTTCCCCGCACCGCCCCGCCGTCTGGCTGTATACCTTGTCCGTTGTCACCACCACTACGGAAGGGGCGCCGCCGGTCTGCCGAAGGGCCTCCAGCAGTCTTGCTGTTCCCAGAGCGTTGACCTCATAAGTTTCCAGCGGCCGCTCGTATCCCGCCTGCACCAGGGGCTGAGCCGCCAGATGAAAGACCACCTCCGGTCTGGCCCGGCCCACAGTCCGCCACAGTTCCGCTCCCCGCAGATCGCCGTAAACAGAATGGACCTCCGGCGGACAGCAGCGGTACATACTCTCCCATACCGGCGGCAGAGAAAAGCCCCACACCTCCGCCCCTAACAGTTTCAGGGTATGGCAAAGCCATGTGCCTTTGAACCCGGTATGTCCCGTCACCAGTACATGCCTGCCCCGGTAAAAATTTCTCATTCCCGCCAGATCTTCCATGGCGCTCCCTCCTTCCAGATTTCCTCCAGCCGGTTCCGGTCTCTGGCCGTGTCCATGCACATCCAGAACCCTCTGTGAAAAGCGGCCGCCAGTTTTCCCGCCGCCGCCAGTTTCTCCAAAGGCTCCCGCTCCCAGATGGTCTCGTCTCCGTCAATGAGAGAAAGGGCCTGGGGCGATACCATCATAAAGCCGCCGTTAATCCAGCCATTGTCCCCCTGATCCTTTTCCCGAAAGGCCGTCACAAAGCCATCTCTCACTTCCGCCACGCCAAACCTTCCCTCCGGCTGCACCAATGTCATGGTCACAGCGGCGCCGCTTTCCCGGTGACGGTTTCGCACCATTTCCAGATCCACATCCGCCACACCATCGCCATAGGTCATAAAAAAGGGCTCCGCCGCCACGTATTTCTCAATCCGTTTCAGCCTGCCGCCGGTCTGGGTCGCCAGGCCTGTATCCACCAGCGTCACCCGCCATGGTTCCGCCTGACTGCGGCAGATCTCCACCCGCTCCCCCTGCCGGTAGTCAAAGGTTACATCACTGTGGTAGAGGGCATAATGAGAAAAATACTCCTTGATCTGATTGCCCTTGTAGCCGCAGCAGATGACAAAATCCGTCACCCCCTGGGCGGAAAATATCTTCATGATATGCCAGAGTATGGGCCTGCCGCCGATCTCGATCATGGGCTTGGGCCGCAGATGGGATTCCTCGGAAATTCTGCTTCCCATTCCTCCCGCTAAAATCACCGCTTTCATCCTCTCGCTCCTTTCCGTATGCGCAGTGTCCTGCTTTCATATATATGGGCGGTTTCTTCCTTTTATACGGCCCGCCTGCCGAAAAAAGGGATGTCCTGTCCAAAAAAAGCGCAAAAAAAGAAGGCCCTCCCCTTGTTGGGGAAAGCCCTCCTGTTATCCTTCTTTTCCTGTATTTCGTTTTCGGCGCAGAAGCACCATTGTCAGCAGCAGTGTCACCGCCTCCGCCGCCGGGAACGCCAGCCAGATCCCCGTCATGCCCCAGAGCACGGACAAAACCACCGCAAAGACCACAATGGCCACGGCTCCCCGACAAAGAGCAATGGCAAAGGACGCCGCCGCCCGTTCCACAGACCCCAGATAGACGGCCGATACCATATTGATGCCGGCAAAAAGGAAACCGGGGAAATAATAGCGCAGACCTGTTTCCGCCATGGCCTGCATGGCCGGGTCCCCTTCCTGGTTGAAGGCCGCCGCCAAAGGCGAGGCAAAAGCCCATGCCACCGCCACCAGAAGCACAGAAGCGCCGAAAGCCGTCAGCAGTGTATAGCCAAAAAGTCTTTTGGTATCCTCCTTCTGGCCCGCGCCGTAGCTTTGGCTGATGAGGGGCTGCGCCCCCTGGGAAATGCCGGTGTATATGCTGACCCCCACCAGTGCGATATTGGCTACCACACCGTAGGCCGCTACCCCTGTGTTGCCGCTGATGCCCAGAATCAACAGATTAAATACCGCCAGAACAATGCCGGAGGATATTTCGTTGATGAAGGCGGAAACCCCCAGACGGCAGAAATCCAGACTGTTCCGCCAGATTTTTTTCACCCGGCAAAAATGGAAGTTGTTCCGCTTTCTGAACCAGTGCCAGGACATTACCAGAATGCTGACAACAGGCGAAATCGCTGTTGCCAGCGCCGCCCCGAACAGCCCCATGTTCAAAGGGAAAATGAACACATAGTCCAGCACCACATTGGTCAGACTGCCGCAGATCATGGCCATCATAGCCAGTCTTGGCGCGCCATCGTTGCGGACAAAGGCCAGCGTCATGTCATTGGAAATGAAAAAGGCACCGAAAAACAGCAGAATCCGCAAATAACTGGATGTCATAGGCAGGATATGCCCCTCCGCCCCCAAAAGCGCTGAAAATTCCTCGGCAAAGAAACACCCCACCAGAAAATAGATCAAAGCAAACGCCAAGCCGGTCAGCACCGTTTTCGTAAAGGTCTCATTGGCCTCCCGGGCCTTCCCCTGGGAACGGTAAATGCTGTAACGCACACCGCCGCCCATGGCTACCATCAGCCCGGTGGCATTGACCAGGGTAAAGCCGGGAATGGCCAGATTCAGCGCCGCCAGTCCATCTGCCCCCAGCTTTGCCGCCACAAAATAAGTATCCGCCAGGATGTAAAAGGAAATCCCCATCATCCCCAGAATATTGCTGCTTACGTATTTCGCGAACTGCCTTCCCAGCATCTGTTTTCCCTCCTCACAAAAGAACGCCCGGGCATCCACCTGCCAGGACCTATCGGCGGACGCTCGAGCGTTTTTCCATCGCCTACCCGGTGGCAGGCAATACACTCCGTTTTCTTCATTTATCAGATATTGTATCCTCTTGCGGCGTTTCTGTCAAGGCCGTTGCTTCAGGCGAAATCTGGGTATTTTTTCCCCCTGTACCTCCACTTCCTCCAGAAACATGGCAAGGGGCCGCACCCATAGGCCGCCCTCTCCGTAAAGCTGGCGGTAGACCACCATTTCCTCCAGTGTTTCCGAATGTTTCGCCACGCCCTCTACACGATATTCTTTCCCCTTATAATGCAGATAGGTACCGCCGATACAAAGCTCTTCCATTATGTTTCCTCCTTCCTGTCTTTTTCCATCAGCTGGCTCCCCGCAGGCACCAGAAAGGTCCACGCTTCTTTTTCCATTTTCAGACGCAGATGACGGAAATGATAGATTTCCCCGTCCAGACTGACTTTCTGCGGCCGCTTTGCCAAAAGCTCCAGCTGGTCGCAGGTAAAGTATTCCAGTTCTTTCCGTCCCGCCATTTTTTCCAGATATGCCCCCTTGCGGTAGGCGGGCAGCAGCCGCAGGAACTCTCCCCGGCTTACTTTTCCGATAAAAGCCGCGTCCATTTTCCCATCATCCAGCCGGGCATAGGGGGAAGAACAGAAGGCCCCGCCGCAGAAACTACCATTGGCAAAGGTGCAGAGAAGGTATTTCCCCTGTTTTTCCTCTCCTTCCCGCCGGAAAGCCAGCGTCTTTCCCATAGGCCGGAAAAAAAGACTGCCCACTGCCAGAAAATACGCCATGGGCCCATGCACCAGCGGGCGCTTTTTCCACTGCGCCGCCTTCGCCACTACCTCACAGTCGAAGCCGATATTGACCATATTGACACAGTACCGCCCGGAAACCCGCAGCAGATCCAGCTTTTTGGCCGTTCCTTCCAGCTGTGCCCCCAGAGAAAGAAACTTCTCTTTTTCCGTAAAATTCCGCACAAAATCATTCCCTGTCCCCACAGGGAAGAGACCGATCTCCACATTTTTTCCTATCGCACCGTTGATTGTCTCGTGGAGGGTACCGTCCCCGCCGCAGGCAAAGATCCGCAGCCTCTCCGGATGCGCCGCCGTCAGTTTCCGTACAAAATCCTCGCCGTCTCCCCGGCCCTTTGTCAAATAGATCTCATAAGGCAGACGCCGCCGCTGCATTTCTCCTTCTATTTCCGGCAGCAGTTCCAAGGCCTTTCCCCGTCCCGCCGCCGGGTTCACAATAAAATATGTATCCATCAGGGCCTCCTTTCGTCCTCTCAGCGTACCATATTTCCCGCCTGCTGACAACGGACAAAGGGAAAACGGCGGCATCCTATGCCGCCGTTTATACTGTATTACTGTTCCATCTGTTTGCCAAGAAAGCCTGCCGCCGTCTGGGCCAGCTTGCCTTCCACCTCGCCCATTTTCTTATCATGGGACAGGAACACAATGGCTCCCATGGCGTCCCCCTCGGCAATGATGGGAGCAATGAGCTGATAGGCGTATTCCTCGCCTTCTCCATCCTTCAAAACAGGGACAAAGCCTTCCTCGCCTTTTTTGGTGGATACAGTCGCCCTCTTATTGATGCAGGCCTCCAGTTCCGGACTGATATACTTCTCCAGCAATTCCTTCTTCCCGCCGCCGGATACGGCAATAATCCGGTCCTTATCCACAATGCAGGTCACATGCCCCGCCGTCTGGGCCAGACTTTCCGCGTATTCCTTGGCAAAGGCCCCCAGCTCCCCAATGGGGGAATACTTTTTCAGTATAATCTCGCCTTCCCTATCTGTAAAAATTTCCAGCGGGTCGCCTTCCCGGATTCTCAGAGTCCGCCGAATCTCCTTTGGAATCACTACCCTGCCTAAATCGTCAATCCTTCTGACAATGCCAGTTGCTTTCATGTTGTTTTTCCTCCTCTATGTCCAACCTCCGTCGGTCGGTTGTTCAGAGTTATTATGATCCAAAGAACACATATTTATGTAAAAATACGATTTCTTTCCTTGGGGATTCCTGTTTTTGCCTCCGCACTATAAACAGACTCGATCTTCCTTTTTCGCTTTCTTTGATTCTCAATAACGCCGCCATACCGCGGATCATATTATTTTTCCCATTCTCATTCCGTTCCGCCCACGTTTGTGATATGTGCCGCAGACATAAGCAGGCTTCCGATCGCTTCGGCGCATGGAAAACATAGGGCTGCCGCAGTAGAGAAATCCGGAATAGACATTATCATATTTCCTGATTCCTCTGTCATTGGAACGGATTCTTTTCTTTCGCTGTTCCTGTGCCATGGCAAAGGTCTGCCTGTCTATGATGGCTTCATGGTGATTTTCAAGGACAGTATGATCCCGTTCATCCTTCTTGATTTCTGGGCCATTGATGCGTTTTCTGGTATATTTCCCCTGCCTTAATGTACCAATATAGAAGACATTTTCCAAAATTCCCTGTATGGTAACGATGCTCCATTCCTGTCTGGCTTGGATTTTTGTTTCTTCCCCATTGGCTTCCCGCCGCATTTTCTCGCGCATACGGCTTCATGGGTATTGACCTGTCTCTGAATATTCAAAAAACACCGATGATTTTCACATAAAGCTATGTGATTCATCGGTGTTTTCACGCTCTATTTTATATTTTCAATCATACCAAATAGTTTCCAACGACACAAACCACATCAACATCAATCTGTGGTGTACTTGCGAAAACTATCCAGCAATTCTTTTACCACTAAGCATGGACCGTCAGTCGGGTCCAGACCCGCATCCACCACCGTGGCATTGGCCCATTGAGACTGGGATGCATCCCGTAGCAACAGATGGGTTTCGCCGTTATAGAGTTCACAGTAACACCAGCCGAGCCCCTGCTCTGCGAACATCTCCATCATGGTATCCTGGTAGGCAGTCACTATACCGATGTCCCAGTTGGCTCCAGCAAAGACGCCAAACTCACCAATCATGAAGCCCACACCGTGCCGCTGTGCAATTTCCCGGTAGGGTTCAATGGCTTTTGTATAGATCTCCTGCCCGGTCATGACAGTGCCCTCTGTGTTGCTGTAAGTGCCGTCTCCGTGGATGACAATAGGCAGCGGGGCAGCATCATCCCAATCGTCGCTGCTGAATACCACGCTCGTTTGGCAGCCATCGCCCTGAACAATCACCGTGTCGATGTGGGCGTCTTCGTCCCGCGCCCAGATTTCTACCTCCGTAACTCCTTCGGGCACTGTGCAGGTCAGCATTTCCTCGCCGTACCAGCACTCGCCGTTTTCCTCCCAAAGGGGTTCGGGCATTTCAAAACGCTCCAGCGTTTCCCCGTCAGCCAGGACTTCCACCCAGGCGTTGGGTCCGGATTTCCCCACATGGATAGACAGATTCGTACCGCCGATTTCTCCCTGTAACGTCAGAGGCATCTCCCGTGTGGCGATTTTCCAACAGGGCAGCACCGGCATAGGCCAACAGGGTTCAAAATAATCTCCACTGCCCGCACCAGTGTTACCAGTACTAATGTTCATGGGATAATAGGGATGACAGCCCACGGCCAGCCCCAGGGAAGAGGTAAATTCCATCCATGCCGTGTTGGGATACCCCGGGAAGGAATGGAGCAGAACCCGTTCTTCGTCTGCCGACCGGATGGCGGACACCATCTCACTCATTTTTTCTGCCTCATAGGCAAATTCCTCGCCTGATGGCTGAATCTCGTTACTCAGGTCAAAGGTCAGATACCGGTTGGGAACCCCCGCATAGCGGCGGGCCAGCATGGTCCAATAATCGGTGACCATAGCCCATTCTGCGTCATTTTCCGGCATCAGGCAGTCAGATGTTTCCTCCCGCTTGCACTGACCATTCTCGTCCAGATAAAAGCCCATGGATATCTGAATATGTACGCCGTGCTCAATGCCCCATGCGATCAGCTGATCCAGTTCCCGCAGTTCGTTTTCATTGACCAGCCGTCCATCCTCCGGGTAGTTGGGGAATCGAAGCGTGTCAAAGCCGAAAAATAGTCGCAGGAAGTTGAAACCATTTTCCGAAAGGAATGTCACGTCGGACTCCCGGAAGTGGCGGTATATGTGCCGCCCATCCTTACAGCTGCTCAGACCGGTGCCCTTCCATGTAGAGGGAAGCTGGCTCTGGGTAACATCCGGCAAATCCGAGTCTCCCGTCAAAAGTTCATCGGTAATGATGGTCTTATCGTAGGTACCCGTTTCTGTCACCGGCACATATACTGGCTCCTCGGCGGTGATCTTGGCATTGGATTCCACCAGCCGCGTCACTGCGCGGATAGCTTCCTCAACGCTGACATCCTCTCCGAAGCCATAGGTCATGTCCTCTCTGGGTTCCAACGGCAGCAGACCGGAAATTACCGAAGGTGTTTTTTCAAAGTGCCACGCGGCGTGATCGAAAATATTAAAATCCAGATTGCCGTCATAAGTAGCGGCGTAGGGTTCCTGCCAATTTGGGAACAGATCGTAGTCCAAAGTTCGACCGTCCCACCAGTCCCCCTGAGCGAGGCTCTCGTCCCAATCCGCCAGCTGACCCTCATCCCGGTCGGTTTCCATGATGATGGACGCTTCAAACATAGCTAAAAGCACATCGTCCCGCTGCATGGATTCGTTAGAGTCGAGAGCTGCTGCGGCAACCTCTTCCCATGCCGGAACAAATTCCTCTCCTCGCATGGACACCACATGGGTTAGAAGTTCACAAAATTGTTTGTAAGTAACCGTTTCGTCCATGTTGTCAAGGTCGTCTTCCGTTACGATCCCATACGCAATGGCTCGTTCTAACTCTGCATCGAGGTCTGCAGAATCACTGGCTTTCTTAGATCCACCACAAGCAGCAAGTGACAGAATCATAATCACTGTAAGCAGCAGTGCAACGATACGTTTCATCGCTTTATCACCTCACAAATCTTATTTTTATTATTTTACCATAGAATCACTGGTACAACAAAACAAAAGCTGTGCGCAAGTGTTTCGAAATCGTTCCTTCATCCAAACATTTTCTCGCTTTCCATGATACTGGTTCCCTACTGTCTTGGAATAAACAGAGTATAAAAATACCGGATGCAGACCCGGTATTTTTCGTAAATCGTCCTCATTCCAAGTTTTTTCTTCTTTCTGTATGACCTGAACGCCACGTTCTTTCACGTACTCCCTGGCAGCCGCCGGACATTCTTTCACAATAGGAAGAATCTTATCTGTAATTCTGCTGAGGGTACTGTCAGAAATTTCAATATCATACAGTTTATTTACTGTATAAAACAAGAGCCTCCGCAAAATGCAGAGGCTCTGTCTCTTATTCAGGAGAATCTGTTTTCTGTGTCTCCTTTTGTTTTTATATTTTTACATTTCTTTCATAAAACGCATGAATACAGAAGCGATCTCCGCTCTGGTAGCCGCACCCTGAGGTGCCAGTGTATTATCTCCCATACCGCTGAGATATCCTTCCGCAACAGCCCATCTCACAGCATCCAACGCCCATGCAGAAACCTTCGCGCCATCTGTAAACTGTGTCACATCCGCTGCTGCTGTAGTATCCAAGCCCAGATATTTCGCGTAATTGTACAGCATTACTACCATCTGTTCTCTTGTGATCTTTTCATTAGGCGCGAAAAGATTATCGCCCATGCCGCTGACGATCTTTTCACCGGTTGCCCATACCACAGCGTCTGTGTACCACTGGCCTGCCGCTACATCTGTAAACGCGTTCGCGCCTTCTGCCGTAGGACGGCCTTCCAGATTATAGAGCATCTGTACCATCATACCACGGGTCAGTTCTACGCCGGGGCCAAACTGAACATCAGAAATACCACTCATGATCTTCTGTTCCACAACGTATTTTACGCCGGGATAGAACCAGTCGGAAGAAGAAACATCCACAAAGTTCAGCGTTGTTTCTTCGGTCACTTCTTCTGTCGTTTCCTCAGCTTCCTTCACAAATTCCGCTTCGATGGAAACATCGCCTTCGGGCATAGTGAATGTATACTTGCCGTTGGTGCCTTCTTCCACTTTGATCTTATCGCCGTTTTCATCCTTGACGGTCAGCTTGTCCAGCACATAGCCGTCATCGGGTTTTACAGTAATGGTTACTTTATCGCCTTTGGCCGCGCTGTCTTTGTTGACAGTAACATCACCATGCTTGCCGCTGTCTACAGCGATATCACTGCTGGAAACGGAAGCACCGCCGCCGGAAGAAGAAGAGGAACCGGTGCTGAATTTTACATAAACATCCATATCTTTATCGGCTACTGTAAAACTTCCGGTCTTTGTTCCTTTAGAAGTAGTAAGTTCATATGTATAGGTACCTTTTTCAAGGCTGTAAACAGTGCCATCCTGTTCATTTGGCTGTACAGGGCCGACTCCCTCCTGTTCTACTGCAACGCTGAGAATGGTCTTGTTGGAAGTAAAACGAACGGTATAGTATTCCGTTATTGTGCCATTATCCGTAACAGCACCGCTGATTGTGCCTTTATTTTCAATGGTACCATTATTGGTCAGTTTCTTATCTTCAGCAATCGACATTGTTACATCGGGTTCCACGATCAGTGTCACATTCGCTTTTACTTCTGCATCGTTTTCCAGCGCAGCGTCATTAACTACATGAATTACATCGCTTGCACTCGCATCTTTCAGTGCTTTTTCCAAAGATGTATAAATAGTATTTGTTGTTTCATTATACGCGGTGCCCAGCTTGGTGTAATCGTCTGTAAAATAGATGAAGTTTCTATCTGGCGATTCTTCGCTGTTGACACCGTTTACCTGAGACAGGCCCGCTCCATTTACCTGCACCTTGTCTCCAATGGTGCCGCTTGTATACTCTGTCCAAATCTGTACAGGCTCCGCGAAAGAACCGCCTGTCAGATTCAGTTCTGATCCAGGATTATCATCCACGTTGATACCGCCCCATGCGTTTCCGGATGTGGTGATGTTGGATGCTGTCACTTTTGCTCCGTTGATGACCATACCCGCTGTACCGCAGTTCTGAATCACAACGTTGGAAACATTCAGGGATGCGCTTCCGTTGACACCATAAACATTGATACCATGCTTTGTATTGGCATTGCCAATGATGGTCAGATCTTTGATGGTCGCGGAAGTGCCAGAGATACCAACAATATGGTTCGCGGGTTTTTTGTCTGCTGTCGCAACCCAATCAGCACTCGCAATGATCTTTTTGCCGTTGCCGTCCAGCGTTACACCAGCAGGGAGCAAGATTACGGAATTATTTACATTCGTTGCCATGTCTTCCGTATTCACTACAGTCACATCTCTCATCAAACGGATAGTATCCCCGGTCGTTGCATCCTGAATAGCAGCTTCCAGAGTTTCATACGTTTTTGTTCCAATCATAGCGGCTGTATCTTCCATATCTGTAGTATCAGAAATGGGAGTACCGTTTGTCAAGCTGCTGTTCAGGAAGGAAATCGTCTCATCTCCATTGAATTCTCCCACAGAACTTTCCACAACCGCCATTGTACCGGTTCCCGCATTAGAAACCGTGCCTCTTACGGTCGCGCCATTGGAAAGAAGAACAGCGCCGTCTCCTGTATTGGATACCCCACCGGTTACTGTCGCGCCGGATACCTCTACTTCCGCCACACCGGCGTTTGTAATGCTGCCGTTAAGCACAGCACCGTCCGAAAGCTTGACCGTTCCTTG
Organism: Anaerotignum lactatifermentans; assembly: GCF_016902535.1. GTDB lineage: Bacteria > Bacillota > Clostridia > Lachnospirales > Anaerotignaceae > Anaerotignum > Anaerotignum lactatifermentans_A. The sequence goes on along the minus strand of NZ_JACSNY010000003.1, from coordinate 63,413 downwards.
GCAAGCAGTTTCATTATATATTGTTGTATCAATATTACCTGTGATATTACCGCCAGTAATAATATACCCTGGCAAGTCGTCCCCGCCATTGAGAGAATTATAATTGTTCAGTGTGATATTGCCAGCAATCGAACCGCCTTCGATTGTTGTGGTTCCGACTTCATTGTTTCCACTGTTTGCCCAGCCCCACGTACTTACAATGCCGTTTAATTCCGCATTTCCAGTAACTTTGGCTTGTCCCCAGTTCTGCAATGCCTGATTGTTTTGGCTAATAATTTTACCATCTTTTACAGTGACATCCGCTTCATTTTTTAAAACAATAAAGTCATCCTGCTGTAAAACACCTCCGTCAATATCCATTGTTCCTAAATTACATACTAAAGAACTATATTTGGAGTTATTTGTAATTGTTCCGCCGGAAATCGTCATGGTTCCCTGATTATCAACAACATACCAGCTGTTTCCACCATGGTCAGTTGCACTTGTGCTTGCTTCCTTACTCCGTGTAAAAGTGCCTCCCTCAATGTAGACTATACCTGTCTTTTCATTTTCCAATGCGCCTTTTGCATGGCTCACATTATCCACCGTACCTGTTTTCCCTTCACTGCTGTCCTGAATGGTCAGCGTGCCTTGATTGGTAATGGTGTGACCGGAAACATTTGTCAGTGTAACACCATTCAAGTCCAGTGTTACTTTTTTCCCTGCCGGAATCTCAACATCCCCTGTCATATTTTCCGTCAGTACAATCGTTGTCCCATCTTTCGCAGCATTGACTGCAGCCTGTACCGTATCATAGCATTCTGTATTGTTGCCCTTAGAATCCTCTCCAGCCACGTATTTAATGCCGTTTCTTGTAAAAGTATATTTACCGCTTGCAGCTACATATACTTCCCCTTCCGGCACCACATAAGATACAGCATTGGTTACGCAACCGGAGAACGTATTGCTGGAAATCACAGAATCCACATTCGTAATCCCCGCCTTGGAAGGGCCGTCATAGCCAAAATAACTGTCATAATAATCGTCTACCGCAATACCATTCTGACAGTTTTCTAAATTATTTCCGCTGATTTCTGCCTGTGCGCCTTCTGTTCCAACACCGTCCTCTGCTCCCGCACTAATAACGGCATTCAAATCCCCTTCTCCGTCCGCCATCGCCGTTACCGGCACCGCGGTCAGCGTCATGGTCGCAGCCAAAGAAAAGGAGACCCATTTCCCCATGTGTTTTTTCATAACACAACTCCTCTCTTATAGATACACTTTATTTATCTGCTTTTTCCGCAGCCTAAAAGATTGTAAAAGCAAATAAAGATCATTTTTCCATGTCTTTGCAAATCTCTTCGCTGTTTCAAAGCCTTTCCTCGTATTTCTATAAAAAAGGCTGTATTTCGCATTTCTGTTAAAAAACAGCTTTCTCCCTCCTGCTGCCACTACGAAGTCTTTTTTACCCCCTTTCACAACAAAATTTCCATTCTGTAGTAACAATCGCCGCTTTGTAAAGTCTTTTTTCGTTTTTATTCTATAATAACTTTATGGCATACGCCGAAATATACTTCATAAAGTCGAAAAATCATTATGATAAACATAAAAAGAAAACCAAATGTTTCTTTTTTTCATTTAAAGAAAATTTTGGTCTATTTTTTATGCCTTTTTGTTGTTTTTCTACGCATTAGGTGGTATAGTGAGACTATGTAGAAGCAAATCAAATCCAGACTTCTTCCGTATTGTTACTACAGAATGGAAATTCTGTCATAATACCAGTCTCATCTTTTCCAGTCTTTTCTGATGCTCCTTTCCGCTTTCCATAATATAGATCCGCGTTGTCTCTATACTGCTGTGTCCTAACAAATCCGCCAGTTTCGCAATATCTTTTTCCAAAGCGTAAAAAATTCTGGCAAACAGATGCCGTAGATTATGAGGAAATACTTTCTCTTCGCTGACCTGTGCATATTGGCACAGTTTTTTCATTTCTGCCCAGATATTGCTTCTGTTCAAAGGGTTTCCATTCTTTGTAATAAACAAAGCTCCCCTCCGGATTCCCTTCTTTTTTCCATAATGAATCAGCTTTTTCTGCAATGCCCGCGGGAAAAAGATCACCCGGTGCTTTCCTTTGCAGTTTACTTCCGCCCGTCCCCGCTTCACCGCTTCCGCCGTAATATAACGCAGCTCCGAAACACGGATGCCCGTAGCACAGATGGTCTGCATTACCAATGACAGACGTTGGTTTCCCCGTTCTTCCGCCGTCCGCACCAGCCTTGTATATTCCGCTCGGGTCATTTCTTTCTCCTCTCTGCTGAAGATTTCTTTCTGTATCCGCAGCAGTTTCATCCGCAGATCGAACCTGCCCAAAAACGTAAAAAAACCATTGGCCGCCACCAGTCTGCCATTCACACCGGAAGGGCAGTATTTTTTCTCCAAAGCCCCTTTCCAAAGGAGCAGTTCTTCTTTTCTCACTTCTGTGTCAGACAGAAAAAACATCAGTTCATATAACTCCCTCCGATATTTTTCCAATGTTCCCTGACTTTTCTCCTGTGCTTTCAAATAATTCAGGTACCCCTCTACCACTTCTTTCGTAACGATAACCTTTTTCATAAAACAATCCTCCTTAGCCTCATTATAGTTATTGTGGATTTATTTTGAAAAAAATAATCGCCGAAATATCATTTCATAAAAATATACGCTGGCTGTTCCTCAAAACAAAATCATCTGCTTATGAGATGATTTGCGCTATCCCAAAACAGTTTCCCGGTGACGCCTGCAAATATTCCGCTTTTCCGCAGTCCCCCCCGGCAGATTTTCATTTGCTCTGCTTTTATGTCTTTACAGGCGCAAATTCATTATAGCATAAAAACTTTGCAGAGATAAAACCGTTTAAAGCCCGATATTCGCCGTAAAAAATGTTTCCACCCCCTATTTTTCGTTGTTATTTTTGTTATATTCCGGTATGCCATCTATATCACAGTGAGAAGGTCTTTCCATGTACCACACTGCTATGGCAAACTATAAAAAAGAGGATTGGCTCATCAATCTGCCATTGTATGTGGCAGAAGAAATTCATAACTTAACGCATAGATAAGCATCTATGCCGGAATCCTCTTTGTTGCAAGGATTCCGACAATCTTTGTTTTCTTATGAAGATGCCCCTAACAGCCACTCCTTCTTTTATAAAAGCTTTTAGCAGAATCCACATTTCCGTAATCGCTTATCACGTACTTTAAAATTCCGTATCCTGAAATAGTATCCATGCGTTTACAGTGTAAACATAAATAGAGCGCGGCATCCTATGCCGCGCTCTATTCTTTTTGCTAAGCGAAAGCACAAAAAACGGCGGCAAAGAAGGATACCTTCTTTGCCGCCGCAGGCTATAACACGATTATTTCATGACAGCCATTCCAGAAAGTATTGCTTATTTATACTGACGATACAGGAATGTTACTGCCTGCGCACGGGATACCGGTGCGTCAGGACTGAACTGATGGTCTCCTGTTCCGCTTGTGATTCCATTGGCAACTGCCCATGTCACAGCAGGTGCGTAGTATGCGCCTTCCGGAATATCCACAAAGCTTTCGCCGGATACTGCCGGGCCGCCTGCCGCACGCCACTGGAAGGTCACTGCCTGCGCTCTGGATACCGGCGCATCAGGACTAAATGTAGTTTCACTGGTGCCCGCGGTCACGCCGTTGGCTACTGCCCAGAGCACCGCGCTGTAATAATAATCACTGACGGATACGTCTGTAAAGGGATTGCTTCCCTCTGCCGCCGGGGAACCGGCTGCGCGCCACAGGAATGTTACCATCTGTGCACGGGATACGGTAACATCCGGGCTAAAGGTGATGTCGCTGGTGCCTGCTGTCACGCCGTTGGCTACCGCCCAAAGCACCGCGTTGAAGTAATAATCGCTTGCAAAAACATCTACGAAAGGATTCTCAGTTTCCACAGTTTCCTCACTGTCGGAAAGAACAGCGAAAACAGAAAGGTTTTTGATGCCCTTAATGGTCAGAGTCTCTCCGCTGATCTCATCAGGTTCATAGCTTTCCTGTTCTCCATCCTGCAGAAGATGCAGCACAATAGGTTCTTCCATCTCTTTCAGGCCTGGTACTGTAAAGGTAAGGGTCAGTCCTCTGTCAAAGCTGTGGATCTCCTTGCCATTTACTGTAATGGTTACATCAAATACCACAGCGCCTTTGTCAAGGAGTTCAGAAACTGCCGCGTCATCGCTGCTGGTCTGTTCTTCCAAAGAAACAACGATCTCATAGCTGCTCTTTGCGCCGTCAATCAAGCCGCTCATGGCTTTTTCAGGCAATGTCACTTCTCCATCCCGCAGTTGGATCAGCAGATCATTCTCATTTTCCACCAAAGCTTTCATTGCTCCGGCACTCAGAACAACCTCATCGGATTTCTCCGCCTGAATGGTGATAACGGAATCCTTTTCCGCTTTCTTTACAGCGTCCTCGATTTGAGAATCTGTAAGCGTTCCGCTGTTTGTGGTAATAATGACATGATCGCTCACACTGCTTGTACCGGAACCTTCTGTGCTTTCGGAACTGCTGGAGGATTTCTTTTTCCAACCTGCGTAGATATCCATGGACAGCGGCATTGTTTCGATGTTTGACGCCTCAAAGAGCTGTGTGCATTCTTCATCCGTAAACCATCCAAGGAACCTATACCCCGAACGTGTAGGATTTGTCACATCCACTGAAAGAGGACTGTCATATGCTCCACTGATTACATAGACATCTGTTCCATCCGCGAATTTCCCGCCATTCGCATGGAATGTCATTGTCTGATTATCTGCCAGCCAGATGCCGCTGAGTGTAAGATTTCCCAATGTTCCCGCAGGAATTTCTGCGCCTTCTGCGGGAAGGATATAAGATGTGCTGTTATCAACAACCATGGTCCAGCCTTTGAAAGAGTACCCTTCTCTCGATGGATTTGTCAGAGAAATTGCACTGCTCAGCGTATCATTTATGGTATATGTCTCCTGATTTCCAGATACTTTATCATAGTCCTTTGGATATGTGATAGTATACTCGATTTCTTTCCAGTTTGCCGTATATACCCTATCTCCGCTGCTGCCTTTCTCAATGGTCACGGTTTCTACCGGTGTATCCTGTCCATCCCATGTCCAGCCTGTAAATTCATATCCGGCCTTTGTAGGATTCTTCAGTGTAAAGGTGGATGTTTCTGCTGTGTATCCTTCAGGATTGCCGGATACCGTACCATCATTCAGGACATATGTAATGGTATAAGCGTCTCTGGTCCACTTTGCGTAGTAAGTGGTATTTTCCGAAGGCATCGTAGCCGGCAGAGAATCTACCTTGTTCCGCAGCGCGCTGTCGGAATACCAGCCCGCGAAAGTATAGCCGGCTCTTGTCGCCTTTTCAGGAATCTCAATGGAATCACCACTTGTCGCAATAACAGGATCAATGGGATCACCGCCATTGGTCACAAAGGAAATTACTATGCTGCCAGCTTGATCCGCACTCAGGATAACGTAATTGCCCAGTGTCAAGGTTTCCTGTACATAGCCTTCCGCCGTGATCTCTACGGTAACCAGATAGCTGCCAGCCGTGGTAGGAACATCGGTTGCTCCATTGTATTTCACAGTATATCCGCCTTCCAAAGAAGGTGCAGCAGCCGGCTGATTCAATGTAACGGGAGTAGTTTCCGCTGCTTCGTCCGTTGCTACCGGACCGCTGAGGGTGAACCAGTCTTCGGATGCTTCCAGACCGCCGATGGTAAAGGTACGGCTGCTGTAAAGCACACGATCAAAGTTATATGTTTCATCAGCGGGTTTCGTGATCCGCCAATATACGGTGTAAGTGCCGGGTGCGGAAACCGCAGCTGGTACTTCTGTACTCCACTCGTCTCCATCCGTACTGTACTCTACGGTCAGGTTCGAATCAGTCGTTGTGACTTCCACCTTCTGAGACTGACCGTCATAAGCCGCATTTTCCCCGCCGGTTATGGTAATACCAGCATTTTTGATCCAGCTCATGCTGGAATCAGGTGTGTTACCGTCTCCATCCAGATTTTGTGCAAAGTTAAAACCATCATATACCGTAAGTTTTTTCAGTGCTGCTGCACCATCAATATAACCAGAATAGCTTCCCAGCATCTCCAATTCTTTCAAATTGTACATACGAGTAAAGCCAGCTCTGTTACCAGAAATCTCCGTTCCCTCTGGAATAATCAGCTTTTCAATGCCAATATTCTGGAAAATATACGCTCCTACACTTGTTACAGTTTCGGGAACAGTCAACTCCTTCAGTGCAAGCTTACCGGGGCAGGCAAGAATAACAGTCATCTCTTTGTCATACAGAATACCATCCCTGGAAACAAAATTCTGATTTCCCGCTTCTACATAAATCGCACTGAGAAGGTTGGAGAAGAACAGATAGGAACCGCCTTCTATTGTCTGCACATTTTTTCCAATGGTCAGGCTATCCAATTTCAAACGCATGGTTGCGTACTCTCCAATAGTGGTGCAATCTTCATGTGTCGTATAAGACCCTGTCCACTGGGACGGAAGAACCACCAAAGTACTGTAATCCTTGCTGTAAAGCGCACCGCTCTCGTCCGTCGTATAAGCCGGATTATCCGGATCAACGGTAAAACCAGTTGTCATGCAGTAGTTGCCCCAGCTGATATTTGTCATGTTCGGACCAATATACACATGGCCAAGCATACTGCCCTTAACACTAATATCGCTAAACTGTTCCGCATGAAGTTCAGAAAGGTTCACATCATACAGAATATTGTCTGCGCGTAGCCTTCCGGTAAAGTCTCTGTCGAAAATCGCCGCTGTAATTTTGGACTGCGTGTCGCCGTAATTACTTGCATCCGCATCTCCTTCACCTGCGGCGATCAGAGTATACGTGCCATCACCATTGCCGAAAAGGTATGTTTTGGTCGTAGCATCAATCTGGCTGTTATCTGCCTTTGGAATGCTGTGACTGCCGCCGTTTGCCGCCAGTTCAACACTCTCTCCGTTGATTTCCAGAGTAATGAGAGCACTGCTGTTATTGGTAACTGTACGGGCCACTTCTATGTCGCCGCCCATAACAACATATTCTGTAATATTTCCATTCAACTGGGTAATGATAAATTTCCCCTGTGTCACAGAGTCATCAGTGTTAAATGTAATATTTCCCTGATCTGGATTCAGTTTCAACTTTCCTGTTGCGGAAACATAACTCAGTTCCGCCAGTGCAGAGCCTTCTTCACCAAAACGGAGTTTGTCATTAAAGGTACGGGGCTGCAATGTGATATTTTCCGCATTTTCACCAGAATAAATGGTCCATACATCCTGTGGATCATTCTGGTTGATGACGAGGGTTGGGCTGCCGCCATTGACCGTAACACTACCATCAGCAGCAAAGCCAGTGATCAGAATGGTACCCTCGATTGCTTGATCAGTAATTGTATCACCTTGACTATAGGTATACTTACCATCTGCTGTATAATTGATGACAGCATCTCCCAAAGCCAGGTTGATTGTAGAAATTTGTGTTTCTCCTCCGGAAGTTTCGCCTTTATACACTATAATGCTATGAGAAGCTGTCTTTTTCGCCTCTCCATCTCCCGCTTTTGCCGTCAATGTAACGGTATAAGGGGCATTTCCCGGCAGGAGCGTCAGATGATTGTTTCTAAAGGTTGCATAACCTGATAACTCGCCCACAACTGGTCCGTCCTTTGTTGTCACGCTCAATTCATACTCGATCTCCGGTAAGGAAGGATGAATTGGCATATTGCAAGGCTGATCTGTTACCAGCTGCGCAGCAGGAACGTCATAGTTCATTTTTACTGGTTCCGTGCTGTCCCCACCAACTGTCAAATTATGAAGTGTAATGCTTTCCGGCAAACCGGTTTCCCATGTGATGTCAGTAAAGGTACTGCAGGAGCAGGTTCCGCCAATGAGGGCCTGATGATTAGAAACAGAAATATTGTTATATTCCTGCGTATCAATTGTTGCACTGATCTCAGTCGTTGCATCTGCCAGATAGGTGGTGATGATGCCGTTCTCATCGGTATACGCCGTCCAAGGGCTTCCTTCTCCCTCTGTAACTGTAACCTCTGTATTGGCTACGGGTTTGCCATTTGTTTCTACAAAGTACAGTTTCGTCAATACACGGCCAGTTACATCACCAGTATAATAACCTCCGATATTGCCACCGGTAATAGAGATCTTGTCAGCCCCTCTCAGCTGTGCATTGCCTGTAATCGTTCCGCCATTCATCGTAAAGGACTGATCTGAATGGATACCGCCTCTTGTTCCTCCGGTGTAATCTTTTACTACACCGCCGTTGATCTCGATATTATTACCCGAAATACCAGTACCATTTGAATTATTGTTATAGAGTTCGACAGTACCGCCATTGACCGTGACATTACCAAAATTAGCATAATAGCTATCTCCGATTCCGGCAATATATTGTCTTGAACCCGTTCCTGCGCCTCTGGCGATAACCGTACCGCTTTCGATCACCAGATTGCCGCCGCTTCGGTAATTATTATGTGTCCCAGCATCGCCTGCAACATCGGTAAAAGCGTAAGCATTGTTATTGCCGGCGCCAATAGCAGAAGTGCTGTTTGACTCAGTGGTCAAAGTACCGCTTCCTTCAATGGTCAAAATAGCATTTATATTGATCTGGATTGCAGGAGCGCCATTACCTACAAGGATATTGTCATTCCCCTGAAGAATAATAGTGGCATCAGCTGCTCTGCTTTCGCCATTGCCTGTACCGCCATACAGCAGGACAGCGGGCTGATTACTGCCTGTCGCCGTAATATTTACATCCTTAAATGTAAGTTTGGGATCCCCGCCCTGCACAATAATATTATTTTCACCATCGCTGGTACCAGTAATGGTCAGAGCATGGCTAGTATTGTCACCCCATGCCACCGGCTCGCCATTTCCCACTGTATATCCGTTGTCTGTAATAACAATAGAGCCTCTGGCAATATCCAGTTCATCCGAACTAGCTTCAGATTCATAGGTATTCACCGTAATAGCGATTTCGTCACTATACACCTCTGCACCTATATCACCGCATTTTGCTCGTACATAAACTGTATAGGTATCACTGTTGACATCCCCATAGACTGTAAGAGATGTATCAGCGATCTGGGTATACCGCTCCACTTGCATATACTGATCATTCTTAACTACCTTGGTAACTTCAAAGGAAATATCCTCATAGTTTCCATGAAAACCGGATGGTAATACACAATTATCGTTTGTATAATTAGCTGCTAATTCCAATGTAGCTTCGCCATCTACAGTAGTCAGTTTTTGAGACTGCGTAATCATATTCAGAGTGCCTGTTCCTTTATTACAAGTACAGGAAGCGCCTACAATGCCTCTATGATCATCAAGGACAATTTCTCCGTAGGATTGGCCGCTGATTTCCACACTGATTTTCTCTGTAGTGCTTGCAAGATAAGTAGTAACGACACCGTTCTCATCGGTATACGCCGTCCAAGGGGTTTCTTCCCCCTCTGCAACTGTAACCTCTGTGTCGGCTTTCGGTGTACCGTTTTCTTCTACAAAATACAATTTAGTCAACACACGGCCAGTTACATCACCAGTATAATAACCTCCGATATTACCACCGGTAATAGAGATAGTACCGGCTCCTCTCAGTCGCGCATTGCCTGTAATCGTTCCGCCATTCATCGTAAAGGACTGATCTGAATGGATCCCGCCTTTTGTTCCTCCGGTGTAATCTTTTACTACACCGCCGTTGATCTCGATATTATTACCCGAAATACCAGTACCATTTGAATTATTGTTATAGAGTTCGACAGTACCGCCATTCACCGTGACATCACCAAAATTGGCATAATAGCTATCTCCGATTCCGGCAGTATATTGTTTTGAACCCATTCCTGCGCCTCTGGCGATAACCGTACCGTTTTCGATCACCAGATTGCCATATTGTCGATAACTATTGTTTGTCTTGGCTTCGCCTGTATCATCGGTAAAAGCGTAAGCATTGCTATTACCTGCGCCGATAGCAGAAGAATTATTTGCCGTAGTGGAAGTGGTTAAAATACCGTCTCCTTCAATGGTCAAAATAGCATTTATATTGATCTGGATTGCAGGAGCATCATTACCTTTAAGGATATTGTTATCTCCTTGCAGAATAATGGTAGCATCAGCTGCTCTGCTTTCGCCATTGCCTGTACCACCGTACAGCAGGACAGCGGGCTGATTACTTCCTGTCGTCGTAATATTTACGCCATTGAATGTAAGCTCGGGGTTCCCGCCTTGCACGATAATATTATTTTCACCATTGCTGGTACCAGTAATGGTCAGAGCGTGGTCAGAATCACTCCATTCAACCAGCGGGTTTTCTCCTACCTGATATCCATCGTCTGTAATGATGATAGAGCCCTTACTAATATCCAATTCTCCATCAGCATTATAAAATTCTCCCTCTGGAGCATTAGATACAAAAGCAGATACAAAAGCAGATGTAAATGTATTCACAGTAATTGCGATCTCGTCACTATACACCTCTTTCTCTACATCGCCGCATTTTGCCCGGACATAAACGGTATAGGGATCTTCGTTGTCATCACCGTAAACCGTAAGGATATTGCCTGCGATATCGGCATATTGTTCTGTACTCATGGACTGCTCGTTTTTCATTACCTTTGTGATTTCATAGGAAATATTTTCATACTCCCCATGGCTGCCATCCGACAGAACACATTCCTCTGGGCTGTATGTCGCTTCCAGCTCCAAAGTAGCTTCGCCATCAATGGTAGTCAGACTCTGAGATTCGGTTATCATCGTCAAACTACCAGGCTCTGTCGCGCAGATACACTCCGGCACTATCACGACTTCTCCCTCTCCAATGCCAACAGGTGTCTCTACACCGTCGCCAACCGAAGCAGTAATGGAAGCAGTCTCTTCATCATAGACCAGATTTCCCTGGCTGTTTCCGCCATCTGTAATAATAACAGGGCTATCACCAATAACCAACTCTCCCCCGTCTGCTGCAAAGGCAGTTGCCGGCAAAAGCCCAATCATCATACACAGGCTTAAAAAAATTGCCATAATTCGTTGTTTCATAGATTTTTCTATCCCCCTTTGTGATAAAAATATACTTTTTCTTCTTTCTTGTTGCAGGATCATACCAGCCCTTCCACCAGTCTGTTCTTCGCAGCCGCAGCTGTCTCTTCTGCCGCTTCGCCCACAAGGTACACCAGCGCATCATTCCAGACCTGAAGATCATAGGCTTCCGGTGCGATTTTCTTCAGCCTTTCCGCTAATTCCCGCTTTCTCTCCGGGGATAAAAAACGCAGATCAGACAGGTAATCACATTTCATTTCATCAGCCAACAGATCCAGCAATGGTAATCCTACTTTCATTCTCCGTTTCACCTCCTTACATTTCGGCCTCCGCTTTTTTCTGGAAATTTCTGTATTTTTCTGAAAACACACTTCCTCACTGTTTGTCTGTTACTCTTTGCGCGGTTCTGCCATATTTCTTATGTTCATCCTTTTTTATCCCCTCCCATCACAAAATCAACATTTTGTGATAGAAAAAAATTCTCCTGCGCAAATCTTAAAAAAGATTGCCTGATGAATTAGTAATTTTTTGATTATTTATAGTCCATTTCTATTGATTGCAAAATAAAAGAGCATAATAAACCAAGCCGTGAAAATCAGTAATTTTACGGTTTTATTTTTATGCTCAAAAATTGGAATTACATTGAGTTTCCTGTTAAATTATGTTACAATTTCTCCATAATATGTATCTAAGAAGCATTTTTAGAACTGCATTTTGAGACAAAATGTTGATTTTGTTTACAACACCAGTCCCAGCCGTTCCATCTGCCTTTGATGCTCTTCCCCTGTGGCAACAAGATAAATACGGGTTGTTTCTACATTAGAATGTCCCAGGACATCAGCCAGTTTGATAATATCCTTGCTTGCCTTGTAAAATATCCGGGCAAAAAGATGGCGCAAATTATGCGGGAATACTTTAGATGGTTCTATCTTTGCAAATTTACACAAACCTTTCAGTTCCGCCCAGATTTGGCGTCTGCCAATTTCTTTTCCGCTTTTGGTACGAAAAATAATACCGGAAGCGATTTTTTCTTTTTTGGCGTATTTCAATAGCTTCCTGCACAGCTTCGCAGGCAGCAGAATCATACGTATTTTCCCTTTCATCGAAATCTCCGCTTTTCCCTGCCTTGCCGCCTCCACCGTGATATATTTTACCTCACTGACCCGGATGCCTGTAGCGCAAATGGTTTCTATCATCAGCGCCAGCCGGTCTTTCCCTTTTTCCCGTGCGCAAAAAAGCAAGCGCTGATAATCCATCCGATTCAATTCCTTCTTGGAATCACGAAACAGCCGGCGCTGGACGCAAAGGAACCTGACATGACAGTCCTCCCATCCCAAAAATCTGAACAGCCCATTCACCGAGGAAAGCATGGCATTGATCGTCACAGGCGCGTAGCCCCGCTCCAAAAGGCTGGCCTTCCACCCAGCCGCAAGTTCCTTCGTTACTTCTCTTTCCTCTGCCCATTGGGCAAATGCCATCGTATCCCGCAGATACTTTTCTATGGTACCCTTGCTGCGGTCCTGCATGGACAGATACAGACCGTATGCTCTGATCTGATATTCTGTTAATCGACGGTTGTTCACAATATATCCCTCCATTTTTCATATTTGTACGTTTCATTTTGCCATAGATTTCTTTGGAAAGGCACTGCTTTCAGATAATCCTTTTTTTGCAAAAAAATAAGGCAGGTCTTTTCTATATAGGAATCCTGCCCTATTTTACTCCTATGTATTCCTCTTCCCAGCCATCTCTCCTCCAGCCGGAGCATAGCAAATCCAAACCGTTCGTATTCTGACAATGCCTGTCGCTTTCCTGTTGTGCCTCCTCTTTTTCCGACATCTGCCGGATCGTTTCGCACAAATCGTATAAACCGTTTTTTGCTTTTTATGTAACATCGGGAAGTGCCATAAAAATCTGGAAAAAAACAAGCTGCGGCATCTATGCCAGCAGCTCGTACAATGTTTTGATAAAGAAAATAACAAGGACAAAAATCATCACCGGCTTGACTACTCTGGCCCCGGATTTGGAGAAGCACCGGGCCCCCAGATAATTGCCGCAGATAGAAAACAGCCCCGCCGTCAGTCCCAGCAGAAGCAGCACTGTGCCGCTGGTCAGATATACCGTCAGCGCTGTAATATTCGTCGTCAGATTGATGGCCTTCGTGACCCCCGCCGCCTTCTGCAACGGAAGTCTTGCCAGTCCTGTCAGCAAGAGCATCAGAAAGGTTCCTGTCCCGGGTCCATACAGCCCATCATAAATGCCGATGAAAAAAGCCACTGCCGCCACAAGCGCCCTGGTTCGGAGGCTGGAAGCATAACTTTCCGTTTCTTCTCTTTCCATCCTGCGGCCAAACATTACATAGGCCCCCGTCACCGGCAGCACTACCAGCATAATAACCCGAAACACCCCATCAGGGATCAAAAGTGCGGCTCTCGCCCCAATCCATGCCCCGGCCAATGCCAGCAGCACGCCAAACACCGCTTCCCGAACGGGAATATATCCCTTGCGCCAGAACCGCCAGGTAGCCACCGCCGTTCCCATACCGGCACTAAGCTTATTGGTGCCGATGGCCATATGTACCGGCAAACCTGCAATCAGATAGGCCGGCAGAGAAATCAGGCCTCCGCCGCCGGCAATGGCATCCACAAACCCCGCCAGAAACGCCAGCGGGCACACAATCAGAAATTCCATGTTATCCTTCCCCCCAATTTTTCACTCCTCTTTTTATACCACAGCGGCGTTTTTTATTCAATGAAAAATTTTATCTCGCACAAAAAAGACCTATGGCAGGAATCATTTTCCCGAACAGCAAAAAACCGCCGGAATCCTTATGATACAAAAGATTCCAGCGGTTCTTTTCATGGAATGACTTTCAGAAGGACCATCCGTCTTTCTTTGTCAAATCCGCTTTCTTATTTTACAACGTTTTTGCAGAAATTCATCAGCATAGTCGCTACCTGTGCTCTGGTGGAGTCCTTGCCCGCGTCCAGTGTCACGTTGGAAGTACCGTTGACTACGCCTGCCGCGTTTGCCCACTGCATTGCAGTTACAGCATAGCCGCTGACATTTGACGCGTCTGTATAACCGCTCAGGTCTGCCTGTACGCTGGTATTATATCCCTTCATCTGCGCATAACGATACAGCATGGATGCCAGCTGCTCTCTGGAAACAGCGCCGTCCAGATTTGTGCCGTCGGAAATGCCGTTTGCCACAGCCCATGTGCGGCCTGCTTCGTACCAGTTTGCACCGCTACCTGTTGCCATGCCGTCCAGTCTTGCCAGTACGGTCCATACCATTGCTCTTGTCATGGTGCCGTCAGGTGTAAAGGCCTTTTCGCCTGTACCAGCAAACAGTTCACGGCTGGCCGCGAACTGTACCGCATCGCTGCCCCAGTAGCTGTCTGCCACATCGTTAAATTCTTTGCTGTTGTCTACGATCTTAACGGTCATATTGCCCTCTACGGTCAATACAATACCGTTTTCGCCCACCAGGGAAGTTTTTACAACGGTTTCTCTGCCGGATTCGTCTACTACAACCGCTACGGTGCCTGCGGTCATATTCTTAACGGGAATCTCTACTTTTGTTGCTTCATCGCCTTTGACTTCGATCTCCACCGCTGTCGCGTCAGAAGCGTCCTTTTCCGCTCTTACGGAAGGGATGGGCAGTGCCACAACCTCATTTTCTTTCGCAGCTTCCTCGGAAACGCTGACTTCTGTCTTTGTCACGCCATCCGCGTCTACGGTTACTTTAGATGTAGTACCATCCACCTGTTCCACGGTCGTTGTTACAGCGCCATCTTTCGTTTCCACGGTTTCTGTTTTATTGCCTTCTTTATCTGTTTCTGTGGTCGTAACAGTACCGTCTTTTGTTTCTGTCACTTCTACCTTGGAACCATCCTTGTTTTCGGTGGTTTCTGTTTTTGTACCATCAGGCTTTGTTACCACTGTTACAGTGGAACCGTCCTTGTTTTCGGTGGTTTCTGTCTTTGTGCCGTCAGGCTTTGTCACTGTTGTTGTGGTGGAACCGTCTTTGTTTTCAGTGGTTTCTGTTGTGGTACCGGTGCTGCCGGAGCTGCTTCCGCCAGTGGAGCTGTCAGAAGAGCTGCTGGAAGAGGATTTCTTGGATACATAGAAATTCGTTCCATCTGTTTTTACTCTATACCCAGAAGCAACATATGCGCTGGGATCAGAAGAAAATGTACCGCCAGTAACTGTTACCGCGTCTTTTGCCACACCATCGATTTCAAGAGCGCCCTTTGCCTCACTGCCCTTGAACACGCCGTTAGCAATACGCAGGCTGCCCAGATAGCTGGTCAGCTCTGTACTGTCATTGGTGATCCATTTATCCCCTGATTTTTCCAGGCGATATACGGAAATGGCGCTGTTATTTTTGCTGGTCAGTGTACCGCCGGTGATTGTTACATGAATTTTATCGTCATTATCCTGATAGCCGCCGCCTCTGGAAATCAGAGAAAGAGCCGCGCCATCGATGGCTGTGCCATCCCCTTCTGCCGCTGTTTTGGAAGGGAATTCCGTATAATCCGCCTGAGCAATGATCTTGCCGCCGGTAATGGTTACCCGGCCCGCGCCGCAGTACTGCACACCGCTTGCACTTACTATTGTGCCGCCATTGATAGTCAAATCACCCAGCTGAGGATGGTAAATTGCTACTGCATCATCAGGAGATCCTTCAGCCTCTACCCCCTCAATATAACCACTGTTAATCGTAATTTGGGTATTGTCTTCTGTACCGTTTCCGACAATCCCGTAATACAGGCCTTTGATAGTGGCGCCGTCAACAGTCAGTTTTGTATTCGCCTTTAAAAGAATCCCTGCACTGGCAGTGCTCTCAATCGATACATTTTTTCCAACGGTAAAACTGCCGCCTGCCAGGATATCCACAACCGCATTTTTGTCGCTAACTACCTTGCCGCCTTCCTTACTGCTTTTCAGCGTTAAATCACCGGAAACAAACAGTCTCCTTCCTTTGCTCCCATTATCGATCGTAATGGTATGGCCATCCAAATCTACCGTAAAGGCATTTCCAGATGCCAAAGGCAGTGCTGTCAGCATTGTATCATAGTTGATATCTTCCGACAGCACAATAGTTCCGCCCTTTACTGTAAGTTCTGCGTTTTCCACTTTGTGTACCGCACCATGGAAAGTACCGCCGGTGATTACAGCGCCGGAAATATCGCTGGCTGCGTTTTCTACATAAACGGCGTTCTTTTCAGCGATAGTGCCTTCGTTAAAAGTCAGTTTTGCATCAACTGCTGTACCAGTTCTCTTGTCCACATTGACGCCGCCCCAGCCATTATTTTCTGTTGTAAGGCCATCGACCGTTACTTCGGAGCTGTTGACTACCAGACCATAGCCTTTGTTATTTTTGCTTGTTACATTTTTGATCTTTGTCCCTGTGGTATTGTAAGACTGTACGCCATGCTGTGTTAAACCATCGCCATCAATGACGAGATCATTCACTGCAACATTTTTCGCCATAATGTTCAATACATGTACAGAAGACGCACTTGTTCCTGTTGCCGTAATTTTATGACCATTACCGTTAATCGTCATAGATTTGGTAATATCCAGAGCACCATAATTATTCGCTGCGGTTGAAATATCTACAGTTGTATCCTCCAGCAGATCCAGGACTACTTCCCCTTCTGCTCTATTTGCAGCAACCACAGCATTCGCCAATGTCTCATAGCCCGTTGCCTGGCCATCTACTGTTACAGAAGCCACATCTGCAATCTTCGCATCCTCCTGTCCTTCCGCGGAATCCTCAGTTCCCAGTGTGCTGATTTCTCCCTCTGTGCTGACCACAGCAGCGGTCTGCTCGCTTCCATCTTCCGCGTATGCTACCACAGACATGGAAGAAATCGCCATGGATGCCATGAGCATATAGGCAAGTCCTTTTTAGCCAAGTGTTTTTTCATTTTCTATTTCTCCTCCTCAATACATTTTATCTACAGGAAATCTATTTCCCTTTTGAAACTTATTCCTTCTCTTTTGTTGCATGATTTTCATAAATCATGAAAACCATACAACAATATATCACTAATTTTTGATAAAATCAATGTCATTCAAGAAAAAAATTTTTATTCGAATTAAAATAATTCATTTTTCTTTGAGAAACGGCTTATTTCCGGGCTTTTCCCATACCTATGCAATTTCTTCCAGAGAAAAGCAAATTTCCTTTTGGAGAAACAACATATCCCGGCCTGCTGCAAAAACAGGGCTTTCTCCTATTCCTTCCCCTGTATGCCAGAAGAGCCGCAACCCTGCTTCCCACTGCCAACAGGAAGAAAATCTTATTTCTTGCGGAATGAGATATTATGTTTCTTATAAATAAATCCATTTCATCCTTATTTAACCAGAATTATTGTATCATCTTTTAGTATAAGACGCAAGTTAAATCACATGTCTTTTAGATACAATTTCTATATAAATACTATGAAATGTTTGTCCGAATTGCCACAAAACGCCCTGTTTCCACTTTTTTCTCCATAAAAAAGAGCGTCCCCTCGTCGCTGACGAAGATCACGCTCTTTCTTCTTACTATCTCCCAAATCCCAACAGCCAGAACCACACCCATCCGGCAAAGGCCACGCCTCCGGCACAGCGGTAGGCCAGCAGCAGCCGCCAGCTGGGCGCTTCTCCCGGCGAGAAATTTCCATAAAATATCTTCCAGATCCGTTCCGGGAAAAATACCATAGCCCCGCAGGCGCACAGACACAGCACATCCAGCCAGGTCATCCTATACACGCCCCTTTCGATAGGCACTGGGTGTCAGCAGGAAATATTTCCGGAAGGTCTGGGCAAAATGGCTGGGATCATCAAAGCCGCAGCGGATGCCGATCTCCGCCACCGGCAAATCTGTCTCCCGCAAAAGCGCCGCCGCCTGGGATACCCGATACCGCAGCAGATACTGCAAAGGCGATACGCCGATGGTCCGCTGGAAACAGCGCAGGCATTCTCGCTGGCCAATATTGGCGGCCCGGGCGATCTGTTCCAGCCCCAGCGGATGGCTGTATTCCTTCCAGATCAGCTCCAGCATCTTACGCAGACGCTGAGCATCGATGCTCTGTCGCTGGGTCTCCGCCGCCTTAGGCCGTGTATTGGAATATAGAATACTCCAGAAGCGGCTAAGGGACGAACGCACCTCCCACTCATAGCCTTCTTCCCTTTCTTCCAGCAGAGCCGTGGTCCGGCGAACTTCCTCCAGCATGCTTTTCTGCCATTCCTCCTCCGGCGACAGCCGCAGTCCTTTGATGCCGCTATACTCCATGAGAGGAGAAACATATTTCCGATAGAACACCGTATCGCTGCCGCCGCTGATAAGACGGATATGGAATACGGCGGAACGCACTCTGCCGCCCTCGCCCTCCGCCTGGAGGCTGTGGAGCACATTGGCGTTGATAAAGGCGCCTTCCCCCGTTTTCAGGCTCCAGTGGCAGTCCGGCAGACAGACCTGTACCATCCCTTCCGTTACAAAAAGCATCTCCGCTTCCTCGTGCCAGTGCCAGGCGATGCCGCCCTCCTCCTGCCGTACCGCCGTATCATAGCCGCCGCAGGGAAACTCCGCTGTGCCGTGGGGCCGCAGCTCCATCTGTCTGGGGTTTTTGCTCAATTCGCATGGTTGCAGCATATTCTTCCACCTCCCGTCCGTTTTCTTATAGTATAAGTCCATTATCTTATTGATTCAAGTCGGATCTGACGGTATTTTTATAGTATTCCAGAAAACAAGGAGGAAGTTGTATGTATGCACTGTTATTGGCACTGATCTATCTGTGCTTTATTTCTCTGGGCCTGCCGGACGCTTTGCTGGGCTCCGCCTGGCCGCAGATGCGGCTGACTCTGGGCGCACCTTTGGCCTGGGGCGGTTTTCTTTCTTTGCTCATTACCTGCGGCACCATATTATCCAGTCTGGCCAGCGGCTTTCTGCTGCGGCGCTTTTCCACCGGCCGGCTGACGGCAATCAGTGTGGCTATGACGGCCGCCGCCCTATGGGGGTTTTCCGTCTCCCGCAGTTTTCCCGCCCTCTGCCTGTGGTGTATCCCCTATGGACTGGGCGCCGGCTGTGTAGATGCCGGTCTGAATCATTTTGTGGCCCTGCGCTACGAAGCGAAGCACATGAACTGGCTCCACTGCTTCTGGGGCATCGGCGCCACCGCCGGGCCTCTGCTCATGGGCCAGTGTCTTTCCCAGGGCTTGGGATGGCAGCGGGGCTACGGCCTGATCTCCGGCATCCAGATTCTTCTGGCGGCAGTACTGCTGTTCAGCCTGCCTGTTTGGAAACACCAGCCGCCCCAGAGGGAGGCAGTCCTTTCCGTGGAAGAAAGCACCGCCGCTCCTTCCCGAAAGAAAAGCGTTATCCTTCCGGCGCTGACCGCCTTTTTCCTCTACTCCGCCGTAGAGCTGACCACAGGGCTGTGGGGCAGTTCCTTTTTAACGGAATACCACGGTCTTTCGGCGGATACCGCCGCCCAGTGGATCTCCCTGTTCTATCTGGGCATCACCCTGGGGCGGCTGGGCAGCGGCTTCCTTTCCATCCGTCTGTCCGATGATGCCATGATCCGGCTGGGAGAAGTGATCTGTCTGCTGGGTATTCTGGCCCTGCTTCTGCCTTTGCCCGACGGTTTCCTGCGGTGGGGCCTTTTGCTGACAGGTCTGGGTTGCGCCCCCATTTACCCGGCCATGCTCCACGCCACCCCGAAACGCTTCGGCACCACGGCGGCACAGTCCCTGATGGGTGTGCAGATGGCCTGCTCCTATCTGGGGTGTACCCTGATGCCGCCATTGACGGGCCTGCTCCTTTCCCATATTTCCATGGGGCTGTTCCCTGCCGCTTTGCTGGTATTCCTGCTGCTGATGGCGGGGATGTCGCAAGCCGCCGCCAGAGCGTAAAAAAAATGACGTTTTCCTTTCGGAAACGTCATTTTTTTACAGGTATCCTCCTAAGAAAACCAATGTTTTTTAAGGGGAACCTGCTTTATGTATTTGCCATTTTTATTCGCTCTTGCCCTGTCTTGTCATCAGCTCCAGCACCGCCTCCTGGGTGCCTTTGCCATGGAAGAGCACGTCATTGATGGCCTGGGTAATAGGCAGGTCCACGTGGTATTTTTCCGCCAGATGGCAGGCCGCCTGTACGGTATTAACACCCTCTACGACCATCTGCACCTGATCCAGCGTCTCCTGCAGGCTCTTGCCCTGGCCCAGCAGGATGCCGGCCCGGCGGTTTCTGGAATGCATACTGGTACAGGTCACAATCAGGTCGCCGATGCCGGAAAGTCCGGCGAAGGTATCGGCCTTGCCGCCCATGGCAATGCCCAGACGCTTCATTTCGGCAATGCCTCTTGTCATCAGAGCCGCCTTGGAGTTATCCCCAAAGCCCAGACCGTCGTTCATGCCCGCCGCCAGCGCGATGATATTTTTCATGGCGGCGCCCATTTCTACACCGACCACATCTGTATTGGTATACAGCCGGAATCTGGGGTTCATAAACTCCTCCTGCACCATCTTGGCGGTAGCCTCGTCCTCAGAAGCGATCAGGCAGGTGGTGGGGATCTCCCGGGCTACCTCCTCCGCATGGCTGGGGCCCGACAGAACGCAGATCTTACACTGGGGGGCGCATTCCCCAATGACCTGGGACAGCCGCAGCAGACTGCCGTCCTCCAAGCCTTTTGCCACATTCACCAGTACTGTGCCTTCCTTCAACACCGGGGAAAAATCCGTGATAGTACTGCGCACCGCGCGGGAGGGTACCGCGGAAATGACAATCTCGGCGCCTTCCACTGCCGCCGCCCGGTCGGTGGTGGCCGTCAATCCTTCCGGCAGAAGAACTCCCGGCAGATATTTCTCATTTGTATGCTTTTCGTTGATCTCGTCTACGGCCGCCTGACTTCTGGCCCACATCTTTACCTCATGGCCGTGGTTAACCAGCATCATTGCCAATGCCGTTCCCCAGCTGCCGGAGCCGATCACTGCTACCTTTTTCATCCCAAGACCACCTTTCTCATACCTTCTTTGTTAATGTAAACTTGTTTTCGTTGCCTTCCAGCAGACGCTTCATATTGCTGCGGTGCTTCCACAGCGCCAGAGCGGACAGAGCCGTCAGGACGACCGCCGCCTCCATTGGCAGGCCAAAGACCCACGCGCTGGCACAGATGCAGATGGAAAATAATATGGAGCCCACAGAAATATATTTTGTCAGAACAGCCGCGCCCAGGCCGATCACATAGGAAACGGCCAGCAGCTGCCAGGACTGGGTCAGTCCGATGCACAGCACCATGCCGATGGTAGCCGCGATGCCCTTTCCGCCTTTGAAATGCAGGTAGAAAGGAAAATCATGGCCCAGTATGGTCCCGGCACAGCCATAGATCCCCGCCAGAAAAGCCTGGTCGGGAAAAATCCAGCTGGCTACCAGAAAACTGACAACGCCCTTTAAAATATCCCCAATAAAGGTCACAGCTCCGGCCTTGAAGCCCAGCACCCGCAGGGCGTTGGTGGTGCCCAGATTGCCGCTGCCCTTCTTGCTCAAGTCTGTTTTGCACAGCTTCCCCATGATAAACGCCGTCTGGATACAGCCGATGGCGTACCCGATGGCCAAACAAATCAGTCGAAACATATCAATCCTTATCCCCTTTTTCTCTGACGATAAAATGAATGGGCGTTCCCATAAAACCAAAGGCTTCTCTCAGCTGATTTTCGATATATCTGCGGTAAGAGAAATGGAACAGCTCTCTTTCGTTGACGAAAATAACGAAGGTAGGGGGTTTGACCGATACCTGTGTCATATAGTACAGCCGCAGCTGTCTGCCCTTGTCGGCAGGAGGCTGCTGCATAGCCGTGGCTTCAATCAAAACTTCATTCAAAACGCCGGTGCTGATACGCAGGGCGTGGTTTTCATTGACGGTGCGGATCATTTCCAAAAGACGGTTCACCCGCTGGCCCGTCTGAGCGGAAATAAACACTCTGGGGGCATAGGGCATATAAGCCAGTTCGTTGCCGATATCCTTCAGATACTGGTTCATGGTCTTATCATTTTTTTCAATGGAATCCCATTTATTGACGGCGATAATCGCCGCTTTCCCTCTTTCGTGGGCAATGCCGGCAATCTTTGTATCCTGATCCGTTACGCCTTCGTTGGCGTCGATGACCAGCACCGCCACATCACAGCGTTCCACCGCCGCCACAGCACGGATGATGCTGAAACGCTCGATCTCTTCCTTGATCTTGCTTTTGCGGCGCATCCCCGCCGTATCAATAAAGACATATTTCTGGCCGTCCACCTCAATGGGAGAGTCGATGGCGTCTCTGGTGGTACCGGGGATATTGCTGACAATAAGCCTGTCCTCCCCTAAAATCCGGTTGATGAGCGAGGATTTGCCTACATTGGGCTTGCCGATAATGGCTACCTTGATGGCGTCATCCTCTTCCTGATGGTCGCTTTCCTCCGGGAAATGAGCAACCACCTCATCCAGCATATCGCCCAGCCCCAGAGCCTGTCCCGCGGAAATGGGCATGGGGTCGCCGATGGCCAGCTCATAAAACTCATAGATATCCATGGTGTCCCGCTTTACGCTGTCTACTTTGTTGACCGCCAGTACCACAGGCTTTTTGGTACGGCGCAGCTTGTTTGCCACCTGTCTGTCATCATCGGTGACACCGGCCTTTACGTCCGTAACGAACAGAATCACGTCCGCTGTCTCAATGGCGATCTCCGCCTGCTGTAAGATCTGCTTCTGGATGATCTCCTCAGAACCGATCTCCATACCGCCGGTATCAATCAGTGTAAACTTATGGTTCAGCCATTCCACATCGGCATAGATCCGGTCTCTGGTTACGCCGGGGGTATCCTGCACGATGGAAATGCGCTCGCCTGCCAAACGGTTGAAAAGAGTGGACTTGCCTACATTGGGGCGGCCCACTACCGCTACAATAGGTTTGCTCATGTTGTTTCCTCCAAATTCTATCTTCATCTGTTTCCCTTCTGAAATCACACAGCACGTTTCTTTCCATCAGATGAAACAGTTTTTTCCAAGGGGCAGATGCCCCCATGATTACATTCTATGTATTATATCACAAAAAATGGCTCGCATTCAAGGTTTTCCGGCTTTTCTCCCAATTTGTACAAAAAAATAACACCCGTTTCCAAAAAAACAGATGCTATTTCCCTGATTTTATTCACAAAGGCACATGACCCCCGCCATAACGCCCCGGCGCTCGCCCATTTTCCGATGGGAATAGAACCGTTCTGTATCGCACATAGTACACAGCCCGGCGATCTCGATATTTTTTACGCCGCAGTCCGCCAGCAGACGCCGGTTGGTCTCCCACAGGTCGATTTTGTACTTTCCTTCCTCGGAAGGATCGTCAAAGATCACCTCATCAGCAAAATACAGCTGTCTGCGGAACAGGTTAACTACCGGGTCGTCCACCTGAAAGCAGCATTTCCCAATGGAGGGACCAATGGCTGCCACCAGCTTTTGCGGGTCGGTGCTGTATTCCGCCGTCATCCGCTCCACGATCTTTTTGGCCATGCCGTTGGCTGTGCCCTTCCAGCCGCAGTGGGCCATGCCGATGGCGTGATGCTCCGGGTCCAGCAGGAACACAGGCACACAGTCGGCACCGAAGATCACCAGATTGATGCCTGCCTCATCAGTCATAAGGCCGTCCACATCTTTGTATTCCCTGTCCTTTGTCACGCCGCTGCCCTTGTCCGCCGCTCCCACCTTTAAGATATTGGTGGTATGGGTCTGCTGGGTCGCCACAAAAGCGGTTTCGTCCAGCTCCAGCGCCCTTGCCAGAATCCGGTAGTTCTCCGCCACCGGCGCACGTTCCTCGCCCCGGCTGAAGCCCATATTCATAGAGGCGTAGCATCCTGTGCTGACGCCGCCGTGACGGGTGGTAAATCCGTGCTTTACCATGCCCGTTGCCGTCAGATTATCAAAGGTCACCAGTTCCAGACCGTCTTTTTCTATCAGTTTCAAGTTTCCGTCCTCCTATTCCGCCGTAAAAGCGTTTTCTATATATCGAAAATATTTCTTTCCATCCTCTTCCAGAACCTCCGCCACATCAAAGCGGCAGTCCCGTTCCGTGATTTCTTTCTCCGCCAGATATTCCTCCGCCGTCCGGATGATCCGCTCCCGCTTGCGCCGGTCTACGGCCTCCCCCGGCAGCCCCTGTTCCCGGCCTTTTCTCGCCTTTACCTCCGTAAAGACCAGCAGGCCTTCCTTCTGGGCGATAATATCGATTTCTCCCCGGCTCCCCCGGTAATTCTGCGCCAGAATCTCGTAGCCCTGCCGTTTCATTTCCCGGACGGCCAGCGCCTCACCGATATTCCCCGCCGTTTTGTTCTCCTCCGGCCGCCCCTGCATCAGATTTTTCACAAAACTGCGCCGGTGGATGGGGCAAAGCCCCTGTCTGGCAATACCTGCCAGATGCTTCTGGGAACCATAGCCTTTGTTGGAGGCAAAATCATAGCCGGGATACAGTTCCTCCATAGCCTCCATCATGGCATCTCTTGTAACCTTCGCCACAATGCTGGCGGCGCCGATGGAAGCGCTTTTGGCATCCCCCTTGATGATGCCCTTCTGGGGGATCTCTATGCCGGGGATAGTGACGGCATCGGCCAGAATAAACTCCGGCTGTACCTCCAGCTTGGAAATGGCCTGCCGCATGGCCTCATAAGTGGCCTGCAAAATATTGATCTCGTCGATGCGCTCATGGGAAACAACGCCCACGGCCCAGGCCACCGCTTCTTTTTTGATGACAGCGCAGAGTTCCTCCCGCTTTTTCGCCGTCAGCTTTTTGGAATCGTTGATGCCGGGGATCTTATGATTTGGGGGCAGAATCACCGCCGCTGCCACCACCGGTCCCGCCAGCGGCCCGCGGCCTACCTCGTCAATGCCCGCCACCAGTGTCATTCCCTGCCCATAGCATTCCCGCTCGTAGGTCAGGATCTCCTCCAGCCGCTCCAATTCCGAAAGATATGCCTCGTATTTTTTTTGAAACTGTTTTACCAGATTCTGCACGCCTTTTCTCTGATCCCCCTCCAAGATGGACAAGGCCTCCGGCAGCCCCTCCGGGGGGCAGGCGGCCAGCGTTTCTTTGATCTCGCCAATGGACTGCATCCTTCTCGCTCCTTTTGAAAACGCCCCAACTGTCAGGCAATCGGGGCGGTACTGTTTTCTATTCCACGGATGATATTTTACTATATATTACGCCTTGGCGCAATCCTCTTCGGAATCCTCCCGAAACAAATCCTCCATAGGCACCTCCAGTACCCTGGCGATCTTGTACAGCTCATAATCGGCGATGAACCGCTCCCCCTTCTCCATGCGGCAGATGGAATACCGGTCGATCACAATGCCCTCCAGCTGCAGCATTTGGGACAGTTTTGCCTGGGATAGCTTCTTTTCTCCGCGAATACGTCGGATATTCTCTCCGCAGATATTTTTCTTTCCTTCGTACTCATATATTTTCATGCCAAGCGGTCCTCCCATCATTTTTAGCTTGACATTACCACGGTCTATCTATTATTATGTTGCTAAAGATGCAACATATTATTAAATTCACATAAGGAGAGGATACTATGCCAAACAATGAAAACCAAACAAAACACTGTAAGTATTGTCAGTCGGAGATACCGGCGGCGGCTTCCGTCTGCTCCCAATGCGGCAGGAAGCAGAAAGGGAAGCTGAAATGGATTCTGATTGTAATTTTTGTGCTGATTTTTCTGGGCGCTTTGGGCAGTGCCATGGGAGATTCCGGCCAGACATCAACGCCTGCTTCTGACTCCGGCACAGAAACAAAGGCAGAAACTGTGGAGATTCTGGACGTTTCCCCGGCAGAACTGCTGGATGCCTACGAAACCAACGAGGTAAAGGCGGATGCCCTCTATGACGGCAAAACACTGCGTCTGAGCGGCACCGTGGAATCCATCGGCAAAGATATATTGGATGACATATACATCACCTTTGCCGGAGAGGAATTTTCCATTACCTCTGTGCAGTGCTACTTCTCCGATGACGCTCAGATTCAGCAGGTCATGGAACTGCAGGAAGGCGACAGCGTTACCGTAGTAGGCGTATGTGACGGGTATTTCATGAATGTCTGCGTCAACAACTGTGTATTTGAATAAATGCTTTCATACAAAAAGGGTATCCTCTGGTCATCATCATGACACAGGGGATACCCTTCTTTTCAGTCCCTGTTTACACTTCCATAATAATCGGCAGAATCATAGGACTTCTCTTTGTTTTCTGCCAGATATAGTTCTTCAGTGTATCTTTAATCAGCGATTTGATATAGTTCCAGCTGGTGATATTCTTTTCCTCACATTCCATCAATGCTTTCAGCACCACTTCCTTGGCGCCGTCCATGAGGCTTTCGGACTCACGCACATAAACGAAGCCGCGGGAAATAATATCGGGGCCGGCCATAATCAGGCCGTTTTCCGCGTCCATGGAAACCACCACGACCATCAGGCCGTCCTGAGACAGATGCTTTCTGTCCCGCAGAACGATATTGCCCACGTCGCCGACGCCCAGACCGTCTACCATCACCTGACCGGCAGGGACAGTGCCCGTAACCTTCGCGTCGTTTTTGGACAGTTCCAGCACCTCGCCCAGCTTCATAACAAAAATATCTTTCTTGTCCATGCCCATGCTGATGGCCAAATCTCTGTGACAGGACAGGTGCATATATTCCCCGTGGACGGGCATGAAGAATTTGGGCTTCGTCAGCGCCAACATCAGCTTCAGCTCTTCCTGGCGGGCATGGCCGGATACATGGATATCCTCAATGCCGCCATATACCACATCGGCGCCCTTTTTCAGCAGTTCGTTGACTACCCGGGTAATATTCTTCTCGTTGCCGGGAATAGCGGAAGCACTGATGATGATTTTGTCATCAGGCTTCACGGAAACCTGTTTATGCTCGTTCATGGCGATTCGGGACAGGGCCGACATGGTCTCGCCCTGGCTGCCGGTGGTAATGATGACCAGCTGCTCGTCCCGGTAATTTTTGATTTCTGTGATCTCAATGAGCGTTCTGGGGGGAATCCACAGATAATCCAGCTCCGAAGCCGTCTTTACGGCGTTGAGCATGCTTCTGCCGATGATGGCTACCTTTCTGCCATACATATAAGCGGCGTTGATGATCTGCTGGATACGATGGATATTGGAGGAAAATGTGGCTACCATAATGCGGTTTCTGGGGGTATCCTCAAAAATACGCTCAAATACCTTTCCTACATTCTTTTCCGACATGGTAAAGCCCTTGCGCTCCGCGTTGGTGCTGTCGCTCATCAGCAGCAGGACGCCCTCACTGCCCAGCTGGGCAAAACGCTGCAGGTCAATGATCTCCCCGTCGATAGGGGTATAGTCCACCTTAAAGTCCCCGGTATGGATAACCACACCCACAGGGGTATGGATGGCCAGTGCCACAGAATCGGCAATGGAATGGTTGGTATGGATGAATTCCACCACCATTTCCCCCAGCTTCACCTTTTCCCCGGGCACTACGGTGTGCCGTCTGGTGGAATCCAGCATTTTATGCTCCCGGAGCTTATTCTCCAAAAGCCCCAGTGTCAGCAGCGTGCCAAACACTGGCACATTCAGCTGTTTTAATACATAAGGCAGGGACCCGATGTGGTCCTCGTGGCCGTGGGTCAGCACGATGCCTCTGATTTTGTCCGCGTTTTTTGTCAAATATGTGATATCCGGGATGACCAGGTCGATCCCCAGCATATCGTCCTCGGGGAACGCCAGACCGCAGTCAATGATGACAATATCGTTTCCGTACTCCAATACGGTCATGTTCTTCCCGATTTCTTCCAGTCCGCCCAAAGGAATGACTTTCAGCTTCGTTTTGGGCTTCGATCTTCTATTTGCCAAAAAACTCACCTCCTTTTTTTCTCTTCTTCTGTTGTCATATTTTTATAGTATGCCGTAAAAAAGTCTGAAATAAACACAAAAACAAAGCCCCTGCAAAAACAGGAGGGAACCAGAAAAAGAGCAGCCGCTTCTCCATTGGAAAAAAACGCGTCACAATCCGTACGGCGCGTTTTCCTCCCGCAAAAAAGCTCTGCCTTTCCCCTTATTTCATTATGCTCACTTTTTTCCGCACATATGGGTAAAGGGCCGGCCTTTGGCCGTCCCTGACCATTCCAGTTTATTCCTCCGTAAAGGATACCTCGTAATCCTCGCCTTTCTGGGCGAAAAGATCCGCTACACGGTCGAGTTCCGCCGTGTCTTCTACCAGTTCATAGGTAATGTCCTGGGCATGGATAGCGACTTCCTTTAAAATCAGCGCTTCGCTCTCGTCGTCGTCCATACGCTCTGTCTCCACCACCAGCAGATACCGGTCTGTACCGCTGGTTACATTGTCAATAATGGAAAATTCCACTTCTGTTCCGTCCTCGTCGGTCATAACCACCGTCTCAAACTCCAGTTCATCTGCTTCCTGAAAAATATCGCTCATATGTTTTTCTCCTATATTATCCGCGGCTTTTGCTGTCCAGATATCCCTGCAGGATATGGACCGCCGCCATTTTATCAATGACGCTCTTTCTTTTGTCATGGCTCAGATCCGCCAGACGCAGGGCGCGCTCCGCCGCAATGGTGCTGAAGCGCTCATCCCAGAGCACCAGAGGGATCTTGGGGAACCGTCCCCGCAGACGCTGGGCAAAGGCCTGTGTCTTCTCACAGCGTTCTCCCTCCGTATTATCCAGATTTTTAGGGTAGCCCAGCACAATCTCTTCTACCTGATATTCCTCTATGATCTCCGCCAGACGCCGCATGGGCTTTTTAATCTCCTGGGGCGTTTCCCTGCGGATGATCTCCACCCCCTGGGCCGTCCAGCCCAAAGGATCACTGATGGCTACGCCAATGGTCTTGTCTCCGAAATCCAGTCCTAATATACGCAAAAATCGTTCCTCTTTCTTACTCGTTTCTGTCCAGATAATCCTTTACCAGTTCTTCCAGCAGCTCGTCTCGTTCCAGCTTGCGGATCATGGCTCTGGCGTTCAGATAGCTTGTGATATAAGTAGGGTCGCCGGAGAGGATATAGCCCACGATCTGATTGACCGGGTTATAGCCTTTTTCCCGCAAAGCCGTGCTGACAGAGATCAG
Source organism: Anaerotignum lactatifermentans (assembly GCF_016902535.1). Classification (GTDB taxonomy): domain Bacteria; phylum Bacillota; class Clostridia; order Lachnospirales; family Anaerotignaceae; genus Anaerotignum; species Anaerotignum lactatifermentans_A. The sequence continues at coordinate 34,191 of NZ_JACSNY010000003.1, read as the reverse complement.
GATGCGCTTTGCCTCATTTTCCGGTTCTTTGCCCGTTCTGCCGAAATATTGTGTTTCATTGATGTTGTTGTTCATTGTGATCACTCTCCGTTCCACAGCCTGCCGCTGCCCGCCAATACTTTCTTCCATGATAATATATTCCGGGAATGATTGCAACCGTCGAATCCTTACAGAATTGTTACAAAAGCCGTCAGGATTCCGTCACTTCGCCCAAAGCCATCTCCCCTTCCCAGGAAAGGATTCGTACCGGCAGGATCACATTGGAAAGATCCTGTCCGCTTTTGGCGTGTACTTTCATATAGTTGGTGGTATGGCCCTCATAAACGCCGTCTTCCACAGCCCGCTCAAAAAGCACCGGCATTACCTTGCCCACATGGGCCTGCAAAAAGCGTTCCGCCAGTTTCTCCCCTACCGCGATGAGGGCATGGCTGCGTTCCTGCTTCACGCTGTTTGGAAGCTGGTCCTTCCGCTCCGCCGCCGGGGTGCCCCGTTTGGGGGAATAAGGGAATACATGGATTTTGGAAAATCCCATTTCTCTGGCAAAATCGGCGCTCTGCCGGAAATCTTCTTCTGTTTCCCCGGGGAAGCCCACAATAATATCCGTCGTCACCGCCACATCCGGCAGGTATTTTTTCAGTAATGCCACTGCCTGACGGTATTTGGCCGTATCGTATTTCCGGTTCATTTCCTTTAATGTTTTGTCACAGCCGCTCTGCAAAGACAGATGGAAATGGTCGCAGACCTTAGGCAGCTCCGCCATGGCCGCCGCGAATTCCTCCGTTACCACATTGGGCTCAATGGAGCTGAAACGAATCCGGTCGATGCCTTCCACCCCATGGACCTGCCGGATAATGTCCAGCAGACTGGTGGTTTTCAGATCCTTGCCGTAGCTGGCCACATGGATGCCCGCCAGTACCACCTCCCGGAAACCATTCTCCGCCAGACGCCGTACCTCCGCCAGCACATCCTCCGGCGCGCGGCTGCGGATCGGGCCTCTGGCATAGGGGATGATGCAGTAAGAACAGAACTGACTGCACCCATCCTGTATTTTCAGATAGGCTCTGGTGCGATTGGCCAGCTTTTTGATCTCCAGCGGCTCAAACACCCGCTCATGCATAATGTCTGTCACATAGCTGCATACGCCTTCTTCCGGCTGGTACTGCTCTACCAGCTCCACGATTTTACCCTTGTCCTTGGTACCGATGACCAGATTTACCCCCTCCACGGCCTTCATTTCCTCCGGCGCTGTCTGGGCGTAACATCCCACTACCGCCACCACGGCCTGTGGATTCTGCCGCTTTACCTTGCGGATCAGCTGACGGGACTTCTTATCTCCGAAATTGGTAACGGTGCAGGTATTGATGACGTAAATATCCGCCGTATCCTCCACAGAAACCACCTCATAGCCTTTTTCCGCGAACAGTTCCGCGATGGCTTCGCTTTCATATTGATTTACCTTGCATCCCAAGGCATAACTCGCGATTCTCTTCATAATCCTTCTCCTCTTACAGCGCCAGCAGTTCCCGAATCACCTTCACTACGGCGCCGTCATTATTGCTGCCCGCCACAAAGCGGGCCTGCCGCCGCACCTGAGGTACAGCGTTTTCCATGGCATAGCTGTATGCCGCCTGAGAGAACATCTCCACATCATTGAACTGATCCCCAAAGACCACCGTTTCCTCCGGCGTGATGTTCCACATCTTCTGCAGTTGGGCCACAGCGGCCCCTTTATGGACGCCCTTCAGTCCCGTATCCAGACAGCCGTCACCGGAAACCACCAGCGTTACATCCTCCGGCAGCATCGGCGCCAGCTTTTGATAGCAGGCCTCCGCCCCTACGCCGCTGTACTCGATGAGGGAAACCTTCGTCACATCCTTCGTGATGCCGTACAGACTGTCCACCAGACGCATCTCATAATGGAATTTGGGCGCCGCCAACAGCTCGTACATCTCCCGACTGCTGGTATAGGCACAGTATTTGGCGCACAGCAGCGGCTCTACCTCCGGCATGGCCGCCACAGCGTCCAGACAACAGTTCAGCTGTTTTTCATTCATACCCCGAAAATAGAGCTCCCTGCCGTCCTCCACGATAAAAGCGCCGTTTTCGGCAATGACCGCCACATCCCGGATGTGTTCCGCAAAGTCCTGCTTCAGGCTGGGGTACTGTCTGCCGCTTGCCACCACAAAACGGATTCCCCTCTCCTTCAGCCGGGGCAGAAGGTCATAAAAACCCGGCGCTATCTTTTTTTCGTCATTCAATAACGTACCGTCCATATCGGACACGATCAGCTTAATCATCTTCCATCCTCTGTGTAATCATATCGTTGATGCGGAAAAACAGCGGCAATATCTGCAAAGCCGTTTCCACATCCTTGCCGGAGAGCCACACCAGATGGCCCCGCAGCATCTCCCATTTCTTTCCTTTCGGCACGGGCAGCGCGCAGATCTCTTCCATCTCGTCCAGCCGTTCCATGATCTCTTCTTTCTCCAGCGGCATCATCCGGCGCATCCCAAAAGCCAGCCGCACCGACGTAAAATTAGCCGTCAGGTCGATCTGGCGCTGTTCTTTCCGAATATAGTATTCCAGCAGGCCCTCATTGGTATAGCCGTTTTCCCGAAAGCCCTCCAGCCGCTCCAGCAGCAGCCGGATATTGTGCCGGTAAATGGCCGCCGTGTCCGCCGAGGATTCCCGGTTCTGGATCACCCAGAGGTCCTCGTGGAACCCTTCTATTTTTTCATCATAGCGCGAAAGCAGTTCCCGAAACAGTTCCGCCATTTTTTCCTTGTCATAGGAATACTCCGTCCAAAGAGCCTGACTGCGTGCAATATCCTCATCTACCATTTGTCTGATTCCTTTTTCTTCGCACATACCGCCACCGCCCTTCCGAAAAAAAATATGATGCCATTATCAGTATAGCATGAAGCCGTGCGGGTTTCAACCGCCGAGACAGCAAAAAAAGGCGCGGACTCCCCCTTTTACGGGAAAACGCCGCGCCTTTGCTGCCTGTTTGCTTCTGTACGGAAGAACTCAGTTTTCTTCTTCCTCGTCGTCATCGTCAATGATAACGACCATACCGCCCATCCGTTTGTTCAGCTCTTTTCTGGTGATCTTGATGATATTGGGCACAACACCATCAGGCTGCTCGTCAATGAAGTAAGGACCTTCCTTGTCGCAGTCGTTTTCGTCCATCCAGCCGCTGAAGAAGGACATGATGGAGCGCATGATTTCCACACTGTGGCCCCAGTAATCCAGATCCAGAAAAATCAGACGTTTCTTCTCCCCGGTCTTGGAGAACTTGCGGCTCTTGTATACCATAGTGAACAGCCGTCTTTCCTCGCCCTTATAGGTAAAATATACTGCCATTTCGTTGCTTTCGCCGAATCTGTTCTCATAACGGTTTACCTTAGCTTCCGGATCGAAATACCGCAGAATAAAACGATAAATCTGTTCCAGTTCGATCTCTTTTGTAATGTAGCCATGTGTTTTTGCCGTCATAGCCTTTCATCCTCCCTGTGTATTGATATCCTATAGGTTGATCGCAGTATGTGAGCGGTTTTCCCGCCTTGAAAAAAAAGCGCATTTTCTTTTTTTCAATCCCCCGGCGAAACCTCCGTTCGCAGATATTATACCCCACCAGTATACACTTGACAATAGATTCACAAAAGAATTATGGAATTTTTATGTACTTCCATACAAACACATTCTTCTTTCCAGAAAACACAAACAGGTTCCTTATCCGTTCATATGCTCCAGCATTTTTTCCACCAACCGACTGCTGCGTTCCGCCGCCATGACACAGAATTCATCGAAGGACATGCCTGCTTCGTCTCCGGCGTCATCGGAAATGGCCCGGATAATCAAAAAAGGAATCCGGTTCAGATAGCAGGCGTGAGCAATGGCCGCCCCTTCCATTTCGGCACAGTCCCCCTGCACGGTTTTGCGGATTTTTTCCCGCTGTTGCCCGGAACTGATGAACTGGTCGCCGCTGGCTACTCTGCCTTTGAGGATGCGGCAGTCCAGACCGCATTCCTCCGCTGCTTTTTCCGCCAGCGCGATCATGGCCTCATCGGCCTTGAAATAGCTCTCCGCCATACGGGGAATCGTGCCTACCGTGTCCCCCAGCACACTGGTATCCATATCATGCTGTACGGCGTCTGTGGAGATCAGGATATCTCCCACCCGAAGCTCCGGGGAAAGACCGCCCGCCACACCGATATTGATGACATAGTCCACACCAAAGTGGTCGATCATAGCCTGGGTGCAAAGGGCGGCGTTGACCTTCCCAATGCCGCTTTTTACCAGAACAATGCTGTTTCCGGCGTATCTTCCGATATCATAGGATAACCCCAAAACACTTTTTGTGGTCACAATCTCCATTTTTTCTCTCAGAAACGCGATCTCTTCTTCCATCGCGCCAATAATGCCTATGGTCCTCATAGTTCTCAACTCCCGTTTCTCTGACGTATTTTTTCCCAGTCCCGCGGCACATCTGTCTGCCTCGCCGCGGCGGGTGCTGCCCACAGGGGCTTGTGATAAATTTAATTATACCACAGAAAAAGACACTTCCGCAAGTTTCCGCCGCCATCCTTCCGCCCTCCCGCGACAAAGGCCGTCCTTTTTTGCCGCCTTTCGTTGCCAAAACCGCCGCCCTTTTGTATACTGTAAGGGATAAGAAAAAAAGGAGCATACTTATGAACGAAAAACCTTTGATCGGCATTACGCCGGATTATTCCTATGAAAAACGCCGGTTCAAAATCAGCGAGGACTACACCTTTGCCGTCATACAGGCCGGCGGCATCCCCATCCTGCTCGTCCCCGGCGAAGCGTTCCCCGACTTTATCGACGGGCTGATCTTCAGCGGCGGCGGAGACATCAATCCGCTGCTCTTTGGAGAGGAGCCCATTTGGGAAAACGGAGAGATTTCCCCGCTGCGGGACGAATATGAACTGGCCCTGTGCAAAGAGGCTCTGAAGACGGATATCCCTATTCTTGGCATCTGCCGCGGCATGCAGATCATGAATATCGCCGCGGGCGGCGGCATCTATCAGGACATCGCCGCTCAGACCGGCACTACCTTAAAACACAGCCAGCAGGCGCCCCGGCCCTGCGGCACCCATTCCATCACACCCACAGAGGGCAGTCTTCTGGCCCGGCTGTGGCAGAAGGAAAAAATCATTGTCAATTCCGTCCATCATCAGGCCGTTTCCTTTTTGGGAGCAGGGATGACTGCCGCCGCCCAAAGCCCCGACGGACTGACAGAGGCCATAGAAGCGGCGGATAAGCCCTTTGTTCTGGGGGTGCAGTGGCACCCGGAGGCCATGAGGACAAAAGAGCAGGAAGCCCTCTTCGCTCATTTTGTACAGGCGGCTATGTGCTATCGTGAAAGGAGGCGTATGCCATGACCGAAACCACAGAACAGGCCCTCCAGCAGGCCGGAGAAACACTCCGCACCTCCTGGCTGCCTACCACGGAAAAACTGTTGGAAACCGCCACAGACATCGGCATTGTGCTTTTGAAGATCATTCTGACCTTTGTAATCTGCTGGTTTCTGATCCGTGTCATCAACCACGCCATGAAGAAATTCTTCGCGGCACAGACAAAAAAACAGCGTCTGGCCATGACCCAGCGCAAAGCCAAAACACTGAACTCCATTACTTCCAGTGTCGTAAAATATCTGATCTATTTTATCGGCATCTTTACCGTTCTGACTTTTCTCGGTGTGGATTCCAAATCCATGCTGGTGGTGGCCAGCGCCGGCTCCGTGGCCATCGGTCTGGGCGCCCAGAGCGTCGTTACCGATATGCTGGAAGGATTCTTCATCCTTTTTGAGGACCACTATGCCGTAGGGGATATCGTCACCATCCAGAATATCACCGGTACCGTGGAAAGCGTGACACTGCGTTCCACCAAACTGCGGGATGCGCAGGGCTGCGTTCATATCATTCCCAATGGTTCTCTGGGCACCGTCACCAATATGTGCCGGGAATTTATCAATGCCGTCGTCACCGTAGGCGTTTCCTATGACGCCAGCATCGACCACGTGCTGGAGGTCCTCCGGGACGAAATGGAACATACCAAAGATATGGCGGATATTCTGGAGACGCCCGTCATCGTAGGCATCACCGGTCTGGACGATTCCGCCGTTACCATCAAGATCGTGGCAAAATGCCGGGTCAAGACAAATATCGCCGTGGAAGCGGAGCTGCGCCGCCGGATCAAAAACCGGCTGGACGCCGAGGGCATCGAGATCCCTTATCCCCAGCGTACGCTCCATATCATCAACGAAAAGGAGGCTTGAGCCATGCAGTTTTCCGTCGGAGACGTCGTACAAATGAAAAAAGCCCATCCCTGCGGTTCCAACCAATGGGAAATCCTGCGCACAGGCATTGATTTTCGCATCAAGTGCTGCGGCTGCGGCCACATGGTCATGCTGCCCCGGGTAAAATTCGAAAAAAACGTGAAAAAAATCATTTCCCAGGCACAGCCGCCTCAGGAATAACAGAATACGATCCCTTCCCCAAAACAAAAACATCGCTGGAACCCTGACAGTACAGAGGATTCCGGCGATTTTTTTTTGCGTGGTTTTCTTTCTCCCAAAAGGTCTGTTTTTGATTTCATTTTTTCTTCATAAATTCTTCCATATTTTTCTGTTCCCGCAATTTTATATTAAAGAATTTTTAAATGATTTTTAGGAGAGCTGTAAAAATCATAAGCTATACTGTAAGGACCAAATATAAAGAGGTGACAACAGAAGGATGAAACAAATCAGATTCTCATTGATCTGCGGCGTGGTCTGTCTGGCATTGGCGGCCTGTGTCCACGGCGCCCAGGAGGAGACACCGTTGCCGCAGGGGGAGCCGGCAGCCTTTGAGACCTTACAGGTAGCGGGCCAGGATGTGATCTCGGTGAATTTTTCCATTTCACCCAGCGAAATCCCCTCCGACTTCCTGTACATTTCCGCCAAAAGGGAAACCGACGCGGATATTACGTTCAGCTTTACCAAAGACGCCGGAAACGCCGCCATCGGCTATTATACCGAAGGCAAAACCGATCCCGTAGAGGTGCCGCTGGATTCCGCCGCTGTGACGGAAGAAACGCAAAACCAGATCACCGTCTCTTTGAAAAAGGGACTCAATATCTTTTACATCACAGGCGATGGGGCCGCCTGCGATCTCCGCTGCCAGGTGGAGCCCTTCGATCCCGATGCCGTTACGTACAGCGGCAGCACCAGAGCGAACGAAGCAAACCAATCCTCTTGATGAAACAAAGGGGCTGTTTCATCAAAAAAATATGGCTGGAATTCCTGAACACCAGGAATTCCAGCCATCATTTTTTTCAGGAGGGATCTTCTCCCGATCTGTTTTTATTTTTTCCGCATGGCGTTCCAAATGGCGATCAGCGCCACGCCCACATCGGCAAATACCGCCATCCACATGGTCGCCAGTCCCACGGCGCTCAGCAGCAGTACCGCCGCCTTTACCGCCAAAGCGAATACAATATTCTGCAGGACGATACGTCGGGTATTTCTGGCGATCCGCAGTGCCACGGCAAGCTTGCCGATCTCATCCTCCATGAGCACCACATCCGCCGCCTCAATGGCGGCATCCGAGCCAATGGCCCCCATGGCAATGCCCACATCTGCCCCGGCCAGTACCGGCGCGTCATTGATGCCATCCCCCACAAAAGCCGTTTTCGCCGTACCTTCCAGCTCCAGAAAGCCTTCCATTGACGCCAGCTTATCCTGGGGCAGCAGTTCCGCCCGCACGTGGTCCATGCCCAGCTCTTTGCCTACGGCCTCCGCCGTTTCCCGCCGGTCTCCCGTCAGCATGACCATTTCCCGGATTCCCGCCTGACGCAGGCTTTTCAGCCCTTCGACGCATCCCGGACGAATCTGGTCGGCCACCACCAGACATCCCAGATATTTCCCGCCTTTGGCGGCATAGATGACGGAACCGGCCCCTTCATAGACAGGACAGTCGATGCCGGCCTCCGCCAGCAGACGGCGGTTCCCCAGAAGAACCTCTTCTCCCTCTGCCCGACAGGTGATGCCAAAGCCGCCTCGTTCCTTGATGTCGCTGAGGGCAGGCTGGGGCACCGTTCCCGCCTGATGGTATTTTTCCACCACGGCTCTGGCGATGGGGTGATTGGAGGAGCCTTCCGCGGCAGCCGCCAGCGCCAGCAATTCTTCCGCCTTCTCCGCCCGTATTTCCGTAACGGAAAATTTCCCTTCCGTCAGGGTGCCTGTCTTATCGAACACCACCCGTTCCACATGGCAAAGGGTATCCAGATCCCCGCCGCCTTTGACCAGAATCCCGTTTCTGGAAGCGGCGCCAATGCCGGCGAAATAAGTCAGGGGCACAGACAGCACCAAAGCGCAGGGACAGGAAACCACCAGAAAAATCAGCGCCCGGCCCAGCCACATGGAAAATTCCCCCATGCCCAGTACCGGCGGCAGTACCGCCAGAACCACCGCCAAAGCCACTACCACCGGCGTGTACACTCTGGCAAAACGGGTGATGAACCGCTCCGTTCTGGATTTTCTGGCGGCGGCGTTTTCCACCATTTCCAGTATCTTCATGACCATGGATTCCCCAAATTCCTTAGTGACTTCGATTTCCAAAAGGCCATCCTGATCGATGCAGCCGCTGAGGGCCATGTCTCCCTCCCGCAAAAACCGGGGCACCGATTCCCCCGTCAAAGCGGAGGTATCCGCCATGGCGGAGCCTTTTTTGATGATGCCGTCCAGTGGGATACGTTCCCCGGCCTTCACCAGAATCCTGTCCCCCACAGCTACCTGTTCCGGAGAAACCTGTCGGGGGCCTTCTTCCGTCAGCAGCCAAACCGTATCGGGCCGAATATCCAGCAGCGCCGTAATGGACTTTCTGGAACGGGCCACGGCATACGCCTGAAAAGCCTCGCCGATCTGATAAAAGAGCATGACAAAAACAGCCTCCGCCATTTCTCCGATCACCAATGCGCCTATCGTAGACAGGGACATGAGGAAATTCTCGTCAAAAATCTGACCTTTGGAAATATTCCGCAAGGCCCGCCACAGTACATCATAGCCAAAAACCACATAGGCCCCCAGAAACAGCAGCGTCTCTCCTTCTCCCTGCCAAAGCACCGCCGCCAGAAACAGCGCCAGCCCCAGAGAAAAGCGAAGCAGCTGTTTCTTTCCAAAGCCTTCCTCATGGCTGTGTGTATGGTCTTCCTCCTGCCCATGGGTGTGGCCGCAGCAGCCCTCATGACAATGTTCCTCATGGTCATGGGAATGACTGCCCGGCTCCGCCAGACTGACCTCCACATGGCTTTCGTATTTTTTTACGGTATCCCGGACCTTCTCAAAGACAGATTCCCGGGCCGCGCCCTCTGCCAGTGTCAGCCGCAGTTCCTGTTTCATCAGATTCAGGTGCACCTCCCTGGTTTCCTCCATTTTTTCCACAGCATCCTCGATCTTCCCGGCACAGTTGGCGCAAGTCAATCCCTTCAGCCGAATGGTCATTTCTTCCATATTCTCACCTCGTTCTCTTCCTCCGAAGCATATATGTGATTATATGCTTATTTATTCATATATTACCCAGAAAAATATCCGCTCATTCCTCATAACCCCGTTTATGGCAAATATGCGTAGTGCCCTGCTCCAGCACACTGCGCACATGATCGTCGTCCAAAGAGTAATACACGGTCTTGCCTTCCTTCCGGTATTTTACCAGAGCGTTCTGCCGCAGCACCCGCAGCTGATGGGATACCGCCGACTGGGTCATTTCCAGCGCGTCCGCCATTTCGCCTACGTTCATTTCTTCTTTCAGCAGCAGCCGCAGGATGCACAGCCGGGTAGGGTCGCCGAATACCTTGAAAAAATCCGCCAGATCCCTGACAAAATCCTGCATCAGTTCCTTCTCCATATCTACTTCGTCCTGCTGATGGTCCATATGCGTCCTCCTTTCCCAACTATTTGAATATATGCTTATCTGTTCATATATTAAAATGAATCTCCCCTTCTGTCAAGAGGAATATGCTGGAAAATCCGTAAATTTTCCGTAAAAAAGAGCGTTCCCGCACAAAACGAAAACGCTCTTCTCCCTTACAGATATTTGCAGATCCAGCTGTAAAGATCCTCGCAGACCTCCCGTTCCCGGCTCTCCTGCAAAAGCTCATGGCGCATCCCGGCGTAAAGCCGCAGGGAAACCTTCCGGCAGTCCGCCCGCAGAAGGGAACGTGCCACATGGCGCACACCCCGGCCATAGTCCCCCACAGGGTCATCCTTCCCTGACATCAGCAGCATGGGCAGGTTCTTTGGCACACGATAGGGCCATTCCTTAGCCGAAACCTGCTCCAGTACGGCGAAAAGATCACGATACCCGCCATAGGTAAACTCTCTGCCGCAGAGAGGGTCCATGATAAAATCGTTGACGGCGCCGTCCAATGTGGAAAGCCAGTCATGATTGGTGCGCTTGGGCCGGAATCTCCGGTTATAGGCACCAAAGGCCATCCTTCCCAGATCTTTGGCCGGAGTTTTGATGCCCATTTTTGCCCCCCGCATTTCCGCCAGCTTTTTGGCGGCCTTTACCACAGGAGAACCGCCGCTGGTGCCCAGGAATACGGCCATATCCAGCTCATCGCCGTACTCCGCCGCGAATTCCCTTGCCAACAGAGACCCCATACTGTGGCCAATGAGGATAAAGGGCAGACCCGGATGCTCCCTCTTTGCCCGTTCCATGAGGGTATGCATATCCGCCAGCAGATTTTTCCAGCCATCCTCCGGCCCAAAATAGCCGAAATCCGTTTCTTTTTTCACGGACCGGCCATGGCCCAGATGGTCGTTGCCATATACCACAAAGCCCCGTTCCGCCAGAAAAACGGCAAAACGGTCATATCGTCCCATATGCTCCTGCATCCCATGGACCAGCTGTACCACACCGATATAATCACTGTTTCTCTGCCAGATTCTGCCGAAAATCTCCTGTCCCTTCCAGGCAGAAGGATATGTGAATTCCGTTCGTATCATAATGCCACCATCCTTTCCCTCTTTTTCTAATAGATAGAATACGCCTTTGTCCGGACAAAGTCCTCTTTTTTTCCATTTGTTTTTCCGCCGGAAGGAAGGTCTGCCTCCTTATGACAACAGGGGCGCACCTTCCCTCCGAAGACCCGCCCCTGCCAGCAGTTACGCTTTTTTGATATAGGTGATGGCCACTACCCCCGGTCCCGCGTGGGTGCCGATGACAGAGCCGATCTCGCCGTACAGGACCGTTCTGCCCTCTGTCAGAGGCTGGCAGGCCTGCCGCAGCTGTTCATAGTTCTCCATAGACTGGGCATGTCCCAGCAGTACGGGATACTTGTCGTCAATGCCCTCTTCCTCCGTCATCTTCCGCAGGCTCTCGAACATTTTCTTTTTCCCTCTGGCCTTACCCAGCTGTACCACTTTTCCGCCTAAAATACCCACCAGCGGATGGATATTCAGCATAGTGCCCAGCGCCGCCGCCGTTCCGGAAAGTCTGCCGCCTTTTTTCAGATATTCCAGTGTTTCCACCGCCGCGTTGATCCGCACCCGGTCCGTCAGGCTTTCCATCTCCGCCGCGATTTCTTCGGCACTTCTGCCCTCCGCCGCTCTCTGGGCGGCGATTTCTACCAAAAGCCCCAGAGCCAGACAGGCCGTCCGGGAGTCCACAATATGAATTCTGTCACTTTCCAGCGTATTTTTAGCGATATTCGCCGATTGGGCCGTTCCGCTCAGCTCCGTGGAAATGAGCACACAAACCACATCCTCTCCCCGCTCCAGACACTGGGCAAACACCTCCTCAAAGGCGTGGGGCGTGGGCTGTGCCGTAGTGGGAATCTCCGCCGCCTTCCGCAGTTTTTCGTAAAACTCCGGATTGGTCATATCTACGCCATCACGATATTCTTCCTCTCCAAAATGCACCGTCAGCGGCACACAGAGAACGCCCAGCTCCGCCAGTCTTTCCTTTGTCAAATCACAGGTACTGTCTGTTACGATCCTTACCATATCTTCAGCCTCCTTCTATTTGGAAGTATTTCAAACCGTCTTAAAAAATCTTATATTCTAATTATAGCGGTTTTCAATACTACGTCAATTCCTTTCCTTCTTTGTTAAGCAAATATTAAAAAAGACCGGAATTTCAGGGAAAGAGGCCATTCCCCGGAAAATCCCGGTCTTGATTCCTTTCTTTTTTCAAACAGGGGCTTACCAGTAAATCTGTCCCGTCTGTACCGTCCATTCAAAAAACATCTGGGCCGCCGCCATGGACATGGCGAAGAAGGAAATCAATACCATCATCACCACGGCCCCCTTATCATAGACCCAGCCTTCCTCCTGCCTGCGCAGGCTCCACAATACCTCCAGACCTAAAGAGATCAACAGGCAGGGCCAGAATCGGAAGATCAGGCCATAGGAAATGCCGTCCCAAAGGGTATGGAGCAGAAACAGCAGGCCAAATACCAGAAGTCCCAGCCCCAGCGTTACACTGCCAATCCTTCTGACACGCATCTTACTCGCCTCCCTGCTCTCTGTTCTCTGCGCTGTGTTCCTCCTGCGCGTTTTTCTGGCTGTACGCCGTTCTTTCTTCCGGCAGGATCTTCCTGCCCCGCAGCAGACATACGCCCACATACAGGATCACGATACCAATGACCACTCTGGGCAGCGCGTTCTGGAATTCCCAGAAGGCCTCCCGCAGGAAATCCGGCATCATCCACATCACCGTATCCGTAAATACCTTCCACAGCAGCCATACGCCAATGATAATCAGCACCACGGCGCCGATCCGTCTATTTTTTTCTTCTCTCATGGTCATAGAAATATCCTCCTCACTGAAAAACGGCCACTTATCCTCTACGGCGTAAAATTCCTCCGGCGGCAGCCCCCGCAGATGATGCACATGGAAGAAGCTGTAAAACCACAGCAGCGGCACAAACAGCAGCAGCTCTCCAATGCCCAGCGCCGACCCGAGGATACCCAGCAGCACACACATCCCCATAATGCTCAGTCCCTGTTTGAAAAAGCCCATATACATCTCTCCCGCCCCAGGGATCAGGGAGAAGAAAAAGGCAAATAATCCGCTTTTTTTATTTCTCATATGACGTTACCTCCATTATCTGTTCCACCAAAAATCCGGAAATATCACTGATCTGCCGGCTCAAATGATCTGTGCCCGCCGCCAGCCGGTCTGCCAGGCCATACTCCTGGGCCACAGGGAAAACACTGTGCTCGCCCTCTTTTTTGATGCTCCCGGAGGAGAAAACCAAAAACAGAGAGGCCGCCATGGCAGCGCAGATCTTCAGCTGATAGAAAAACTTTCTGGCTTGGGGCGAATGCCGCTGCTGCCGTCCCTTTTCCTCATCCATATGCGCTATGCGCCGCATCACATTCTGCTCCAGCGATGGCGGTGCCTCCAGCAGGCCGTCTTCTTCCAGCGTTTTGATCCATCTGTCTATTTCCTCATTACTCCATTCCCGCTTCATGGCATCCGCTCCTTTCCATAGATTTTTTGCAGTTTGGCTCTGGCGCGATAAATCTGCGTCTGTACCGTTTTCAGGTTTTCCTCCCGCTCCCGGGCGATCTCCTGAGGGCTTTTTTCCTCATAGAAATAGGCCAGGGCAATCTCCCGGTAAGGGGGCTTCAGCTTTTGGCAGGCGGTTTTCAGTTCCTGCCTTACCTCCGACGCCAGCAGGTGCTCCTCTACCGTCTTTCCGTCGGAAAGCGCCTCCAGCGCTTCTTCCGCCTCGGGGATGCCGTGCCGGCTGGTCTTTCTGGCGTGATCCAGGCACTTATTCATGGCAATGGTACATAGCCACGCTTTTTCGTGCTGCCCATCAAAGGTATCCATGTGGCAGTATGCCGCCAGAAACGTTTCCTGCGCCAGATCTTCCGCCGTAAAATAATTCCCCGTCATTTTATAGCACAAAGAAAATATCAAATTTTGATACCGGTTCAGCAGTACTGCCGTTTCCTTCGACCTGTCGATACGAACACCCCCTTCCTTTTTTCTGTTTCTATTATTATAAACGCTGAAAAAACCTCTTTGTCTTCAAAAATCCCGCATATTAAAAAAGTCTTAAAAAATCGGCTCCAAACCCCGCGAAAAAACCGCCGGCATGGGACAGTTTTTCTGTCTTCACGCCGACGGCTGTTCTTTGGATACTGTTTTCTTTTAGTTTTCTTCTTCCGGTGTCAGGAACCTGTCGATCTCCGTCCAAAGCTCCTGTACCCCCGTTTTTTTCTCTCCGCTGAAGGGAATCAAAACGTCTCCCTGCTGCAAGCCCAGTGTTTTCCGGATCACGGAAAGATGCTTGGGGATCTGGCTGCGGTTGATCTTATCGGATTTGGTAGCGGCGATAATGATGTCGTAGCCGTAATGGCGCAGCCATTCGTACATCATCACGTCATTCTTCCCCGGCTCATGACGGATGTCAATAAGCAGGATAATGGCCTTCAATTCTTCCCGCTTCTGCAAATACTCCTCGATCATGGCGCCCCATTTGGCGATCTCTGTTTTCGGCGCCTTGGCATAGCCGTAGCCCGGCAGGTCTACCACATACATCTGCCCATTCACATCATAAAAATTGATGGTGCGTGTCTTGCCCGGCTGGGAGCTGGTACGGGCCAGCGCTCTTCTGCCCAGCATGGCGTTGATAAGGGTGGATTTTCCCACATTGGATTTTCCGGCAAAGGCGATCTCCGGCCGCCCGTCGGTAGGATACTGGGAAAACTTGGTTCCCACCGCCGCCAAGGATGACTGTTTTACTTCCATACGCTTTCCCCTTTCGCCAGCGCGGTACGCAGCACCGCTTCCATCTCTTTTACGGTGACAAATTCCAGACCTTCCTTGATCTCCTCAGAAATTTCATTCAGATCCTTCTGATTTTCCTCCGGCAGGATAACGGTACGGATGCCCGCCTTTTTGGCCGCCAGCACCTTCTCCTGTAAGCCGCCGATGGGCAGCACCCGTCCCCGGATGGTAACTTCCCCGGTCATAGCCACGTCATTTCTGACTTTGGCCCCGGTCAGGGCCGACAGCAGGGCCGTGGTCATGGTAATACCGGCAGAAGGGCCGTCCTTTGGCGTTGCTCCTTCCGGGATATGGATATGGATGTCCTTCGTTTTATAAAAATCCTCTTCCACAGCAAATTTCGCGCTCTGGGAACGGATATAGCTCAACGCCGCCTCTGCGGATTCCTTCATGACCTGGCCCAGGTTCCCCGTCAGACGCAGCTTGCCGTCGCCGGGCATCACATTGACCTCAATAGAAAGGGTAGTGCCGCCTACGGCCGTCCATGCCAAACCACGGACAATGCCCACCTGCGGTTCCTCATAGATCTTTTCCTGGGCAAAGAGGGGCTTGCCCAGATAATCCTCCAGATTTTTCGCCGTCACCGTCATGGATTTTTTCTCGCCGCCGATGATGGCCTTGACCGCCTTCCGGCAGACCTTGCCAATGGTGCGCTCCAGCTGTCGGACGCCGGCTTCTCTCGTATAGCAGTCAATGATGATCTCCATGGCCTCCGGCTTAACCTTCAGCTGGCTGGAAGTCAAACCATGGCGGCGCATCTGTTTTTTCAGCAGATGATCCATGGCGATATGGAGCTTCTCCGCGGCGGTATAACTGCCCAGCTGGATTACTTCCATACGGTCCCGCAAGGGCCCGGGAATGGGATCAATGCTGTTGGCCGTACACATGAACAGTACCTTGGACAAATCATAAGGCAGCTCTATGTAATGGTCCCGGAAGGTGAAGTTCTGTTCCCCATCCAGCACCTCCAGCAGTGCCGCCGCCGGGTCTCCGTTATAGGATACCCCCAGCTTGTCCACCTCATCCAGCAGCATCAGCGGATTGATGGTGCCCACCTGCTTCATGGCGTTCATGATGCGTCCGGGCATAGCGCCGATGTAGGTCCGTCTGTGGCCCCGGATCTCCGCCTCGTCCTTGATGCCGCCCAGAGACATGCGTACATATTTCCGGTTCAGCGCCTTGGCGATGGAACGGGCAATCGAAGTCTTGCCCACGCCGGGAGGACCCACCAGACAAAGGATGGTAGCCTTTTCCTCGGGGGCGTTCTTGCGCACCGCCAGATATTCCAGAATACGCTCCTTCACCTTTTCCAGGCCGTAGTGGTCCTCGTCCAGAATGGCGGCCGCCTCCTTCAGCTCAAACCGCTCCTCTGTCATTTCGTTCCATGGCAGATTCAAAATGGTATCAATATAACTGCGGGAAACATTGGATTCGGGAGAAGTCACCGGGATCTTCATCATCCGGTCGATCTCCTTTTCCACAGTACGGCGGACCTCCTCCGGCGGGTTCTTTTCCTCCAGCCGCTTGCGGAAGGCCTCCGCGTCGGCGCCGATGCCGTCCTTATCCCCCAGTTCCTCCTGAATGACCTTCATTTCCTCCCGCAGGAAATACTCCCGCTGGTTCTGGTCAATTTTTTCCTTGGTCTTGCTCTCGATTTCTCTCTTTACCAGAAGCACCTGTTTTTCATAGTCCATGATTTCCATGACCATCTGCAATCTTTCGTAAGGATTCAGGGTGGAAAGCACCTTCTGCTTCCGGTCAAAGGAAATATCCAGTCCGGCGCCGATCAGATCGGCCATACGCCCCGGCTTTTTGGCAGTGGATACCGTCGGGATCAGATCCGTTGCCGCTGAATTGGGCACAAATTTGGCGTATTCCTCATACTGCTCCAGTGCCCGGCGCATCATGGCTACGGTAGCCACATCAGGCTCTTCCGCGAAATCCTGCTCCAGCGGGATCACAGCGGCATACTCACACTCTCTTTTCTTTCGGATCTCCACCAGCCGACCCCGGTGCAGGCCCTCCACGATCACATGGGTCACATTCCCCGGCAGTTTCAGGATCTGCTTAATCATAGCCACCGTGCCGATCTCATAAAGATCCTGCTGCTCCGGCGCAGGCTGCTCCGGATTGCGCTGTGTAGCCAGAAAAATTTTCTTGCTGAACTGATCCGCCTCCTCCAGCGCGTCCAGAGATTTCTGACGGCCTACCGGAAAGCTGATGGCCATATTGGGAAATACCGTCAGGCCCCGCAGAGCCATCATCGGTACCATCATTTTCTGTTTCTGTTCCATATTAAAATCACCTCGATACAGTGTTTCTTTCGACCTTCCTCGACAAAGGCTAATTTAGATATTATACAATACATCCTATACACAGTCAATTCCCACTATGGCGCAAGGGTATATTTTTTTGTGGAAATCCGGGTCTTTCTCCAAAACCGCCTCCTTTTGGGGCGGCAGAACAAACAAAAAGCGCCCCCCTTTTCTCCGAAGGACGCCCTTTCTTCATTCTCTTTGACCCAATCCCTCCGCCGAGAGTATCCCCGACGAAAGCACAGCGCCGCCCGCTTCTTTTTCCGCAAATATCTGTTCCAGAAGTTCCCGCACATCCCCGGCGCAAAGAACTTCCAGCTCCATGCGCCCATAGGCCCGCTGCCAGTTGGCCTTTGGAATCCATACCCGGGAAACGCCAGCCTCCTGGGCCGCCGCCAGCTTTTCGCTGACACCGCCCACCGGCAGAATCTGCCCCGTCAGGCTCAGTTCTCCTGTCAAAGCCACATCCCCCGGCACCGCCGCCCCCGTAAAGGCGGAATAGGCCGCCAGAAACATGGCCGTTCCCGCCGAAGGCCCGTCCACAGGCATACCGCCGGGGAAATTGATATGGACGGTGTAGTCCCGCCGCCGGAAACCGAACTGTTCCAGTACCGTCAGCACGTTTTCCACAGAACTGCGGGCATTGCTTTTTCGCAGGCTCCTGCCATGGGGACTTTTCAGCTCCTCCTCTTCCACAATCCCTGTTACCTGCAAACCGCTTTGACCGTCCTTGTGGAATACTGCCTCCACCGTCAGCACCGTACCGCCCATGCCGCCCATAACCGCCAAACCATTGACGACACCAACTCTGGATTTTCTCTCCACTTTTTTCTGTATTCTTGGCTCAAATCGTCCCGTTTCCGCCACAATTTCCAAATCTGACTCTGTAACATACTTTCGCCCCTCCATTTCCGCTCTGGCGGAGAGAGACTGCACCAGATTCACCGTATCCCTGCCGCCGCCGGCATAGCGGGCGATTTTTCCGCAGAAACCGCTGTCATACTCCAATCCCGCTTTTTTCAGGCCATTCTCCGCGATCTGTTCCACCGCCGCCGTCCCCAGGGGCTGGAAAAAAATCTCCGTACACCGGGAACGAAGGGCCGGGGGCAGTTCTCTGGGGCTTCGGGTTGTAGCCCCAATGAGCCGGAAATCCGCCGGCATCCCCTTTTGAAAGATCTCATGGACATAAGGCGGGATTCTTTTGTTCTCCCGGCTGTAATAGCTGCTTTGGAATCGTGCCACACGGTCCTCCAGCACCTTCAGCAGCCGGTTCATCTGGATAGGATGCAGTTCTCCGATCTCATCCAGAAATAATACGCCGCCGTTGGCCTTACAGACAGCTCCCGGCTGTGGTCTGGGGATGCCCGCCTGTCCAAAGGCCCCGGCCCCCTGATAAATAGGGTCATGGACGGAACCCAGCAGCGGATCGGCAATGCCACGCTCGTCAAACTGTAATGTGGTGGCATCGATCTCCACAAAGGGCGCCGTCCGTAAAAATGGAGAGCTTTCTCTGGCCTTGGCCTCCTCCAGCACCAGTCTGGCTGCCGCCGTTTTGCCTACCCCCGGTGGGCCGTAAATCAGAATATGCTGGGGATTGGGGCCGCACAGGGCCGCCCGCAGAGCCTCGATGCCCTTCTCCTGCCCCACAATCTCCGTCAGGCTGGCAGGTCTGGTCTGTTCCGCCAACGGCTCTGTCAAATGAACCCGCCGCATATCCTCCAGCCTCTGCATCTGTCTTTCGTTTTCTTCCGGCGAGACCATTTCCCCGCCTTTTTTCCGCTTGGCGCTCCGCCAGAAAAAAAGGGCCCCCAGCAGAAAAAACAGCATCTGGGCGCCAAATAAAAACCATCCGCTCACATACATTCCTCCTTTTTCCTTTGAGGGTAGTATGCGCGGATGGTTCCTGTTCCATGCTTCTGATCTCCTTAAAAATTCCCGTCTCCCACAGTCAGGGAAGCATCGGCAAAGGAAAAAACAGAATCGTCCTCGCCTTCCGGCAGATAATACTCATAAAAATCATCATCAAAGTCCACATAGGGCGCGTCATAATATTCATAATACTGATAATAGGGATCATAAGAGTATCCCACTTTCGCCAGCCCCAAAAAGATCATCACGGCAAAAACGATCGCCACCAGCGTCCCTGCCACCACATAGATCAGCGCGGCTCTGGAAAAGTTCTTCCGGTTTACATTCACCTGTTTTCCCACGGCCCAGTAGATCAGAAAAATCAGATTCACAACAGGAATCGCCATAATCAGAAACATCAGGAAATAACTCCCTACGGAAAGAGGCTCTCTGGACGCCTCCTCCTGTGCCCGGTGTTCTTCCCCCCATGTACCGCCAGAGCTGTTGCGCGCGCCGGTTTCCTCCTGCCGGCGTTCTTCTCCATACGGCCTTCCGCAGGTCACACAGAAGCGATCCTCATCTGCCATCTGTCCGCCGCAGTATCTGCATGTTTTAGCCATAAACCATCCCCCATTTCCTCCTTTGGCCCTTATTTCCGGCCGCCGTTATTTTTGACGAAAACTGTCTTTGGAGCAATTATATCATATTCCCCGGAAAAAACATCTCTTTTTTTTCTTCAAATTGTAAACCATTTTTATAAATTCAGTTGACTTTCTTTTTCTCCGCGCCTATACTCAAAGGCAGATTTCATAAGGAGGAGATTCCATGACAAAAACACAGCGTTTGATTTATACAGCCCTGATGACAGCCGTCATCTGTATCGCCGCCCCCATCAGCATTCCCATTCCCGTCAGTCCCGTGGCCCTGACCCTGTCTACCTTTGCCATTTATCTGGCGGTCTATGTGCTGGATCTTCCCGGTGCCGTAGCTGCCGTAGGACTGTATCTGCTGTTAGGCGCTGTGGGACTGCCTGTATTTTCCGGCTACACAGGCGGATTTTCCCGCTTTGCCGCGCCCGGCGGCGGCTATCTTGTGGGCTATCTGCTGCTGGCCCTCATTGGCGGTCTGTTTTTCCGCCGCTGGCCCACCCACAGACCCATACAGGCTCTGGGCCTGTTTCTGGGGACGCTGGCTACCTACGCGCTGGGCACACTCTGGCTGGCCTATGTGACCAACACCTCTTTCTGGCAGGCTCTGCCCATGGGGGCTCTGGTCTTCCTGCCGCTGGATATATTGAAAATCCTGTGCGCCTGCTGGCTGGGCAGCCGTTTGCGGCAGCATCTGAAAACCCATCCGCTTGCGCAGTCATAAAAAAGATTTTACCAGAAAATAAAAATCGCTGGATTCCCTGCCCTATGCAAAGGAGTCCAGCGATTCTGTTTTATGGAAAGTATTTTCTGAAAAAAGCCCGTTACAGCACCAGTGATGACGCGATATTAAAGAAAATCAAGAGGGCCACCGCGTCCACCACCGTCGTAATCAGCGGCCCCGCCATAATCGCCGGGTCCAGCTTGCAGACCTTGGCGCCGATAGGCAGCAGACAGCCCATGGCTTTCGCTACTACGACAACAGCACCCATGCTGATGGATACCGTCAGGTCTACCATCACATTGGTGGCCGGGCTGAAAATGGTCTGTTTTACCATATTCAGCGTACCCAGAAGCATCCCGCAGATCAGGCCCACCTGGATCTCCTTGCCCAATACCCGCAGGGAGTCCCGCGGGCGTACCTCATCCAACGCCATCCCGCGGATAATCATAGCCGACGCCTGGGAACCGGCATTCCCGCCGGTACCGGTCAGTACCGGGATAAAGGTAGCTAGCTGTACGGCCTCATCCAGTATCGACTGATATCCCCCGATAATCATACTGCTAAGGGTACCGGAAATCATCAGCACACAGAGCCATACGATCCTGTTTTTGGCCAGCTTTGTAA
The DNA here is from genome assembly GCF_016902535.1 of Anaerotignum lactatifermentans. Lineage (GTDB taxonomy): Bacteria > Bacillota > Clostridia > Lachnospirales > Anaerotignaceae > Anaerotignum > Anaerotignum lactatifermentans_A. The sequence continues at coordinate 13,226 of NZ_JACSNY010000003.1, read as the reverse complement.
CGGGGGTCTTTAAATATTCGTCATCGGAGGGCAGCAGCGCCGCCATTTTCTCCATATCCTCCGTGGTCTCTTCATCAATGACGTCCACAATATCGTCAATGGTGATGATACCCACCAGACGCTCCTCGCCGTCTACTACCGGCAGCGCCATCAGGCTGTATTTTCGAAAGACCGCCGCCGCCTCTTCCTGGTCGTCCAGTGTCGTCACACGGATCACGTCTTCTTCCATCAATTCCCCCACACGGGTCTTTTCATCGGCCAGTAGCAGCGTCCGTAGCGGCACCACGCCAATGAGCCTGTTCTTTCTGTCCAGCACGTAGCAGGTATAAATAGTCTCCTTATCCAGCCCGATCTTACGGATCAGTTCCATGGCCCGCCCCGCCGTCATGGCCTCATTCAGATGAACAAACTCTACTGTCATCAGGCTTCCGGCGGAATTCTCCGGATAATGAAGGAACTGGTTGATGAGCTTTCTCGTTTCCGGGTGAGTATTGCGCAGGACCTTGCCCACCAGCTCCGGCGGCGCTTCCTCCAGAAAGTCCACCGTGTCATCCAGGAACATATTGTCCACAATATTGCGGACCTCATTGTCGGAAATGGAGGTCACCAGCATTTCCTGGGTATCGTTGTCCAAAAAGGAAAAGGCATCCGCCGCCATATCCCTAGACAGCAGACGGAACACGAAAAGCTTTTTCTCCACCGGCAGCTCTTCCAGAAATTCCGCCACATTGGCCGGGTTTTCCTCATTCAGGTCCTCTCTCAGATTCAGATAAGCGCCCTGGTCCATCCACTCCAGCCATTGTTCATAGGTCTCGTTCCACTCTTCCATGCCGTCACCTCCCTTTCCTTTCTTTTTCCTATTACAGCAGCAGCGCCGAAGCGATGCTGAAATAGATAATCAACGCCACCGCGTCCACCAGTGTGGAGATCAGAGGGCCTGCCATCATGGCCGGGTCCACCTTAACGATCTTGGCGAAAATAGGCAGGGTACAGCCAATGGTCTTAGACAGTACCACTACCGCCGCCATACTGAGGGAAACGGTAAAATCCAACAGTGTCCCCGTACTGGGGCTGAACAGCGTCATACGGATCATATTCACGGCTCCCAGGGCCACGCCGCAGAGGGCGCCCACCCGGACCTCCTTCCAGATGACCCGCAGGGTATCCCGTACCTCGATCTCACCCAGCGCCATACCACGAATAATCATGGTCGATGCCTGGGAACCGGCATTCCCGCCGGTACCGGTAATGATGGTCACAAAATTGGACAGAGACATAGCCACTGTCAAAAGGGCCTGATAATGCCCGATGACCAGAGAGCTGAGGGTACCGGAGATCATCAGTACACACAGCCATACGATTCTGTTTTTCGCCAGCTTCAGCACCGGCGTTTTCAGATACACCTCGTCGGAAGGCAGCAACGCCGCCATTTTTTCCATATCCTCCGTAGTTTCCTGTTCGATAACGTCCACGATATCGTCCACGGTGATGATGCCCACCAGACGGTGTTCCAGGTCTGTAACCGGCAGCGCCATCCAGTTGTATTTCTTGAAAATATTAGCAACCTCTTCCTGGTCGTCTGTGGTATATACGGAAACTACATCCTCTTCCATCAGATCCTGCACCAGTTCCTCGTCCCTGGCGCAGATCAGCGTCCGCAACGGCACCACGCCGATGAGCTTTCGGTGGGCGTCGATCACGTAACAAGTATAAATGGTTTCCTTATCCGTTCCGGTTCGTTTGATCTGGCGCATGGCCTCGTCTACCCGCATACCGGCCCGCAGCTTCACAAACTCAATGGTCATCAGACTGCCGGCGGAATTATCGGGATAGTTCAGGAACCGGTTGATGAGGGCTCTGGTCTCCGCGTCAGTATTGCGCAGGACCTTTTTTACCAGATTAGCGGGGGCCTCCTCCAGAAAGTCCACCGTATCATCCAGAAACATTTCGTCCACGATGTTGCGGACCTCCCGGTCCGTAATGGAATGGACAATATGCTCCTGTGTATCGTTATCCATATAAGAGAATACTTCCGCCGCCAGATCTTTGGTCAGCAGACGGAAAATAAACAGCTGTTTCTCCGCCGTCAGCTCCTCAAAGTATTCCGCCAGGTCGGCGGCGTTCTCCTCGTTCAATTCTTCTTTTAACTGTATATACGCGCCTTTGTCCAGCAATTCATTGAAGTGGTCAAAAAGCACCTGCATCTCTTCCAAACATCTCACCCCTTTTTCGTCCTGCTTTTTTGGCAATAAAAAAACACGTCTGCAAAAAATACAATCGTGTCAGCAAGAATCCGCTGGCCTGCGGCCGGGGTCAATTTTTCATTTTGCCGTACTGCCCACTTTCCGGAAAAAAGCATACAAAAAAGGCGTACAAAACAAAAGCTCAGTCTTTCCTCGGAGAAAAACGAACCCTACGCACGACGGATCTGCTGATGTACTTCCAACTTCGCTCAGGCCCCAAAGGGATACTTTCACTATTGCCGTCCATATGGTTCACCTCCTGTGTTCCTTCTCTTTTTTCGCCTGTTTTTCGGCACATCCTTAGTATATGCTTTCCAAAAATCAGCGTCAACCTCTTTTTCCGGAAAAATTGCAAAATCCATGTAAAAAGAAGGTCTGCGGCCAAAAGACCGCAGACCTTTTTCTCAATATTTTTTCAAGAAATTTCCAAATTTCGTATATTGTCCCATCCATGTCAGATCTACGGTGCCTGTGGGGCCGTTTCTCTGCTTGGCAATAATCAGCTCCGCCTGATTCTTTTTTTCCGTATCGGGGAAGTAATACTCATCTCGATACAGGAAAGCCACCACATCGGCATCCTGCTCAATGGCCCCGGACTCTCTCAGGTCCGACAGCATAGGGCGATGGTCCGCCCGCTGCTCGCAGGCACGGGACAGCTGGGACAAGGCGATAACCGGCGCCTCCATTTCTCTGGCGATGGCCTTCAGCGCACGGGAGATCTCGGAGATCTCCTGCTGTCTGGAGTCATTCCGGCCGTTGCCGCTCATCAGCTGCAAATAGTCAATAACAATCAGCCCTAGCCCTTTTTCCACCTTCAGGCGGCGGCATTTGGAGCGCACCTCCATAGGTGTCACGCCGGGCGTATCATCTATATAGATGGGCGCCTGGGACAACGGCCCCATGGCCTGAATCAGACCCGCCCAGTCACTGTCTGTCAGTTCTCCGGTACGCAGCCTCTGGGCATCCAGCATGGCCTCGGAGCAGAGCATACGGTTCACCAGCTGCTCCCGGCTCATTTCCAGCGAAAAGACCGCCGTTGGCACATTACTGCGGATGGCGGCGTTCTGCACAATATTCAGGGCAAAGGCCGTCTTCCCCATGGAAGGACGGGCCGCCAGCAGAATCAGATCCGATTTCTGCAGCCCCGCCGTTTTCTGGTCGAAGTCCACAAAACCCGTAGGCACCCCCGTCAGCTTGCCTTTGGAACGGTAGATGTCCTCTATCTTCTCGATGGAATCCACGGCAATATCCCGGATATGGTGAAACTGGTCGGAATGGCGCTTCTGCATAATATCGAAAATGCTTTTTTCCGCCGTATCCATAATGGAATTGACCGGTTCCTTGCCTTCATAACTAAGCTGGGAAATATTTCCCGCCGTGCGGATGAGCCGCCGCAGAACAGATTTTTCCTCCACAATGGCGGCATAATGGCGCATATTAGCGGAACTGCCCGCCGCCGTGGAAATGCCGGCCAAAAAGGGAATACCGCCGATCTGCTCAAAGACGCCTTTTTCTTCTAATTTATTCTTTACGGTAATGACGTCAATGGGAACGCCGCTGTGGTACAGTTCCTCCGCCGCCTCAAAGACCGCTTTATGATCGGGACGGTAGAAATCCTCGCCCCGAAGCACCTCCAGCGCCAGAGAAGCCGCCTCTCTGTCCAGAAACATGGCGCCCAGCACCGCTGTTTCCGCCGCGTCGTCATGGGGCGGTACATTCTGGAAGTATTCCGCCGGATTGGACGTATTCTGCTGTTCCATGGCCGCCGCCTCCTTTTCTGTGACGTTTTGTTTACTCCGCCTCTACAATCTTGATAGCTACTTCCGCTGTTACCTTGGGATGCAGCTTGATAACCGCTGTTCTTTCTCCCAGCATTTTGATGGGGTCACCAATGGATACTTTCTTTTTATCAAAATCCAGGCCGGTCTGCTTGATGATCTCCTCCGCTACTTCCTTATTGGTTACGGAACCAAAGAGCTTGCCGTTGCCGCCGGTTTTCACCTTGATGATAACCACCTTGTCGTCCAGTTGTTTCTTCATTTCCTGGGCCTTTTCCAGCTCTTCCTGTTTCCGTTTGGCTTCCGCCTTCTGCTTCAGCTCGTAATCGTTCAGATTGGACTTTGTAGCTTCCACCGCCAGTTTTCTGGGCAGCAGGAAATTCTTCGCATAGCCCTCGCTGGCATTGATGAGATCGCCTTTTTTCCCTACACTTTTTACATCCTGTAATAAAATCAGCTTCATAATTACGCTTCCTCCTCCAAATATTCCTCAATGGCGGTGCGGATCTTCTCCTTCGCTTCCTCCGTGGTGCAGTCAGACAGCTGCGCCCCGGCTACGGTCAGATGGCCGCCGCCGCCCAGTTTTTCCATAATTCTCTGTACATTGATATCGCCAAAGCTTCTGGCGCTGATATAGACCATATTCTCCACCTTGCAGCAGACAAAGGAGGCCTGTATCCCTGTTACGTTCATCAGATCGTCCGCCGCCTGCGCCGCCGTCAGACTGGAATTTTCCACCTCGGAAGGGCAGACAGAAATGGCCATGTTCCCCCGGAACAGTTCCGCGTCCCGCACCGCCGTGGCTTTCGCCTTATACGCGTCCATATCGTTTTGGAACAGCAGTCTGACACGGATGCTGTCAGCGCCGTTTCTGCGCAGGAAGGCCGCCGCCTCAAAGGTCATGGCCCCCGTCTTGACGCAGAAGTTTTTCGTATCCACCGTAATGCCCGCCAGCAAAGCGTCCGCTTCGATGCTGGTCAGCTTTACCTTTTTGTCCATATGCTGGATCATTTCCGTAATGAGCTCCGCCGTGGAAGAGGCATAGGGCTCATGATAAATCAGCACCGCCTGGTCGATGAAATCCGTGCTCTTTCTGTGGTGGTCGAAAACTACGATCTTTTTGGCCGCCATAACAATCTGACGGCTGTCTACCATAGATTCCCGGTGGGTATCCACCACAATCACCAGCGTCTTGTCATTGAGCAGGCGCATGGCTTCCGCTCCATTGACGATCAGGCCGTTATACTTTTCATTCTGCGCCATCTGATCGCAGAGCCGTTTTACGCCCACGCTGACCTTATCCATGACGATATTGCACTTTTTGCCAATGCTCTTTGCCATGGCGTAGACGCCCATGCAGGAACCCAGGCTGTCCAGATCCGCCTGTTTATGGCCCATAACCAGAATATCGGAGGCGTCCCGCATCAGCTCGAACAAAGCGTCCGCCTTCACTCTGGCACGGATTCTGGCGTTGCGGTGGATTTCCCCGCTTTTTCCGCCAAAGAACAGATATTTTTCCCCATCCTTGATGAGCACCTGATCGCCGCCCCGGCCCAGAGCCAGATCCATGGCCGCCTTAGCGTTCTGCATGGCCGCCTCCAAAGAACCGCCGCCCAGACCGATGCCCATGCTCAATGTCACGGGAATCTGCTGGCCCACAGAAATCTCCTTGATCTCATTAAAAGGCTCGAATTTCTTTTCCTGGAACCGCTCCAGACTGCCCTTGGACAGCAGGAAGATATAGCGGTCCTTTTCCAGCTTTTTGATGACGCCGTCAGCCGCCGCCGCCAGCTGATTGAATTTCCGGTCGATCAGGGCCGACAATACCGGCAGACGGTCCTCATCGACGCTGTCCACCACATCATCATAATTATCCAGCAGGATCATACCTACTACGGTCTCCTGCTCCTCCAGCTGTTTTTCCAGCTGGCAGGTTCTGGTACTGTCTACCATAATCAGGGTCAGCACCGCGCCTACCGCGCCGCTTTGATCCAGCACATCGCAGTGATTCAAGGCCGCCGTAAAGCGTTTTTCGCCTACCGTCACCAGACAGGGCTCGCCGGCGCCGCTGGTTTTCAGCAGCTGGTCGATGACAGGCTTCGCGTCCTCCCCATGGGGGAATACCGCCGCGAAAGGCTCATTATACATCATCACTCTGCCCCGGACATCCAGCACCGCGTAAGGGATCGGCAGATTCTGGGGAATGGAAAAATTCTCCCGCAGAATACTGGTATCCAGAAAGCGGTTTTCCTGCTGGCTGACCTCACTGCCTGTGGAGAACATCTCCTTGAGCACCGGCCGCACAAAAACGCCTACCAGCACCCCAGCCAGCACCCCGACGCCAATTCTGACATCCACAATCAGGCCCAGGATCACCACAATGACTGCCACCGCCGCGTCCAGAATCCGACTGCCGCCGTCATGATTTTGTTTCATATTATTCTTCTCCATTGATTGCCTCCATGACAAATTCCGTGCCGCCTTATTTTTCCAGACGGCGCAGCACCTCCAGAAGATCTTCCCGCCAAAGGCTCTTCTCCTCCTGCAGAAGGCTCAGCCGCACATTGGCCGCCGCCTTTCTGTCCAGTGTTTCCGGTGAGATCCCCAGCCGCTGGCCCATCAGATACAGCGCCGTTTCCAGATCCGCCAGAAGCTCTGTTTTTTCCGCCTTTGACGCGTTTTTATGCATTGCCTCATAAAAACCTGACAGCAGCGTCAGCATTTGACATTGAAGTCCTTCCGTCATATGGACGCTTCTTGCAATATCAAACTCTTTTTCCGACACAAAACCGCCTCCTCCATTGGTGATTTCTTTGCTGATTATCTAGTATAGCATAATTTCCGCAAATGCTCAAGACTTCCGGCCCACAGAGCTCAGGAAAAGAATCAGCTTCTCCTCCTAAAAAAATACGCCCGGTCCTCCTCGAAAGGAAGACGGGCGCAAAAAAATCAGCGAATCCCCATGGTAAACACGCACATACCCGCAAAAATAGCGATAATGACCCAGATGGCGGGGGTAAAGAACCGCTCCCCCTCCAGCGCTGTCATCTCATACCGGCTTTTGGGGTTTCTTCTCATAAACAGCCACAGCAGCCCCACCAAAAACGGCAGCGCCACCAGACACTGGATGCCTACCCCCAGAACCTGCTGGCCAAAGGTGTATTCCACCGCCGGTGCGGCAGACTCCGCGGGAGAAAGGAACATCGCCGCCCAGTTGGAGGCATTGATAAAGAAGTGCGGGATCACCGAAGCCAGAATGGAACCGGTGCGGCCCACCAGAAAGGCAAACAGCACCCCCAGCACAAAGGCATAGGCGGCCTGCTGAAGATTCATATGCAGCAGAGCGAACAAAAAGGCGCTGGCCAGAATGGCCTTCTTTTCTCCCAGACAGCCATAAGCCCGGTAGCCCACACCGCGGAACAGCAGCTCCTCAAATACCGCCGGCTGTATGGCGGTCAAAAACAGCACCAGAAAGAAATTACTGCCCATCATGGATTCCAGGGACGCCTCTGCCAGATTGGTCTGCAATACAGAAGTAATCAACACGATCATGGATACAAAGGGCATAGCGCATAAACTCACGCCCAGGCAAAGAAGCAGATCCGCCACCCGGATAGGCCGCAGGGACAGCGTTTCTTTCGGAGAAACGGGATACCGGTAAAAATAAAAAAATAACAGCGGCAAAAAGATCAGAAACTGCATGATAATGGTCGCCACGGCCCCAGAGGGAAAGATTTTCCCCAGAATCGGCGACAGGAAAAAGGATACTCCAAGAAAATAAAGGAATACCAGCAAAAAATAACCATTTATTTTTTTTGTCAGCATAAAATACCTCCTGTTGAAAAAAACTTCCGGACAAAAACAGAAAACTTTTTCGCCCGAAAGTTTTATATACATCATTCTGTCTGGGACGAGGGTTCCTCCACAGAAGGGGTCTCCATGGGGTCCTGGTCCTGATATTTTTTCCTGTATTTCCAGTCGATAAACTCCTGGCAGAACATTTTGATGGTGGCAAAAATAGGCACCCCGATAAACATGCCTAAAGGCCCCATCAGCGCGCCGCCGACAATGACGGCAAGGATGATCCAAAGTGGACTGATGTCCAGCGAATTTCCAAGGATTTTGGGCCCCAGGAAATTTCCGTCAAACTGCTGCAGCGCCAGAATAAACAGACCAACCCAGATGGCGTCAATGGGGCTGATAAGCAGTGTAATGATGACGGAAGGAATCCCGCCCAAAAATGGACCAAAGTAGGGGATCATATTGGTGACCCCGATAATCAGGCTCAGTACCAGCACCAGCGGCGCGTGGATCAGATTCAGCCCGATAAAGGCAAGGATACCGATAATCAAAGAATCCAGCGCCTTGCCGATGATGAAATTCTGGAAAATATTGTGGATTCTCCCGGCGTTGTAATAAATCCGCTGGGCTCTGCGCTCCGAAAACAGGGCAAGAACCGTCTTTTTGATCTGTCTGGAAAACCCTTCCTTATCAAACAGCATATAAAAGGCGATAAAAATCCCCATAATGATATTGAAAGCCGCGCGGCCCACCGTAAACACGTTGCCGATGATGGTCGTAGTCAGCGCCGCCAGGTCCACCCTCTCCGCCAGCGTTGGCACATCCTGGAACATTTCGTTCAGGGGGGTCAGCAGACGGTTGATGACATTATTGACATTTTCGCCGCTGATAAAATCAATCTGCAGAAAGAATTCATCGATCTTATCATTCAGCGTCGCCGTATAGGCAGGCAGCTGGGTGGCGAAGGTGATAACCGAGGTTTTGATCTCGGGCACCAGATAAATGGCGATCCATACAATGCCCCCGATGACAATGGTATAGATCAGAAGGATCGCCAGCGTCCTTGTAACCTTGGGATGATGCGAAAAAAAGTTCTCTTTTTTCATGGTATGACGCTCAAAGAAATACACGAAAGGATTCATAACGTAAGCAATCATAAAACCAATGAGAAACGGCAGGCACAGGGTCTGGGTCACTCGCAGGAACGTATGAATGGCACTGGTAATGCTGGGCAGGTTCCCTATGACCTTTTCAAACAGCACCACTGCCGCCAGTACGCCAAAAATATAACAGGCGATCTTAAAAAACAGCCTGTCTGTCTTTTTCATTCGAAACTTTCTCACTTTTTCTGCACCCCTTGAAATCAGATTTCACCTAAAACTAATCATACTATGTTTCCGGGAAATTGGGAAGGAAAAATTTTATATAGATTTTATTAAGAAAAGGCGAATATTTTCCGCCAAAACTTTTACATTTGCTCCCATTCATTGACGCTGGCCAAAAAAAGGCCGTATAATAATGGAAAACCCAGTTTTTCCTGGAAAGAGTACAACAACAGAATGGGAGGAACCTTATATGGAAGAAAAAGAGATCCGCGCCTTTGCGCAGACCTTCACAAAGATAGAACAGGAGATCGGCAAGGCCATCATCGGCCAGAAAGAGCTGATCCGTCTGGTACTGACGGCCATGACCGCCGGCGGCAATATTTTGCTGGAGGGTCTGCCGGGACTGGGCAAAACCCAGCTGGTCAAGACCATCGGCAAAGTCATGGATCTGGAATTTTCCAGAATCCAGTTTACGCCGGACCTGATGCCCGCTGACGTCACCGGCACCGGCGTCCTGACGGAAGAGGCCGACGGAAGTAAGGCCATCCGCTTCCAGAAAGGACCCATCTTCGCCAATCTGGTGCTGGCCGACGAAATCAACCGTGCCACCCCGAAAACACAGTCCGCCCTGCTGGAGGCCATGCAGGAGCATACCGTAACCGGCGGCCGGGAGACCTACGCTCTGCCGGAGCCCTTTTTCGTGCTGGCTACCCAGAACCCTCTGGAAAGCGAAGGCACCTATCCTCTGCCGGAAGCCCAGATGGACCGTTTCCTGTTTCAGGTAAACGTGCCCTTCCCTACCAAGGAAGAACTGCGGGACATTGTATTGACGACCACCGCCCTGAACCAGGAGGAACCGCGCTGTGTCTGCGACGGCGAAACTCTGCTGCGGATGCGGACCGTAGCGGCGGAGGTGCCTGTGGCGGAGGCCGTTGCCGACTACATCATGGAAATCGTTATGAAAACCCATCCGGAATACGCCAACGCGCCGGAGGAAGTGCGGCAGTATGTGCGCTACGGCGCCAGCCCCAGAGCGGCCCAGGCCATTTTGAAAACAGCCCGTGTCTTTGCCCTTCTGGACGGACGGTACAATGTATCCTATGAGGACGTGAAGCAGGCGGCCAAACCGGCCCTGCGCCACAGACTGCTTTTGAACTTTGAAGGCATGGCGGAAGGAAAAACGACAGACGAAATTATCGAGGCGTTGTGGTAAATGAGAACATTAGAAGACCTTTTGACAAAAGAATACCTGGCCAGACTGGAACATCTGGGGCAAAGGCTCCGGGCCCGTCTGGGTACCGACGGATACAGCGGCGCCCGCCGTTCCACCACCAAAGGCACCTCTCTGGAATTTTCCGACTTTCGGGAATATCTGCCGGGAGACGACCTGCGGCGGGCGGACTGGAACAGCTACGCCCGGTTTGAAAAGCTCTATATCCGGCAGTATTTCGAGGAAAAGCAGGCGGCCTTTCATATTTTTCTGGACTGCAGCCGCTCCATGGAGGCCGGGGAAAAATTCCTCCGGGCCAAGGCGCTGGCGGCCTCTGTGGCCTATCTTGCAATGAGCGGCGGGGATCAGGTCCATCTCTTTGCTTTTCGGGAAGGGCTTTCCGCCAGAGAAGGCGGACTTTCCCAGCAAAGCCGTTTTTTACAGGCTGTGCGTTTCCTCCAGCCGCTGACGGCGGAAGGCGGCACCGATCTGTTCCGGGCCGTCCGGGAGACAGGCCCCCTGCAAAAAGGCGTTTCTCTGATCTTTTCCGATTTTATGACGGAAGGCAGAACCGATGACGCCATAAAACTCCTTCAGGAGAAAAAACAGACGGTGATCCTGGTACAGGTCCTCTCCAAAGAGGAGCTTTCCCCCTCCGCGCAGGGCCCCATCCGCCTTGTGGACAGCGAAACCGGCCAGGCGCTGGATGTGGAAATGACCGCTGGGGTACTGGCGGCCTATCATAAGGCATTGGAACAGCAGGAAAAAGGCTGGCAGGAATTTTGCCGCCGGCGGAACGCCCTGTTCCTGCGGACAGCGGAGGACGCACCTTTGCTGGAAACCGTATATGAAATCATGAAATAGAACGCAAATATGGCTGGAATCCTTGCGGCACAAGGATTCCAGCCATATTTTTTACGGGAATGATTTTCTGAAAACACATTCCTTTGGCTCTATACTTCTATTATTTCTGGGAAACAGCGAAAAAGGTGGATTCCCGCACCTCTTTGCTCCGGCGGAACACAGACAGCAGCAGCCCCATCAAAAAGGCGTTCAGCAGCAGCGCCGTGTTTCCATAGGACACCAGCGGCAGCGCCGTGGCGGAAACCAGAAGAAATCCCAGATTAAAGACGAAAAACACTGCCGTTTCAAAAAGCAGTACCAGCCAGATGCAAACAGCCGTCATCCTTCCGGGCAGACTGGACTGCCGCCGGATCAAGGGAATGGACCAGAGGAAGAAAAACAGGAAAATGGCCATCACCGCCACCACAGCAGCTTTCCCCAGCACAAACGCCAACTGCGCCAGCAGAATATCATGGCTGTACCCGAATTCCTCCGTCACTTCCATCAGGATGCGTCCCCAGTTTCCCTCGGGATAGGTTCCATGACCCACCCATTGGCTGTTCTGCCAAAAACGGCCCACCAGAGAAAAGAGGAATCCGTTTCCCGTCTCATCTCCCGTCATCCGTCCCACAGCCCACAGCAGACGTGCCCTTCCCGGCAGCAGCAGGAACAGCACACCCAGGATTACCGCCGCCCCTGTCAGAAGCAAGAACCATTTCCGTCCCTTCTCCTTTCCCAGAGCGAACCAGTCGGCGCGGACCGCCATCCACAGCAGGACCCATGCGGCAACGGCAAAGAGCAGTACAAAGGAAAGACTGCCGCAGAGGATCAGATAAAGCATCCCCGCGCCTGCCGCCAGCATAGCCAGACAAAATCCTCTGCCGCCTTTTTTTCTGACAAGGGCCAGCACCGCCAGCAGTACCAGCGGCAGCAGAAAGCCCAGATAGGACATCTGAAAAAATACAGAAAAAACCCGGCCATAGCTCTGCCCGATATGCTTTTCCCCAAATATCAGCGTCCCTGCCAAAATCAGGGCCGACGCCGCCACGATCCATTTGCTCCGGCGGAAAATCACCGTATAATCCAGAAAATACCCGGCAAAAAACAGAATGGCCGCCGCCAGCACCGGCAAAAGCACCGACAGAGAAAAGGGCGCCATTCCATCCACAAATACCCGGCAGACCACGCCCGCCGCCAGCAGCAGAAACACCGGGATCATCAGCTGCCACTGGGGCAGAGGCCTATGGATGCGGTCCAGCTCCAGCCCGACACTCAGGCCGTCCCCCATTTCCTCCACCGCCATGGCGTCCGCCTCCGGCTCCGCCTTTCCTTCCGCCAGAAAAGCCTCCTTCTGGCTCAAAATATGGTCGGTCATTTCCTCCCGAACGCCGGCTCTGGCTTCCTTCCATCGGATCTGCCCACAGACGGTGTCCAGATATTCCAGTATTTTTTCCGAAAGTTCTTCTTTTTTGTCATACTCCCGCACAGCAAGCCCCTCCTTTCAGGACCCGGTCGATGGTTCCGGCGTAACGCTCCCATTTTTCCCGCTGTTCTGCCAGCTGTGCATGTCCTTCTTCCGTCAGACGGTAATACTTCCGCATCCTGCCATCTGCAGGCTCCTCATAAGCCGTCACCCAGCCCTCTTTTTCCATATTGTGCAGCAGAGGATACAGTGTCCCCGCCTTCAGCCGGAACAGCTCCTCCGAACGGCTGGCCAGCGTTTCGATCATTTCATAGCCGTACATATCCTTTTCTTCCAACAGTTTCAGCAGCAGCAGAGAGATCTGCGCCCCGTTTTTTTCCTGTGCCATAGGCTCACCTCCATAGGTAGATTATCTATATATGATTATAGATAGATGATCTATCTATGTCAAGAAGGAAATTCTCCTTTCCTTTTTCCCCGCCGCTTTTTATAATCTTGAATTGTCAAGTTAAATGCAACACCTCTGAATAATAAATCTCATAAGGCGTTCTATACCTTAAACATTTTCTGGGACGTTTGTTCATTTCATCCACTTTGCTTTGT
>NZ_JACSNY010000020.1 GCF_016902535.1 Anaerotignum lactatifermentans | reverse complement strand
CCTCGCACAAGTTCCTTGAGTTCGCTCTTGATCGCAGCCTCGTTTAGTTGTACAATTTTCTCGGACATGGTTTGCTCTCTCCTTTCGAATGGTGGTGTCGCAACTTCATCCTACCAGAGATCTGCAAACCATGTCTCTTTTTATTTGCTTTTCAATTTGCGAAACTTATTGTACCTTATCAAGTAAGATGACGGATCTTCTTTACCGCTTCGATAAACTGCAAAACATCTTTCGGCGCATCCGGACTGTAAAGAATTCCATAAGGGATGCTGTAATCCCAGTTGACAGGAATGGAAACCAAACCGGGATGCACATCTCTCCAGCATTCAATGGTCAAAAGCACATTTCCTGTTTCCGCACAGTGGTTAAAGACGGAAAGATCATAGAATTGCGGTGTATCTTCAATGTGGATTTCGGGGTGGTGCTTTTCCAGATCATTACGGATTGTGTCATTTGCCGCGGAATCTCCTCTGCGCACCATCATAAGCGTTTTCCCGTGCAGAGCTTCAATATTGATACTGGATTTTGCCGCGAAGGGGTGCTCTCTGGATACGGCTACCATTTTCCGGTATCGTCCAAGGGGCAGAAAGTTGCATCGGGAAAGCCATTCCTTCGAGTCGCAGACTCCGATGAGAAAATCAAATTTTTCTCCCAGTTTTTCAATTTCCGATAATATACCGTTGTGATCGTCTTCATAAGGCACAAGATGCAGTTTATAGGAAGGAAAGTCCTGATTGACAAGATACCATAGATCCATAAACGGCTTTGCGGGATTCAGCAGAGAAGTGCCCACGCAGAAGGTCGTTTCATAGGAATAGAGGGCGGCGCGGGCTTTGGCAATGGATTTTTTGGAATGGTCTATCATATGTTTTGCTTCTTTGTATATAATCGTGCCCGGCTGCGTCAGACGGATACCGGAAGGAGTCCGGTCGATGAGTTTTAATTCCAGATGCTTTTCCAGCGTATTCATTTGCTTCATGACCGCCGTGGGAGAAATGAACAGGATTTCGGAGGCTTTGGTGAAGCTGCCGCAGTCAGCGACGGCAATAAAGGTGTCTAAAAGCGGATGATACATAAGATTCCTCCTGAAATTGGTATTAACTAATAGTTTATGCTATCATAACATATTGGAGATTCTTCGTCAATCCATGGGGCGGTATAATAAAAGCAAAAGAAAAGGAGGAAATGAGATGGGCAAAAGGTTGATTGCTTTTTATTCCAGAGCGGATGAGAATTATGTAAGCGGCACATTGAAATATTTGACAGTAGGCAATACAGAAGCAGCGGCAAATATCCTTAGAGAGTTAACGGGAGCAGATTTGTTTCAGATCGAGCAGGTACAGCCTTACGCGAAAAGCTATAATGAGTGCATCGCCCAGGCGCAGGAGGACCAGAAACGGGATGCGCGGCCGGAATTGAAAGCTTATCCTGAAAGCATAGAAGAATACGATACCATTTATCTTGGTTTTCCAAATTACTGGAGCACTATGCCCATGGCGGTATTTACCTTTTTGGAGCATTTTGATTTCAGCGGCAAGATCATCAAACCGTTTTGTACTCATGAAGGCAGTGGGATGGGACGGAGTGAAAAGGATATCAAAAAATTATGTCCCAACGCGAAAGTGGAAAAAGGCCTGGCTATTTACGGCAGTGCTGCCAGTCGGGCGGGAAAAGATTTTGAAAAATGGATTTAAGGAGGAATGACGAATGAAACCAAAGGAAATGAGTGTATTTCCCACAGGGGAACCCAATGACGCCTATGCGAAATACTTTGTGGGTCAGAGTTATTTGAATATGTTGTCCATGGAACAGGTAGTAGTGGGCAATGTGACTTTTGAACCGGGATGCCGCAATCACTGGCATATTCATCATGCCAATCAGGGCGGCGGGCAGATGCTGCTGGTGACAGCGGGAGAAGGATGGTATCAGGAATGGGGAAAGAAACCCGTAAGGCTGCGCCCCGGCAGTGTGGTACATATCCCTGCAGAGGTGAAACACTGGCATGGTGCGGCGGCGGATTCCTGGTTCCAGCATTTGGCCATCGAAGTGCCGGGAGAAAATTGCAGCAACGAGTGGTGTGAGCCTGTTTCAGATGAGGCATACGCAAAATTGGAGGAAGAGGTGTAAGATATGGCAAAAGTAACAGCGGGCAGAGATGAACTGGGTACCTTCGCACCCAAATTCGCGGAATTAAATGATGATGTTCTTTTTGGTCAGGTATGGTCAAGAGAAGCACAGTTATCGGCGAGAGACAGAAGTATTGTTACGGTAACAGCGCTGATGGCAAGCGGCATTTTGGACTCCTCTTTAAAATTCCATTTGCACAATGCCAAAAATCATGGCGTGACAGGGGAAGAAATGGCGGAAATCCTGACCCATGCCGCCTTTTACGCAGGATGGCCCAAGGCATGGGCGGCATTTCGTATGGCAAAAGAAGTATGGGAGGAAGTGGAATGATGAAAAAGGTATTGATTATTTCGGCAAGCTCCAGAAAACAGGGCAATTCTGATATTCTCTGTGATTACTTTGCAAAAGGCGCCAGAGAAAGCGGCCATCAGGTGGAAAAAGTTTTTCTGGCGGAAAAGAATATCAATTTTTGCAGTGGATGCGGTGTCTGCAACGAAACTCATCTCTGTGTTCAAAAGGATGATATGAAAGAAATTTTGGACAGCATGGTGGCGGCGGATGTGATTGTGCTGGCGACTCCTGTATACTTTTATTCCATGAATGGGAGAATGAAAAACTTTATCGACAGAACTGTGCCAAGATACACAGAAATTACAAAGAAAGATTTTTATTTTATTATGACTGCCGCAGATACGGACAAAGAAAATTTGGCGCGTACACTGGAAGGATTCCGTGGCTTTACACAGGACTGTCTGGAAGAGGCCAGAGAGGCGGGAATCATTTATGGAACTGGCGCATGGCAGAAGGGTGAGATTGAAGAGAGCCCTGCCTGCAAAGAAGCCTATGAAATGGGGAGAGCCTTATGATGAAACAAAATGTTATGCTGTGGACGGGAGCGGGCCAGATCGGTATGGCCATCGCGCGCCGTATGGGATATGGTATGAAAATCATCGTTGGAGACAAAAAACTGGAAAACGCGGAAAAAACAGCGGAGCTGATGAATCAGGCGGGATTTGATGTAGTTCCTGTGGAAATGGACCTGTCCTCGAGAGAATCCATTTGTGCTACGATTGCGGAGGGACAGAGCTATGGTCCTGTCAAGATGCTGGTCAATGCCGCGGGAGTGTCGCCAAGTCAGGCGTCTATTGAAACTATTTTGAAGGTAGATTTGTATGGCACAGCGGTTCTTCTGGAGGAAACAGGCAAAGTGATCTGCCCCGGCGGCGTTGGTGTCACTATTTCCAGCCAGTCCGGTTTCCGTATGCCGGCTTTGACGGCACAGGAGGATGAACTGCTGGCATGCACGCCTGTGGAAGAACTGTTAAAGCTGGATCTTTTGCGGGAAGACCGGATCAAGGATACGCTCCATGCCTATCAGCTGGCGAAACGGTGTAATGAAAAACGGGTCATGGCCCAGTCTGTGGAATGGGGAAAACGCGGCGCCAGACTCAATGCTATTGCGCCGGGGATCATTGTAACACCTTTGGCTATGGATGAGTTTTGCGGGATCAGAGGAGATTTTTATAAAAATATGTTTGCGAAGTGTCCCGCCGGCAGACCCAGTACGGCGGATGAGATCGCCAATGTGGCGGAATTGCTGATGAGTGACCGAGGCTCTTTTATTACCGGCTCTACTTTTTTGGCGGATGGCGGCGCTACGGCGGCTTATTATTATGGTGATTTGAATTGTTGAGAATGCGATTTTTACAGGAGGTTGAAAGAATGACACAATTACATTTGACAGAAGAATGGGATAAGATTTTTCCCAAAAGTGACAAAGTAACGCATCGCAAAGTGACATTCCATAATCGTTATGGCATTACGCTTGCGGCGGATTTATATACCCCGGCAAACGCCGAGGGAAAACTGCCGGCTATCGCTGTGAGCGGGCCTTTTGGCGCCGTAAAAGAACAGGCTTCCGGCCTGTACGCGCAGACCATGGCGGAACGCGGCTTTTTGACGATGGCCTTTGATCCGTCTTTTACCGGTGAAAGCGGCGGAGAACCCAGATACATGGCTTCTCCGGATATCAATACAGAGGATTTTCAGGCGGCAGTGGATTTTCTGTCTGTTCAGGAAAATGTTGACCCGGATCGGATCGGCATCATCGGTATTTGCGGCTGGGGCGGTCTGGCTCTGAACGCGGCGGCCTTAGATACCAGAATCAAGGCAACAGTGACATCTACTATGTATGATATGAGCCGCGTCAATGCCAATGGATATTTTGACGGGGAAAACAGTGAGGAACAGCGTTTTGAAAAACGGAAAGCACTGAATCTTCAAAGAACAGAGGAATACAAGTCCGGCACTTATGTGCGCGGCGGCGGGGTGGTGGACCCTTTGCCGGAGGATGCGCCGTTTTTTGTAAAGGACTATCACGATTACTATAAGACCAGCCGTGGATATCATCCTCGTTCTCTGAATTCCAATGAAGGATGGAATATTACAGGATGCATGTCCTTCCTGAATATGCCCATTTTGCACTATTCCAATGAAATCAGAAGCGCTGTGCTGATGATCCATGGGGAGAAAGCCCATTCCTGTTATTTTAGCAAGGATGCCTTTGCCCATATGGTCGAGGGCAGTTCTTATGGAGAAAATAAAGAGCTGATGCTTTTGCCGGATATGGTGCATACAGACCTGTATGACGGCGGCGGCAAAAACGCCATTCCTTTTGATCGGATGACAGAATTCTTCCGCAAAAATTTGAAGTGAGGCAGAGAATGGATGGGATAAGCCCTTAGATGCTTCCCTGCAAAAAAGGAATGATCGCTGGGATTCCTTTGGTACACAAAGGACCCGGCGCTTGTTTTTTTAGAAGCATGTTTTGGGGGAATAGATCACGGCTATTTCCGGCGGGATCAGCCAGAGAAAGATGAGGGTTTCGCGCTACGGACGAAAAATGTCTTTGTTTAAAATCAGGAGAGGGGTGAAACATGAAATATACACAGTTAGGAAACTCTGACCTAAATGTATCCCGTACCTGTATGGGGTGCATGGGATTTGGGGATGCCAAACAGGGGCAGCACAGCTGGACTGCGGATGCGACAAAGCTTTTCCATGTGGAAGGCGCGGCGAAAGCGCTGGATCTGAAATTGAGCGAAGAAGAGATGGTGTATCTGGAGGAGGCCTATGTGCCCCATCGTTTTGTGGGGGGGAATGGCGCGGAATACTCCGGCGGCCGCAAAAGAAAAACATGTTTGGTGCATAGGAACACAGCGTGTAGAAAAAGAGTAGCAGCATTTATCATTTGAAAAGCAGATCTGTAATGGCTGTCCTCATATGAAAACACTTCCAATCAAAATGGAGTTGCCGGAATTCTTTCGGGTACAAAGATTCCGGCGGTATTTGATTTCTTATGAAGATGCCCCTAAGACATCGTTCTGTTTTCCCAAGGGAAGAGGACGGTGTCTTTTTTATTTTCAAAGAAAGGTTTTTGTGCAAATTTCCTATTTACATGGTTATCTAAAGTCTATATAATAAATTTAAAGTTCGATATAGTAAATCTAAATTCGTATAAAGAAACGGTGGTGAAAGAAATGCGAGGAATCATATCAGCAGAAGAAGCGGTAAATATGATCCCAGATGGCGCCAGAATCGCTGTCGGCGGATTTTTGGGCTTTGGCTGTTCAGAGGAGATTCTAAAGGCGATTCGACAGAGATATGATGATGCGGGACACCCAAAAGACCTGACCTTAGTAAAAGGGGTCAGCATTGGAGACAAAGGAGAGCGGGGTGTGAACCGGCTGGCGGCAGAGGGACTTTTAAAATGTGTTATCTGTTCCCATTTTGGGCTGGAGCCGGAGATTGCGAAAATGGCGGCGGACAATAAGTTCTTTTTATATATGCTGCCTTTGGGAACCATTACTGATTGGCTGCGGGCCGTAGCCAGCCACAGCCCTGGCCTTATGACCTACGTGGGTCTGGGGACTTTTGTAGACCCCAGGATTGAAGGCGCCAAAGGAAATGAGCTAACGAAAGAAAAAGGCGGAGACATTGTCAAACTTATGGAAGTTAACGGTAAGGAATGTCTGTATTATGATACAGCGCCGTTGGATGTCTGTGTAATCCGTGGGACCTACGCTGATGAGGATGGGAATATTTCTCTCAGCAAAGAGGCGATCCATGGCGATCAGTTTGAAATCGCGGCGGCTGCCTATAACAGCGGCGGTACCGTAATTGTACAGGTGGAAAAAATTGTCAAGCGGGGATCACTAGATCCAAGAGATGTGAAAATACATGGTTTTATGGTGGACTATGTGGTTGTGGCAAAACCGGAGAACCATCCCCAGACTTTTACCAGTGACGTATACCGGCCGGAATTGACGGGAGATATTAAGGTGCCGCTGGAATCAGTGGAAAAGATGCCTTTGCAGGAAAGAAAAATCTGCGGAAGACGGGCGGCGCTGGAATTGAAACGGAACACACTGGTAAATCTGGGCATTGGTATGCCGGATGCCGTGGCGTCTGTGGCGGCGGAAGAGGGGATTTCGTCGGAATTTACCCTTTCTATTGAATCCGGCGTTCTGGGAGGCGTGCCGCTGGGCGGACTGGCGCTGGGGGGCAGCGTTAACCCGGAGGCCTTCTATAAAATGTCGGATATTCTGAATCTGTACGATGGCGGCGGATTGGATATGGCCGTTCTGGGGCTTGCAGAGATAGATGAAATGGGAAATCTGAATGTTTCCAAGTTCCATGGGAAGGTCATGGGCCCCGGCGGTTTTATTGATATTACTCAGCAGACGCCCTTTGTGATTTTTACAGGGACTTTTACGGCGGGGAAAAGCGATATCCGTGTGGAAAATGGAAAATTGAATATCGTCCGGGACGGCAGTGTCCTGAAGTTCAAAAAACAGGTGGAACAGATCACTTTCAGCGGACCCATGTCCCGCAAAAGAGGGCAGAAGGTCATGGTGATTACAGAAAGAGCCGTTTTTCTACTGACGGAGCAGGGACTGATGCTGACGGAATACGCCCCCGGCGTAGATGTGGAAAAAGATATTCTTGGGAAAATGGAATTTCGGCCTTTGATTTCGGAGGGACTGAAGGAAATGGACTCTGCGTTGTTTATGGAGCATCCTCTGGGAAAAGATTTCTTTTTCCAGGAAGAAGGAAAGGAGTAGTGAAAGTATGAAAGAAATTCGTTTGCATGGCCGCGGCGGGCAGGGCGTAGTCAAAGCCTCCCAGCTGGTGGTAAAAGCGGCGGTAGCCGGCGGGAAATGCGGACAGTTTATCCCGTTTTTCGGGGTGGAGCGGAAAGGCTCTCCCGTATTTGGCTATTTAAGACTGGCGGACCAGCCCATTCGCCGCAAAACACAGATCTATGAGCCGGATATTCTGGTGATTATGGACGATTCTCTGGTGGGTCTGCCTCAGACTTACGCGGGCCTGAAAGATGGCGGCGTAATTGTTATCAATTCTCATAAAACGATGGAGGAACTGGCTGTGCCCCAGAATGCGGGTGTGGTGGCCATGGTAGACGCCTCCGCCATTTCCGAGGAACTTTTCGGCAGAAATATCCCCAATACTGCTATGCTGGGTGCCTTTGCCAAGGTAACCGGTCTGGTGGATCAGGAAATTTTGCTGGAGGAAATCGCCAAGACCTTTGGAGAAAAGAATAAGACGGCGGCGATTCGTGCCGCGCAGCAGGTTAAGATTGTGAAAGGATAAGGAGGGATACCATGACGGAACGTAATCATATCACACCCGTCGGGGACGACGGCATCTATGTGCTGGATACGGCAAGCTGGCGTGTATTCCGGCCGGTAATGAACAAAGACAAATGTATTGAATGCGGAATGTGCCTTACTTACTGTCCCGTGAACGCTGTTCGGGGCACAGAGGATAAAAAATATTACATTACTTATGACTATTGCAAGGGCTGTGGCATCTGTGCGGAAGAATGTCCGAAAAAGGCCATCGATATGGTGCCGGAAGGGGGTCAGGAATCATGGGAAAAATAAAAGTATTGACCGGTAACTACACGGCGACGGAAGCGGCGGCACTTTGCCGTCCCGATCTGATTGCCGCTTACCCTATCACACCGCAGTCTTCTGTTGTAGAAGGACTGGCGGCAAAAGTACATAATGGAGAACTGGATGCCAATATGGTGCAGGTGGAATCGGAACATTCCGCCATGAGCGTAGTGCAGGGGGCGGCGGCCGGCGGCGGCAGAGTCTTTACGGCTACCTCCGCACAGGGACTGGCGCTGATGTATGAACCTTATTTCCGTATGTCTACTCTGCGGATGCCTATGGTTATGGCTCTGGCGACCAGAGAAATGACTTCGCCGGAAACCGTATGGAGCGGCCAGCAGGACGCTATTTCTGTCCGGGATGCCGGTTGGATTCAGGTGTTCTGTGACAGCAATCAGGAAATTATGGATATGATTATTCAGGGCTATAAACTGGCGGAGCATCCGGATGTACTGATCCCTGTCAATGTCTGCTATGACGGATTTTACAGCTCTCATCTGACGGAAGGTGTGGATGTGCCGGAGCAGAAGGAAGTAGACGAATTTTTGCCGGCGCCCTCTTTTTCGCACTGTGTACTGGACCCGAAAAAACCCTTTGCACTGGACCCTCTGACACCAGGGCCGCTGCTGATGAAATATAGAAAGAACCATCTGGACGCCATGGAAAAGGCACTGGAGGTCATTGAGGAAATAGATCAGGAATTTGGTAAGAAATTCGGCCGCAGCTATGGCGGCGCTGTTTCCTCCTACCGGGCCGAGGATGCGGAGGTAGTTCTGGTGACCATTGGCGGCATGACCGGCACCGGTATGGACGCGGTGGATATTGCCAGAGAAAAAGGTATCAAGGCCGGTCTGGTGAAGCTGAGGTTTATCCGGCCCTTCCCCGCGAAACGTATCGCAAAGCTGCTGGAAGGCAAAAAAGCCTTTGCCGTAGTGGATCGTTCCGTTTGCTTTGGATGGAGTCAGGGACCTATGCATATGGAAGTCAAGGCGGCATTGGCAGATGTGGACGAAAAATACGCGCATTTCTCTGCCATCGGCGGTCTGGGCGGCGCGGATATTTCTTTACAGAATCTGCTGGAGACTGTGGAACTGCTGGATGCTGTGAAAGATGTGCCGGGAGAAAAGGCCACAAAATGGTTTATGAACGAGTGAGGAGGTTTTGTGGATGAGTTATATTGATGTTTTGCGGGAAGCAAAGGATCTGGTGACGCCGGGGATGTCCGCCTGTCAGGGCTGCGGCGGCGAGCTGATCCTGAGAACGATATTAAAAGTAGCGGGAGAAAATACCATTATCGGTATTCCGCCTGGATGTATGGCCGGGGCAGGTGTGGTCGGCTGGAATTACGCTAACGGCCTGCATATTCCGGTGCATATCCCTTTGCTGGATAATACGGCTTCTTTTCTGACGGGCCTGAGCCAGATGTACCAGAGAAAAGGCCGCCCGGACGTAAATATCATCGCGCTGGCCGGGGACGGCGCTACGGCGGACTGCGGCTTCCAGAGTCTTTCCGCGGCGGCAGAACGAAATGAAAAAATGCTCTATGTCTGCTATGACAACGAGGGCTATATGAATACAGGTTATCAGAGAAGCTCTACCACCACGAAGGGCTCCCGGACCTCCACTACACCCATCGGCTCTGTCATCAACGGCAAACAGCAGCAGCAGAAATATCTGCCTTTGATTATTTCCATGCATAACGTGGAATACTGCGCGACGGCGTCCCCGTCTCATATGGCGGATTTTGTGGCGAAAGTACAGAAGGGGCTTGCGGCCAGCAAAAAAGGCTTTGCCTATCTGCATGTATTTTCTCCCTGTCCCACAGGTTGGGCCTATGCGCCGGAGCAGGCTATTTCCATGGCAAGAAAGGCCGTCCAGTCCAATCTCTTCCCTCTGTGGGAAAAGGACGGACAGGGATATCATCTGAACTATGAAAACAAGAACCCCGTTCCGATGGCGGAGTTTGTCAAGGGGATTGGGAAGTTTAAGAGTTTAACAGAAAAAGATGTTGAAAGTATTCAAGAAGCAGTAGATCAAAGATACCATTTGCTTCAGAGAATTTGTGACTGAACATAATGGTAAAACAAGCTAAGCTGAGATTAGACGAGATAAGACGAGATAAGATAAGACGAGGAGGCGGCCTATGAGAGTAGCAGTAATTGCTGGGACACCAGTAGATACAAAAATGGGAGTAGACTTCTTGGCAGCAAAAGGTGTAGAAGCGCAGGGCTATCCAGTTGCGCAAACTGCCCAGGAGCAGGTCATGATGCAAGTTGGCTCTCAGGAGGAACGCGAGGAAAAAGTAGGGTTATTTTTGAAAGAAATTAAAAGCCAGGGAATTAACATTGTTATGATCTACTGCAATTCCCTGAGCGCTACGATTGATGTAGAGAAACTTGCAAACAAGTTTAAGATTCATATTATAACGCCAATGGACGCTTATGGTAAAATTGCAAGGCAGTATAAGAAGCTGGGCGTTATGGCAGGCAGCAATCAGGGATTAGCAGGAATTGAAAAAACGATGATGAATGCGTCAGAAGATGTGTTTGTGATCGGTCTTGCCTCTCTTCCGTTAGCACAGGAAATTGAAGCGGGTATTTCACCGAAAGAATTGATGGAGACAAATGGATTAAAAGATTTGGTTGCTTTCTATGAAAAAAATCATGTGGAAGCGATCGTACTGGGATGTACGCACTTTCCCTACTTGATGCAGGAGTTAAGTGCCAGTACAGCAGTGCCGGTAATTGATCCCGCGGAAATTATATATGACATTATTTTAAAAACGGAGGAGGGCATTCTATGAATTGGAAAAAAATCATTTCTTTGGTTGGCGCGATTGTTGCTTTTAGTATTGGTTCTGGATTTGCTACGGGGCAGGAAATTCTTCAGTTCTTTGCTTCATACGGCGTAGCAAAATGTATTGGCGCGGCTTTCATTACGATGATTCTTTACATTTGGATTTGCTCTGTTGTTATGCAGGATGGCAGCAAATTGAAATTACAGTCCGCCAATGAAATCTGGGTGTATTATTGTGGAAAATATTTTGGGACTGCGCTAAAATATTTTACTCCCATTTTTCTTTTTGCTATTTTGGTCGTTATGACATCCGGCGCGGGTGCGACCATTAACCAATATTATGGACTTCCATCGGTTTATGGCAGGGTTTTGATCGTAATTTTAATGTTGGCGACGGTAATGCTTGGCATGAATAAGATTACGAAACTGATTGGTGTATTAGGCATTGTAATCATTGTCTTTACTTTACTGGTCGGTATCATCAGTTTGGTTGTGAATGCAGGAAATCTTTCGACTGCAACAGCTTACTTAGAAGAAAATCCAGTGACAAAGGCAGCACCAACATGGTGGATTTCTGGCATCTTGTATACAACCTTTATGACTCTGAATTTAGGACCGTTTTTGGCAGGAATTGGCCCTGACTGTGAAAAGAGAAGAGATGCAAAACTTGGAGGCTTAGGCGGTGGTATTGCATTTTCTGCCTGTTTGATTGTAATGGCTTTAGCTATTTTAGCCAATATTCAGTCTGTTGGTGAAATGTCTGTTCCGACTTTGGCGATTGCGGAAAGTATTTCTCCTATCTTTGGTGTAATATTTTCAGTTGTGCTTATTGCGGGTATTTTTACGACGACAGTATCTTTACTTTGGATTTCCTGTAATTTTGTAGCACATGACGAAAAAAGCAAAAAATTTAGAATTACGGCATTGGTTGCCTGTATTATTATTTTCATTGGTTCAAAATTACCGTTTTCGACATTGGTAAATGTAATTTATCCTTATACAGGATATTTAGGGATCATTATCTGTTTGTGTATTGCATATACACATTATTTTAAAAAAGAAAAAATTCATCCGGAAACAAAAGAACCTGTGGAATAAACCAAACTAGGAGGCGAAAAATATGATTCAATTTGCAGACAGAATGAAGATGCTAAAAGGGTCGGAGATTCGGGAGTTTATGGCATTGACAGCAAAACCTGATATTATTTCTTTTGCTGGCGGTATGCCAGCTCCGGAACTGTTTCCCACGGAGCAGATTATGGAAGTTGCTCGTATTGTATTAGAAGAAAACGGACAGGAAGCACTGCAGTATGGTACTACAGAAGGGATTCCAAGACTGCGGGAACAGATTGCGGCACGTATGAAAGCAAAAAATAATATTTCTACGGATGCGGATCATATCCTCATGACATCTGGTTCACAGGAAGGACTGGCTTTTTCCGCACAGGTTTTTCTGAATAAGGGAGATGTTGTTTTGCTGGAGAGTCCTTCTTATCTGGGGGCTATCAATGCGTTTAAAACTTGCGAGCCGAACTTTATTGAAATCCCCACAGACAGCGATGGGATGCTGATGGATGAGCTGGAAAGCGTTTTGAAATCTACAGAAAACGTGAAGATGATCTATGTAATTCCTGATTTTCAGAACCCTTCTGGAAAAACATGGTCTTTGGAACGCCGGAAACAATTTATGGAATTAGTAAATCAATATGAAATTCCAGTAATTGAAGACAATCCTTATGGAGAATTACGATTTGAGGGAGAATATCTGCCTGCACTGAAATCCATGGATACAAAAGGACTTGTGGTTTATTTGGGAACTTTTTCCAAAATTTTAGCTCCCGGATTTCGCTTGGGCTGGATTTGTGCAGAAGAGAAGATACTGGCAAAATATAATTTTATCAAACAGGCTTATTCCCTTCAGGCTCCTACAATTTCCATGTTGATTGCATCACGGTGGATGGATATGTATGATCTGGATGCCCATGTGGAAAAGATCAGAGTTTGTTATAAGAAACGCAAAGATATTATGCTGGAAATCATGAGAAAAGAGCTTCCCGACTCCTGTACTTTTACAGATCCGGAGGGAGGATTGTTTACCTGGATTGAACTTCCTGAGTATGTAGATACAAAGGAACTTTCGATGAAGTGTTTGGAAGAAAAAGTTGCATTTGTAACAGGTACAGGTTTTTATCCAAATGGCGGACATAAAAACACACTTCGTCTAAATTATTCTAATATGTCGGAGGAAAAAATCAAAGAAGGCATGATGAAACTTTGCAGGATAATTAAAGAAAGTATTTGAAATTAAAATAAAGGGTTAAAAAAAGCCTCCTTTTCACAGTTGGAAAGGAGGCTTTTTTCAATAATTTATATATTTATTTGCATTCCACAGGAATAAAGGAGAAGCTTCCTACATCAAACAGACCCATATCTGTCAGCTTGATTTCGGGGATTACCGCCAGGGACATGAAGCAGAGAGTCATGACAGGCTCTACATTTCTGGCAATACCCAGTTCGTTATATGCCTTTTCATGGATGTCGATAAGCTTCTGTTTTACCCACTCGCCGCTCTGGTCGCTCATGATTCCGGCGATAGGCATAGGCATGCTTTCGACGACCTGACCATTTTTTACCAGCACGATGCCGCCGTTCTGCTCTTTCAGCTTTTCTACGGCAAAAGCCATTTCCTCGTCGCTGACACCGGTTACGATAATGTTGTGGGAGTCATGCGCAATGGAGAGGGCCACAGCGCCTTCCTGGATGCCGTAGCCTTTCAGGAAACCGCAGGCTACGTTTCCGGTCATCTGATGGCGTTCCACAACGGCTACTTTTACGATATCCTGTTCCGGGGAGAAAACAAATTCCCCATTTTCCACAGCGATATGTGCCGTTTCTTTTTTCGTTACAACACCGCCGGGCTGGATGGCGATGACATGGACATGGTCGGAGTTCAGATGCATTTTGAATTTTTCTACGGAAAAATCTTTCAGATGCACGCTGTTTTTTACAGGTGTGATGTCCTGTACCTGATAAGAGGGCAGGTAGTTTCCTTCTTCCGCTACCAGTTCGCCTTCGATCCATACCTTATGTACATGGAACTGTGTCAGATCGTCCAGCAGTACCACATCGGCACGGTAGCCGGGGGCAATAGCGCCTCTGTCATAAAGACGGAAACATTCCGCGGCATTGAGGGTTGCCATGCGGATGGCGGTGACAGCGTCGATGCCTTCTTCCACACACATGCGCAGGTGGTTGTCCAGATGGCCTTCTGTCAGGATGGTTTTGGGCTGTCTGTCGTCGGAGCAGAGCAGACAGCGGCGGCTGTTTTCGGGGGTTACGCCTTTGATAAGGTTGCGCAGGTCATGACAGGCGGAGCCTTCCCGCAGCAGCACATACATTCCCAGCGACAGGCGGGCCTGCATATCTTCTACGGCGCCACATTCGTGATCGCCCTGGATTCTTGCACAGGCATATGCTGTCAGATCCTTGCCGGACAGGCCGGGAGAATGACCGTCAATGAGCTTGCCCGCGTTTTTGGCAGTCATCAGCTTATCCAGAGTATCTTCGTCCGCGTTGATAACGCCGGGGAAGTTCATAAATTCCCCAAGACCCAGGATATTTTCCCGCTGAATGGGTTCTTCCATTTTGTCTGCCCCCAGCACCAGACCGGCGTGCTCAAAGGGAGTTGCGGGAACGCAGGAGGGCAGCATATATTTTACATCCATTTTAGTATTTTTGGCTGCTTCCATCATATAGTCCAGACCTTTGATGCCCATGACATTGACGATTTCGTGGGGATCGGCAATGATAGTACAGCCGCCATGGGGTACCAGCATACGGCCCAGTTCCTCAGGGCTGACATAGGAGGATTCAATATGAATGTGGCTGTCGATGAAGCCGGGAGCGGCATATCTGCCGCCGGCGTCCACTTCTGTTTTGCCGCTGTACTGGCCGATGCCGGCGATCTGGCCGCCGGAAATGGCGATGTCGCCTTCCTGAATCTCACCGGTGAATACATTGACGACTTTGCAGTTTTTGATGACCAGATCGGCTTCTGCGGCGCCTTTTCCGGTCAGGATCAGCTTTCTTAATTCTTCTTTGTTCATAAGAGCCTCCTTTTTATGCTTCCGTCAGTTCCAAAACAGGATCGAAGGTAGTCAGTGCCCGGTAGTCTACAGGGCCCGCGTCTGTCAGGGCGTAGTCGGGGATGGCTGTAATCGGCAGGAAGAACATATACATCATAGGGTTGGGCAGATCGGAGCCGATTTTTCTTGCGGCAGCATCGATCTTCTTTTCCATTTCCGCTACTACTTCCGGTTCCTCATCGCTGACGATACCGCCCACAGGCAGAGGCAGGAACTCGATAACCTTGCCGTTTTCTACAACGACCTGTCCGCCGCCCTGCTCGATCAGATAGTTAGCGGCAATGGACATATCTTCCGCGCTGGAACCCATAACCACCAGATTGTTGTCATCGGGAGCGCAGGTAGAAGCCATAGCGCCGTTTTTCAGCTTCCATCCGGAGCAGAAGGCCAGAGATTTGTTGCCGTTTCTGCCGAAGCGTTCCAATACGGAAACCATGATGGCATCCTGCTGGGTATCAGGCTGGATTACGCCGTTGACTACTTTCAGTTCCACATCTCTTCTCTTGCGGACGAAGGGGCCTTTGACATCCATGGACAGTACCTTTGCTG
The DNA here is from genome assembly GCF_016902535.1 of Anaerotignum lactatifermentans. GTDB lineage: Bacteria > Bacillota > Clostridia > Lachnospirales > Anaerotignaceae > Anaerotignum > Anaerotignum lactatifermentans_A. Next base: position 15,793 of record NZ_JACSNY010000020.1, on the reverse strand, counting down.
TACCGTTCTGAATGGATACTTTATATTCAAAGTCTTCTTTTGTGGTTTTTGCGCATTTCAGCTGACCTTTGAAGATAGGGCTTCTTTCGGGTGCTTTCAGTTCATAGGAAATGTGATAGTTTTCCGCTACCATCTGACCGTTTGTCATGACTTTGGAAACAATGAATTTTTCCAGATCATCCACAAACAGGATGTCGGCGATACGGCCGGGGCAGATAGAACCAACCAGGTGATCGATGCGGTATGCTTCCGCGCTGTTGATGGTAGCCATCTGGATGGCAGTCATAGGTTCTACGCCCGCTTCAATAGCCAGACGCACGACATGGTCCAGATGGCCGTCTTTCAGGATATCAGAAGCGATAACGTCATCGGTGCAGAAGCTGACACGACGAGCGAAGGCCGGGTTTACTTCTGTAACGGCACGGATATTTTCCGCCAGGAAATGTGTGACGCAGGATTCCCGGATGAGCATATGCATGCCTTTGCGCATTTTTTCCACAACTTCCTCATGGTCATAGCTTTCATGGTCCAGACGAACGCCGCTGCACAGATAGCCGTTGAGCTTGGTGCCTCTTGCCATAGGCGCGCAGCCAAAGACGGGCAGGTTGTTTTTATATGCTTCCGCAATAGCACCCAGTGTATCTTCGTCTTCTTCCTGTACGAATTCCGTTACGGTCTCCCATACGCCGAAGCATTCGGGCCATTTCTGTACGGTTTCATGGACTTCCTTTGTAAAGTTAAAGGATACGGTAGACTGAGGAACGGTATAGGGGGTTTTGTAGGGCGCGCCCCAGAATACCTTTAAGGGGCTCTGTTTTACTTCGTTAAAGATTTCCTGCAGACCTTCCAAGTTGGATACGGAAATATATTCATCCAGACCGGAGATCATGCTGGTGGTGCCATGGGGTACCACTGCCTTGGCATAGCTGGTGATGCTCAGCTTGCTGCATTCGCTGTGAATATGGCCGTCAATGAGGCCGGGTACCAGATATTTGCCTGTGGCGTCAATGATTTCAGTGTTAGGCCCCATATAAGGCTCTACATCGCCAACGGCGGCGATCATATCCTTATAGACGGCGATATCTGCCGGATAGATCTCGCTGGACATAACATTAACCAGCATCCCGCCGCGGATAACCTTTTCCGCAGGGATTTTTGCGCTGCCGGCGCGGATTCTTTCTTTCAGTGTAGCGACTGTTCTTTCCATGATAGGCTCCTTTCTATTTGTCCGTGGCTGCCGTTTTCTGCAACAAAAAAACCTGGTGCGCAATGACCAGGTTTCCCGTCCCGAATGCTTATGGATCATAAGCGGTACTGGGGCGAAAAACCCCAATAGAATTTCGACAGCTGCATTTTTTTCTTTGTATCCATCGTACACTAAGTATCTGCCAAAAGTCAAGAAAAAGATACGAAAAACATCAGGCGTGGAGCAGAAACAGATAGAGAAACTGGATAGAAATGGAAAAGACAGCCTTTCGTTTTTCCCGGATTGTGCTATACTGGATACAATAGGGCCTTTGGGCCTGGGAAAGGGAGGTATGACTGTGTCATTTTTAAAGGAATTATTTGCAACAGAACAGCCGGTCATCGGCTTGATTCATATGCGGGCTTTGCCGGGAGACCCCTTTTATGAGAACGAGGGGATGGATTATGTAATTTCCAGAGCGAGAGCGGATCTGATTTCTTTACAGGAGGGCGGCGTGGACGGTGTTTTATTTACCAATGAGTTCAGCATGCCCTATGAAAAAGAGGTTTCGCCCGTGACACTGGCGGCCATGGGAATGGTTATCGGTGCGCTGAAAAAAGAGATCCATGTGCCTTTTGGCGCGGAGGCCATTTTTGACGGGGATGCTTCTATTGCTCTTTGCGCCGCGGTGGAGGCGGATTTTACACGCTGTATGTTTACAGGTGTCTGGGCCGGGGACCTTGGACTGGTGGACCGGGACATTGCAAAGACCCTGCGGCTGAAAAAAGCCTATGGTTTGAACAATTTGAAATTGTTTTACTTTGTGACCAGCGAAGGGGATGCCTGTGTAGGAGGACGGACCACGGAGGATATGACGAAATCCCTGCTGTTTAACTGCCGTCCCGATGCTCTTGTAGTAGGCGGTACGGCCGCGGGCGCTGTTCCCGGCATGGAACTTTTGGAGCGTGTAGGTGCGCTGGCGCAGGATACGCCGGTGGTCTGCGGTACGGGCTGCCGCCTGGAAAATGTGCAGGAAATCCTTTCCTGCTGTCAGGGGGCCTTTGTGGGCTCTACTTTCAAAAAAGACGGGAAATTTGAGAATCCCGTGGAGCTTTCCAGAGTAAAAAGCTTTATGGATGCTGTAAAAGCGTGGAGGGGAGAATGACCATGGCGTATTATCTGGGAATTGATATCGGGACCAGAGAAAGCAAAGGTGTTTTGCTGGATGAGGCAGGAAATCTGATGGAAACCGCCGTCAGATCCCACGATGTGGAAAATCCTCAGCCTGGCTGGTTTTCTCAGGACGCGGATGCCGTCTGGTGGGGAGATTTCTGTGGGTTGTGCCATGATCTTCTGGAAAAAAGCCGTATCCCGGCGAAGAAAGTAGCCTGTGTGGGATTTTCAGCCCTGGGCTGTGACTGTGTGCCTGTGGGAGCGGATGGCCGGGCGCTTTCTGACGCTGTATTATACGGCATCGACAGCCGGGCAGAAAAAGAGATTCAGTGGGCCTTGGATACTTATGGAAAGGATGCGGTCCGGTTATTTGGCCATACCCCATGCAGTTCCGATGTGGCGCCCAAGATTATGTGGTTTCGGAATCATCACAGAGAGATCTGGGAAAAGGCCTATCAATTTGTGACGGCGTCCTCTTATCTTTGCGGCAGACTGACAGGACGTTATGTGTTGGACCCTTATCTGGCGGAGGATTTTTTGCCGCTGTATGATCTGGAAAAGAAGAGGGTTCATGAAGAATTGTGCCGGGATTTCTGCCGGCCGGATCAGCTGGCGGAGCTGCTGCCTGCTACGGAAATCGCCGGAACGGTCACGGCGGAAGCTGCCGCACAAACAGGGCTGGTACCGGGCACAAAGGTGCTGACAGGCACAGGGGATTCCGGTGCGGAAGCCATTTCTGCCGGGCTTTGCCTGCCGGGAGACGTGATGATCCAGTTGGGATCTACGGGATATCTCATTTATCTGGCGGATAGAATGATTCAGGAACCAGCGCTTTGGCCCGGCACCTTCATTCTTCCCGGTACCTTCGGTATCTGCGGCGGGACCAATACGGCGGGAGCTCTGACCCAGTGGATGAAGGAACAGTGGTACAAAGATGTGACGGAAAACGCCTTTGCGGTTATGGCGAAAGAGGCAGGGCAGGTGCCTCCCGGGAGCGAAGGGCTCCTCTGTCTGCCTTATTTTGCGGGGGAACGGACACCCCTCAATGACCCGAAGGCCAGAGGCGTCTTTTTCGGACTGGAAACACGCCATACCAGAGGGCATATGGTACGGGCCGGATTGGAAGGAATCTGCTATGGTATTCGTGCTAATCTGGAATTGATGAAGACGCATGGGCTGCCGATCCGGCGAATCTTTGCTGTTGGGGGAGGTACCAAAAATCCTGTCTGGATGCAATGTCTGGCGGATATACTGGAGCAGGAGGTTGCTGTACCGGCAGTTTCGCTGGGAGCAGCCTATGGAGATGCTCTGATGGCGGCCATGGCGGACGGAGCTATCGGAAGCTGGAAGGAGCTGTCCCAAAGGATTCAAATGGAAAAGTATTATTTCCCGCGGGAGGAATATGGCCCGATCTATCGAAAACAGGGGGGATTTTTTGACACGATTTATGATAGAACAAAAGACATCATGCATCTGCTGGCGGAGAAGGATATGGAGAAATAATGTCATGAATGGAAAATAAAAATTTTCGCAAAATAGTAAAAAGCACAGACCATCGGTGGAGATTTTGCTAAGGTCTGTGCTGCTAAATATGGAATAGTTCAAAGAAAACAGCCGGAAGAAAAGATTTTTCTTCCGGCTGAATTTTTTATTACAAAACTTTGTTCAGGAATTCACGCAGTCGTTCGTTTTTCGGATTCGTGAAAAATTCCTCGGGCTCGTTTTCTTCCTGTATGATGCCTTTGTCTATGAAAATAACACGATCAGAAACTTCACGGGCAAAGCCCATTTCGTGGGTTACTACGATCATGGTCATGCCTTCCTCCGCCAGCTCTTTCATAACGTTCAGCACCTCGCCGACCATTTCCGGGTCCAATGCGGAGGTGGGTTCATCGAAGAGCAGGATATCCGGTTCCATAGCCAGAGCGCGGGCGATGGCCACTCGCTGCTGCTGACCGCCGGAAAGACGGACGGGGTATTCCTGCGCCTTATCCTTCAGGCCGACACGATCCAGCAGACGCAGAGCCAGTTCTTCCGCCTCTTCTTTGGGCATATGCTTTACGTTGATGGGGGAAGCGGTAATATTCTGCAGGATGGTCATGTTCCGGAAAAGATTGAAGTTCTGGAATACCATACCGATTTTTCGACGGATCAGGTCGATATTTGTCTTTTTCGTATTAATCTGCTGTCCTTCAAAAATGATTTTGCCATCGGTAGGCTCTTCCAAACGGTTGAGACAGCGGATAAAGGTGCTTTTGCCGGAGCCGGAAGGCCCAATGACAGCCACTACTTCGCCTTTGTGGATGTCAATGTCAATGCCGTTTAAAACTTCCAGCTTGCCGAAGTGTTTTTTCAGGCCCTGCACCTGCAGCAGGACTTCGTTTGATTTAACGCGTGACACTTGCGTTCAGCCTCCTTTCCAGATATCCTACCAGCTTGGAAAGAGGGAATACCATAATGAAATACAGAATCGCCGTAATTACATAGGGCTCCAATGTACGATAGGAGATGGAAATAACATCCTTTGCGCTGAACATCAGTTCCGTGATACCGACCAGGGAAACGATAGAAGTTTCTTTGATGATGGCAACAAATTCGTTCATCAGTGCCGGCAGGATATTGCGCAGCGCCTGGGGCAGTACGACCATTTTCAGTGTCAGCGCATGACTCATGCCAAGACTGCGGGCAGCCTCCACCTGGCCGTGATCCACGGCGTTGATGCCGCTTCGGATGATCTCGGCGATATAGGCGGAACTGTTGAGGATCAGTACCAGAAGGCCCCAGAAGAAGCTGTTGAAATCTTTCATAAAGGGGACATTGATCTTCAGACCGCAGGCAGCGGCGCCAAAGTAAATAATCATGACCTGAACCATCAGCGGAGTAGAACGGAAAATTTCGATATAGGCGCTGACGATCCATTTCAGGGGCTTAAATCTGGACATTTTGCCAAGAGCGGCCAGTGTGCCCAGAATGGTACCACAGAACACCGTAATCAGAGACAGGATCAGTGCCATATAGGCGCCGCCCAGAAAATGTTCGTGGTATTTGCCGAATAACTCGACCATTTTGGAAAATGAGAATAGATCCAAAGATTCTTCCTCCTTTTGCTGTTTGATAAAAACAAAGGTGCTGTAAAGATTACAGCACCAGTGGTTCATTCAGAGAACTTATTCAGCTTCTACCAAAGACTGCTGGATCAGAACAGCTTCTTCATACCATTTCTGCATGGAGCCATCTTCGATATAGCCTGCGATGAGGCCGTTGATGTATGTAACCAGATCATCGTTGCCTTTCATAGCGGCAGCGCAGTTGCTTTCTTCATCGCCTTCCAGCATGGGAACCTTGAACGCGGTTACCAGATCATCGTTCTGGTTTGCGTATGCATAAGCATTGTCATAGTCCATGATGGCGATATCAATGTTGCTTGCCTTCAGGTCCATAATCATTGCGGGAACTGTTTCCAGATAACGGCCTGTGCAGTTGGGATACAGTGTTTCGCATACGGTCTGCTGGTAGCTGCCTTTCTGTGCGCCCATAGTAACGCCTGCTACCATAGCGCTTTCATCAGCAAACTTATCCGCGTCTTCTGCCCGTACCAGAGACATCTGGCCGTTGGAGAAATAGGAATCTGTGAAAGTAAAGGATTCCTTACGATCTTCGGTCGGTGTCAGAGCGGCAAAAGCGATATCATCCAAACCGGACTGTACGGAAGGCAGTACGGAGTCGAAGGCCATATCGTCGATCACACAGGTTACGCCCATGTCTTCCGCGATTTTATTTACCAGGGAAACTTCCAGACCAACCAGGTTGCCGTCAGCATCTTTGAAAGCGTAAGGCGCGAAAGTTGCTTCTGTGGCGATTTTCAGTTCGCCTCTTTCCTGAATAGCAGCCACGGAATGATATTCAATATCTGTGGGTGCGTATTCTGTGGCAGTGTCGCCTGTTTCGCTGCTGGAGTCTGTGCTGCCGCAGGCTGCACAGCCGAAGGCTACTACAAGCGCCATAGCCATTGCCAAGTATTTTTTCATGATAACCCTCTCCTTTGTGTATTGTATTTTTTTTCACACCTATAATTTCTATGTCCATATTCTAATTAGACAAAGCCGCAAAGTCAAGACCATTTTTTTCAGAAAATGTAAATTAAGTTATTTTTATGCGGGATATACTTTTAATTATAATCTAATGGAAAATATCTCTATTGCCGCATTGACATTTTTTGAGGATGGTGGTAAAGTAAAAAAAGAAATCAATATCAGCCTTCCCTTGGCACCGGGCAGGGGACAAAAAGGTATTCAAAACTACGTCGTAGGTAGCCCTCCGCGAAAGCGGATCGCAAGATGTGGTTTTGAATGCCTTTTTCTTTTTTCGGAAACAAAAAACACGGCAGACAGACTGGAAAGGAGAATGAGTATGGTTCAGATACGGAGAAAGCAGCTTTGCGCCATGGGGATACATTACCTGTATTACCCTTTGGAATATATGCTGGAGGCACAGGCAAAGGCGGGATTCCAGACCATTGAGCTGGTGGGACAGGCGCCGCATTTTCTGCTGGATCATACGGGATTTCAGGACCCGACGCCGGTACGGCAGATGGCGGAGGCGGCAGGCCTTTCCATTGGCTGTTTCACGCCGGAGTGTGCCGTGTATCCCTACACCATGTGCTCTCCGGGGCAGGGGGGACACGACAGATCTATGGAGTATTTCAAACGGGGACTGGAAGCGGCGGAAAAGCTGGGAGCGAAACGGCTTCTGACTAACTGTATCGGCGGTACCTTTGATGAGGAATACGAAAGAGTTTATGACAGAGCCGTAAACAGTCTTTCTCTTCTGGCGAAAACTGCGGCGGACTGCGGGGTGACCATTGCCGTGGAAACGGTGCGGCCGGAGGAGAGCCGGTGCATCATAACGCTGGAAGAACTGAAACGGCTGCTGAAGGATGTGGGCCACCCCAATGTGAAAGCGGGGCTGGATACGGTCGCCATGGCGGTGGCTGGAGAGACACCGGAGGAATGGTTTGCTGCTTTGGGCAATGGTATTGTCCATACGCATTTTGTGGATGGGCGGCCCTATGGCCATCTGGTCTGGGGAGATGGTCTGTTCCCTCTGGAGCGGTATCTGGAGGTGCTGGAAAAGAACGGATATGATGGGCTTCTCAGTCAGGAGATCACGGATTTCCGGTATTTTGCTGATCCGGCGGCGGCAGACGAGAGAAATTACAGGGCCTTTTTGCCTTATATTACTGAGAAAGGCGGCGAGAGTGTATGACAGGAGCGAAAATCAGCCGGGAACAGGTGGCCGGTATGAACATCCACTATGTGAATTATTCTCTGGATTATTTTCTGGATACCCAGCGGAAACTGGGATTTCGCACCATAGAACTATGGTGCGGCGCGCCGCATGTGGGGCTGGATCATCTGGGATATTACGAGGCGGCGGCATTGAAGAAAAAGATTGCTGCCAGAGATCTGCGGGTCTGCGTGGTGACCCCGGAAAATTGCCTCTATCCCTATCAGGTGGGCGCGAAGGAGGCGGCCCTCAGAGAACGGAGCTTCGCCTATTTTAGAAACGGCATCCTGCTGGCGGAGGAATTGGAGGTGCCGATGATGGAGATCAATTCCGGCTGGGGCTACTGGAACGAGCCGCGGGAAGAAGCATGGAAGCGCAGTCAGGAGATGCTTTCCCGGCTGGCGGAAGAAGCGGCAGCCCATGGCGTTACTCTGGTGATGGAAAACCTTCGGCCGGAGGAAAGTCAGATCGTGACAACACTGGAGGATACAAAACGTATGATTGCCGCTGTTGGCAGTCCGGCTTTCAAGCCTATGGCGGATCTTTGCGCCGTCAGCGTGGCGGGAGAAACGCTGGAGGACTGGTTTCTGGCATTTGGAAAAGACCTGCGGCATATGCACTTTATTGACGGAGACCCTTATGGTCATCTGGTCTGGGGCGACGGCATACACCATCTGGGAAAAGAAATCGCAGTGTTGAATCAGTACGGCTATACCGGCTGTCTGGGACAGGAACTGACAGAAGGAAAATATTTCGCCGACCCTGCGGCGGCGGATTTCAGAAATATGAAAAATTTTGAAAGATATATTTACGAAAATGGGGAGGAATAAATGATGGACGCGAAAACAGCGATAAAAACAGTGATGGAGAGAAACGGCGAGATTCGCCAGATTTACTGGGTGGCCTGCGGCGGTTCTCTGGTGGATCTTTATCCCGCCCACTGCATGATGATGGCGGAAAGTATGCTGGTGGAATCCGGCATTTACACCAGCAGGGAATTTTTGCTGGCGACACCGAAAAAACTGGGAAAAACAAGCCTGACGGTTCTCTGTAGCCATTCCGGCGGCACAAAGGAAACGCTGGACGCGGCGGAACTGGCCCTGTCCAGAGGTTCTGCGGTTATTACCATGACCCATGCCCCCGGCAGTCCCGCTGACAGTGACCGCTGGATTTCCTGGGTATATCCCTGGAGTGAGGACCAGAAAACAGAGGTGATCCCCAGCGGCATCAGTCTTTCCATTGCGGCGGAACTGCTGGCGGCACAGGAGGAATTTTCTTCTTACGATGCCCTGATGGAAGGGATTCGGAAAATGGACGGGATTGTGGCGGCGGCCAAAGAAAAGGTTCGGGCGGAACTGTGCGATCGTTTTGCCGCACTTTGCCAGAAGCACGATTTCCTTTATATCCTTGGCTCCGGCGCAGCCTTCAGCCAGACCTACGGCTTTGCCATTTGCAGTCTGATGGAGATGCAGTGGCAACACTGCGCTTATCTGCATAGCGGAGAATATTTCCACGGCCCCTTTGAGGTAACGGAGGATGGTGTGTTCTATTTCCTGCAGAAAAGCTCCGGCAAATGCCGCCCTATGGACGAAAGAGCGGAGGATTTCCTGAAAACACATACAGATACGCTGATGGTGCTGGACGCTTTGGAATATGGCATGGACGCGGTGGACCCTGCCGTTCGGGATTATCTGGACCCTGTCCTGTTCTATGCCATGAACTGCGAACTGCGCTCCGCCAGAGGGCGGCTCTTCGATCATGATGTAGATTACCGCAGATATATGGGGAAGGTCCCTTATTGAGAAAGAGGTGGCGTGAGATGTATCCTGTAAAGGTTTTGGGCTTTGGCGATAATGTGGTGGATCGCTACGATCATCTGAAGATCATGTATCCCGGCGGCAACGCGGCGAATTTTGCCGTATATGCCAAGCGATTCGGCGCGGAACGCAGCGCCTATATGGGGATTTTTGGCAGTGATGCCGCAGGGAACCATGTGATCTCCTCTTTGGAGGAAGAAGGCGTGGAGCTGGTGAAGTGTGTGCAGCTTCTGGGGGAAAACGGTTCCTCCAAAAATACGGTCATTGACGGTGACCGTGTATTTCTGGAAAGCAATGAAGGCGGCATCCGGGGAGATTATCGTTATGTGCTGAGCCGTTTTGACCTGGAATATATCCGCCAGTTTGATCTGGTTCACAGCGGAAATTACAGTTTTACGGAGCGGGAACTGCCGAAGATTAAAAAAACCGGCGTAGCCATCAGCTTTGATTTCTCCGACGATTCCACAAAGGAGTATTTCGAGCGGGTAGCGCCCTGGGTGGATTACGCCTTTCTTTCCTGCAGCGGTACAGATTTGGCGGTCATCCAGGAGGCGCTGGCATGGATTCATTCTCTGGGGCCTAAGCTGGTCTGTGCCTCCAGAGGCGCGGCGGGCTGTGTAGCCTTTGACGGGGAGCGGTTCTATGAGCAGGCAGCAGTGCCTGTCAAGCATATGGCGGATACTATGGGCGCGGGAGACAGCCTGCTGACGGCTTTTCTCGTTAGCTGGATTACAGCGCAAAAAGAAGGCCGGGCAGATAGTATTCAGGAATGTCTGCATAAAGCGGCAGTCTTTGCTTCCCAGACCTGCGAAATAGACGGCGCCTGGGGCCATGGGGTGCGCTATGAGGACTGAGATACGGGCGGCGGCAGTGGGATTTTGCTGTGCCGACGTCTATGAAAATCTGGGGAAATGGTATCCCACAGGCAACGGCATCGACTGGGGCATCCACCTGCGTCGGATGGGTGTGCCGATGAGCGTGGTCAGCGTTGTGGGAAATGACAGCTATGGCCGGGGAATGAAGAAGGTGCTTGCTGAGGAGGGAATGGATATTTCCCATCTGCGGACGGAAGAGGGAAGCACCTGTCTGACCCGAATGGCCCTGAAAAACGGTACGGACCGTGTCCATCTGGAATCTGTGGATGGGGTGATGGAACACTATGCCTTGACAGAGGAAGAACTTCGTTTTGTGGAACAACACGACCTGATCCACACAGACCTTTTTGGCAACGCATTGGCTCATTTGCCCCGGTGGAAGGCGGCAGGAGTGAAAATACTGATGGATTTTTCTGTTTTTACGAAAGACCCCGCCTATGCCTGCGAGAAGATTTTCCCTTATGTGGATTATGTATTCTTTTCCGCAGACGGTATTTCGCGGGAGGAACTGGAGGACTGGGTCCGTCGGATTCACGGCATGGGGCCTGTTCTGGTCACTGCCACTATGGGGGAAGAGGGTAGCCTTTGCTTTGACGGAAAAAAGATGTACCATTATGGCATAGTAAAAACCGATGTAGTCAATACAGTAGGTGCCGGAGACAGCTATATCGCCGGATTTACCTATGGTATTCTTCAAGGATGGACCATACCGGACTGTATGGCAAAGGGCGCGGAACTGGCTGCCAGTGTGATATCCAAATTTGAACCCTATTGAGAAAGGGAGGAAGAAATGATGCTGATTGATATGCATTTGCATCCGATTTTTTATAAAGATATTTGTCAGGATGAGGAAAAATTGGAATTTCGGAAGGATGCCTTTGGCGTTTGGAAGCAAAGCCCTATGGACTGGGAGGAGGCTTTTGTGGAAATGGATTACGGCGGTATTATGAAATCCGCTTTGCTGCCATTGGATCTGACTACAACGGAAGGCGGCTGGATCGTCACAAACGAGGAGGTGGCACAGCTGGTGTCTGCCTACCCGGAGCGGCTCATTGGCTTTGCCAGCGTAGACCCCCATCGGGAGGACGCCTTGGAGGTGCTGCGCCATGCCTTTGACGATCTGGGGCTGCGGGGATTGAAGCTGAACCCTTCCAAACAGAAATTTTATCCCACAGAGGATTGTATGGAGCCCATCTATGCATTTTGCGAAAGCAGGAATAAGCCCATTATTTTTCATGCGGGTATGTCTTGGGAGCCGGACGCACCGGCGAAATACGCTCATCCTTTGGCATTTGAGGAAGTATTGATCCGCCATCCCAAACTGCGCTGCTGTCTGGCGCATTTCGCATGGCCCTGGGTGCGGGAAATGGTGATGCTGATGATAAAATATCCCAATGTGTACACGGATACCTCTGTGCTTTATCTGGATTCTCCGGAAGAGTCCATGGAACGTCTGTTTACAGTGGATATGGGGAAATACTGGTTTGAAAGAGCTTTCCCGAAACAGGTAATGTTTGCCTCCAATACACCTCGATTCCGTGCGTTCAAGCTGAAACGCGCCTTGGATAAGATTCCCATGCGGGATTGGGCCAGAGAGAATCTCTACTATAAAAATGCCCTTCGTTTTCTGACGGGAGAGGAGGATGTGTGATGGTAGTTTTGAAGAAGATCCAGCGGCTGAGCAAAAGCCCGGAGGAATATATGAACATTACGGAAGAAGTACATCGTCTGGTGGAAGAGAGCGGTGTAAAAGATGGGATCGCTTTTGTGCTGACGGCCCATACCACTACCGGCATCATGGTTAATGAGGCCCTGCCCTGTGTGGAAAAAGATATCAGCGAACTGATGGAGGGGCTGGTGCCGGTGGACGCGCCTTATGTCCATGCCCATTTTCTGCCGGATTACGGCGCAACGGGAAATAATTCCCAGGGGCATTTGAAAAGTATGCTCATGGGCAACCACTGTGCCTTTCCGGTCATAGACGGTAAGATTGTCTGCGGCGGCGCTCAGGAGATCTATCTGGTGGATTTTGACGGCCCTCAGCGCAGGACGGTTTATGTGGAAGTTATGGGAGAAGCCTGATCGTTTATAAAAAAATACTACCTATTATAATATCAAAACAGTCGAGGAGTCCTCTTCGGCTGTTTTTTTGGACAAAACTTGTCATATAACACGCGGAGGGGGGAAGCCAAAGGCATTTGAAATCAAACGACGAATGTGGTATGATGTAGTAAACATTTTTGTATTTTGTATTAAATAGTTTAGGCGGGAAAACGGGGCAGGTGCGAACCTGAATTGCCCGCTGAGATTGAGGTGGCGTATGGAGAAGAAATTAACAAGAAAAGAGCAGGCAAAGGTAACAAAAAGAAACATTTATCGTGCCGCCCTGGAATTGATTGAAACAAAGGGGTACGAAAATGTATCTATTGAAGACATCGCCCAGAAAGCCAATACGGCCAAGGGAACATTTTATCTGTACTTTAAATCCAAACAGGATCTGATCTATCATACCATTACCATGTATGACGAGATTGCGGAGAATGCTTACGCGAAAGTAAAGGATCTTCCCACGTTTGAGGAACAGCTGGTAAATTACCTGCACTACGCGAATGAAGCCATTGAAGCCATTGGAGAGCAAATACTGAATGCTTTACTTGGGCATAATTTAACGGAGACGGAAAAATTCGTAACGGTGGAAAAGCGCTCCATCTATAAGGCGCTTCATAAAATAATTGAGAAGGGCTACGAAACGGGAGAACTTTCCCGGGAATATGACAGCTCCTTCTATATTGAGCTGATTGTTATTTTCATTCAGGGCCTGGATTATTATTGGTGTAACGCCGGCGAAGGGTTCCATTATGTGGAAACCAGCGAAAGAGAGGCAAAGATCTTTGCTAAGGGGCTGGTACTGCTTTACGGCGCAAAAGAGAAATAACCATGTGTTTTACATCAGGCAGAGCAATGCAGTAAAATGGATTGCTCTGTTATTTTTATACAAAAATACAGAGATATTTTCTCTTTTTATCCGAAAGTGAAGGCGTGGGACTGGGGACAATGTCTATTTTTTTTGTGAAAAAACAGTAGATTCCGCTAAAAAGCAGAAAGTATATTGACAAAATGTGAGAAAAAGGTATAGAATTACGTTAGAAATAGAGTCAGTGAAATATAGTCATTAAAGATGGAGGTGTTCAAATGGGTAACGGTTATTCATCCGTAAGAAAAACAAGTGATATCAAAAAGACATACCATGTGCCGGACTGCAGATATGTTTCCGGTCATTCCATTGGCATTATTGCGGTAGATTTGAAATATCCCAAACTACCGGGGAACGTGGTAAATGCGACGACCTATGATTTTCCTGTGCTCTATAAAAAGGTAGAGTTTCAGATAGAGCAGCTTTTTGAAGGCGACGCGAAGCTGAAGGATACAATCATTGCGGCGGCGAAGGAACTGGAAAAAGAAGGGGTCCGGGCTGTGGTAGGCGCATGCGGATTTTTCGCTAATTTCCAGAAGGATGTGGCAGACGCCTTGGAGATTCCGGCGTTCCTGTCCAGTATGGTACAGCTGCCCATGATTAAGACCGGTCTGAAATCAGGAAAGAAGATCGGGATTATCACCGCATCCGGTAATGACATTACCGATAAAATGCTGCGGGATATGGGAGTTACTCCGGAAGACTGCTATATCGAAGATATTGGCAGTGTGGAAGGTTTCAAGACCATTCGTTATGAATATCCTTATCTGGATAATGAGAGTGTGGCACAGACCATAGTGCAGGCGGCGAAAAATCTGGTGGAACAGCACGATGATGTAGGCGCCATCCTGCTGGAGTGCAGTGATATCCCGCCTTACGCATATATGGTACAGGATGAGGTAGGACTGCCCGTATTTGATTTTATTACGCTCATTAACTGGGCACACCACGCTACCACACAAAAACCTTATTTCGGATACTTCTAAGCTGTACGAAAGAAAAATAGAACATGTAAGGAGGAGAACAGATGAAACCAGCAAGTAAAAAGTATGATCCCATTGTTATTGGTTTGGCAATATTCGCTATGTTTTTTGGCGCCGGAAGTTTGATTTTTCCCCCTTATCTGGGAATGACGGCCGGCACGCAGTGGCCTGTCGGCTTTGTTTGTTTCTTTTTAACCGACATTGGTTTGGCTTTTGTAACCATCGTGGCCATGGTCAAAGGGGACGGTACGATGTCAGGGATAACCGGCGTCATCGGCAAGGTGCCCTCCGTTATTATCAATACCGTAGTTCTTGTCTGCATCGGTCCGTTGTTTGTTGTTCCCCGCAGCGCGGCAACGACATATGAAATGACCATCGTACCTTTGGTACCGCAGATGAATCTGCTGATTTTTACCATTATTTTCTTTGGCATTGTTTTGATCCTTGCCATTCGCAGATCTCGGCTGGTAGATGTAATCGGCAAATATCTGACCCCTATTATGGTAGTGGCCCTTGTTATCCTGATCGCCGTTGGCGTAGCCGCTCCTTTGGGCGAAGTAGTGGCGCCGGCATCTGAAAATATCGCCAAAGACGGTATCATTGCCGGATATCAGGCAATGGACGTATTGGGTGCCCTTACAGTAGCCATCGTTGTAGTAGCGACAGTAACACAGCGCGGATATCTTGAAAAGAAGATGCAGGTCAGCATCACAGGAAAAGCCTGCTTGATTTCCGGGTTTATGCTGCTGCTGGTATACTGTGGTTTGACCTATCTGGGGGCTACGGCTTCCATGGAATATGATTTAGCCTCTGTAAATCAGGCCAGCCTCATTGTAGCCATTACAAATGACCTGCTTGGTTTTTACGGCACATTGCTGTTGGGGATTATCGTAGCGCTGGCGTCTTTGACAACGGCAGTCGGTGTTGCCTCCGCTGTTGCGGCTTACTTTGAAACGCTGCTGGGCGGACGGGTTTCCTACAATATTATTATCACTGTAATTATCGTGTTCAGTACCGTTGTCGCAAACTTTGGCCTGACAACAATCATCAGCTTTGCAGAACCGATTCTCTCTGTGGTATATCCGACAGTTATTACTTTGATTATTATGTCTTTCTTCCGTGGAAAGATCAAAAACCGCAATACTTATAAAGGCGCGACACTGGTTGCCTTTATTATGAGTGTCTGCACTGTACTTAATAACTATGGTGTCAGCATTGGATTTATCGAAAAAATGCCTCTGGCTGAATTTGGGTTTGAATGGATTATTCCCACGGTAATCGGCGGCATCATTGGTTCGTTGATTAAAACAAAGGGATCTGTTTGCTCGAATTCGGCGGAAGCATCCTAATAAAAAAGAAAAAATATACTCAGAAGAATAGAAACAACGATAAAGGAGGAAAATGATATGAAAGATCTCAGCTATTTGGAAGGAAAACCTATTGCAGTGCTTGGCGCGGGCGGTATCGGCAAAGCAATGGCGGCAGACTGTGTACTGGCA
>NZ_JACSNY010000019.1 GCF_016902535.1 Anaerotignum lactatifermentans | reverse complement strand
TCCGCTATTTCTAAAAGACATCATACCACCAGGTATGGTGTCTTTTTGTATGTTCCGGAAATGTCTCATGCAGAACCTGATATTTCCGGGGTCCCCGGCCGCTTTGCGGCTGGGATAGACTTCAAATCCTGTCTTGGCATCCGCCAGAATACCATCTTCTATCCTCTCCCTTCCGCTCCTTTCTTGTTCTCTCCCTTCTTTTTCCGTATAATAGACCCAAAGGAGGAATTTTTATGATAATTACCGTACTCATGGATAACCATACCGAAATCGACGTTTATCATCTGGGAGAACCCGCCGTTTCCTACTGGCTGGAGGCTGACGGCAAATCCTTTCTCTTTGACGCGGCATACTCCGACGCTTTTTTGAAAAATGCCGCCGCCATGGACATTGACCTGACCACAGCCGACGCAATTTTGATTTCCCATGGTCATAACGACCACACCGGCGGTCTGGCGCCGCTGCTGGAGCTGCCCTTTCCCCATAAACCAAAGCTGGTGGCACATCCCGACGCTCTTTTGCCCAAGAAATCCCAGGGCATGGACGTCGGCTCCCCCCTTACCATGGAAGAACTGAGCCAAAAAACGGACCTCTGCCTGACCAAACACCCTCTCTGGCTGACAGAGCGGCTGGTCTTTCTGGGAGAAATCCCACCCCTTTGCTCCCACGAGCCAAAGTACGCCATCGGCACCACACTGCGGGAAGGCCAGCCAGAGGCGGACTATCTGGCGGATGATACGGCTCTGGCCTATGTCAGCGGCGACGGCTTTTACCTCATCACCGGCTGTTCCCATGCCGGCATCTGCAATATGATCGCCTACGCCAAGGAAGTCACCGGCCTTCAAAAGGCGAAAGGCCTTCTGGGCGGTTTTCATCTGTTCGCTCTGGACGATCGGGCCCGGAAAACCATTGATTTTATCGAAAACGAACATATCCCCCTGCTCTATCCCTGCCACTGCACCTCTTTCGCCGTGCGGGCCGCGCTCCATCAGAAATGCCCTCTGGGTGAGGTCGGTGTAGGGATGAAACTGGATTGGGAATAAAACAGGAGGCTTTTATGGAAAAAGAAATATTATTTTCCCATTTAGAGGAGCATAGAGAAGAAATTTTCGCCTGGGGCAAACTGTTTTTCCAGACGGCGGAACTGGGCTTTCAGGAATACAGTACCGCCGCCCAGATCACAGCACTGCTGGACCAGTGGCAGATCCCCTATGAAAAAAACATCGCCATGACCGGAATCCGGGCCACCCTGGGCCGAGAAGGCTATCACATCGCTTTTGTCAGCGACATGGACGCCCTTCCCCGTCAATCCGGCATCGGAAACGTCCATTCCTGCGGCCACAGCATCCAGACCGTACTGGCCCTCTCCCTGCTGAAAGTGCTGAAGGAAACGAAACTGGCAGAGGAAACAGGCTGCCGTATCAGCTTTTTCTTTACCCCCGCCGAGGAATTTATCGACTTTGCCTTCCGGGACAAACTGATTGCCCAGGGAAAACTGCGTTACCGCTCCGGCAAACAGAACATGATCGCCCAGGGCTGCTTCGATGATGTGGACTGCGTCCTCTCCGCCCATGCCAACGGGGAACAGGATACTCTGTTCGACATCCAGTCTACGCTGACGGGCTTTCTGGCAAAAAAAGCTGTCTTTCTGGGGAAATCCGCCCATTCCGGCGCGGCGCCCCATCTGGGCCGGAACGCCCTCCACGGCGCCATCCTCTGCCAGAACGCCTTCGCTTTTTTAAAGGAACATTTTCCGCCGGAGGCGGGGCTGCGTCTGCATCCCGTTCTAACGGAGCAAAGCGGCACCGTCAATATTATTCCCGACCGGGTCGTTCTGGAAACCTATCTGCGGGCCAACGATACAGACACCCTCATGAAGGCGGCCGCCGAAGCGGACAACTGTGTCCGGCACTGTGCCGCCGCCCTTGGTCTGGAATGTGAAATCGAGACTGCACCGGGATATCTTCCCCTGCGCCAGTCCTCCGCTCTTAACGCCATTGTTCGGGAAAACATCCTGCTCCACTGTAAAAAGGAAGATCTTCTGGAAAATGTGGTTTCCGGCGCTTCCGGCGATATCGGCGATCTGAGTTTTCTGCTTCCCACCATACAAATGGGCTTTTCCGGCATCGAAGGGCAGTTCCACCATGACGCCTTTGCCATCCGGGATCAGGAAAACTGTTATCTGCGCACAGCCAAAGTTCTGCTGGGAGTCTGCTTCGATCTGATGACAGAACCCAAACTGCGCTTATACCCAGAAAAATTTTCCGAAAAAAAGGCGCAGTGGCAGAAAATTATGGCGCAGACCCCCATCTCTTCTCCCATTGAATAGACCTGCATAGAAAAACAGCGCTTCTCCTGGCTTTTTTTCCATTTCAGGGGAACCTTCCCGGCTTTTTCCCGTCTAAGAGCAGAAGAGCTGGAGATTTCCGAGTTTTTTGTAAAATTTTTACAGCCATTTACGAAAAAATTAAGGAAATTGAAAACAACTCTCAATGAAAATATGCTATAGTGAGAATAGAACCCATGTATAAAATTACAATGAACCCAACAGGGCAGGATATGTTTACTATGAAGATGAAAAGGGGGAATCCATTATGAAAAAAATCATTACCTTCGCCACTACCGCTGCTTTGCTTTTGGGCAGCACCGGCGTCACCGCCTTCGGCTCCACCTTTGCCGATATTGATACCGTCCCCTGGCCGGGCGCGGCTACCTTTCTGGATCAGGCGGCGTCTCTGGGGCTCATGAGCGGTTATACGGAAGACGGCAAAAAATACTGCAAGCCCAGAAACCCCGTTACATACTGCGAGGCCACACAGCTG
Source organism: Anaerotignum lactatifermentans (assembly GCF_016902535.1). Lineage (GTDB taxonomy): Bacteria > Bacillota > Clostridia > Lachnospirales > Anaerotignaceae > Anaerotignum > Anaerotignum lactatifermentans_A. Next base: position 31,319 of record NZ_JACSNY010000019.1, on the reverse strand, counting down.
ATGTACTCTATTATGAAGACTTACACTAAGCAGGATGTAACTTCCACTACCATTACAAAATGGACGCCTATTATGCAGGCCTATAAGATCCCTACCTGGGCTTACAACGCAGTGGCATACGCTCTGGAAAACGGCATCCTGATTACCAATGATCTTTCCGAATTCATGAGCGGCACCACTCAGAAAAACGCGCCCCGTGAAAAGGTCGGCGTCATCTTTGGCAAAGCTTTGGGCAAGATCTACACCGTAGATACCTCCGCAAAGCTGACGTATAAAGACGCGGCCTCTATCACCGCTTCCGCGGCGCCCTATCTGGATCTGCTCTATGACAAAAACATCATGGTCGGCGACGATATGGGCAACTTCAATCCCAAGGTAAATATCAACCGGGCGGAAATGGCAGTGCTTTCCGTAAAAACGTATAATACACTGACCTCCTCCGGCTCCCAGACACAGCAGCCGGAAACACCTTCCTCCGGCACTGTTTCCTGTACAGTAGTATCCGCGTCTCTGCTTTCCAGCGGGGAACTGTTCCTGAGCCTGAAAACTTCTTCCGGCAGCGGCCTGAACCTGTTCGCGGCTTCTTCCATCAAACCGACCTATAATGGAGAAACCGTAAGCCTGTCCGATATCGGCAAGGATGATACTCTGTCTGTGACTTACAGCGGCGATCAGATCAAATCCCTGACCATTACAAAATCCGCAGGCGGTATTGGTTCTTCTCAGTCTTATGATGAAATCAAGAAAATTTCTTCTACCAAAATCTATGTGCTCAATGGCAGCAAGGAATATAACTTCTATCTGGATGATGATGTAAAGGTTACCATCGACGGCAGCTCCTCTACGCTGAAAAAGCTGACCGACGGTCTGGATGATGATAAGGTATATTCCGTAAAACTGCGCCTGGACAAAGACGAGTATGTCATCCAGATTGACGCAACAGAAAACAACAACAACCCTCGGACCGGCACATTAACCTATCTGGACAGTGACGAACTGACCATCAAAGCTGGCTCCAAAGAATACGACTACGATCTGGCAGACGATGACATCACGGTCAGCGGCGGCAGCAGCATGACCTTCAGCAAGCTGAAACGGGATTATGAAGACTACAATTATAATGTCACCCTGACCCTGAACAGCTCCAATAAGGTTACAAAAATCACCATTAACTCCGCTGAAGATGAAGAAAATGGCATCCTGACTTATATCAATTCAAATCGTCTGACCATCAAGGCTGGTTCTAAGGAATACGATTACCGAATTGACGAGGATGTTAAGGTAACGATTGATGGCAAGTCCGGCAGCCTGTCTACTTTAAAGGACAACTATAAATCAGTTTCCTACCGTGTCTCCCTGACACTGGACAGAGACGATTATGTTACCAAAATCGAAGCCACCAAGGATGAGGAAAGCGTATCCGAAGGCACACTGACCTATATGAGTAGTTCCTACATCAAAATTGAAGATAAGGATGAAAAAGAATATAAATACGATGTTCTGGACGATACAGACGATATCGACGTTACCATTGACGGAAAGAGTTTCTCCTACGATCAGCTGCGGGATCGCTATAAAGACAGCACCTACGAGGTAGAACTGACATTTAAAAGCGGCGAAGTCTCCAAGATCAAAGCCACAAATAAAGACGCTACCAAAGGCGAATTGCGTGACATTGATTTGGATGACGAAACCATCATCATTCGTGTGGACAGCCGAAACAAAACATACGATCTTGCCAGCGATGTAACCGTTACCATTGACGGAAGTTCTTCTTCCCTGTCCAAACTGGATCGGGAATTTAATGACTACGGCTACAACTTTACGGTTGAACTGACTCTGGACAGCAAAGACCGGGTAACGAAGATCAAAGCGACCGATTCCGATTCCGGCGACACCGTCAAAGGCGATCTGGATAAACTCACTTCGTTATACATCACAGTAGACGATGAAAAATATTATTTCGCTGATGATGTGGATGATATTACCTTTATCGTTGATGACAGAACACGGGACTATGACTGGCTTTACGATGCTTTCTATGAAGATGACGATGATTTCCGTGTTACTCTGACACTCAACAGCAAAGATGAAGTCACAAAGGTCACCGCAACTACACGCTGACCAAAAAAACAGCTTTCACCGCTGTTTTATAAGAAAACCAAAGATAGCTGGAATCCTTGCGGCGCAAGGGTTCCAGCTATCGCATTTTGGTTGGAAGGATTTCCTTTCAGCACCGCTGTGCCTTTTAAATAGTCTTTGTTCTTGTAAGAAGATTCTGCTTTCCAGCAGTATTTTTGTATATATCAGACAAAGCCATTCTTTCTTTTCTCTTTAATATCATATATAATTTCTAATTTACTTTAGTCTAGTAGCGTGATAAAATGATAAAGACTTAAGCATCAAATCTTTATTTGAGGAAAGGGAGAGACTTGCTATGAAAAAATTACTTGCTTTATTACTGACACTGGCTGTCGGCGTTGGCACACTGGCTGGCTGCGGCGGCACCACAACAGAAGAATCCACAGACGCGGACAGCACCACTTCTGAAGTGACTACCTTCACTGTTGGCTTCGACGCGGAATATCCTCCTTACGGCTACAAGGACGACAACGGCGAATACGTTGGCTTCGACCTGGATCTGGCTCAGGAAGTCTGCGACAGAAACGGCTGGGAACTGGTAAAACAGCCCATCGACTGGAGCTCCAAGGATATGGAACTGAACAGCGGCACCGTTGACTGTCTGTGGAACGGCTTCACCATGACCGGCAGAGAAAGCGAATATACTTTCTCCGAACCCTATGTAGACAACAGCATCGTATTCGTGGTACGTGCAGATGACGCGATCCAGACAAAAGAAGATCTGGCCGGCAAAATCGTTATCACACAGGCTGGTTCCTCCGCTCTGACCGCGCTGACCAACGAAGAAGACAACGAAGAAAATCTGGCACTGGCAGCTACCTTCGCTTCTCTGGAACAGACACCCGATTACAACACAGCATTCATGAGCCTGGAATCCGGCGCTGTAGATGCCATCGCTGTTGATATCGGTGTAGCACAGTATCAGCTGAGCAGCCGCCCCGACCTGTTCCGTCAGCTGGAAGAACCCCTGTCCACAGAACAGTATGCCATCGCTTTCAAGCTGGGCAACGAAGAACTGCGTGACCAGGTACAGGCTACTCTGGACGAAATGGTAGAAGACGGCACATTCGACGCCATCGTAGCAAACTACGCAGATTACAACCTGGACAAAATGGTTTGCCTGGGCAAATAAGATACATATGGAACATTGACAGCGTGCGGGCTCTGCCCGCACGCTCAACTTGTCAAAAGAAGATTGCGTCATCTTTTAAGGGCGCGGAAGGGTTAGGGAAACGAAGCGTTTCCCTGCTGGAATCCGCAGTCGGAATTGATTTCCGACGAGGAAAAGTCGGAGTTTCAAGGCTTTTTTGCCCATGGAACTTTGACTTTATACCTCTGTTGCCTCATCAAAGGCTTGAATGGAATGAGCCTTTGATGACAGGGTGTCGCCTTCTGCGACACCCTTAGCGTGCGGGCTCTGCCCGCACGCTTCTTCCCTGTTCAGGACTTGTTTCCCAAAGAACGACCTTTGTCCGTGCAGGGAGGCTGACATAAAGAAATACACCTCTGTTTCCTTATGTGAGCGAAGTACTTACCACAAAGAAAGGACGATATTTTATGGATACACAATTTATCTTCAGCATCGTACAGCAATTAAGCGTCGGTCTGGTGGAATCCTGCAAGATTTTTCTGCTGACCCTGCTTTTTTCCATGCCCCTGGGTCTTCTGGTGGCCTTTGGCCGCATGTCCAAATGGGCGCCTTTAAAATGTATTGCCTCGGAAAGCTTTCTGGAACAGGTTCATATCCGCCAGACCGCTCAGGGCAAGCTGGAAAACGCGCCTCTTTCCTTCCGGGCAAAGAGTGCCTTCTTCCTCTTCAAACCCATTCAGTTTGTACTGAAAGTATTTATCGCCATCCTGCGCGGTACTCCGCTGATGCTGCAGCTGTTTGCCATCTACTATGGCCCTTACTATATTTTCGGTATCCCCATCTCCATGGAATACCGTTTTACGGCTGTCATCATCGCCTTTTCCGTCAACTATTCCGCCTACTTCGCGGAAATCTACCGTTCCGGCATCGAATCCATCCCCGTGGGACAGTATGAAGCGGCAACCGTACTGGGCTACAACAGAGTCCAGACCTTCTTCCGTATCATCTTCCCCCAGATGTGCAAGCGTGTCCTGCCCCCCGTCACAAACGAAGCCATTACACTGGTAAAGGATACCTCTTTGGCCTTCGTTATTTCCTATACAGAAATGTTTACGCTGGCAAAACAGATCTCCGCGGCAAAAACCACCATTATGCCTCTGATCGTGGCAGGCGTGTTCTACTTTATCTTTAACGCCATCGTTGCTTTTGTCATGGAACGCATCGAAAAGAAACTGAATTACTATCGTTAAGGAGGCCCATATGAAAATACTGGAGATCAATCACTGCAATAAAAAATTCGGGGAAAACGAAGTTCTGAAGGATATTTCCCTTTCTGTATCAGAAGGACAGGTGGTCAGCATCATTGGCCCCTCCGGCTCCGGCAAATCCACGCTGCTGCGCTGCGCGACTCTGCTGGAGACCATGGACGGCGGCGACCTGATCTATCTGGGCGACTACGCCGCCAAGGCGGACCCCCAGGGCAAATCTGTCTACGCCTCCAAGCAGGACTTACAGGGAATCAAACAGCATTTTGGTCTGGTATTCCAGAATTTTAACCTGTTCCCCCACTATACCGTTCTGAAAAACATTACGGAACCGCCTATCCTCATTGGCAAACGCCCCAAAGAGGAGGTTTACGCCGAGGCCAGAGTCCTGCTGGAAAAAATGGGACTGGCAGATAAGGAAAAAGCCTATCCCTATCAGCTTTCCGGCGGCCAACAGCAGCGGGTATCCATCGCCCGTGCTTTGGCCATGAAGCCAAAGATTCTCTTTTTCGACGAACCCACCTCCGCCCTGGACCCGGAGCTGACCGGCGAAATCCTCCAGGTCATCAAGGAACTGGCGGCGGAACATATGACTATGGTCATCGTTACCCATGAAATGTCCTTTGCCCGTGACGTATCCAACCATATCATCTTTATGGACGGCGGCGTCATTGTGGAGGAAGGCGAACCGGATCAGATCATCAACCACCCTCAGCAGGAGCGCACCAAGGCCTTCCTGCACCGCTTCCAGCAGTAAAGGAGGATGCCTGTGGAGATCCGCTTTATCAAAACAAATCCGACACAAAATATGACCCTGCTGATCCAGAGCTTCGTTCCCCGGTGGGAACAGCTGGAAACCGCCCAGCGCCTCATCGCTTATGACAGCGTATACGCGGAGCAGGCCGGCTATATCGAGGAACCGGAAAGCGAGGAAGCCGACGCCCGGCTGCAAATGATGGCCGGGGAGTTCTGCGGCAACGCCACCCTTTCCCTGGCGGCCTATCTCTTCGCCAAGGAGATGCCCCAGCCCGGGGAAAAAACCACTCTTTTTCTGGAGGTATCCGGCGCGCCCTCTCTCCTGACCTGTGACGTGGAAAAAACGGAAACGGACTTTGTCGGCACAGTCTCCATGCCCCTGCCTCTGTGGGCGGCGGAACGGGACTATGTCCTCCAAGGGACAGCCTGCCGCCTGTTTACCGTCGCCTTTGACGGCATCTGGCACATTCTGGTTCCGGCCTCCCTCTGGGGCGCTCAGGCAGAAGCCATGGCCGTGCAGGCCGCCGAAGCCTGGGCCGAAACAATCGACGCCGAAGCCTTCGGCATCCTTCTTTTTGACGAGGAAAGTCTTTCCCTGCGTCCTCTGGTCTGCGTTAAAGGCAGCAGTCTGGTCTGGGAACGGGGCTGCGGCAGCGGCACTGCCGCCGTAGGCGTTTATCTTTCGGAAAAAAGAAAGACCAGCCTCTCCCTGGAGATTCGCCAGCCCGGCGGCGTCATGGGCATCCAGGCAGAACGGACGGAAAACCGTATTTCCCGCCTGGTCCTGACGGGCCACGTTTCCATTGTGGCGGAAGGCACCGCCTATCTTTAATCCAACCGCAAAAGACCTCCCACAGCGGGAATCCGCCATGAGAGGTCCTTTTTTTCTGCCCGTTTCCGGGCGCTTTTTTATTTCAGGCCGCCGCTTTAAGCGTCTGCTCCGGTGGGTCCGGTAGGTCCCGTAGGCCCGGTTGCGCCTGTTGCGCCTGTGGCGCCTGTGGCACCTGTTGCCCCGGTAGCGCCATCCGCACCGGCAGCACCGTCCGCGCCGGTAGCACCTGTTGCGCCTGTGGCACCATCCGCACCTGTGGGTCCTGTTGCGCCTGTGGCACCTGTGGCACCGTCCGCACCCGTAGGTCCCGTTGCGCCTGTTGCGCCGTCCGCGCCGGTAGGTCCCGTAGGTCCTGTGGCCCCGGCAATACCTGTTGCGCCATCCGCGCCCGTAGGCCCGGTTGCGCCGTCCGCACCCGTAGGTCCGGTGATGCTTGCGCCGGAAACGCCTGTGGCACCCGTTGCGCCTGTTGCGCCCGTGGCACCTGTTGCGCCTGTGGCACCGGTAGGGCCGGTTACGCCGCCGGCAGCACCGGTCGGTCCGGTGGCCCCTGTGGCACCTGTTGCGCCCGTAGGCCCGGCGGCGCCCGTCAGTCCAACAGCGCCGGTCAGCCCGGTGGGTCCGGTGGCGCCCGTAGGTCCCGCCGCCCCTGTGGGGCCGGTTACCCCAGTCAAAACAATGACATAGCACCCAGGCCAGCAGTCAGGCCCGCAGCCGGGCCCGCAGGGATTGGAGCAGGGATTTCCGCAGCCGTTCTGAGACTGTCCCCAGCCCCCTGTTTGTGGTTGATTGCCGTAACAGCCGCCTGCCCGAAAGGCATTTCCATTGCCCCGGCAGCCGTTGTTCCAGCCGTTATTACGATACATAACGTTCCCCTCTTTCTTCCAGTCCGAAAACTTTTGTGTTCTCTTCATAGTATGATACCGCCAGGGAAACTGTGCCTTTTATTACTCTCCTGTCCAAAAAAAGTACGAAACGCCTCCGGAAGCGTCCTCATCAGAAAATCCGCCTCCGGAAATTTCGTACTTTTCCTGTCCTTTATGCTCTTTGAGAGATTACGATACCGCCTTCTCCCTCTGCCACTTCATAGCCCACCAAAACCGAAAAGGCTTCCGCGGGAATGTACATTTTCCCGTTTTCATCCACAAAAGGCGCGGCTCCCAGCTCCATGGGCGCGGTCATGCCAATCATACCTTCCTGGGCAGCAGTGGAAACATACAAGTCGACGCCTTCCGTCAGTTTCATACTTCTCATCTCACTGCACAATACCGCCGCCCGTTCTTCCCTGTTCCATGTCAGGGAAAGGCCCAGACCATCCGCCGCCTGACGCAGAGGAATATAGGAAACGCCGTTTTTCGTCACGATCTCCTCCTGAAACACAACCTCCGCGCCGGTTTCCTGCACCTCTTCCTCCGCCGCGAAAGCTGTGACACTCCCCCACAGCATACTGCATCCAACCAATACCGCTATCATTTTTTTCCTATGTGCGTCCTCCTTTTTTTGCCTTATTTACTTTCTTCGGACGCCGTTTTTTTCCAATGGTTCCCGAAAATAAAAAAAGTACGAAATCCTCAAACAGATCTCGTACTTTTTTCCAGCGGATGACGGGAATCGAACCCGCCTCTAAAGCTTGGGAAGCTTTCATTCTACCAATGAACTACATCCGCAGACTACATTACTATTATACCAGAACTTTTTCATCTGTAAAGACTTATTTTTTTGTCAAAAAATGATGTTTTCCCCCTCTTTTTTCCCGATTCGCTTTCTTTTTCTCCGGACATACTAACCTTACCAAATCAAAAAAAGAGGGATGAACCATGGAAAAATTTATTGTACAGCACTGCGCACCTCTGCGGGGCACCGTCCGGATCAGCGGCGCCAAAAACGCCGCCCTGCCCATACTGGCCGCCTGTCTTCTGACCAGAGAACCCTGCCTGATTCAAAATGTACCGCCTTTGACAGATATTTTCGCCATGATTGCTCTGCTGGAAGGCTTTGGCGCAAAAGCATCTTTCGATACCTCTGCCCAGACTGTCTCCGTGCGGGCCGAAACCCTGTCTGCGCCCAGCGCGTCCTATGATGCGGCTGGGAAAATGCGGGCCTCTTTTCTGGCGGCCGGGCCTTTGCTGGCCAGACTCCAAAGCGCCAGTCTGCCTCTGCCCGGCGGGTGCCAGATCGGCAGCCGCCCCATTGACCTGCATCTAAAGGGCTTTTCCCTCATGGGCGTCTCCAGCCGGCAGGAACACGGAATCGTAGACCTGTGGTGCAAAAGTCTGCGGGGCAAACCCATCTATCTGGACTTTCCCAGCGTGGGTGCCACAGAGAATATCATGATGGCGGCAGTTCTTGCCAAAGGCACTACCATTATTGAAAACGCCGCCGCCGAGCCGGAAATCATGGATCTGGCGGATTTTCTGCGGAAAATGGGTGCCGATATTCAAGGCGATGGTACCGATACCATCACCATCCGCGGCGTGAAAGAACTGACCGGCGCCACCCATACTGTGATCCCGGACCGTATCGAGGCCGGTACCTTTATGGCCGCCGCAGCCATCACCGGCGGCGAGATCTGTCTGGAAGGAATGGGGGAGGATCTTTTGAAACCCGTCATCGCCAAGCTGGCGGAATGTAACGTAAAAACAGAAACCTCGCCGGAAGGACTGGTGGTCTGCCGAAAGGGGCGGCTGCGGCCTGCCAATTTAAAGACCATGCCCTTTCCCGGATTCCCCACCGATATGCAGGCCCCCTTTATGAGCCTGCTGACCTTGGCCAAAGGCACCAGCGTCATTACGGAAACCATCTTTGAGAACCGTTTTATCCATGCGGGAGAACTCCAGCGCATGGGTGCCAGAATCAAAATCGAAAGCCGCAGCGCCGTCATTGAGGGCGTAGAGGAACTGACCGGCGCCAGCGTCCGGGCTACCGACCTGCGGGCCGGGGCGGCCTTGATCCTGTCCGCGCTGGCTGCCAAAGGCGAAACAGAAATCAGCGATATCTACCATATCGAACGGGGCTACCACCAAATCGACGAAAAACTCCGCCGTCTGGGGGCTGATATCCGCCGCGCCCAAAGTTCATAAATTGTTTACAAATCGTTCATGAAAAAAAAATGTTAGGGTGCTATACTGTTCACAAACCTAACAATCATCTTTTCCCGGGAGGTGAACCGTATGCGCCCTTACGCAGATGTTTTTCTCACATTGAAAAGTCTGGTAAATATGACACAGCGCAGCGCCAATGAATGTATCAGTTTTTCCGGAGACGAGACCCTTTCCTGTGTGCAGGTCTTCCTGCTGGACTATCTTTTCCACCAGACAGATCGGCCTGTCTATCAAAGGGATCTGGAATCCGTCTTTTGCATCCGCCGTTCCAGCGTCACCGGTATTTTAAATCACCTGGAACAAAGAGACCTGATCCAGCGGCAGTCCGTTCGCGGCGACGCCCGCCTGAAACGGCTGCTGCCCACAGAAAAGGCCCTCCGCCTGCAGCCGGAGATCACGGCGCTTTTGGAAAGCATCGGCGAAGCCGCCTTTTTGGGGGTCACCGATGAGGAACTGCTCCAGTTCTCCCGCATTGCGGAAAAATTAAGATCCAATCTGGTCCAAATGGAAGAACTACATAAGAAAGGAAGCGAATCAATGTTATGAATCAAGAACGAAAACCTCTGATCTATTACTGGATCATTGCCCTGGCCATTATGGCGGCCATCAATCTGTTCCTGCTGCCTTTTCTGAGCAGCAGCAATATTCAACAGGTCAGCTACAACGTGTTCCTGGATCAGCTGGAAGAAAAGAACATCAGCGAGGTTCAGGTCAATGAGGATGTCATCTACTACTCCTTAAAAACAGATGACAATACCACTTTTACCGGTCAGCCCAGACTATACACCACTGTCCGGATGCAGGATTCCATGCTGGTAGACCGGCTTTATGAAGCCGGCGCCAACTTCTCGGCTATCGAGCCTAAGGAGGTCTCTCCCTGGGTCAGCTCCCTTGTAATGTTCCTGCTGTTCTTCCTGGCATGGCGGCTTATCTTCGGCCGTATGGTGAAAAAAGGCGGCTTTGGCGGAAACGCCATGTCCTTCGGCAAGGCCAATGCCAAAATCTATGTCAAGGCACAAACGGGCAAGACCTTCCGGGATGTAGCCGGACAGGATGAGGCCAAAGAGGCCCTGTCGGAAATCGTGGACTTCCTCCACAACCCCGGCAAATACACTGCCGTAGGCGCCAAAATGCCCAAAGGCGCTCTGCTGGTAGGCCCTCCCGGCACCGGCAAAACCCTGCTGGCCCAGGCAGTAGCCGGCGAAGCGAATGTGCCCTTCTTCTCCATTTCCGGTTCGGAATTTGTGGAAATGTTCGTGGGCATGGGTGCCGCCAAAGTACGTGACCTCTTCAAACAGGCCGGGGAAAAGGCGCCCTGTATCGTCTTTATCGACGAGATCGACACCATCGGCAAAAAGCGTGACGGCGGCGGCGTCAGCGGCAACGACGAACGGGAACAGACCCTGAACCAGCTGCTGACCGAAATGGACGGCTTTGATTCCACCAAAGGCGTTGTCATTCTGGCGGCCACCAACCGCCCCGAATCCCTGGATAAGGCACTGCTGCGTCCCGGACGTTTCGACCGCCGTATCCCCGTAGAACTGCCGGATCTTCAGGGCAGAGAGGCCATTTTGAAGGTCCATGCCGAAAAAATACAGATGGAGCCGGATGTGGATTTCTCCGCCATTGCCAGAGCCACCAGCGGCGCTTCCGGCGCGGAGCTGGCGAATATCATCAATGAAGGCGCTCTGCGTGCCGTCCGTATGGGCAGAACCAGAGTTTCCCAGAACGATCTGGAAGAAAGCGTAGAAGTCATCCTGGCAGGCTACCAGAGAAAAGGCGCCGTCATTTCCAAAAAGGAAAAGGCCATCATCGCCTACCACGAAGTAGGCCACGCTTTGGTAGCGGCTTTGCAGAAAAACTCCGCCCCTGTCCATAAAATCACCATCATCCCCAGAACCTCCGGGGCTTTGGGCTATACCCTCCAGGTGGATGAAGGCGAGAAATTCCTCATGAGCAAGGAAGAAGCCTTTAACCGTATTGCTACCTTTACCGGCGGCCGTGTGGCGGAAGAAATTAAGTTCCACTCCATCACCACCGGCGCCTCCAACGATATCGAACAGGCCACCCGTATGGCCAGAGCCATGATTACCCGCTACGGCATGAGCGAGGAATTCGGTATGGTAGCTTTGGAAACCGTCAACAACCAGTATCTGGGCGGCGATACCTCTTTGGCCTGCTCCAATGACACAGCCAATAAGATCGACGAAGCCGTCATCCAGATGGTCAAAGCGGCCCACGACAAGGCTTATGAAATCATCGACAGCCATCGCGACAAGCTGGATGAAATCTCCGCTTACCTGCTGGAAAAAGAAACCATCACCGGCGAGGAATTCATGGAGATTCTTCAAAGAGAACCTGTGACGGCGTAAACACAAAAACAGTCCTTAACATATCCATCAAACAGAAACGCTGGAATCCTTGGCACCACCATGGATTCCAGCGTTCTTTGTTTTCTGGCGAAAATATTCTGAAAAATAGTTTTTTCACGAAAAAAGGCTGCCGGCATACCGACAGCCCTTCTGCACTCTACAGGATTCGAACCTGCGGCCTTTCGGTCCGGAGCCGAACGCTCTATCCCCTGAGCTAAGAGTGCAAAACCGCAAAATCTATTTTACAGGATAATCGGCTATATGTCAAATTTTCTTTTCGACTTTTTCCGATTTTTTCCCTTGCGGCAAATTTAAGGCCGGAGAACCTCTCTCCGGCCTTTTTTATCAATCTTCAATATGCAACGGCTGTAAGTCCCAGATCTCCTCCGCGTACTGGCGGATGGTTCTGTCACTGGAGAATTTGCCGCTCTTTGCCACATTCCAGATGGCTTTTTTCGCCCAGGCCGTCTGATCCCGGTATGCCCGGTCAATGTCCCAATGGGCTCTGGCGTAATCGGCGTAGTCCTCCAGAACGAAGTATTCGTCGGCTCTGCCGCCGCAGCCGTTGAGAAGAGCGTCATAGAGCTCCCGGAACAGATCGGTATTCTGGTCAAAGGTGCCGTTGATGAGGCTATTCAGGGCCATACGCACTTCCTGATTCATGTTGTAAACAGACCATGGATCGTAATAGCCGTTATATTTTCCCTGTACCTCTTCGGCGCTCATACCGAAAATAAAGATATTGTCGGCGCCCACTTCCTCGTAGATTTCCACATTGGCGCCGTCCATGGTACCAATGGTCAAAGCGCCGTTGAGCATAAATTTCATATTGCCGGTACCGGAAGCCTCCTTGCCCGCCGTAGAAATCTGCTCGCTGACATCCGCCGCGGGAATCAGCTTCTCCGCCAGAGATACCCGGTAGTTTTCCAGGAATACTACCTTGATCTTGCCGCCGATGGCAGGGTCGTTATTGACTACCTCCGCCACGGAGTTGATAAGCTTGATAATCAGCTTCGCCCGGCGATAGCCTGCCGCCGCCTTGGCGCTGAAAATAAAGGTCCGGGGCACCATATCCATATCAGGGTCCATTTTCAGCTGATTGTACAGCCCAATAACATGCAGAGTATTCAGCAGCTGACGTTTGTACTCATGCAGACGCTTTACCTGAATATCGAAAATAGAATCGGGGTTGATGTCAATGCCCTTTGTATCCCGGATATATTCCGCCAAAGCAATTTTGTTCTGCCGCTTGATCTCCATAAACCGGTTCCGGAATTCCTCGTCCTCGGCGTAAGGCAGCAGCCCCTCCAGCTGGGAAAGGTCTGTGACCCATCCGTCGCCGATCTTTTCCGTAATCAGCTCAGACAATCCCCTGTTGGCATGACGCAGCCATCTTCTCTGGGTAATGCCATTAGTCTTGTTGTTGAATTTTTCAGGGTATAATTCATAGAAATCCCGCAATTCCTGATTCTTCAGAATTTCTGTATGCAGTGCCGCTACACCGTTGACAGAATGACTGCCCACGATAGCCAGATACGCCATACGGATCTGACCGTCAGCAATGATCGCCATATGGCGGATCTTTTCCGGATTCACGCCGTATTTCGCCGTCAGTTCCAGACAGAACCGGCGGTTAATTTCCTCTACGATCTGATAGATACGGGGCAGGAGACGGCTGAACAACTCCATGGGCCATTTTTCCAGTGCCTCGGACATGATGGTATGGTTGGTATAGGCGCAAACCTTTTTGGTGATTTCCCAGGCGTCGTCCCAGGGCACATCGTTTTCGTCCACCAACACACGCATCAGTTCCGCTACCGCCACCGTAGGATGGGTGTCATTCAGCTGGAAGGCCACCTTATCCGGCAGTTCGTGGAAATCGGAATGGTGCTTTTTGAACCGTTCCACCACGCGCTGCACCGTAGCGGAAATAAAGAAATACTGCTGGCGCAGACGCAGCTCCTTGCCCTGATAATGTTCATCGGCAGGATAGAGCACATCTGTCATGGTGCTGGCCAGAAGTTCTTCCTCCGCCGCCTTCTGATAATTCCCCTCGTTGAAGAATTTCAGATCCAGCTTATTCTTGGCTCTGGCCTCCCACAGACGCAGGGTATTGACCGTATTGTTGCCGTAGCCAATGACAGGATAGTCATAGGGCACAGCAATGACGGACTGATAGTTTTCCTGTACAAAACGGTATTCGCCGTTGCCCTTGGGCACAGCACGCACCGTGCCGCCGAATTTTACCTCCACGGCATACTCATTACGCTTGATGCCCCAGGGATCGCCGTTTTCCAGCCAGTTGTCCGGCGCCTCCACCTGATAACCGTTTTCGATTTTCTGCTCAAAAATGCCGTAATGGTAGCGGATGCCGCAGCCATAGGCCGGCAGCTCCAGCGTAGACAGGGAATCCAGGAAGCAGGCCGCCAGTCTGCCCAGACCGCCGTTGCCCAGCCCCGGGTCCGGCTCCGCGTCTTCTACCACGTTATAGTCGATGCCCAGTTCCCGGAATACTTCCGCCACTTCTTCATACATACCCAGATTGATCAGACTATTGCCGAAAAATCTGCCCATCAAAAATTCCATGGACAGGTAATAAACTACTTTTACGTCCTTCTCATAATACTCATCATGGGTCTTCATCCATTTTTCGGTAATGACGTCACGCACAGCGAATACCGCTGCCTGATACAGCTCCTCGGCAGAAGCCGCCTCCAGTGTTTTGCGGTACAGCGTCTTTACGTTTTCCCGAATCATTTTTTTCAATGTTTCTTTGTCCAGTAACTGACTCATAAAACTCCCCCAGTTCTTTCCCAATTTTCTGCGTATCCGCAGTCTTTTTTCTACTATACCAAAGGTCTGTCCCATTTGCAAATAATTTTGTCTGCAAAGCCTGTTTTTTCAAGGAAAACAGCAGAAAATCCCCAGCAGGAACCCCACCAGAGCGCCAAAGCCCTGCCAAAGTGTCTCCCGCTCTCCTTTCCCCTCCGGCAAAACCTCCCCGCAGGCCAGATACAGGCAAAAACCGCCCATGACTGCCGCCGGAACCGATGCCTGCCCCAGCAGCCCTCCATACATCAAAGCCGACGCCGCGCAGCCCAGCGCCGTCCAGAGCCGACGCCGCCTTTTTTCCGCCCATGTGGCAAGCAGTGTCCCCAACAGGGCGCAAACCGTGGACAGGAGCACGTTCCTGCCTCCAAAAACCGGCGGGAGAAAACAAAAACAGAAAAAGGCCACCATCCAGCCGCCCACCAGACCAAAGGGCAGATTTCCCTCCCGGCCCCGCCTATGGGCAGCAGCCGCCAGCCCGACATAGATCAGGCATACCATCCAGAACATTTTTTCCATGCGCTCCATCCTTTCCTTTTCTCCTGTTTTCAGCTTATGGAAAGGACAAAAAAAAGAGAACTCCCCCTGTAAGAAGTTCTCTATGGATCATCCCATCTGGAACAGGATGCCTGCCACCGCTCCCGCCAGGATCAGCGCGATGGGATGTACTTTTTTCCACTTTCTGGAGACCGCCAGCACCAGTACGAACAAGATACATTCCTTCCACCGGACAAATGCCGTCCAGTCCACCGGCGAAACATCCTGGGCAAACAGGGCCAGCACGATTACGCCAAAACCGGCGGAACCAATCAGCCCCACCACCACCGGCCGCAGACCGTAGAATATATTTTCCACCACACGGCTGGTACGAAACCGCTCCAAAAATTGATATACAATAATGATGACGATAATGGAAGGCGTTACCAGCCCTACCGTCGCCACGATGCTCCCCAGAACGCCGTCACAATGAAATCCGGCGTAGGTGGCCATATTGACCCCCATGGGCCCCGGCGTAGACTCCGATACCGCAATCATATCCGGGATCTGTTGGGACTGGAGCCAGGGATACTTGTCCGCCAGCGCGTAAAGAAACGGCAGTGTCGCCAGTCCCCCGCCAACGGCAAAGAGCCCCGTCTTAAAAAATTCCAGAAAAAGGATCACCAGCTGCATTTACGCTTCCCCCTTTCCCGCCGCCGAAAAGGATTTTGCCAGAATACCGATGACCGCGCCCATCAGCACCATCCAAACCGGCGACAGCCCTGTAAAGGTCACCACCAGAAAAGCGATGGCCGCCAGAACCACGCCCAGCTTATCCACAACGGATTTTTTCCACATGCCCGCCACGGCGTTCAGGATCAAAACCCCAACCACCACGCGGATGCCGCCAAAGGCATACTGCACCACCGGCAGTTCGGCAAAATTGGTCAGCACTGCGGCAATGACCATGATAATTACCAGAGAGGGGAACACACCGCCTGCCGTAGCGAAAATAGCCCCCGGAATCCCCTTTCGTTTATAGCCGATAAAGGTGGCCGTATTGACAAAAATAACCCCCGGCGTACACTGGCCGATGGCGAAATAATCCAGCACCTCGTCCTCCGTGGCCCATTTTCTGCTTTCCACCACCTCTCGCTGGAGCATGGGCAGCATAGCATAGCCGCCGCCAAAGGTAAAAGCGCCGATCCTCGCAAATGTTATAAATAAAGAAAACAGTTCTTTCATCTCATCTCACCCGATTTCAGTTATCTTCCCCCGCCTGCATCTTTTTCATACGATCCGTCATAATAAGGGTATCCATAATCTCATCCAGATCCCCGTCCAGAATACTGTCGATACGGTGCAGCGTCAGCCCTACCCGGTGATCTGTCACTCTCCCCTGGGGGAAATTATAGGTACGGATACGCTCGCTCCGGTCTCCCGTTCCCACCTGGGAACGCCGGTCGGCGGAAATGGCCGCGTCATGGGCCTGCCGCTCTCTTTCATAGACTCTGGCATAAAGCACCTTCAGCGCCTGCTCTTTGTTTTTCAGCTGAGATTTCTCATTCTGGCAGGAAACCACAATACCCGTAGGGATATGGGTCATACGCACCGCCGAATCGGTGGTGTTGACGCACTGGCCGCCGTTGCCCGATGCCCGGAACACATCTACCCGCACATCGTTCATATCAATATGCACATCCACTTCCTCCGCCTCTGGCAGCACCGCCACCGTCACCGTGGAGGTATGTATCCTGCCGCCGCTTTCCGTAGCGGGGATTCTCTGGACACGATGGACGCCGCTTTCGTATTTCAGCCGGGAATAAGCCCCTTGGCCCGTAATCATGAAGGAGATTTCCTTGTAGCCGCCCAGATCGCTCTCACTGACGTTCATAATCTCGATTTTCCACTTCCGACGCTCCGCGTAACGGCTGTACATCCGGAACAGATCCGCCGCGAACAGCGCCGCCTCATCGCCGCCAGCACCGCCGCGGATTTCCACAATGACGTTCTTCTCATCATTGGGGTCCTTGGGAATCAGCAGCAGCGTGATCTCCTTTTGCAGTTCCTCCAGCCGTGCCTTATTTTCCGCCAGTTCTTCCTTCACCAGTTCCCGGAACTCCTCGTCCAGCTTTTCTTCCAGCATTTCCAGCCCTTCGGCCACGGCGTCCTTTCTTCTGCCATACTCCCGGTAAGCCTTGATGATGGGCGTCAAATCGCTGTATTCCTTCATCAGCTTCCGCCACTGCGCCTGATCGGCAATCACATCCGGGTCATTGATCTGCACCGACAGATCCTCGTATTTATCTTCGATCTCCGCCAAACGGTCGAACATCCCTCACACCTCTTTTCTCTTTCCCAAAACCACTCTGTCCAGCCCCGCCAGATCCTTCCGACATTCCACGCAGACAAAGCCCGCCTCTTTCATCAGCTCCATCAGGGCAGGGCCCTGGTCATAGCCCATTTCAAAAAACATCCAGCCCCCTTCCCGCAGGTATGGTCCGCTTTCCGCCAGTATCCTGCGGTAGAAATCCAGTCCGTCGCTGCCGCCGTCCAAAGCGTTTTCCGGCTCATGGTCCCGAACCTCCTCCATCAGTGCCGCCAAATCCCCGTGGGGAATATAGGGCGGGTTGGATACGATAAAATCAAAGGTCTCTCCTTCTGTCAGCGGATGGAACAGATCTCCGAAAAGAAACCGGACGCCTGCCTCGTTTCGCGCCGCGTTTCTCTGGGCATAGTCCAACGCCCGAGGACTGATATCCACCGCCGTCATGGTCAAACCGCCCACCTTTTCCAGAGAAATGGGGATGCAGCCAGAACCGGTACCCAGATCCAGCCCCGTTTTCAGGCCCTCTCTCTCGGCCCGTTCCAGTACCGTCTCCACCAGTATTTCCGTATCTGCCCGGGGAATCAGCACACCTTCCCCCACAAAAAAGGGCAGGCCCATAAACTCGCACTCTCCCAGAATATACTGAAGGGGGCGCCCCCCTTCCCTTTCATTCAGAAAAGCGGCGTATTTCTGCGCCGCTTCCTCTGTCATTTCCGTGTTTCCTTCTGTCATCAAATAGACACGGCTGCACCCGGCCGCCGCCAGCAAAAGCTGCATGGCGTCCCAGCCGCCGTTTTCCTTATGGGCCAGTCGTTTTCTGCCCTCCAACAATGCTTCTGTCAATGTCTTATTCCGGCTCATCTTCCAGAACCCCTTTCATAGCGGCAATGGCCGTTTCGATCTGATCGTCGTCCGGCTCCGCCGTGGTGATCTTTTGCAGGCACAAACCGGGATAGCTGATGGCCGCCACCAGAGGGCTCTGGGAATTACCCGCCCAGCGGATCACCTCATAGCTAAGCCCCGCAATGACCGGCACCAGCAAAATCCTTGTCACCAGACGCAGCCAGATGGTATCTGTCCGCACAAAGAAGAATACCACCATACTGATAATCATTACGAACAGCAGAAAACTGGTGCCGCATCTTTTATGGAGTCTGGTGCAGGGTCTCACATTTTCCACTGTCAGCTCCTTTTCGCTTTCAAAGCAGTTGATGGTCTTATGCTCCGCTCCATGGTACTGGAATACCCGATGGATCTCCTTCATTCGGGAGATGCCGAACAAGTACACCAAGAAAATAGCGATCCGGATCAGGCCCTCAATGATGCCCAGTGCCCACACCGGCACGAAGTTTTTAAAGAAATTCCCCAGCCATACCGGCAGCAGGAAAAACAGCAGAAGCCCCAGCACCAAAGACAACATGACGCTGAAATAAATGAGGATATCATTGATTTTGTCCCCCAGCTTGTCCTTCAGGAACTTCTCCACTCTGCTCAGTTCCTCTTCCTCGGCCCAGTCCTCGCCGGCAATCTCCGCCGAACGCATGAGGATCTTCGTACCGCTGACCAGCGAGTCCCAGAATGCCGCTACGCCCCGGAAAATAGGCAGACGGAAAATGCCTTTCTTTCCCAGACCGCCCCATTCATTCTTTTCGATGGTAATGCCGCCCTCCGGGTTGCGCACCGCCATGGCGTATATCTTTTTACCGCGCATCATGACGCCTTCAATGACCGCCTGACCGCCGATATTTGTTCTCTTCAATCCGTTTCCTCCTTCCGAAAAATGCCCCGTGCCACATCCTTCTTCTCAAAAACCCCTTCCTTTCGCAAGAGGGCAAAGCGATTTTTGTCCTATTGCGAAAAAAAGGGCGGACAGTAAAGCCCAACCCTTTCGCACGTCTAACATTATTTTCTGCCGTATTTCTTGTTGAATTTTTCCACTCTGCCGCCGGCTTCCAGCAGAAGTTTCTGGCTGCCTGTGTAGAAAGGATGGCATTTGGAGCAAACTTCGACTCTGATCTCATCTTTTGTGGAGCCAGTTACAAATTCGTTGCCGCAGTTGCATCTTACTGTCACCTGTTTGTACTCGGGATGGATTCCTTCTTTCATTTTTTTCACCTCATTTTCATATTTGTTGATCAATAATCCGAAATTATTTAAAGACAACAGCCGTATTATATCATGGCTTCGGGGAAATTGCAATACGTTTCCCCAAAAAATTGCCTTCTTTCGCTTTATTTCTCGCCTTTGCCCAGCATTTTCTCCCAAACCGGAAGACGGTCCACAAATTCGGCGTTTGTCTTTGTTTTCCCCATCAGGTCAAAAAAGCCTTCCACCATCTCCGCCGCACTCATGGAGGAGGCCATGCGCCGCAGTGTATAATTACATTCCAGCTCCGCCGGACTCAGCTGCTTTTCCTCCCGTCTTGTGCCGGACTTCATAATGTCTATGGCCGGGAAAATACGGCGTTCCGCCAGTTTCCGGTCCAGCACCAGCTCCATATTGCCGGTGCCCTTGAATTCCTCAAAGACCACTTCGTCCATTTTGCTGCCTGTATCCACCAGCGCCGTCGCCAGTATGGTCAGACTGCCGCCTTTTTCAATGTTTCTGGCCGCGCCGAAAAACCGCTTGGGCATATACAATGCCGCCGGGTCCAAACCGCCGGAAAGCGTTCTGCCGCTGGGGGGGATGGTCAAGTTATAGGCTCTTGCCAGACGGGTCAGACTGTCCAGCAGGATTACCAGATCCTTCCCCTGTTCTACCATACGTTTGGCCCGTTCCAGTACCATTTCCGTCACCCGTTTATGGTGCTCCGGCTGCTGGTCGAAGGTGGAATATACAATCTCCACGTTTTCCCCCTCAATGGAACGCTGGATATCCGTTACTTCCTCGGGCCGCTCGTCAATGAGCAGCACGATCAAATGAACCTCTCTGTGATTTTTTACAATGGCGTTGGCAATCTGGGTCAGCAGAATAGTTTTGCCTACCTTCGGCGGCGCCACAATCATGCCTCTCTGGCCCTTGCCGATAGGGGAAATCAGGTCAATGATCCGACCGGACAATGCTTTTGGCTCTGTTTCCAGATGGAGCTTTTCCTCGGGATAAATAGGGGTCAGATCCTCAAAGCTGGGGCGTCTTGCCGCCTGATCGGGACGATCCCCGTTGACGCTTTTCACAAAAAGCAGAGCGCCGAATTTTTCTCCCTCTCTGGCCGGACGGATACTGCCTTTGACAGCATCCCCGGTTTTCAGATTGAACCGCCGGATCTGGGAAGGGGAAACATAAATATCCCCGGTGCCCGGCAGGAAATTTTCCGTCCGCAGAAAGCCAAAGCCGTCGGCCATGACTTCCAGAATACCGCCGCCCTGCTCCCCGTTTTCCAGTTCCGCCTGACGACACCGTTCCCTGCATTCCTCCCGGGGTTTTTCCTCCCGGATTTCCTCCTGTTTCTGTTCTTCCTTCCGTAAAGAAAAACCATAAGCAGTCACTTGTTTTACAGGAGACGCCTCCTCTTGTGACTGCTTTTCTCTGATTTTTTCAATTAACTGGTGCTTTTTTAAGGCGGAAATGGGGCCCAGCCCCATTTCCTTCGCCATTTCTCTCAGCTGCACCAGCGTTTTTTGTTCTAAATCTTCCATTCCCATAAAGATAGGACTCCTCACTTATTATGCAGCGGGGATCTTCAATACATCCCCGGCATGGATGCCGTCGCTTTCCTTCAGGCCGTTAGCATCCAGAATCTTCTGATATTCCGCACCGTTGCCGTAATACTTCGCCGCGATGGTCCAGTAGGTCTCGCCGTCCTGTACTGTATGCTCTGTTGTGCCGCTGGTGGATGTACCAGTGCTGCTGCCAGTACTGCTATTGCTGTCGCCGTTTTCCGTATCTGTGCTTTCGCCGTCTGTGGAAGCTGTGCCGTCAGGATTCTTCAAAGCATCCAGCTCTTCCTGCAGCTGCATTTTTTCCAGCTGTACCTGCTCATATTTCTCATTCAGTGTCTGGGACTCTGTTACCTGCTGCTGGGCTTCCTCCAGCTTGCCGCTCAGGCTCACTACCCGGAAGATCAGCACAATAATCAGAATCAGACCAACCACGCCCAGAATTACCGGCAGTTTGCTCTTGCCTCTTCTGTAATCATCATCATAATCGTCGTACAGGCTGTCCAGATGCTCCTGCTTCGCCCGTTCCTCAAAGTCGATATCCTCGTACCGGGGTCTGTCGCCGGAACGCTCCATATCGGAGAAGGGCATCGGCTCCTGCTCTTTTTTCTTTCTTTTCTTTTTGGCAGGGGCCGCTGTCTGGGACATGGCCTCCTCTGTCACTCTGGATTTCTTTCTGGCGGGCATCACGCTGACATACTGGATCTCATCCTGATAATCGTCGTCGCCGCCATAAGAGGCAGGCGCTTCCTCATAGCTCTGCTCCAGATTCCGCTGTCTGCGGGAAACGTAGCGGGTAGGTTCCCCTTCCTGCTGGGGCGCCTGCCGGATCTCATTGATCTCGGAGCCCACCTGCTGCATTCTGGCCTCTCTCACTTCTTCCAGATCCTCCCGCTGAGGACGTCTGGTACGGTAAGCCGTTGCTTCCGTATCGCCTTCACGCTTGCCCATAAGGGGGTGCGTCTGCATCAAAATATCTACGACTTCCTTAGGCAGGTCGTTATACAAATCTTCGTAATACTCTTTATCTGTGTCGCTCAGGCCGCGGGAATTCCCCGTGGAATCCATTCTTTCTTTCTCGTCCATTTGCTACCTCCATCGGCTGTCTTTGCCTTTTTTTCATGTTGCCCATACTATCAGCATTTTATATCATATCTTAATTATTTTACATTCTTCCTTTGCGAGTGTCAACAAATCCGCCGTTTTTTCAAGGAAATGTAAGGATTTTTTCCCAGAAAAAGCCGATTTTTCTATCCCCTTGTCCCGGGGAAGAAAAAACCGGCTGTTTTGCCCTTTAAGACAGGGCGGTCACGGTGCAGACACCCTCCGCCGAAACCACATATTCCAGCTTCACAGAGCTGCCCGTCTGTTTTTTCAGTACTTCCAGATGATTCTTGGCCTCGATCTCAAAAAGCTCCTCCCGGCCCTCGATCATCAGATAATAGAAGGTATTCCCGTCGGAAACGATATCCTTCAGCAGGGAAATGGTCCCTTCCGCCGTCAGCACCTCTCCGCTGGGCGCCGTATCAATGCCGCTGCTGGCCATCAAATTTCGGTAAACCTTTTCACATTCCGCCACGGAATCCCCAATGGCCACAATATGGTATTTCTGGATATTTACCATGGCGTATTTTTTCACCAGCCCTGCCGCGTCCTTCAAAGAAAGGAAATAGGTGGGCTCATCGGCAATATTCAGCAGAATGGGGAAAGTCGCCGTATACCCCAGATGCTGTACCTCGCCTTCGGCGGAGGCCATGGCGGAAATCTCCTTGGCCCCGGAAATCTGATAGTAATTGGTTTCCTTGGTCCGGGAATTCATCAGCACAAAGCCTACATTGGACTCATCTCCGCCAATGGAGGTGACACCGGTATAAACCCATACGTCATCGTCCAAAGCAATATAGTTATATCCCTCTGTGGTCTGGAGACAGCCCTTCTGTCCGAATTTGCTGTTGAGCCAGCCATTTTGCAGCGTACCGTAATAGTCATACTGTTCTATGAGCAGCGCCGCGTCATAGACCTTATCCACCCACTGGGGCACATCGGCCACGTCATAATACTGGTGCTCCCCGGTGACGGCATTCACCAGAATGGCCCCTTTGATGTCCGTACCGCCGAACAGACCGATGGTTTTCGTCTCTACGGCACAGATCCAGTAGGGCACGCCGTTGTCGTCTACCTCGAAATTGCTGCTGCGGATCATAGCGGTAGGATAGCGGAAGCGCACATACCGGTACAGATTCCGTCCGAAATGCTCGAAGGGCGAATACTTGATGCCCTGCCCCTCCGCCAGCTTCACCAGTTCCACGTCCTGGGTGGTCATATCAATATTCATATAGGCAGGGATACCGGTACTGCGGTTGGTGAACCATTTGATGAGGTCCCCGTATTCCAGCGGCGTTACCCGGACGGGCTTGCCGTTCAGATTGATCTGATTATAGTACTCGCTGACCTCATACTGGGATACCATGTCCACCATGCTCCCCATTTCCCTCTCCGCCAGTCTGGCGGCGGAATCACTGTC
This sequence comes from Anaerotignum lactatifermentans, assembly GCF_016902535.1. Lineage (GTDB taxonomy): Bacteria > Bacillota > Clostridia > Lachnospirales > Anaerotignaceae > Anaerotignum > Anaerotignum lactatifermentans_A. Next base: position 7,946 of record NZ_JACSNY010000019.1, on the reverse strand, counting down.
CAGAATGGGGATCTGACTGTAATTGACCTCATGGATATCCTCCGCGAAATTCCCCGTCTGCACCGTCAGCAGCTGGCAGTAGGCGGACGCCCGCAGAATAGACGAGGACAGCAGGTTCCCCGCCAGATAAACCACCAGCAGCGCCGCCGGCAGATACAGCAGCCGCCGCAGTTTCTTTCCGTCCCAGGTCACTTCCCGGCGGAACAGCAGCCCCTTTGCGATACTCCAGAAATTGATGACCAGCGCCACCACAATCATTGCTACCAGAAACGCCCAGCTTTCATTGCTGTGCAGATTCAGCGGCGGCAGATAGTAGTAATACATCCCCGCCCAAACCACCAGCGTCAGCAACGGCGTGATCCATTTTCTCTTCATACTGTAAAATTCCCCCTTTTTCGCTGTTTTTTCTATGTTTTAACGATATTATCCTCTTTACATCTTCTCTGCAATTCATTATACTATACTATATTTCAGAAATATTGTATAGTAAAGATAAGGTGAAAAGTTTCTCCTGTCTCTCGGAACAGTATCAAAAAAGGAAGTGATCCTATGAAAATAGAAAAAGTAAGCGATACCCAGCTGAAGCTGACCCTGACAAAGGCGGACTTGGCGGAGCGGGATATCCAGCTGGAGGATCTGATCCGCCCCAGCGAAAAAACACAGCAGCTCTTCCGTGACATTATGGAGCAGGCCATGGACGAGTGCGACTTCATCACGGAAAACACCCCGCTGATGGTAGAGGCCGTTCCCGTTGGCATGGACGGCATCATGATTATCGTCACCAAAATCGACAACAAGGAAAACGCCGACAACGGCATCCACCTTTTCAATGACGCCAAAGATCTGCGCCGCTACCGGAAAAAACCTCTGGCAACGGTAGAAAGCAAAGCCACCGAGGAAGGCGATCTGCTGATCTACTCCTTCGGCGCTCTGGATGATGTCATTGACGTTTCCATCCGCCTGAACCCTATCTTCCACGGCGGCAGCACGCTTTACAAGTACAACGGACGGTATTTCCTGGTGCTTCAGGGAAATACATACAACAGCGAGGAGACCATTGACGATCTGGAACTGATCCTGGAGGAATACGGCGCAAAGCATATTTCCTCTGTCCTCTCCCGGTATTTCCTGGCGGAGCACGGCGAAATCATCATCGCCGAAAAAGCGGTACGTTCCCTGGCCGTCAGCTTCGGACGCCCCGCCGGCGCGTAAACAGCAAAAAAGACGCGGAATTCCTGTTTTTCAACAGGACGCCTGCGTCTTTCTTTTTTTATTCCTCGATTTCCCGCAGATAGCGGTACATGGGCAGAAGCCCTTCCCAGGCGGAAACTACCCGTTCCACCAGTTCCGGCTGAAACAGCACATCACTGATCTCAAAGGCCGCTGTCAGACCAAGGGTCTTTTTCCGGTACCAGTCCATGACCGCCGGCGCATAGCCGCCCTTGCCCATGGGCCGTTTATATTCCTCTCCGTAAAGAACAAATTCCTTCTGCGCCGCCGTCTCCTCCGCCAGTCTCTGGAAGATCTCCGGCGCCGCGTCTACTTTTTTCCGAAAGGCCTGCATATAGGCGGGTTTCCCCTCATAAAGTCCCATGCCATACTCAAAATTCTCCGGCCTCAGCTCAAAATAAAATACCGGACGGCCGGACCATTGTCTGGCTGTGGTCATAGGCTCCTTCAATACCATCCATTTCCTGGGTTTGTAAGGGCTTTTATCTTTGGAAAAGCGCACATCCCGGTTGATGCGGGAAATGGAATAGTCCATCTGCAGATCCTTTTTCCCTTCCAGAAAACGTGTCGTCAGCGCTTTGGACAACGCGTCGAAGGGCTCCTTCAATACCTTCTGATAGCGTTCTTTGTTTTCCGCCATCCATTCCTTATTGTTGTTCATCCGCAGTTCCCAGAGAAAATCTATGGTCTCCGGCGTAAATCCCGTAAATTCATTCATACGATCCCTTCTTTCTACCTGACATCATACCCGAAAACGGAAAAAAGGAAAAGGGGGTTCCTAAAAAAAGAACTTCACCCGCTCCGCAAAATAAAATCGCCGGAACCCTTTTCAAAGGATTCCGGCAATTCAATTTTGATTGGAATTGTTTTCTTATGAAGACAGCCATTACAGTTTCCCTTAAGAAATCAAGGAATAAGAAAATCGTTGTTTTCTTAAGGGGACTTTTGTTCTTCTCTCTTTTGGAATTACAGCAGGCTGCCAATGGAGATGAACAGCGGTGCGAATACCAGAGATACTACGGTCATCAGCTTAATCAGAATGTTGATGGAAGGACCGGAAGTATCTTTGAAGGGGTCACCAACGGTGTCGCCGACAACGGCTGCCTTGTGGGCCTCACTGCCTTTGCCGCCATGGTTGCCTTCTTCGATGTATTTCTTCGCGTTATCCCAAGCGCCGCCGGCGTTGGACATGAAGATGGCCATCAGTACACCTGTTACCAGGGAACCAGCCAGCAGACCGCCCAGTGCGCCTGTACCCAGCAGGATACCTACCAGCAGAGGCGCAACAACCGCCATGATACCGGGAACCAGCATTTCTTTCAGAGCCGCTGTGGTGGAGATTTCTACGCATTTCTTGTAGTCGGGTTTTGCTGTGCCTTCCATAATGCCGGGGATAGAACGGAACTGACGTCTTACTTCCTCGATCATCTGGAACGCTGCTTTACCTACAGACTGCATGGTGAACGCGGAGAACAGGAAAGGCAGCATACCGCCGATCAGCATACCAATGATAACTCTGGGCTCCAGAATGGAGATTTCTGTCAGACCTACTGCCTGTGCGTAGGATACGAACAGAGCCAGTGCTGTCAGGGCTGCGGAACCGATAGCGAAGCCTTTGCCCATTGCTGCTGTTGTGTTACCAACTGCGTCCAGTTTGTCTGTGATGTTTCTTACGGAATGATCCAGACCGCTCATTTCCGCGATACCGCCGGCGTTGTCGGCGATGGGGCCGTAAGCGTCAACGGCAACAGTGATACCTGTGGTGGACAGCATACCAACGGCTGCCAGCGCGATGCCGTACAGGCCGCATACGGTGTAAGCTACGAAAATACCCACGCAGATCAGGATGATGGGGATCGCTGTGGATTCCATACCTACAGCCAGACCGCTGATGATCGTTGTAGCGGGACCTGTTTCGGACTGGTCCGCGATCTTTTTAACAGATTTGTAGTCGCCGGAAGTATATACTTCTGTGATGATACCGATAATCAGACCTACGATCAGACCGGCGATAATAGCGATGGCAGGGTTCATGTTGCCAAAGAATTTCCAGCTCAGTGCCAGAGAAGCGATGATTACCAGCACTGCGGAGGAATAAGAACCAGCCTTCAGGGCTTTATGAGGGTTGGAGTTCTCGTCGCCTTTTACAAAGAATGTACCAATGATGGATGCCAGAATACCTACGGCAGCCAATACCAGAGGGAATACCGCGCCTTCTACGGAGAAATATACGATACCCAGTGTGATGGCGGATACGATGGAACCTACATAGGACTCGAACAGGTCGGCGCCCATGCCGGCAACGTCACCTACGTTGTCGCCTACGTTGTCGGCGATAACAGCAGGGTTACGAGGGTCATCCTCGGGAATACCAGCTTCTACTTTACCAACCAGGTCAGCGCCAACGTCAGCAGCCTTTGTATAAATACCGCCGCCAACACGGCCGAACAGCGCGATGGAAGATGCGCCCAGACCGAAACCGAACAGAATGTTCGCGTCATTTGTAATCACATAGATCAGACCTACGCCCAGAAGGCCCAGACCTACTACGGACATACCCATAACTGCGCCGCCGCTGAATGCGATAGAAAGGGCTTTGTTCATACCGCCGACTCTAGCCGCGTTTGCAGTTCTTACGTTTGCTTTGGTCGCTACGTTCATGCCGAAGTAACCAGCCAGTGTGGAGAAGACCGCACCGATCACGAAGCAGATCGCTGTCTTCCAGTCAACACCAAAGCCGATCAGTACAAACAGCACTGCCGCGAAGATGACCAGGATCTTGTACTCTGCTTTCAGGAAAGCGTTGGCGCCTTCACGAATGGCAGAGGAGATCTCATGCATACGGTCGGTACCTTCTTCTTCCTTGCCTACTTTCCCAGCCAGGGCAAAGGCAAAGATCAGCGCCACGATACCGAAGATTGGCGCCAGATACATTAGTTTTTCCATAATGAATCCCCCTGTTTCTTAAGAATTTGGTGATAAAAAATAACAATTAGAATTTCCGCCTGTTCCAAAATCGCTTCTTTATGAAAAAGCGGACGGCCATTCCCGCAGAAAAAACAAAGACGCTCTCCCTCTGCGCCCGTAAGCCCTTGTAAAATCGCGCAGTATGAAGAATGCATCTTTCCCTCCACGGATAAGCCATATTCTGTCCCACCTCATAGTATATACGAAACTTTCGCCGGGCACAAGCCCCAGCCCTCCTTACTCTGCACTAAATTTCCGTAATTTTTTTGGTATTTTTATACAAAGCTGTATGATTTTCCGGGGCTTTCGAGGAAATGATTTCCTTTTCCGCGCCCGTCCCGCGCCCCTTTTTCCGGTCCGTCCCTTCCTGTTTTTTTATACTGTCTGATGCTTTCCGCTTCTTTTCGTCCAAAAAAATACAGACACGAACCAGCCGTGTCTGTATGAATCAAATAGAATATAATATGTAGATTCTGCTTTTTTATTTTCCAATGCACAAAAATTCCGCCACCAGCGGCAGTGTCACCACAGAAAAAATCGTGGATACGAACACGTACTCCGACGCCCGTTTCTCGTCGTTGTTATAAATCTCCGCAAAAGAAGGCAGCGCCGCCGCAGCGGGTGTACCCATCAGCACCACCAGCACGCTCAAAGCAATGCCGTCCAGGAACAGACTCCCGATGAATTTTGTAATCACAGGCATCACCAGCAACGTAAAAAAGCTGAAAACATACACCTTTTTGTCCTTGAAAATCTCCCGCACATTGGCCGCCGCCAGCAGTGTGCCAATATAGATCATGGACAGGCAGACGGTGGTGTTGGCGGAGAACTGGAGCGCGTCATAAATGGGCGCAGGCAGTGTAATGGACTTCACGAAGCAGAAGAAGCCGATGACCGCCGAAATACAGATCAGATTCACAAAAGCGTCCTTCATCATCTGGCCCAGGGTCTTGCGCTTGCCGCTGCCTACGGCAAAAAGCACCGAGCAGACCGTAAAGAGGAATACGTTGCAGGTAAACATAACCGCCACGCAGAAAATCAGGCCTTCTTCGCCATACATGGCCATAATCAGGGGCTGACCCATAAAGATGACGTTGCTGTATACGCCGCCGCCGGAAAACAGTCCCAGCTCCGGGAACTCCATTTTCATGAGACGGCCAACGAGATAAAACATCAGGGCTCCCAGAGAGCACATCAGAAAGGTGCCGCCGCAGGTCTTTAAAAATCCCACCAGAATCTCATGGGAATAAGGTCTCTGCATCAGGATCACCATGTTTGCCGGAACAGCGACTCTGGTCAATATAATGGAAAGCCCCTTTGCGTTGCTTTCAGATAAAAATTTCTTACGGTTTAAGATGACACCTACTGCCATCAGCAGCATCATGGTAATGAGCTGAAAAATCACCGGCAAGGCCATTTGCTCTCCTTCTTCCTCTATTGTTCTTTTTTTCACATACTTGCTGTACCATTGTATCACTAAAAAAATCTAATTTCAATCTCTTTTTACAAAATTATTCTTAAATCCGTTTTTTCATGGTCCGTTTCATGAGCAGCAGTGTAAGCTTGGCCATCACCACACCGATCACAGCCCCCACCACAACATCCGTCACAAAATGGACACCCAAATACAGCCGGGAAATGCCCATCAGCGCCGCGAATACGTAAGCCGCCTTGCCCCAGCCGGGATGGAGGGCATAAATGGCTGTTGCCGCCGCAAAGGACGCCGACGTATGGCCTGAGGGAAAGGAATAATCCGATAGCGGCGGGATCAGCAGATCATAGCCCAGCACATCATAGGGTCTGGTCCTCGCCACAAGCGGCTTCAGCAGAAGATTGCATACCAAAGCGTTGCTGCCCAGACTCAGCAGCACCGCCAGTCCCCAGTACAGCCGCCGCCGCAGTTTCCAGCCCGCCAGCAGCAGCACCACGCCCAGCACAATCCATACCATGCCGCCGTTGCCCAGCCAGGAAATCCCCATCATCAGGCCATTCAGCCCTTTATGAGGAACATTGTTCTGTATCCATGTCATCATCTGGCAGTCCAGACGCTGTATCCATTCCAAAAAAAGCCCTCCTTACGCGAGAATCGTATGCTCCAGCAAGATCTTGCAGCCAATGAGGATCAGTACAATACCGCCGGCAATGGCCACTTTGGCCTGGAGAAAATTCCCCAGCTGCCGCCCCAGCATACCGCCAATATAGGACAGCACGAAGGATACCACGCCAATGATGATTCCCGCCTGAAAGATCTTCACATCCAGAATGGCAAAGCTGATACCTACGGCCAGTGCGTCAATGCTGGTGGCCACCGCCTGGAGCAGCAGTACCTTTGCCGTCAGACTGCTTTTGCCTTCCTCCTCTTCTCCCCGCAGGCTTTCCCGGATCATGTTGCCGCCGATGACGGCCAGCAGCGCGAAGGCAATCCAATGATCCACCGATTCGATATAGGACTTTACACTGATCCCCAGAAACCAGCCGATCAGCGGCATCAAAAACTGGAATCCGCCAAAATAAAGCCCCTGTTTGGCCGCTTCCTTTTTTCCAAATCCCCGTACAGAAACCCCGTTGGAAATAGATACGGCAAAGGCATCCATGGCCAGACTGAGGGCTATGAGGAATATCGTTACGATCTCCACAAATATACGCTCCTTCCCTTTGGGTACCGCGGATATACTTCCCGCCGCGCCCGAAAAAATTTCCTTCTCTTATTCAGTATAAACCCTGATTTTGTAACTATACCATGGCAATTTCCCCCGGTCAACGAAAATCCCCCAAAAAAAGGCCGGGAAACAGCACTGCCGTCTCCCGGTCTCTCGAAAATTCATTTTACAGAAATATATTTTGTAATATGTGCCTTGGAAAAAGCGTATCCCACCACCAGGAAAATCACCATACCCGCCGCGGCCTGAATGGCATTTTCCGGAATAGAGGTTGCCGCCACCAGAAAACTGCTCTTTAATACAGCGCCTCCCAGGAAATATCCCAGTACCATCCATACCAGCCCCAGTACAGAGCCCAGCAGATTCCGCAGCCGGAAGAAATGTCCCTCTTTGCCGGCATAGTCCGCCGCTTTGCCAATGATGAGGCCCATCAGTCCTTTAATCACCAGCGTAAAGGGCACCCAATGGGCATAGCCGCTGAGCAGATCCGCCAGGGCGGAACCTACGCCGCCGGCCACCATTCCGTAACGCCAGCCAAAAAAAATACTAATCAGCAGAATCATGCTGTCCCCCAGATGAATATAGCCTTGTGTCGCTGATACAGGAATCTGGAATACCATAGTGGATACTGTCACCAACGCAATCATCAGTCCTTGCAGGCAAATGTCTTTTGTTTTCATGTCATCCCCTCTTTTCTCTTGTTCGATGAACAAAGGATACCACAGCCGCCCTTGTCCTGACCAGACGCTCTGGAAGATTCTCGCAAATCGTACCCATACATTTTTCCAATTTGTACCCATACAAATCTCCCAGAACCTTTCACACAAAAAAACACAGGACTCCGCTCTGTGTCCTGTAGCCGTCCGGCGGAACTCTTCCCAGTTTAGCCTTTTTTACAACAAAAAAATGGAAGTGACTGGGCTCCAACCTGTGTCCTGTAGCCGTCTGGCGGAACTCTTCCCGGTTTAGCCTTTTTTACACTTGAATTGTCAAGTTAAATGCAACACCTCTGAATAATAAATCTCATAAGGCGTTCTATACCTTAAACATTTTCTGGGACGTTTGTTCATTTCATCCACTTTGCTTTGT
>NZ_JACSNY010000018.1 GCF_016902535.1 Anaerotignum lactatifermentans | reverse complement strand
GCAAACTCTTGTCATTTATCCGACAGACTCATCTGTCGTTGAAATTGACTATGGGTTGTAAGTTTATTTCTGCTGTTCAGTTTTCAAGGATCAGTCTTGCTTTCCGCTTTTTAGCGGCGAAAAATATGTTACCATATTTTTCATTCACTGTCAACACTTTTTTTCATTTTCTTTTTTGACAGTGCCGCGTATCTCAGCGGCGAATAATAATATACCACGGACCAACTACTCTGTCAACCAATATTTTGACATTTTTTTGCACTTTTATCCATACACTTTTAAAAACCCATTTAACAAAAGAAAACAGCGGCGAATCGTCTGCTCACGTTCAGCCGCTGCTTTTTTATTCCTCAAAGGGTTTCTTTTCCCCACGATAATACGCTGCTGCCGTTTCCGGCGTAATAGGATTGATATAGCAGTCTGTTGCGTGTTCAAAACCAGCAAAACCGCCTATTCTGGGAAGGATCTCCAGATGCCAATGAAAATCCATTCCTTTTGGCCCATCCATGAAACACAGATTATAGCCTGTATTCTCCCGGAGTGACGCCATCTTAGGAAGAATCCTGCACAGCATGTCTGCTAAATCCCTCAACTCTTCCTTACGCAGGCTTCCAAAAGAATCTCTATGGTTTTTCGGCATGATCCAAACCTCATAAGGGTATCGTGAACCATAGGGTGTAATAGCCGCCATGGATTCATTTTCATAGACAAGACGCTTCTTATTTGTAATATCCGCGTCTATGGACCTGCAAAACAGACATTCCTCTCCGATTCCTTTTTCCAACATAATCTGTATTCGCCGAGGCACAACCGGAATTCCGATCATCTGCCAGTGGGAATGACGGATACTCATGCCAGCTTCCGCTCCACAATTTTTAAAAATCTGAACATAAGCAGTTTCTTTTTCCGCCCGCATCAATTCATAACGCTGACGCAGTACATCCAGAACAAGACGCATGTGCGTTTCTGTAAACTGGTCGATGCTTTCTTCATGCACAGGCGTATCTACAATAACTTCATGATGACCAATTCCAGCTGCATTTTCATAAAAGGGGTCTGACTCAATATTCTGCTCCTTTTCATCCACAACGGGATACATGTTGGGAAATACACGGATATTCCAACCTTGCTCCGTTTCATTCTGGAACAATGCCGGCGTAGTTCTCTCCTCATGCCCAACGCAAAAAGGGCAGCTGTCTCCTCCTTTGTGTACCGCTTTCTGCCAACGAAATTCATAGGGCCTGTTCTTTCTTTTTTGGGCATATACTGTCCATTCGCCCGTAAATGGGTTCTTTCTGAATTCTGACATTCTGTACCGCCCCCTTTTTCTATTCTGTACGAAGCGTCCAATGCTCGATCCCGTTCCAAATATTGGCTCCCGTCGGTGTGATTTCTCCTCCTACTCTGTCGGAAGTCAGCACTACATTTTGCCGATAGGCAATACTGATATATGGCAGTTCTTCCGCCAGCTTTTTCTGTAAATTGCTGTAAGCCAGCAGAATCTGCCCATCTGTTACACTATGGGCCGCCGATTCCAAAAGAGCATCTATTTCCTCATTGGAGTAGCCGATGTAATTGTAATTACCATCGGTAGCGAAAAAATCCCTGAGATCTGTAACATAAGATGTCTGCCACCCCGCTACCACAAGATCATAGTCCCCAGACTCAAATTTTTGCTGATAAATCTCAAAAGGCTGTCTGTCCACGGTAACCGCAAAACCAATGGCCTTCAGTTCTTCCGCCAGCCTGGAAGCAATCTGTTTTCTGCCGGTGTTTTCCTCATTTACTAAAATAGTAATTTGCAGAGTCTGAAGACTGCCTGCTTCATTGATCTTTTCCAGCGTACCGTTTCCATCCGCGTCTGACCACCCGTCATTTTTCAGTAATGTCGCCGACATGTTGGGATCATAGTTATAGGGAGCCACATTTTCCTCATACAGCCAGGAAACAGGACTGATGGGCGTATTGGTCATATCCGCGTTTTGTAAATACACGCTTTCCCAGATATATTCCTTCGGTACGGCATATGCCACTGACTGGCGCAGTGTTTTAGATTGAAACAGATCTCTGTGAAAATTGAATCCAATAAAATCATACACGTTTCCGCCATAGGCATAGGCCTGAACATCATCGTTCTGCGCCGTATATCGTCCGGCACTGGATGCGTCCGTAGCCAAAACATCCAGAATTCCCTGATTAAAAGAATACAGATCCGTTTCTTCTCCGGAAGTTATTTTAACCTCCACCCGGGAAATAGACGGCTGTTCCGTAAAATATGGTTCATAGGCCGTCAAAATCATAGAGGATGCCATGGTATAGGACTCCATCTGATAGGGGCCGCAGCCTACTGCGCGCATATTGACCTCGCTGCCCGGTTCCGTCTGGCCGCTGTAATAGCTTTCCGGAATGACAGGAAAGCAAAGCGCCGCCATATTTTTACTGAAAGAATCATGGAACGTCACAGTTAATGCCGATTCTCCTGCACTGGAAACAGAAGAAACGTAATCCGCCACATGGGCATATACACTGTCCTCCGGTGCCGAAAGAATTGTACGGAAAGAAAAGGCCACATCATCCGCTGTAACCTTGGCGCCATTATGCCAGTATAAATCATCCCGCAGTGTCAGGGAAAGGGTTCTTCCATCCTCGGACATGGCCCAGCTTTGCGCAATGGAAGGCTCCACCTTTCCATTTTCTCCCAGAGACACCAGCGGCATAAATACCAGTTTTAAAGCCTGATCTACGGAAGCGTCCCGATTCAAAAGAGGGTTTAATGTTTCCGGTACACGCATGGAAAGCACCAATGTTTGTTGCATTGAAGCCTGTGCGTTTTCCTCTCCCGTTGTCGCCTCCAGATCAGAAGCATTGTCAAAACTGCTGCAGCCGCTCAGCATCAGCATCGCAGCAGTAATTATCATGAAAATCCTTTTTTTCATGTTTGCCTCCAACACCTATACTCGATAAATCCATTCATATAATTTTTTTACCAGTTCCACTTTTTTAACATAAGTTCTGGTCTCCGTATATGGGATTTCCGCCAGTGTGATCCCATCCAGACTTTTTTCCTCATCTGCCAGCCATTGTGCCACCTTGCCATGGCCCGCATTGTATCCAGCCAATGCCGTTTCCTGGTTTCCATCAAATTTTTCCAGAAGCCATTGCAGATACTTGCATCCGATTCGAATATTGGTATCCGGATCATACAGATCCACAGAAGTCGCGTCCAGGCCGTCAATTTGTCCCGCTACCCAAACACCGGTATCCTCCGTAATCTGCATCAGGCCTTTTGCATTGGCTGTGGAAACAGCCTCACTGTGAAATCCGCTTTCACAGAAAATCACCGCATAAACCAGAGAAGGTTCTAAACCATATTCCGCGGCATAATGCTCCACAGACTGGGTGTACCGCAAGGGAAGCACTCTGGGCAGTACAAACAGATATAACAAAACCCCCAGAATACAGAGTGCCAGAATCAGTTTCACCAAAGACTTCACCAGTCTCGTAAAAAAACGGATCATACAGCTTCCCCCATTTTCTCCATAAGCTGGTTCAGCTGAGCGGAAAGGGCAGAAAGATCACCGCTGTTGTCAATGACAACATCCGCCCGCTTTTTGTACTCCTCCCAGCTTTTCTGGTTGGCGATTCTTGCCATGGCTGTATCGTATGTAATGCCGTCTCTTGCCATAACTCGCTCCGCGCGCACCTGCGCATCGGCATATACGACCCAGACCTCATCACAAAATATCTCCAGCCCCACTTCAAAAAGCAGCGGCGCATCCAGCACCACCAAAGGCGCTTGACCGGCTTCCTTAGCCTCTTCCATCTGCTTTCTCATTTCCATGACAATATACTTGTGAGTGCATTGATTCAAAAATGCCAGTTTCTGCGCGTCACGAAAAACGATCTCCCCCAGCTTTTTCCGAAAGATCGCGCCATCCTCCTGCAGGATATCATTTCCGAAATACGCCTTGATTTCTTCATACGCAGGCATTCCCGGCAAAACAATCTGCCGGCTTACCAGATCGGCGTCTACAATGACTGCGCCCATTTCCGCCAAAAGGCGGCTGACAACGCTCTTCCCGCTGCCAGTACCTCCTGTCAATCCGATTACCTTCATCTTTTCCCCTCTTTATTTCGCTTCAAACCAGGTGTTTCCCTCATGTACATCCACATCCAGAGGCACAGAAAGGGTCACCGCCTGTTCCATTTTTTCCTTTAAAATTTTCTCTACCGCCTCTTTTTCCTCCATAGCCGTCTCGATCAGCAGTTCGTCATGTACCTGCAAGATCAGCCGGGAACGGAATCCGCCTTCCTTCAGGGCGCGGTGTACCTGTATCATAGCTATTTTGATGATATCCGCCGCACTGCCCTGAATAGGCATATTCATGGCGACACGCTCTCCAAAGGCATGCTGTACAAAGTTTTTGCTCTGTAACTCCGGCATAGCCCTTCTGCGGTTCAAAATGGTAGATACATAGCCATTTTCTTCCGCTTCTTTTACGGTACGGTCCAGATATTCCTTGATCTTGGGATACTTCAGAAAATACTGCTGGATATAATTCTCCGCCTCTTTTCTGGTAATACCCAGATCCTGACTCAGACTAAAGGCACCGATCCCGTAAACAATGCCAAAATTCACCGCTTTGGCATTACTGCGCTGCAAAGAAGTTACCTCGTCAAAAGGCACATGAAATACCTGCGATGCTGTCAAACGATGAATATCCTGCTTTTGACGGAAGGCCTCGATCAGTGTTTCATCCCCGGCAATATGCGCCAGCACACGCAGCTCAATCTGAGAATAGTCCGCATCCAGGAAGCAAAATTCCGGAGAAGAAGGAATAAATACCTTCCGCAATTCTCTTCCCAACTCCAGCCGAATAGGGATATTCTGCAAATTAGGTTCCGTAGAACTGATTCTTCCTGTAGCCGTAATGGTCTGATGGAAGGTGGAATAGATTTTATCTGTCTTTTCGTCCAAAACAGCCAGCAGTCCGTCAGCATATGTGCTTTTCAGCTTTGCCAGCTGACGGTATTCCAGTATTTTATCAATGATCGGATGCTCCGGCCGCAGTTTTTCCAACACATCCGCCGCCGTAGAATATCCTGTTTTCGTTTTCTTTCCGCCTTTCAGCCCAAGGCGTTTAAAGAGGATCATCCCTAACTGCTTGGGCGAATTCAGATTAAATTCTTCCCCTGCCATTTCATATACCTGACGGGAGACTTCTTCTACCCGTTCCCCCAGAGTTTTCTGGTAAGCCAGCAGTGCCTGCCGGTCCACTTTCATGCCCCAGCGCTCCATATCCGCCAGAACGTACAGCAAAGGCATTTCTACCTCATAAAACAGCAGTTCCTGCTGGTTTTCCTCCAGCTTTTGCTGCAAAACCGCTTTGGCCCGGAAGCAGACCTCCGCCTGTTTGGCACAGAAATCCCGGCGTTCTTCCATAGATAGATCCGAAAGCGCCTTTTTGCTCTTCCCCTTCCCCAGTACTTCCTCGTAGGAAGGACAGGCTTCCGCCAGAAAATCTCGCGCCAGATCATCATAGGCATAGGAATTCGCCGTAGGATTCATCAGATAGGCCGCCAGAGCCGTATCGAAATCCGCGGAAAAATCCTCGTAACCATGGGCATAGAGTAAATGCACATCCGCCTTTACCTCATGACCGATCTTCTTCCACGCTTTATCCCGCAAAAATTCATCCGCGCAGCCAAGCAGTTCCTCTTCAGAAAGATCCCCGCCAATTTCCAGCCAGACGCCGCCGCAGTCCTTCTGATAAACTCCCATTCCCTGCCATGCCCCCTGATCCTGAATCAGCAGATAAGCTGTCTCCTCCTTTTTCAGATTGTCAAAAAAGACCTTGGCATCTTTCTTCGTATCAATCTTTCGGAAAGAGGATTCCACCGCCGCGGAAGGAGCCTGTTCCTTCTCAAAACGGGGCAGCATACTTTTGAATTCCAGTTTTTTCATCCATTGATAAGCTTCCGGCGTAAAAATACCGTCGGCACGACCACACTCCCGTTCCAGTTCCACAGGCACATCCCGGATGATAGTAGCGAGATAACGGCTCAGTCTGGCCTGTTCCTGAAACTCCGCCAGATTTTCTGAAGCCTTTTTGGGCTTAATCTCCGCAGTGTGAGCAATGGCCGTCTCCAGATCATGATATTGCTGAATGATCTTTACTGCCGTTTTTTCCCCAATCCCCGGCACACCGGGAATATTGTCAGAGGCATCCCCCATCAGCGCTTTTACGTCAATGAATTCCGTCGGCGTTACGCCGTATTTTTCCATAACATCTTTGGCAAAATAGTCCTCTACCTCAGTGCGGCCGCCCTTTGTCTTAGGAATACGCACCTTGACATTCTCCTCTGCCAGCTGCAAAAGATCCCTGTCGCCGGAAACCAGAATGGGTGTCCAACCCATCTCCTGCGCCTTTCTGGAAAGCGTCCCCAAAAGGTCGTCTGCCTCAAAGCCCTCTTTTTCATAAATGGGAACATTCATGGCACGCAGTACTTCCTTTAATAAGGGCATCTGCTGACGAAGCTCCTCCGGCATCCCTTTTCTGGTCCCTTTGTATTCCGCAAAGGTCTCGTGTCGAAAGGTGGGCGCATGCAGATCGAAGGCCACAGCCAGATAATCCGGCCGGTCCTCCTCCATCAACTTCAATAAAATATGAAAAAAACCATAAACCGCATTGGTATACTGCCCTTCTGCATTGGTCAGAAGCGGCACGCCATAAAATGCCCGGTTTACGATACTGTTTCCGTCTACTAACATAATTTTTTCAGCCATACAGACCTCCTGTATTTTTCGGGAAAACCAAAACCTCCCCATGATAAATTTTATTATACACCAATTTTTTGAAAAAAAGCAGAGAGTTTCACTAAAAAAATATTACAAATTCCCATCTATCCCTCTCAGACAAGATACATTTTACCCGCTCCCCTCATATCATAGTAAAAAATCTTGAAACCATGGAGGTTCCCACATGAGAAAAAAAATCCTTTCCGCAGGGGCTGTTCTCACTGCGTTTGCACTGCTGTGCGGCTGCCAGGCAGACACCAGCGCAGACAGCCTGACTCCTGTGCGTCTGAATGAAGTCGTACATTCCGTCTTTTACGCACCACAATATGTTGCCCAGGAAATGGGCTTTTTTGAGGAGGAAGGTCTGGACGTGACCGTTTCCATTGGCAATGGCGCCGACAAATCCATGACAGCACTGCTCTCCGATTCCGCCGATATTGCCTTGATGGGGACAGAAGCTGGCATCTACGTTTACAACGAAGGCAAAGAGGACTATCCCAAAGCCTTTCTCCAGCTGACCCAAAGAGCGGGCAACTTCCTTGTTTCCCGGGAAAATGAGACTGACTTCCAATGGAGCGACCTGAAAGGAAGCTCTGTCATCGGTGGGCGTTTGGGCGGCATGCCTGAGCTGATTCTGGAATATACCTTAAAAGAAAACGGTATGACACCCAATGAGGATGTTGAGATCGTCAATAACATTGACTTTTCTTCCACCGCTGGTGCCTTCCTGGGCGGTGTCGGCGACTATACCGTTGAATTCGAGCCTACCGCTACCTCTCTGGTACAGAGCGGTGCCGGCTATATCATTGCTTCTTTGGGAGAAGCCAGCGGTTATGTGCCCTACACCGTTTATATGGCAGAAAGCGACTTTATGACCCAGCATCCGGAAACTGTGGAGGCCTTTACCCGTGCCATTTATAAAGGTCAGCAATGGGTGGCAAATCATTCCGCTGCCGAAATCGCTGAAGTGATCCTGCCGCAGTTCCCCGATTCCGATCTGGAAACTCTGACTACCATCATTGACCGCTACAAGGCACAGGATACCTGGAAAACCGACCCCACTTTCGATGAAGCTGGGTTCACGCTGATTCAGGATATCATGGAAGCCGGCGGTGAACTGTCTTCCCGTGTACCTTACGCCGATTTTGTTGTAACTGATTTCGCAGAAAAAGTCATGGCAGAATAAGCCCGCACCAAAAAGAAAGCCGGGAATTCCGTAAAGGAATTCTCGGCTTTTCTTTTTTCTGTATTTTCCATCAAAGACTAAAACTTTTAACCAGTGGATTTTTTGCCAGGAGATCCGCCAGATCAGAATAGGTCACACCACTTTTTTTGCTGACCTGAAGCGTCACCGTAACAGTATCGTCCTGATTTTTTTCCATTTTGATATTATGAATGGTAATATTGCGAACCAGAAGTTCCTGCTTCAGCAGATCCAGCCCATTAGGAATACTGTGATAGGTCACACTGATAACCTCATAGATCGGGTCGTCCAGCTTCTTCAGGAAATCATGGAGAACAATCTGAATAATCAGTACCAGTACCGTCGTAGTAATGCCTACAATATAAAGACCCGCACCAATGGCAAGACCTACCCCTGCCGTCGTCCAAATCCCCGCCGCTGTGGTCAGCCCCCGGATGGAGATTCCCTTTACAAAAATCACGCCTGCGCCCAGAAAAGAAATCCCGGTAATTACATTGGCAGCGATTCGGGAAGCGTCCACATTGATATTCCGGTAGGAAATAACATCAAAAAACGCGTATTTAGATACAATCATCATCATAGCCGCCCCTAAGGCTACGATAATGTGGGTACGTATCCCCGCCTCCTTACGCCGATGGCTTCTTTCCCATCCAACGATGCTTCCGCACAGACAGGCCAGAAGCAGCCGGATCACAAATTCCAGCTCATTGAAAATGGCGATCACAATTCCATCCCACAGCATACTAATCCCTCCTTTTCCAGGGATTCCCCCTTTTTTTCATCTTGATTATACCAAGGAAAAATGATAAAATCAAATTATATTCTTTTTCTCTAATATAAATTTTTGTAATAGGAGGGACTACAATGATCGACGCCAAATTAAATACCTTATTAACTCTGATCGAAGCTCAAAGCTATACCAAGGCGGCGCAGATGCTCTCTCTTACCCAGCCCGCTGTCAGCCAGCATATTCGAGGGCTGGAACAGGAATACGGCATAAAAATATTTCTGAAAGGGACCAAAGGCATGGTTCTGACACCGGAAGGCCGTATTTTAGAAAAATACGCCCATAGAGAAGCCGCTTTGTATCGGAATCTGCTGAATGATTTTGAGTCCTACCGCAACGGTATCCACGGATTTGTTATCGGCATCACACCCTCGGCAGAAGAAAATATGGTGCCCAGAGTTATTGCTACCTACTGCAATCTGCATCCTGATACAAAGGTCACCATACTGACGGATACCATTAAAAATATTGGAAGCAAACTAAAGGCCTATGAGGTGGATGTGGCTATTGTAGAAGGCAACCTGCAGGAAGAAGGTCTCCATTCTCTGATGCTGGACACAGATCATCTTTGTCTGATCGTCTCCCCGGAACACCCTTTTGCGGAACGCTCCAGCGTCTGTCTGGATGAACTGAAAAAAGAACGGCTTATCGTTCGTCCATCTACCGCCGGTACAAGAAGAATGTTTGATTCCTACCTTTTAAGCTGCGGCGAAAGCCTGCAAAATTTTCATGTCATTCTGGAAATTGACAATGTCTCTACCATTAAGGATCTGGTACATTCCAACCTTGGGGTTTCTGTTATTGCCCACAGCACCTGCATCAGTGAAGAGCGTGCCGGTACTTTGAAGGTCATTCCCATTGAAAATTATAAATCCATTCGTGAAATCAATATGGTTTATCGAGATGATTTCGGACAGAAGCAGATTCTGGACGAGCTCTGCCAGATCTATCGCTCCTGCAATGGGGTCTGATCTCATATTTTTTCTGTAACACAGGAAGGCATCCTTCCAAAGCATGTTCCTCATTTTTTTGAGAATATTGCGATGGGAGCCTTCCTTTTCTTTTGGCAAAAAAACAGATTGCTGTTGTTTCCCCTTCCGTTCTCTGTTAGAATAAGAAAGCAAATCATATACATTACATATAGACAGGCAGGTTTTTTATATGCGGCAAATACAGCTGGTTGCCTCCGATCTGGACGGCACATTATTAACATCACAAAAAGAATTAACGCCGAGAGTACAGCGGGCCCTTACTGCCATCAATGATATGGGCATTTATTTCGTTCCTTCCACCGGACGACCCTTTGGGGCTGTCCCGGCCTGTATCCGGGAACTGCCCTTTTTAAAATATGTCATTACCAGCAACGGCGCATCTGTTTACGATGCAGTAGAGAAAAAAGATCTCTTTCGTCATCTGCTGCCGCCGGAAGCTGTGGACCACACCATGGTACTGGCGAAAGATCTTCCGGTACTGATGGAATTTTTTATTGATGGCAAAGCATATATCGATGAGGAAGCATTGGAACACCTTTCCAGCTTCCACCTGCGGGAAAGCCACGCGAAATATATCCGTGCCACCAGAATTCCCGTGAAAAATTTCCTGAAAGAATTAGAACGGAACAAAAATCGTTTGGAAAACATTAACCTCGTATTCCATGACATGGATCTGCGGCAAAAAACGTGGGATCTCCTTCGCGCGGAAAACTACGCCTCTGTCACAGCGTCTTCCGAAAAAAATATCGAAATCACCAGTTTGTTGGCAACAAAAGCAAACGCCCTGTCCCATTTATGCGAGATTCTTGGCATTGACCGGGAAAATGTCCTTGCCATGGGAGACCGGGACAACGATCTTCCCATGCTGGAATTCGCCGGCATCGGTGTTGCTATGGAAAACGGCGAGGAGCATATTAAATCCGCCGCCGACATTGTAACTGCCAGCTGCGACGATTTCGGCGCCGCCATGATCCTGGAGGAAATCATTAAAAAAGGAGTACCGAAATGAGTATTTTGACTGTTACCGACCTAAGCCATGGCTTTGGCGAAAGAGCTATTTTTACGGATGTATCCTTCCGCCTGCTCAAAGGAGAGCATGTTGGTTTCATTGGCGCCAACGGCGAAGGAAAATCTACCTTTATGAACATTATTACTGGCAAACTCATGCCGGACGAAGGCAAGATTGAGTGGTCCAAACATGTCCGTGTGGGCTATTTGGATCAGCACACCGCTTTACAACCGGGCCAGACCATCCGTGATGTGCTGCGCTCCGCTTTTGGCTATCTGTTCGATCTGGAAAAAGAAATGAATGGCTATTATGAGGAAATGGCGGAAGCTGACGAAGATCGTATGGCGTTCCTTCTGGAAGAAACGGGACAGATCCAGGAAACTTTGGAACATCATGATTTTTATATCATCGATGCTAAAGTAGAGGAAATCGGTCGCGCCCTGGGTCTTGCGGACATCGGTCTGGATCAACCGGTAGACCAGCTGTCCGGCGGTCAGCGTACCAAGGTCCTCATGGGAAAACTGCTGCTGGAAAAACCAGATATCCTTTTGCTGGACGAGCCTACCAACTATCTGGATGAAAACCACATCGAATGGCTCAAGCGGTATCTGCTGGATTATGAAAACGCCTTTATCCTCATCTCCCATGATATTCCCTTCCTCAACAGCGTAGTCAATCTTATTTATCATGTAGAAAATTCCCATATTGACCGATATGTCGGAAACTACGATAAATTTATGGAAGTTTACGAAATGAAAAAATCCCAACTGGAAGCGGCTTATCGCAGACAACAGCAGGAGATCGAGGATCTAAAGGATTTTGTCGCCAGAAATAAAGCGCGTGTCGCTACCAGAAATATGGCCATGAGCCGACAGAAAAAGCTGGATAAAATGGATATGATTGAACTGGCGAAGGAAAAACCCAAACCGGAATTTCGTTTTAAGGAGGCCCGCGCTTCCGGAAGATATATTTTTCAAACGGAAAATCTGGTCATCGGTTATGACCGTCCGCTCTCCCGCCCCCTGAATCTTTCCATGGAGCGCGGGCAAAAGATTGCTCTGGTTGGTGCCAACGGTATCGGGAAAACTACACTTCTTCGCTCTATCCTTGGGGAAATCCCGCCATTATCGGGAACAACTACCCTGGGGGATTATCTTTATCCCGGCTATTTTGAGCAGGAGAAAAAATACACCGATTATACCACCTGCATTGACGAGATCTGGAAGGAATTCCCTTCTTTCAGCCAGTATGAGGTTCGCGCCGCTCTGGCAAAATGCGGTTTGACCACCCAGCATATCGAAAGCATGGTTAAGGTCCTTAGCGGAGGCGAGCAGGCCAAGGTTCGGCTCTGCAAACTAATCAACAAAGAGACCAATGTGCTTCTTCTGGACGAGCCTACCAATCATCTGGATGTGGATGCCAAAGCCGAATTAAAACGGGCGCTCCAGGAATACAAGGGTAGCATCCTGCTCATCTGCCACGAGCCGGAATTCTATCAGGATATCGTTACCGATATCTGGAATTGCGAGGATTGGACCACTGTTCGATTCTAAAAGCCAAAAACTCCTTATTATACAGCAAAACAGCGTGAGAAAAATCTCACGCTGTTTCCTTTTTCAAATCAAATCTCTGTGTTGTTTCCAAAGTATCCAGGAAGCGCCGATTTCTTCTCACTGCTTCCATGTCTTTGCCCTGATTATACATATTCTCCGTTACGGCTGTAAAACATGCGTTTTTCTTCATACATATTCCTGTCTGCCTCCTCAAATTGCTCCTTGATACAGCAATTTTCGGTCCTCCAGGAGATCCCCATGGCAAAGCTGATACCATCCGCCGCCATGGCTTTTTTTACTTCCCACAGTTTTTTCAAAAACGCCGTTTCCGAAAGAACCTCTTCGATCACAACGAATTCATCTCCCCCGGTGCGGTAAACCTGTTTTTCAAAAACACGCCATAAATGAGACACCATCGAGCAAATCAATTTATCACCGGCGCTATGACCCTGAATGTCGTTTACTGTTTTCAGTCCATTCAGATCAAAGTATGCTAATCCTAAATGCTGGCGCTCTAAGCAGCCATCTTCTTCGATCTTCATGATAAATTTATTTCTATTATATACACCCGTCAGCATATCTTTATAACTCATCCGCTTGAGTACTTCCGTCTGAGCCTGAATCTGCTTTTTATACGCATCCAGCTGCTCTTTCATATACAAATAAGATTGGTATGCCATATCTATGGGGAATCCGCTTTCGTCTGCCTTCATTTCCTCGTAAGGATTTGAAATATGGATATATGTACATTTCGGGCCATTTTCCTGCCATCGAAACGCAAAGGTAAAGCGTTGATGGACACGAAGATAAACCTGTGTTTCCGGATCTGTTCTGATCCATAGCCTGCCGCTGCATAGATACGCGTTTCCCGAAATCTGCTGTACCTCCATTTCCTCCTCTTCCAGAATACATTTTGGTAACAGACCACGGTAGCTCAAAAAGATGCGGGATACCGTTTCAAATCCACTGGCTACTTCATTTTCACCGGCACCGATCCAGATAATATCTTTATCCATCTGCGCTACAATAAAATCCGAATCGTTTTCGCTGTAATGCTTATGCAGCAACATGCTTGCCAACTCTTTGATGATCGCTTCTTTATCGATGTTAGACCTCCCCCTTCCTCTTATTGAACAATATATTCCATCTATTTTTTCGCCCGATGTGCTCAAATCATACCGCCCCATATGGCGGCTGTTCAGATTCTCTTTTTGGCGATGTTTTATCCTTTTCTCTCAGAGCACTTTACCGTGCTGGAGATGACATATAAATCCTGCTGAATTCTTTGGCTTTGATCGGCTTTTCAAAGTAATACCCCTGTCCGTAATCACATGCCAGATGGGTCATATTATTCTTGTCCTCTTCTGTTTCAATGCCTTCCGCAACCGTAGAAATCCCCAGCGTCTTCGCAAACTGAATAATCTGGCTGAGGATCACGCGTCTGCGCTCATCATCTCCATCCGTCACCTTACGCATAAAGCCACGGTCCAGCTTCAGTTCATCAATCTTCAGCTGATACAGCATATTCAGGGAAGAATATCCGCTGCCAAAATCATCCATGGACACCTTAAACCCTTTTTCATGGAGCGCGTTGATCTGCTGATTCAGGAGGTTCATGTCATTTTCGGCCACGCCTTCCAGAATCTCCAGTGTAATCAAAGAAGCAGGCACACCATACTTCTTGACGATTTGTTCCAGATTATTGGGATAGTTTCGGTCAGAGAAAAGGAGCTTGGACTGATTGACGGAAATGCCAATGGGCTCAATCCCCGCGTCCATCCATTCACGGATCTGCGCGCAGGCCTTTTCCACCATGTACATATCCAGCTTCAGACAGAAGCCATTCTTTTCAAACAAAGGTATAAATTCATTGGGATAGCGATAGGAGCCATCCGGATTCTGCCAACGCACCAATGCCTCCGCACCTACCAGTGTATTATCCTTCAAACTGTATTTGGGCTGCAAAAACAGCTTGAACTCCCGATTTTTCAGCGCAAGATGCATATAGCTCTCGATGCTGTTTTTCCTTCGGATGATTTCGTGAATCTCCTGATTGTAGAATACCACATCTTTTTGATGCGCATTTTTAATACTTTGCATGGCAACCAGAGTCTTTTCCCGATCTCCGCGGACCGCGGCACCGGAATACAGCGACAGCTCATAACTGAAATCCCCATGCAGGACAGAAGCATTTCTGACATCCGATATGATTTTACCGATTCGTTCCAGAATCACCTTCTCGTCTACCTCAAAAAGCAGCAAGAAAAAGGTATCACCCGAACTGCGGCAGAAGAATTCTCCTTCTTTCAAATTGGTTTCTATGATCCGTTTCAGGTAACAAAGCACTCTGTCTCCCTGATCTTTGCCGAAAAGATCGTTCACACTCTTAAAGTTATGGATATTCAGGGCTACGGTACAGTAATCCTTTCTGGTCCGAATCATTTCCTGATACTCATAATCAAATTTCATCACGTTCTCGGCGCCGGTCAGCTGATCCCAATAGGCGATCTGAAGAAGTCTCTTAGAGCTTTTTCTAATTTGATAATAACCAACGAAAAGAAGCGCATTATACAGAATCAAAAGCAAAAACAGAATGCCGCTGATAATAATCAATATATTTCCGGTAGAAAGCGTAGATCCCCAAACCTCATTGGCACAATACAGATACCAGCCATTTAAGTTCATGGGCTCCAGATAGAAATGATATTCCGAACCGCCATAGGAAAACGAACCAAACATAGTTTCTCCGTTTTCAAGAGCATATCTCATTTCATTCTTTGTCTGGTCGCTGATAAAGGAACAATCCAGAATGGTTTCAAATTGATCTTTGATAATCGAATTTTCGGATCTTACCAGAAATTCACCTTTGGTATTGATGATATGGATATAGCCGCTGCCGTCCATTACATTTTCACCATTGGCAATATCCGTAAAAATTTCAATCGTATCTCCCGCCGCCAGCACGCCAATGATTTCATCATCCTTGTAAACAGGCATCGCGTAAACAAATATTTTTTCATCATAAAACTTGCTGTCAAACACTTTGGATGCCACGCTTTCTCCCTGAAAAGCGCGATTGATGGCATCCACAGAGTACTCGCTAAGATCCCCCAGCGTCAAATCTTCCATGGTACCACGCTTTATACTGCTTAATACCATATATCCATCATTTTGAATAAAAAGCAGACTGACAAAATCATTGGCGGCGTTCGCCTCCGTAATAATCTCCTTGATCTTCTCATGAGACTGCGCGATCTCTGTAACATCAAACACTTTGGAAAGCGTACTCAGAATCTGAAGATTTTTATTCATCTGCTTAAAGATCCGATCCCTGTAATCCTGTGTCTCGGCCACCATCTGCGTATGATCGGAGCTTTCCGCGGCCTTTCCCGCATAGGCAATCAGCCCGACTCCGACCAAGGTCAGCAGAACACTGCCGATAATCGTAATCAATGTAATTTTTATCAGACGTTTCTTTAAACTTTTTTCATCCATTGTTTTACCCCCTATGTGGCTTCAGATGACTTCACATATACACGGTTGTGTGGTTCTGACTTTCATAGCAAGGCATATTCCCACAACTGTATTTCCATGATACAAAATCAATACAGTTTTTCTCTTATGTTCTTTTCTGATATTCTTCCAGCAGTCTTTTTTCGGCATCCCAATAGGGCAAAGGCACATAGAAATGGAACCCTTGAATGACATCGCAGTTCATTTTCTGTAGCGCATATACCTGCTCCTCTGTTTCAACACCTTCGGCCAGTATTGTCATGCCCAATTCATGACCAACTTGTATCATAGCCCGTACAATGGCGCTCCCACTGGGAGACAAGATATCATCCACCAGCCCTTTATCCAGCTTCACACCATCAATGGGATATTGCTGAATATCATAAAACGAGGAAAACCCTTCCCCAAAATCGTCCAGCGCGATCCGCACACCGTAGCTCCTCAAAGCCAGAATATTCTCCTGCACCTGCGCTACGCTTTTTGCCGCCGCACTTTCAGTAATTTCAAAAATCAATAATTCCTTTGGAAAATCAAAAGGCGCCATAATCCTTTTGCATTGGTCCACAAAATCCGCGGAGGAAAACGTATCTCTGGAGAAATTACAGGAAATGAAAAAACTATCTATCTGTTTCTTCCACAGATGCTCTAAAAACTCACATACCCGCTCCAGACAGTAATAATCCAAACGGCTGATCATTTTTTCTTTTTCCATCAGCGGTACAAATACACTGGGCATAATGATGCCTTTCTGCGGATGGTTCCACCTGGACAAAGCCTCCCCGCCAACGACACGAAAAGAACCCGCTTCCACATAAAATTGCAGGTACAGCTGAAATTCCTTGTTGACAAACGCCTTATCCATACTTTCCTGCAAATATCGTTCTTCCATTACGGTCCGCATCAACGAATCTGTACAGGTCAGATAGAGATTTTCTCCTCTGCGGGCAATTTGCGCACATTCCAGAGCGTTATAGAGCATTTCCCGCAGATTTCTGTCATTTTCCTTGATGGGATAAACGCCCACGCTGATACTCATATCATACGGACGGCCCTGTTTTACGGAATAGGCATGAATCTCCCTGAATAACGTGATAATCCACTGATGGAGATCCTGCGCTGTTCCCGCGAACTTCAGCACGCTGAACCCATTATCAGCCACCCGTGCCAATACTTCGTTTCCCTGCGTGCGCTCTTTGATTTTTTCGGCACAATACCGCATAAATTCGTCCGCCTGCTCTCTGTTGCAGATACGGTACAAATGGTCGTAGTCCACGTAAAAATATACGATTTGATACAGGGTTTTTGTTTTGTTATTGGTCAGCTGATCGAATTTTCTGATGAAATAATCCTGATTGCCCAGCCCGGTCGCTTCGTCTGTTTCCAGGTATTCCCGAAAACGGAACAGCTTATTTTTGTATCGCCGCACAATCAAAATCATTGCACAAACCAATATAATAATTATAAAACCAAGCGCGAATACTGTCAAATGATTCCCTTTAGCGCTTTGATGCAGTACCGCGGTTTCCACCAAAATTCCGCTGATCTCCTGCTGCTGAACCGATGCCAGAAAATCCTTTAGATCCGCTTTCAGACTATCGGGCGCCGCTTCTGTAAAACAGAGATAATAGGTAATGTTTTCCCCATTGGCCGAAATTTGAAGAATCTGTGTTTTTTCCGTATTCTCCGGAACAGCCTCTCCGTTCACGTATCCCGATAAAATATCCACCTGATTGTTTTCCGCAAAAGACTCTCTGTGGTCCTCCTCGCCAGGCTGATAGTAAGTCAGCTGATATCCGCTCTTCTCAGAAAAATCCTCCAGCAAATGCGGAATCACGCCATCGAATGCACCTATTTCTTTGTCATAATATTCCAAGGGAAACGCGTCCGGATTTCCCGCCACATAAATGATGATCTTATCTTCCACTATATTCCCCTCTGCTTCACTCGTTTATTCCGCCTTCCGCTCAAATAAGGACATATTCCTGCCGGCACACTCCTGCTTTGTGGTCTCCACAGCCTGCGCCACTTCCGATAACTGGTCATCCATGGTATGTAAAATTTCAGCGAAATTGCTTCGTAAGCTGTCGATCTGTTCCTGATACCCTTTGAGTCTGCGGTAACTTTCTTGCAATTCTTCCTCAAATTTTGTTCTGGCTTCTTCTTCCTTTGCCTGTGATTCCTCTTTCAGCTGTTCCGCAAATCGCTTCGCTTCCACCAGTGTGGATGTAATCACAGACTGCTCCTTGCACTGCGCGTCATATTTGCTTTGCAGGTTTCTGATTTCGCTTTCCAACTGACGGATTCTGGATTGATACTTCTCCTCGTTTGTTTTCAGCTGTTCATCCTTTTCCGATAATCTTGCGGAAAACTCCTCTTCCAAGGATACGATATATTCGTACACACTTGCTTTTTTATAGCCAAAAAAGCCCTTCTGTAATTTATCCAGTTCCATGGTATACCTTCTTTCTTTTATTTGAACTCAATTTTCTTGCGCTCGATACTGCCCCAGCTCTGTTTCTTCCTTTTGTACCCAATCAGCGCCGCGGCTCTGGTCCACGCCAGTATAAAGCGCAGACAGGATACCTCCACCGCACACAAACCAATGGCCTTAAATACATCAGAAATCCGTAACTTCAAGTCGATGGTATGTGTTCGGGAGAAAAACGCCGTCAGAGAAAGCACCGATGAATACATGACATAAATAAAGAAAAACAGAATCATAAAGGGCACGTTAATCAAATCCACCATAAACGCCAGAATTATAGTGAACACACCGAACACTTCAATATATGGCGAAAACAGTTCATAGATCAGAAAATACAAATAGGAAACGAATCCTACCAAACCATATTTAAAGTTGGCAAACATCCGCCTGTGTCCCATCATACTTTGAAACAGCCCGATATGCCATCTGCGGCGCTGTTTTCTCAGATCGCCCAGACTTTCTGGCGCCTGTGTCCAGCAGATCGCGTCCGTAGCATAGCGAATCCGATAGGGAATATTGTGTTCTCTGCAAAACACATGGAGTTTTACCACCAATTCCATATCCTCACCCATGGTAGTAGCATCATATCCGCCCGCGTCTACCACAACACTTTTTTTAAACAGGCCAAAGGCTCCTGAAATAATAATACTCCCATTGAATTTATCAAACAAGATCCTTGCCGCCAAAAATGACCGGTCATATTCCAGCACCTGCATACAGGGCAGGAGTTTATCGGGCATCCGGTAGGAGACCACATGTCCGTTTTTAATTTCCGCGCCGTTGCTTGGACGAACCGCGCCGCCCACAGCTACCACATTACCTTCTTCCAGGACCGGCCGCATGATTTTTTCCAGCGCATCATACTGCAAAACGGAATCAGCGTCCATACAGATAAAATAAGGATATTTCGCGGCATTGATTCCCATATTCAACGCATCCGCTTTCCCGCCGTTTCTTTTCTGTATCAGAGTAATGGGTACTTTCTGCGTATATGTCTCATAGACCGCTTCTTCCGGCTGACACACAATCTTTCTCTGGATGGGACGGTTGACATGATGCATATGAAACGCTTCCCGCACCACTTCTCCCGTCCGGTCCCGGGAACCATCATCCACAACAATAATTTCATACAGTTTATACTCCAGCGCCAGAAGAGAACGTATGCTGGTTTCGATGGTAACTTCTTCGTTATATGCCGGTACGATAATGCTGACAGGAATAAAATAATCCCCGGCCAGTTCGTTTTTCAGTCTGTTTCTTCGCTTTGTCTGGTACAGCGTAGCGGAACCCACCGCAACGGATAAGAACAAAAAGCTGGCATAACCGATCAGATATAACACAAAAAAGATCCCAACATAAGAAAAAAAGGTTTTATAGGCATCCATCATGAGTTATCGCCTCCCGTTTCCTGCAGCATTTTGGCCTCCAGACGATAGGTCATCATCTCTCGGGCATATCGGTCCTCGCCATTGATAATATCGAACAATTCGCTGTAATTCAAGCGGTGTGCCTCCAGTCCCTGCGCGGCGGAATATCGTATGTACCAGTTTGGACTTTTGATAGCCCCTTTCAGCGCACGGATCACCTCTTCCCCCTCATATCTGCTCAGAGAGGATACGGCAACGTTGACATATTCCCAATGAGAAGGCTCGTGATCGTTCACAAAATCCAACAGCCATTTCAGCGCCGGAGGATACACATACTTTCCAAAATAACGGATCGCGGATAACCTAAGCTCTTTATCCGCCTTTTCATCTGTCATGATCCCATAGATCTCTTCCTTATAATCTCCTGTTTTAAAACGGATATAGTTCAGTATCGCCAGCTTTGTATGGTCCGTAAATCGGTTGAACTCCTTCCACAGACCATGAATCAGGTCATCATGATTCCCCTGAAAGGTCAGCAGGCCCTCCGTTAATATTTTCTGATTGATATAGATTCTGTCATCATCCTGCATCTTTAAAGCAGTAATCACATTTTCCACATCTCCCAGATGATACAGGGCTTTTAATCCATTGACGCGACAATACAAATTGTCTTTTTTCACATAAATCAGCAGCAGTCCCAGTAAAGAATCCATCTCCCTTTTTCGATTCACCGCGTATTCTGACAGGAAAAATGCAAAATACCCCGCTTCCATTTTATCCTTTTTGCTGTAACGCACCGCCAGAAATAATATGACCGATTCGATCTGAGAGAAATATTTCTCCAGCACTTCCGCTTTCTGATCCTTCATCTCCATTTGCAGCGCATTGTCATAAGCAATCAGATAATTGATCCTTTTCAATTTTTTCATCAGGAATTTCTTATGGTTCTTTTCCGTTTTTTCTCCTTTCTGGATCAGTTGAAACTGGCGTCTGATCCCCTGCCGCATTTTTTCGGTACGCTTGTCAAATAAAGCGTCTCTGCGCCGCAGCATCAGATTATATACGATATTAAAGCCAATCATACTGATACAAATGGCTCCATAAATATAAATTATAATCTCGACCTTCACGGAAAATCCCCCCTTCCCCGTTCTGCGCTTATGTTGGATGCGCGGTCCAATATTCTTTCAGCTCATAATAAGACTGTTTCAATCTTTCGTGATACGTTACCTCTTTCCCCCAGCCTTCCAGAGCAAAGGCTTCCATGGGAATACGATACTCTTCATACTCCTGACTGGATATTCCCACATACATTTCTTCAATCTGGATGAATTCCACGCCGTACTTCTCGTAATAGTCGTCATGTACCATCATCTCCGACGGATTCCCGAAATTCAGCAGCTGCCACGGCAACTTCAGTTCGATATAATTTCCCGCGAAAATGAAGTCCGCCAGGGAATTAAAGTCCTCCGCCTCCGGATTGGCGTTGCCATAGGTCAGGACACCCGTTTCATAGACCTCCGCGGTGGATTCCCAGTCGCCTGAAAGCAGCGGTGTCGCCGTCTGCAACATCAGCATGATTGGCTTAAATACCGGGGTATCCGGGTCCACCGGGTTCAAATGCGCATCCTCGTCCTCCGTTTCATGCAGGAACATCGCCCGCATTACTTCGTAGCGCTCCTGTACCAGAACACGGCTGTTTTCCTTTCCATCAATGACAATAAGGAAATCGCTGGCCTGCGAAAAAGAAATATCATAGTTTTCACAATAGGTGCTGCCTGTTTTCGGCGTAATATCTACCGGCAAATACAGCACATCCTCCTCCGACGAAAAATCCTCTTTCTTAATCAGGAAATAAATAAATTTCTCATCATATTTCATAGAAAGGGACATAACCTTGTATTCCGCCACGAGATCGCTTTCTTCCCATTCGGAAATATCGCCGTCTACATAGCAGACACTTTCTTCCTCTCCCGGATCGAAGGAAAGCAGTCCAAAATACTGCTCATTGGTCTGGTAATCGCTCCAGTAAGGCGTATTCAGCAGATCCACCGCATGCATGGTGTTCCATGTTCTTTTGAACCACTCGTCCTGCCAGGTAAATACACAGCTGCCGGCACAGCCCGCCGCCATGATATCCTCGTAACATTCAATCAGCGCTTCTCCCTGTTCATCCTCCGACATATGACCTTGATTCCTGCCGGTATTATAGTCCCGCTGGGCCATGCCCCGGCCCGTAGAAACACCGTATTCAGAAATCACTACCGGAATGGTATGATGCGCCGTTAAACGCGTCAAATATTCCAGATAGGTATTGATCTCCCCATCCTCCGTTACTGGAAAGGTTTCCTTTCCCGGCACATAATTCAAATAGTCCGGATAATAGGGATACACATGGTAGGAAGCGAAATGACCCGACAGGAACTGATCTGTCGTAGCGATATGTTCCACATCCACCTTTGCGCATTTCATGAAGTATAGTGTAACATCTTCCGGATAATCAAAAGGGTCTGTGGTCGGCCAGTTGGAAAAAGCCACCAGTCTTTGCTGCTTATACCGATTTGTTTCATACTCAATAATCTTGTCACCCACCTCGCATAGCATCGCCTCAAAGGGAGATGCCTCGGGCGTTGTATACATATAGGTGCCGATGTACTGATTCCGATCGGGATACTTATGGTCTGTATAAACAACCGTCACGTCCTCCCACTCTACCCCCAGAATGTAGCCGATGACCCATGGGGAAACATCACTTCTGTATGAACCGGAACCAATGCCGTACCCCAGATTCAGATTCTTTTTGCCATGAAGGATATCCACCACTGTGCGGCAGTCATCCAAAAGAGTTTGCCGGAAATCATCATCATAGGCATCCCGGTGGGAATTCTGAACATAGTCGTTGACCCAAACCCCATGAATTAAATACAGCGGATCTTCCCGTCCCTGATTATACTCATAAAAGGCGTCGTAAAAATCATTATGAAGAATGGTATATACACGAATGGTATTGGCTCCCATCTCCTGAATCCAGGCAAACCATCGCAGATAGGTCTCCTTGTCAATGGCATAGTCCGTTGCCCATTCCCCGGGAATCCCGACACCCAGATTGACGCCTCTGATTTCAAAAGGCTCTGTTTTCCCATCCTTCGTCATATAAATGGTATCCTCGTCTGTCGTCATAAAGGTGGTGACAGGCGCGTCGGGATTCAGATCAATATAGATGCCAAAGCGATAGAACGCCGTATAAACAGCGTAAAACATCAATACCACAATGCAGGCGGCAATGATAAATCGTTTCAATGCGCCTTCCCTCCTTCTCTGTTAGTGATTAAATTTCTTATTTTTGGATTCATGTCCGTACTGTTTGAGAATTTCAATATTTTCATCCATCCAGGCGCCCCGCTCGGCGATAAAATCCTTGATCTGCTGTATGGCTTCTTCGTGTGAGTTGGGGTTTCTCTCATCCGGAGAGATCATATAGTCATCAAAGGTATATCCCCATACCTCAAAATTTCGATCAATGGCGTCTCCCAGATAAGCCACAATATCATCTATATACTGATTCAGATACTCGTCACTGAGATACGTCTGCCGCAGTTCCTGGTATCTTTCAATCATTCTCTCAATAAACCGCTCGTCCTTCATGAGCATATAATACCAGGTGCAGTATTGTGTCTCAAAGTGCTGCGGGTCCATAAGTGTATGTGAATAGTTGTCGCAGGAAGAGTTAAAATCCCAGATTACCATTCTGTATTTTCCGCCGATATCCTTATACAGATATGTAGACAGCCATCCGGCGTCATAATTGACCGTAAATTCGTTAATAAGGAAATAATCAATAAAGGATTGTACATCTATGTCGTGCTGGTATCCATAATCGGATGTATCATAATCATAGGAATACAAACTCTTTTCAAAGTCGGAAAAGTCCTGTTCTATGGCTTCTACCAATTCTGGTGTTAAAGAACCGGTACGCGGATACTGGATATTGATTTTCTGAAGATTCCGATAAGAATAATTGGTAAATGTTGTAATATTACGTATTTCAGCATGACTTCCGCGGTCCTGCCGCAGTACATAACCGGTAATGGTTGTATTTTCCACCGGTTCCGAAATGTCTACCCGGCAGTCCTCCCCATTGGTAATGGTCTCTGTCATCACATAAAGGCCCTGATATTCTCCGTTTAAGATGACCTCACAGAATCTTACGTTTGGCGCATAGTCCATAAATTCCGCCGTAATGTTGTACCACATATAGTTTCGGATCAAAGATTTATCCAGATACGGTCCATGCATGGCCCATTCATAATGCGGTGCCATTCCCATCATTTCCTCGCTGCGGTACGTCCCGTCCTCCTCAATCAGACGCACCAGATAGCTGCTCTTGTCAAAATAGCGGGATGAATTTCCTCGAACACGGATCATGATCTCACTTTCCAGATCTGGCTCATCGGAAGGATGATGATTGGTGCTTTCGTCGCTGATGACAGAAATCCTGGCACGGAGCATTTCCTCGCCTGCAGAAGTGGTCGTATATCCCACTTCCGCCCCGGTCTCGTCCCGAATCGGCAGCCCTGGAATCACTTCCTGTGTTTCAATAAGGACCAAAGGAAGATGGGTACACAATTCGGTGCCGTCACAGTCACATCCCGCGTCCGGCTGTCTGGATTCCAAATGCTGATGGTATCGGTTGGATTCGCTTTCACTGTCCAAGGCCATGACGCCGATGGACATGCAAACCATAACGATTGCAGCGCAAATACCAAAAATGGAATATTTCATAGTTCACCGCCTTCCTTTTCGTCCGTTTAACTGCTGACCTCGTCATTCTGCATTACAAGATTGCAGTATTCAATATCGCCTAAAGTATACAGCGCTTCTGTAATGCTGGATTTATTTCCTTTGGTGGATGCCGCTTTCTGTGCCTTTTCCAGAGTGCGCTTGCTGATTTCATAAATAAATTCAGAACTGCTGTCTGTGGTATTTTTTACCCGCAGCACCGCTTTTCTGGAAAAATACTGAAATATCATCGCTTCCACACGTTCCTCATTAACACGGGAAGTACGGATAATCAGCAGCATTCTGTTGTCGTTTTTGATTCGCCCGAAAATCAGCAGAATCAGGAATGTGGCCGCGCTGCCTATGGCCGCCACAGGAAAATCCCCGACGCCGCAGCAAATACCGGTTACAATGGTCCAGAAAATATAAATGGTATCTCTGGAGTCCTTGATAGCCGTTCTGAAACGAACGATGGACAGCGCGCCTACCATACCGAGGGATAACGCGATATTGTTGCCTATAACGATCATAACCGTTGTGGTAATCACCGTCAGCGCCATTAGAGAAACATTGAATTTTTTGCTGTAAATGCTTCCCTCATGGGAAAGCATATAGGAGATATAAATAAACAGCGCGATCACAAAGGATACGCCCATACGAAGGGCGATGGTCTTTAGATCTAACTGCCCGGAATTTTCAAACATCTCCAATATGATTTGCTTCATAACATACACCTCTTCTTTTTTATAAACTGAATTTTAAACTTGCGCTTCTTGCCAGACAATATTTGCTGACTGACAAGGATGATTTATTGGCCTCATTGACCAGATTCTTGATATAAGTAAGCAAAAACCCGTTATACTTCACTTCCAGTACACAATGGAAGGCATCCAGAACAGGATACATATTCAGATTCGGAGAAAACAGACGCAGATCTGTTTCCGTGGCCCGGATATCGTGGTCAAAGGTGATCCGGATTTTATTCTCCTTTGCGATATACGCTTTTCGCCTGTATTCCACAATGGTTTTTGGACGATAGCACTGCATATGCATTACGCCGAAGCACTCCTGCGCAAAGGGGTCCTCGTATTTCAGCAGACAGCCGTAATTGCCCCGGTTCAGCTCCATGGCATCCTCCCGGCTTACCCGCAGGGAACGTTTCTTTTGAAAATCCCCTTCTTTCTGCTTCATTTCCAACATGGCAAAATCTGCCGCCGGATCATAAATCCGCAGGCGGATCTTCCTGCGCAGTTCCAGCCCGTTGATCTTGTCTTCATAATCCTTGTCATTGACCGTATCGAAATATAACGAACGTATCGAATAGCCGTGGATTCCGTTATGGGCATCCTGTATCATGACCGGGTCCAGCTCCCATGACAGACGCTTCATATCCACCATAGTCATGAAATATTTCTTTTCCTGGCGGTATACCTCATTCATGTAAATTCCTCCAATAAAAAAGCTGCAAAAACTTTTCGGTTACTTTTTCCAAAATGTTCTTGCAGCCTGACAATCATAGCCTATTACAGCCGTAGACTCATAGCTTTGCGTCGCCGTTTTTCAGCGGTTTTGCCAAATATATTTTATTGTCTCTGATGCAAAAGCTTCTCCGAAAGATCGCATTTGAGCTGATTCTTGCCATTGTTCTTTGCGTCATACAGCGCTTTGTCCGCTCTTTCATAAAGCTGCGCATAGGAACATTCGTTACAGGAGGCGGCAGATAACCCAATACTGCATTGCGGTTTGATCTCCCGATCCTGCCACTTGATACTAGCGATCTCAGAAAGCACCTCTTTTGCGTAATCACAGAATTCCTCAATGTCCTTCGTCACATAGAGAACGATGAACTCATCCCCGCCAAGACGACCGACTCTGGCGCCTTTTGGCGCCTTCTGACGCATCAGATCCGCCATTTTCTTCAGGACATAATCGCCCACCGGATGCCCATACTGGTCATTGATGTTTTTAAAATCATCCACATCCATAATCATCATGCCCAGGACTTCTTCCTGCTCCAGTTCCTGCAGCTTTCTGTCCCCATAATGTTCAATGGACGCTCTGTTGTACAGGCCCGTAAAAAGATCCATGCGGCTTTCCTTTTCCAGCAGAGTAATCCTTTCCCTGACCTCTGTTACATCAGCTAAAATCCCAATGCCCAGCAACGGCTCGTTTCTGTTATCCTTCTGTGTGATAATACGTGCCTCAAACCAACGTTCCTCTCCCGTTTTGACAGGAAAATGCAGATCCCGCTTCTGGAAATTGACGCCTTTTTTCACGTTATCCATACATTCATATAACAGAACCTTCTGGTCATCGCTGATTAGCTCCAGCTTATCCACAAAATCCGCAAACGGCGCTATAGTAGCCGGATAATCGAAATAGTCATTGATCTCTTTGGAAAAATAGATGCAGTCTTTTTGAATATCCCATTCAAAGGTAATATATCCAGCCTTTTCCCGAATCAGCTCATACTGCTCCGGGGAAAGATTCTTCGGAATATTCAGCCATTTGAATTTGATATCATCCACAATTTTTATCTGAGAGATTTCAAATAAAATGTCTTTGTATCTGGCCAGATAGATCGCCACACATAATACGGCTGAAAAAGAAAAACTCCAGACAGCCCCCAACATTGGAATGCTGCGCAGATACAAAACAAAAATCAGGTAACTCAGAATCATGTTGCTCAAAGCATATATGGGCTTGAATGCCAGCATCGCGGAAAAAATCGCATACGCTGTCATCATGGAAATGCATGCGAATTTTGCTCCAGGACCTGAAATCATAATATCATAAATATTATAAAAGGTATACCAGAATAAAAATATACTGCTGGTCACCATATAAAAACCATGCCTCAGCCGCGTTGTCATTTTTCTTTTAATATCCACAACAAGAAAAAAAATGCTGTACAGGAATAAGGCAATATAAAAGCCAAAATAAATCCGATCCTGCACCATTGACATTCTCAGGCCCGAAAACGCCGCCATCGCGATGATATGAATCACCTGTACGATCGCCGAAAATACAGCCCATGTGCGCAATATGGTTCGATTGATTAAAGTCGATTTATCTAAAATATCCGTCTCAGATACATTTGTTCTAAACAAAGTGCTCATAGGCAAACCACCCCTTAAAGCTTCCATGATATTTCAAAATTTGAGGATTTTAAAATACCATACCCCCCTCAAACTTACCATTTTTTGCGTTAAAAGAGCCTTTATGTTTTGATGTGTGAGATTTTATTATTTGAAATAAATTTACTTTATCTACTTTTTTATAGTAACGTAGCGGAGAAAAAAGTCAATTCTTTTTGGCTATATCGCCTTATTTCATTCACAAATCACGATTTGTTTGCAGAAAAAAACAGTATATGCCCTCCTAAAGATAGCATACCATCACAAAACAGAACAAATTCACTCTTTTCAAAGCGAATTCATTTATGTATTTATTCCAGTGCATCATCTGTGTTTCTATATTTTTCCATACCAAATTCCCTGTTATTTTCCCGCATTGTTGAAAAAACATACACGAATTGCAACATTACCTAGTACAAAAAACTTTAATCCGGATTATTGAGATCAAAGTAAAATTCTGCGTCTGCCATAGTGTATAGACAACCTCGTAGTCTCCCTCCGGGATTACGGAAACAAAGCAGTCCCCAGCGACAACATCCATAGACATATCCGCATTATTTAAAATCATATTTTAAGAAAGAAATCCCGAAAGATTTCGAGTCTTTTGGGGTGAAGGTTTTCCAGTGTTTTTTAGTTCTTGTTTGTGTTAACAAGTGATGACGCAAAGCCTTGAAAACACTGGGTTTCATAGCAGAAAGCAAGAAAAATTCAGGCTTTTGTCCAGCCAGAGAAAAAAGCAGGTTTTGTGTTGGTTTGTTAGCATTTTGTTAGCAAATATCAGTGTCATTATCATCTGTCTTAGGTCAAAAGGCCACACAGAAAGAGGAAAATTTCTCTCTGTGTGGTCTTATTCTGTCTGGAGGAATGTTTATGAAATTAACACGACCTTTTGGATGTCCTCTTTTCCCCAGAATTGACTGCCCTTGAAAAATTGGTTTACTGCGTTTTATGCGCCTTTTCTGATAACAATACCCGCTCCTGCTACCCTTCTTATAACACCATAGCAGAGAAAGTTGGCTGTTCCAAAAAGACCGCTATACAGTGTGTCGCTTCGCTGTGTGAAAAAGGCTGGATGCAGAAAATAGAACAACGGACAAAGAAAGGCGGACATCGGAGTAATTTGTATTTTCTTGTCCTGTCACCAGAAAAACAACACCTTTACCCTAGCCACAGAAAACCGGAATCCCCTTCTCCATCGGAGGAATCGGAATCTCTTTCTGATGACGAATCGTATTGGGGTTATGCAGAACGGTTGGAAGATGTTAAAAATAGAATTGAATATGATTACTTTGCGAAACATATGCCGGATCAGCTATATATGGTGGATTTTCTTTGCCAGTGTATCCCAGAGCTTTATGATACTTCTTTCCCTGAAGACAGAAAACTGCTGAACAAAATCAGCAGTCTGGATATTATCGGATTTTTGCACTATACAGCTGGTCGGAATTATTCTGGAGTGAAAAATATGAAGGCTTATTTGAAAACCATGTTTCTGGAATATCTACGGAACGAACAGCTGCTTTTGGCAACAGCAGTTCCACCCAAGATATGATAGATAGAGATAGATACATGGGTATAGTTCTTTAACTATAGTTTGGGTGAATGGACGAAACAAGAGAGGTGAATGTGGGAAACAAGGTGGTGAAACCAATACACCCTAGTGAGGACTTGAAGAAACCAGAAAGACATATTTTCAATTCGAATATATGGACGGTCATTCCCTGCAATGATATACTTTTCATAGATACTGCCCTATGAAAATAACGAGGTGAATCCCATGGATGCAAAGGAAAAAATTAATACCATATTGTGTGACGCATTATCCGACTGCGCAAACCTTGTTGGCGGAAACAGCTTTTTGCTCCGAAAAGTCCATTCTAAATTGCCTACCGAAGCAGTTCATATGAATATTGAAAATGGAGATTTTCTGCTGGTTAGTCAACTGCTGAATGCCATCGGAAATATACTGCAATTTAATGAGGAAAATCAGGTATGTACTGCTGTTGTCGGTTCTGGATTTGCAAATATGAATCCTGCCCTTGTTGTGGCAATGATGGAAAATCAGACACTCTACCTTGCTGCCTATGCCAAAGAAGGACTGATTAAACAGCACACAGCGGAAAAGGCGTTGAAAAATATCGTTGATTCTTTGCAAGCGTTGGAACAGGAATCTGAGTGATACTGTTGGTGCAGAAAATTTGAGTATGATATGTCCTTGTGCTATCATTTCTTACGTACTAGCTGACAGAAAATAAGGGAGAACCCCTTTATTTTAGGAGTTTCCCCTTTCCTATTCAAGTGTTATCACAATATAGCGAATAACTTTTTATCTGAATGATAAAAACACCACTTAATATTCAGAAATGAAATATACAAATCAATATTATGTACACTATTTTAGTTCAAATTAAAATTATTTTAGGAGGACGAGACAATGGAATATATCCCATCTATTATACAAGCGGTTGCTGCAATAATAAGTTCTGCATTAGGCGCATTTATTGCTGCCGGTTACATTAGTAAAATTTTTAAAACCAATCTTAGCCCTTTGTTTCGCACATATTCAGATAACAGGCACGATGCTCACAAAATAATGAGAACAGCTAAGAATAGCATATATATTGTTGCTGCCGTTGGTGATCAATTTTTAGAAAAATATGAAAAGCATATTGAGAAATATTTAAAAAAAAGCCTATCTATACGGTTCCTTTTACAAACAAAAAAGCAATTTTATGAATTAGAGCAGTACATTAATGCCAATAACGAGTTTGACAAACAATATTATAAACAGGTAAGAGAAAAATCGCTAAATACACTAAAAAACCTTAAATCAAAATTTTCCAATCAAGTTGAAATAAAAGAATTCAATTCCTTCTTCTCTGCATCATATATTGGCATTGATATAGAGCAAGATCTTGTAACTATGCAATTTCCTGTACATGCAATCATTCAAGTTATGCTTTATCAGTATGGAGTAACTGCAGAAAAAAGTCCAATAACCTACTTTTCTCTTAATTATAATCAAGATTTATTTGAAAGCACCGCCAATTCTATATTAGAAATGTGGAATGATGGAACATATATAATTATAGATAACTAATATGAACTTAGTTATAAAAATATTACATATATAAACTCCCCTACGAACTCCCCAATAGATGTATAATTGACTTATTTTACAGTACTCCATCCAAAAATGTTAGATAGCTTTCTAAAAAATAACAAGATAATACCAAAAGGCAAATCTTTGGACAAGAATAACTTGAACCAAAATTAATGACATTCTATAGACTTTAAGTAATATTAAGAATATCATGACCTTTCTTGATATCAATCATAATTTAACCCTAAACCGGAAAATTCTGGTTTATCCAAAACGATGCGTGTTAGAAACATGCTCCACTCTTCACAAAAGTTCTTAAATAAGTGGTTGATTCTAGATGAGCCATACCACAAAATGGAATAATTGCATGAAACTGCTGCAAACAATATGTTACACGGTTGCATCCTATTATGAATTGTTACTCTAAGATGTTCAACTTAAACAAAGCATATTGGAAGATTGAATTCTTGAATAGAATGGTGTAAACTGATTACATAAAACTAAGACATTTTTTACATATACAGGAGAGTTGGATATGACTATCGTTGAAGCAATAAAAACAGTACTATATCAAGCACCTGACGGACTAACATCTAAGGAAATTTATGATGAAATCGTGAAGCAAAAACTTTATTGCTTTGGCGCTAAAAATCCGCTGGAGGTAGTAAACAACCAAATCCGTAGAAGATGTGTGGGACTTGACTTTCCTACAGCATATCCAGTTAAAGTATTTAGGATAGTTGGGCACTGTGGAAACAAAAATAAATTTGCTCTATATGACGAATCCATTCCTCAAGAAAAAGAGCAGTCTTCTAAAACTACAAAGAATGTTACTGAGGAACTGCCGGAAGAGCGTATAGGTGCAGCATTAGAAGAACATCTTACTTCCATAAAACAGCAAGTTTTAGATAGCATTTTGAGTAACTCTCCAGATTTTTTTGAGCACCTAGTTCTAGATCTGCTTCTTAAAATGGGGTATGGCTATGGTAAACAAGCGGGTGTCGTAACTGGGCGACCACATGATGGCGGTATCGATGGTATTATCAGTGAAGATAAGTTAGGTTTAGACTTGATTTATATTCAAGCCAAGCGATATTCCCCTAAAAATAAGATTAGTCGAAATGAATTACAATCATTTATCGGAGCCATGGAACATATCCAAAAAGGTGTATTTATCACAACATCGGAGTTCACAAAAGACGCTATACAATTTATGAATAAGCAACAGCAGAAAAATATTAAGCTGATTGATGGCGAATTTTTGGCGGATCTTCTCGTCCGGTATGAAGTAGGTGTGCTTCCAGCTCAGAGCATAAAAATTTATAAAATAGACACAGATTATTTTAATCTCTAATATATTTGATATATTTGAAAACAGAAGTGGAGAAACATTAAATTGATGTTTCTCCACTTCTGTTTCAACGACTGATGACTGAGTATTGACTAAAACCTACCTGAACGCTATACTTACGTATATACTTAAGTATAATTTGGAGGAAAATATGTTCTACAGATTCCCTGCCATGCGAGGTATACAGGCAAATAGCGAATATTTCGTCTGTATGATTCCTCTTGGTATACTTTCAAAAATTTTTATAGAAGAATTCTCTGATGTATTACCTGAATTTCGAGCTCAGCGCAGACTGAATGAGCAGAGAATCCCTGAGATTAGGGACTATATCATTAACAACAGAGATTCATATGTTTTTTCAGCACTTGCCGCATCCGTTGATGGACAGGTTACTTTTTTGCCAACAAAAGATTCAAGCAATATTGGAGAACTGGAAATTGATGTGAGTGCTACTTTTTTAATCAATGATGGTCAACACAGAAAAGCTGCCATTTTAAAAGCTATTGAATTTGATGAAAGTCTAAAGGATGAAACAATTGCTGTAGTTCTCTATCGAGATAAAGGTTTAGTAAGAAGTCAGCAAATGTTTACTGACTTAAATAAACACGCTGTTAATACTTCCAAATCATTGAACACCCTTTATGACTCAAAAGATCCTATGGCTATCATGACAAAGCAAGTTGTTTCTCAAGTACCCTTTCTGCGAAAATATACAGACAAAGAGAAAGACAACCTTGCAAATTATGCAGCTAAGCTTTTTACGTTAAATGTGTTTTACGATGTAAATAAACGTATCATAAAAAATCCAGTCTACATAGAAGAAGAGACCAAGTTTCTTGTTGATTTTTGGGCTACAATCGTAGCAAACATGAAAGACTGGAATGACATGGATAAGGGAGATCTCAGCAAAAAAGATTTACGAGAAACCTATATTTCCATCCGAGGAATTACATTACATGCGTTTGGTAAATTAGGAAACTACTTTTTCTCCCACCCAGAATATGATTTTCATAAAATCTTAACTGGATTATTAAAAATTGATTGGTCCAGAAGCAACTTGGAGTGCTGGGAGAATCGAGCCATCACAGACAAAGGGCGTATCAATCGCAATGAGAAAGGTATTTTTCTAACTTATATTCAAATAAAACGACTATTAAATCTGAAAATTGACAATGACGAAGCATCAAGGGAGAAACAATTATTATGAGCAACACAGATTACCAAGTTTTTGAAGACATCATTCAGGAGATGATGATGGTCTATCGCCATGACAATAGACCATGGCTCATTGGATATAGCGGAGGCAAAGACTCTACCCTTTTAGTTTCATTGGTTTTTCAAGCTGTATCTAGAATTCCAGAAAATGAACGTAACAAAAAAGTCTATGTAATTACTTCAGATACAATGGTAGAAAATCCTATTGTAAAGAAGTACATGCATGAATCTTCAAAGAAAATTTCTGAAGCCTCAAAAAAACAAAACCTCAATATTCAAACAGAGATTATATACCCTGATATTCATCAGACTTTTTGGGCTAGAGTTATCGGATTAGGCTACCCTACGCCAGAGCCACCCGGTTTTAGATGGTGTACAGAGCGTCTTAAAATAAAGCCAATGAACAAATTTGTTGAAGATTGTATCAAAACGAATGGAGAAATCATTATCTTGCTTGGTGTCCGCAAAGCTGAGAGTGCTGCCCGATCACGGAGTATTACAGAAAAGGAAATTGCGGGATACCTATTGAACCCACATAATAATATCAATAAT
This sequence comes from Anaerotignum lactatifermentans, assembly GCF_016902535.1. GTDB lineage: Bacteria > Bacillota > Clostridia > Lachnospirales > Anaerotignaceae > Anaerotignum > Anaerotignum lactatifermentans_A. The sequence continues at coordinate 1,326 of NZ_JACSNY010000018.1, read as the reverse complement.
GCCTATGTCTATAATCCATTAACTGAAATCGAAAACAGCTTGGTTTGGGAGTATCTCCTAAAAGATGATGGTATTAGTCCATGGGGAACTAATATGAAACAGCTGTTTTCTCTCTATCAGGGTGAAGACCTCAGTGAAGAACAAAGCGTACTTGGAGAAATAGACGAAAAAAAATACCCATTACAGGGAACTCGCGCTTTGGATGCTGGTGCTGTACATTAGTTAAAGAAGATAAGTCTCTTCAAAGCTTTATTAATAGAGGTTCCGAAGAACTAATACCTCTTCGGGATTTTCGAAATCGGCTAGTTAGTATTCGCCAAGATCCAAATTTCCGAGACACAAAAAGGAGAAATGGAACTGTATATACAAAATCTAATGGAGAAATCGGGTTTGGTCCCTTTACATTAGAAGCCCGCCAAATAATCTTGAAAGAACTATTGGAACTACAGAAAGAAACTGAAATGCAACTTATTACAATTGACGAATTAAAAGTAATCGATGAAATGTGGGATGCTGATGGTGATTTAGAACGTCGCCATCTGGTTGACATCTATTTTGATGTTATGGATGAGCGGCTCCCATGGGATCAATATAAAGTTCCCATGTATCATTCTGAAATTGTTGGAGAAATAGAACGAGTTGCACAAAAATATAATTTAGAACCTGAATTAATGGAAAAGCTCATTGTCTCCGTGGACAAAAATAAGCATTATACACGAAGCAACGCTATCAAAAAAGAAGTTACCAGAATTATTAATCAAGAATGGTTACATCAAGATAGCTTGCCAGAGGGAGAAGCATGAAAATAAAACAACTAACATTGAACAATATCGGCTCTTTTGCTGGGGAGCACACTTTTTTATTTCAAACAAATGATCCACAAAAACAGATTGTGCTAATCGGAGGACGCAACGGTGCCGGTAAGACAACATTATTTGATTCAATTCGTCTATGTTTATATGGGTATAAACTCTACGGTTATCGACAAAACAGTCAGACTTACACTAGCAAAATTAAGCGTCTTATTAATGATAAAGTAAAGACTACATCTCCAGCTACAGCTGGGATTGCCCTGCAAATTCTTATTGAAGATGGTTATGCGAATAGCATCTTTGAAATTAACCGAGAGTGGACATTAAGCGGAAATGCTCTGAAAGAAAATTTGTGTGTATATAAAGACGGTGATTTGCTTTCAACAGAACAAATACAGGACTTTGATGGGAGTATCCCAAAGTTTGTGTAAACCTTCAAACTGATGTAAGATAAACTTATCAGTTTGGAGGTTTATTTTATGGCAAGAAAAAAAGATACACCACAAAAAGCTGC
>NZ_JACSNY010000017.1 GCF_016902535.1 Anaerotignum lactatifermentans | reverse complement strand
GCAAACTCTTGTCATTTATCCGACAGACTCATCTGTCGTTGAAATTGACTATGGGTTGTAAGTTTATTTCTGCTGTTCAGTTTTCAAGGATCAGTCTTGCTTTCCGCTTATCAGCGTCAGCTAGATTAGTATATCAGGTTGTCTCTTTTCTGTCAAGTACTTTTTTTCATACATTTTTCATTTCCTTAACTTCTATTTGACTTCCTGTTCGCCGCTGCGTTTCGGCAGTGACAGTTATTTATTATACACGTTTCCGAAAGAATGTCAACACTATTTTTTGTATTTTTATCAGCACATTATTCTCTTTCATAGGAAAAGGAGATAAGGATACCCTTACCTCCTTTTTCAACCCTGAAATCAGCCGTTTGTCTTGCCTGTTTTCCCGGTCTTGTTCTGCTTTTCGTTTTGTTTGCCATTCTGTTTGCCGTTGTCAATGCTGTACTCCTGCGCAAACTCTGTTCTGTTCATTCCCTTCTGGTTTTTCTTCTCCATATTTTTGTTCATGTTCTTTTCCATTGTCCAGACCTCCTCGTTTTCTTCAGCTGCAAACTTTTCTTGCAGTCATAGTATGAACAATGGCCCTTCTTTTTATTCTTTTCTTTTCTTTCTTAAATATCTTTTTTTGTACTTCAACGCGGCATACCCAATGATCCTGCGGTAAGTCATCAGATTGGTCACTCCGCCTACAACGCCTACCACCGGCAGTCCCTGCACAAATTTTGCCGTCATCATGGAAAAAGACAGCGCTGACGCCGCTTCCCTTACTTCCTCATCAAAATCATAGGCCACATCCGGTTCTTCCATGTGGCTGATCCAGTCCTCTACCCATAGGTCCGCCTGTCTGCGTTCTTCCTCCGGCGCCAATGCCGTATAAATCATCCGCAGAATCAATACCCGTTCTTTCTCTTTGGTATAGTCAAAACCATATCCCACCGCCGTCTCGTAAATCCCCTTCATGAGCATCCCCATAAACACAGGAATATCCGGCAGACCAATGCCCAGAAGCCCCAGACCTGCGCCTTCCACAGTAGTAATGGCGGAATTCAGGCTCTTGCTTTTTCCCGCCAGCCGGTCCATCTTTTTGAGGGAACGCCTTGTTGGGCTCTGGTCCACGCGGAAATCATTGACCTTAAATTCCAGAGCCATTTCTTCTCCTTTAAATGACTTCTCCACCACTGCCGTCCCTTTTTCAAATATCAGATAAAACCCTTTATAAAAAGCTGTATCCAGCGTTTCTTTCAATTTAGAAGGAATCTTTTTCTCTATTTTCTCCGTCAGTTCCTGTATGGTACCTGTTTTTTCCTTTTTGCTTTCTGACAAAAACCGCTCTTCTTTTTTCTGGATCTTCTCCAGTTCTTTTTGAATCATATCCCGCAAAAATAGCCCTCCTTTCTCTCTGTTTTATCTCTGTCTCAAAAATACAAAAACCGCCCGCAGATTCCCCGCAGGCGGTCTTTTTTTACTGTTTGTCTTTCGGCAAATCGTCTTTCTTTCTCAAAACTTCCGTTAAATCGGTAGAACCAATATTGTTTTTCATGCTGGTATCCGCCTGCACGTTCTGCATCCGGTAGTAATCCATGACCCCCAGATTTCCGCTTCTTAACGCATCTGCCATTGCCATAGGCACTTCCGCTTCCGCCTCCACTACTTTCGCTTTCATGCGCTCTACCTCCGCGCGCATTTCCTGCTCTTTGGCAATAGCTGTCGCCCGGCGTTCTTCGGCTTTGGCCTGCGCGATCTGCTTGTCGGCCTCCGCCTGCTGGATCTGCAAATGGGCGCCGATATTTCTGCCAATATCCACATCCGCAATATCAATGGAAAGAATTTCGAAAGCCGTTCCGTTATCCAGACCTTTTGCCAGCACTGTTCTGGAAATCAGATCGGGATTTTCCAATACGCTTTTATGGCTCTGGGAAGAACCTACGGTAGTAACAATCCCCTCGCCGACTCTGGCGATGATGGTTTCCTCCCCGGCGCCGCCCACCAGACGGCCCAGGTTCGCCCGAACGGTTACCTTCGCAATAACCTTTACTTCGATACCGTCGATGGCAACCGCGGAGATCCACGGTGTTTCGATAATCTTTGGCGTAACGCTCATACGCACCGCCTCAAACACATTTCGTCCTGCCAGATCAATGGCCGCCGCCCGTTCAAAGGACAGATCCAGATTCGCCCGGTGCGCCGCGATCAAAGCGTCTACCACATTATCCACGCGCCCGCCGGAAAGCAGATGGGACTCCAGCTGATTGGCGTTAACGTCCATACCAGCCTTCTGTGCCTTGATAAGAGGGCGGATAATTTTATCCGCGCGGACTCTGCGCAGCCGCATGCCCACCAGAGAGAAAATGCCGACCTTTACCCCTGCCGAAACAGCGGAGATCCACAATCCCAACGGCACAAAGCTCAAAAAGACCGCAACCAGAACAACGATCACAATGATCGGCACTACCAATGATAATATCAAATCCATTCCACAATGACCCCTTTCCTTAATTCATTTTTATTTTTCTGTTTCACATTCCACCACAGTTACGGTTTTCCCGCTGATTCTGGTGACCCTGACCTTTTTCCCCCGATCAATAAAATCTCCGGCGGAGCAGACATCCACGCTTTTCCCCTGAAAATCCGCCACACCAAAGGGCCGCAGTGTTGTCTGTGTCACGCCTTCCATTCCCATCAGTCCTGTCAGAGCGCTCTCATCAAAATCCTTTGCCTCCTGCTTCGCCGTCAGCACGACTTTATTGTACATCCCGCTTTTTTTCGCAAAGACCACCATCGCCGCGAAAACGATCACCAGCAGTACCAGCGCCAGTAAAAAACCGGAAATGCCATAAGAGAAATAGGACAGGACCGCTGTAACAATCATGGCCACAGCGCCCAGAATTCCAAAAATACCAAATCCCGGCATCAAAATCTCCGCAAATACCAGCACCAGACCAAGAATTCCTATTAAAATAATCCAAGGCAGCATTCTTCAACCCCCTTTTTCTTTCGTACTGATCGTACTTATACTATATTGTATCATTTCCACGGACAAATGTATACGAAAAAGAAAAAATTAAAAAAGGCGTAAGAATCCCACTCCTTACGCCAGCTGTCCATCTATGAAAAACATCTTCTCTTTCCTTTGCCCGATTTTCTTCTTTATCTATGACGCTTTTTCCACAGGCACCAGAATATGCTCTCCCGAACGAATTTTCGTCGTTTTTATTCCATTGAGCTTCAGAATATCATCAATCATATGTTCGGTCTTTTCTCCCTCTGATTTATATTCCTCCGCAATGGACCAAAGGGTATCTCCTGTATGGATCAGAACGGACTCATAGCAGACGCTGCCTTCCTTTCCGCCCTGCGCACCCATGGCAATGGTACCCAGCCCTACAATCAATGCCAGTGTCAACAGTACCAGTACGTTTTTTCTCGCTTTTTTTGATTTCCGTACCATTCTTCTGCGTCTTCTTCCATCCATCTATCTCACCCCTTCTTCGAACATATTTTCTTTTTCTGTTCTCATATTACACGAACATTCGTTCTTTGTCAACAACTTTTTTCGTTTTTTACGAACACAGGTTTGATTTTGCTGTCTTCCTGTGGTATAGTAAAGAAGAAAAATTCAAAAAATACCGCAAGGAGTGAGCCCATGAACGAATTATCCGCGAAGCAAAAGCAGATATTGGAATACATGAAACAGGAAGTGCGGGAAAAGGGCTATCCCCCTTCCGTTCGGGAGATCTGTGAGGCCGTCGGCCTGAAATCCACCTCCACTGTCCACGGACATTTATCCAGACTGGAGAAAAAAGGTCTGATCCGCAGAGATCCTACCAAACCCAGAGCCATTGAGATTCTGGATGAGGACTATGCCCTGCCGGAAAAGGAACTGGTACAGGTCCCCATTATCGGCAATATCACCGCCGGCAGCCCTATCCTGGCCGTGGAAAATATCGAGGATACCTTCCCCATCCCGGTGGAATATGTCCATAACGATAAAGTCTTTATGCTCAAGGTTCGGGGCGAAAGCATGATCGGCGCCGGCATCTTCGATAAGGATATGATCCTGGTGCGCCAGCAGAATACCGCCAATAACGGCGATATCGTCGTGGCTTTGATCGAAGATTACGCCACCGTCAAAACATTCTATAAAGAAAAGGACTTTGTCCGCCTTCAGCCGGAGAACCCTTCCATGACCCCAATCATGGTTCGAGACGTTACGATCTTAGGCAAAGTCATCGGTCTTTTCAGAAAATTTTAAGGAGTGAATCAAACGTATGTATGGTTTTATCAGAATCGGCGCCGCAGTCCCCAGACTGAAAGTTGCCGACTGTATTTATAATAAAGAACAGATCCTGGATGCCATCCGGGAAGCGCAGAAACAGCAGGTAAAAGTCCTCACCTTCCCCGAGCTTTCCCTGACCGGCTATACCTGCGCCGACCTTTTCTTCCAGCAGCCTCTGCTTCATGGCGCCCAGGAAGCTCTCAAGGATATCGCGGCGGCTACGGCCGATGTGGATATGGTAATTGCGGTGGGAGTTCCCGTCGCTTTGGACAATCAGCTCTTTAACTGCGCCGCTCTTTTGTGCCGCGGCCGTATTCTGGGTCTGGTGCCCAAGACCTTTATCCCCAATTACAGTGAATTTTACGAAGAACGCTGGTTCTCCTCCTCCAGGGACCTGATCAGCGAGGAGATCACCTTTGCCGGACAGAGAGTGCCCATTGGCGCGGATCTGCTTTTCTCCGCTGAAAATGTCCCCGGGCTGAAAATCGGACTGGAGATCTGCGAAGACCTTTGGGTACCGATCCCGCCCAGCTCCTACGCCGCCCTTTACGGCGCTACTGTACTCCTGAATCTTTCCGCCAGCAATGAACTGGCGTCCAAACCTCTTTACCGCAGACAGCTGGTGTCTCAGCAGGCTTCCCGTTGTCTGGCGGCATATGTGTATACTTCCGCCGGCATCGGCGAATCCACTCAGGACGCTGTATTCAGCGGCCACAGCCTCATCTGTGAAAACGGGGTAATTCTGGGCGAAACAGAATCCTTCTCCAGAGAGGGGCAGGTTGTCAGCCGGGATGTGGACCTGGAGCTTCTGACCAATGAACGCCGCCGCCATACTACCTTTATGGAGCAGCTTTCCCAGCCGGATGCGCAGCGCTTCTACCGGGAAATCTCCTTCCGACTGGAGGATACTTCCTTTGATCGTCTGGCCCGCGCCGTTTCCGACGCGCCTTTCGTTCCCGCGGATACCTCCTCTCTGGACAGCCGCTGCCAGAATATTTTCCAGATCCAGGTAACCGGTCTGGCCCGCCGTATGGAGCATACCCACGCCAATACACTGGTAATCGGCATTTCCGGCGGACTGGATTCCACACTGGCTCTGCTGGTTTCCGTCAAAGCCTGTGATTACCTGGGCATTCCCCGGGACCATGTACTGGGTGTCACCATGCCCGGCTTCGGCACTACCGATCGTACCTACCATAACGCCCTGGATCTGATGGCCTCCTTAGGCATCCAGACACGGGAAATTTCTATCCGCGACGCGGCGCTGCAGCACTTCTCCGATATCGGCCATGACCCCAGCGTCCATGACGTCACCTATGAAAACACTCAGGCCAGAGAACGCACCCAGATCCTCATGGATCTGGCAAATCAGGCCAATGGTCTGGTAGTCGGTACCGGTGACCTTTCGGAACTGGCTCTTGGCTGGGCTACCTATAACGGTGACCATATGTCCATGTACGGTGTCAATGCCGGCGTTCCCAAAACGCTGGTCCGCGTTCTGGTCCATTGGGTTGCGCAGTCCGGTACTCTCAGCGAAAAGGCCTCCGATATCCTCTTCGATGTATTGGATACTCCCATCAGCCCGGAACTTCTGCCTCCCGATCAGGAGGGTAAGATCAATCAGAAAACAGAAGATCTGGTAGGTCCTTATGAACTCCACGATTTCTTCCTGTTCCAGATCCTGCGTTTCGGCTTCCATCCGGATAAGGTTCTCTATCTTGCGGAGCAGGCTTTCCAGCAGCGCTATGACAGAGACACTCTGGTGAAATGGCTGAAGAACTTCTACCGCCGTTTCTTTATCCAGCAGTTCAAGCGTTCCTGTCTGCCGGACGGTCCCAAGGTCGGCGCTTTGTGTCTGTCCCCTCGCAGTGACTGGCGGATGCCTTCCGATGCCTCTTCCCGTTTGTGGATGGAAGAAGCGGAAAAACTTTGATTCTGCCTGCCCTTTCCTTCGGGAAAGGGCATTTTTTTGTTTTTTTCCTTGCGCAGATGGCTTTTTTAGGTATATACTGATATTGTTTTTTCCAACATACAAAAGAAAATTCATACGAAAGAAAAGGATGTGTTTTTTATGATGATCGGCACCATTGTCAATACCAGCACCATACTCATCGGCTCTGTGGTAGGCTCTCTGCTCCGTAAAGGCGTAAAGCCCCAGTATCAGGACGTTCTTTTTAACTCCATGGGCCTTGCCGCCGCTGGACTGGGCATCAACGCTATTGTGCAGAATATGCCCAACAGTGTCTATCCGGTACTGTTTATCGCCAGTCTGGCTATCGGCTCTCTAGTAGGGAATATTCTGGATATCGACCGCCGTTTTCAGTCTCTGACCGGCCGTTTTTCCTCTTCCAATTTAGGGGAAGGTCTGTCCACCGCCATCCTTTTATTCTGTATCGGTACGCTTTCCATCGTTGGGCCCATCCAAAGCGCCCTCTATGGAGATCATACCTATCTTTTGACCAACGCCACTCTGGATCTGGTCACTTCCGCCGTACTGGCCTCCACCTACGGCATCGGTATTGCTCTTGCCGCGCCGATATTGTTCTGCTGGCAGGGCGCTATTTATCTGTTTGCCGGTTTCCTTTCAGAATTCCTGACGGACGCCCTCATGTGCGAAATTTCTGTCATCGGCGGATTTTTGATCGCGTCCTCCGGCATCGGCATTTTAAAGATCAAAGACCTGAAAACACTGAATATGCTGCCGTCCCTGCTGGTACCGCCGCTGTTCTTCGCTCTGAAAGCCCTGATCTTAGGCTGAACACCAAAAGGCATTTTCATAAGCAAACAAATATTGCCGGAATCCTTTCTCTCAAAAGGATTCCGGCAATTCTGTTTTTATAAGTCTTTGATTTTCATTTGATCCAGTTGCCCGTTCCGTTTCTTTTTCCCCCGAACCGCGAAATAAATCAGCAGATATACCACCGTCCCCGCGTTTCCCACCAGAAAACTGCGTACGGCGCCTCCCGCCTCCGAAGCCTGAACCATCAGCAGAAGACTGAAAAGAAAGGAAATCCCCGGCAATATCAGCCCCAGCCATTTGTTCTCGGCTCTGGATAAAAAAATCTGGAGCACCAGAAACCCAATCCCAAGCAGTACCATCCCAAATAATATGATCCACATGACACCCGTTGCAAATGCCATTTACTTTCCCTCCTTTTCCTTTCTGTATGCCTCGATCAATATTTTCGCCGTGGCATAATCCATTTTGTCCTCCATCGCCAGCTCCTTGATGAGCCGCACATAGGGTTCCTGCTCCTTCTGTTCCGCCAGCTCTATTTTCTGGATCAGCCGGTCCAGCCGCAAACGTACCGTAGGATATGTCACCCCATAAATCCCTGCAATCTCTTTTAAAGAACCCGAGGAAAGCACAAAGTTTTTAATAAACGCCAAATCCTCCGCCTCCAGACGGCAGATCCACTCCGGTATCCGTTCCATCTCACCACCTCTTTCATATTATTAAGATAGCATTTAATTTTATTAAAGTCAATCTTTATTTTTGTTTTAATTAAAATAAGCTTCTTCCTATTTTTCTTTTTTCCCGCATATACTGTTCCAAATCATTGGGAGGCGTTTTATTATGCAGACACCTTACTTAAAATTTCTTCATACTCCAAAGGGCAGCGATGCTGTATTTTATCAGGAAAAAGACCGTATCTTCTGCCGTATCCTTCACGGACAGGCAGCGGCCCCGCTCCTTCTGGCGGAACATACCCTGCCCCGGTTTTCCCTTTGCCGCTATCGGGACTATACTTATCTGCTGTATACCACACAACAGGGGGAGGTCACCCTCAGCGCCTCGCCGGATCTGTACCGCTGGGAGCCCAGAGTCCTTTTCCGGCAGGAAAGCCGGCAACCCATTTCCTATTTCATGGTACCGCAGCAGGACGCCCTGCATCTGATCTATCATCAGCCTATAGGCAATACCGGCATCCATGGACTGATGTATACGGTCTATCGTCAGGGGCAGTGCCAGAAACCCTACTGCATCGACCATTTTCTGCCGTCCCCTTCGATTATTTTCCAGGCCAAGCGCCTCAGTGAAAACCATCTGATCCTCTATTACCGCTCGGCAAAAACTACACTGTCCGCCCGGGAACTGCTGCTGTCCCCCTTTACCGTAGGCAGTCTGTCTCCCCTGGCCCAAACTTCCAGTCCCTGGCTGGATCTGTCCATTCACGACCATGGCGAGAAAATCCATCTGCTGTATCTGGTACGCAATCTCTTTCGGACGCAAGTCCTTTACCGCTACCGCCAAACCTCCGCCATGAGCCGTCCTCGCCTTATCTGGGAAGGCGTGGGCTGTACCTCCTGTCTTCTGACCCAGCAGAAGGAGGTCCTTTCCCTTCTCTGGACCGCCGGCGGCGAAACCTTCCGCTGTATCTCCACCGATAACGGCCATACCTTTGGCCCTGTGGAAAGCCTGACGGAAGACCTGCCTCCCGCTCTGGAAAAAGGTCGGCTGGTGTCGGACCCGTCGGAATCCTTTGCCGAAGAAACCCTGGGCAATCCGGAATGGTTCTATCTTCCCGATGGTATTTCCTCTCAGTCGGAGCAGCAAAGCATTTCCGCCGCGGAGGCCCATAGAGAAGAGCTTTCCCGGCTTCTCTCCCAAAAAGAGACGCAGATGCAGCAGGCGGAACAAAACTGGCGCCAGCAGATGGCTCAACTGGAAGCCCGTCTTTCGTCCCTGCGCCTGGAAAACGAACGCCTGCGCCAAAAGGAGGCGCCCTCCGCCTCGGAAGCTCCCTCTGAGGAATGATCCGCCGCCAAAAAAGCCCCGTCAGCGAAAGTCTCTGTTTCGCCAACGGGGCCTTTTTCAGTCTGCCGTCTCCTGTACCGTGCCAATACAGTCTTCCAATATACTGCCCATTTCTCCCATCAGTGCAATACAATCCGCTCGGTCTCCGGATAAAGCGCCGCAGTCCAGGCTGCCGTATTTTTCTTTGAATGTCATCAATAACGCCAGACGTTTGGCCTTGGCCTCCTCCGGATCAAAAAGCATTCCCAGAACCATAATACAGGCAATGAGCCCGCTGCAAAATGTGCCGATGCCGAAACCGGTGCTGACAGCGGCACAGCAGTTTTCCAATTCCCCGGTATAAGGGAATCCGTATTTCTCCGCCGCCGCCCGCAAAATGGCACGCGAACAGTTTTCCCCTTCTCCACACCAGTACATGACACGTTCTTTCATATTCATTCCTCTTTTTGCTTTTATCATATGCCCGTCCATCCGCCTTTGTTCCCAAACAAAAAAACAGGCCGGTGCCTTCCCATGGAAAAGCGTCCAGCCTGTTGTCTGTTTCTATTCAATTCACCTTTCTTACGCGTTGCAGGAACCGTCTGTCAAAGCGTCCTCTGTGGTCAGGCGAGTCGCCATGGGCAGATACTTTCCGCTTTCCCACCGTTTGTTCTGGCTGTGGATAGCGGCATAGCAAATGCCGGTACCGATCAGCCCACAGATAAAGGATACCAGCCCTTCATCAATGGCAGGCACCAGAGGCGCCGCGAAGAAATAGCCCAGTACCACACCAACCAGCAGACCGATCAGAGGGATGCCATACATAATCAGAACAGCATGCATAAACGCATTGTCCTTCAATTCCAGCTCAACCCAATCGCCGATCTCCGCCTCACAGAGATTCTTCGCCTCTACGTCCATATCTTTTTCCATCATGCCGCGGAAGCAGGCACGACATTCGCCGCAGGCTTCTTTCCGCACAATGTGTACTGTCACGAAACTTCCTTTTGCGTCTGTTACCAGACCCTTCATAGGTTTCAACCACCTTTCACAACATTTGGGATGTCTTCATTTCCTATTGCACAGATATTGTATCATATCCCCATAAGAAAAAAAAGTGATATTTTGCACATAAACCCGGAAAAAAACGTCATGTTTTCCGCCGTTTTCTCAGATATAGCCGGAAAAAGAGATTTTTGCAGAAGGCACCCAGAGGTACCGCCCAGACCAGCCCCCAAAACCCAAAGAGCCCGCCGAATACCGACAAAGACAGCAGAACCAGCACCGGATGCATCTCCACCTTTTTTCCCAGCACCTTAGGCACGATCACGGCACTGTCCAGCTGCTGGAGCAAAAGGATAGCCCCCGCCGCGAAAAGCGCCCGTATGGGTACACCGCTGAATAAACCGGACAGCACCGCCAGCAGAAAAGCCATAATCGCCCCAAAATAGGGAATCAGATTGGAAAAACCGGAAATCACTCCAATCCAGATCCCATAGGGGATACCAATGATCCAGAAGGCCGCCGCGAAAAGAATGCCCATAATGACGGCATCGGTGATCTGACCGCTGAGATACCCCATGACCAAACCATAGAATTCCCCGCACAGCTCCGCCGCCGTTTTCGTAAACCTCTGGCCAAAAAACACGGTGGACGTATCCCGCAGGAAAAGAAAAACCTGCTCCTTCTCCATCAGGAAGTAAAAAGCCGCTGTAAATCCAATGACGGCATCCAGAACATAGCCGCCAGCCTTTGGCAGAGAAACCGCCGCTCCCAGAATAAAATTTTCCAGCCATTGACTGAGCTGCAAAGCCCCCTGAGAAATCAGCCCCTCCACATTTCGCAGCAGACCGAATTCCGCCAGCCGCAGCTGAAGCAGCACCAGAAGATCGCCGATGGACAGCACAAAGTCCCCTGCCTGCGCCGCCAGGGCTTCCACATCCATGGTCCCCGCTTTTCGTACTACCCACAGAACCAGACCGCCCAGCAGCAGCCCCACCGTCAGATAAGCCGCCGCTGCCGCCTTTTTTCTGTTCTTTTTCTTTTCCCTGCCAAAAAACAGCCGCCTGTCGTAAAACTTGGTCAATGGTTCCAGTACCACGGCAAAGCCAATGGCCCAGAATAAGGGCGCAAAAACGGCGAGGAGCTTCCCCGCCGTTTCAAATATGACATTTTTCGCCTGAGGGAGGCGGCTCATGACCGCCCACAGCAGAGCCACAGCGCCTGCCGTCAACACCACGTGAAAACAGATCTCCAGATATTTTCTGTTCCATGGCAGCTTCAAAAGCCCACCTCCCTATGTTTTATTTTAATTCCGCCAATGTAGCCTTCAACAGTTCCCACGTCCGTTTTACGGAAGAAATGGACAACCGCTCATCCGGCGTATGGACGTCATACATTTCCGGTCCCAGAGATACCATATCCAGCCAGGGCATCTTCTCCGCGAATAAACCACATTCCACGCCGGCATGGATGGCCACACGTTCCGGCTCCTTGCCCGCGGTACGGCGGTATGCCTCCTCCAGCACAGTCAGCAGTCTGGAATCCTCCTGATACATCCAGCCGGGATAATCAGCTCTGCTTTCACATTTCCCACCGCAAAGCTTCGCCAGCGTATGAATCTGCTGACAGATCAGCTCTTTTTTAGAGGCAACGGAACTTCTGACCGCATTGTCAAAATAAACGGCGTTCCCTTCCGTCTTCAGAATACCGGGGTTACTGGAGCTTTCCACCAGTCCTTCCACCTCCATGCTCATGCTCTCTACCCCAAATGGCAGCAGCATCAGTATGGAAATGACCTTCTGTTTGGTATCCTCCGTCATCATATGGGATACCTGCTCCCGCAGACTTTCCCATGTCACTATCATATCCCCATCGGAACGGCGGTATTCCTCTTTCAGCATTTTTTCCGCTTCCGCCACAGCCGCCGCGGCTTTTTTCGCCTCCGCTTCTGTCACCATCAGCACCGCTTCCGCCTCCCGACAGATGGCATTATCCATATTGCCGCCATCCACACGAACCAGATCATAAGAAACATTCTCTGCCAAACCATGCAGAATCCGCCCCAGCAGTTTGTTGGCGCTGGCCCGGTTCAAATGGATATCGCTGCCGGAATGTCCGCCTTTTAATCCCTTTATGGTCAAAAGATAGGCCTGCTGTCCTTCTTTTTTCTCCACATATTCCACCGGCAGCACAATCTGCTCCCGTCTGCCGCCGCAGCAGCTGATGAGAAATTTCCCTTCCTCTTCCGTATCCATATTGATAAGATATTTTCCCTTTAAATCAGAACAGTCCAGTCCCTTGGCGCCTTCCATGCCGGTTTCCTCGCCTGTGGTAAATACTGCCTCCAGCGGCGGATGCGCCATATCTCCGGCATCCAGCGCCGCCAGCATATAGGCCACGGCAATACCGTTGTCCGCGCCCAGTGTAGTGCCCTTAGCGCGGATCAAATCGCCGTCAATCTCCAGCTGCAAAGGCTCTGTTGTAAAATCATGTTCCACTCCTGCCAGTTTTTCACAGACCATATCCATATGCCCCTGCAAAATCACCGCAGGAGACTTTTCATATCCTGCCGTCCCCGGCTTTTTGATAACCACATTTCCGGCGTTATCTTTGCGGCACTCCAACCCCCGCTCCTGAGCAAACGCCATCAGATACGCCGCCAGAGGGCCTTCGTTTCCGCTGCCGTGGGGAATTCGCGTAATCTCTTCAAAAAAATAAAACACGTTGTCCGTGCCAAGTCCATCTAATATTCTCATGGTTCCTTCCTCCTTTTTCTTCTTTCCATGATAGAGCTCCTTTTTTCCTCTGTCAAGGTGTACTTTTCTCTCCATTTCTTCTTTTTATTCTGCCCGCAAATGCCTTTTTCAGACCGTCAGTTGATTTTTCAAACAGAATCTGCCAGTTTTTGTGGAATTAAGTTCCTGTCATATTTCAAATTCACCGTGCCATACTAAGACTGCAACACCAAACAACAGCAAGATTTCAAGGAGGTAATGAACATGAGCAGCAATTCTACAACAGGCAACAAGGTCAATGTACCCGAAGCGAAGGCCGCGATGGAACAGTTTAAATATGAAGTGGCCAACGAGATCGGCGTACCTCTGAAAAAAGGCTACAACGGCGATCTGACATCCGCGCAGAACGGTTATGTTGGCGGCTATATGGTCAAAAAAATGATCGAAGCCCAGGAAAAAATGATGGCGGAAAAGGATAACTAATCCTCCGGCGAAACACATTTTTCCCGGCTGAACCAAAGAAAACCCCTTTCCCATGGGCCAATGCCCTTCGGAAAGGGGTTTTTTCAGCTGAGATAAATCAGCCATGCACCGCCGCACAACAGCGCCGCGGCAGTCAAAAACGCGCAGCCAGGAAATAGAAACGCCAGCAGCATCCCAAGGCCCACTGCCATAAGTATGATGCCGCAGCTGCGCTTTTTCCAGTCCGTTCTGCATCCTTTTCCCATGGGCCCACCTCCTTGTTTTATGGTATGCCTTTTTCCGGCCGTTTGTGCTATCCGGCTCCTTCCATACGAAAAACGTACCTTTTCTTCGGAATATCTCCATAAGAAAACAAATATTGCCGGAATCCTCATTGTTACAAAGATTCCGGCAATTCAATTTTCATTGGAATTGTTTTTAAGGGCTGTCCGTTTTCTCATCAATCTCTGGTCTGCATTACATAAAGATATCCGCTTTTGATCCGCACCTTCGCTTCTTCCCCCAGCATTACGTTGCTGACGGCGATCAGTTCATCATCCACCGCCAGATCATAGTCTGTCAGAGGATATTCCATTCCCTCCAGCGTTACCCCTTTTACTTCCATGCTCAAGGGCAGAAGAGACACCAGATCCCCCGCCTTTCCATGGAGCGTCAGTTCTCCGTCTGTCAGCTCCACCCGGTTTTTTTCATTTGCCAGGATGCCATGAACCCCCTTTTTCAAAAGCCAAAGCAGCAAATGGGCGTTGGCCAGTGTATGATCCAGACGGCTGCCAATGCCGCCCAGCATGACCACCGTATCCGCCCCCAGCTCCAGAGCCAGCTGTAATCCCAGTTGCATATCTGTCTCGTCCTTATGGGTAGGGAACTGCCGGATAGAAATGCCTGCTTCCCGATACTCTTCCAATACTTCCGGCAAAACAGAATCAAAATCTCCGACAATATGGTCCGGCTGTATTCCTAATGCTTTTGCGTGGTGCATCCCACCGTCACAGCAGATGATCTCATCCGCCTCCGCTAAGTAGGGCAGGCAGAATCTGTAATCCTCTATGGCCGCACCGCCAAACAGTACCGCCTTCATCTCGCCTCATACTCCTGAAAAATATCCAAAAATCCCTTGGCCGCCGCCGCGATATCCTCTTTGCCAAAGACCGCGGAGCCAGCTACGATGACATTGGCCCCGGCGTCCAATACCTGCCGTACATTATCCAATGTAATACCACCGTCTACCTCAATATCGTAAGACAGACCCAGTTCTTTCTTCCATGCCGCCAGCTGCGCAATCTTAGGCACCTGATCGGCCATAAATTTCTGACCGCCAAAACCGGGTTCCACCGTCATCACCAGCACCATATCCACATCCGCCAGATAGGGCTTGATTTCCTCTACCGGTGTTTTGGGCTTAATGGTAATGGCTGCCTTTGCGCCCGTGGCCTTAATCTTAGCGATGCAGCCTGCCGGGTCCTTTGTGGCCTCTACGTGGAAATTGATAATATCCGCCCCGGCCTTGCGGAACTGCTCCACATACCGTTCCGGCTCCACAATCATCAAATGGGTATCAAATACCATATGGCTGGCCTTGCGGATGCCCTGGATCACAGGGATACCGAAAGAAATATTGGGTACAAATACCCCGTCCATCACATCCAGATGGAGATAAGGCACGCCTGCGCCTTCCACAATGGCAAGCTGTTCTCCTGCTTTCGTAAAATCAATGGAAAGCATAGAAGGGGAAAGACAGATCGACATATTACATTCTCCTTTCATTCTCCAGTTCCTCAAACAGTGTTTTGTACCGCTCATACCGGCGGCTGTCTATGGCTTTGCCGATCTGCTCCTTTACGGCGCAGTCGGGCTCGTTGATATGCATACATCCGTTATAATAGCATTCATGCACATAAGGCGCGAACTCCCGGAAATAATACTGCAATTTTTCCGCCGGAATGTGGTTCAGAAACAACGAGGTAAATCCCGGAGAGTCTACAATATAACTCTGCTCCGACACCTGAATCAGCTCCGCATGGCGGGTGGTATGGCGCCCTCTTTGTATCTTCTCGCTGATTTCTCCTGTATTCAGGGACAATCCGGGAAAAGCGCTGTTGATGAGACTGCTTTTTCCTACCCCGGATGGCCCGGCAAATACAGAAATCTTATTTTTTAAAACTTCCCGCAGTTCTTCTATGCCGATTCCCTTTTCCGCACTGGTACAAACCACAGGATAGCCGGCGGCCCGGTACAGCACCGCCGCCTCCTCATATCGTCCCTGCTTATCCCGGTCGATCTTATTGATGACCAGAACGATCTCCAGCTCCTGCTCCTCCGCCAGCACCAGAAAACGATCCAGAAGATCCAGATTCATATTGGGACTTTTGGCGGCAAACACAATGACCGCCTGATCCACATTGGCTACTCTGGGACGGATCAGCTCGTTCCTTCTGGGAAAAATCACATCCAGACTGCCTTTTTTATTTTTTTCATCCAGCACCGAAATTTCTACATCATCTCCAACGGTAGGACGGATGCCCTCCTTGCGGAAAATGCCTCTGGCTCTGCACTCGTAAACGCCGTTTTCCGTATCCACGTAGTAAAAACCGCCGATGCCCTTTAAAATTACGCCTTTATGTGTCATTCATTCACCTGATTCCAATGATTTAAAACTCAACAGCTACGGACCACTGCTGTACGCCGTCCGCGTAATAGGTCACCGTGCCGCTGCCTCTGCCCATAACCGCAATACTGTAAGGGAAGTCGGAAAGGTTCTTCGCGCCTTCCTCTACAACGGAAGTTCCGTCCATGTCTGTTTTCACAACACGCACCTGAACCACATCTCCGGCGCCGGCAGGCGCTTCCAATGTATAGTATTTCGTGCTGCTGGTGGCTTCTGTCGTACCGCTGCCGCTGCCACTGCCGCTTCCGCTGCCGGAAGGCTCGCTGGAGGCGGGCGCGCCGCTGCTAACTACCAGATTTACAACACTGCCGCTGGCAACCTCTGTATTCGGTGTCAATGTCTGGGTAATGACCAGACCTTCCGCCACCGTGCTGCTCTCAATTCTGGAAACATTGCCCACTGTCAGGCCCACAGCTTCCAGTTCCCGTCTGGCCTGATCCTCGGTGGAACCCTGTACATTGGGCACGATCACATCATCACCTTCGCCGCCTTTGCTTACCACCAGCGTGATTCTGGTATGGGCGTCGATCTTCTCGCCCTCATCCGGATTCTGAGAAATAACCGTATTGGGCTTTACATCCTCATTTTCTTCATATTCGATAATGGGCGCGGTACCTATCAGGGAGATAATAGCCTCTCTGGCCTTCTGTTCGTCCTTGCCCACTACGTCCGGCATTTCCTCACTGCTCAGTCCCAGACTGACTTTTACGCCTACCTTGGCGTTTTTCGCCACCATGGTTCCGTCGTTGACAGACTGCCATGTAACCAATCCGGCATCGTAATAGCTGCTGTATTCCTCGCCTTCCTTCACCAGTGTGATGCCCAGGCGTTCCGCCTCTGTAACGGCTTCCTCATAGGTCATACCAATAAATACCGGTGTCTCGATATTCTTTTCTCCGGCGCCAATGCCGCCGATGCCGCCCAGTGCCCGCAGGCCCACGGCGCTGATGATGGCAATAATGACAATAGCAGTCACAATGGCGGCGGCAATGACCTTCCGTTCCGCCTTGCGGTCTCTCTCGTTGTCATAATCCTCTTCTTTTCTGGGGTTGCGCCGCTTTTTCTCCGGACGCTTGCTAGCCTTGACTTCTTCTGCCGCCATATATTCCCCTTCGTAATTGTCGTCTTTGGAAATCTTCAGCTTTTTGCCGTATTTCTCAAAGCTGACCAGAGGCTCCTTAACGGCGGCAGGCTCTTCCGCCTCCGTCCGTTTGCCCCGGATATATTCCAGCTCTCTGGCATCGGTTTTTCTGGTAGCCTCTTCCTCCGCAGGCAGTTCTTCTTTGGCTTTTCTGGCGTTTTCCGCCCGTTCCGCTTCCATTTTTTCCTGGGCCGCCCGCAGTTCCATGGCCGCCTCCGCCCGTTTGGACATACGGATACCTGCCGCAGGCGCCGCCGCCTTTACGGCTTCTTCCGCCGCCGAGGGCTTTTCCTCGGACTGAACAAAGGCGGATGTATCTGTTCTGGCCCGGATCAGGTCCGCCAGCATCAGATCAATGTTGGCGTATCTTTCATCAGCCTTTTTCATGGTCGCCTTTTTGATAATGCCTTCCAAAGAAGCGTAGCAGTTGGGATTGTACTGACGGATATCCGGCAGCTCCTCGTTGATATGCTTTAACGCGATGGCAACGGAGTTATTTCCCTGGAACGGAAGCACCCCGGTAATCATTTCAAACATGGTAATGCCCAGAGAGTAAATATCGCTCTTTTCATCCACATAGCCGCCTCTGGCCTGTTCCGGAGAAAAATAATGCACAGAGCCAGCCGCGTTGGCCGTTGTGGTCATGGTGGTAGCGCGGGCCGCTCTGGCAATACCGAAATCCGTTACCTTTACCACGCCATCGGTGCCCACCAGAATATTCTGGGGCTTGATGTCTCTATGTACGATATGGGCCTTATGAGCCTGAGACAGCGCCGAAGCAATCTGAATGGCCACATTGATGGTAGAACGGGAATCAAAGGGCGCCTTCTTGCGAATGGCTGTTTTCAGCGTATCTCCATGGATATACTCCATTACAATAAAATTGATGTCCCCGTCTTCGCCAACATCATACACTCTGACGATATTGGGATGAGACAGTCTGGCGGCGGAACAGGCTTCCGACTGGAACCGCTCAATAAATTCCTCATCCCCGATGTATTCCTCCCGCAGCACCTTGATGGTGACGAAACGGTCCAGTTTTTTATCCTTCCCGCGATAAACCACCGCCATGCCGCCGGAGCCGATCTTTTCTATAATTTCATATCTGCCGCCAAGGACAGAACCAGGATTCAATAACATTTAATTTTCTCCCTCCTATATCTCGATCAAAACCAGGGATATATTGTCATACCCGCCGTGTTCATTGGCCAGCGCCACCAGCTTCTGCGCCTTTTTCTCCAAAGGCAGTTCCGCCCGCAGCACAGCCTCCATCTCCTCGTCCCGCAGCATGCCGGAAAGGCCGTCCGTACACAGCAGGAGCATATCTCCCGCCTGCACATCCTCCAGCACGGTGTCGATCTCCACCGTATCCTTAATGCCCACGGCACGGGTAATGATATTGCGTTTGGGATGTTTTGCCGCTTCCTCTTTTGTAATCGTACCCATTTTTACCAGTTCCATTACGTAGGAATGGTCTGTGGTCACCGCCTCCAGACTTCCCTGGCGCATCAGGTAGGCCCGGCTGTCTCCCACATAAGCGATATACACTCTGTCCTCTTTGATGACTGCCGCCACCATGGTCGTTCCCATTTCCGCAAACTCACTGGCGGAATTAGATTGCCGGAACACATCCTGATTGGCCGCCTGAAATCCGCCGGCGATCAAATCAGGGATCTCCATACCTTCTTCCCGATGTTCTTCCACATATCGCAAAAATGCCCGGATGGCGCCGCTGCTGGCTACTTCTCCCGCGTTACAGCCGCCCATGCCGTCTGCCACAAGATACAGATGCTCCATAGGTGCGCCTTCTTCCGCCACATAATAAGCGTCTTCGTTATTTTTCCGACACCTGCCGATGTCGGTGATCCCGACTGCCTTCATTTTCTCCACCTCCTGCTTCTCTCCAAAGCCCTATGAAAACAGATTCTTATTTCTGCATATATTTCCGCCGCAGCTGACCACAGGCTGCATCAATATCGCTGCCCAGTCTCCTGCGGATGGTGGTTTCCACACCGCTTTGCTGTACCAGCTGGGCGAAACGCTGTACCTGCGCCGCCGAGCTTTTGGTAAAATCCCGTTCCTTTACCGGATTCATGGGAATCAGATTCACATGGCAGAGCGTACCATGGAGCTTTGCCCCCAATTCTCTGGCACAGGCGTCACTGTCATTAACTCCCTGAATCAAAGCGTATTCAAAGGTAATCCGCCGTTTGGTATGGTTGGCGTAATCCACACAGGCCTTTAGCAGCCGGTCCATGGGATTGGCCTTTGCCACCGGCATGATCTGCCGCCGGATCTCGTCATTGGGCGCGTGAAGGGAAACCGCCAGCGTAATCTGCAAATTTTCCTCCGCCAGATCATAAATTTTGTCAATGAGTCCGCAGGTAGACAACGTCATATGTCTCTGTCCCATATTCTGCCCCGAAGGATCGTTTAACAGACGGAGAAAACGCAAAACGTTTTCATAATTATCCAAAGGCTCTCCGCTGCCCATGAGCACAACGCCTGAGATCCGCCGTCCCAGATCCTTCTGTATCTCATAAACCTGAGAAAGCATTTCCGATGCCGTCAGACTTCGTTCCACCCCGTCCAGCGTAGAGGCACAGAACCGGCAGCCCATACGGCAGCCCGCCTGGGTGGAAACACAGACCGTATTGCCATAATCATACTGCATCAGCACGCTTTCGATGACAGAGCCGTTTTCCAGGGCAAACAGATACTTTCTGGTGCCATCCTCTCTGGAAAGAAGCCGCTCCACCATGGTCACGCCGCCGATCTTCGTCTCCGCCTCCAGCTTTGTCCGCAATGCCTGAGAAAGATTGGTCATCTCAGAAAAAGAGGAGACCTGTTTTTCATGGAGCCAGCCAAAGATCTGCTTTGCACGGAACTTTGCCTCTCCCATCTGTGCCATGAGCGCCTGCAGTTCCCCCAGCGTCATGGACTTGATATCCTGTTTCTCCATGCTTCACGATCCTTTCTTTACCAGCCGGGCCATAAAGAACCCGTCTGTCCCCTGTATCTGAGGAAACAGCGTCACCATACAGCTGTCCTTCTCCGTCGTCATGCTTTCCGGCAGAAAAGGCGCTGCCACCTCACCGGAAAACTCCGGATGTTTCTCCAAAAACCACTGCACATTTTTCTCGTTTTCTTTCCTGCTCAAAGTGCAGGTACTGTATACCATAACGCCGCCGGGCTTTACATATCCCGCCGCCGTATCCAGAATCTGCCGCTGTATCCCAATGAGCTGGTCAATCTCCTGTCCGTCTTTTTTCAGCCGGATATCCGGTTTTTTCCGCAGCAGTCCCAGCCCGGAGCAGGGCGCATCCACCAGCACACGGTCAAAAGCCGCCGCGCTGTCCTCGTCCCACAGGGCGGCATCCCTCTGCTGGGCCGTAATGTTTTCGATGCCCAGACGCTGAGCCCCCTGCCGGATCAATTCGATCTTATGCTCATAAATATCTCTCGCCACAATCAGGCCGTCATTTTCCATATCCTGGGCCATGGTAAAGCTCTTTCCACCGGGTGCGGCACAAAGATCCAGCACACGCTCCCCTTTTTTCGGTGCCAGCAAAGCGGCAGCCGCCTGAGAGCTTTCGTCCTGCACGTGGAACATGCCCTCCAGAAACAGATCCATCCGTCCCAGATCCGCCGTACCGCTTAAATGCAGGGCATGGGGCATTTTTCCCAACGTCACCTGAACGCCCCTTTCCTCCAGCGCTTTTTTCAGGCCTTCTCTGTCTGTTTTCAAGGTATTGACCCGAATGGTCACATCCGGCGCCTTATTGTCGGCCCGGCACAATGCTTCCGTAAATTTATAACCGTAATAAGCCATCCACATTTTCACCAGCCAAAGGGGATGGGAATAGTACACATGCAGATATTCCGCCGTTCCCTTTTCCGGCAGAGCAATCTGCCCCTTCTGCCGCCCGGCGGAACGCAGTACGCCGTTGACAAAGCCACCCAGCTTGGCGTATCCCCGCTCTCCAGCCAGCTTTACGGCCTCGTTGCAGGCCGCCGCGTCAGGGGTATGCATGAAATACATCTGGTAAAGGGCCGTCCGCAGCACCGCCAGAATCCACGGCTTCATTTTTTCCGTCCGTACCTTGGAAATGGTATTCAAAATATAGTCTACATAGTAAAGATTGCGCAGCGTTCCGTTGACGACCTCCGTCACAAAGGCTCGATCCTGTCTGGACATGGCCCCGTTCTGACGCAAAAGCCTGCGCAGAGCGCCATTATTATAGGCCCCCTCCGCCATGATCTGCACCATGGCCTCCGCCGCGATCTCTCTGGGATTGATCTGTATCATTCTCCTGCTCCCTGTTTCTTCCCCAAAGGGATATTCTGTCTGTTTATCAACTTATTATTATACGGGATTTTCCCCCGTTCATCAACATTTTTCGTCATTTTTCCCCTCTGCCGTCTTTTTCCCATTAGAAAAAGATGGTGTTTCCACCATCCTTCTTCCCCCGCTATTTTGTTCTGGCCTCCGAAAGACACTGCGCCACAGCCTCCCATACCGTCTGCTGGGAATATGTATCCCACTGGGCTGTATCTTCCAGGTCCGGCGCTTTTCCTTTTACCTCCTGCCGGACTTCCTCCACTGCCGTTTCCACCAGCGGATACATCACCGTCAGGGCCTCCGACGTTTCTTTTAAGGTCACATCTTTCACCTTGCCCTTCTCGATCTGGACGCAGACCACAGCGTCCACACTTCCCGTCTCCAGAGCTGCCTCATAGCTGCCGTCCCGGTAAAGTCCGGCGCTTTCCTCGCCGCTGCCCATCCGCAGGAAAAATGTAATCAGCCCCGCCAGAATCACCACGCCCAGCACGGCGAACACCGCCGTTTTCAGCAGTTCTCTCATTTTTACCACCACAAATTTTGTATGACGCACCCTTCCTTCTCCTTCCGAAAACTATCGTTACCATACCTTATGCCTTTTTCCTTTTTTTTATGCCTTGGGCCTTCCTCTTGCAAAAAGACGCCGCCTTTTGTATCATAAACATAATGAGAAAGGAGGAGTGGCTATGCCCCTGCGGATTCTGGCCGGCGCCGCCGGCACAGGAAAAACAAAATACTGTATGGAAGAAATCATCCGCGCTCAGGCCGCCCATACGGGCCGCCAGCTTTATATTGTGCCGGAGCAGTTCACCTCCCAGGCAGAACGGGATCTGACCGCCATGACCAAACGCCGCGGCATCCTGACGGCGGAAGTCCTCAGTTTCGGCCGTCTGGCCTATCAGATTCTTTCCAAAAACGGCGGCAGCCGTGTGCTTTTAGGCGATACCGGAAAACAAATGGCACTGGTAAAGGTACTGCTTTCCCTCCGGGAAGAAATGACTTATTTCCGCCATATGACGGACAAACAGGGCTTTGCGCAGCAGCTTGGCATGACCATTACGGAGTTTTTCCGCTATGGCGTCACCCCGGAACTGCTGGCCCAGATGGCGGAGGACGAAGAACTTTCCCTGCCTGCCCGCGGAAAGCTCCATGATCTGGCCCATATCTTCCAATCCTATCAGGAGTTCCTACACCGGGACTACCTTTCCGGCGATGAAACCCTGACACTACTTTCCCAGACACTGGAACAGTCCCAGCCCTGGGCGGATACAGAGGTCTGGCTGGATGGGTTCTATGGCTTTACCCCTCAGGAATACCATGTCATCGCCCAGCTTCTGCGGCTGGCGAAACGGGTCACCATTACCCTGCCCTTGCCGGAACGAGTCTATTATGTCCCCTTCCTGCCCCCTCATGCCGCCTTTTATGAGCCGTGGCGCACGAAAAAAAGCCTCATTTCTTTGGCGGAAGAGACACATACCATTCTGGAACGCCCCCTGTTTTTCAGACAGAATTTCCGGGCGAAAACAGACTCTCTTCGCTTTCTGGAGGAAAATTATTTCTTTGTTTCCGGCAGAAAATCACCGGATCATGAGGGCATCCATCTTTGCGCCTGCCCTACCCGCAGTGAGGAGGTACAGTATGCCGCCGCCCAGATCAACCGCCTGGTGCGGGAAAAGGGTCTGCGATACCGGGATATGGCCATCGTCACCAACGCCATGCCTCTTTACGAAAGCAGTCTGCGGGGCATCCTGCCGGAATACGGCATCCCCTGCTTTATTGATACAAGGCGGGATATTTCCGCCCATCCTCTGCTGGCCCTGCTGCGAGGCCTTCTGGATGCTCTGGGATATGATTTCGGCTATGAGGGTATTTTCTCCTATCTGAAATCCGGCCTGACAGGCATCACACAGGAGGAAACAGACCTTCTGGAAAATTATGTTCTGGCCTACGGCATCAAAAGCTACAAATGGCGGAAAGCCCGTTGGGAATGGGGCTTTGCTCCGGGCGAGGAGGAGGCCTGCGACGCCATGAACCAACTGAAGGAAAAGGTGCTGGCTCCCTTCTCCCACTTTTTCCGTTTTCAGAAGGGAAAGACCTATCCCCTGAAAGAGTTCGCCCAAAGCCTGCGGCTGATGCTGGAGGAGCTTCCTGTTCGGGAACAGCTTTCCCAGTGGATGGAACAGGAACGGGAAAAGGGCAATCCCCAGCGGGCGGAGGAACACCGCCAGATTCTTCAGATCTTTCTGCAAGTGCTGGAAAAAGCTGTGGAAATTCTGGGGGAGGAAGATGTTTCGCTGGAGGAATTTTCAAAGATTCTTCTGGCGGGGCTGGAACAAAGCACTTTAGGCATGATTCCCCCTTCCGCCGATACTCTTGTGGCCGGAGATCTGGAACGAAGCCGTCTGCCGGAAATCCGTGTACTTTTTGTGCTGGGGGTCAATGAGGGTGTCCTGCCTTCTCCCGCCGCCCCCCAGGGTATTTTTACGGAGGCGGAACGGGAAGCTCTGGCCCAAAAAGGCATGGAGCTGGCTCCCGACGGGAAACGACGGCTTTATGAAGAACAGTTCCTCATTTACCGCGGACTGACCAAGCCCTCCGAAGCATTGTACCTGACCTATGCCTGCGGCGATACGGAAGGAAATTCCCTTTTTCCTTCCTCTCTGGCGGACCGTCTTCTGCGGATGTACCCCACCCTCAGGGCGGAACAGCCGGACGCTTTTGCTGTGGAAAATCTGTCCCCCACCGCCTGCTTTCACGGGCTGGGAGAACAGCTGGCGAAACAGGAGGGTATGTCTCCTCTCTGGCAGGATATTTACAGCTACTTTTGTGAAACGCCCCAGTGGCGGGAACGAAAAGACCTGCTGCTGGAAGGCCTGACCGCCGACATCCGTCAGGAAAAGCTCTCGCCTAAGGTCACAAAATCCCTTTTTGGCAAGAATATCCTTTCCAGCGTTTCCAGGCTGGAACGATTTGCCGCCTGTCCCTTCTCCTATTTCGCCGAATATGGCCTGAAAGCGGAGGAACGGAAACTTTATCAGCTGCGGACGCCGGATCTGGGCGTTCTCTTCCACGGCGTACTGGAGACCTTTGCCGCCGGACTGGCAGACGAAGGCCTTTCCTGGCAAAGCCTGACCAAAGAGGAGACCCAGCGCCGCGTTTTTGCCGCTGTGGAACAGGCTGCTCCTCTGCTGGGCAGTGAAATTCTGCTAGATTCCGCCGCCAACCGGTATCTGATCCGCCGGCTGAAACGGATCTCCTTCCGGGCGGCCTGGACGCTGGCCCAGCATATTCAAAGCGGCCTTTTCGTTCCCACAGCCTTTGAGCTGGGCTTTGGGCAGAAGGAATCTCTCCCGCCCATTGTGATCTCCATGGCTGACGGCAGCCGCCTCATCCTTCGGGGAAAGATCGACCGGGTGGACCTGCTGGACGCTGACGGAAAACGGTATGTAAAGATCATTGACTATAAATCCGGCAGCAAGACCTTCCATTTCCAGGATATTTATTATGGCTTACAGATGCAGCTGCTGATCTATCTGGACGCCTTTTTAAAGACCCAGGGCGGCGATGGTTTCGCCTACCGCCCCGGCGGCGTTTTCTATTTCCGGGTCACAGACCCCACTTTGGCCGTCACCACAGAAATGACCGCCGAAGAAATCCAGAATCAGCTGTATGAAAAAATGCAGATGTCCGGTCTGATTTTGAACCGGGAGGAAGTCATCCGCGCCATGGATCTGTCTCTTTTTGACACCAAGACCGGCGCGCCTTTGTCCGGGGCTTCCTCCATTATCCCCTTGAAATATAATAAGGGGGGCACTCCTTCCGCCGCTTCCTATGTGGCGGAGGAACAGGATTATTATCTGCTGATGGATTTTGTGGTCCAGCAGGCGGCAAAGATCGGGGAGCAGATGAAAGAAGGCGTCATCACCCCTTCCCCCTACCGGAAAAAGGATCAGACGCCCTGTACTTACTGCAAATACGCCTCTCTCTGCCGTTATGATTACAAGGACCGGCCCTATTACCGGGACCTGAAAAAAATGGATGCTGCCGCCTTCTGGGAGGAACTCCACAAAATACAGGAAGAAAAGGAGCAGGAAACATGACACCACAGGAATTTACTGACTTTTTATACCGTGAGATCCCTTTAACAAAGGCTATGGAGATACAAACACTCTCTTTTACAACGGAATTCATCTCTCTGGCCGTTCCTCTGGAGCCCAATCGGAACGATAAGCATACAGGCTTTGGAGGCAGTATTTCCTGCCTTATGACCGTCTGCGGCTGGGCCATGATGTACGCCAACTTTCGGGAGGAATACCCGGAGGGGAAAATCGTTGTCCAGAGCAGCCAGATCCGCTATCTTGCGCCCATTCTTTCGGATTTCCGGGCGGAATGCCGCTGTACGGACGAAGCGGCCAAAGACGCCCTGCGCCAAAGCTGGCAGCAGCGGAAAAAAGGCCGTCTGCGGCTGGAAATCGTCTGTTTCTGCGGCGAAACGGAAGCGGCCCGTATGGCGGCTACTTACTATATTACGGAATAAACAAAAAGGTGTTTCCCACTCCCCTTGAGGAGCGGAAACACCTTTTTTTGTCAGAATTTTTCCCAGTATTTTTTTACACTGCCTTCTTCCAGGGCATCCATATAGGAATCGGCAATCTCAAAAACCTCTTCCTCGTCCTTGATGCGGAACATCACGCGGTCGCCTTCCACGCTCAGGTCCTTGTTTTTGCCCTGCTGTTCCTCGGCCCAGGCCCGGAACTCCTCTTCCCAGCGCTGTGCCGTTTCCTCGGCATCCTCGTAGCAAAGCAGCTCGTTTTTTACATCCTCAATCAATTCTTCCAATGTCAGTTTCATGCTGTTCCTCCTTTTCCTTCTCCCGGGTAGGGCAATCCGAAATGAGCATATCCTCTTGCCGTTACCACTCTGCCCCTTGGTGTGCGCTGGATATACCCCAGCTGCAGCAAATACGGCTCATATACATCCTCTATGGTCTCCGGCTCCTCATTGATAGAGGCCGCCAGAGTATCCAGACCCACAGGCCTGCCGGAAAATTTCTCGATCATGGCCATGAGCATTTTTCTGTCGATATAGTCCAGCCCCATTTTATCCACTTCCAGCAGATCCAGAGCGAACCGTGCCACCTCCGCCGTAATCCTGCCGTCATACTTCACCTGTGCGAAATCCCGCACCCGCCGCAGCAGACGATTGGCGATTCTGGGAGTGCCTCTGGAACGTCTGGCGATTTCTTCCGCTCCTTCTTCCTCCAGCTCTACCTGCAATACCTGGGCCGAACGATATAATATTTTTTTCAAATCCTCTACGGAATAGGGCTCCAGACGATGGACCACGCCAAAGCGGTCCCGCAGAGGCGCCGTCAGCAGTCCTATGCGGGTAGTCGCCCCGATGAGGGTAAACTTTGGCAGATCCAGCCGCACAGAACGGGCCCCCGGCCCTTTCCCGATCATAATATCAATGACAAAGTCCTCCATGGCGGGATACAGGATCTCTTCGATCATGCGGTTCAGACGGTGGATCTCGTCAATAAAGAGCACATCCCCCTCATTCAGACTGTTCAGCACCGCCGCCATATCTCCCGGCCGTTCAATGGCAGGGCCGGAGGTGGTTTTGATCTGCACGCCCATTTCCTGGGCGATGATATTGGACAGGGTGGTCTTACCCAGTCCCGGCGGGCCGTAAAGCAGCACATGATCCAGCGTCTCGCCCCGCTGCTTTGCCGCCTCCATGAATACCCGCAGGTTTTCCTTGATGCCCTCCTGCCCGATGTAATTTTCCAGACGGTCCGGCCGCAGCTTCGGCTCCAGCTCCAGATCCTCCTCCCGGAATCCCGCCGTTATAATTCTTTTCTTCTCCAACTTCCAACACCTGCTATCTTAAAATCTTACCATCTTTTTCAATGCCGCCTTCAGAATTTCTTCCGTGGTCATCTCCTCCGCCGCAACAGCGTTGACGGCCCCGGCCGCCTCGCTGCGGCTGTATCCCAATGCCGTCAGCGCGTCTATGGCCTCAAATTTCGCCCCGGCAGAAGTGGGCGCCGCCTGTTCTTCTATTTCCCATGCCACTGCTTCCGCCGTCTGGAATTTATCCTTCAGTTCCAGAATCACCCGCTGGGCTGTCTTTCTGCCTACGCCCGGCGCCTTGGACAATGTTTTCACATCATCGGAAAGAATGGCCAGAATGATCTCCTGGGGACGCAGCTGGGAAAGAAAGGCCAGTGCCCCTTTGGGCCCCACACCGGATACGGTAATGAGCCGCAGGAACAGCTCCTGCTCCTCCAAAGAAGAAAACCCGTACAAAGAGATGCCGTCCTCTTTGACGTTCATATAGGTATAGACCTTTACCGTCTCTCCGGAGGCGGGCATTTGGGTCAATGCCGTAGGCGACATAAAAATGCGGTAGCCGATCCCGCCGCTCTCCACAATGACGAAGCCGTTTCCCTTTGCTTCCAGTGTTCCCTTGATATATGCGATCATTCCATACTTCCTTCCTTTTTCCATGCTGTATCCATTATAATGTAGGCCGCCAAAAAGGGCAAGCCCCCACAAAAAAGAAGGCTTGTCCTGCCTCCCGACGGCGGCGTATAATAAAGACGGAGGTGTTTATTTATGGAAAGAAAAATACTGCTTCTGGGCAATCCCGCCCTTTACGAAACCAGCCGTCCTGTCACCGACGCGGACTGGAAAGACCTGCCGGCCATTGTGGAAGATCTCCACGATACGCTGCTGGCCTTCCGCAAAAAATACGGCGCCGGACGGGCCATTGCCGCGCCGCAGATTGGTGTGCCTCTGCGTCTGCTGTATATGTTCATTGATACCCCTACGGTTTTCATCAATCCTTCGTTGGAATTTCCCGACGAGGAAATGATGGATGTCATGGACGACTGCATGTCCTTTCCGGAACTGCTGGTGCGGGTCTCCCGTCACCGCCGCTGCATCATCCATTACACGGATTTAGAGAAAACCCCCTGCCAAATGGCTTTGGAGGGAGATCTTTCCGAGCTTTTGCAGCATGAATATGACCATCTGGACGGCATTCTGGCTGTGATGCGGGCCAAAGACAGCAAATCCTTCTTTTTGAAATCAGAAGTATGATTTAGACATAAAAAGGCGGTGTTTCTCTCAAAAGAGAATACCGCCTTTTCCAAATTCCAAACGCTTTTTTACGATTTTTTCGTTGCTTCTCTGCCGGGAGAGCGCAGTGACATCAGCAGCACCGTGCCTAAAATCAATACAAATCCCACCAGATCAATCCACTGGAACTTGGTATCCAAAAACAGGAACGATACCACAATGGCCGTCACCGGCTCCACCATGCCCAGCAGACTACCCATAAAGGGGCCTACCATGCTGACACCCTTCAGATACAGAGAAAACGCCACCGCTGTCCCTATGACAATTACACCAAACAGGGCGATGATCGTCCCGCTGTCCCAGATCAGGCCATAACGCCACGGCCATACGATCACGGTCAGGACGATGCCGCCAAAGAGCATACCATAGCCCACCACGGGATACACGCCGTATTTGCTCAGCATCTCCGCCGACAGCAAATTATAAGCCGCCGCACCGGCGGCGGAAGCCAGACCAAAAAACAGTGCCTGCTCTGTCAGCATCATATTGTGGATATTTCCATGAGTACTCAGCAAAAACACACCGCTGACCGCCGCAAATACCGCAATGACCTCCCTTCCTTTGGGCAGCCGCAGCCCGCGGATACATACAATGGCCAATATAACAAAGGGCGCTAAAGATTGCAGCACCGTAGCTGTTCCCGCGTTGGAATATTCCACGGCGGAAAAATAGAAATACTGACAGAACAGCATCCCAAAGACAGAAAAAATCAGCACCTTCCGAAGGTCCTTCCTGTCATGAAAAAAAGCATTCAAATCTTTCCCCATACGCCATCTGCCGATGGCCAGCAGCAAAATCCCAGCCACCAGCAGCCGCACAGAAACCAGCCAGTTGGAAGTCACGTCCTTCTGCTGAAAAAGATACTGCCCAAAGCATCCGGAGATCCCCCAGCAAATACCGCCGGCCAGTGTCAGCAGAATCCCCTTCTCTTTGCTTCCTTCCTTCTCCATTCTTCCTTCTCCCCCATCTCTTTTTCTTCGTTCTTTTCCCTTCGTCCTCTCAGACAAGGCTTATGCTTCATTATATCCTCTTCCCTTTCTCTGAACAAGGAGTTTTTGGCAAAAAAAGAACATTCCTCAAAAGAGGAATGTTCCTGTAAGAGCGAATGTTGTCAATGAGAATTACAGTACTTCAAAGCCTTTTGCTTTGATGGCAGCGATCATTTCATCGCTGTGTTCCTGATTTCTTGTTTCAGCAACGATGTCTACGATACATGTGCTTACCGCGATATCCTGTACCATACGATCGTGGTTTACTGTGAAGATGTTTGCGCCTGTTTCAGCGATTGCTGTCAGCAGCTGTGTCAGCTGGCCGGGTTTATCCATAACCATTACAGACAGTTTTGTGATTCTGCCGTTTGCCTGCAGAGCCTTGTCAATGATACGGTCCAGAACGTTTACGTCAACGTTACCGCCGGAGATGATGCAAACTGCTTTTTTGCCTTTGATGTCTACTTTGTTGTACATAGCAGCTGCTACGGAAACTGCGCCAGCGCCTTCTGCTACCATTTTGTGTTTTTCGATCAGTTTCAGGATTGCGGAAGCGATTTCGTCTTCTGTTACTGTTACAACGCCGTCAACATATTTCTGGCACATAGCGAATGTCAGGTCGCCGGGCTGTTTTACTGCGATACCGTCAGCCATTGTGCTTACGGAAGGCAGAGCAGCTGTTGTACCAACGTTCAGAGCGTTCAGCATGGAAGGAGCGCCTGCTGCCTGTACACCATATACTTTGCAGTTAGGGTTGATCTGTTTTACAGCGAAAGCAACGCCGCTGATCAGGCCGCCGCCGCCGATGGGGCACAGAACAACTTCTGCGTCTTTTACCTGTTCCATGATTTCCAGACCAACTGTACCCTGGCCTGCCATTACATATTCATCGTTGAAAGGATGCAGGAATGTGTAGCCTTTTTCCTGCTGCAGCTGAGTTGCCTTTGCAGCAGCGTCATCATATACGCCGGGAACCAGAACTACTTCTGCGCCATAGCTCTTTGTAGCTTCTACTTTAGCCATGGGTGCGGATTCAGGCATGCAGATTACAGCGGGGATACCTTTTTTCTGAGCAGCCAGTGCTACGCCCTGTGCGTGGTTACCAGCGGAGCAAGCGATAACGCCTTTTTTTGCTTCTTCATCTGTCAGGCTAGCTGTTTTGAAGTAAGCGCCTCTCAGTTTGAAGGAACCAGTTACCTGCATGTTTTCACATTTGATGTATACATCAGCTTCGGGGTTGATGTATGTGGACTGGAATACGGGTGTCTTTCTAGCTACGCCGTCCAGTACCTTTTTTGCGTCCTGCAGCATTTCCATTGTCAACATAAATAATCACTCCTGTTTGTTTTTATAACACGGACAATCGTTCTTAATTGTCCCTCTCTCATGTACGAGTTTATTATATCCCCGGGCTTTTCCAACGTCAATAGGATTTTGAGATTTTTTTCACATTTTTTTGATTTTTTCCCTTGTTTTTTCAATTTTCTTTCTATGAAACGCAAATATCCGCCACCGGCGTACCACCGCTCCAGCCCTTGTATACAATCCGTTTTCGACTCCCCCGAAAATTAAAAAAAAACAGAGGGTCCCCTTTTTACGGTGTTCCCTCTGTTCCATATTTTGTCATTTATTTATCAGGATGCGCTGGCGCCAGAATTCTGTTTTTTCTGACGCAGACGGTGCAGGGGCTTTCTGTTTTCATTGTAAACATATTCCGGCTCCGCCTTATTTTCCACGACATCTTTTGTGATAATACATTTTTCCACATTGGTCTGTGTGGGGATCTCGTACATCACAGGATTGATGAATTCCTCTACAATAGAGCGCAGACCTCTGGCGCCGGTCTCCCGTTCCATAGCCTTGTGGGCAATGGCCCGCAAAGCGTCCTCCCGGAACTCCAGCATTACGTCATCCAGCTCAAAGAGATATTCATACTGCTTTGTCAAAGCGTTTTTCGGCTCTGTCAGGATATGGATGAAGGCTTCCTCATCCAGATTATCCAGTGTCACAACCACAGGCAGACGCCCGATAAATTCCGGGATCAGGCCGTATTTCAGCAGATCCTGAGGCATCATGCTCTGAAGCAGCTCATCGTTGCTCTTATCCACCTTCTTGTGAACCTCCGCGCCAAAGCCGATGACCTTATGGCCCATACGATTCTGGATAATCTTTTCGATGCCGCCAAAGGCACCGCCGCAGATAAAAAGGATATTGGTGGTATCAATCTGGATAAATTCCTGATGGGGGTGCTTTCTGCCGCCCTGAGGAGGCACACTTGCCACAGTCCCCTCCAGAATCTTCAGCAGCGCCTGCTGTACGCCTTCGCCGCTGACGTCTCTGGTGATAGATACGTTTTCGCTTTTCTTGGTGATCTTGTCGATTTCATCAATATAAATGATGCCGCGCTCCGCGCGTTCCACATCATAATCCGCTGCCTGAATCAGCTTCAGCAGGATATTCTCTACGTCCTCACCTACATAGCCGGCCTCTGTCAAAGAGGTAGCGTCAGCGATGGCAAAGGGAACATTCAATACCTTCGCCAGTGTCTGTGCCAGCAGGGTCTTGCCGGTGCCGGTAGGTCCTACCAGCAGGATATTGCTCTTCTGCAGTTCCACAGACTCTGTCTTCGCATCCATATAAATGCGTTTATAGTGGTTGTAGACCGCAACGGCCAGAGCCTGTTTCGCTCTGTCCTGCCCAATGACATACTGATCCAGTGTGGCCTTGATCTCCTTGGGCTTCGGCACCTTAAATACCTCGTCCTCTCTGGCCAGTGTTTCGTATTCCTCGTCCAGAATATCGGAGCAAAGGTCGATACACTCGTCACAAATATATACATTAGGTCCCGCGATCAGTTTTTTTACCTGATCCTGCGTTTTTCCGCAGAAGGAACAACGCAGCTTGTTTGTTTCATCATTTTTACCGGCCATGCCGTTCTCACTCCTTTGTCTGGGGCTTTGTAATGACCTCATCGATCAGGCCGTAGGCTTTGGCTTCTTCCGCCGTCATGAAGTTATCCCGTTCGGTGTCTCTGGCAACTTCCTCTACGGTTCTGCCAGTATTTTCCGCCAGGATCTCGTTCATTTTCTTTTTGATCCGCAGAATATTTTCCGCCTGGATCTGGATATCCGTTGCCTGCCCTCTGGCGCCGCCGCTGGGCTGGTGGATCATCACTTCCGCGTTGGGCAGAGCGTAGCGTTTGCCTTTTGCGCCGCCTGCCAGCAGGAAGGCGCCCATGCTGGCTGCCATGCCAATGCAGATGGTGGAAACATCGGGACGGATATACTGCATGGTATCATAAATCGCCATGCCCGCCGTTACGGAGCCGCCGGGGCTGTTGATATACAGGTTGATATCCTTATCCGGGTCCTCCGCAGCCAAAAACAGCAGCTGTGCCACCACCAGGCTGGCTGTTACGTCATTTACTTCTTCCCCCAGGAAAATGATTCTGTCTTTCAGCAATCTGGAATAAATATCATAGGAACGTTCTCCACGATTGGTCTGTTCCACGACCATAGGTACCAAACTCATCTGAATCCCTCCTTTTTTTATTCAATTTATGAAACAGGCACAGATTTCCTGTGCCTGTCTCTTTCCAATGCAGATATTTCTGCCGATCTTACTTTTCGGGTTCTGTCAGAACTGCTGTGTCTTCGATGAGCTTCATAGCGGCTCTTACCAGCATATCCTGTTTCAGTGCTTCTTTGTCTTCTTCTCTCATCATTTCCAGCATAGTCTTGCCGTCGATGCCGTAGCTTTCGCCGTATTTTACAACTTCTGCGTCCAGATCTTCCTGAGAGATGGTCAGATTTTCTTCCTTCGCGATCTGTTCCAGCATCAGTCTAGCGTCAACGCTCTTCATGCTGGTGTCTTTGAAGTTTTCTCTCATGGCTTCTTCTGTTGTGCCCATGTACTGATAGTAGATATCCATGCTCAGACCCTGCTGCATGATATTCTGTTCAAATTCCTTCATCATGCTGTTGATCTTGTTATCGTACATTACCTGAGGTACTTCCATGGTGCAGTTTGCAACAGCAGCGTCCAGCAGCTTGTCACCCTGCAGCTGTTTTGCTCTTTCTGTCTTTTCTTTTGCCAGTTTAGCCAGAATGTCTGCTTTATATTCATCCAGTGTGGAGAATTCGGAAACATCTTCTGCAAAAGCGTCGTTCAGTTCAGGCAGTTCCTTTGCTGTGATGCCTTTCAGGGAGATTGCGAATACTGCGGGCTTGCCTGCCAGTTCGGGTGCGTGATATGCTTCGGGGAAAGTTACGTTGATATCGAAGTTTTCACCGATGGAGTGGCCTGCTACCTGATCCTCAAAGCCTTCAATGAAGGAATGGGAACCCAGTTCCAGAGAATAGTCCTCTGCTTTGCCGCCGTCGAAAGGAACGCCGTCTACGCTGCCTTCATAGTCGATTTTAACAACGTCGCCCATCTGTGCAGGTCTGTCTGTTACTTCCACGTTTCTGGCATTCTGTTTCTGTACTCTTTCCAGTTCTGCCATAACATCCTCATCTTTTACTTCTGCGTCCACCTTTTCTACGCTCAAACCTTTATACTGGCCCAGAGTAACTTCGGGTTTTACAGTTACGTCGATCAGGAATTTAACACCCTTTGCCTTGTCGATGTATTCCACGTCCAGCGTGGGAGCGGATACAACGTCCAGACCCAGCTCTTTGATAGCTGCCATGTATTCGTCGGGGAAAATATGGTTGATGGCGTCTTCATAGAAGAAGTTTTCGCCATACTGTGCTTCGATAAGTTTTCTGGGCACTTTCCCTTTTCTGAAACCGGGAAGGGCAATCTGGTTTTTGTTCTTGTTGTAAGCAAAAGCCAGACCTGTTTCCAGCACTTCCGGGCTTACTTCAAAAGAAAATTTTACTTCTGTTTTTTCTTTGCTGATCAATGTTGCGTTCATGATATGAAGCTCCTCCTTAAAATTTCGTATGCCGCGGCTTATTTCTGCGCCGCAGCTGTATCTGCGGTCCTTGAAAACCGCACAATCAAAGCATATTATAACACACCGTTTTTTGAAAATCTACTATTAAACGGAAAAAAAACCGTTCTTTTCGCCAATTTACAAAGAAATCAGCTCTGTTTGTGCAGAGATCAGCTCCGCTTCTGTATTTTTTTCCATAAAATCCAGAATATTTCCCACCATACTGTCCGCGTGGCGGCTTTCGTTGCTGACACAGGCAAAGCCTATGGTACAGATCTGATGAGTGTCCTGGGTATCCACTTCCGCCACGGAAACATTGAATTTATGTCTCGTCTTTTCCGTCAGACTTTTGACAACCATCCGCTTTTCCTTGAGACTGCCGACCCATTCCGCCCGAAACACGGCGATACAGCTGCCAATGACCATCCTAACGTCCCTCCTCTGTTTTGCGCCGCAGAACAGCATAGGCCCGTTCCGGCTCTGTTTCGCCGAGAACTGCCTGCTCCATAGGACACATCCCGTCTTTGTTCCGGTTGATGATATAGGGGACCAGTTTGCCATAGGAAAAATCCATTCCCGCCGCCTCCAGTACTTTGGCGGCGTGTTCACTCATTACTTCTCCGTAAACGGCCAGAACACCGCCATAAACCATCAGAAAAGCCGCCGCCTTTCCAATGACGCGGTCCGCCACAGCCGCTCCCCGCAGCAGCTGCGCATCTTCCGCCAGAAGCTCCATCATGGGCGCGATGCCCTTCTTTGCGGAGCAGCAGCTCTCTCCTTTTGCCCCCGCCAGAGAGAAGGTCACTCCCTCTTTCTCCAGCGCGGCCTTAGCCCTTTCCAATGCCTCCAATTTTCTCTCTCCTTTATTGATCCCAGATTCTGCCGTCCAGGTCCGCCTGCACCCGTTTCAGATCCGCCCGAATCGAAATCTTCTGGGGACAAGCCGCCTCACATTTGCCGCATTCTACGCAGTTTTTGGGTTTCTTTTCTTCTTCCATGCCTTCCCAGGGGAAACGCACACTTTCGTATTTCCGGTACGTATGATAGGTATTCCAGATCTTAAAACTCTTGGGAATATCCACGCCGTGGGGACAGGGCATACAGTACCGGCAGCCGGTGCAGCCATTCTGTATCCGCGCCTTTAATTCCGCCGCTGTCGTTTCGATAACCTCCCGCTCCGCCTCGTTCAACGGCCGGAAGGGAGAAAATGTGCGGATGTTGTCCTCCACCTGCTCCATGGTAGTCATGCCGCTGAGGATCACCTTGACATTGGGCAAACTGCCCACGAACCGCAGCGCGTAGGAAGCCACAGACGCCTTTTCATCCAGATCATAAAACCGCTGGTTCATTTCCGGCGAAAATCCCGCCAGAGCGCCGCCTCGTACCGGCTCCATGATAACCATAGGAACCCCCAGTTTTTCCGCCAACTGATAGCCCTTGATACCGGCCTGCTCCTCTGTGTCCATATAATTCAGCTGGATCTGGCAGAAATCCCATTTCCGATAGGTAAGGATCTCCTCAAAGACCTCATATTCATCATGGAAGGAAAAGCCCAGATAACGGATCTTTCCCTCTTTTTTCAGCTCCTCCAGCACCGGCAGAATGCCCAGATCCAATACGCCCTGCCATTTCTTCCGGTCCATGGTATGGAGCAGATAAAAATCAATGTGATCCGTTCTAAGACGATTCAGCTGATCCTGAAATACCCGTTTGGCGTCCTCGGCGTCTTTTAAAATCCAGGTCGGCATTTTTGTCGCCAGATAAAAAGAATCCCTGTCATATTTCTCCAGCACCCGCCCTACAAAAGGCTCGCTGGCGCCATCATGATAAAAATACGCTGTATCAATATAGGTCACCCCATGGGCCAGAGCATAATCCAGCATTTTTTCCGCTTCCGCCTCGTTAATCTTCCCATCGGGCAGGGTAGAGAAACGCATACAGCCAAAGCCCAGCATGGAAGGCTCCGCACCGATATTTTCCATTCTTCTTTTCTCCATAAAGTCCCCTCCTTTTTCGTTCATGATTCCACTGTTTTTATTTTATCACACTTTCCCTTTCAGGGAACAGACTTCTTTACGGCAGCAGCCATGTTTTTCTCCGTCTTTTTTCGCATATGCAAAAAAGAGAGTATCCGAAGATACTCTCTCAAAGCGCGAGACGAGATTCGAACTCGCGACCCTCGCCTTGGCAAGGCGATGCTCTACCACTGAGCCACTCGCGCATATTTGCTGACAAGAAATATTCTATCAAAGTTCTTTTCTCCTGTCAAGTTTTATTTTTTGGAAATCCGGGAGAGTATCCGAAGATACTCTCCGAAAGCGCGAGACGAGATTCGAACTCGCGACCCTCGCCTTGGCAAGGCGATGCTCTACCACTGAGCCACTCGCGCACAAAGTGCCCAGAACCGGAATCGAACCAGTGACACGAGGATTTTCAGTCCTCTGCTCTACCAACTGAGCTATCTGGGCATATACAGATTTCCACCATCAAAAGGAAGCTGCCCGAGACCGGGATCGAACCGGTACGAGTTTTACCTCGCAGGATTTTAAGTCCTGTGCGTCTGCCAATTCCGCCACTCGGGCTTATCCTGTCGTCGTTTGACGGCTTGTTTATAATACCAAAGAGAGATTCTTTTGTCAACACTTTTTTTCAATTTTTTTATCTTCCTTTTCTTCCCCGCGGGAAAATTCCCCTTGCCGGCCGCTCCAAAAGAACGCAAAACCGCCGGAATCCTGCCGCGCACAAAGAATTCCGGCGATGCTGATTTGATTTTAAACACATGGCTGTCACAGAAGTTTTCTTCAATATTCCGCCACAATATTCCCATCCTTATCCGTAGCGATCAAAGTCGCCGGATAGACCGCTTCTTCCGAGACAGTTCCGTGGATATTGCCGCCAAAGAAAATACCGTCCTCTCTCACCGGCAGCGTGCCTTCCATCAAAAGATTCTCTTCTCCATCCTCCAGCCGGAAGGAAACTTCCGCAACGCCGTCCTCTGTGCAGATACCAAAAAGAAAGTCATGGGTCCAGTAATATCTCGCCATGATCTTCTGGTCGTACTCCTCCAGATAAGACCGGGTGAAATATTCCCTTCCGGCGCCCGTCCAGAAAATTCCTCTGCGGCGCTCCATCATGCAGTAATAAAGATTCTCTCCGTCTCTGCCCAGCATAAGGTATTTTCCATCTCCACAGTCCAATTCCGCCAAAATCTCCTCACATGGCCCCACATGGTCCATTCTTTCACTGGCCCGGAAATATGCCTCCGCTGATAATTTCAGATCATGGAGCCACAGATACCCCCATACACAGACTGCCATCAGAAGGAGATACAGTACAATCTGTTTTTTTCTTTTCATTCCTCTCCCTCCTTCTGTGTCAGAGGAATCTCCATGGTAAAGCTGCGCTCCCCGTTTTCATAGATAATATTCAGCCATTGGGAATCCTCGGGAAAATCCTCCAGATAGGCGCTGATATCCCAATACAGCCCTTGCACATGATAGGTATCCTCGGTCCAGTCATCCACTTCCTTCACGTATTCCGCCCCATTATTGATCTCACAGTCATAGAGAGAAAATCTGCTGTTATACATTCCTCTCCAAAAAGGGCTTCGATAAGACAAATACCGAATCTCCATCGTGCCGTCCTCATGGTATTTCAGATTTTTCACAGAAAAAACTGTATCGTCAATTTTCACCTTTTGATCCACGTCTACTGTATATACCACGTCATTCTCCGCATACAACTCCGTAAAAAAGGTATCCACGGCGTCATATCCTGTCATCAGCGCCGTGCAGCTCACGCCAAAGAGCGCCGGTATCCCGAAAAACAGAAAGATCAGGATCAATGCCCTCCGGCAAAACAGCCAGATCCAGCCCAGAACCGGGTTGTGCTCCGCGTCTAAGGCCTTCCCCACTTCCTCGCTGTCTCCCATCCATTCCAGAGCCAGCTCTTCCGCCTGTTCCGCTTCGATACCCTGTGACAGCAGATCCTCGTATAAATCCTCCATATGCTCCCGCAGTTCCTCGGCAATGCCCCGGCGGTCAAAGCGGAAACGCACATGGGAAGTCACATCCTTTATGTATTTTTCAAAATGTTCTCTTTCCATGACGTTTCCTCCGTTTCTCTTCTCCTACTGCACTCTCACCCAGGTCTCGTTTTCTCCGCCGATTCGCACTTCCGAAAAACGATCTCCTGTGCCTTGGAAAAAGTTTCCACTTTCGTCTGTTCCATGGCGGAATGCCACATCTCCATCCGCGGTTCTTCCTTCCAGATAGCTGATAGAATAACCGTAGTCTGTGGACGCAACAACTTCCAGATCCAGTTTCTGACAGAAAAATCCATTTTCGTTTACCGGAATCGTCACATCCGCGGCAATCACCTCTTTGCGTTCTTCTTCGTCATATACCACTACCAGACAATCTACCTCCGTTACCTCCGGCAGCCGTGACAGTCCTAAAATCCAATTTTCCGCTGTGACCAATCCATCCACGTCATAGCGCATACTTTGATAGCCTTCTACCACTGTGCCTCTTGGCATCCGCCAGAACACGCCCAGATACCGTTCCACCGGCACCACCGAAAGCCCATCCATCCAGCGCCCTACGATAATCTCACTGCCGTCCTCTCTGTCATAGGTCAGCAAAATTTCCTCCGAAGGGCCGTAGCGCAGACCTGTTTCCACACTATGAAAAGCGCCTTCTTCTGTAAAATACAGTCCCTGCCGCCAAAAGGAAATCCCGGCGCAAAGGACGATGAGCAGTAAAAAAATAATGGTTTGTCTTCCTCTTCTCATTTCGCCGTCACCCGTCCTTCCGTCAGAGAGATCTCCAGAGGCATCCCATCCATCATAGATGCGGCCTCGGCATAAATCAGCAGTGTATCCGCATCGGCCGGCACCTCTTGCAGGCGCATCTGCCCTTTTCCGTAATATCCGCCGTTTTTGTAACCGCCGCCTCCAAGATGGTACTTTTCACCGTCTGCCAAAGCATCCATGTGAATGGACAGCGTCCAATAATTCCCTCTTTCCAGCGGATTGTGCCATGTGGCATAATCTACTGCCAAAGTGCCGTCCTCATAATAAACAATCTTGTCAATCATCAGCTTATCGTGATACAGCTGCTTCTCTATCTCAGGATAGATCGTATAGACTACGGCACTTTCAGAAGCAGGCTCCAATTCCTCTCGATACCCTCGGAGGATGCCCCATCCCGTATCCACTATGCCAAACACCGTTTTCAGAACCAGCAGGACACACACAACCCCCAGTACCAGCCATGTCCAGCCCAATACGGGATGATGCTCCCGATCCAGAGCCTTCCCTACTTCCTCGCTGTCTCCCATCCATTCCAGCGCCAGCTGTGCCGCCTGCTCCTCCTCCATCTCCTGGGAGCACAGATCCTCGTACAGATCCTCTATATGGTCCGCTATCTCCTGCCGGATCTTCCCCCGCTCAAACGGAAAGCGGACATGGGATACCACCTCATTCAAATATTGTTCCCATCTCTCCCGCATAACTACTCCCCCTTAGGACGCGTTCCACGGAGCCGCAGAAGGCGTTCCAGTCCTTTTTCTCCTCTGCCAGCTGTTCCTTGCCTTTTCCGGTGATGCGGTAATACTTCCGTTCCTTGCCGCTTTCCGTTTTGGAACGGTAGGACTTCACCAGACCATTGTTTTCCATGCGATGGAGTACAGGATAGAGTGTGCCTTCCTTGAACTGGAACACATTCTGGCTCCGCTCGCTGATTTCCTTGATGATCTCGTAGCCGTAGCAGTCCTTTTCTGCCAGCAAAGACAGCAGCATCAATACCGTACTTCCACCGATCAAGCCTTTATCAATTGCCATGCTATCCCTCCTTTTTATACTTAGATTCTCTAGGTATATTATACCTTGTACATCTAGGTATGTCAATCTGTTTTTGGGGATATTGTGTGGATATATGCTCTGTTTCTGTGGAAAAGGAAAAATTCCTGTGGATAAAAGAAACACCTCTGTGGAAAAGACTGTGGATAGAGCAGTTTATCCACAAAAAAGAGACTTCTCCTGTGGAAAAGTCTCCTGCAAAACAAAAAAGACAAGCATTTCTGCTTGTCTTAAAAACTGGGCGGAGAAGGATTCGAACCTTCGAAGCTATCGCAACAGATTTACAGTCTGCCCCCTTTGGCCACTCGGGAATCCACCCATATAATGGAATCATTTTTCGTTTATGAGTTTCCGACCCTGCGATTGCTTTGCAATGCACGAGGAAACGAATGAAAAATGATGGAATGGTTTTTCTTCCGCTAGGAAGAAAAAATACTCCTTATTCGGAATCATTTTTCGTTTATGAGTTTCCGACCCTGCAATTGCTTTGCAATGCGCGAGGAAACGAATGAAAAATGATGGAATGGTTTTTCTTCCGCTAGGAAGAAAAAATACTCCTTATTCGGAATCATTTTTCGTTTATAAAATCCCGCCCATGCAATTGCTTTGCAATGCACAAGGGATTTTATGAAAAATAACGGAACGGTTTTTCTTCCGTTAGGAAGAAAAAACATACCTTATTTACTTGGAATCATTTTTCGTTTATGAGTTTCCGACCCTGCGATTGCTTTGCAATGCGCGAGGAAACGAATGAAAAATGATGGAATGGTTTTTCTTCCGCTAGGAAGAAAAAATACTCCTTATCCGGAATCATTTTTCGCTGATAAATCCTGCGCCATGAACACTCAAAATAGAATAGTGATGAACTCAACCTATACTCCATAGAAAGGAGGTGATCCAGCCGCACCTTCCGATACGGCTACCTTGTTACGACTTCACCCCAGTCACTGGCTTCACCTTCGGCGGCTCCCTCCT
>NZ_JACSNY010000016.1 GCF_016902535.1 Anaerotignum lactatifermentans | reverse complement strand
AAAGTGGATGAAATGAACAAACGTCCCAGAAAATGTTTAAGGTATAGAACGCCTTATGAGATTTATTATTCAGAGGTGTTGCATTTAACTTGACAATTCAAGGGAAAAAAACAGGAGAGGATGGCCCGTTTTCCCCGGAAGGACAGGGCTTTGGGGCTGTTTTTCTTTCCAAACGGCGGGGAGTATGATATAATACTTGCAAAAAGAAGGTTTTGCGGCCGCTCCGGCGGCATTTCGATTTTTTTGGAAAAAGGATGCGTTGTAAAATGAAAGGGTATTTTATTTCCATAGAAGGCAGCGACGGCAGCGGCAAATCCACCCAGCTGGAAAAAATGGTGGCATATCTCAGGGAACGCTGCCCCCGGGTGGAAGTCACAAGGGAACCCGGCGGCACAGCGGTGGCGGAGAAAATACGGGAGCTGATTCTGGACCCGGAAAACAGGGCCATGACGGCGCGGGCGGAAATGCTTCTGTATGCGGCCAGCCGTGCCCAGCATGTGGAGGAAAAGATTCTGCCCCTGCTGGAGGAAGGCACTGTGGTGGTGACGGACCGTTTTACGGATTCCAGTATCGCCTATCAGGCCTATGGCAGAGGATTGGGGGATATGGTGGCAGAGGTGAACCGTATCGCCACGGGCGGTCTGGAACCGGATCTGACCATATTTCTGGATCTGTCCCCGGAGGCGGGGATTGCCAGAAAACGGCGGGAGGACCGTCACGAACTGGATCGGCTGGAGCTGGAGGCGCTGGCCTTCCATGAAAAGGTATATAAGGGGTATGACGTTTTATGTGGGGAAAACCGGGAGCGCATTGTGCGCATTGACGCGGACCGGCCGGTGGAAGAGGTCTTTTCTCAGATCCGGCAGACATTGGACGGGGCGCTCCGGGAGAAATATACGCGAAACGATCGGTAAGGAGGTATTTTTATGAAACTTATCATTGCCATTATACAGGACGAAGACGCGGGCGAAGTAATCGCCCATCTGAATGACGCGGAAATCCAGGTGACCAGACTGTCTACCAGAGGCGGATTTTTGAGAAGCGGCAATACGACCATTATGACGGGGATTCCCGATGAGCAGGTGGATACAGCCCTGAAGATCATTGAAGAAAACAGCAAGGCCAGAACCCAGTACGCGACGCTGCCTTCTTCCTGCGGTGCTATGCACGGATTTATTCTGGCGCCCATCGAGGTAAAGGTTGGCGGCGCTACGGTATTTGTGCTGGATGTGGAGCAGTTCCATAAATTCTAAGGCGAAGGAGCATTGGTATGTACCGCTTTGAGGAAATTTGCGGCAACGCCGGACTGGTGGCGCATTTACAGGGTGCGCTGCGCCGGAAAAAGACCTCTCACGCCTATTTGTTTTTGGGCGGGGAAGGCATGGGCAAACGACAGCTGGCCCGGACCTTTGCCATGTGTCTGGAGTGCGAGGCGCAACAGACGGAGCCCTGCGGCCAGTGCTCCAGCTGCCGGGCGTTTCTGGTAGGAAGCCATCCGGACATTGTAACGGTACGGCCCTCCAAAAAAACGCTGGGGGTAGACGATATCCGGGAGCAGATTCTGGAGGATGTA
The DNA here is from genome assembly GCF_016902535.1 of Anaerotignum lactatifermentans. Lineage (GTDB taxonomy): Bacteria > Bacillota > Clostridia > Lachnospirales > Anaerotignaceae > Anaerotignum > Anaerotignum lactatifermentans_A. Next base: position 40,202 of record NZ_JACSNY010000016.1, on the reverse strand, counting down.
AAGCTGAAGCAGTACCGTTATCCTTATAAGATCTATATTGTGGAGCAGGCGGATACCATGACGGTGCAGGCGCAGAACGCGCTGCTGAAAACACTGGAGGAGCCGCCTGCTTACGCTGTGTTTTTGCTGCTGGCCCAGCGGCTGGAGAATTTTCTGCCCACGGTGCTTTCCCGGACGGTGGTACTGAAGCTGCGGCCCTTGCCGGAACAGACGGTGGCCGATTATCTGTGCCGGAAGAAGCTGGTTCCCCAAGAAAAGGCCGGTGTGCTGGCGGCCTATGCGCAGGGCAGTATCGGCCGTGCCCTGTCTCTGATGGAGGAAGAGGGCTTTGCCGCCATGCGTCAGGAGGTTCTGGACAAGCTGGAACGGCTGCCCCGCGCGCCTTTGTCGGAGGTCCTGCTGTGGGCCAGAGAATGGGAAGTGTACAAAAACGATCTGCGGTTTTTGGATATCATCAGTCTGTGGTATCGGGATGTTCTGGTGGCGAAACGGCTGGGGGACGGATCGAAGCTGATCCAGCAGGATAAGCAGAGAGAACTTTTTGCCGCCGCCGGAAGCTCTGTGGCGGCTCTGGCCAAAGGCGCCGCCGCCGTGGAGGAAGCCCGGCGGGCCCTGGCGGCCAACGGAAATTTTCGGCTGACTCTGGAAGTCATGCTGATGAAACTAAAGGAGAACGAGACATTATGATAGAAGTTGTAGGTATCCGGTTTAAAAAAGCCGGTAAAATGTATTATTTCGATCCCGATGGCCTGAAGCTGGAACGGGATCAGTATGCCATTGTGGAAACGGCCAGAGGCGTGGAATACGGAATGGTTATTAAAGGAAATTCCATGGTGGCGGAGGACAGCATTGTGCCTCCTTTGAAAAAAGTGCTGCGGGCGGCGACGGAAGAGGACGCCAAAACCATGGAGGCCAATGCGAAAAAAGAAGAAGAGGCCTTTCGCATCTGCCTGCAAAAAATCGCTCGTCTGGGGCTGGATATGAAGCTGGTGGATGTGGAGATTACGTTTGATAAAAATAAACTGATTTTCTATTTTACCTCTGACGGCAGAGTGGATTTCAGAGAACTGGTAAAGGAACTGGCGGCGGTATTCCGTATGCGTATTGAGCTGCGGCAGATCGGCGTCCGGGACGAGGCGAAGATGCTCAATGGCATCGGCATCTGCGGCCGTGCCCTGTGCTGCGCTACCTTTCTGGGGGATTTTCAGCCAGTATCCATCAAGATGGCAAAGGAGCAGAATCTTTCCCTGAATCCTACTAAGATCAGCGGCATCTGCGGCAGACTGATGTGCTGCCTGAAATATGAGGAAGAGGTCTATGAGGAGCTGAACCGGAAGCTGCCTTATGTGGGGGATATTATTTCCACACCGGACGGCACAGGGGAGATCCTGGCCACCAATGTACTGATGCAGCAGGTGAAGGCGGCGGTGCGCAAAACAGAGAATGACGCGCCGACCATCGCTTTTTACCATGTGGATGAGATCAAGGTCATCAAATCCAAGAAAAAGAGAAAGCATGAGCCGGTACCGGAGGAACTGAAGGCATATGAGGACTGATGTAAAGATCAATCCCTGGGAGCGGGTGGATGACCTGCACCGAAAGGGCTACCATATCATACAGGACCCCAAACGGTTCTGCTTTGGGGTGGATGCGGTGATCCTCAGCGGCTTTGCCCGGGTAAAAAAGGGAGAAAAGGCGCTGGATCTGGGCACCGGCACCGGCATCATCCCCATCCTGCTGGAGGGCAGGACGGCGGGACAGCATTTTACGGGGCTGGAGATCCAGACGGAAAGCGCGGAGATGGCCAGACGCAGTGTGGCTCTCAACGAGCTGGAGGAGAAAGTGGATATTGTGGAGGGAGACATCAAGGAAGCGGCGGCATTGTTCGGCGGCTCTGTGTTTGATGTGGTCACTTCCAACCCGCCTTATATGAACGAGGGCGGCGGTCTGCAAAATCCTTCCGGGCCCAAGGCCATCGCCCGGCATGAGATTCTCTGTACGCTGGAGGATGTGGTCAGTCAGGCGGCCAAGGTGCTGCGCCCCGGCGGCAGATTTTACATGGTCCATCGCCCCCATCGGCTGACAGATATTCTGGTGCTTTTAAGACAGTACCGGCTGGAGCCGAAACGCCTGCGCTTCGTCCATTCCTATGTGGACAAGCCGCCGGTGATGGTACTGGTGGAAGCGGGCCGAGGCGGCAGACCCATGATTAAAGTAGAAGCGCCTCTGGTGATCTACGAAGAGGCGGGAAAGTATACCCAGGAGATTTACGACATATATTATGGAGAGGGACAGGCATAATATGGCTGGAACATTATATTTGTGCGCCACACCCATTGGGAATCTGGAAGATATGACTCTGCGGGTGCTGCGGATATTAAAAGAGGCGGACGTGATCGCGGCGGAGGATACCCGCAATACACTGAAGCTGTTGAATCATTTTGAAATCAAAACACCCATGATTAGCTATCATGAGCATAATAAAGGCGCTAAGGGGCCACAGCTGATTGAGCGTCTCCAAAAGGGAGAGACCATCGCGCTGGTCAGCGACGCGGGGATGCCCGGCATTTCCGATCCCGGCGCCGATCTGGTGCGGCTGTGCTACGAGGCGCGGATTCCCGTGACGGTTGTTCCCGGCGCTTCGGCGGCAGTGACGGCGCTGGTACTGTCGGGGCTGGATACGAGACGATTTGTGTTCGAGGGCTTTCTGCCGGCGGAGAAAAAAGAGCGTCGTGCCGTACTGGCGGCCCTGGAAAAGGAACACCGTACCATGATATTCTATGAAGCCCCTCACCGTCTGCTGGATACGCTGGCGGAGCTGGAAGAAATTTTCGGCGGAGAACGGCCGATGGCGGCCCTGCGGGAGCTGACAAAGAAATTTGAGGAGGTTCGCCGGGGTACGGCGGCACAGGTGCGGGCTTCTTTTGACGGACAGCCGCCCAAAGGCGAGTTTGTGCTGGTCTATGAGGGCTATTCTCTGGAGGCCCAGCGTCAGGCGGAGGCGGAAAGCTGGGCGAAGATTTCCGTGGAGGAGCATATGCGCCGCTATCTGGATCAGGGCATGAGCGAGAAGGAAGCCATGAAACAGGTGGCGAAGGACAGAGGCGTGCCCAAGCGGGAGATCTATCAGTATCTCCATAAGGACGGAAAGGCAGGTGTTTCGCCATGTGGGAAAGCATAATGACAACAGGCTGGAAGCAGATCCTTTTCTGCGCCATTGTGGCCTATGTGGTCTGGGCGCTGGTGGAAAAATGGATCGCCTTCGCCAAAAGCCGGAAGAACCGCCGGACCTTCGGCGAGGTGGATATGATGCGGGTCATGGAGCGGTGCCGGGAAATGTTTCCCATTGAAACGGTATCCTTTCACGGCGATCTTTTTCAGCGGGGGACCCGGGTCCGCATCGTCACGACCCAGGAAAACATCATTGAAGGAGAGCTGGTGGGCATGAACCGGATTCAAATGGTCTGCATTCGTACCCAGACACAGATCATTGCCCATCAGCTGAACAAGATACAGGATATGCGCAGAATCTAAGCGCAAAATCAGATGTATTTTTCGGAAAAAACGGAAAATGCATCTTTTTTTGTTGTCGAAAATCGGGCGGGGAAAGTTTTCCAGATAGGGAAAAATTTTCAGAAAAATGGGGAAGCAGGAAACAAAAACCTTGATATAAAGGCATTCTTAACACTTTTTTAGCGGTTTTTTAATTGAAAATTTATGGCAGAATGGCATATAATGATAACGAATCAGACCGACTGGTCTGTATGTTTTTGTCTAAAGGAGGGATAACATGAAAACGGAACAGAATATCTTGCAGACGGCATTTCGGCTGTTTTTGGGCAAGGGGTTTTCCGATATCTCTACCAATGAAATTATTCGGGAAGCCGGCGCCACCAAAGGCGGCTTTTATTATTGCTTCAAAAGCCGGGAGGACCTGGTGCTGAAGGTCATTGACCGGTATTTGAAGCCATATTATCTGTGTCCCATCGAGCGGATGGAACAGGTTTGGGAAAATAAACGGGTGGATATGTCCACCAGAACGCTGCTGTGGGAAGGTTTTTTCGCTCCCCAGCGGTTCAAAGCCTATCAGGAATACGCGGGCATGGATATTGCCTTTCGAGATTTTTATTTCCTGCTGTATGAAGGCATGAAAAAATACGAGGAAGTAGAACACTACTTCGCGGAGAATACCAGAAAACGGGAACTCTGTTTGCGGCGGATTCTGGAACGGGGCAAGGAAAGAAAAGAGATTCCGGCCGATGCGAATCTGGACAGCTGCATTGTAATGACCCTGGCCATGCAGGACGGGATTCTGGCACTGAAGGTGCTGGACGATAAAATAGACGACGAAGAAAAATACAGATATATGGAAAAACAGATGTGGAAGGATCTGGTAGGTCAGGAAGCCTACGGGCCTTATCTGGATGGAGGTGTTGAGAGTGCATAAGAATCAGGAACAGTGTTATAAAATGGGGATTGATATTGGCTCTACGACCGTAAAGGTGGTTTTGGTAAATGAGGCCAATGAAATGGTATTTAACCGGTATCGCCGCCATTTTTCCGAAATTAAGAAAACCGTAAAGGAAATTCTGGCGGAAGCCAAAAAAGAACTGGGCTTCTGCTCTTTCTCCACGATGATTACCGGCAGCGGCGGCGTTGCGCTGGCAAAGGCCGTAGGCGTGGACTTTATTCAGGAGGTTGTAGCCACAGCCAACGCCATTGAAGTAGTAGCGCCCCAGACAGACGTTGCCATTGAGCTAGGCGGCGAGGATGCCAAGATCATCTATTTCTCCGGCGGCAACGTGGAACAGCGTATGAACGGCGTTTGTGCCGGCGGTACCGGTTCTTTCATCGACCAGATGGCCAGCCTGCTGCATACAGATGCTACCGGTCTGAATGAGTACGCTAAGGGACATGAGGTGATTTATCCCATCGCTTCCCGCTGTGGCGTATTTGCAAAAACCGATATCCAGCCCCTCATCAATGACGGCGCAAAGAAGGAAGACCTGGCGGCCTCCATTTTCCAGGCGGTTGTCAATCAGACCATCGCGGGTCTTGCCTGCGGCAAGCCCATTCGCGGCCATGTGGCCTTTTTGGGCGGCCCGCTGCATTTCCTTTCCGAACTGCGCCAGCGTTTTATTGAAACACTGCATTTGACAGACGAAACGGCCATTCTGCCGGATCATTCCCATCTGTTTGCCGCATACGGCACCGCGGTTTCCAATAAAGGCGAGGCGGAACTGGATTTCGATACGCTGCTGCGTCTGCTGGATCAGGGCGCGGAGCTGCAGATGGAAGTACAGAGACTGGAGCCTCTTTTCGCCAATGCGGAAGAATACGATGCCTTCCAGAAACGTCACGGCAAGGATAAAGTAAAAAGAGTACCTCTTTCTACATATTCCGGCGACGCGTTCCTGGGCATTGACGCTGGTTCTACCACCACAAAAGTGGCGCTGGTCAGCGACAAAGGCGATCTGCTCTACTCCTTCTATGCGGGCAACGAAGGCAATCCCCTGAAGGTAGTAATGCAGAGCCTGAACGAAATGTATGATATGATGCCCGAAGGCGTAACCATCCGCAATTCCTGCGTAACCGGTTACGGCGAAGGCCTGATTAAAGAAGCGCTGATGATCGACCTGGGCTATATCGAAACCGTAGCCCATTATAAGGCAGCCCAGTTCTTCAAGCCCGATGTAGACTTTATTCTGGATATCGGCGGTCAGGATATGAAGTGTATCCGCATCAAGGACGGCGTTATCGACAGCGTCCTGCTGAACGAGGCTTGCTCCTCCGGCTGCGGTTCCTTCATCGAGACCTTTGCCAAATCCCTGAATTATACGGTGGCGGATTTTGCCAAGATCGCGCTCTTTGCGAAAGCACCCATTGACCTGGGCTCCAGATGTACCGTATTTATGAATTCCCGTGTAAAACAGGCCCAGAAGGAAGGCGCTGATGTATCGGATATTTCCGCTGGTCTGGCATATTCCGTTATCAAAAACGCGCTGTTAAAAGTAATCAAGATCGCGGACCCCAAGGCTATGGGCAAATCCATGGTCGTACAGGGCGGTACCTTCTATAACGACGCTGTATTGAAGAGCTTTGAAATGATCAGCGGCAGAGAGGCCGTTCGTCCCGATATCGCCGGCATCATGGGCGCTTTCGGCGCCGGCTTGATCGCCAGAGATAAATACGCGGCCGGTTACCAGACCACACTGGTTTCCAGAGAAGAAATGAACGCACTGGAAATTCAGTCCTCCATGGCAAGATGCCAGGGCTGCACCAACCACTGCCTGTTGACCATCAACCGTTTCAGCGGCGGCAGAAGATTCATCACCGGCAACCGCTGCGAAAGAGGTCTGGGCAAGGATAAGATCGAAAATCCCGCACCCAACCTGTATGAATACAAACGTCACAGACTCTTTGACTACGAGCCTTTGACGGCGGAAACGGCCACCAGAGGCACTGTGGGTATCCCCCGTGTACTGAATATGTGGGAGGATTATCCTTTCTGGTTCACTTTCTTCACAAAGCTGGGTTACAGAGTGGTGCTTTCCCCTTATTCCACAAAGGCCATCTTTGAAAAGGGCATGGAATCCATCCCCAGTGAATCCGTTTGCTATCCTGCGAAACTGGTTCATGGCCATATTATGTATCTGATCGAGCAGGGCGTAGACTTTATTTTCTATCCCGGCATCGTTTACGAAAGACGGGACAGCAGCGCGGCGGACAACAACTATAATTGCCCCATCGTTGCTTCCTATAACGAAAATATCAAAAACAATGTGGAAGATCTGAAGGAAAAGAATATTCCTTTCATGAATCCCTTCCTGTCTCTGGATAAGATCGAGACTGTCATCAAGCGTATGACCGATGAATTCGTTCCCATGGGCTGCGACGCCAAGGAAATCAAGGCAGCGGTAGAAGCCGGCTGGGAAGAATGGGATCACTTCCGTCAGGATATGCGCAAAAAAGGTGAGGAAACCGTAAAATACCTGAAAGACAATAACATGACCGGTATTGTTCTGGGCGGCAGACCTTACCATGTGGACCCGGAAATCAACCACGGTATTCCCGAACTGATCGCCGGCTACCATATCGCCGTACTGACAGAGGACAGTGTAGCCCATATGGGTCATCTGGAACGTCCTACGGTAGTACGTGACCAGTGGACATACCACTCCCGTCTGTACGAAGCGGCTGCTTTCGTAAAGAAACAGGAAAATATCGAATATGTACAGCTGAACTCCTTTGGCTGCGGTCTGGATGCCGTAACCACAGACGAGGTAAAAGCCATCCTGACAGCGGCAGGCAAGATCTATACCGCTTTGAAGATCGACGAGGTAAATAACCTGGGTGCGGCCAGAATCCGTATCCGTTCCCTGATCGCCGCTATGGAGGACAGAAAGGAAAAGAAAGTCGAACTGAAAAAAGGCGATGCTTCTTTGAAGAGAGTGCTCTTTACCAAAGAGATGCGCAAGGATTACACCATCCTCTGCCCCCAGATGTCTCCCATCCATTTCGACATTCTGGAGCCCGCTTTCCGCAAATGCGGCTATAACCTGGAGATCATGGCGGCCATGGACAAAGACGCCATCGACGCCGGCCTGAAATATGTCAACAACGATGCCTGCTATCCTGCCCTGATTACCATTGGGCAGCTGATGAACGGCCTGTTATCCGGCAATTACGACCTGAACCGTACAGCCCTGCTGATTTCTCAGACAGGCGGCGGCTGCCGTGCCACCAACTATATCGCCTTCATCCGTAAGGCGCTGGCCAATGCCGGGATGCCCAATATTCCCGTTATCTCCATCAACCCTGCGGGCCTGGAGAAAAACCCCGGCTTCAAATACGAGCCCGGCCTGCTCCACAGAGCTATGCAGGCACTGGTATATGGTGATACCTTCATGCGTGTGCTGTACCGTACCCGTCCTTATGAAAAGGTAGAAGGCTCCGCCAATGCCCTCTATGAGAAATGGAATGAAAAAGTAAAGAAAGACATCCTCCGTGCCGACAGAAAGACCTTCTGCCGCAACGTTGCCGGGATCATCCGGGATTTTGAGAACCTGGAGATCTACGAGGATATGAAGAAGCCTCGTGTCGGCGTCGTTGGTGAGATTCTGGTAAAATTCCATCCCACCGCCAACAACGATCTGGTGAACCTGCTGGAAAGAGAAGGCGCCGAGGCCGTTGTGCCTGATCTGTTGACCTTCGGTCTGTACTGCTGCTACAACGCGACCCAGAAGGAAAGATACCTGGGCGGCACCAGAAAAGGCAGAATGATCGCCAATGTACTGGCGAAAGTCATCGAATGGTACCAGAAGCCTTTGATGAAGGCTCTGGATAAGAGCAAACGCTTCGACCGTCCCGAGGATATCCGCACACTGGGCGAATATGCGAAGAAAGTGGTATCCCTGTGCAACCAGACCGGCGAGGGCTGGTTCCTGACAGCGGAAATGATTGAGCTGATCCACAGTGGTGTGCCCAATATCGTCTGCACACAGCCCTTCGGCTGTCTGCCTAACCACGTTGTGGGCAAAGGCGTTATCAAGGAACTGCGCAAACAGTATCCTATTTCCAATATCGTAGCCATCGACTACGATCCCGGCGCCAGCGAAGTTAATCAGCTCAACCGTATCAAACTGATGCTGTCCTCCGCCGAAAAGAATCTGGCGGCTGGCAAGACAGAAGTGCCGAAACAGCAGCATACGGTAACAAAAGCGGCCTTCCGTGTATCTTAAGAGACAGGAAATCAAAAGAAAAAAAGAAGCTGCTTTAAGGGCATCTTCCTGAGAAAACAAAAAGCTGAAATCTTTGTACCGCAAAGATTTCAGCTTTTTTATTGGAGCGGTATTTTTTCTGAGGGCTGCCGCATGGCCCTTTTAAATGGATAAAAAAATATCCGGAAGTCTTTGGCTTCCGGATGGGTTTTTATTTTTTGGACTGTTTTTCCATGGTGCGGCTGACGCTGGCGGAAATTTTCTCTGTAAATGTCTTTTTCTTCTTATCCGCCAGATTCATGCCGGTTACGGTAATGATATACATACCGGCCAGATCTACTTTAATGCTCTTTTTTACAGGCAGTACGTCAAACACAGGCTTATCACACATCAGTGTCACGATCTGAGGACCTACCTTTGCCTTGACCAGATTGGCTTTCCGCATTCTGGTGGATTTGGGCATCTGCTCATATACCGATTTGGGCAGATTGGTGGGAGAGGGTTTCTCCTGTTTTTTGTCGATGACGAAGATCTGTACTGTCATGCGGTTCTGATCGATGAAGTCCTGTGCCTGGATCATGCGGCGCATGCTCTTTTTGTTGAGATAGTAAAGTCCCGCCAGAACGGCAACGACAATAATAGCGACAATGATGATGATATCCGATGGATTCACGAGTAATTCCTCCTTGCAATTAAAAAACGAAACCCGTTTTTTGTTTTCTCACGTTTCTTTATTGTATCAAAATTACAGCCGTTAGGGAAGGGAAAAAACGAAATTTTTCAAAAAAAATTGATTCTGCGGCGGCTTGCGGCCTATCCCTTTTTTTAGTATACTAAAGTATCAGTAAGGAAATGAAGCATAGGAAAAGAGGTGAGAGCATGAGTCCTTTGACAGTGATCGCTTATCTGGCTATTTTGGTGCTGGTGGGAAATGTGATTTTGGCGGGCTTTGTGGTATTCTTTGAACGCAGGAATCCGGCCAGTAGCTGGGCATGGCTTTTGGTGCTGCTGTTTATACCGGTACTGGGCTTTTTGATTTATATGATTTTTGGCAGAAACAGCCATAGAGAGAAGATGTTCCGGGAGAAGGAGGCCTATGACCGGCATGTGTATTATGACTATCTTTTTCATGATGAACGTTCCGGGGAAAAGATCAAGCGGCAGAAGGAGATCATTGAAAAGGGCGGCCGCCTGATTGAAGAGGAATATTTGACAGACCTGGCGTATCTTCATCTGAATTCCGGCAACTGGATGACCTTCAACAACAGCGTCACCCGCTTTACCAACGGGCGGGACAAGTTCGCCGCTTTGGTCAAGGATATTCGTGCGGCCAAACATTTTATCCATCTGGAATATTATATCTGGCGGGGGGACCGCTTAGGGAAACAGCTGGTGGAGGAGCTGACGAAGAAGGCTGCGGAAGGGGTAGAGGTACGTCTGCTCTATGACGGCATCGGAAATTCTACTCTGCCGCCTAATTTCTTTCGGAAACTGCATAAGGCAGGCGGCTATACAGCGGCGTTCCTGCCCCGTTTTCTGGTGCGCTTGAATTACCGCAACCATCGCAAGCTCTGCATCATCGACGGCGAGATCGGCTATATCGGCGGTTTTAATGTGGGCGATGAATATCTGGGCGTGGTAAGGCGGTATGGGCCCTGGCGGGATACCCATCTGCGGATTGTGGGAGACGCCATCGACCAGATGAATATCCGTTTCATTAAGGATTGGAATTTTACGGCGAAAAAGGGACTGGTGGAACTGGAACGGCGGTATTTTCCCGTTCGGAAACAGTTCGACGGCATCCGTACCCAGATCGTTTCCAGCGGGCCGGATACCAGATGGCATAATGTCCACAACGGCTATTTCAAAATGATCAATGAGGCGGAGGACCATATCTATCTGACAACGCCCTATTTCGTTCCTGATGACGGTATTTTTGAAGGCCTGCGGGTGGCGGCGCTGTCGGGGCTGGATGTGCGTATCCTGATCCCCGGCAATCCGGATCATTTCTTCGTATACTGGGCCAGTATGTCCTATCTGGGGCAGCTGCTGGAGGCGGGGGTGCGCTGTTATCAGTATGAGAAAGGCTTTATCCATGCCAAGTGTCTGTGTATTGACGGGATCATGTCCTCTGTGGGCACAGCCAATATGGATATCCGTAGTTTTGCCCTGAATTTTGAGGTAAATGCCTTTTTATATGACGCCGATTTTACAAAAATCCTGGAAGAGGATTTTATGCGGGATTTGAAAAGCTCTGTGGAGATCACCAAGGATTGGTACCGCCGCAGAAGATGGTGGTTTAAGGTGAAGGAGGCCGTGGCACGGCTGATTTCACCGATGCTGTAAGAAAGGGATGGAAAAGCACATGATGGTGGAAAAGGGTTATGAGGAAGACCTGAAAACGAATTATTTTCAGCTGGACGGCAAAGGCAGGATGTCGCCGGCGGCACTGCTGGCAACGCTACAGGACGCGGCTATTGCCCATTCCGATGGTCTGGGCTATACGCCGGCTTATCTGATGGAGCAGGAGCGGGGCTGGGCTGTTGTTAACTGGCATATCCGCGTCCATCGTATGCCGGCGCATCCGGAGGCGTATCATTTGGAGACATGGAGCTGCCGCTGCCGGAGAATGCAGGCGGAGCGTGGATTTTTCCTCTACGACAGCCGGGGAGAGCGGATGATGGAAGTAATGAGCCGGTGGGTCTATATGGATACGGCCAGACGCAGACCGGCCAATGTACCCGAAAGCATGATCGAGGCCTATGGAGACAAACAGATGCCGGCCATAGAGAACGAGAAATTTCTGATGCCCAGAGAGCCGGAGGAGGGAACGCCCATCCAAAGCTTCGTGCGGGTCACCAGACGGGACACGGATACCAATGGCCACGCCAACAACGTGAAATATCTGGAATGGGTTATGGATGATGTGCCGGATGAAATTTATGATTCTATGGAGACGAAGGATATCCGCATGGTCTACCGGAAGGAATGCCGCCGGGGAGATCTGGTGGAACTGCGGACCTATGTGATAGACGGCCCGGAAGGAAAGGAGACTTGGACCTTTCTGCTGGATGAGGAGGGCAAAACCATTGCCGAGGCGGCTATCCTCTGGAATTGAAGGAAAAACATTAAAAAACGGAAGGGACTCCTGATTTGGGAGAGCATCCTTCCGTTTTTTGTGTTTTATTTTATTTAGCGGCCGCCGGCTGGTCCGCGGCGCCTGTTTTTTCCGCACCGAGGAAGAAAAGCACCAGTCCCAGCAGGCTGAATGCCACAGAGATCCAAAGGGCCGCTGTTACGCCCCACAGCCCGATGAAGCATCCGCAGACAAAGCTGCCCAGGATATTTCCGATGGTAATGGCAATGGTAATCAAGGCCTGGCCTTTTACCTTGTCCCCTTCCGAAAGAATCCGGTCGGCATAATATACCGACGCCGGCGTAAAGAGGGCAAAGGAAAACAGCTGCAAGGTCAGCGCGCCGTAGATCATAGGCAGATTTCCCGCAAGGCAGATGAAAGCACCTTTGAGGACGAAGAAAATGGCGGAAAATTTCAGGATATTGCCATAGTCCCGGCCTTTGGTGATACGGGAGAAAAAGATCATAACGAAAAATTCCAGCAGCGCCGTATAGGCCATGACCTGCCCCAGCTCCGTATTCCCTTTCCCAATCTTCTGCAGCACTTGGATCATATAAGTATTGATGGCGCTGTGGCAGAGAAAGACCAGAATAATGCCCAGTATCAGCAGGGCAAATCGGGGATGGGTCCGCAGGATGGACCAGGTTCCCGAGGAGGAGACTACCGTATTGCCATGGTTTCGTACCTCCGGGAAGAAGCGCAGCAGCAGGATGATGGCGCCATAGATCAGGATCGCCAGCACCGGCAGGCAGCGCATGGAAAACAGCACGGTCAGATTCCCCAGGAAAAAGGTCAGGATGGCATAGGAGATCGAGCCAATGCCTCTGGCTGTGCCGAAATTGATCTGATACCCATGATTGATCAGATGCATGGCCAGGGCGCTGAGCAGAGGCTGAAACGCCAGATGCAGCAGAAGAAGAAGGGCGTAAAAGAACGCCAAAATGATTTTAGTCTCAGGCAGGAACAGCAGACAGCCTTCCGACAGTATGATGATAAGGCACAGGGCCGTCATAAAGAAACGGATGGTAAAACGTGCGCTTCTGTCGGCGGCGGAGGCGATGACTGGCTGAAACAGCGCCGAAAAAATGCAGGAAAGGGCGATGATAGTGCCGACCTGTGCGTCCGTAAAGCCTCTGTCCAGCAAAAAAACCGTAGTAAAGCTGTAAATAACGCCATAGCTCATCCAATACAGTCCCTGGAGGATACTGTAATTCAAAGAAACATTTTTTCCGTTCATAGGCTCATCCTCGATCACCGTCAGTGTGTGATAACTTCCACGCCGTCTTCCGTAATGGCAACGGTATATTCCCACTGGGCGGAGAGGGAGCCGTCCTCTGTATAGATGGTCCAGCCGTTTTCCTCGTCCTGGAAGAAGTCCTCTTCACCGGCGTTAATCATGGGCTCGATGGTAAAGACCATGCCGGGTACCAGCAGCATACCGGTGCCTTTTTTGCCTACATGGCAGACATAAGGCTCTTCGTGGAAGTCGTTGCCAACGCCATGGCCGCCGATGTCATGGAGTACTGTATAGCCATGGGCGTAGGCGTGTTTGCTGATGACTTCGCCGATATCCCCCAGAAAGCCCCAGGGACGTACTTCTTTCAGTGCCAGATCCACACATTCTTTGGTAACCTCTACCAGCTTTCTGGCTTCCTCGCTGACGTTGCCGATGCAGAACATCCGGGAAGCGTCGGCATAGTAGCCATCCAGAATGGTGGTTACATCTACGTTGATGATGTCCCCATCCTGGAGGATTTCGTCAGGAGAAGGGATGCCGTGGCAGATGACGTCATTGATGGAGGTGCAGACGCTTTTGGGAAAGCCGCAGTAGTTCAGGGGAGCGGGGATGCCGCCGCGGGAGATGGTGTATTCATGGACCAGGGTATTGATGTCCTCGGTGGACATGCCGGCATGGATCTTTTCCGCTACCATATCCAGAATTTCCGTATTGAGTTTTCCCGCCTTGCGGATGCCCTCCAGCTGTGCCGGCGTTTTGATGAGGTCATGGGTGGGAACTTTGATATGTCTTGCTTTATAGGCCGCGATCTTGTCATCAAAGGACGCGTGGCAAACCTTATATTTTTTTCCGCTGCCGCACCAGCAGGGATCGTTTCTACCGATTTTCACTTTGGATCACATTTCCTTTCTTTTTTGTCAATGTCTGGCTCTTTTAGCAGAGATTTTCTCTGATTTTTCGTATTTCATAGTAGCACAAAACAACTTCCGATACAATAGAGCAAAAAAAGAAAAGATGCGCCTTGACACAGTTTTTTGACTGTGGTACTATCCTCGCAAAGATGAAGCTTGTTTGAGACAGAAAGGTGGAAGAATATGGGAAAAATTTATCATAGCGTAGAAGAATTTATCGGGCGTACTCCTTTGATGGAGCTGACCCATGTGGAGGAAAAGCTGGGGCTTTCCGCAAAGATTCTGGCGAAAATCGAGTTCTTTAATCCCGGTGGCAGCGCCAAGGACAGAGTGGCCCAAAAGATGGTAGATGACGCGGAGGCAAAGGGCCTGCTGAAAAAGGGCGCTACCATCATCGAGCCTACCAGCGGCAATACAGGCATTGGTCTGGCGGTCATGGCGGCGGCCAGAGGCTATCATGCTATTATCGTCATGCCCGATACCATGAGCGTAGAGCGGAGGATGCTGATGCAGGCCTTTGGGGCGGAACTGGTACTGACCGAAGGGGCCAAAGGCATGGCGGGCGCCATTGAAAAGGCGGAGGAGCTGGCCAAGGAGATCCCCGGTTCCTTTATCCCCGGACAGTTTGATAACCCTTCCAATCCTCAGGCCCATTATGAGACCACCGGCCCGGAGATCTATGAGGATACTGACGGGAAGGTGGATATTTTTGTGGCAGGCATTGGCACTGGCGGCACTTTGACCGGCGTGGGACGCTACCTGAAGGAAAAGAATCCCGCGGTAGAACTGATCGGCGTAGAGCCCGCGTCCTCTCCCCTGCTGACGGAAGGCAGAGCGGGAGCCCATGGCCTGCAGGGCATCGGCGCTAACTTTGTGCCTTCTATTCTGGATACCTCTTTGTATCAGGAAGTGATGACCGTAACAGAGGAAGAAGCCTATGCGGCAGGACGGATGCTGGCAAGAGCGGAAGGTCTTCTGGTGGGCATTTCCGCCGGAGCGGCCCTGCATGCCGCCATTGAAGCGGCAAAGCGCCCGGAAAACAAAGGCAAAAACATTGTGGTTCTGCTGCCTGATACTGGGGACCGCTATCTGTCTACCCCCATGTTCGCGGAATAAGAAAGAAACAAAAAAGCTCTGGTCTTTCGGAAGAAAGGCCGGAGCTTTTTCGTTTTTATGGAGTAGTTTTTTCATCGGCTTGCTGTTCCTTTTTTCTGGTCTGGAAATAAGCCCGCAGCAGTACGGCGATAATGGGTCCCAGGATCAGGCCCCAGAAGCCGATGCACTTGAAGCCGAAATACATGGAGAACAGCGTCAGCAGGGGATGCAGGCCGATCTGGGTCCCCAGGATCTTGGGCTGCATAATTTGCCGCATGACCTGTACGGCGGCATAGATCACCAGATAGCCGATACACAGCCTGGTGTCCCCCAGAATCAAATGGATCAGAGCGCCGGGCCAGAGGATGAAGCCGCTGCCGAAGAAGGGCAGGGCGTCAATGATGGCGATGATGACGCTCAACAGCAGGGCATAGGGGGAACGCAGCAGCATCAGACCGATGATGCAGATACCGAAGGTATAGATCATCAGGATCAGCTGTGTTTTTACATAACCCCAGAGGGAATATTTCAGTTCCTTTCTGGTACGGTTCAGGGAACCGCCCAGCAAAGGCGCGATATGGGTATTGGCCAAAGCGTAAATATGATCCCGGTCCTTCGTAAAGAAGTAGGCGGAAAACAAAGCGACAATGAGCCCCAGCAGGAAATTGGGCACGCCCGTCAGCGAGGAGGAGCCGCTCTGAACCAGAGAAAGTGCCGCAGAAGTCAGGCTGCTCTGGACTTTTTCCAGATAAGGCTGGATAGAACCGGGCAAGGTCTGCCGCAGCTCATCCAGATGGTCCCAGATACGGTCTGTGGCCGCCTGGATAGATTCGATGTAATGGGGCAGCACCGTTACCAGAGATTTTGCCTGTGCCTCAATGCGGTTGCCGATCAGCAGGCCGAACAGAGCGATGGCCCCAAACAGCAGAAACAGGCACAGCCAGGCGGAAATCCACCGGGGCACCCCTTTTTGCTGGAGGTGGTCCGCCAGAGGGCAGAACAGCAGGCTCAGCAGCCAGCCTACGAAAAAAGGAAGCAGGATAGGAAACAGATAACGGAAAAACAGAAAGCAGAAGAGAATGGCGCCGGAAAGGATCGTCAGATCGAACAGACGCCGTTTATTTTTTCTGAAAAAATCATCCATACTGTCACTTCCTTTCTGTTGTCGTTGCTTTCATTATAAACTTTTTTGTGGAAAATGCGTATCCTTTTTTCTGCAATTTCAAAAGAATTAAGAAAATCGGCGTGGATTTTGGGCGGATCTCAGGATTTTTCGGCAGATTATGCAAGAGGTGGGCCGGTTTTTTTGTGTAACATGGCGGTTGTTTCTTTGTCCGTTTTCAGGTACAATAGAAAAAAGATTGTATACAGTATAGAAAAAACGAGGGTGCGCTGTGAAGGAAATCAGATTAAAAGCAAGGGCAAAAATCAATCTTACGCTGGATGTAACAGGAAAGCGGGACAACGGCTATCATGAGCTGCGGATGATTATGCAGACGGTGGGCCTTTACGACGGTGTGCGGATGAAAAAGATCCCGGAACCGGAGATCCGCCTGACGTCCAATGTGCATTGGCTGCCCACAGACAGCCGAAACCTGGCCTGGAGGGCCGCCGCGCTCATGCGCGAGACTTATGACCTGAAGGAAGGCGTGGAGATCAGTATTGATAAGAGAATTCCCGTAGCGGCTGGACTTGCCGGCGGCAGCGCCGACTGCGCCGCTGTGCTGGTAGGCATGAACCGGCTGTTCGGACTGCGGCTTCCTCTGTCCAGACTGGAGGAACTGGCGCTGACCATGGGGACGGATATTCCCTATTGTGTGCGCCGGGGGACGGTACTGGCGGAAGGCGTCGGCGAGGAACTGACAGATATTGTGCCGCCCTGCCCCTTCTGTTATGTGGTGCTGGTAAAGCCGCCGGTCAGCGTTTCCACAGCAAAGGTTTACCAGAGCCTGCGCTGGGACCAGGTGGAGGAGCACCCGGATACCGAGGCCATGATCGAGGCCATGGCGGCGGGAGATGTGGAAAAAATGGGTACACTGCTGTGTAATGTGCTGGAAACGGTAACCATTCCCATGCATCCGCAGATCGAAAGCATCAAAAAGGCGCTGTTGGAAAAAGGCGCCGCCGGCGCATTGATGAGCGGCAGCGGACCAACGGTGTTTGCTTTATTTACAGAGGAAGAAACTGCGAAAAAGGCAGCCAGAGAAGTCAGAAAGCAATTTTCCATAAAAGATGTGTTTGCCACACAGATCTACCACGCTGGCCGTGGGACAGGACGAAAGGAGAAAACAGAATGATGGATACGAAATTCAATATCAATTCCAATGAATACCTGCCTTTGCGGGACGTAGTTTTCAATACCCTTCGGGATGCCATTTTGACCGGCAAGCTGCAGCCCGGCGAGCGTCTCATGGAGAATCAGCTGGCGGAAAAGCTGGGCGTGAGCCGTACCCCCGTCAGAGAAGCGCTGCGGATGCTGGAACTGGAAAACCTGGTGGAACTGGTGCCCAGAAAAGGCGCCCAGGTGCTGGATATGAGTGAGAAAGATGTCATCAATATTCTGGAGGTCAGAGGCGTTCTGGAAGGGCTGGCTACCAGTCTGGCCTGCAAAAAAATGGCGCCGGAACAGCTGGCGGAGCTGAAGGCGCTGGAGGATCGCTTTGAAAAAGCGGTGGCGGATAAGGCGCTGGAGGAGATCGCCGAGATCGACGAGGAATTCCACCGGATGATCTTTGCTTCTTCCGAGAACGATAAGCTGATCCAGATTAGCACCAACCTGCAGATTCAGCTGTACCGCTACCGTATGGCGCATCTGAAGCTGGATTCCTCTATCCCGGCTATTATCGCGCACCATAAGGGCATTATCCGGGCCATTGAGAACCATGAGGCGGAGGAAGGCATGACACTGGCGCAGGGTCATGTCAAATATCATACAGAATTTATCCTGCGTGCCATGCGCAGCAAATAAAAAAGGAACCAACGGGGCTTTCCGAAAAGGGAAGGCCCTGTTTTTTTGCATACTGGCAGAGAAAAAATTACAGTTTTTTTACAGGGTTTTTCTTTTGCTTGCAATCCACAAAGGGATGGCATAAAATAAAAAGTGATTTATATAGTATGTTGCATTCGAAGGGAGGCGTCACGGTGGCGGATCGAAATAAAAAAGAGCTGTTCCCCAAACGGGAGGAACGAGTACCCTACGGCGGCGGAAAGCCTGTCAGAACTTCCGGGAAAAAGGAAAAAAAGGGGAAGGAGAAAAAACCGAGGCGTGTCTCTGCGGCCAATAAAGGCGGCGGCAAGCGGCTTTCGCCGAAACAGACATTGATTCTGGCGGCGGCAGTGGTGGTTCTTGTGGTTCTTTTTGTCTGCTTCCGGAAAAATGGCGTGGAGGTCTTTGTGGCGGACCAGAGCATGGGGATCTTGAAAGATACCTCCATTACAGATACCAAACTGAAGGAAACGCTGGAGGCCCAGCTGGCCGAAAGCGTAGGAACGGCGGTACAGATCAATGAGACCATTACCGTAGAAAAAATACATATCGGCGGAGACAAAAAAAGCCAGGTCTGCACTATGGAATACCTGCTGCCCCAGCTGAGAAACGCGGTTACTTATAAGGTGCAGGCGTCTGTGATCTTTGTGGACGGCGGCGCTGTAACGCCTCTGGCGACACAGACGGAAGCGGAGCAGGTACTGGAACAGCTGAAGGAGCCTTATCTGCCGCAGGACGAAACCTCCAACGCGGAGATCAGTTTTGTGGAAACAGTGGAGATCCAGAGCCAGTTTGTGGATTCGGAAGAGATTTTGTCCGTAGAGGAGGCGCTGAATGTGCTGACGGGCACCACACCTGTGACCCAGACCTATACGGTGCAGACGGGAGACGGTCTGGCAAAGATCGCCGCGGAATATGATATGACCACGGAAGAACTGCTGGCGGCCAATGAAGGCATGACCGTTTCTACCCCTATCTATGTGGGGCAGGTGCTGAATGTCATTGTGGATGAGCCCATGGTTTCCGTAAAATCCGTGGAAACACAGGTGCTGACCACAGTGGAGAAAAAGACCTATGAGTATCAGCAGGATAATACAAAGCCTTCTTCCTACCAGAAGGTGATCCAGCAGGGCAAGGACGGCCAGAAAAAGAGCACCATCCAGATTACCCGCATCAATGGCTTTATTACAGAGGAAAAAGAAGTATCCAAAGAAGTGATTACCGAGGCGGTACCGGAGATCATTGTAAGGGGTACTTTGTAATAGAATGAAAATATGGGGACAACATAAGAAAAAGAGGAGGAGTTAGCTATGAGCATTACATTTTCCATGAAGGGCGACGCCCTGAAAAAAGAGGATATCCTTGCCCTGCGCAAGGATGTGCGCAAGGCGCATTTTGACCTGCATCAGAAAACAGGTAAGGGAAACGATTTCGTAGGCTGGGTGGACTGGCCCCAGGCTTACGACAAGGAAGAATTTGACCGGATCAAAAAGGCGGCGGAAAAGATCCAGAAGCAGAGCCAGGTACTGATTGTCATCGGCATCGGCGGTTCTTATCTGGGCACCAGAACGGCGCTGGATTTCATCAAATCCCCTTTCTATAACGAGGATAAGACAAAATCCACACCGGATATCTATTTTGTGGGCAACAATATCAGTTCCGCTTATCTGAATGATATTCTGGGGATTCTGGGCAATCGTGATTTTTCCGTAAATGTCATTTCCAAATCCGGCACCACCACGGAGCCTGCCATCGCCTTCCGTATCTTCAAGCAGCTGCTGGAGACAAAATACGGCAAGGAAGGGGCGGCAGACAGAATTTATGCTACCACAGACAGAGCCAAAGGCGCTTTAAAGACCATGTGCAATACAGAGGGCTATGAAACCTTTGTGATCCCCGATGACATCGGCGGCAGATTCACTGTTCTGACGGCAGTAGGCCTGCTGGCGATGGCAGTTGCCGGCGTAGATATCGACAAGGTCATGGAAGGTGCGCAGTGGGCTATGGAGGCTTACGGCAATCCGGAACTGGCGGAGAACCCCTGCTATCAGTATGCGGCTGCAAGAAACCTGTTCTACAAACAGGGCAAGACCATTGAGATTCTGGCAAACTATGAACCGCATATGACTTCCTTCGGCGAATGGTTCAAACAGCTGTATGCCGAAAGCGAAGGCAAGGACGGCAAGGGTGTATTCCCTGTATCTGCCAACTTCTCCACAGACCTGCATTCCATTGGTCAGTTCATTCAGGAGGGCGGACGGTATTTCTTCGAAACCGTTCTGTGGTGCAAGGAACCCAAGTCCACCGTATTGGTTCCCTTTGATAAAGAGGATCTGGACGGCCTGAATTTCCTGGCGGCGAAAGATATGCAGTTTGTCAACAGCAAGGCCTTTGCCGGCACGATGCTGGCCCATATGGACGGCGGCGTACCCAATATGGTAGTGGAAATGGACCGCATGGACGCATGGCACTTCGGTGCGCTGGTATATTTCTTTGAGAAGGCAGTAGGCATCAGCGGCTATCTGCTGGATGTGAACCCCTTCAACCAGCCCGGCGTAGAGGCATACAAGAAAAATATGTTCGCGCTGCTGGGCAAGCCCGGTTATGAGGACATGAAAGAAGCGCTGGAGAAACGTCTGGCGGATTGATCTTTAGAACAATGATTTAGGGGCCGTAAAGGGTTTCTAAAAAATAGAACCGCTGGAATTCTTTCCTGTGAACGGAAGGAATTCCAGCGATTTTTTGTTTTATTATAAATATCCGGAAAAAAGGAGCCTTCTTAGAGAAAAGAGCTCCTTTTTCTATTTGAGAGGCCTAGGGAGATGCTTATTCCCCAAAATCAATGGCTGCGTCGGCCGCCTTTGCCAGCAGCCGCTGAAACTGCGCCTGTTCCTTTTTTGTCATGGAGGACGTCATGCGCTGAAAGCTGACTTCGATCTGTTCTTTGATAAACGGATAGATCTGCCAGGATTTTTCTGTGGGAGAAATATCGTAGGTTCGTTTGTCTCTGGCGTTGGTGGAGCGGACCAGGAAACCAAGCTCTTCCAGCTTTGTGACTGTCTTAGCGATGACGCTTTTGTCCAGTGCCAGACGTTTTGTGATCTCATCCTGTGTCAGCGTCTTAAAGTCGCAGATAATGAGGATAACGACCGCCTGCGCCGCTGTCAGCCCATACTGTAAACAGGCGTTATTCAGCCAGATATGCGATTTCCGGTATAAGATAGAAACGGATTTAAAGGGACTGTTTGTAATATCGGGCATTATGAAAACCTCCTTTGCTCGAAATAATTATACTCCAAACTGGTGGCAGTTGCAACTGGATATTGACGAAACTCTCCTTTTTTGCTATATTAAAAATAGTGGCAGTTGCCACTAGTTTTAAAGAACCAAAGGAGATGTATTTATATGGAACCAGCGAAAAAAATATGGAACAGAAATTTTATACTGCTGTTTATTACCAACCTGTTGGTCTTGGCGGCATTTTACGCATCAATCCCCATCATTCCCGTCTATTGCCAGGAAATCGGCATTACCGGTTCGAAGGTGGGTATGGTACTGACGGCCATGTCCATTTCCACGATTCTGTTTCGTCCGGTGGCAGGGTATTTGCTGGATAATTTTAATCGTTACCGGGTATATTTGCTGTTTTTGGCGTTGTTTTGCCTGTCTTTTCCCGGATTTATCGTTTTTCCCGTATTCGGCCTTCTGATTATAATCAGGTTATATATGGGTGCGGTATATTCTGTCTGCGGTTCCGCCACAATGACGCTGGCGGGGGATGTGCTGCCTCCGTCGAAGATTACGGAAGGCATCAGCAGATTTGCCTTTACCATTTCCATCGGCATGGCGGCAGGGCCCTATGTGGGAATCCAGGTGCAGAACCGTCTGAGCAGTAAGGCATCCTTTCTGACGGTTTTCGCCATTGCCCTGATTGCGCTGCTGTGTGTATCCTGCTGCAAGATCCGCTATCCCAGGACGGAGCGGAAAAAATTTTCCCTGCGGGACTCCATTCATAAGCCGGCACTTCCTTTTATGGCAAATATGACATTTCTGATGATTCCCTATGGCGCCGTGATCGCGTATTCCTCCATTTTGGCACAGGAGAAGAATCTGATGTCGGTGCTGCCCTATTTTTATATCTGCCTTGTTATTGGGATGCTGCTTTCCAAATTATCCACGCAAAAAATGATTGATGCCGGAAAACACCGTATTCTGGTGTATGTCAGTCTGGTACTTCTGATTCTTACGATGGCCAGCTATTTGTTTTTGTCTACGGGAATCCATATGCTGGCGGCAGGGTTCCTTTTTGGTCTGGGATACGGCATTGTCCAGCCGTTGTTCCAGTCCTTCGTAACAGGGACCACACCGGCGCCGGAAAGGGGTGTCGCCAATGCCACCTATTTGCTTTCCTATGATATTGGCATTGGGATTGGCTCTCTGCTGATGGGATGTTTGCAGGAGTCCATTGGCCTGCAGAAGGGCTTTGCGCTGACAGCGGCGGCTTATATTGTGGGTGGTATTGTGTATGCGGTCTATACAGACCGGTATTATCGTGGGAGAAAGGCATGTTTTTTGGCAAATGATAACGGGCAGATGAGAAGGGCAGAGGAAAGCGTATGAAGAAAGAAAACGCGGGCACACTGCTGATCCAGCTTGGAAACGCCGTGACATGGCTTCGGAATCAAAAGATGCAGTCCATAGATCTGACCTCCAGTCAATCGGGAATCATTCAATATATCCTGCGGCACCCACATGAAAAAGTAACGGCGGGAAATTTGATAGAGCGGCTGCGCCTTTCCAAACCCACAATATCAAAAATCATTAAACTGCTGGAAAGAAAGGGATTGGTGGAGCGGAGCACCGATAACAAGGATCTTAGAAAGCGGATTATTGTATTGACAAAAAAGGGCCAGTCTCTGGAGGAAGAACTTCAGCGGATAGATCAACAGGCGGAGGAAATCCTTCTGTATGGGATGACGGCCGAGGAGACGGCGCAGTTTTTAGGACTGCTGCAAAAGGCTCTGGAGAATCTCCATAAAAGAAAGGGGATGCCGTAAGGACTGAACATGTAGCGGAATCAAAAATGGAACCTTTAAGGTCTTCCTTCTGCAATCAAAAAACTGTATTTAAAATATGGCGCCGAAAACGGTTTCCCCTTTAAGAAAACAATTTCAAGCAAAATGGAATTGCCGGAATCCTTGCAACGAAGAGGATTCCGGCAATCTTTGTTTTCTTATGAAGGTGCCTGAAATTCCGGCGTCTTTTTCCGAAGGGGAAAAGACGGGTCTCCTTTACTTTTTTCTCTGGCTTTAGTATAATAAAATTTAGGGAAAAAGTTGATTCTGAAGGGAGTATCGGAAGAATGGACAAAAAAGTATTGATCGTAGATGATGAGAAAAATATTGTGGATATCATCGCTTTTAACCTGAAAAAAGAAGGGTATCAGGTCCTCACCGCCGCTGACGGCGAGGAAGGGGTAAAAAAGACCTTTGAGGAAAACCCGGACCTGATCCTTTTGGATATCATGATGCCGAAAATGGACGGCTATGAGGCCTGCCGCAAGATCCGGGAGAAAAAGCATACCCCCATCATTATGCTGACGGCCAGAGCCGAGGAAGTGGATAAGGTGCTGGGGCTGGAAATGGGGGCCGACGACTATGTGACAAAGCCCTTTGGTGTGCGGGAACTGATGGCCAGAGTCAAGGCCAATCTGCGCAAAGTGGCGGCGCTTCAGGAGGCCGGCGGCACAGACAATCATGTTTCTAAGGTGGGCGGACTGACCCTGAACGCGGACCGCTACGAGGTCAAAAAGGGCGATAAGGTACTGGATCTGACGCTGCGGGAATTTGAGCTTTTGAAATTCCTGATCCAGCAGAAGGGCCAGATCTTTTCCCGGGAGGTACTGCTGGAGAAGGTCTGGGGATATGAATATTTCGGGGATGTGCGGACTGTGGATGTAACCATCCGCAGACTGCGGGAGAAAATCGAGGATGACCCCGGCAAACCTGTTTATATCCTGACCAAAAGAGGCGTTGGCTATTATTTTGATTGTTGATAAACGGAGTGGGGACCATTGCGCAGCATTAAATGGAAATTGATTATCATGTATCTGGGACTGGTGCTGATCGTTATGATCGTCAGCGGGACTTATATCCTGCTGAGCCTCAGAAATATCGAAGTGAATAAATCCAGAGAACAGCTGGAGCTGTACGCGGAAAAAATTCAGGAGCAGGTCATCGAGGGCGTAGAGGAAGACCGGTTCCAGGATGCCCTCCAGCTGACGGTGACCAATGCCGTGGGGATTCAGGGCAATATCCTCAATGCCCAGGGGGAAACCATCGCTTCCACAACGGCGCTTCAGGCGCCCTATCCCCAGTATACGGATCAGGCCATCATCTCCGGGATGAATGGCGCGGCCTCTTTTTCCACAGGCAAAAAGAGCACGGACTCCTTTGGCCTTTTGAAGGAATGGATGAGCTACGCCGTACCCATCCGGGGTGAGGATGAGAGCATACAGTATATTATTTATACCCGGCTGGATGCCAGCGATATGCAGAGCAGCCTTGACGAGACCACAAAGATCATTGTGGCGGCGGTGGCCATTGCCCTGCTGTTGGCGGCCATCATGGGCTATGTTTTCGCCCAGACGCTGACGGGGCCCATTTTGGCCCTGACCAGAGGCGCCAAAAATATGGCGGAGGGCAATTTGAATCAGAGCCTGAAAGTGCGCAGTGCCGATGAGATCGGCCAGCTGACCAGCAGCTTTAACAACATGGCGGCGGAACTGCGCAAGAATATGCGGGAAATCTCCAAGGAAAAGAACCGTCTGGAAATTATTCTGCATAATATGAGTGACGGTGTCATTTCCTTTGACAAAGACGGCGATCTGATGCTGGCCAATACGGCGGCGGAGGAAATGCTTCAGGTGGAAAAGCTGGATATGGATTTTTCCCATTTTATCCGGCAGTACGACATCAATTCCGGTGTTTATCTGGATATGGGCAACGAGCCTTCGAAAAAGGTGACCTTCCCTGTGGAAAAACAGTTCCTCAACGCCATCTTCTCGCCTTATTACAACGCGAAAGAGGAAATCGACGGCGTTGTGGTGGTACTTCAGGACGTTACGGAGCAGAAAAAGCTGGACGATATGCGAAAGGAATTTGTGGCGAATGTGTCCCATGAGCTGCGGACGCCTTTGACCACCGTCAAGAGCTACACAGAAACCCTCATGGAAGGCGCCATCGACGATCGGGAAACGGCCATGGAATTTCTGGCCATTGTGGACAGCGAGGCAGACCGTATGGCCTTTTTGGTACGGGATCTGCTGCAGCTTTCCCGCTTTGACAACAAGCAGGTACGTCTGTCTATTTCCGAGATCGACATGAACGAGTTCCTGGAGACAATGGTGCGCCAGAACAAGATCCATGCCGAGGCGAAGCATCAGGAACTGACCTTTGAGCCCTACGAGAAGGAAGTCATCATTTTCGGCGACAGAGACCGGGTGGGCCAGGTAGTGAACAATATCGTTACCAACGCCATCAAATACAGTCTGGATCAGGCAAAGATCAAAATTTATATTTCCGAGGACGATACCTATTACAAGATTTCCGTAAAGGATACGGGGATGGGTATCTCCAGAGAGGATCTGCCGCGAATCTTTGAACGGTTCTATCGTGTGGATAAGGCACGCAGCCGTGCCATGGGCGGCACCGGCCTGGGGCTGGCCATTGCCAAGGAAATCATGGAAAGTCACGGCGGCAGGCTGACGGCGGAAAGCGAATACGGCAAGGGTACCACCATGACCATGTGGTTCCCTAAGGAACGCCCGGTGCTGGAATACGAACAGGAGGACGCAGGTGCCTAAGAATTTTTCTCTCCCATACACCGCAGGAGAACAGGAAAAATGTGTTAGCAAACTGTAAGTCCTTTGTAACGGTTCTGTAATATTTCCAGTGTATAATAAAGGAGCAATAGAAATGTAGTGTGAAATTCCCGGTAAGGAGGTGAGAGAGATGAAAAGAAAAAGAATTATAGGAATGCTTCTGGCGGCGTTGATCTGTCTCTCTCCCGTCAGCGCGTTCGCGGCGGAAACTCCCGTTACGGTCAGCAGTGGGCTGAATCTGGAAAGCTGGGAAACAGAGTCTACCTTTGACAGCCAGCGCACCATTTACGGCGAAGCGAAGCCGGGAACACAGATCAGTGTTTCCGTCAGCCGGAAAAACGCTGGCGGGGATATGGTCCAGACCCAGTATCAGGATCTGACCGTGGGTTCTCTGGGGATTTTTTCCGCTACCATTGATTTGGCGCTGGGATACAATTATGTGACCCTGACGGCGGAGAAAAGCGGTTATGAGCTGTCCTCTGATACAGTGACCATCAAGCGGGTCTCCCAGAGGATCAAAAAAGAATTGCAGAGTATGATCGCTCTGCCCGGCACGGTTTACTAAAAAATAAAATAAAGAAGCGGTGAGATCAAATGAAATTATACAAAATCACGAATTTTGTCATTGTTGTTTTGGTCATAACCGCTGTATATCAGACAGGAGAGTTATGGCTTCAGGGAACAACAAGCCATAACTTTTTTTATACCATTTTAGAGAGTCTTTCTCAAAATAACGAAGAGGATCAGGCCAATGGGGAGGTACTGCTGGCGACCCGTTATGCCGTAGGCGACGGTGGTTCCAATTTCAGTGTATACTACCCCGATGATGTGGGCAGCAGTACCCTGCTGACCATGGCCAATACTACCATGAGCGAGATCCTTTCCGGCAGTTCCGGCGATGCCGTAACAGGAGACGCCGACTGGAAGGAGATCCTGCAAAGCCGGTGTCTGGTACTCCAGTATGATTTCCTTCTGTCTACGGAGGAATATCTGGCCGGTTACCGGAATGTCCGGGGAGCGCAGGAGCTGGAGGCCTTTGACTATATTACCATTGTGCCGGGAAAGGTCAGCGGGGAGAAGAGCAGTGTGTATTTCGTTAATTCGGAAAATAACGAATACCTGCTGTTTACCAGTACCAAAAGCAAGACTTCGGCCAGCCTTTACGAGGCACTGCAAAAGGGCGAGGACGATATGGTCTATATCTCTACGGGACAAAAGACTACATCCTCTGTGTTAAAGCGGAATCTGTTCCTGCCCCAGTGGGCACAGCTGCCCTATACTTACGCGACTTTGCGCCAGTCTCCCGTCTTTGAGCAGGAGGGCGCGGTCAGCAGGATGACTCTGGAAAACAGCGTGGAGGCCTTCTTCAAGAATTTCTCCGCGGATTGGAGCAGCCGGGACGAATATGGAAACTTTGCCTTCAGTGACAGCTCTGTGGTGGTAAAATATTACCCCGGTGAGCGGGTGCTGGAGTATTACAGCTATGATACCTACGGCACCGACAAGAACCAGGCGTCCCTGGCAGAGGGCTATCAGATCAGCTGTAACTTTATGCGCAACGACACCTCTTTGCACACGGATGTTTATCTTTCCGATATCATCCAGCAGGGCAATCAGGTGGTATACTGCTTTGATTATGTGGCGGGGAATCTGCCGGTCTATCTTTCCGATGAGATCCGGGAAAAAATAGATATGGACCATGCCATTGAGATTACAGTCCGTGGACAGGCCGTGAAGAAATACCGCCGCTACGCGGTGGATTATGTGGCGGAGGACCGTACGGCGGCATTGAACGTGCAGTTTATTGACGCGCTGGATGAAGCCAATCGGACCTATCAGGAAGAGGTAGAAGAGCGGATCGTGGATAATGTGCAGAATATTGTACTGGGATATTATGCGCAGGATACGGAAAATATTGGACTGAAATG
Organism: Anaerotignum lactatifermentans; assembly: GCF_016902535.1. Classification (GTDB taxonomy): domain Bacteria; phylum Bacillota; class Clostridia; order Lachnospirales; family Anaerotignaceae; genus Anaerotignum; species Anaerotignum lactatifermentans_A. Next base: position 12,307 of record NZ_JACSNY010000016.1, on the reverse strand, counting down.
GTTTGTCAATCTGTATGACCATTTGTTTATGATAGAGACCTGGCAGGAAGCGCCGGAGATCCAGGAATAGAAAAAAACGAAAGGAGGGCGGTCTATGGAATGGGGACGAGCGAAGAAATTTGTGATCGTGCTGCTGCTTCTGCTGAATGTTTGTCTGGCAGGACTGAACTATCAGCAGGAACGGGCAGGCGCTATGACGGCGTCTCAGGAAAGAGCTATTTTTGAAGTCCTTTCCAGAAATGGGATCACAATGTATACAGACCTCATCACAGAGACGCAGCCCATGAGCCGGCTTTCGGTGACGGTGCCCTCTTATACAAAGGAGCGGCTGGAGCAGATCTTCTTTCAGGGAGAGAAAACCATTGTGGTGCCGGGAAAGACCTCTATGGTTTACCGCAGTGACAGCCTAGAGCTGATTCTGGAAGGCCTCAATGGCGTGCTGCGCTTTTCCGATGTGGAACCGGGACGGGGAGAGACCAACCGGGGCAGCGCCGTACAGATCGCGGAAAAATATATGGAGGGGATCGAAGATGCCTTCCCTGATTTTGTCTCGGCGGATGTGGCGGATACGGAGGATGGCTTCTGCGTGGAGTTTTACCAGAAATATAAGAGTCATTTTATATTTTCCAACTGGTTCCGGGTTTATGTCTGTGCCCAGGGGATTTATCGCGTGGAATTTTCCTATGGTCAGGTCACCGGAGAACAGGGAGAGAAAAAGGATATCTTCTATGCGGATGAAGCCCTGCTGACGTTTATGCGGACGCTGAAGGAGGAGACGGTAAAAGGTGAGATCACCGTTAACCGCATGGAGCTGGGGTATGACCTGGTAGAGCAGACGGAATCCGTCTCCGGCAGTACGCTGAATCTGGTGCCCTGCTATCGGATAGATACCATGGAGCTGGATTCGCCCTATATCATCAATGCCTATACCTGTCAGGTGGTATCCTGAGAAGGAGCCAAAACAGATAGTTTTTTCAAAAAATTGACATGGCCGGCGTCTTTTTATCAAAGACGCTGGCCTGATTTTTTTTAGGAAGCCGCTTTCCGGGCTTCTTTTTTTTCACCAAAAGAACAAAGAGGAAAAGCACAGGATCTTTTTTTTCCCATATATTGGCCATAACATGATCGTAGCCGGGAGGGAAAACAATGGCGGAAGAGATTACTTTGGCCCAGGTCCCTCTGGGGCAGCTGTGCCGGGTGGAGGATGGCGCGCAGCTGCGGCTGATGGAGCTGGGGTTTTGCGGCGGCAGTCTGATACGGCCGCTGTATGGCTGTTTTGGCGGCGGTACCAGAGTTTACTGCGTAAAAGGGACGATGATCGCCCTGCGGGACAGAGACGCGTCACAGATTATCATAAGGGTGGTGGAGTGAATGGAGAAAGGACTTTGCGTGGCTTTGGCGGGAAATCCGAACACGGGGAAAAGCACGGTTTTTAACGCCCTTACCGGATTAAAGCAGCATACAGGCAACTGGTCGGGAAAGACCGTAGGCACAGCCAGAGGCAGGTGCCTGCTGGAGGGGAAAGAAGCGCAGATCGTCGATTTGCCGGGGATCTATTCCCTGTTTTCCGATTCGGCGGAGGAGCGTTATGCCAAAGGGTTCCTGCTTTCCGGACAGGCGGATGTGGTGCTGGTGGTGCTGGACGCAGGCAGTCTGGAACGGAATCTGCCGCTGGCGCTGCAAACGGCCTGGCTCCACCCCAGGGTTGTCCTCTGTCTGAATCTGGTGGATGAGGCCAGAAAACAGGGAATCTGTGTATCCAGAGAACGTCTGGAGGCGATGACAGGCCTGCCGGTGGTGGAAACTGTCGCCAGAGAAGGAAAGGGACTGGAGGAACTGAAAGCCAGTCTTTGCCGCAGGGCGGAGAGCCTCTCTTTTTTTTATGAGAAAACAGGGGAGGACGGCGGAGAACCCGCTTTGGACTATCTTCGGGAAAGCCTGCCGGAGGGGGCGGAAGGCCGTCTTCCCCGGGAGATCTTCTGCCGTCAGGTGCTGGAGGGCAGTGCGGAGTTTTACGAGGAAATGATGGCACAGGGCAAAGAGCCGGCCGAGATATTGGAATGGATGTATCTGTCGGAAGGGGCCGGAACCCTTCTGGAGGATGACGTGGAAGTCTGGCGGAGAAAGCAGGCGGCCTGGTTTCTGGAGGAGGCGGAACGGATCGCCGGGCAGGTCTGCCGCCGGGAAACGGTGTCCGGAGGGGATCTGACCCATCGGCTGGACCGGCTGCTGCTGCAAAGCCCTTTGGGCTTCGTCTGGATGGGATTGCTGCTGGCACTGGTGTTCTGGATCACCGTGGCGGGCGCTAACCTGCCTTCTTCCTGGCTCATGTCCGGCTTTCAGACTTTGGGCGGCTGGCTCCGACAGGGATTGGAAGGGCTGGGAACACCTCTTTGGCTGGAAGGCCTGCTGATGGATGGGATGTATCTGACCCTCAGCTGGGTGGTGGCAGTGATGCTGCCGCCTATGGCGATTTTTTTCCCGCTGTTTACGCTGCTGGAGGATCTGGGACTGCTGCCCAGAATCGCTTTTCTGCTGGACGGCTTTTTCCAGCGGGCCGGAGCCCATGGAAAACAGGCTTTGACCCTCTGTATGGGCTTTGGCTGCAACGCCGCCGGTGTTACGGCCTGCCGGATCATAGAGTCGCCCAGAGAACGGCTCATCGCCATACTGACCAATGTTTTTGTGCCCTGCAACGGCAGATTTCCCACCATTATTCTGCTTTGCTCTATTTTTTTATCGGCGGGCCTGCCGTTCCTTGGGGGCGCGGCTGTCTGCGCTGTGGTGGTGTTCTCAGTGACCGTGACGCTGGCGGTGTCTTTTTTCCTCAGCCGGACCCTGCTGAAGGGGACGCCTTCGGCCTTTGTGCTGGAACTGCCACCCTATCGCCGTCCCCAGATCCGGCAGGTGCTGCTGCGCAGTCTTTTGGATCGGACCATATTTGTACTGGGGCGGGCGGTGACGGTGGCGCTGCCGGCGGGGGCCTTTCTCTGGGTCTGCGCCAATGTTTCTTTGGGGGATGCTACGCTGCTGGGATTGCTGGCGGACTTTCTGGACCCGCTGGGCAGTCTTATGGGGCTGTCCGGCGTGATTCTGGCGGCCTTTCTGCTGGGGATGCCCGCCAATGAAATTGTACTGCCCATACTGTTTATGGTGTACAGCCAGACAGGGATGTTGACAGAGGCGGGAACGGCCCAGGCGGGAGCTTTGCTGGCGGCCAATGGTTGGACCTGGGCCACGGCCCTTTGCGCCGTGATCTTTTCGCTGAACCATTTCCCCTGCGCTACTACCCTTTGGACCATACGAAAGGAAACGGGCAGCAGTTTCTGGATGGCGGTGGCCTTCTGCCTGCCGACTCTGGTGGGGATGCTCCTTTGTATGGCCGTTCATGGAGGATGTGTTTTGTTTTCTCTTGTCTTTTAAATGGAAATCTATGGTTAACTGTGGTAAGATAGATCTATCAGGACTTATACAAAAGAGGAGGAGAGGCTATGAACGAGATGTTATGGAAACTGCTGGAGGCGGCAGGGACGGACGCGGCACTGCGCCAGCGGATTTTCGCCACCAGAGAAGAAAAAGACCCGGCCCAGGCATTGTGTACCCTGGCCACGGAAATGGGATTCCCCATTACCGTAGGGGAATTGTTCGGGGAAGGGGAGGAATATGCCTCCAATCTGCTCAAAAGCTGCAATGGCGGCGCAAGCTATCCCTTAGAGGGCTGGGAGGACAGCTATGATCTGTTTTTTGCCTCCCTGGAAGCTCTGGCGCAAAAATCATAAATCCTACAAAAAAAGGCGTGTGTCTTCCGGAAAACAGGAGGGCACGCGCCTTTTTGCTTCTCAGCCTGCCTTCTGTTCCAGACGGAGACGGTCGGCGATGAGGGCAATAAATTCGCTGTTGGTGGGTTTGCCTTTATGGTTGTTGATGGTATAACCGAAAAGAGCGTCGATGGCGTCGATCTTGCCCCGGTTCCAGGCCACTTCGATGGCGTGGCGGATGGCCCGCTCTACCCGGCTGGGCGTGGTGTTGCACTTTTTGGCGATGGAAGGGTACAGCTCCTTGGTGATGTAGTTGAGTACATCCATATCGTTGACGCTCATGATGATGGCCTCCCGCATATAGTGATAGCCCCGGATATGGGCGGGAACGCCGATTTCATGAAGGATATTGGTGACTCTCGTTTCCAGATCGAAGGAGGACGAGGAAACGGGATTGACGGCGGAAAAGGAACCGCCCTGTTTGATAACGGGCTTTTCCTGCATGAGCTGGCGGATGCGTTCCGTCAGAGATTCCAGATCAAAGGGCTTGACCATGTAATAGCCTGCTCCCAGATCCAGCGCCCGCTGGATAACCTTTTCCTGACTCATGGCCGATAGTATGATGGTGATGGGCTGGTGCATATCCGGGTTTTTCTGGAGACGCTCCAGTACACCCAGTCCATCCAGACGGGGCATGATGCCATCGATGATGGCGACATCCGGCTTATGTTCCCGGATCTTGTTCATGGCGTCGATGCCGTCCACGGCAACGGCTACTACATGAATGTCGTTTTGTTTATTCAAATGGCTGACAACGATGTCACAAAAGTCTTTATTATCATCGGCAAACAGCACTTTAATCGTATTTTGGCTCAAAATAATCCCTCCGCTTGTAGTTTAATGAATGAATATGGAAATAATACTTGCTTTTGGGTTGATTATAGTACAGGCGATAGGGGCTGACAATATGGTTTCGCCAGACAAATTCCCCGGGCAGAACCATTGATTTTACAGGATATTTTGCGGTTTTCGCGGGAATTGGGAAACTTTGTCAAAGGCTGTGGGAGAATGTCGGGGGGAGACGGGAAAAAGGGCAAAAAAGAGCGGCTGATGTCCGGGCGAAGGCTGTGTTATTTTGTCGCGGCAGGTTGGATTTGGCGAAAGGAGGAGAAGGAGGAAGAAAAGTTTTTCGGGCGGAGGGGCGGCAGGCGAAAAAGGTCAAAAAAATACCTTCCCACGAAAAGCAATCTCCCCCGAAGAAAACAATTCCGATCAAAATTGAATTGCCGGAATTCCTTTTTTTATAAGGATTCCGGCAATATTTGTTTTCTTATGAAGATGCCCTAAGGAAGACAGTTTTTTTATTGGGTTTTCTGAGAAAGGGCGTCAGAAAGTCTGGCGAAATCCTCGATGGACAGCGCCTCACCCCGGATGCGCTCGTCAAAGCCCAGAGAAGTCAGGACCTCTGCCAGTTCCTCCTTAGACAGATTCAGGCCGCCCTGATTGTACAGACAGTTCAAAAGTGTTTTTCTGCGCTGGCCAAAGGCGCATTTTACAATATGGAACAGCATTTTTTCATCCTTTGCCGCCACTTTGCGCTGGGGCAGCACCTTCAGGGTGATGACTGCGGAGGCTACCTTGGGCCGGGGCATAAAGCAGGAGGGGGGCACAATCATATCCAGATGGGCGTCGCAGTAATACTGGACGGCGATGGATAAGGCGCCGTATTCCTTGTCGCCGGGGCCTGCCTGCATCCGTTCCGCCACTTCCTTCTGCACCATGACGGTGATACTGTCCACCTTCCGCTCGTTTTCCAGCAGATCCATGATGATGGGGGTGGTGATATAATAGGGCAGGTTGGCCACTACCTTAATGGGCCGGTCCTGATTTTTTTCGTGGATGATGGCGTCGATGTCCGTTTTCAGGATATCCTGATTCAAAACTTCGATGTTGTCATAGTCCGCCAGCGTTTTTGCCAGTATGGGGATCAGGTTGCTGTCGATCTCCACGGCGGTGACGGAACCGGCGCGCTCCGCCAGTACCTGAGTCAGACTGCCGATGCCGGGGCCTACTTCCAGTACGCAGTCCTCGGATGTGACGCCGGCGCAGTCGGCGATGCGGTCCAGAATGTTGCTGTCGATGAGGAAGTTCTGCCCGAAATTCTTTTTGAAATAAAACCCGTTCTCCTCGATGATCTCTTTCGTCCGGGAGGGGGTGGAAATGCGTTCTGCCATGATGCTCGCTCCTTACAAACTACTTAGATGCCCAGACTGCCCAGCACGCCGAAGGACAGTACGGATACAATGATGCCTGCCGTCAGTACCCCCAGCATGATAACAGGGAAGGTTTTTTTCGGGTCCATATTCAGCAGGGCGCTGATGAGGGCCCCCATCCACGCGCCGGTGCCCGGCAGGGGAATTGCCACAAACAGGAACACGCCCCAGTAAGCGTATTTGCGGATGGTATCGCTTTTTCTTTCCGCTCTGGTTTCGCACCATTCCACAACGCCGTGGAGAGGTGTTTTCTTCAGCAGTTTGAAGATATAGCGGATGAAAAGCAGGATAAAGGGGATGGGCAGGATATTGCCGATATAAGCGATGATAAAAGTAGGCAGCCATTCCATATTCATGGCAAAGCCGGCAATAATGCCGCCTCGTAATTCCAGAATCGGCAGCAAGGAGACGATAAAGACAATCAGTTCCCTCGCCATGGTGCCTTCAAAATTTACTACAAACCAGTTTGCAATCGTTTCAGCCAAAGGATCTCCTCCATTATGTTTTAGATTCTATTTACTGCAATATTATATACGATAATGCCGCGGGAAACAACAATTCCTTTCTTACGAATGTATTTATTTCAGAAAATAGGGGCATTTTTGCGGTATCTCTTGAAAAGAAAGAGGGAGTGTGTTTAAATGATAGTAATAATGTCCTTGGTATGAGGAAAGAAAGAAGGGGAGTTGGAGATGACAGAAGAATTAAGAGCGCAGCTAATGGGCGTGAAACTGACCAAAAAGGAGAAGCTCATCGCGGAATTTATATTGGATAACTTCGCGGAGGCCTGCTTTATTACCTCTACGGAGATCGCCAGACGTCTGCATGTCAGTGATTCTTCCGTAATCCGCTTTACCAGAACTCTGGGCTATACCGGCTTTATGGATTTCCAGCGCAGCATCCGCAAGACCTATACAGAGCGGATCAACAGTGTATCCGATAATATCACCATCCCGTCGGAGCGTCTGAAGCTGAGTATCGGCAAGCTGGACCAGAGCAATATTATGGAAAGCTATTTCTCCAATGTGCTCCAGAATCTGAAATCCTGCGTCAATCAGAATGATGCCCTTTCCTTCGAGCGGGCGGCGGGACTGATTACCGGTAGCAAGCGGAAGTTTATCGTCACCTCCCGTGCCAATTCCTGTGTGGGGGATATGATGCTGCTGCTGTTGAAGCACCTTCTGCCGGATGTATACGAAACCTCTCACCCGGCGTTGAATGTCATTGACCATTTGTGTGATATTACGGAAAACGACTGCATTATTGCCGTCAGCTTTCCCAGATATTCGGAAATGGACCTGCTGGCGGCCCAGATGGCTTATGAGGCGGGGGCCAAGATTGTGCTGATTACGGATAAGGCAAGTTCTCCTCTGGCCAAGTACGCTACCCAGCTGCTGACGGTCAGCGTAGACAGCAATACTTTCTTTAACTCCTATGTGGCGGTACTGTTTACCATGGAGCTGCTCTGCTCCTTTATCAGTAAAAAAATGGGCTATTCCACAGAGGCGAAATTGCAGCTCATCGACAAATATCTGTCGAAGGTAGGGCTGTTCTGAGCAAGGCGAAAAATAAGACCGGATGTTTTCCCCACAAGGCAGACACCGGTCTTTTTTAATACCTTCTATTCACATAATCATCAATGATGGATTTCCTGCTTTCCTCGTGGAATACGCCCTCCTCCCGCAGACATTTCAGGATCAGCGTGCTGGTGGAGTGGAGGATGATGCCCTCCTCGGGAATGACGATCTCGAAGAGCTTTCCTTTCAGGTATTTGCTGCGGATTTTGATAAAATAGGCCTCTACGCCCTGAAAATCCAGCATCCGCAGAGCGGTCAGAGTGGCCTTGTCCTTTTTGCTGTAATAATAATTGCTTTTTTCTATATAATCCCGTTTCAGCTCATAGTCCATGTCCCGGGTGGTGCTGACGGTTTTCATTTCTTTTGCCAGCGCGTTGTAATACTGGTAATTGAAAAGGGCCTTTTCCACCGTATCCATGTTATGGAAGGGGCCGATGTCGCCGTAGATCACCGCTTCATAATTGCGCTGGAGATATTCCCGCTTGGTCATGTCTCCCTTGGCGTATTGGTCGATGAGACTTTGACGGTATTTAAAATATTTCTGGATCGCGTTCATGGTCCTGCCTTCCTTCCATCCATTCCCTGTGGCGCGGCCCCTCGGCGGGCTGTTACAATAGCCCTAGAACAAAGAGGGGGAACACTGCTTATGGAAACATTTTTGGATTACTACGAAAAACGGATACAGCCGGGGATCGCCGCGGCGGATCTGCTGTTAAAAACGGCACGCCGGTCTTTTTCGATGGAAAAAGCCGCCGCTGTTCTGGGCATCTCATCGCAGGAAGCGGCGGAGATTTTAGGCCGAAGCGATACGCCGGTGCGCCGGGAGGATTTTCTGCGGCTGATGCGAAAGGGGACCTCACCCCTGTGCCAGATGTTCCGCCGCCAGCTGTTTGTGGGGCTGGGAGGGGCACTGACCCAGGAGGAAGTCTCTTATATTTATGATATTGAGATCGGCGTGGTGCAGGCGGCGGCAAAAAAGACCGGGATGGAACAGATTCCTTCCTCCCTGCTGCCGCTGCTTTTTTCCGCCATCAGACTGTCTGATACACAATACTCTCTTTGAGAGCGGCTGTCTTTTCCGGGCCTTCCAGAAGAGAAACCAGCGTCAGGGCAAAGGGAACGGCGGCGCCGGGGCCTCTGCCGGTAACGACATTTCCGTCTGTGCAGACAAGCTCTGCCACAGGGGTTGCGCCCAGCAGCTTGTCCTCCATGCCGGGATAAATGGTGGCTTTTTTGCCTTTGAGGATGCCCAGATGGCCCAGAACCATGGGGGCGGCGCAGATGGCGCATACGAATTTGCCTTCTTCATGGAACTGGCAAAGGAGTTTGCCCAGGGTTTCATCCTCCTGCAGATGTACGGAACCGGGCATACCGCCGGGCAGAATCAGCATATCCGCTGTCTGGGCTTCTTTTACGTCAAAGAGGCAGTCAGCTCGATAGGCAACGCCATGGGAACCGGTGACCATCAAGTTGCCGCTCAGGGAAACGAATTTCGCGTCTACGCCGGCACGGCGCAGAAGATCCAAAGGCGTTACGGCTTCCATTTCCTCGAAGCCCTCCGCCAGAAAAATCAATGCCTTTTTCATAGGAAAACACCTCCTGTGTGGATTTGTATTTATCTGTATTATATGCCGAAATCCTGCATTTATCAAGGGCGGGACAGTTGACAGAGGACGCCGGGCGGGGTATGCTGGACAAAAAAGGAGGAGATACCATGGAGATTGAACGGAAATTTCTGACGAAGGAAGTACCTTTTTCCCTGAATGTATATCCCAGTCATCAGATCAGCCAGTGCTATATCAGTCTGTCCCCTACCATTCGCCTGCGCAGACAGGATCAGGATTTTATCCTGACGGTGAAGGGAAAGGGGCTCATGGCCAAGGAGGAATTTGAGCTGCCCCTGTCCCGGGAGGAATACGAAAAGCTGCTGGAAAAGGCGGAAACGCCGCCGGTGGAAAAACGGCGGTATCTGGTGCCTTTGGAGAATGGCCTGACGGCGGAGGTGGATATCTACGAGGGCCCTCTCCTGGGGCTGACGACCACAGAAGTAGAGTTCACGTCCATGGAGGAGGCGAAAGCCTTTGTGCCGCCCCAGTGGTTCGGGAAGGATGTGACCATGGACAAGGCCTATAAAAATACCGCTCTGGCTTTGTACGGCATTCCGGAGGAAAAGGAATGATATTTCCCCGGCTGTTTCATGGAAAAGAAGGCGGACATCCCTGCGTTTAAAAAGGATGTTGGCCTTTTTTTATTTCGGCGGTTTTCGGAAAGCCCGCCGGTGCGGTTCTTTTTTTGTCCCCTTTCGCATAGGATGGTAGCGGTACAGACAAGCAAAGGGAGGACGGCGGAATGTATAACAGACGGTATGATAAGATATATCTGATGCTGCGGCAGGAGACGGCGGGCTATGGCCTCCAGCAGAAAACGCCCTGGGGCAGCTGTGTGCTGGAGATCAAAAACGGACAGGCAAGGCTGCATATCACGGCCCAGGGACTGCGGCCCAGAAGCCGGGGATGGTACGGCGTATATGCCGTGGCGGAAAAGGACGGACAGCCACGGACCTTTTTCGGCGGCGAACTGCCCATCAGCCCCGGAGGACAGGGTGAGCTGAAATGGGATTTTCCCGCCGACCGGCTGGGAGACTGTCAGGCGGAAGATGTTTACGCGGTGGTGGTGCTGGCCAGGGAAGAGGACGGCAGAGGACTTTCGGCGCCCTTGACGGCCTACTTTGGGGAAAAACGGGAATGGCGGCAGGCTTTTTCTCAGGGAGATGGGCTGAAAGCGGCGGAGGCCGCCGTTCTGTGCCCGCCCAAAGAGGAGAAAACGGTTCCGGAACAGCCGCTGTCAGTTTTGACGGAGCAGGGGAAAGAAGAAAAAACGGAGGTTTTGACAGAAACAAAGAAAGAGCCCGCCAATGACGGCGGCATGATGGAAGGCCACGGCAGTTTTCGTGATCTGCTGAAAAAGTTCCGGCAGGAGATGGAGGAACTGACGGAAATGGGCCTGCTGACGGAAGAGGAGAACCAGCGGATCTTGGGAATAGGAAGTCATTCTGTGGCGGCGCAAGAGAAAGAGCCGGAAGCAGTAGGGGAAACGGTACCGGCAGAGGCGGAGGAACAGCCGCCGGAAAAAGAGGCCGAGGCGCAGGAGGATGCCGGGGAAGAAACGACAGCGCCGGAGGAGAAAACGGAAAAACAGGAGAAGGAAAAACAGCCGCAAAAGGAAAGCTGGCTGCTGGAAGGACATGAGACTCTGTACCCCTTCGGCGGGGAAGAAGCGTGGCAGTGCATCCTGCCGGAAGAGGCTCTTTGTCTGGGGCCTTTTTACTGGAACCGGGATATTTTTTTCCTTTCCGCCTGCCACAGATACCGCCATCTTATTGCCAGAGCCGAGGGAGACGGCCTTCTGCTGGGGCTGCCGGAACAGTTCCGGGAGGAGGACCGGAAGCGGGCCGCCGCTTTGGGTCTGGTATGGTTCCGTCCCATGGAACAGGACCCGGCCTTTGGCTACTGGATCGGCAAGGTTTCCCGGTAATTTCCCAAAAAAGCGTTGCGGGATTTTCGTTTCGATAGTATGATAGAACGAAAAGGATGTATACAGTAAGGAGTCTGACTATGAGAATACGAAAAAAACCGTGGGCGGAGGCGGAACTGGAACAGAATAGCCACGTTATCAAAAACGCCCAGGAGCTGAAGGGAAAATGGGCGGAGTATTTCGGCAACGATAATCCCATATATGTGGAGATCGGCTGCGGCAAGGGCGGCTTTATCCGTCAGAACGCCGAGGCTTTCCCCCATATCAATTTTGTGGGCATTGAGCGGCAGCTGAGCGTGGTGGCGGTGGCGGCCAGACGCACCAAGGAGGAACTGCCCAATCTGGCCTTTGTCTGGAGCGATGCCAAAAAACTGACGGAATTGTTCGCTACGGGAGAGTTCCAGCGGCTGTACCTGAATTTCAGCGATCCATGGCCCAAAAAGCGGATGTACAAACGGCGGCTGACCTATCGGGAATATCTCCAGAGCTATCGGGAGGCCTTTGGGGAAAAAGGCGAGATTTTCTTCAAGACGGATAACCGGAACCTCTTTGAGTTTTCCCTGAACGAGTTCTGCGCCGACAACTGGAAACTGTCCAATATTTCTCTGGATCTGCACAACAGTGATTTTGAGGGGAATATTATGACGGAATACGAGGAGAAATTTTCCTCTCAGGGGATGCCCATTTACCGGCTGGAAGCCAGATACGGCATGGAGGATGAGAAAAAATAAAGAAAAGAAGAGGCATGGAGCCGGATGGTTCCATGCCTTTTTGTATTCAGTCCCAGTTTCTTTGGATCAGGGCCAGCGCCGCCTCCAGCTGGTCTTTTTTGACGTAGAAAGTGTAGCTGAGGCGGACGGAATTGACGTTGACGGGACTGCCCAGAGGCCCCATCTGGTTTACGTTGTCCCCTTTGACCTTGTAGTCGATCTGGTGCTCTGTGAAAAGCTGTATGATTCGTTCCCGCTCCTGCGGATGGGAGATGGTAACGCATTTTGTCATGCCGAACATAAGACCCCTCCTTTCAAAAAACAAGCCCCTTTTCTTTTATTTTTATTTTGAATTTATAATCTAAGTGCAACAAGTAAAAATGACTCACAGTTTCTGGTAAAATGGTGTTTGCAAAGACATCCATTAAACTAGGAGGAACTATGAGCCACTATAA
>NZ_JACSNY010000015.1 GCF_016902535.1 Anaerotignum lactatifermentans | reverse complement strand
CCGTGGACCTTTGGCGAAGCCAAAGTCCTGCCCCCAGGGAACTTCTTCGTTGATGTCTTTGACGGAGAAGGAGGGATTTGAACAGGCCGTTCAGCAAAACTTTGCGTCCGTTTACGATGGCCTGACCCTGCGCTGCTGCGCTGCGAAGGCCAAGTGGACGCGCGGTTTGCGGTTTTTTCCGCAGGAAAAAAGAATTCCTCTCGCATTCTCCGTCTCCCTCCTCCTGCCACCGGCAGCGGTCGACGGAGAATCCCGCGCCGCGGCGCTCGGGTTCTTTTTTAATAAATAAAAAAAAGACACCAACCTTCGTTGATGTCTTTGACGGAGAAGGAGGGATTTGAACCCTCGCGCCGCGTTAACGACCTATACCCTTAGCAGGGGCACCTCTTCAGCCTCTTGAGTACTTCTCCAAACAGCCTACTGCAAGTGATAGTATACCATCTATTCCGCCTTATGTCAAACCTTTTTTTCAAAAAAACAGACTCCGCCTTTTTCCAAAAGCGGAGCCATTGTATTTTTCAGGAATACGGAATTATTTCTGGATCTTTTCCAGTTTTTCCAGGCCACCCATGTAAGGACGCAGTACCTCAGGCACACGAACGCTGCCATCTGCCTGCAGGTTGTTCTCCAGCAGAGCGATCAGCATTCTGGGAGGAGCGGCTACAGTGTTGTTCAGTGTATGGGCGAAGTATTTTCTGCCATCTTTGCCTACCACACGGATACCCAGTCTTCTTGCCTGCGCGTCGCCCAGGTTGGAGCAGCTGCCGATCTCGAAGTATTTCTTCTGTCTGGGGGACCATGCTTCTACGTCTACGGATTTTACTTTCAGGTCTGCCAGGTCACCGGAGCAGCATTCCAGAGTTCTTACGGGGATATCCATGGAACGGAACAGGTCAACGGTGTTCTGCCACAGCTTATCATACCACATAGGGCTGTCCTCAGGCTTGCAGACAACGATCATTTCCTGCTTCTCGAACTGATGGATACGGTAAACGCCTCTTTCCTCAATGCCGTGAGCGCCTTTTTCCTTACGGAAGCAAGGGGAATAGCTGGTCAGGGTCTGAGGCAGGTCTTCTTCTTTGTTCATGGTATCGATAAATTTACCGATCATGGAGTGTTCACTGGTACCGATCAGGTACAGGTCTTCGCCTTCGATCTTATACATCATAGCGTCCATTTCCGCAAAGCTCATAACGCCGGTTACAACGTTGCTGCGGATCATAAAAGGAGGGATGCAGTATTTGAAGCCTCTGCCGATCATGAAGTCTCTTGCGTAAGCCAGAACTGCGGAATGCAGTCTTGCGATATCGCCCATCAGGTAATAGAAACCGTTGCCGGCTACTTTTCTGGCGCTGTCCAGATCAATGCCACCGAAGCTTTCCATAATATCTGTATGGTAAGGGATCTCGAAATCAGGAACAACGGGTTCGCCAAAGCGTTCTACTTCCACGTTTTCGCTATCATCTTTGCCGATGGGTACGGAAGGATCAATGATATTGGGAATGGTCATCATGATCTTTTTGATGCGTTCTTCCACGTCTTTTTCTCTTGCGGACAGTTCGTCTACACGTTCCGCGTCAGCGGCGATCTGTGCTTTTACCTTTTCCGCCTCATCCTTTTCGCCCTTTGCCATCAAACCGCCGATCTGTTTGGACAGTTTATTTCTCTGAGCGCGCAGGCCTTCTACTTCCTGCTTGATGGTTCTGTTTTCCGCGTCCAGTTCGATCACCTCGTCTACCAGAGGCAGTTTTTCATCCTGGAATTTTTTACGGATATTTTCCTTTACGACTTCAGGGTTTTCTCTTACAAATTTAATGTCTAACATTTTGTTTCTCCTTTCTTTTTTTCCTTTGCCTATACGAATCTCGGGGATTTCGGGGTTTTTCGGAAAATAAAAAAACCCCCGATCCCAAAAACAGGGACGAGAGTTGCTCCCGCGTTGCCACCCGCATTGCCCGAAAACAAATTTTCGAACCACTTTAAACAGCGATAAAGGGCTTACCCTTCCGGCTTTCACCGGCGGCTAAGAAAGTGGAGGGCCTTGTTCCTTCCGCCGGCTCGCACCAACCGCCGGCTCTCTGGAGGAATTCCCAGGGCTTAGTTTTCCTGTGACGACAAAAATACGTCGTTTTGCGCCTTATTGAAGAATATTATAGCACAAGGCGGAAAAAAGGCAAGCACTTTTTTTGTCTTTTTTCCGAACCCGTTCTGAATAATTCTAATCAAATTTTAATTTTGCTTTAGAGATTCTCTCAGGTTCTTATAGTATGATAGTTTTTGTACAAGGAGGCCCCTTTTCCTGTACATAAACTATGCCCCAGGACGTTTGATACGTCCGACACCCGATGGTTCCCCGATCATCGGGTGCTTTTTTTTGCGAAAAAACCGGCGCAAAGCGGCTTTCTGAGAAACAGAAACGTTTTCTCAATCAAGCACTTCACGCCGCATCATATTCTTATTTTCCGAAAATAAACCGGTCAATGACTTCCGCCACAGCGTCCTGCTGACAGGTGCCCTGTGTGATAAAATCCGCCGCCGCTTTCACATGATCCTGGGCGTTGGCTACGGCAATGCCCAGACCGGCCTTCTGGATCATGGAAAGGTCATTATCACTATCACCGATGGCAATAACCTCCTTCAGATCCACATGGGCCTTTGCCGCCGTTTCTTCCATGGCCTTGCCCTTGCTGACGCCTTTTTTCACAAACTCCAGGTAATGGGGGCCGGAAAAGAACATATTCAGCTGGTCCCCCACCGCCGGTGTCACCTCCAGCTTCAGCCGTTCCAGCTTTTCCCCGGGTCCGCTTAGCAAGCATTTCGTATAATTCCCTTCGTATTCCAGCCCGTCGGGCAAAATACGCATATCGGCATGCATGACACGGCAGTAGGCTTTTACTTCCTCTGTCATTTTTTCCGCCATAAAGGTCCGATCATCGTACAGATAAACAGCAATCCCCATTTTTCTGGCTGTCTCTACCACCGGGCGGAGAACATCAGCGGAAAAATGATGCTGTATGGTCAGGCGCATATCCCGCAGATCATAGACCGCCGCGCCGTTCTGGCAGATTACATATCCACTGCGTCCCATCAGTTTCAGCTGTTCCAAAAAACGTTCTACGCCATAGACACCTCTGCCGGTGCAGATGACAAATTCTGTGCCATGATTGACGGCCTGGATCACTTTGTCCACATTTTTCTGAGAAATCTCTGTCTCCGTTTTCAATAAAGTGCCGTCCATATCGGAAAATATCATTTTATAGGCCATGTTTCCATCCTCCTGTGTTTACATAAGTTATCCACCACTTCTCCCCTTTTTGTGGATAAAAAATCGGGGAAATGTGGACAAATCCCAGGATTTTCCCGGCAAAATGTGGATAACTTTTCGTTTTTGTGGACTTTTCCACAAGTTTTATTCACATTTCCACATTATTTCGCAGACAAAATCAATAGATGAAAGTCAACCGCCGGTCGTCCCAAAAGACAAACGGCGGTTTTCTTATTTGTCTGGTTCTTCGTTTTTTTCCTGGGGCTTTTTGATTTCTTCCTCTTTTTCCGAGGAAAAATCCTCCAGCTCCATCTGTTCCAGGATCTCTTCTTTTGAAATAGACAGCGGCGCCTCCTGGATCACCGGTGCCGTTTCCTCCGCAGCGGCGATTTTTCCCGCCTGCGTTTCCTCTTCCTGAATCTGTTCTTTTTCCGCCATAGTCACATCGCCGATGGATTTGATTTTCTCTCTGGCCTCCGCCAGCATTTCCTCCAGCTCCATCTGCTGATCCATAGCGGCATAGCGGCGTTTGAACAGCGGTTTGAATTTTACCTTCATTACCTTTTCATGCTCCGGTACATAGGCATGATCCTGCGCCATTTTTACCGCCTGCTTCTCCTCTTCGGAAAGCATATATATGCTGACGCCCATTTCAATGGGCTTAGCATAGGTAAAGGAACCGGTCCGGCTATGGATGCCGTTGAGCACCACACCATTATCCTCTCCATCCAGCAGTGCCAGGGCAAAACAGAGATTGCCGCCCATTTCCTCGAAGGGATTGTAGCGTACCAGCCCCACTTTCTGCACGTTGGACTTCATGGTTTTATCCATATCCGTTACCATATCCAGCAGTTTTTCGTATTTTTCCTCGATACTTTTGGATGTTTCAAAATATTCCTGTATTTTCATTTCCAGATTGTGGGACGGACGG
The DNA here is from genome assembly GCF_016902535.1 of Anaerotignum lactatifermentans. Lineage (GTDB taxonomy): Bacteria > Bacillota > Clostridia > Lachnospirales > Anaerotignaceae > Anaerotignum > Anaerotignum lactatifermentans_A. Next base: position 41,226 of record NZ_JACSNY010000015.1, on the reverse strand, counting down.
CGATTGGCCCCCATAAAATAGTCGTACCGCTTTTTCTCCCTGTTGATCTTCACCAGCAGAATGATACAGAAAACCAGCAGGAACAGTACGGCAGCCCCCAGGGCGCAAAACAGCAGCGCCATATATTCCTGAAAAAAAGCTGTCATGTCGTCATAACCTTTCTGTTTCCAGTTTTTTCATCATTGTCAGCAAACGGTCCAAATCTTCCTCGGAATAGTATTCGATTTCGATTTTTCCCTTATTCTTTTTTTGATTTACCTTCACTTTTGTTCCAAAGATCTGCTTCAATTCTTCCTCAATCCTGATGTAACCAGGTTCTTTCCTCGGTGCAGGCGGTTCCGGTTTTTTCTCTTTCTGCTCCAACACCCGTTTTACCATGGCCTCCACGGCACGGACGCTGAGACCGTCCTCGATAATATGTTCCGCCAGCTCAAACTGAAGGTCTCCATTCCCAATGGCCAGCAATGTCCGGGCATGTCCGCCCGTCAGCTTATTTTCCGCCACAAAATTCTGCACACGGCTGTCCAGCTGGAGCAGACGCATGGCGTTGGCAATGGCGGGGCGGCTTTTTCCCACCTTCTCGGCGATTTTTTCCTGACTGTATCCAAACTCCTCCTGCAAACGGCGGTAGCTCTGGGCCTCCTCCATAGGATTCAGGTCCTCCCGCTGGAGATTTTCTACCAGCGCGGCGCCGAAAGCCTCTTCCTCTTCCCAGCCGCGCAGTACCGCGGGCACCGTATGCAGTCCGGCGATTTTCGCGGCACGCCAGCGACGTTCCCCAGCGATGATCTCATAATAGCCTTCCGCGTTTTTGCGTACCACCAGCGGCTGGATTACACCGTATTCCTTTAAGGACTCCGCCAGTTCCTCCAGCGCCGTTTCATCGAAATGCTTTCTGGGCTGTTTCCGGTTGGGTTCGATCTTATTGATATCCAGCTCTAAAATACCGTCTCCGGCATTCTGGAAATCTTCCATTTTATTGTTAATGAGCGCTTCCAGTCCCAAACCTTTGGCGCCCAGTCCTTTTTTCGGTGCAGCCATTTAGTTCCACTCCTTTTCCATGACTTCCTCCGCCAGCAGTCCATAGCTTTCGGCCCCTTTGGATTTGGGATCGTACAGATGGATGGGCAGACCATGGCTGGGGGATTCCCCCAGTCGCACATTCCGCGGGATAATGGTGCGGTATACATTTTCCCCCAGACTCCGTTTGACTTCCTCTACTACCTGCAAAGAAAGATTGGTACGGGCGTCAAACATGGTAAAGACAATGCCCTCGATTTCCAGATGTCGATTCAACCGTTTTTTTACCAGATTTACGGCGTGGAGCAGCTGTTCCAACCCCTCTAACGCAAAATACTCACACTGAATCGGTACCAGCACCGTATCCGCCGCCGTCAGGGCGTTAATGGTAATCAGATTCAAAGAGGGCGGGCAGTCGATAATGATAAAATCATATTGATCCTTGATGGGGTCCAGAGCTTCTTTCAATATGAATTCCCGGCCTTCCTTGCCGATGAGCTCAATCTCCGCACCGGTCAGACGAATGTTGGCAGGGATTACCTCCAGCCCCTCCACGCAGGTGGGCTGCATTACTTCAGAGATCTCCGCCTCTCCCAACAGCAGTTCATAGATGGTGCGTTCCATTTCGTTTTTCTCCAGACCCAGACCGCTGGTGGTATTTCCCTGCTGATCCGCGTCGATGGCCAGCACCTTCTTTCCCGCCGCCGCCAGACAGGCGGACAGATTGATGGCCGTAGTGGTTTTTCCTACGCCGCCCTTCTGGTTGGTTATGGCAATAACTCTTACTCTTCCCATGGTTGCTCACCCTGCCTTTCTCCCGTACTTTGTAAAGTAAATTATAGCATATTTTTTCTGTCCTGCAAATGAAAAAGAGATGTTTCACGTGAAACATCTCTTACTTTTTTATTTTTTTATGTTAACGGAAAAGGGTAATTTTGTTTCACGTGAAACAGGCTTTGGTTTAATATTGCCGAAAACAGGATATTCCTCCTTTAACACCCGCACATCCAGCGGCATTTTCGGTCCCATTTCACCATCGACCGTTGTCTCCATGATTTTGAAATTTTCATCCAGACATTCGATCCGGAAGGAATCCTCCCGCAGATAGAGAATGGCCTTTTCGTCTTTGATATGATCCCCCGTCAGCATTTTTAAGAAAACAGGCGGAATATCCAGTATGGATTTTCCCCGAACACCGATCAGCTCAAACTTCCCGTCTGTGACATCGGCCTCGGGAGACAGCTTCGTAAATCCGCCGGTGCCGGTGCTGTTCATAATCATATAAAGATAGAGATTTTCCTCTATAACCTTATCCCCCGCCGTAATCCGGAAGGGGATCTTATGGAAGTTGGGCAGCTGCTCTACGCCTTTTAAATAGTAGGAAAGGCTGCCCAAAGCGTTTTTCACATCCTTGTCCACTGTCTGGGAAACATTGGTCAGCAGACCCCCGGCGCAGACATTGATAAAATACAAATTCTCATTGACTACACCGATATCTATTTTCTGGGGCTTTGTTTCTACGATCACACGGCAGGCCTCTTCCACATTTCCGCTTTTCAATCCTAAAAAAGTAGCGAAATCGTTGGCAGTACCGGAAGGGATGATCCCCAGAGGAATCCGAAGACCACGGTGCATCAGGGCATTCAGTACAATATTGATGGTGCCGTCGCCGCCGGAGGCTACCACAGCGTCATAATCCTCGTCCATTTGGGCAATATGCTCCTCGATATCCCCAGGTGTCAGCGTACGGAAGGGGTGTACCTCGTAGCCGCCCTTCTGAAATATACCGAAACAGACATCCAGATCAAACTTAAAGCTTTTGTTTCCGGAAAATGGATTGTAAATCAATTTCAGTTTTTTCATTCGGTCACCCTCCTCGAAAAACATTACATCTGTTCCGGCGCCTCAATCCCCAATAACGCCAGACCTTCCGCCAGAACGGTCTTTACCGCAACTACCACAGCCAGTCTTGCCTGACGAACTTCCGGCTCACTGTTCAGAATAGGATTGTCATGATAGAACTTATTGAATGCCTGAGAAATCGCCACCAGATGGCGGGTCACCAGATAGGGCTCCAGCTTTGCGGCCGCGTCCTTAATTTTTTCAGGGAAGGCTTCCAGCAGTTTGCAGACATCCATAGACGCCTCATCCGCCAGCTTGCTGTAATCCAGTCCATCCAGAGTGAATTCCGGCGCTTTTTTCAGGATACTGCAGCTTCTGGCATGGGTATACTGTACATAAGGCCCTGTCTCCCCGTCAAAGTTCAGCATTCTCTCCCAGGAGAACACAACATCTTTGATTCTGGTATTATACAGGTCATTGAAAATAACAGCGCCAATGCCTACTTTCTTGGCTACCTCTTCCTTGTCCGGCAGATCCGGATTCTTTTCTTCAATGATCTTTTTGGTTTCCGCGATGGCCTGATGCAGCAGATCCTCCATCAGCACCACATTCCCGTGACGGGTAGACAGCTTGCCGCTGTCCAGACTAACCAGACCAAAGGGCACATGAATTAGATCCTTGTACCAGTCATAACCCATTTTATGGATAACTTCAAACCACTGGGCAAAATGCAGATTCTGGTCCAAAGCGGTCAGATAAATACACTTGTCAAAATCGTATGTTTTCTTCCGGTACAGCGCCGCTGTAATGTCTCTTGTAGCGTAAAGGGTACCGCCGTCCTTCCGGATAATCAGGCAGGGAGGCATATTTTCCTCGTCCAGCTTTACGATCATCGCCCCTTCGCTTTCCTCCAGCAGACCTTTTTCCTTTAATTCTTCCACAACGGGCGCCATTTTGTCGTTATAAAAGCTCTCGCCCGTATAAGCGTCAAATTTTACGCCCAGCATATCATAAACACGTTCAAATTCCTTGATGCTGATGTCATAAAACCATTTCCAAAGTGTCAGAGCCTCTTCGTCTCCGTTCTGCATTTTTACAAACCAAAGTCTTGCTTCGTCTTCCAGTTCCGGCGCTTTTTCCGCTTCGTCATGGAATTTTACATAAATCCGCATCAATTCCTGTATGCCTTTTTCTTCTACGGCTTCTTTGCTGCCCCATTTTTTATAGGCAACGATGAGCTTGCCAAACTGTGTGCCCCAGTCTCCCAAATGGTTGACCCCTACACAGGTATAGCCCAGCGCCTTATAAATCTGGTACAAAGCATTGCCGATCACTGTAGAACGCAGATGGCCTACATGGAAAGGTTTCGCGATATTGGGAGAGGAATAGTCAATGACAATGGTCTTTCCCTCACCCATATGGCTCTTTCCATAGTTTTCCTTTTCTGTCAGTACACTTTCCAGCACCATTTTAGCATAAAAATGCTTGTCCATAAAAAAGTTGATATATGCCCCTACGATCTGCACCTTTTCGATAAAATCAGGCTTATGCAGTTTTTCTCCAATTTCCGCCGCGATCATAGGCGGCGCCTTACGCAGTACCTTTGCCAACTTAAAACAAGGAAAAGCATAATCCCCCATTTCCTTATTTGCGGGAACTTCCAATGCTCCATATATTTCCTTCGCATCCACACCTGACGCTTCTGCCAGACATTTCGCCAGTTCCATTTTCATATCCATACTTACAAACCTCCGAATATTGGTTTACATAATTCAAAATCACAAAGAAAAATGATCTGCTTTCTTTTGTCAGATTTTGCTTCTGTTCCTAACCTATTTTCTTTCTGCCATGGCTGCATGCGAATACCATAGCTGTCCTATGATAATTTAACATAAAATCCGCGTAAAATCAACGTTCTTTCCCTTAGAATATCCGAAGGATGGATCGAAAAATATCATCCATATACTGCTGCATGAATTGGAGCACCAAAACAAGGGCCGCCAGGTAACAGCCAAAGGAAATGACCTTCTGCAAATTGCCGGACCAGCGGGATGCCGCCAGTACCTCCAATATGGACTGAACGCAGAGAATCAAAAACAGCTGTCCCGCCAAAGTCATGAATAAATCCACCAAAACGCCTCCCCGCTCCAAAAAAACTTCATTCTATCCTATGAAATACCCCCTTTTCAAATGCCGCTTTTCGGTTCATAATAGTAATACAGAAATTTATACTGGAAAGGAGGCTTTTCCCATGATGAAAAAAATACTCAAACAGTTTTCACTTCCGCTGGCAGCTTCATTGGGCGCCACTATGGGCGCGCTGATTCTTTATCAATGCGTGACCCTCCGTCGGGCCAATCAAAAAGAAAATCTGTCCTCCTGCCAGAAGCAGGAGTTTTATGGAATAGAAACAGCCTTTGAAAAAAGAGGATACGGGAAAAAACTGCTTCTGCTCCACAGTATTTTTCCTGGAGCCTCTCGAATGGAATGGGAGAAAGCAGCGGAAGCGCTTTCGAAAGAGTACACGGTTTATACCATGGACCTGCCCGGTTTCGGACAGTCCCAACAGCCAAAAAAACCTTGGACGGCTTATCAATATGCCGCCTTTCTTCATGACTTCGTTCAAAAAGAAATTTCCGGAAGCGTTTCTGTCCTGGCAGCCAACAGCAGCGCTGACCTGGCGCTGATTTGGTCTATGCTTTATCCCGAAGATCTGGAAAAGCTGGTGCTGATTTCACCAGAGGGCTTTGGCCGTGGATTTGCCACAACAGAGGATATGAAACCGCTGAAAATGCTGCTTTCTCCTGTCATAGGGACCCAGCGTTTTCTGCAGGACACCAAAAAAAGCCGGCTCAAATCCATGCTGGAGGAAATGTTCTACGAAAAAGAACGTCTGGACCCCGATTTTCTGGAGGCTGTTTGCCAAAACGCCCGCCGGGGTGCCCATGCCCAAATGGTCTATGCGGCCATAAAAACAAGATTCGCGGCGGCGGATACAAAAGACGCCTTTCATCGTCTGGAAAAGCCATTCCTTCTGATCTGGGGCGAAAAAAACATCGCCAATCCCTGGCAGTACATGGAAGAAGCGGAAAAAACACGGAGCAACGGCGAATTTTTATTGTTTGAAAATACTGCTGCGCTGCCCCATATGGAAAACACTGCCGCTTTTGTCTCTTCTGTAACTCAGTTTATAGACGAACAGCGGTAAAAAACACAAAAGAAAGGCAGGTCTTTGATTTGAATTTTAATGAGATCCCTGGGCTTTCCCAGGAACATATGGAAGCCTGGTTCCGGGAAGGGACCGGACCGGATTCCCCTCGGCTGAAAAACGGCGTCATCGCCAAAATGAAACCCTCCTTTGTCAGCTGCGATTTTTTGGCAGGAGAAAGCGTTATGTCCTTTCAAGTGCTGGATTGGGAACTGAACCCTCAGCAAATGATCCATGGCGGCATTACGTCCACCGGATTTGATACTTCTTTGGGCATGCTTTGTCATTACTACGCTTCTCCTAATATTTTGACCACAGTCAATCTATCTACTTCTTTTCTGCGGCCCATCCGTTTGGGAGACACCATGTTCTTTCACAGCAAGATCAAATCCTTCGGCAGAAGCCTGGTCACCATGGACGGCGAAGTTTATCTGAAAAGCAGCGGCAAATTAGCGGCAACGGCAACAGGTACATTTAAAATCCTGCACTATAAGACAAAACAAAAATTACTGGCCCAGAAGGCCGCGGAAGAAGGGAAGTCCTTATGATTTATTTAACAGAAGAACACTCCTCTCAGGAAGAAATGCTGGCCTGGCTGAAACAGCTGGAAAACCCGGAATTTGGTCTGATAAAAGACAGTGTCCTGCAGCTTCTTCAGCCAAAAGTCATTTCCTGTGATTATGAAAACAGAACGGCGGAATTTGCCTTTGCCGTACAGGAATGGCAGCTGAACCCGGAAAAAGGCCTTCATGGCGGCATTATCGTCACAGGCTTTGACGTATCCTTTGGCCTGCTATGCCATTACTACGCCAAACAGCATATGATCTCCACCATCTCCATTGATACCACCTTCTTAAAGCCGGTCATGGAGACGGATACCATCCATTATAAGGTCCGCATCAACCGTATGGGCCATACCATCTACCACCTGACGGCGGAAGCCCGGCTGGAGCGGGATGATATCCTGGCGGCGGTATCCAACGCCACCTTTATGAAGCTGGAGCAGACATTCCCTACCCCCGTATAAAAAAAGAGCATGGCCCCAAAAGGGCCCATGCTCCTTTCTTTTTTATGCGATTTTATGCCTGCTGGAAGGAAACGCTTCCGTCCGCCGCCTTGGTCAGCTGATAATTCAAAGTCTGGCTGTAACCGTTGGGCGCCTGGAAAATTACCCGCAGGGTATGATTTCCCACCGTCAATGTACTGCTGTCCAGCTGGCACCGATAAGGCATCGAGGTCTGTGTGCCCAGCCATTTTCCGTCTACGGAATAAGTTGCCGTCACGGTCTGGCCAATGACATCACAGTATGCCCGCAGGGTAATGACGCCGCTGGCGCCGCGGACTGCCGACAGAGGCTGGAAGGTCTGCGCCTGCTGTCCCACCTGAGAGATCAGCGTAGGATTGGATTTCAAAGCGCTGACATAAGCCGCCTGTACCGCCGCGTTATTTTGCAGAGTATAGTCATATCCACTGCCGTTTCTGTCAAAATAAATGATGGCTTTTACCTGCGGATAAACCATATTCAGGGTCGTATACAGTTCTTTCACCCGCTCCGCCGCGAAATTGGATAAAGAAGCGGAACCGGAAATGCTGTGTCCGCTTCCCCCCTCGGTTACGATCATAGGCTTGTTATATTTCTTTGCCAGATCCGCCGCGTGGGAAAAGCTCTTTACAGGGTCCGCGTAATTGCCGATGCCGAAATACATTTCATTGGCATCCTGCCCCGGTTTGGGACTGAAAGCGGATTGATATTGGTTCACATACAGAGAAGCGCCTACCCAGTCCACCAAAGACGCGCTGGGGAAATAAGTCTCCATATCCCCGCCAAAGGAGGAGGTGTAGTTGGGCGAGAAGACCAGAGCCACATTAGGCGCCACAGTTCTGGCTTTCTGCGCGATTCTGGTATAGGCCGCTTTAAAGGCCTCTCCCATAGTCGCGTTGGTCCATACATTCATTTCCCCGCCGATACGCAGAAGCACAGGGCTTTTCAACGTTGCCAGATAGCTCAGCGTTTTCTGGATATTAGCGTCATACGTTCCCGCGTTGATGGCGGCAACGGTGCTCCCCTCCTGAGGGAAGTTCCAGGCAATATGGATGGCGTGTTTTCCATCGTCAAAAGGCGAAATATACCGGTCCATATCCGCCGCCGTGCTCTGACCCAGCTCTACATAGAAGGAAACGATAGATTCCCCTTCTGCCGCCGCGTCATTGGCCTCCGTCCAGACACGGCCGTACCAGGTGCCGCTTTTCGGCTCATTTTTCGCCCCATAATAAGGCGCCTGGGCATTGGTCAAAGCGTATACCTGAGCGTTGGGAGAAATCTTTCTCTCCCGTTCCTTCGCCATGGTCACAGCGTCTGTAAAGCCCAGATAAGCCCCGTTGACCTCCACCTGCTGAAGAGCCTCTTTGGCTTTGGTATAATTCCCTTTAGATTCATAAATGGGGTAGTTGGCGTAATTGACATTATACCGGATAGACGCCACATCGGAATCCAGCGGCAGATTCTGATAATACTGGAGCAAAGCGTTGCCCTTTACCAGCATCTGATCTTTATTATTGGCGTTTTTCGCTTCCGTAAAAGCGGAAAGATAGGGCCAGTATCCCTTAGGATGGGCCGCAAAAGCCGGTACGCTGTTGGCCAGAAGGGCCAGTGTCAGCCCCATGGCACTGATGATCTTCCATTGTTTTTTCATGGTACATTCCCCCTTTTACTGTTCTTTCCCTAAAACATTCTCTCAGCGCGGAAGAAAGCAAAATACACAATATTTTCTTTCTTCTTCCAGTTTTTATACACAAAACAGAGCCTGTTCTGATAAAAACCGCTGTGTTTAAGTAAAATATACCATTTCTTTTCACAAAAAACAAGAACCCTTTATCTATTTCTTATAAGCCTATTCCTCTTTTTTGCGAATCCGGATCAGGATTTCACAGCCATCCTCCTCTGCCTTATCCTCATAAAGGACTTCCATCCCTGCCTTTCGGATCACCTCCACCGACTGCTTGATGGTATTGGTAAACAGCCGGAAATCCGTCACATACCGCTTTTCCTTCTGCTCCGGCTTTTCCTCCGTCCGCGCCCGCAGTCGCTCCATGGTGTCCTCCACCAATTCCTCCGTTTTGCGGACATTCAATTCCTCCCGGATCATCCGCTCCAGCACCGTCATCCGGCTTTCCTCGTCCGGCAGCCGCAGCAGGGCTCTTGCGTGGCGCTCCGTGAAATGGTGGTCCATAAGCATCCGCTGGACGCTTTCCTCCAATCTGAGAAGCCGCAGCTTATTGGCGATAAAGGACTGGCTTTTAGACAGCTTTTCCGCCAGTTCCTCCTGGGTCATACCATAGTCCTCCATCAAATTCCGGTAGCCCTCCGCCTCCTCCAGAAAGGACAGATTCTGTCGCTGGATATTCTCAATAAAAGCCAGCAGGGCGCTTTCATTCTCTCCCACCTGTAAGATCATGGCCGGAATCAAAGTCAGTCCTGCCATTTCCGCCGCCCGCAGACGCCGTTCCCCCGCCACCAGCTCGTAATATCCATTATGCATTTTCCGCACCGTAATAGGCTGCAGCAGGCCATAGGCGGCAATAGAATCCGCCAGTTCCTCCAACGCCATTCGGTTAAAATACTTTCTGGGCTGATAGGGATTGGGGCGTATTTTATCCAAAGGCAGATGACAGACCGACATTTCTTTTTTCATACGCAGATCAGGAAATTTCAATGCTTCCATAGGATCACTCCTTTTTTGATGTATTTTCCGTCCAAAGACGGGCAGATCCCCCTCTTTTTTTAATGGTAGCACAGCTTTCTCGCTCTTTCCCAAAAACCGTACAACAAAAAAAACGGCTCCTCGACAGGAACCGTGATTTTTCCATATTTCCCCGAAAAAAAAGCGTCTTCCCAAACCCATGGGAAAACGCTGTCTTTCTTTAACGCAGGGGATTTTTCTGTATTTTTCCCGCTTTTCTGGGGTACTGCGCCGGTGTTTTCTCTGTTTTTCTGATGATGACCAGTTTATGGCGCAGGTCGGTAAAAGGAATCTCCACATCCACTACTTTCTCCAAAGTGCCGCCCAGCTTTTTCAGGGCGCCCTGGGCCTCTTCCAGCTCTCTGAGGGCATCGGGGCCTTTCAAAGCCGCCAGTCTGCCGCCGGTTTTCACAAAAGGCAGGCAGTATTCCGAAAGCACCGACAGATTAGCCACCGCCCGGGATACGCACAGATCAAATTGCTCCCGCAGTTCCGGATTCTGGCCGCCGTCCTCCGCCCGGCTGTGGAGATAGGTCACGCCTTCCAGATTCAGCTGCCGCCCCACTTCCTCCAGAAAACCGATGCGCTTCTGCAAAGAATCCAGCAGTGTCACCTCTAAAGAGGGGCAGGCAATCTTCAAGGGGATGCCGGGGAACCCAGCGCCGGTGCCTACATCAATGATCTTTTCCTTCCCTGTCAGAGCCAGATGGGGCAGTACACTGATGCAGTCGGCAAAATGCTTCAGCACCACTTCCCGCTCCTCCGTAATGGCCGTCAGGTTCATTTTTTCATTCCATTCGATAAGCAAAGAAAAATACGTCTCAAACTGGGACAGCATCTCTTCCGTCAGTTCTACACCCATTTCCTTCGCGCAGTCCATCAGCAGGCTTTTATGCTCCATGGCTTACTCCTTTTCTATCTCATAAATCTTCCATCTGCCGTAGTCGTCCGGCTCTGTCACCAGCCGCAGAAAAATCATTTCCCGCCGGTCTGCGCAGGCCAGAGAAACCGTTCTGGTCCGCTCTCCTTTTTCCTCCAGAAACAGGCAGTAGCTGCCCTCGGAGGAAAAGAACTTCTGGATCTGCTCCATATCCGCGCCGTTTCCCACCGTCCGGGAAAGATAACCTCTGGCCTCTTCCGTCCGGTTTTTCTGCAGCGCCCGAAGAAAGGCCATGACCGTTCCCCGGGTATCGGAAAGAGAGAAATACGGCTGCTTCAAACACCGCAGAGCCGCCGTTTCCATGGGGAACCTGCGGCGGACTGACGGCAGATATAATCTCATTCTTCGTTTCTGTTCCTGTTTTCTTTGGTGCCAAGGCAGAAAAAACATTTCTTTCTACCTCCTTTCTATTTATCGGCCCCGTTTGTGCTGCTCCATATAAATGAGCAGTACGGAAATATCCGCCGGGGAAACGCCGGTAATACGGGAGGCGTGTCCCAAAGATTCGGGGCGGATGGCGTTGAGCTTCTGTCTGGCCTCCAGACGCAGCCCCTGTATGGTTTCATAGTCTATATCCTCCGGCAGTCTGCGGTTCTCCAGTTTCTGGAACTGTTCCACCTGTTTCAGCTGCTGGTTGATATAGCCTTCATATTTGATCTGGATATTCACCTGTTCCCGCACCGCCGGCGGCAGAACAGGACGATCCTTATCTATGGGCGCCAGCTTTTCATAGTCCAGCTCCGGCCGTTTCACCAGATCCGCCAGCTTAACGCCGGTTTTAATCAAAGAGCTATGATACTGCTCCAGTACCGCCGCCGCCTCCTGAGAAGGCGCAATGGTCAGATTTTGTACCCGCTGGATCTCTTCCGCCGTCTGACGTTCCTTTTCCAGCAGGCTGTCATATCTCTCCTGAGAAATCAGGCCGATTTCATAGCCCAAAGGCGTCAGACGCTGGTCGGCGTTGTCCTGCCGCAGCAAAAGACGGAACTCCGCCCGGGAGGTCATCATGCGGTAAGGCTCCTTACTGCCTTTGCTAATGAGGTCGTCAATCAAAACACCGATATAGCCATCGGAACGGCGCAGGACCACAGGCTCCTTCCCTTGAATATACCGTGCGGCGTTGATGCCGCCCATAAGCCCCTGTGCCGCCGCTTCCTCGTAGCCCGAAGAACCATTGAACTGTCCGGCGGAAAAAAGGCCATGGAAGTCTTTGAATTCCAGAGACAGCTTCAGCTGGGTGGCGTCGATGCAGTCATACTCAATGGCGTAGGCAAAACGGGTGATCTCACAGTGTTCCAAGCCGGGAATGGTGCGGTACATCTCGATCTGCACATCCTCCGGCAAAGAAGAGGACATGCCCTGAATATACATTTCCTCTGTATTTTCCCCTTCCGGCTCCACAAAAAGCTGGTGGCGTTCCTTATCGGCAAAGCGCACTACCTTGTCCTCAATGGAGGGGCAGTATCTGGGGCCGGTGCCCTCGATGAGCCCGCCAAACAAAGGAGAACGGTGCAGGTTCTTCCGGATGACCTCATGGGTCTTTTCGTTGGTATAAGTCAGCCAGCAAAGCTCCTGCTCTCTGGCGATGTCCTCCGGCGTATTTTCAAAGGAAAAAGGAACGATGTCCCTGTCTCCGTACTGCGGTTCCATTTTGCTGAAATCCAGAGAATTCCGGTTCATACGGGCGGGAGTGCCTGTTTTGAAACGGAAAAGCCGGATGCCCATATCCATAAGATTCTGACTCAGCTTTGTGGCGGGCATCAGGTTATTGGGTCCGCTTTCCACAATATGATCCCCGCTGAGACAGCGGCTTTTCATATAAGTGCCCATACACAGCACCGCCGCCCGACAGCGGAATACCGCTCCGCTGGTAGTCACTACGCCGCAAACATGGCCGTCCTCCATGAGGATCTCGGAAATTTCCGCCTGCTTAATTTTCAGGTTTTCCGTTTTTTCGAGAGTATGCTTCATTTCCTCGTGGTATCTCGTTTTATCGGCCTGGGCCCGCAGGGAATAAACCGCCGGCCCCTTGCCCGTATTGAGCATTTTTGTCTGAATATAGGTTTTGTCAATATTTCTGCCCATTTCCCCGCCCAGAGCGTCGATCTCCCGGACCAGATGGCCCTTGGAGCTGCCGCCGATGGAGGGATTGCAGGGCATCATGGCGATACTGTCCAGACTGATGGCAAACATCACTGTTTTCATGCCCAGTCTCGCCGCCGCCAAAGCCGCCTCACAGCCGGCGTGTCCCCCGCCGATGACGGCCACATCTATGGTTTCCGCTTCGTACATTTTCCCATTCACCTCTGTATATCAAAAAAACCGCCGTTTGTTTTGTCTATTAAAATTCCATTGTATCATTTTATGGGAAAAACCCCCGTAATGCAAGCATTTTCGGGGGTCCCATCAAAAAATATCCGATTTTTACGCCATTTTCGGCGCGTTTTCTTCTTTTTCCAATTTTGCCATAACCCTTCGGAACTGGAAAAAGAACATGGCGGCCGTGGTGCAGACCGCGATGATATCCGCCGCAGGCTCCGCCAGAAATACGGCCCGATCCTTCTGTTCCAGAAAAGCGGGCAGAAGATAAATCAGCGGAATCAGCAGAATAATCTTCCGGTATACGGCCAGAAACAGCGATGTTTTGGCGTTGCCAATGGCGATAAAGGTCTGCTGGCAGGCGATCTGTATGCCAAAAATCCCGGCCCCGGCGAAATAATACCGTAAAGCCCAGGCCGTATAATCCAGCAGGCCCTCATTTTTGGTAAAGAGCATAGGGATCAGCCGGGGGAAAATCATACAGACAGCCCACAGACTCAGAGAATAGGCCAGACTGCATTTGAGCAGCAGCCGGAAGGTCTCCCGGACACGCCCCGGTTTTTTGGCGCCGAAATTATAGCCCGTAATGGGCTGGGCGCCCTGGGCAAGCCCCATCAGAGGCAGCATGGAAAACTGCATGATGCTGGTGAGAATACTCATGGCGCCTACGGCCGTATCCCCGCCGTAGCGGTACAGGGAAGAATTGAAGCAAAGACTGATGGCGCTTTCCGTAGCCTGCATGATAAAAGGAGACATCCCCAACAGCAGGCTGGGAAATACCACATTGGCCCGCAGTCCGAAATTTTTCGCCCGCAGCTTTAAAATAGTATTTTTTCCCAGTAAAAAACGGATGACCCAAAGGGCGGAAACCGCCTGAGAAAGGATGGTCGCCAGTGCCGCTCCCTGTACTCCCATCCCCAAAAGATAGATAAACACAGGGTCTAACACAATATTTAACGCCGCGCCGATCATCACAGTGAGCATACTGATCTTGGCAAAGCCCTGGGCCGTAATAAAGGCGTTCAGCCCCAGCGCCAGCTGTACGAATATGGTACCCAGACAATAGAGATTCATATATTCCATGGCATAGCCGATGGTATTCTCACTGGCGCCGAAGGCCATGAGAAAATCTCTGGCAAACAGCCGAAAAAACACCGTCAGTATTACGGCAATAGCCAGCAGCATCACAAAGCTGTTGCCCAGTGTTTTTTCCGCTTCTTCCTTTTCGCCCCGCCCCATAAGCACAGAGGCTCTGGGCGCGGCTCCCATGCTGACCAGAGCCGCAAAAGCGGAAATCAGCATGATAATAGGCATGCAGACCCCTACCCCTGTCAGCGCCAAAGCCCCTGTTTCCGGGATATGCCCGATATAAATACGGTCTACCACATTATACAGCACATTGACCACCTGGGCTGTAATGGCCGGAAAGGCCAGCTTTTTCAATAAGGATCTGATATTTTCCGTCCCCAGCGGATTTTCCTGCTCCAGACCTTTTTGCAGTTCAGGTTGATGTTCCATAAACGGCACCTTCTTTTTTCTTATTTGCCTAAACAGAATTTCGTAAAGATACGATCAATAATTTCCTCATCAGCCACGTCGCCGGTAATTTCACCCAATGCCCGGCTGGCGTCCTGTAAATCCATAGAGATAAAGTCCTCCGGCATTCTGGTCTGGATGGTCACCAGACAATGCTCCATGGCCTCTTTTGCCTGATACAAAGCGTTTTTGTGTCGGGTATTGCCTAACAGAGCATCGTCGGCCGTTGCCGTCTGGCCGCTGAAGAACATGGTTTTGATGGCGTCGATCAAAGCGTCGAAACCCGTATTCTGTTTTACGGACACAAACAGAATCTGCTCCTTTGGCACAAACCGGGACAGCTCTTCCAGCGAAAGAACCTGCTCCAGATCCGATTTATTCAGCAGCACAATACTGTGCTTTTCCCGGATAAAGGAAAGAATCTCCTTATCCTCTTCCTCCAGCGGCCGGGAGGCGTCTAACATCATCAGAATCAGATCCGCCTGCTCGGCATAGGCCTTGGATTTTTCCACGCCCATTTTTTCCACAATATCTCCCGTTTCCCGGATGCCTGCCGTATCCACGATTTTTACGGGGATACCGTCAATATTGATATACTCCTCCACCGTATCTCGGGTAGTGCCGGGAATATCCGTTACAATGGCCCGGTCCTCCTCCAGGAACCAGTTTAAAAGAGAAGATTTTCCCACATTCGGTTTTCCCACGATAACTGTCTGAAGGCCTTCCCGCAGGATTTTCCCACGGTCCGCCCCCGCCAGCAGACACTCCATTTCCGCCAGCAGTTTTCTGGCGCCCGCCTCCATACTGCCGTAGGTCTCTTCCTCAATATCATAATCGGGGTAGTCAATGACTGCCTCAATGGAGGCGATCATATCAATGATCTCACTGCGCATTTCACGGACCGCCGTTTTCAGCCGGCCCTCCAGCTGATTCACCGCCGCCTGACGGGAAAGCTCCGTTTTGGACTGGATCAGGTCAATGACCGCCTCCGCTTGGGTCAGGTCAATCCGGCCGTTCAAAAATCCGCGTTTCGTAAATTCTCCGGGCTCCGCCAGTCTGGCGCCGGCATGGAGCATGGCCTGCAAAACACGCTGCGTCACCAGAAAACCGCCGTGGCAGTTGATTTCCACAATATCCTCTTTTGTGTAAGTATGGGGCGCCTTCATAACAGATACTAAAACCTCGTCAATGACCTCCCCGTCTTTCCCATCGGTGATTCTGCCGTAGGAAATGGTATGGGTGGCCTTTTGTGTCAGATGCTTCTTTCCCTGAAACAGCTGATCCGCCAGTTCGATACAGCCTGCCCCACTCATACGGACAATGCCAATGCCGCCGCTGCCCAAAGGGGTGGAAATGGCCGCGATAATATCATCCAGAAAATTGGCTTTCTGCAGCATAAAAACGACTCCTTTCTGTATGCAAAAAGACGCCCGAACGCTGTTTTCGCACGGCCGTCTTTTGTAATTCTTATTCCGCTGTTTCTGTTTTTTCTGTTCTTTCCGCCCGTTCCGCTCTTCTGGAATCTTTGGAATTCTTCGCTTTCAGAGCGATGACTACATTCCGGAAGGGTTCTTCCCCTTCGCTGAAGGTAGTTACATATCTGTCGTTTTGCAGGGCGGAATGGATGATCCGTCTTTCATAAGGATTCATGGGCTCCAAAACAACATTTCTTCTGGTATGTTTTACCTTCTTCGCCAGATTGAAGGCCAGTGTTTCCAGTGTTTCTTTTCTTCTCTGGCGGTAGTTTTCCGTATCCAGCATCACGCTGATATAGGAAGCGCTGTGTTTATTGACTACCAGATTCACCAGATACTGCAAAGCGTCCAGTGTCTGACCGCGCTTACCAATGAGGATGCCCATATCATCCCCGGTCAGGTTAACCAGAAGATGCTTGTCCTCCATTTTTGTTGTGATCTTAATAATCAGCCCCATGGACAGGAATACTTCCCGCAGGAAATTTTCCGCCGCTTTTTCCGGGTTAAAATTCTTCTTTACCAAAACCACCGCGTCTTTGCCGCCGAACATGCCCAGAAAACCCTTAGAGCCTTCGTCAATAACGGTGATGCTGACCTCTTCTTTGGAAGCGTTCAGCTCCGCCAGGGCCGCAGCCACAGCCTCGTCAATGGTCTTGCCGCTTTTTCTGATTTCATCCATTGCTTACAACGCCCCCTCTGCCAGTTTCTTTTTGTAGTATTTCTGCAGGAAAATCTGCTGCAGGATACCGAAAATATTACTGATGGTCCAGTACACACCAAGACCCGCGGGTACGTTGATGCAGAAGAACGCCATCATAAAAGGCATAAAGTAAACCATCATTTTGTTCATGCTGTTGGTCATCGCCATTGCCTGATCGTTGCCAGCTGCCGCCGTATTGGAGGAAGTCATCATCAACATGATCTTGGACTGGGCATATGTGGAAATACCTGCCACAATGGGCACAATAATGCCGGGGAAGGACAGGCCGCATTTGCTGACCAGAGGAATGGTCAGGAAGGTTTCAATATTATTCTTCACATCCATCAGAGGCAGCAGTGCGCTTCCGCTGTCACCCAGAGTATTCAGAATGGTGGTCCAGTCATCCGCCTTGATATTGGCTACCAGCAGGATCACATCATTCAGGCTCTTCAGGTCAATCCCTTCCTGAATTTTATATGTATTGACAATATCCTGCGCGAAAGGCGCGAATACTTCTACACGCAGCGCCTCAGGAATCTGCAGGATCACATTGGCGATATCCGTATAGTTGTTTCCAATGACGTCTACATATACATACGCGTTCTGGAAAATATAGAACAGGGCGTACAGAATGGGGAGCTGGATCAGCAGAGGCAGACAGCCGCCCATCAGATGAACGCCGTTGGCTTTCTGCAGGTCCTGGATCTCCATGGCCATTTTCTGCTGAGAAAGCTGATCCTTTTTGTCTTTATACTTATTCCTGATCTTATTCATCTCCGGCTGCAGCTGCTGCATCTTAAAAGAAGATTTCTGCTGCTTTACCATCAGAGGGAAGAGGATCAGTTTTACGATCAGAGTAAATACGATGATGGCAAGACCCAGCGCCCCGGCGCTGACGTTGCCGTAGATGCCGTTAAACAGCATATTGTAAAACTTCCCGAGAAAAGCCGCAATGGGACTGAAGATCCCCGGCTCACGAACCATTTTCATGGCCGTCAACAAACTAAACTCAATCACACTTTTGCCTCCTTAAATAACGGATTTTTTCAGCGGCCCGGACCTTCCATCCCGCCACAAAACATGACTGCCGCTGTCGCTGCTCTCTCTTTCAAACAGCCTTTTTCCTTTTTCTTATGGAACGGGATCATAGCCGCCCTCATGAAAGGGATGGCACTTCAATAAACGCCGTACTGCCAGATAGCCGCCTTTGATGGCCCCGTACTTTACAATGGCCTCATACGCGTATCTGGAACAGGTTGGCGTAAAACGGCAGTGGGGCCCGATATAGGGTGAGATCCCCAACTGATACAACCGAATGAGAAACAGAAGAATTTTTTTTGCCATCAATTTTCATCTCGATTCTTTTCCTCCGCCCCCGCGGGAACGGTCAGAATAAAATTATGTTTTTTCAGTAAATGACGCAGGCTGTCCCGTACCTGCCAATATGTGGCTTCGTTGCAGGATACCCGGGCGATGACCACAATATCATAGCCCTTTTTCAGCTCCGGCTCCAGGCTGCGGTAGCCCTCCCGGATCAGGCGGGTCACATGAGAGCGCATCACGCTCTTGCCCACCTTTTTGCTGACGGAGATCCCCAAGCGGTTTTTCTGGGTACCGTTTTTGATCACATACATGACCAGCTGGCGGTTGGCAAAGGATTTTCCTTTTTGATAAACATACCGAAACTGAAAATTCTTTTTCAGGGATTCTGTAAAAAGCATTTCTTTCCCCTTCCTTCCCAAAAAAATACCGTTTTTTTACCCGAAAATTTTCTCCTAGTACGAACAAAAGGCCACATTCAGCGGCCTTAATCTTATCTGGTATGATCGAAAATTATGCGGATAATACTTTTCTACCTTTTCTTCTTCTTGCAGCCAGCACTTTTCTGCCGTTTGCTGTTCTCATTCTTTTTCTGAAGCCGTGTTCTCTGCTTCTCTGTCTTTTCTTAGGCTGAAATGTCATTTTCATTTACGACGCACCTCCTCTTCCTTGCAGTTTCATGACTGCCCACTAACGAGCACTGCTACTATTATATTGAAAAAGCAATCCGCCGTCAAGAAAAAAATTCACGAAAACTATGAAAAATAAAGGAAAGTCCCCAGACAACCGCCGCTAATTTTACAACATAAAGAGTAATTTGAGACGAAATGAGACTTTTTTTTCCATATATTGATCTTAGGCAGAGCTGGCTTTGTGGAAAAAAAATTTTTTTCAGGCACAAAAAAGTCCGCGGAAGGAAAAAATCAGGCGCTTCATCCTTGCGATTGTGGATAACTTTTGTTATACTGAAAAAAATTATGATTTTTTCTAAGCTATCCACATTTTCCAGAAAAATCTATTCATGTTATCCACACGATGTTGATAACTTTGTGCATAACTTTTGAAAGCTGTGAAAATACTGTGGGTTTTTTATGAAAACAGGGATGAAACAACAGATTTTTACCGAAATCCTTTTTTGTGTAAAACTTCTGTTTCTTTTTTTCACATCCTGTGCATAACTTTTTCCGCCGGCAGCCTGTCCACGGAAACATCCACCGAATATGTGGACAACCGGAGCGGTTATACACAGAGGAGCGCAGAAAAAAAACAACCAATAAACAGGAGGAAAAATTTATGGACATCAATCAATACTGGTCGGAAGCGCTGAAGATCATCGAGGACGAGATCGCTTCTTCCTTCAGCTTTCAGACATGGATCCAGCCTCTGGTCCCTGTGGGGATCAAGGAGGACAAATTTATATTCCGGATTCCGGACCCCATCTATAAGGATATGGTAGAAAAACGGTTTCTGCCCCTGATCCAGAGTGCTGTGGCGGCCGTTACAAAGGTCAACTATCAAATCGTAATTCTGGAGGAAAATCAGGACATCGACTCTGTGGTGACACAGACACAGAAAACAGAAAACAGCCGTCCGGAACTTCCCCAGAACCTGAACCCGAAATATGTGTTCAGCTCCTTTGTCGTTGGCAACAGCAACCGTATGGCCCACGCCGCTTCTCTGGCTGTTGCGGAATCCCCGGCAAAGGCCTATAATCCGCTGTTCCTTTACGGAAACTCCGGTCTGGGCAAGACCCATCTGATGCATTCCATCGCCCATTTTATACTGGATAAAAACCCGGCGGCAAAGGTACTCTACGTGACCAGTGAGACCTTCACCAATGAGCTGATCCTTTCGATCCAGAACAACAAAAACGAGGAATTCCGGAACAAGTACAGAAATATTGATGTACTGCTCATTGACGATATTCAGTTTATTTCCAAAAAAGAAGGGACTCAGGAGGAATTTTTCCATACCTTCAACGCCCTTTATGAATCCAATAAACAGATTATCATTTCCTCGGACCGTCCGCCCAAGGAAATCAAAACGCTGGAAGACCGACTGCGCAGCCGGTTTGAGTGGGGCCTCATCGCCGACATTCAGCCGCCGGATTATGAAACCAGAATCGCCATTCTGCGTACCAAGGCGGAACGGGATCATCTGGAAGTGCCCGATGACGTTATGGCATATATCGCCAAAAATATTGTATCCAATATCCGTGAGCTGGAAGGCGCTCTGACCAGAATTGTGGCCTATGCCACATTGACTACCCAGAAGATTTCTCTTTCCCTGGCGGAAAAATCCATGAAGGATATTTACAGCGACAGCGCCCAGGTGCCTTTGACGGCGGAACTGATCCAGGAAGTTGTCGCCAGCCATTACAATATTCGGGTAGAGGATATCCAGGGCAATAAAAAGCCCAAGAACATCGCTTTCCCCAGACAGATTTCCATGTATCTGTGCAGAAAGATGCTGGATCTGACACTGCCGAAAATCGGCGAGGCCTTCGGCGGCAGAGATCATACCACCGTCATCCACGCCATCGGCAAAATCGAAAAGCAGATGGAGGCTGATGCGGAATTGAAAAATACCATTATGGAACTGGAAAAAGAGATCAAAAATCAATGATATTGTGGATAACTTCAGAAGAAAAACGGAAGTTTCTTTTTATCCACATTTCGCTGTGAAAAAACAGGGAATCTGTGTGGATGATTTTCTTCCGCCGCTTTCTTTTGTGCACAATGTGTATAACTGAAAAAATACGGCGTACTTTTCCACAGAGTTATCCCAGCTCATTTTCCTTAGATTTTCAAGGAAAACCGACTTTTCCACAATATCACAGCCCCTACTACGATTACGACTTAATAAATGCTATTATATTATCTTTTCACTGTGCAAAAAGGAGATGTGTACAACAATGAAACTGATTTGCCGGAAGGACGTACTGCTGCAGTACATCAATATTGTCAACAAGGCCGTATCCGCCAGAACCACACTGCCCATTCTGGAATGTATCCTGCTGACAGCGGATGACAGAGGATTTACCATGACCAGCAACAATCTGGAACTGGGGATTCAGACCGCCCCCATTGAAGCGGATATTCTGGAACGGGGAGAAATCGCCATTGAAGCGAAGATATTCTTTGAAATCATCCGCCGTTTGAACGGAGAGATGGTAACGCTGGAAACAGACGAAAAAAATACCATCACCATTACCGGCGGCTCTTCCCAGTTTACCATTATGGGACAGAAAGGGGAGGACTTCCCCGGTCTGCCTTCCGTAGCCCAGGAGGAAGTTTATACGCTGGGCCAGAACGAACTGCGGGAGCTGATCCGTCAGACCATATTCTCCATTTCTCAGGAATCTACCAAACAGATTCTGACAGGGGAATTATTCGAAATGAAAGAAAACAGCCTGCAGGTGGTTTCCATCGACGGCTACCGCATTTCCTTCCGCAAAAGCCCGCTGGCGCATGAATTCGCGGAAAAAAGCGTTGTTGTTCCCGGCAAGACATTGAATGAACTGACCAAAATCCTTTCTCAGGAAGAAGAGGACAGAGTGCATCTGTATTTTACAGACAAACATGTTCTTTTCGATCTGGGCACCGCCATTATGGTTTCCCGCCTGCTGGAGGGGGATTATGTCAGCTATGAAAATAATTTCTCTGAGGATTACAAAACAAAGATCCTCATTGATACCGACGAACTGATTCAGGCATTGGAACGGGCTTCCCTGGTTTCCAGAGATAATCGGAAAACGCCAGTGCGCCTGGAATTAAAGCCCAACGTGCTGGTGATTACTTCCCGCAGTGATATGGGCACCGCTTATGAGGAAGTGGCCAATGAAACAGACGGGGACGAGCTGCAAATCGCTTTTAATCCCAGATATCTGATAGAAGCCCTGCGGGCCATCGACGATGAAAAGGTATCCATCCGTTTCACCGGCTCTCTCAGTCCCTGCATCATTACACCAGTGGAGGGAGACGCTTATAAATATCTGATCCTTCCTCTGCGGATGTAAGAAAGGACGTGGAACCATGGAAAAAGTCTATATTCATACGGAATTTATCAAATTGCAGCAGGTATTGAAGCTGGCGGGATTTATTGACCAGGGCTCTGATGTAAAGGTGTTCCTGGCGGAAGGTCAGGTTTTGGTCAATGGAGTTACAGCCACAGAGCGGGGAAAGAAAATTCACCCCGGCGATGTGGTGGAAGTAAAGGGCATCGGCAAAGTGGAAGTTTTGGCGGAAGCGTAATGCTCTGTTGATAAAAAAGAACCGCCGGACTGCATAAGCGTGCGGGGATAATGCATGGGTATTATGCAAAATTTATATTTAATAAAGCTTGGTGCATATTTATGTATATAAAAGAAGTTTTTTTACAGGGGTTCCGGAATCTGGAGCCCCTTCATATGACGCCGTCGCCAGGCATCAACCTGTTTTATGGTGAAAACGCGCAGGGAAAGACCAATTTTCTGGAGTCTCTCTATTTTTGCGCCATGGGCCGGTCTATGCGCAGCCGCCACGAGCAGCAGCTCATTGCCTTTGGGGAAGGAGAAAGCCATATCCGGCTGGAACTGGTTTCCTCTTACCGGCAGGATCGAATTGACGTCCATTTGAAACGGGAGGAAAAAAAGGGCATTGCCGTCAATGGGATTCCCATTCGCCGGCTGGGGGATCTTTTTGGTACACTGTATACTGTGATTTTTTCCCCGGAGGACCTTTCTCTGGTAAAAAACGGACCGGGAGAACGGCGGCGGTTTCTGGATATGGAGCTTTGTCAGCTCAATAAGGTCTATTACTACGACTTGCAGCAGTATTACCGTATTTTGAAGCACCGGAACAATCTGCTGAAGGAAATCCGGAAAAAACCGGCTCTGGCCGATACCCTTTCCATATGGGATAGTCAGCTGGCGGAGCGGGGAGAAAAGATTATAGCCGCCAGAAGCCGATTTTTGGCCCGTCTGGACGAGATTGCCGCAAAGAAGCAGGATTTACTGACGGGAGGCAGAGACGCCCTTAGAACGGAATATAAGCCAAATTGTGAGGGGGGTGCCCTGGCGGAGCGTCTGGAGCGCAGCACGGAACGTGACATTCTTCTGGGCAGCACCCAGAACGGCCCCCATAAGGACGATATTGTTTTTCTGGTCAATGGCAGAGATGTCAAGCAGTTCGGCTCCCAGGGGCAGCAGCGGACCACGGCCCTTTCCGCCCGTCTGGCGGAGATTGACCTGATCCGGGAGGAAACGGGGGAAAGCCCGGTTTTGCTGCTGGATGATGTACTTTCGGAGCTGGACGAAAACCGGCAGCGGTTTTTGATGGAGAGCATCGAAGGGATGCAGGCCTTTTTGACCTGTACCGGCATAGAGGATGCTGTGAAAAAATATCTGAATCGGGAAAATCTGTTTCATGTTTCCCGCGGCAGAATCACAGGAGAAGCCTGGCAGAAAAAATAACAGAGATCTTTCGGCAAAACGGAAGGTCTCTTTTTTTGTCGAAAAAAGAGAATTTTTCTTAAGAAAAGCGAAAAACATTTATAAGGAAAATACAGAATTGAAAAAAATCCATGAAAAACGCGGGTTTTCCTTGAAAAATCAATTCATTCTCCTTGTGAAAACAGGAAAAAAATGATATAATGACTCTGTGTGTATGAAAAGCAAAAAAGCAGACAGATGTGAGGAGAGAAAAGTATGTCAGCAGAGTATAACGAAAGTCAGATACAGGTACTGGAAGGACTGGAAGCAGTCCGCAAGCGTCCTGGTATGTATATCGGCTCTACCGGGGAAAGAGGCCTGCATCATCTGGTTTATGAAATCGTGGACAACGCGGTGGATGAAGCGTTAGCGGGATTTTGCAGCGAGATTACCGTCAAGATCCATCCGGATAATTCCGTTTCCGTTCTGGATAACGGCCGTGGTGTGCCCGTAGGCATCCACCATCAGAAGGGCATTTCCGCTCTGGAGGTCGTATTCACGATCCTTCACGCCGGCGGCAAATTCGGCGGCGGGGGATACAAGGTATCCGGCGGCCTACATGGCGTAGGCGCTTCTGTTGTAAATGCCCTGTCGGAATGGCTGACGGTTCGTGTCTGTACCGATGGAAAGATTTATGAGCAGAAATACAGCCGGGGGAATGTGCTTTGTCCCGTGACGGAAATCGGGGAAACAGAAGAACATGGGACCTTTGTTCATTTCCTGCCCGACGCGGAGATTTTTGAGGAAACGGTATTTTCCTATGACACCCTGAAACAGCGCCTGCGGGAGACGGCGTTTTTGACCAAGGGGCTGAAAATCAATCTGATTGACCTGCGGGAAGGCATGGAACAGGAACGGACCTACCATTATGAGGGCGGCATTAAGGAATTTGTGGCTTATATCAATAAAAACCGCCAGCCTTTGTATGACAGTATCTTTTACGCCAGCGGCGAAAAGGACGGCATTCTGGTAGAGGTAGCCTTCCAGCATAATGACGGCTATACGGAAAATATGTTTACTTTTGTAAACAATATCAATACGCCCGACGGCGGCACCCATCTGGTGGGCTTTAAGTCCGGGCTGACAAAGACCATCAACGACTACGGCAAAAAGATCGGCCTGATTAAGGATGCCGACAAAAAGCTTTCCGGCGATGATGTAAGAGAGGGCATGAGCGCCGTCATCAGCATCAAGGTGGAAGACCCTCAGTTTGAGGGCCAGACAAAGGCCAAATTGGGCACCACCGAAGCCAAGGCGGCTGTGGAGGCAGTTCTGAGCGAATATTTGACCTATTTCCTGGAAGAAAACCCAGCCATTGGTAAAATCATTATCGAAAAGGGAATGATGGCTTCCAGGGCCAGAGAAGCGGCCAGAAAGGCAAGGGAACTGGTGCGCCATAAAACGGGGCTGGAAAATACCAGACTGCCGGGCAAGCTGACAGACTGCACCAGCAACAATCCTCTGGAATGTGAAATCTATATCGTAGAGGGGAACTCCGCCGGCGGCTCCGCCATCAAGGCGAGAAATCCCCTGACCCAGGCCATCCTGCCTCTGCGGGGCAAGATCCTGAACGTGGAAAAGGCAAGAATGGACCGTATTCTTTCCAGTGAGGAAATCAAAAATATGATCCTGGCGTTCGGCACAGGCATTTCCGATGATTTCGACCTGGAAAAACTGCGTTATCATAAAATCGTCATCATGACCGATGCCGATGTGGACGGCGCCCATATCCGTACCCTTCTTCTGACCTTCTTCTATCGCTATATGCCACAGCTCATTGAGGAAGGCAAGGTATATATCGCTCAGCCGCCGCTGTATCGGGTAGAGAAGAATAAACAGCATTATTATGTTTACGACGATACGCAGTTGGAAGAACTGTACAACGAAATCGGCAGAGACAATATCAAAGAAGTACAGCGCTACAAAGGTCTGGGGGAAATGGACTACGACCAGCTGCGGGATACCACCATGGCGGTGGAACACCGTATTTTGAAAAAAGTCACCATTGGTGACGCCCTTCTGGCGGATGAGATTTTCAGTATGCTTATGGGGGACAGCGTAGAGCCCAGAAAGGAATTTATCGAAGAAAACGCCCAGTACGCGGAAATGGATTTCTGAGGAAAGGAATTAAGGTGAAAGCATGAGTGAGATGAATCAGGAACTGGATAAGGTCGTTTCCGTGGACATCAACGACGAAATGAAGCAGTGCTATATCGACTACGCCATGAGCGTTATCGTTGCCAGAGCCCTGCCTGATGTCCGGGACGGTCTGAAGCCGGTGCAGAGAAGAATATTATATTCCATGAGCGAGATGAATCTGGAGCCGACCAAGCCCTATAAAAAATCCGCCCGTATCGTCGGCGATACCATGGGTAAGTACCATCCCCACGGGGACAGCTCCATTTATCAGGCTATGGTGCGTATGGCACAGAATTTCTCCATGCGTTATATGCTGGTAGACGGCCATGGGAACTTTGGCTCCATTGACGGCTACGGCGCCGCTGCCAGCCGTTATACAGAGGCCCGTATGTCCCGGATCACCCAGGCTATGCTGGCGGATATCGAAAAAGATACGGTGGATTTTGTGCCCAACTATGACGAATCGGAAAAAGAGCCGGTGGTTCTGCCTTCCAGAATCCCCAATCTGCTCATCAATGGCTCCTCCGGTATCGCCGTAGGTATGGCCACCAATATCCCGCCCCATAACCTGCGGGAGGTGGTCAACGGTCTGGCCTGCATGATCGACCATAAAATTGCCGGAGAGGATACGGATATTGAGGAACTGATGGAATACATCAAAGGCCCCGATTTTCCTACCGGCGCCACCATTTTGGGAAAATCCGGCATCCGTGCCGCTTACCGCACCGGCAGAGGGAAAATTCTGGTGCGCTCCAAAGTGGAGATTCAGCCTATTTCCGGCGGCAGAGAAAGAATTGTCGTAACGGAAATCCCTTATATGGTCAATAAGCTGCGTCTGATCGAAAAGATCGCGGAGCTGGCCAAGGAAAAACGCATCGACGGCATCAGCGCCCTGCGGGATTCCTCCGCCGGGGATGATATCGAAATTATCATTGAGCTGAAAAAAGACGTCAACGCCAATGTAGTGCTGAATCAGCTTTATAAATATACCCAGCTGCAGGAGAGCTTCGGCGCCATTATGCTGGCCCTGCGGGACGGCAAGCCCGCCATTATGAATCTGAAGGAGATCCTTTCCGAATATTTGAAGCATCAGGAGGAAGTGGTCACCAGAAGAACCAGATTCAATCTGGATAAAGCGGAAAAACGGGCCCATATTCTGGAAGGTCTGCGGATCGCCATTTCCAATATTGACGAAGTCATCCGCATCATCCGCACCAGCTATGACAATGCCAAAGAGCGCCTGATGGAACGCTTTGGCCTGTCTGAGATTCAGGCCCAGTCCATTCTGGAAATGCAGCTGCGCAGACTCCAGGGGCTGGAAAAAGAAAAGATCGACGAGGAATATGCGGAGCTCCAGAAAAAGATCGCTTATTATAAATCCCTGCTGGCGGATGAAAAGCTGCTGTTAGGGGTAATCAAGGATGAAATCACGCAGATCAGCGAGAAATACTCTGATGACAGACGGACAGAGCTGATTCCCAATCCCGGCGAAATCGACGTGGAAGATTTGATTGAGGAAGAGACCTGCGTCTTTACCCTGTCTAATCTGAACTATGTAAAACGTACGCCGCTGATGACTTACCGCAGCCAGAACCGGGGCGGCAGAGGCGTTGTGGGTATGCAGACCAGAGAAGAGGACTTCGTAAAAGACCTGTTCCTGTCCTCTACCCATGATACCATTCTGTTCTTCACGGACCATGGCAGAGTGTACCGCCTGAAAGGCTATGAAGTGCCGGAGGCCGGCAGAACGGCCAGAGGCATGGCTATTGTCAATCTGTTGGAAATTGCCGCTGATGAAAAAATTACAGCCTGCATCCCTGTCCGGGAGTTCCGGGAGGACCGGTATCTGGTCATGGTAACGAAAAACGGCATCATCAAGAAAACGGACCTGGCCAGCTTCGCCAATATCCGCAAAGGCGGCCTGATCGCTGTCAATCTGCGGGAGGACGACAGCCTGATTTCCGTTATGAATACGGAAGGCGAGGACGAAATCTTTACGGCCACCAGAAATGGCATGGGCATTCGTTTCAGTGAAAAGGACGTTCGTCCCATGGGCAGAGCGGCGACCGGCGTAAAGGCCATCCAGCTGAAGGAAGGGGACTATGTGGTTTCCGCCTGCAAGCTGAGCCCTACGGCCGATATCCTCAACGTAACGGAAAACGGCTATGGCAAACGTACTTCCCTGGAAGAATTCAAGCTCCAGTACCGCGGCGGCATGGGCGTTAAGATCCATCAGCTGACGGAAAAGACAGGACTTCTGACAGGGGTTCTGGTGATAGAGGAAAACGAGGAATTGATGCTCATTACCTCCGAAGGCGTCATCATTCGTCTGAGAGGACGGGATATTTCCCAGATTGGCAGAGTTTCACAAGGTGTGAAACTGATGAATCTGGATGAAGGCGTCAGCGTAGTTAGTGTGGCAAAAATTTCCGAAGAGGATATTGCGGACGAAGAAAACGATTCCGCCCAAGAAGAAGCGCAACAGGAAACAGAAGCATAAAAAACAGGTGAAATGTCTCCCCATGGGATCAATGTCCGGTGGGAGACATTTTCTGTCATGAAGGAGGGAGCGGGCATGGAAGCCATTACCTTTCTTTGTCCCGGCTGCGGCGCTTATCTGCGTTATGACGGCGGCAGGGAAAAATGGGTCTGCGATTACTGCGACTCGGAATTTACGAAGGAAGAACTGGAGCAGCGAGGCGCCGCTGTGGAGGACAGCAGTTATGAGGTAAGCCCCGGCGACAGCGGAGAACAGGGAAAACTGGAATTTGAGTTTCAGGAGAATATCACCGAGCAGGAGGAGGACGCCCATCTTCGGGCGTATCATTGTCCCAGCTGCGGGGCGGAAATCATCACGGATGACGTTACGGCGGCTACCTTTTGCGTATTCTGCCAGAACCCTACGGTTTTGCCCCAGAAATTCAGCGGTAAATACCATCCTTCGGCGGTGGTCCCCTTTGAAACGGATAAAAAACAGGCGCAGGAAGCCTTTTTAAAGCTTTGTGAGGGGAAAAAGCTGCTGCCTGACGGATTTACGGAGGAACAGCGGCTGGAAAAGATCACGGGCATTTATGTGCCCTTCTGGCTTTTCGACTGCAGCGCCGATTTCGATTATCACGCTACTGGAGAGATACATACCATTTGGAGCGACAGCCGTTTTCATTATACTAAGATCGACCTGTTCCATATCCACCGGGCTGGTACTATGGATTTTGCGCAGATCCCTCTGGATGCTTCGGAAAAAATGCAGGATGATCTTATGGATGCTTTGGAGCCCTTTGATTTTTCCAAGGCCCAGCCCTTCGATATCCGGTATCTCAGCGGCTATCTGGCGGAAAAATACACGTATGAACCAAAGGATCTGTATGAGCGCATGACCAACCGCATTTCTCCCGGCGTCCAGCGTCAGGCGGGCCAAAACAGCGGAAGGTATCACAGCGTTCACAGCATCCGCTGTGATACGAAATTCAAATCGGAAAAGCAGGACTACCTGCTTCTGCCGGTGTGGATGCTCATGAGCCGCTATAAGGATCAGAATTATCTGTTCGCCATGAACGGCCAGACCGGGAAGATTGTGGGCCAGCTGCCCATAGACAGCGGAAAAAGCGTCAAATGGTTCTTTCTTATTTTCCTGATCTCTCTGGTCATTACAGGTATTCTTGCCTTTTTGGTGGGAGGTGTTCTCTTATGAGGAAAATCAGATGCTTTTGTCTGACGCTCTGCTTTTTGCTGCTGTTTTCCGTAAGTGCCTTTGGGCGGACGGAAGGCTATGTCTTTGATGAAGCCGGGCTGTATACACAGGAGGAAGCGGCGGAGCTTTCCGCCAGAGCTCAGAAGATTGGTCAGGATTGGGGACTGGATGTGCTGTTTCTGACCACAGAGGATACCGGCGGGCTTTCCGCCAGAGAATATGCGGCCCAGTTTTATATCGATGGGGCGTTTGGTCTGGGACAGGACCAGAGCGGTATTGTCTTTATCATTGATATGGGCGGCAGAGATGCCCAGATGGTGACGGCGGGCGAAGCCATTGATATTTTTACGGATTATTATATCGACGGGATCTGGAATCAGGTAAAGCCGGAACTTTCGGCAGGAAATTACTATGGAGCCATGTCTTTGTTTCTGGATAATGTCGACTACTATTGTGGACAGTATCAGCAGTATCTGGAAAATCCGGAAGGCTTTGTTTCCGAATACCAGATGTCAAAATCCAATCATACCCTGCTGTTATGCTTGGGGGTGGCCTTTGTCCTTTCCATTGTGATTGCCGGGGTTTCGGTGATTTCCATGAAGCGGGGACATAATAATGTGCGGCCCTATACGGATGGACGGGCTTACTTGAAGGAGAACGGCCTGCATATGAGGATCGACCGTGATTCCTTTGTTTCTACCCATACCATCCGCACAGAGATTCCGGAAAATCATAACCACCACAGCGGCGGTTCCAGCTGGGGCGGCGGTTCCTCTACCTTCAGCCATGGCGGCAGAAGTTTTGGCGGAGGCGGCGGAAAATTCTAAAATAAATGAATCAACAGCCTGATGGGATCACGAAAGAGTATGCGTTTTTTGATAAAAAAGCGGGTACTCTTTTTTTGCGGAAAAATAGATTTCCGGGGAAAATAATTTTGTCCTTTTTCGACAAAATACTTTGGTTTTGGGGAAGAAATGATATAATCGGAGTAAGAACCACGTAATCGTGAAAAAGGAGGGCATAGGTATGAAAAAAAGAGTGTTTATTCTTGGGCTGCTGGCGGCGCTTTTCTGTTTGGGGGGATGCGAGAAGGAAGCGGAATATACCGCCTCGGCGGGAGCGTCTTCCCCGGTGGTGAAGGAGGTTACCATGGCGGTGGTAGGGGATATCATGGTGCATGACTATCAATATAACGAGGCTTATGACGCCGCCACGGATACCTATAATTTTATGCATAATTTTCAGGACGTGAAGCGGTTTTTTGAGGGCTATGATTTTGTGATCGGAAATCTGGAGCTGACTTTCGGAGGTACAGATCGGCCTTATTCCTCCTATCCCTGCTTTAATACGCCGGACAGCTTTCTGGACGCCGTCAAGGACGCCGGTTTTAACCTGCTGACTACGGCCAATAATCATAGTATGGATACGGGAGCGCAGGGCGTGCTTCGCACGTTGTCCCTGCTGGATGAATACGGTATCGACCATGTGGGGACCTATGCCTCTCAGGAAGAACGGGACCAGATTTATACAAAAGAAGTCAACGGCATTACCTTTGCCTTTGTTTCCGCCACCTATGGCACAAACGGCATCCCCGTGCCGGAGGATTATCTGGTAAACCGGCTGGAGGACCCCCAGTTTCTGGCGGATATTTCCCGAGCGCAGGAAATGGCCGATATTGTGGTGGTGATGCCGCATATGGGCAATGAGTATGAGACCTATCCCAGAGATGTTTTTGTGGAATGGGCCGATAAAATGTTTGAAGCCGGCGCTGATATTGTGCTGGCCAGTCATCCCCATGTGCTCCAGCCTATGGAATACCGGCAGGTGGACCATGGCGACGGCGTTCATGATGGGTTTATCATCTATTCACTGGGAAATTTTATTTCTTCCCAGACCACACCGCCCAGAAACGCCTCTATTGTGCTCCATATCACTGTGGAACAGACAGCGGATTATACGCCTAATGTGAAAGAAGTTTCCTTTGTACCCATTTGGACCCAGTTCCGCAACGCGGCCAATGAGGATCATTTTATGGTCCGCAGTGTTTATGAAATGATTACCCTGCCGGAGAGTGAACGGTATGATGTAGTTCGGCCTAAGGATTACCAGAGACTATTGGAAATCCATGAGGAAACAGCCTGCTTCCTGCTGGATCGGGACATTCCGCTGGAAGAAATTCAAGAAGAATATGTGTTTCCAAAGCCATAAAATTTATGATAGAAAAACGGAATAATTAAAAAATTGTATTTTTATAGAAAAAACTGTTTTCCGGCTTGCTGTTAAAAGAAACCGGTGATAAAATAAAAGTGGAAGTACAAATGATAAAATTGCATAAAAATACGACAGAGAAAGGAGGGACTCTATGGAACGGGATTATTTTTTAGAGAACGTGGACTTTTTAAAGCAGGATCTGGGAAAACATAATATATCCCAGACATTGTTTCAAAGATTCAAGGAGCTCATCATTGATGGAAAACTGCCGGCAGGCTATATGATGCCTAACGAGAATATCGTCAGCGAGCATCTGGGCGTAGGTCGGAGCACACTGCGGGAGGCGTATACGGCCCTGGCCGTCTTTGGCTTTATCCGCCGCTCCAAGGCAGGCACTTATGTCAATGAAATTGATAATATCGTCAATATCGCGCCCTTCAGTATTACAGTGGAAAATTCTGATTTGAATGACCTTTTGGAATTTCGGTATATGCTGGAGGCGGAAACAGCCAGTTATGCCGCGAAACGGGCGACAGCGGAGGATATTGTCCAGCTGACCCACTGCTATGAAAAAATGATCGAGTATAAAAATGACGTCAATCTTTTTGTAGATTACGACTCTATGTTTCATATGCAGGTTTCGGCGGCTACCCATAATAAGCTGTTGATGAGTACTATGATCGCCGCCAAAGAATCCTTTGAAAAAGGTATCCGTCTGGCCATGCGGGAATCTTTGACCCAGAACCCCAGAGTAATCGATGTTACCATTGAACTTCATGGAAAAATTCTGGATGCCATCAAAAACGGGGATTATCAAACAGCATATTCCGCCATGCGGGAGCATATTTCCTATGTAAATCTGACCGTAAAATACGGCTGATATTAGAAAAAGAGCCGGGGAGCCGTGACAGGTTTCCCGGCAGATTTTTTGCGATAAGGAATTTTTTTATAAAAACGCGGAAAAATACTTGACGAAATGATTTTCCTATGCTATTATTATATTCGCATCTGAAAATAATTTGATGTAATACGCCGATGTGGCTCAATTGGCAGAGCAGCTGACTTGTAATCAGCAGGTTAACGGTTCGAGTCCGTTCATCGGCTTTTTCTTTTTTGTAAGTTTCATTTTTTGTAAAGTTTCTCGCAGATTGTGAGCAATCGCATGAGCGGGATTTTATAAACGAAAAATGATTCCAAAAAAGGATTATTTTTTCTTCCTGGCGGAAGAAAAACCATTCCATCATTTTTCATTCGTTTCCTCGCGCATTGCAAAGCAATCGCAAGGTCGGAAACTCATAAGCAAAAAATGATTCCATTATATGGGTGGATTCCCGAGTGGCCAAAGGGGGCAGACTGTAAATCTGTTGCGATAGCTTCGAAGGTTCGAATCCTTCTCCGCCCATTCTATACTGCCGCGGAGTAGAGCAGTCCGGTAGCTCGTCGGGCTCATAACCCGGAGGTCGCAGGTTCAAATCCTGTCTCCGCTATTACAAAAAGACATCATACCACCAGGTATGGTGTCTTTTTGTATGTTCCGGAAATGTCTCATGCAGAACCTGATATTTTCGGGGTCCCCGGCCGCTTTGTGGTTGGGGTAAACTTCAAATCCTGTCTCCGCTATTTTGAAAAAGGCTATACTTTTCATAAGGTATGGCCTTTTTTATCCTGTGGCCTCCGCCTTTCCCAGGCAGCAGAAGGAAGGGGCTCATGGAATCCACGGATAAAATGATCTCGGGGAATCGTTTTAGAGATGTTTTTTCCTATGGCGAAATTATTTATTTTACGATAAAATAAAAATAGAAAATATGCAGGACCAGCTTATGTAAAAGCATAAAATTCATTCAGAAACTCATAAAAATTTCGTTTATTGAATTTTATTACATTTGGCGGTTTCTATTGGTACCTTTTACGCTGAGACAGCATCAGGCATCAGAAAATTGCTTCTTCAGCCTGATTGGCTGGGGTGAATGTCAGGCTATGATTGAGAGGAGGGAAAGAGATGTACGAAACTACAAGTAAATTATTCCAAAAACTGCGTGGCCGTGAAAGCGGTAAGGCCCTTTTGCAGAAGGAGCGGACAGAGCCCACCTGTGCCCAGGTATTGCGGGATCTGTTAGAAGAGGCCGGATTCTCTATTCCGGAATGGATTGCCGCCGCCGATATCAGCAAGTCCTATGGGTATCAGGTCTTACGGGGAGAACGTATTCCGGGACGGGACATTCTCCTGCGCACGGCGCTGATCCTGCCGCTGGGGCTAAAGGAAACCCAACGCTTGCTGACGGTGGGAGGCTGCGGGGCGCTTTATCCCAAAATACGCCGGGACGCCGCTGTGATTTTTGCGCTAAACCAAAAAATGACTTTACTGGAAACGGAAGAATTGCTGGCTTCCCTGCCTGAACGAAGCCTTTATACTAAGGAGAGCTAATATGGAGATACGGGAACAGTTTTTGCGGGAGTATCAGGAGCAGGTACTGGACAAGCTGGCGCTGCCTCCCGGTCTGAGAGAACAATACAGCCTTCAGGCCTGTCTGAAGGATGGAGAACGGCAGGTATATCTGGTTCAGGATCAGGCTGGCTGGCCGGCGGTGCTGAAACTCCAGCCCACGGGGCGCGAGGACACACTGCGACAGGAATATGACCTTCTGCGGGGGCTGCGACACCCCCAGCTTCCCCAGCCCATCGCCTATCTGGAATGGGAGGGGAAGGAATATCTGATCCGGGAGTATATGGAGGGGGTCAGCCTCTATGAGCAGGTGACAGCCCAGGGGCCCCTTTCGCCCGACAAAGTACGGACAGCGGCACTGTCTCTGTGCCAGGTGCTAAACTATCTGCACAGTCAAAAACCGCCGGTCATCTGCCGAGATGTCAAGCCTCAGAATGTGGTGATGGACCCAACCGGACGGTGTCATCTGATTGATCTGGGGGCCGCCCGCTGCTTCCGACCAGAGCAGCAAGGGGATACCGTATTTCTTGGAACAGAGGTCACCGCCCCGCCGGAGCAATTTGGCTATCAGCAGACCGATCAGCGCTCTGATATTTATAGCTTGGGCGTACTCATGCGCTTTTTGCTTACCGGCAGCTTTGAATCCTCCAAACAGGACATTGAACCTAATTATCTATGCCGTGTGATCCGGCGATGCACTGCTTTTGACCCCAAAAACCGCTATGGCTCTGTTCGGGCGGTATATCGGGCACTGAAATACCCCCGGCTGGATCTTATGGCAGGAATTGCTGGAGGAATACTGTTTGCGGTCATTCTCCTTCTGCTGCTCTGGTCATCTGCCGGGGAAGCGCAGGTACATTCCTCCCTGTTGGAGGACGCGCTGCGCCAGGAACTGCGGCTGGAGGAGGATGAGCCCATTCCGATAGAGCGACTGGGAGAGGTGGAACAGCTTCTGGTATGCGGAGAAAAACTGATGAGCACTCTTCAGGAGCACGAGGAACAGGCTGGTTTTGCCCATGATCGCTATTTAGTGGAGACCCCCCATGGGGACATCAATGACAGCGACCTGGAGATTTTGGCACAGTGTGTTAACTTGCGGATACTGATCCTGGACTATCAGCAGATCTCAGACATATCCCCCCTGGCGGAACTGCCCTTGGAGTATCTCAGCCTTACGGGGAATCAGATTTCGGATCTGCGTCCGCTGGCCGGTCAAACGGAGCTGCGGGTGCTGGATCTGGGGGAAAACCCTGTGCGATCTGTGGAAGTACTATCCCAGCTGACCGCATTGCGGGAGGTAATATTGGAAGCATCCGGTATTACATCGCTGAAGGAACTTGAGGGAAGCAGCATACAGTCTCTCAATGTGCGCGGTACTTGGGTCACGGACTTTTCCCCGCTGGAATCCTGTCCTAACCTTACTTGCCTGATTATAGGAGAACTGCCCAGCGGGGCGGCGGAAACCCTGGCGGGACTGACTGGTCTGATGGAACTGCGGCTATATTCTACGCAGAACGTGGATCTATTTTATTTTACGGGATTTCAAAAGCTTCAGGATCTGGATCTGTACGGCTGCATACTTCTTCATCCTGAGGCACTGACCAGTTTACCCAGCCTTCGCCTTTTGAACCTTGGTGAAACAGGGATAAATGATCTTTCCTTTCTGCCTGAAATGCCCGCCATGACGGATGTGGACCTACGGAACGATCCTCTTACGGACCTGACCCCGCTTTTGGATTGTCCCTGGCTTAGGCGGCTGACCCTCAGCCTCCAGCATCAGCCCATGGCCCAGGAACAACTGGAACAGGCGATCTTTGAGATTGTGTTTGAATAGTCGTAAAGTATGCAGGCTGCGCACCACTTTTTCCTTTGGACATGGTATACTGAAGGAAATTTCAGCTTAGGCTGACTATGAAGGAGGAATCTAACGTAAAACAAAACAATGGATTACCCTCTCCCTTGCATGACGCCTGATACTGGGCGCTGTGAGCTCCGCTCAGGGCGGCACCTCTTCCCACCTCCCTGGAGGAGCAGAAGACCCTGGCAGAGTACATCATGAAGGGTCTGGGTACCTTCCTGGCTGCCTGAGGGCTTTAGCATGTACTCTGGTGAAATTACCGAGCCCCTGGCAGTAGTGATGAGATGCAAACGACACAAAACCGGATTTGAAATCCTGCCGCAGCGTACATGTAGCAGGAAATCCAAAAATGAAAGGAGATTCGATCATGAAAAAGCTATTTGCATTCCTTATGGCGGTCATGCTGCTGGCCCTTCCCGCTTGTTCTAGCTCAGATAACTCCGCCTCCACCGACAACTCTGATTCCGCCCAGAATGAGACCGCCGAGGTGCAGTATGATTACCAGCTGAAGGCGGGGGAAACAGCCGAAGTCTATGACGTCACCTTTGACCAGATGGTCACAGTGACCGTCGATCCGGCCAGCACACGGGATGCCTCCGTTGATTTGCGCAGCGGCATCTATTTTGATAACTGCACTTTCAACGGCGGCCTTACGGTCCTGGGCGATTATCACGCTATGATCAGCTTAGGCGCCGGCTGTTCCTTCGGAGAGGGTTCCGTTGTCACCTGTAAAGAGGTTACGCCCGGAGTTGCAAAGGAGGCTACCATGGATGATAACTTCGTCAAAGTGTTTGTCTCCTGTGAAGGTGTCACAGTGGAGACAGAATCCGCCATTGGTGTAATAATGGACGGCCCTGCAGTAACCTTTAACGGCACTGTTTACAATAAAGAGGAGATTGTGCCGGATGCATCGACCCTCTTGGGCGTTTACAGCGTCTATGAGAACGACACCATGATCTATGAGAAGCTGGCCATCGGTGATGAAAGCGTTGAAACGTTAGAATAATTATGTAGCCGTATAAAAAAGGCCCGATGCCAATGTGAGTGGCAGCGGGCATTTTCTCAATTATTTGAGGTCTGCAAAACTGCTTGGCGGTTTTTGCTCCCGTATCAGTTTCATGATACAATGGGAATATCATACAATCATTTTTATGTGCAGAAAAGGAGGGATACAGGATGAAAAAAAGGAGCATTGCGCTCATATTGGCTTTGGTAATGTGTGTTTGCCTTGCCGGCTGCGGGCAAGGCGCAGGAAGTGACAACGCCGGTGCTGTATCGTCCAATACCCCCATGCCAACGGAGGAATATGAGCGTGCCCTTTGGTATGGCCTGGCCGATGAGACGGACGATCCGGAGCGGAATGTCACACAGGGAGAATTTGATACCATGCTGACCCGGCTGGTAGAACTTTATAAACCGGAGGCCATGGAGACATGGCAAAATACCTCCTATATCAAAGAGGGGGATAAGGCCAGTGTGTTCCGCTTCCATGGAGCCATCCAGCTTTTGTACGCGGCAGAGGCTATGGACATCGCTGATCTGCCGGATGGCGGATATCCTACTCTGAATAATGATTCTGTAGACTGGTTAGCTTTCTGGTCCTTGGACTGGGAGAAAACGGATGGATGGAGTGAGGAATCCTTTTCTGAATCCAGCGAGGCCATAACAGAAGCCTGGGTTCATGACAGTGAGGTTTTGTCTCATTTTCATGGAGGGATCAATTTCGCAGTCAGCAGACTCTCCCGTGTCACCGGCTCTCCCCTTTTAGACATTGATGTGGAGGGCGGGACCTACCTGCGGCTTATGGATTTTCTGACCTATCGGGAGGCCGCTGTGGCTGTGCTGCGCCTGTACGAAAGCAATCCGGAAATCGCCGCCCTGTTTCCTGAGGAGGAAGCCTCCGCCGCCGTGGCAGAGGAGATCCTGGCCCAGGCGGAGGAGCGCCGGCAGTCTATTCTGAACAGTGAAACACAAATCGAGTATACCGGTACCGCCTATTATCTCTCCAACGACGGCGATGACAGCGCCGATGGCACCAGCCCGGAAACAGCCTGGGCCACCATCGGCCGGCTGAACAGCGCGCAGCTCCAAAAGGGAGACGCGGTGTTTTTCCAGCGGGGTGATACCTGGCGGGGCGAAATGCTGCTTCCCCAGCCATATGTGACCTACTCTGCCTACGGTGAGGGAGCGAAACCCCGGCTCATTGGCTCGCCCGAAAACGGGGCCGACCCGGACAAGTGGTCTCTGCTGGAGGGAACAGACAACATCTGGGTATTCTATCGGGATCTGCCCGACTGCGGGATGATCGTGCTGGACGAAAAGCAATCGGCTGAGAAGATTCTTGGCTTCTGGGACGGAACGCAGTATCTGGACTATGTTGGCCCGGATAACCAATCCCTCGGCAATGCCTTTTCGTCAGAAGAGATTCTCTCTGCCGACCCCTTTGTGGTGACAGAACAGCTGGATCGGGATCTCACCTTCTTCTCCCAGGCCGACAGTGAACTGCCGGACACCCTGCCCATCTATCTCATGGGGGCTTACGCAGAATTTACCGACGAGGGCTGCCTGGCGTACCGAACCCAGGGCCCCCTCTACTTCCGCTGCGACGAAGGGAATCCCGGTAAGATCTACGACAGCATCGAGTTTGTGACCCCCATGCCGTCCATAGAGGTTCTGTCGGAGGGAACTGTGCTGGATAACCTCTACATCGGATTTACCCAGGGCACTGTTACATATCACTATAACGCGGACAACTGCAGGGTACAAAACTGCGAAGTGGCATGGATCGGCGGCTGTGTAACCTCTTACAGCTTCGATGATCTGGAGGCAAACCCCAGAGGCGTGACCCGGTTTGGCGATGGAATCAACGGTGCCAGCAGCCATGTGACGGTTCAGAACAACTATATTCACAGCATCATCGACTGCGGCATTTGTCTGGAAATGTTCAGCGGCGACGGTTGTTCTCCGGTGGACACCCACTATATAGGAAACCTGATTTACCATGTGGGCTCTGGCCTGGGGTATATGAACCGGGACGAAAACGCGGACGAATCCCATATGTTCCAGAATTGCACCTTTGAGGACAATATGGTTCTCTTTTCCGGATTGAGCAAGGAAAATTCGTTCAATGAGGCCTGTGCATTCGCCGTAGACGGGGGCAACAATCCCCAGAAGGATTGTGCGGTGCGGAACAATGTGTTCTTCTGCTCCCGGGACGCACTGCTTCTGTGGACACTGTGTGATACCCAGATGCTGCCGGAATTTTCCGGCAACCAGTACATTCAGTACAATAGCTACCCTTACCTCTATGTGATTGAGCCCTACCAGAAATGCTGGGCGGATCAGGCAGAATATGTGGTACGGGAGTTTCTGGGGGATGAGACCGGCAGCTATACGACACTGTACTCCTTCCGCTGGGATACATTGAACTGGTAATTTTCCATCCTTTCAGGAAACGGTATTGCCAGTTTGGAACTGCAAAAGAAAATGGGCTATCTTCCTGAGAAAATAAAGATTGCCGGAATCCTTGTAATGAAAAGGATTCCGGCAATCTTTGCTTTCTTATGGACAGTATCTGGAGTTATTCTTTTTTGGAAAACTAGAGGGGAGGTGTTTTCCCTCTTGTCTTATAAGCCTTTTCGTGATAAAATAAAAACAGTTTATAAATTTTGTTTTTATTATTAGGAGGGTATCTATGCCAAAGGTAGGGTATTCAGAAGAAGAACGGGAACAGATTCGCAGAGATCTGCTGACGACGGCGCTGGAGTTGATGGCCGCGCAGGGCATCCAGCATACCACAGTAGAGCAGATTTATAAAAAAGTAGGGATTTCCCGCACATTTTTTTATACCTTCTTTCCCACAAAAGAGGACCTTGTGGTAGAGACGCTGTATTTACAGCAGCCGAAAGTATTGGATTTTGCCAGAAGGCTGGTGTCAGATCCTGCCCTCAGCTGGCAGGAGGCTGTGACCCGTTTTCTCCATACCTGCTGTTATGGGGAGCGAAACGGCATTGCCGTCATGACTACGGAAGAACAGCAGATGATTTTTCGGCGGCTCTCGCCGGAAAGCTATGATACCTTTCGCCGGAAGCAAATGGCGCTGTTTGGCGGTATTCTGGAGATATTTGGCGTGAGGGCCAATAGGGATCGAATTGCCCTGTTTACGAATCTGAGTCTGGCAGTGATGATTTTGCGCAGAGCCATTCCCGAAACATTGCCCATGCTGGTGCCGGAGGCGGTGGACGAAACTGTCCGTTTTCAGATTCGTTCTATAGTGGATTGTCTGGAAGAAATGAAAAAAGAATCTTAAACTCCGCTCTCATATCCGGGCGGAGCCCCTTTTTCCTAAAATAAAGATAATTTATAAAAATAATCTTTATTTTTATGGCTGTTCGACGGCAA
Organism: Anaerotignum lactatifermentans; assembly: GCF_016902535.1. Taxonomy (GTDB): domain Bacteria; phylum Bacillota; class Clostridia; order Lachnospirales; family Anaerotignaceae; genus Anaerotignum; species Anaerotignum lactatifermentans_A. Next base: position 913 of record NZ_JACSNY010000015.1, on the reverse strand, counting down.
AAAGCCGTTTTTAAGCAATATATTTTTCAGGAGGGAAAGCATATGGGTTTATTCGGAAAATTATTCAAAGGGCCGGAGATTGACATGGAAAAAAGCAATGCTAATGCCAAAAAGATGCGTCTGCTTTTCAATCAGGTGGTGGAACATGGGGATGACTACCGTCTGATTTTTGGCTATACGGAGGATGTGGCATGGTTCAATTATGGCTTTGTCCATGGCAGCAAAACGAAGATCGGCAATCTGATTGTGGGATGGAACGAGGAAAGCAATACTATTGTAGTGGTGCCTACGGTGCCGGATCTTTCCGGCTGCGGTGATGCTACTTATTATCGCCAGTCCGAGATTCTCAAGGCTTATCGGAATAAATATCCCACAGACGCCTTTGTAATCTATCCCGACAAGAAAGGCTATATCGGCATCAACGCCTATGACTGGCTGGAGGATGAAAAGCTCTATGTTTATGTCTCTCAGGAGGAGGAACTGAAGGCCTTTACGGAGTTCTTCCTGAACCGTTTCTCTACAAAATGAGGTGGTGAAAGTGCCGAAAGAAGCAGGTATTCTCTTCCTGGTGATGCTGGGGATGGTGATTTTTGGGCAGATGTGGTTCCGTTTTGTAGAAGGGATTCTGGAGGGGCTGAAAAAACGACTGTTTCCTTCCAAGGAGCCTGTGTCCTGGCATCCTCTGCCTAAGGAGGAAGAAAACAAAGGAGAGATCGAAAAGGACTGAAATATAATATTTTCCTAAGAAAATCAATTTGCCGGAATCCTTGCGGGAACGAAGGACGCCGGCAATTTTATTTTTCCGGTTTGAATTTATAATCTAAGTGCAACAAGTAAAAATGACTCACAGTTTCTGGTAAAATGGTGTTTGCAAAGACATCCATTAAACTAGGAGGAACTATGAGCCACTATA
>NZ_JACSNY010000014.1 GCF_016902535.1 Anaerotignum lactatifermentans | reverse complement strand
GCTCATAGTTCCTCCTAGTTTAATGGATGTCTTTGCAAACACCATTTTACCAGAAACTGTGAGTCATTTTTACTTGTTGCACTTAGATTATAAATTCAAACGCAAAAAAGCGGAGTTCCGGCCCCAAACCGGATCTCCGCCTTTCTTTTCGCATCCTGCCATATTCAGGATCACGAAAATATTTTTTTCATTACCCCAAGATTTTTTGAATCAAATGATGCCAGTTTTTCCAGGTAATCATTTCCATCTCTTCTTCTGTAAAACCAGCGCCGCGCATTTTCTCCAATAATACGGGCACCTTGGAACAATCCTCCAGGCCTACGGTATAGGAGGTATCCTGATCGCTGTAATCTTTCATAGCGTCATTGGACAGGAACTCGAAGAAGTCAAATCCAAAGCCCATGTGCTCCACGCCGATCTTGTCCGCGATATAAGAAGCGTGGTCTACAAAACGATCAATGGTCTGTTCCGGAATACTCTGGCTGACAAACAGATTAAAGGAATTTAAGCCAACCAAACCGCCTGTTTTTGCAATTTCCTTCAGCTGGTCATCAGTCAGGTTTCTTGCTGCGTTAGACAGCGCTTTGGCATTGGAATGAGATGCCAGAATGGGTGTAGACGCCGTTGCCATAACATCCCAGAAGGACGCTTCATTCAGATGGGAAACATCAACGATCATTTTTCTATCTTCCAGAGCACGCACCATTTTCTTACCCGCTTCTGTCAGGCCTCTGGTGGGTGTACCCTGTACGCCAGTCCCCAGCATATTTTCTTCGTTCCATGTGAGCATGGCATGACGCAGGCCAAATTCGTACAGCTGATCCAGCTTGTCGGTATCGTCTCCAATGGAAGCCAGGCCTTCCGCACCCAGCAGAATATAGAATTTTCCTGCTTCCTTTGCCTTCTGGATCTCTGCTGTATTATGTACCAGCACCGCATCCTGACATTCCGCCATCTCTTCTTTTACGGCCCAAAGAAGCTGTTCTGTCCGTTTTACGTAGTCTGTGGTGTAGGGGGGATCTACCCACAGTACAAAACATCCGCCTTCAATCTGGCCCTTACGCAGTCTGGGCAGATGATGCTTTCTTAAAACGTCAGTTTCTCCTTTCAGGCGCTTTTGCAAAACGTCGGTAAAAATATCAGAATGTCCGTCAAAAACCATCGAATCCCCTTCTTTCTTTTCTGCATCCTTCCGGTTCTCCTTGATTTGTGAAATGGTAGAAGTACAAATATTTTGAAACTATGGAATTATGCAACACAATAAACAACATAAATTACTTTTTTTATCGCACTCAGGCGCCTAGCAGCTGTCCGATAAACGTACCAGCGTAGGTACCTATGATATACCCCAGAGTACCGATCAGCATGATAGGACCTACCAGCTTGATCCAGCCTTTGGAGATTGCCATGGCTGCCGCTGTGGTAGGGCCGCCGATATTGGCGTTGGAAGCCAGAATAATGTCTTCCAGATTGAATTTGAACAGTTTGCCGAATACAAAGCATACCAGCATATTGATCAGAACCATGATTGCGCAGAATACAAACAGCAGAGGCGCTTCTCTCAGGATCTGAGGGATAGACGCGGGCACACCAATTACAAAGAAGAATAAGTAAATCAGATAAGTGCCGATTTCCTGTGTGCCGGATGTCTTTTCCACCTGTTTGGAGAAGAATGTTGCTACCAGCATTGCCACAGTGGTCATAATCAGATATTCGTTGCCCAGCAGGCCGTTGATCATTTTCAGCACAACGCCTTCCGCAGGGATTACCTGACCCAGGAAGCCTGCTACGATCTTGGAAACGCATACGATGATGGCGCTGATGGCAAAGTCAATGGCGATATCACGCAGGGAAATGGGTTTTCTTTCCCAGTAAGCGGATGCCTGTGTTTTTGCTTCGTCACTAACACCAATGCTTTCCACCTCATCCAGATGAGGATGTCTGAAATGTTTGCGGAAGAAACCGATCCCGGGGATCGCTACCAGAACGAAGAAGTAGAACGCCATCAGGCAGTTATCCGCAACTGTTGTTGCAGCTACCATTTCGCCCGGAATATCAAATGTCTTGGACAGTGTTGCGAAGTTTACGCCGCCGCCGATATAGGAACCGGTCATCATGCCGGCGATGCCTTCCAGATAAGGAATCTTGCCCTGCAGAAGCTTGTAAGCTACTACTGCCGCAATGGCGGTACCGCAGGAACCGATCAGATAAATAATCAGCAGTTTTCCGGATTCTCTCCAGATCTTACGAACGTCGCACTGCATCAGCAGCAGAGGAATCGCCAGGGGTACCACATAGCCCCAGATGATGTCATCAAACCAGGGGGCACTTGTGGGTATGATTTTCAGATTGGTCAATGCCAATGCGCCAATCAGCGCAATGATAGCGCCGGAAATTTTAGAAGCAAACTTAAAGGTCTGCTCTGCCCATATGGAAATGGCAACCCAACCGCAGGTAATCGCCATCAGCGCCCACGTGTTGTCCGCACTAATTAAGGTCGTACTCATAAATCTCCCTCCTATTTTCCTTTCGATGCGCAAAAAGCCTTTTGGGCACCGTATCTATTTGTTTTTCCTTTGAAGAACTGTGCACTGCTTCCGGATGTCCTTCATGTGATTCAACATAATGAATCAATAGATTAAATATATTGAATCCCTGTCAATATCTTAAATCCCCATTCCCCTTGTGTCAATATTTATTTTGAAGAAAATTCAATATTCTGAATTATTCGTTCTTTTTCACAAAATCATATGTCCACATCTGAGCATATTCCCCATAGATGGAAAAATTTTCCTCTGGCAGAACATACAAAAAAATCCTATGATCTTCCTGTTACGGACGCAACCGGTCAAAACCCTGTAAAATCAACGTTTTTATGGATACAGTAAACATCTTATCTTCGAAAATCCACCAGAAAAAAAGGCATCAGACCACTTATGAAAAAGTGATCCAATGCCTTTGATGAACCCTTCCGGAAAAGATTATTTTTCTCCGGGAATCCCTTTGTATACAAAGCCTCTTTCCGCGTCAACGGTAATCAGCGCGTCATTGGGAATAAAATCAATGACTTTCGCGTTGCAGATAATCACGGGAATATCCAGCGCTCTGCCGGCAATCTCCGCATGGCAGTTTTCCGCATGCGCCATCGGTCCTACAATGACTGCCGATGCCTTCTGAAGAAGGGGCATAAAATCATTGTCGGTATAGGTAGTTACCAGGATATCGCCTTTTTTGAACTCGCTTTCCATTTCCTCCCGTACTTTGATGACACGGGCGGTGCCGCTGACCTTTTTGGTGCCGATACCGATGCCCTTACACAGCACATCCCCTACAATGTCTACCCGCAGAGTATTGGTGGAGCCGCTGATGCCCACAGGCATCCCCAGCGCCAGAACCACTGTGTCTCCGTTCTTTACCAGACCGCTTCTTTCGGCAATCCGCATAGCTGTATCAAATACCTGGCCTTTGGGAAGCGCTCCTTTATGCAGCACAGGACGGCAGCCCCATACCAGATTCAGCTGGCGCCAAACCTGCTCCTCCATAGTGCCCGCCGCAATGGGGCAGACAGGACGGTGCTTGGAGATCATTCTGGCCGTAAAGCCGGACTGCGTAATGGTGCAGACGCAGGCTGTTTTCAGTTCCGCAGCGGTGGTGCAGGCCGCAAAGCTGATGGCATTGGTAATATTGGTCTGGCCCTCATCCAGATTTCTTGTGAGGTTCTTGCTGTAATTGATACTGCTTTCTGTCTTTTCCGCAATTCTCGCCATCGTGGAAACAGCCTCGCAGGGATAAGCGCCCATGGCTGTTTCGCCGGACAGCATGATGGCGTCACTGCCGTCAAAAATGGCATTGGCAACGTCATTGGCCTCTGCTCTGGTGGGTCTGGGGCTCTTTACCATGCTTTCCAGCATCTGTGTGGCTGTAATGACAGGTTTGCTGTATTTATTGGCTTTTGCAATCAGCATTTTCTGTACCAGAGGCACTTCTTCCGGCGGGATCTCTACCCCCAGATCCCCTCTGGCTACCATAATGCCATCAGAAACCTCCAGGATCTCGTCGATATTATCCACGCCTTCCTGGTTTTCGATCTTGGAAATGATCTGGATTCCGTCGCCGCCGTTTTCCTCCAGCACTTTCCGCATTTTAATGACATCGGATGCGGAACGCACAAAGGAAGCCGCTACATAGTCAAAACCATTGGCAATACCGAATTTCAGATCCTGAATATCCTTCTCTGTCAAAGCAGGCAGGTTTACCTGTACTCCCGGCAGATTTACACCCTTTCTGGAGCTGACTTCGCCGCCGGTCACTACCACACAGTGTACCTCCGGACCCTGAATGCTTTCTACCCGCAGTTCGATCAAACCATCGTCTACCAATACACGGGAGCCTTTCTGCAAATCCTTCGGCAGATCCGCGTAGGTCACGGAAACACGTTCCTTCGTCCCCGGCACATCTTCCGTAGTCAGAATAAAGCTGTCCCCTTCTTCCAGACGGATTTTATTCTGCTCAAAGGTCTTGAGCCGGATCTCCGGTCCCTTCGTATCTAAGATCAAAGGAATCGGCTCGCCTAATTCCTCTCTTGCCTGTTTCAAATTTTTGATTATTTCGCCAAGGCTTTCATAAGTGCCATGGGAAAAATTCACCCTGGCCGCATCCAAACCGCACTGTATCAGATTTTTCATCATTTCTACACTGCCAGATGCTGGGCCAAGAGTACAAACGATTTTTGTTCTGCGCATCCCATATGCCTCCTTCAATAGTCTCTTTCCACGCCGTTTTGCAGATTTCTTCGCAAACGGCGGAGGCGGCTTGCGCCTTTCGGCCAGCCCAATTCCGGCCAAAATTCGCGGCACTTCCGCCAGATTCCTTCTCTTTGTTTTATCTCATCAGATCGCCAGGACCTTGATGACATCATAGATCTCTCTGTCCAGGTGTTTTTCCATATTCAGCGCTTCGGTCAGATCCAGCACCTCATAACGGCCTTTGTTGTAGGAAACAACACGGTTCTGCTGTCCTTCCAGAATCGCCTTTACGGCATGGTAGCCCATCATGGAAGCGTGCATCCGGTCTGTTGCTGTGGGGCTGCCGCCTCTTTGCAGATGGCCCAGAATGGTAGCTCTTGTCTGGATACCTGTGATTTCCTGAATATCCTTAGCCAGCTTCTGTGTACCGCCAACGCCTTCCGCTACAACGATCAGGTTATGGCGCTTGCCGATGCTTCTGTTTTCCAGAATCTGCTGGATAACTTTCGCGCTGTCAATTTTGTCCTTTTCCTCGGGGAACATAACGTCCTCCGCGCCGCCGACCATGCCGCACCAGATGGCGATATAGCCCGCGTCTCTGCCCATGACTTCCACAACGGAACAGCGTTCATGAGAGCTGGAAGTGTCTCTTAATTTGTTCAGCGCGTCCATCCCTGTATTTACCGCTGTATCAAAACCAATGGTGTATTCTGTGCAGTTCATGTCCAGGTCAATGGTAGCGGGAATCCCAATACAGTTAACCCCTCTTTTTGCCAGTTCCGCCATACCGCGGTAGGAGCCGTCGCCGCCGATCACTACCAGCGCGTCCAGGCCCAGAATCTTGTAGATGGCAGCCGCTTTGCTGACGCCTTCCTCTGTCATCATTTCAGGGCAGCGGGCTGTGTGCAGGATGGTACCGCCCAGATTCATGACGTTAGACACATCCTTGCTTCTCATTTCTTTGATTTCCCCATTGATGAGACCATTATACCCTTTGCGGATCCCAATGACTTCCACATCATGATACTGCGCGGTACGCACTACGGCACGGATGGCCGCATTCATGCCGGGCGCGTCGCCGCCGCTGGTCAAAACACCGATTTTTTTGATCTTTTTTTCCTGTTCCATGATAATTCCTCCCAATAAGTTATACACTTTCCTCTGTTTCCCCACTATGGATGACGCCGTAGGGGGTATAAATCTCCGCTTTCCCTCTGACTTTGATGGCCGAGGTATGCTCTGTGAACTGCGCGATCAAAACTTCGTTGCGGTCCAGTTTTTCAGTGTGATGTATCTTTGTTGTTTCTCCCCTGGTTACGCCGATAATATTCACACCCTTTTCCATTGCTTTCACGCAGATAAACGGCGCTTCCGCAAAAAATTTGTCATCCTCTTTCATCATAAGCCTCCTATCCATTCTTTACCGCCACATTTTTCTCGCCCAGCAGTTCTCGAAGTTCCTTTAGCAGGCCTTCTTCTAAGGTTACCCAGAATTTCCGGTCCGCTTTCATCTTTTGTTTTGTTTTTTCTTCATATATATACACAGGCGTATCGCCTTTGTATTTCTGTAATATGGCTGTGATCCATACCAGCGGTGTTTCCTCTCCCGCCGGCTGCTTCAGCCAGAGGGAAGCCGGTTTTTTCTCCGATCCTTCCTGCATCAGAGGAACGATCGACGAAGCGATCACTTTGGCCTCTCCATCGGCAGATACATTGGCCCGGCCTTTCACCAGCACCACGCTTTCCTCGTCCAGGGATGCGCCGCACTGCTCCATGACTTTCGGAAATACAACGATTTCTATATTCCCCTGCAGGTCTTCCAGCGTCAGGAAGCACATTTTTTCATTATTTCTGGTATATTTCACATTTTTCGCCGCAATCATGCCGCCAACAGAAACCTTTGTTCCTTCTGTCACCTGCATCCTGTCTTCTTCTTCCTCTTCCGGAAGAAAATCTATGCTGGTATGGCTCACCTTCCGGCGAAGTTCCTTTTCATAAACCGCCAACGGGTGACCGCTGACATAAATGCCCAAAACTTCTTTTTCCATAGCCAACAGTTCTTTCTGCGGAAATTCCCCGATCTGCGGCAGATCATCGGTCTGCGCTGCCGATGCGCCTCCCAAATCAAAGAGGTTCATCTGGCCGTCAATATTATTTTTTCTGGACTGTCCGATGCCGTCCAGGATTCCCTTATAACATGCCATATACTGACTTCGTTTTCCGCCCAGAGAGTCCAAAGCGCCGGATTTGATCAGGCTTTCCAGCCCGCGCTTGTTCCACTCCCCGCTTTCCATGCGGCTGCAGAAATCCGTCAGCGAGACAAAAGGTCCGTTTTTCTCCCGTTCCGCCACCAAAGCGTCTACGGCATTTCTTCCTACGTTTTTTATGGCCGCCAGCCCAAATCGGATCTGGTTCTCCGATACAGAGAAATGACCATATCCCTCGTTGATATCCGGCGGCAAAAGCCGGATGCCCATTTTCTTGCATTCTTCAATATAACCGGAAACTTTATTTGCGTTGTCCATAACGCTGGTCATCAGCGCCGCCATAAATTCCACCGGATAATGGGCTTTCAGCCACGCCGTCTGATAGCCTACCACAGCATAGCAGGCCGCATGGCTCTTATTAAAGGCATACTTGGCAAAATCGGTCATTTCGTCAAATATTTTCTCCGCCGCTTCGGCGGGGATGCCCTTTGCCACACAGCCGGGCACTTCCTGTCCGTCGCCGTAAACAAAGTTCTGCCGCTCTTTTGCCATAACATCCGCCTTTTTTTTGCTCATGGCGCGGCGAACCAGGTCGCTTCTGCCCAGGCTGTATCCAGCCAGATCCCGTACGATCTGCATAACTTGTTCCTGATATACGATACAGCCGTAAGTATTTTTCAAAATCGGCTCCAAAGCCGGATGGGTATACTGAATATTTTCCCGGTTGTTCTTCCCTTTGATATATTTAGGAATAAAATCCATAGGACCGGGACGATACAGAGAAATCCCGGCAATCAAGTCTTCCAGCCGTTCTGGCTGCAGTTCCCGCATGAACTGCTTCATACCGCCGCTTTCCAACTGGAACACACCCTCTGTTTTTCCCTGGGAAATCAGCTGGTATACGGCTGGGTCATCATCCGGCAGGGTATCCATATCCAGCTTCGCGCCATGGATACGCTCCACTTCTTTTACGGCGTTCTGAATAACCGTCAGGGTACGCAGTCCCAGAAAGTCCATTTTCAAAAGTCCCAGTTCCTCCAGAAGCGTCATGGTATACTGGGTATTGACCTGCCCATCGTTGGCGCTGAGGGGCACATACTCCATAACCGGCTCCCGGCAGATAACAACACCAGCCGCGTGGGTGGAGGAATGACGGGGCAGGCCCTCCAGACGCATAGACAGATCTATCAGATTTTTGGTAGTCTCTTCGCTTTCATAAGCTGCCCGCAGTTCCGGGTTCATTTTTAAGGCTTTTTCTATGGTGATTCCCAGCTCCGTAGGAATCATTTTGGAGATCCGGTCCACGTCGGCGTAAGGCATCGCCAGCGCCCGGCCCACATCCTTGATGGCCGCTCTGGCCGCCATGGTTCCAAAGGTAATGATCTGGGCTACATGGTCCTCTCCGTATTTCTCAATAACATAATCAATGACTTCCTGTCTGCGCTCATAGCAGAAATCCACATCAATATCCGGCATACTGACACGCTCCGGATTCAGGAAGCGCTCAAAAATCAAATCATAACGCAAAGGGTCGATGGTGGTAATATGCAGGCAGTAGGAGACCATACTCCCTGCCGCGGAACCTCTCCCCGGCCCTACAATAATATCATGTTCCTTGGCATAGCGGATAAAATCCCATACAATCAGGAAATAATCCACATAGCCCATGGTCTCAATGGTGCGCAGCTCGTACTCCAGCCGCTCCTTCCATTCATCTTTGGGCTCCGGATACAATTCCCGGAAACCGGCGTAGCAAAGCTCCCGCAGGTATTCCTTCGCCGTTTTGCCCTCCGGCACATCGAAACGGGGCAGTTTTAATTCGTGGAACACAAAATCCACATTACACCGTTCGGCGATTTTTGCCGTATTTTCCAGCGCCTCCGGCGTATCCGGAAACAGCGCGTACATTTCATCCGGGCTTTTCACATAAAACTGTCCGCCCTCATAACGCATACGGTCCTCATCCTGTACAGTCTTGCCTGTCTGGATGCACAAAAGCACATCATGGGGCACCGCGTCCTCTTTATAGATATAATGGCTGTCGTTGGTGGCGATCAGAGGAATCCCCGTTTCCCGGGACATCCGCTTCAGGGCCTCATTGACAGTTTTCTGCTCCGCCATGCCGTGATCCTGCAATTCCAGGAAGAAATTTCCTTCCCCGAAGATATCCAGATATTCCAGCGCCGCTTCCTTTGCATGGTCATAGGACAGCGTCAAAACATCTCTGGCTACCTCCCCCGCCAGACAGGCAGAGGACGCAATAATGCCCTTGTGGTATTGACGCAGCAGGTCCTTATCCACCCGCGGCTTATAATAAAATCCATCAATAAATCCATAAGAAACCAGTTTAATCAGATTGTGGTAGCCTTCCTCATTTTCCGCCAGAAGCACCAGGTGGTAATAACCGCCGCCCTTGCCCTCCTTGACCAGACGGGAGCCGGCCGCCACATAGACTTCGCAGCCAAGGATGGGTTTGACGCCCGCAGCCTTTGCCGCTTTGTAAAACTCGATGGCACCGTACATGGCGCCGTGATCGGTGATGGCAATGCTGTCCATGCCCAGTTCTTTCACCCGTTCCACCAGTTCCTTAATCTTTGCCGAACCATCCAGAAGGCTGTATTCCGTATGAACGTGCAGATGGGTAAAAGGTCTCTGCCCGCTTCCCATATTCTGTTCTTCCATGAAAAACGCCTCCTTCCCAAGATTCCACATCAAAGTATTATACCATACTCCCGCCCAAATCAACACAAAAAAAGGTGCAACCCATGAATTTTTTCCATGTTTTACACCTTTTTTGACATTTTACCTTACTTTTTTATTCATAACGCAGAGCGATCACCGGGTCTGCTTTGGCGGCTTTTCTGGCTGGATACAGGCCAAAGCCCAGCCCTACCATAGCGGAAAAGACCACAGCGATAACGATCACCTGGAATTTCACTACCGTCGTAATGCCAAAGGCCATGCCGCCGATGGCAACCACAGAAATCCCAAGCGCCGTGCCGATCATGCCGCCGGCGGCGGAAATCATAGCCGCTTCCACCAGAAACTGGGTCAGAATATCTTTGGTCTTAGCTCCCAGCGCCTTTCGTATGCCGATCTCCCGGGTTCTCTCCGTTACGGAAACCAGCATGATATTCATAATGCCGATACCGCCCACTACCAGAGAAATGGCGGCAATGGCGCCGACTACCGCGGACAAAGAGCCCAGCATACTGTCTACCATATTCATTTCTTCCGACGCGGAGCTCATAACAATGGACTGACGGTCTATATTTTTTGTTCTGGAAAAATAAGACACGATCCGTTCCTTCATCAGATCCATCTGCGACGCGTCATTGATAATCATGTAAACGCTCCACATCATGCTGTCCGGCGATACAAGGATACTTTCCGGGATATAGGCCGTTTCCATACTGCCGCCCTGAAGGGCTTTCATCAGCGCGGAATCTGTATTCTGGTAGACCCCTACCACCAGGAATTCCTCCAGATTATTGTTAAGCTTGATTTTGACGGTTTCCCCGACGGCGTTTTCCGTACCGAACATATTGACCGCCGTCTCTTTCTGGAGGACCAGATGATGCCGTTTTTTCTGCACATCCTCATCATTGAGCATCCGGCCGTAAATAATATTCAGATTCTTCATGGCTGTGGGATTTTCCGCCAGCCCCGTCACAGAAATTTTGCTGGTTCTGCGCCCTACGCTCAAATCCGTTCGGGTACTCTGATTAAAACCCACATACCGCAGGCTGTCTCCCATGGCTTCCTTCAGCCGGTCCGCTTCCTCCTGGGTAAAAAGCTCATTTTCGCCCAGATAATCCTCCTGTGAATTGATATAGACATAGGCCAGACCGAGGCCAACATTCTTATACTCATTGGCTACCACACTGCGCATGGTATCCCCCAGGGAAACAATGGCGATGACGGAGCTGATGCCGATAATCATGCCCAGCATCGTCAAAAAAGACCGCATTTTGTTTGCCCGGATGGAAGAGGCCGCCAGACGGATATTTTCAAAAATCAACATTCCTCCTTCACCACCCTTTCATCCTGTATGATCTGTCCATCCTGAAAACGGATGATCCGCTTGGTGCAGGCGGCAATATCTTCCTCATGGGTAACTACGATGACCGTAGCCCCTTCTTTGTTCAATTCCGTGAAAAAATCCATAATCTCATGGGAGGATCTGGTATCCAGATTCCCCGTAGGCTCATCGGCCAGAATAATGGCGGGGCTGTTGGCCAGAGCTCTGGCAATGGCCACCCTCTGCTTCTGACCACCGGACAGCTCATTGGGCATATGGTGGATTCTGGCGCCCAGGCCCACCTTCTCCAACAGCTGTTTTGCCCGTTCATGGCGTTCCTCGCCTTTCATGCCGCCATAGATCATGGGGATCTCCACATTTTTCAGGGCGGATGTACGGGGAATCAGCTGAAAGGCCTGGAAAACAAACCCGATCTTTTTATTCCGGATCGCAGAAAGCTGATCCTCGTTCTGCCCGGAGATAGAAATGCCGTCTAATTCATAGACCCCCTCAAACTGCCGGTCCATGCATCCCAGAATATTCATCAGTGTGGATTTCCCGGAGCCGGACTGGCCCATAATCGCCACATACTCGCCTTCATAGACACTTAGATTGATCCCCCGCAGGGCATGGACCTGAATGGCGCCGGTATCATAATATTTATTCAGATGTTCGATTCTGATGATTTCCTTCATATCCAGTGCCTCCCTACTGTACCGCAACCATCATTCCTTCCGTCAGATTTGCGGAAGGATTCAGGATGACTTTTGTGCCCTCCGGAATCTGGCAGTCCTTCAGCTCCGCCTCCAGATCCGTTTCCAGCCCAACGGTTACGGGCACAATATGTACAACGCCTTCCTCTGTCACAGTATAGACCGCTGTTGTGCCGTCCACCTGCTGCCCAACGGCTTCAATGGGAACGATCAGCGCGTCCTTTGCGGAAGCGATCAGAATAGTGGCCTCCGCCGTGATCCCGGCGATCAGTTTTTCATTCTCTCCCTCCACACGGATATATACCGGGATAACTCGTTCGCTGGAGCTGCTGTTTTTCTGTTCACCTGTGGGAGAGATCCGCTCCACCACGCCGCTGACGGTGTCGCCTTCCAGAATCTCCGCTCTGATTTCTACTTTCTGACCCACTTCCACCTGATCGATGTCATTTTCACTGACCAGAACCTTCATCTGCAAATGGTCGATGTCCTCGATCACAAACATGGGCTTGCTGTTTTCCGTTTCATCGGCGAATCTGCCTACCTTTGTATTGACTCTGGTGACCGTTCCGCTGATGGAGCTGCGGATCTGGCAGTCATTCAAGGTCTGGGCCTGTACGCTGGCCTTCTGCAAGGTATTGCTTCTGGTCTGTCTTTCGGAATCGGTCAGAACAGCTTTCCCGTTTTCCGTGGGAATGGCATCCAGGTCCCGCTGTGCTTTTTCCAGGGTGGACTTGGCATTATCCATTTCCTGTTCGGTACCTGCCCCGGCTTTATACAGGGCCGCTGCCTTGTCATAGGCTTTCTGGGCTTCATTTTTTACGGCCAGAGCGTTGTCATATTCCTTCTGGCGGCTGTCCAGGGTTTCCTGCTGCTGGTATTCCAGCAGCTTCAAATCCCCCTGTGTCAGGGAAATTTCCTGCTGGAGATTGCTGCTGTCCAGCACCGCCAGAAGCTGCCCCTTCGTCACTTTATCCCCTTCTTTGACCAGAAGTTCCTGTATTTTATAATGCAGCTTGGAAACGACCTCAATACTTTCCGTTCCTTCCAATACCGCCTTCTGCTTTAAGGTCTGGCTCAGATCCCCTTTTGTTACCGCCGCTGTCATCACCGGCGTGCCAGCGGGCTTGGCGTTTTTCGCCCCCAGAGCCATTTTGGCGCCGCCGATCACCACAACCGCGATGGCAACCCCCAGCAGAATCTTCTTTTTTGTCAGCTTCATATCATTTCCTCCTTACCTGCTCATTCAGTTCTGGGAAAAATTATAGAAGATATTTTGGAAGATGACAGACGATTTCTTTTAATATTTATTTAATCTTGCTCCGTGGGTTTTTATTTCCATAGACAGGGGCATTTTCTCTGTTAAAATGGAACGCAGAAAAAAATTTTTATTTTCCAAAACTTTTTCCCTCTGAAAAAACGTCTTAGGTACAGAAGGAGGTCAAAAAATGAACAAAGCAAACATGTTTGAACAATTTATCAATGAAAATGTAGACGCTGCGTACCGGTTCGCTTATACATATGTCAAAAACAAGGAGGATGCTGAGGACATTCTGAACGAAAGTGTGGTAAAAGCGCTGCGCTCCATCAACAGTCTGAAGGACACCGGAAAAATGAAATCCTGGTTCTATACCATTATCGCCCGCACGGCCCTCAGCCATATAAAGGACAGACAAAAAATCATTTATCTGGAGGATGGCGCCATGGAGCATCTGGAGCCCCTGACAGACGATTATTCCCACATCAGTTTTGAGGAAATGATGGACCATCTGGACCCAAAGCATCGGCCGATCCTGGTGCTGCGTTTTCTGGAGGATATGACCATCTCAGAAGTGGCGCAGATCCTGGAATTAAATGAAAACACTGTAAAATCAAGGCTCTACCGTGCCTTGGAACGATTAAAACTGGAAATACAGGAGGTATAAATATGAAAAATGATATGATGAACAAATGGAAAGAAGAATATAAAAACATCAAAGCGGACGAAGCGTTCAAAAAACGTCTGTCCGATACCATGAAAGCAGAAAAGAGAAAACTGAGCAGCCGTCATAAATGGATGGGCGCGGCGGCCTGCCTCTGTCTGCTGACCGCCAGCCTCAACGCCAGCCCTACACTGGCCTATGCCATGAGTCAGGTACCCGTCATGGATTCCGTTGTCCGTGTGCTTACCCTTAACCGTTACGAAGTGAAAGAGGACAACTACCAGGCAAAAATAGAAACCGCTCAGATCCAGGGGCTGATGAATCCGGAACTGGAGGCGCAGCTGAACGCGGAATTTAAAGAAAACGCGGCCCAGATCATTGCCGCTTTCGGACAGACCATTGAGGAAATGCAGGAAGCCTCCGGTGACGGTAATTTCCACGAAAATATGGAATATACATATTCCGTAAAAACAGACAATGAGGATATTCTGGCTCTGGAATTTACGCTGTTTGAGGCAAGAGGTTCCGCCTGGGAAAAACATACCTTCTATAATATCGACAAGAAAGCCGGCAAGCTTATTGCCTTCTCCGATCTATTCAAAGAAGGCGCCAACTACACCACGCCCATTGACGCCTATCTTCTGGGTGAAATGGAACGCATGAACAAAGAAGAAGGCGGCATGTTCTTCCTGGAAAGCCAGAGCGACGCCCAGAACGCGTTCCGCACCATCGGGTCTGATCCCAAATTCTATATCAACGCAGACGGAAACATTGTCATCTGCTTTGATGAATACGAAGTCGCCGCAGGCGCCCAGGGCAGCCCTTCCTTTGTGATCCCGCAGGATGTTGTCAAAGACATTTTAAAATAAATCCCTTCCTCTCTTTAAAAAATCGCGGGATCAAGAAACAGACCGGATCAACTCCCGGTAAAAAAGAAAGCTGAACTCTTTGTCATACAAAGAGTTCAGCTTTCTTTACTTTCTATGAAGATGCCTCACGATGTTTCATCGCCCTGCGGCATTCTTATTTTAATTTAAAAGAGCTCTTCAACGGCACGATCCGGTTAAATACCAGATGATCCTCTGTGGTGTCCTTGGTATCTACGATATAGTAACCGTTACGCATGAACTGATAGCGCTCTCCCTTTTTGGCGTTTTTGATGGAAGGCTCGATGACAGCATTCTCTTTTACCTCCAGAGAGTTGGGGTTCATAATCATCTCTCCGTTGGGATCGTCGGGATTATCCAGCATCATATAATCGTACAGTCTTACCGTTGCCTTTACATGGTCGGAAGCGCTGACCCAATGCAGAGTACCTTTGACTTTTCTGCCCTCGAAGCCACTGCCGCTTCTTGTCTCGGGATCATAAGTGCAGTGTACTTCTACCACATTGCCCTCTTCATCCTTGACAAAATCGGTGCAGGTTACGAAATACGCCCCTTTCAGACGAACCTCCTTGCCGGGGGCCAGACGGAAGAATTTCTTTACAGGTTCTTCCATGAAGTCCTCTCTTTCGATATACAGCTCTCTGGTAAAAGGCGCCACTCTTGTACCCAGTTCCGGGTTTTCGGGGTTGTTCTCCAGTTCCATCATTTCCACCTGACCTTCGGGGTAGTTGGTAATAACCAGTTTCAGAGGGTCCAGCACCGCCATAACCACAGGGGCTTTGGCCTTCAGGTCGTCACGGATGCAGTAGTCCAGCAGACCGCTGTCTACCATACTGTTGGCCTTGGAAACACCGATGCGTTCGCAGAAGTCGCGGATAGATTCCGGTGTATATCCTCTGCGGCGCAGACCGCTGATGGTAGGCATACGGGGATCGTCCCAGCCGTCTACCAGCCCGTCCTCTACCAGCGCACGGAGCTTTCTCTTGCTCATGACTGTATTGGTCATGCCCAGACGAGCAAATTCGATCTGTCTGGGAGGATTTACGGTATAGCCCGCTTCTCTTACGACCCAGTCGTACAGAGGGCGGTGATCCTCAAATTCCATGGTACAGATGGAGTGGGTGATGCCTTCGATGGCGTCCTCCAGAGGATGGGCAAAGTCATACATAGGATAAATGCACCATTCTGTACCGGTGGTATGATGTGCCGCGTGGGAAATACGATAAATCACAGGGTCTCTCATATTGATATTGGGAGACGCCATGTCGATCTTGGCCCGCAGGGTACGGGAGCCGTCAGGGAACTCCCCTGCCTTCATGCGCTCAAACAGATCCAAATTTTCTTCCACACTGCGGTTGCGGTAAGGGCTTTCCTTGCCGGGTGTGCTCAGTGTGCCTCTATATTCCCGCATTTCTTCCGCTGTCAGGTCACAGACAAAGGCCTTGCCTTCCTTGATGAGCTTTACAGCCACTTCGTAATATTTCTGGAAATAGGAAGAAGCATAGTACAGCCGGTCCTCCCAGTCGAAGCCCAGCCATTTTACGTCCTCCTGGATGCTTTCTACATATTCCACATCTTCCTTGGTGGGGTTGGTATCGTCAAAACGCAGATTGCATTTGCCGCCGTAGAGCTTTGCCAGCCCGAAGTTCAGGCAAATGGACTTGGCATGTCCAATGTGCAGATATCCATTAGGTTCCGGCGGGAAACGGGTATGGATCTTATTCAGTTCTCCCTCCAGATCCGCCTGGATGTAGTTATGGATAAAGTTGCCGGTGGCGCCTAATCCGCTGTTTTCCATTGTTTTTTCTTCTGCCATAGGGTAGTTCCCTCCTAAAAAAATTACCTTATTTCGATCATTCATTTTTGGAAAATCATACTTTATTATAATATAGGCGCTTGTCAAACGCAAGAAATAACGGATATTTTTTGGCGGAGCCTCCCCTTCCCGCCATTGCCAGCGCCATAAAAAAACGGTATAATATTCCCGTGAAATCACCAAGGAGGATATTGACCATGCACGCATTTACCGTACCGGATACCAAACATTTTATGTCCCTGCTTTTCAAAAGCGACGCCTTTGACGGCTTCCGCTTCCGGCAGGGTGAAATTTCCGCTTTTGCCCATCTTTCTCTGGACGGTAAGCGGGACATGGATTTTTATGAGGAAACGGAGCAGGAAGGCTGGTGCAGCTGGGCAGAGATCAAGCCGCTGGTCTTTCAGGCCATCCGCGGGAAAAAAACACCCAAACAGATGAAGCTGGTGCTTTCTCTTTCGGAAGAAGAAGCGGCGGATTACGAAAACGCCCAGGCATTGTTCTGGAACCTGCTGTTTCGGGAAGGTATTCTCCTTTGCACCCTCTCCGTGGCCCAGGAAACCTTTTCCCTGGACAAAAAAAGCGAGGACCGATGGTTTTCCTATATCCAGAACTTCTGTCAGGCCAATGGCATCGCCATCCAAAAAGAAGATTGATAATTTTGTTAGCACTCAATTTGATTGAGTGCTAATTTTTTCTTGACTTTTCCTCCCGCGGTGCTACAATATTCTTTGTAAAGCAGAATATGATGGAGTTTTCCATAGCAACAGGAGGTTGAATATCATATGAAAGAAACTGGGAATCTTTCCATAAACAGTGAAAATTTTTTGCCGATCATTAAAAAATGGCTCTATACCGACAAGGATATTTTTATCCGGGAACTAGTGTCCAACGCCTGCGACGCCGTGACAAAACTGAAAAAGCTGATGCTCATGGGCGAGGCGGACCACATTCCTGCCGAGGAAGCCTTTCAGGTACGTGTGCTCCTGAACAAGGACGAAAAAACATTACAGATCGTGGACAACGGTATTGGCATGACCGACGAGGAGATCAAAAAATACATCAACCAGATCGCCTTCTCCGGCGCCGCTGATTTCCTGGCGAAATATGAGGAAAAAGCCGAAGGGGACAACGAAATCATCGGCCATTTCGGTCTGGGCTTCTATTCCGCCTTTATGGTAGCCAATAAAGTAGAGATCGACACCCTGTCCTACCAGCAGGGCGCGGCAGCGGCGAAATGGAGCTGTGCCGACGGCATCGACTACGAAATGTCCGACGGCAGCCGCACAGAACGAGGCACTACTATCACCCTGTACCTCAGCGAGGACGGTGAGGAATTTCTGGATGAAACAAAGCTCTACGCGGCTTTGCATAAATACTGCGCCTTCATGCCCGTGCCTATTTTCGTAGACATCCTCAGCAAAGAGGACGAGGCCGAAGAAACCCCTGCCGAAAAAGACAACACCATCCATATTTCCGAAGAAGAAGCCGCTTCTCTGACGAAAGAGGAGATTCTGGCGAAGGCCCAGGAAAAAACAGAAAAAACCGAGGAAGAAAAAGAGGAACCCAAGCCCCTCAACGATCCCTCTCCCCTGTGGCTAAAACAGCCCAGAGACTGCACTGAAGAAGAATATAAGGAATTTTACCATAAGGTATTCTTTGACCTGAACGATCCTCTGTTCTGGATTCACCTGAACATGGACTATCCCTTCCGCCTGAAAGGTATCCTTTACTTCCCTAAACTGGTGGAACAGATGGATGTGGTGGAAGGCCAGATTAAGCTCTATTCCAATCAGGTCTATATCGCTGACAATATCAGGGAAGTGGTGCCGGAATTCCTGCTGCTGTTAAAAGGCGTGCTGGACTGCCCGGATATGCCCTTGAACGTATCCAGAAGCGCCCTGCAGAACGACGGCTATGTAGAAAAAATGAACAGCTACATTACCAAAAAGGTAGCCGATAAGCTGAACCAGCTCTTTAAATCCGACCGGAGCGCCTACGAAGGCTTCTGGGATGACATCGGTATGTTCTTCAAATACGGCTGTATGCGAGAAGAAAGCCTTTACGACAAAATCAAGGACGCTCTGCTGTTAAAGACCACCGACGGCGTATACGAAACCATTGCCGAATATCTGGAAAAGAACAAGGAAAAACACGAAAACAAGATTTTCTTTGTAACAGACGAGGCACAGCAGGCACAGTATATCCGTATGTTCAAGGAACAGGGGCTGGAGGCGGCCATTTTGACCTCCCCTGTGGATAAGCCCTTTGTTTCCTTCCTGGAATACAAAAACCCCGGCGTAAAGGTACAGCGGATCGACGCCGATATTACCGATACTTTGCAGGAAAAGAAAGACGGCGAAGAAAGCGAAGCCAAGAAACAGGCAGACGAATACGCCAACACCAAAATGGAGACCCTATTCCGGGAGGCTCTGTCCAAAGAGGATCTGAAGGTAAAGGCGGAACACCTGAAAACAGCCAGCGTTTCCGCTATGATCCTGCTGAGCGAAGACAGCCGCCGTATGATGGAAATGATGGAGGCATATGGAAACAACGAAATGTACAAAGCCATGTTCGCCAATGTAAAACCCGACGAAACACTGGTACTGAATAAATCCAACAAGCTGGTGCAGTTCCTGATGGATGCCGCCGATCAGGAGGAGAAAAAAGAGGACTGCCAGATGATCTGCCGCCAGGTATATGATCTGGCTCTCATGAGCCACCGCAGCCTGACCAGCGAGGAAATGACCGCGTTCATCGACCGCAGCGGACAGATTCTGGAAAAGCTGGCGGAACTGGAGAAATAAGGAACGAAAACCAAATAAACTTCTAGATACAGAAGGGCTGAAATCTTTACAATGAAAGATTTCAGCCCTTTTTGCTCTCCCGCGCTTTCAGATATAAAAAAAGAGTGTCCATAGACACTCTTTTTTGAAGCTACCGACGGGACTTGAACCCGCATTTATGAAAATATCAAACAATCATTAAAACCCACTTATTTCAACAAAAGGCATAAAATCAATATTTTTATATGGGTATGTCAAAACAGCATATGGTAAAATCGCTATTATTTAAGGTAAAAAACTGTATTTTGATTTAAAGGTTAACACAACAGTTAACACAAACAGAACTATATTTTAATAACAAACAAAAGAGCGGGGCTTTCGCCCCGCCTCTTTCATTTCTTTGCCAAAATTGTCATACCTCCTTTGCTAGTCATATTTAAGTGCACTTGATGGGAATCAAACCCTGTAAAAACGGCTAAAACCCTTGATTTTACTGGGTTCTCGATATAAAAAAGTTGCATAAAAGTTGTATTTTTAGATAAAAACAGTCTTGTGGTATAGTTTTATTCCTCTTTCTCAAATTCAATACTTGTTATAGAAAAAATTATTTTATCAACAGTGAAGACAGGAGTGGAATAAATGGAGCAAAAATCGTCATATGGTTTGCTATACTTTGTATAAAAGCATTATACTTTTCTATATATGACTTTGTTCCAGCATGTTTTTTCATTTCATTTACAGCAAAAATAATATCTTTTTCATTATCCAGTCCTTTTGCAAGAGAGCAAATTGTATCCATAACTGCTAAATCATTATCTGTTATTTTATAGGTGATAGAGTTATCTGTTGAATTAATATTTATTTTTTCTGCATTCGAAATGTTATATTGATTGATAATTTTATTATCATCATTGTCAATAATTTTTGATTGTCTTCTATATTTTATTTGATAATGATCTGGAATCCCATAACTTCCTTTATGGAAACCACGGTCAATAACTAAAAATTGCTCTACTGAACCAGATGGTAAATCCCTTTCTACTATATCTCCTTCTTCAATATCGATCTCCGTATTCTCAATAAATATTTTCTTACTATCAATAACCGCATCGATATTTTCAATAATACTTGAGTCGCGCTTTACTATTTTTACTTTTTCGTTAGGAAACGCAGAGAATATACCACTTGCTTTCATAGTTGCCTCCCATTTGCTAATATCTTTTTTATCATTTAGATTATTCTCATATTAGCATAAAATATTGAAAACATCAAATTCAACTTTTATATTTTTAGGTGCTACCTCAATCTATTCATAAGCTGTAATTAAAAACTATAATTTTATATTCACTATTTCTCACTTCTTAATCAGAATGGCAATATTACCTTCATTACTGATCTCATACCCCAGCACATCCGCAATATCCCTGATCTTGATATAGTTTGTACCGTCCTTCAAAATCCGCTCCACAGCATACTCCTTACCATTCACAATCAATTTCGCCTGCTCTACCACTTCGTCATCTACCTCCTGTTTCACTGTGTAATCAATATCCGCCAGTCTCAGCCAATGGGTAAATCCAGCTTTGCTCAGCTTATTCTTCCGACATCCATAAGCGCTGCCATCCTCAGCGATGTATTCCCCGTTTCCAATATAAATGCCGATGTGTCCCTTCTGCCACACAGCCGCCCCGATCGGCGCTTTAGAGATTGTCGAGATGGGCTGCACTTCCAGCGCCGTATCATGGTATCCCTGAGAATTTCGGATGATGCCTGTAGCCCAGGAAATCAGACCGGAACAGTCACAGCAGACTTTTCCTACCTTATTTTTGTCACTGTCCCAGACCAGATCTCCATACATAGATTTCAGCTGGTTATATTTCTCCAGCGTCATGACCGCACCTTTCATCCCATACACATAAGGCGTTCCCAGCTTGGACAGTGCAAACGCCACCAGTTCCGCCGCCGTTACCTTAGCCATCAATCTCCACCCCCTCCAGGATTCCCTGTGCCAAAACACCACTTTCCACATAGGCGGCCGCCTGTTCATTCTGTGCCAGCATATTCCGCATCTGCTCCAGGGCTTCATCCACCCAGAGAGAGAATGTTTCAAACGATACGGCCAAAGCTACCGCCGGGAACCGCTGCACAAACAAGTCGTAGACCTGCCGCAGCTTCAGCTGTCCTGTGCCGCCGCCCAACTGCTTTTCCGCCTCCGTCACGGCGTACAGCAGCCATTCCTTTACCTTTTCTGTCTGCTCCTTTGCCGGCAGATTGAAAAAATTCACGGTAATAATAATGGCCATTGCAATCATCACAATGGCCGTCACAATAAAGTACCAGTTTTCAATAATAAAATTCAGCGCTTTCATGCTTCTCCCTCCTTATTTGTCCATACACTGTCTTTTTCCTTTTCATATCGCAATCTTTCCTCCTCTTTCGTTTCTTTGAAGGACTTAATGCAATAGGTAATGACCGTACCAATGATGGTCGTTACCACAGTCATAGACAGATTTTCCGCAATTTCCACGCGGCCTAAAAAAGCCAGTAAATAGGATAACTGCAAATCAAACAATGAAATGGCCATTACCCACTTTACCAGCTTCTTCGTAAACGTCTTTCTTCTCTTTTTCAAGGCTCGTACCACTTCCCGTCTAACTCATGGAGCCGCTGTTCGTGGTTTTGCAGCATTCCATCCTGCCTGCGGTTATGATCCCATATCCGCTGATGTTCTTCTTTTTTCTTTTTCTTGATTTCATCCACAGATCCCGATATGGATATAATATTTTCCGTCAGTTTTGTAACGGCATTGGTCAGTGGGATGATCGTTTTTACAACCGTTATAATAAACGCTGCCAGAGCGATAATCCCCGCCACAATATCCCATGTCATATAGTCACCTCTTCTTCTTCTTCTCTCATAAACCCCGCCAGTTTATCCAGCGCTCTTTCTTTGATCCGAAATATGGTAGCCCTGCTCATATGCATTTTCATACTGATAGCATATATTGTCGCGCCGCGGCCATAATACAATCGCATAACCATTTCCTCTTCTGCGTCCAAGCCTACTACCAGTTTTTCTATCCTGTCAGAAAATCTGTTCAGCGCCTCAATTCCCTCTGTCAGATTTTGTATGCTTTCCTGATGGGATTTTGCAATTCTTTCTAAATCAACCCCATCCATCTGATCCTTATTTCGGCCCAAGCCTTCCAGCAAATTTTGATATTGTCCGATCCTGACCTGGCGTTCAGCGCAGACCTGCTTTACTCTGCCCCATTTGCGCAGTTTCCGCTTGACTTCATCACGATCTGTTTTTTTCATACGATCTCCCTTTCTTTCAGTTCTCTATGTCGATATGGCCGCAGCTGCCCGTGGGTATATCTATGTAAATCCGTGTGGTTGTTGTATTTGAATATGATCTCAAAGGTCAAATGCGCTGGCTTGATTTCTTCAATGGCCTTTTTCAGGTCCTCCACATTCGGCGGTATCCCAATAATGGTTTCCATGATGATCAAAAATTTGTATATCCCATTCTGTTCTACCACACGCACCTGGCCGCCGAGAAAGCTCTCGGATACGGATTTGATCAGCGCCACTGTTGTGGTGCCTGTGCCCATCATTTTTGCCCGCACTGCCGCTCTCCGGAACTCATATGATTTTGTCAGGTCTGTATTGACGCCAAACATCTTCTCCCACTCTTTCAGCCCCCATGTGGCCGTATCAAGATACAGCTGATTTCCCAGATCATCAATATCAACTTCTAATTCAGTGCCAACCCATTCCAGGGTCTCCTGCAGTTCCACCATGGCAGGACTTCTGGTATAATCCTGCGGAAGCAGCTCCATCAATTTCATGTGCTCGCCCCCTCCACGTCAATCGTCCCCATAACCTGAATTTCTTTTTCTCCAATGGAGATATTTTCTGACCCTCCATTGATAGAAAAGCTTGTAACTGTGACTACGCCGTCAATATCATAAAACATTGAAAGGCACTTGAAATAATCTACAGTATTCCGCTCAAATACACTGCTTTTGATATATTCCTCCATCAGTTTCGCATAGGCTGCCTGTACCGCTTCTGCGGTAACCGCGGTAGTGATCTGCACTGAAGCGGCCACATTGATCATTTTTTCTGCTGGCGCCATGACTGTCACTGTGACCCCGATGGGCCGCTGCTCCTCAATATACGCGGCCACACGTTGCAGGATCTCCTCATCCGGCGCTCTTCCGCTGCTGGTAATCGGCATAACTGTTACTGTCCCAGGACCATTATCCAGCGGGAACACCTTGACATTTCCGACGCCTTCCACATTCATGGCCCACATCTTATAATGGTATACATTCCCGCTGGTAGCCGGCGCCTGCAGCTTCATCAATATGCGCTCCACCAACTCAGCGTCTGTTTCCTGCTCCGCACCGCCCAGCATTTTTTCCGCATTGGTAACTGACGTAACTCCAAAAATCGCTGCCGGGAGAATCCGCACACTCCCTGCCAGCACATTATACTTATCCCCCGGCTCCTGAGCCTGTACTGGAAGAGTGATGCTTCCTGCCTCCGGAATCACACCGCCTTCCAGGACTTCAAACAACAGCCCGCCCACAGTAGAGCATAAAGTGCCCGCCGGAATCTCCGTATCCTTTTCTCCAGTAAATGTCACTTCGCCCTTGGCATACGTTCCCTCTTTGCGGATAATTCCGTATTCTTTTCCGCGCTCATCTATGTAACTGCCTGCAGATGTATCCAGAAACATGATTCCCAGCATGCGGTCAAATTGGTTATACGCCTTTTCCATTTCCATGGAAATTGGACTTACTGCGTCTGATGTAAAAGACCCTTCTCTCGTATCTACCAGCGTAATTTTTGACAGAATCTCATCCCTTATATTTTCATAGGTTTTATCTTCATACATTTACACGCTCACCTCTATTTCTGTTTCCCCATAAATTGTTTCCAAATGTCCAGAAACACTCAGGTGCCCCTCTGAAAACGACACCTCTACTTCTGTGACTGCTTTGATATAGGGATTGATCAGCAAAGCCTCTTCTATATAGCGGATGCACTCCGCCTTTGTCAGATTTGGCGTGTAGCTCTGGCCGATCAAACTGTCAATCTCGCTGCCGAAATTCCAGCTGTAAATCAGATAGCGGAATCGTTCCGTTTTCAGTGCCTTATATACCCATGTTTTGATAGCTTTGTTTTCCGCAGCGATTTCGTATTCTCCGTTTTTCAGTCGGGGGACATTGTTTTCAAAATCCCATGCCACTTCTTTGTACAAAGGCAGTTCTGCTCCAGATTCAGTTTCCGCCGCAGTATCTCCGAAAAATGGAAACAGGCTCATCCCTTCCCCTCCTTTCTTTTTACAGCAATTTGCAGACAAGAATGTACTGCTGCTGATCTTTGCTCATGAGGATCAGCACTTCGTCTCCGGCGGCAAAATCATCCAATGTTGTGAATGTTCCATCCGGAACTCCTAGTGTATGCTGGTCATGAGAATGGGAAGCAAAGGAAGCGTCTCCGCCGCCACCGCTTCTTTCCCCCGTCACACCTGTTGCCGTTGTGGTTGCCAGATTCCATCGGCGCTGATACCCTTTCAGCAAAAAACTGTTGATTTTCAAATCCTTCCGCTCCAGCACAATGTCCCCAATGGCAACGGTCAGCGGATTTGCCGTTTTGACTTCTCCAATCAAAAAGGGAACGGGGTTGTTCATCTCACCCTGTTCCCTCATAATTCCTAAAAAATTGTTGTATGGATTATCATTTTCGTTATACATATCTTGCCTCACTTATTTTCGCTTCCGCTTTCTTTCTCATCCATCATGTTTTCAAAATTCAAAGTTAATCTATTCGTATAAACACCGTTTTTCCAGTTGTGCTGATCACCGTCAATATAGAATATTCCCGTCAGACCGGTATACGGTTCTATTACATTGACTTTTTTTCCGGTAATGTATTCCGATGTTCCGAAATTTGTCACAGTGATTTTTCGTTCCACACCTTCTAAAAGGTCATTCGCCTTTTTCGTGTAATCTTCATCCTCACTGGATATCCGCAGAATCTCCGTCATATACCCATACAGCTTGGCATCCGCTTCTTCCGTGAATTCTTTGAGCAGTTTGTCCTCCTTGCTGTATACTCTCACTCGATTGACCATACTATTCAGGCTTTCGCTGACACTGGATGTCAGCAAATTCACATCGCTTTCCAGCGGTGTACATTCCTTTTTGCCTTTCTCCAGCACATACATCAATTCTCCCTCAAAGATGCAATAGTATTTTTTGTCATTGGCCAGTGAGTACGCCGTCATGATGATATCGTATAAAGTCACGTTGAAAAACTTCCTGCTGATCGGTACGCCCGTAATGGATAAACTGCCGATCTGCACGCCGAAATCCCCACAAATCTTTTTGGTGATGGCCTCCGGCGTCATTTTGTTGAATACATAGCTGGCTTTGTTCTTCTTCAGGTAAATTCCATAGTCGCAGCAGCTGTAGTCGATCTCATTGGTCTCTGTTTCTTTTGTTTTGGTCCATACTGGGCCTTGAAACATGACCTTGTCTACATCGATCACTTTGATGATGTCCCCCACATCAATTTTGATCAGCCAGGTACGTTCATCCCCCGCCGCATGGACAATGCCGAACTGACATGATCTGGAACAGCTGCGGTATTCTCCGCTGATGGTCAGGCTGGTGATAATTTCCGTGATCTCCGTCTTGTTTCCTTCTTTGGATATATGGAATGCTCTCATGCTCATCCGGCTTACCTCCTTATGGGATCACATAATTCTGCCCGGGAAAAATCAGATTGGGATTATTCCCAATGACAGATTTGTTCGCTTCATAGATTTTCTTCCATTGGCTTGCGTCACCGTACACCTGCCGGGCGATAGCGCTGAGGCAATCACCGCTTTTGACCGTGTAGCTCTTTGTTTTTTTCGGCGCCGCCGTTGCCGTGTCCGCTCTTGGTGTATTTGCCGCCGGTGCCGCCGATACCGCGGACACTTTCATGGGAGTATATTGCCTTAAGTAGATAGAGTAGGTGATATCCCCATTATCTTCCTTCTTCTCTCCCGATGTGACATCTTCGATGTAAAACTGATCGTTCACGCGGGCGCCGCCGTTGTCCGCAATAACCACCCGTATGATATCCTTGGCATCCTTCCACTGCTCCAGTTTTTTCACATAACTGGCCGGGCTCCCCAGGCTGATTCCGCCTTTTCTCGTAAACAGATATTCCCTGCAGGGGAAAAAACTGCTGATTGTGATACTCTTTGGCTTTCTGCGGCCTGTAACATTGATGTCCCCCAAATTAGTGGCCCGCACTGTTTCGATTTCCATCCCCGCGGTAATCTCATATCCTTCCGGCGTCACGGGGAGAAGGATGTCCTCCCCGGCAGTCTCATTTTTCAGCCAAAACTCAAACATTCTCTTCCCCTCCTTTAGCCGGTATAGCTTGCCGCCGCCAGCATGACTTTTCTGGCAAATTTCTCCGCAAATTTGTCAATATCTGCTTCTTCGCGGATCACGATGCTGTCCGCCAGTTTTGCAATATGTACCCCACCAGCGTTTTCACGTTTATCTGCTTCCACTCTGGTCAGCACCTGCTCGCCTTCATGCAGGATTGCCGGGTACCCATCATACGGAACCCTTGGCAAACCAGTTGCATTTGGATATCCCCCTGGAGTACCATTTTTTAATGCCGTTTTCGCAAAAAGACCATTCAAAAAACTGCCTGCCCCCAATGATTTGATATCTTCAGCGGCATTGTTTACCCTAACAGAACTCCATCCTTTGGAAAATTCGTTTGCCATTGCCGATCCAAAGCTGACATAGTCCCCGCTTTCCACCAATGCGCCTTGGATGCTTTGTACCAGGTCTTTTTCTGCCTGTAGCTTCATTTGGTATTCTTCGCTGTTCTTGTATTCTATTTCTGCTTGTGTATAGGCTTCCCACATACGCTTTTGTGCATCCAAACCTTCCAGACCTTTAGTTTCAATATCTTCGTTTGCCTGTTCCAAAGCGTTAAGGATAGATTGTTGATGCTGATTTTCCATTTCCGCTTCATATGCACCTATCATTCGGTAGGCTTCTTTCATCTGCTCGCCCATTTCACCGTTATAGGCTTCGATTTCCTTCGCCATACCTTCTTTTCTGGCTTCGTTGTATCCTTCACCCATGGCGATCTCAATATTTTTTTTGGCGCTTTCCAACTGTCCCTGCAAACCAGAAAATGTATCACTCATGGCATTGACAGCATCATGGAAACGTTCTCCCTCACTGGTGGCAGTACGCATTGCATCTTCCAGCATATCCGCAGTAATTTCACCGGCGCTCATCATATCTTTTGCCGCCGCTTTTGTGATGCCTTCGTTTTTTGCCACATATTCCAACGGATCAAAACCCCAGCCAACCATCTGATTACGGTCCTGGCCGTTAAGTACGCCAGCACCCATTGACTGCGCAATAGCGTAAGAAAGACCCGAAAATTTATTGGCGTTACCCATGGCAATATTCCCGATCATGTCTGTGTAATCCATGATTTTTTCCTTTTCGATGCCATAAGACAGCATTTCCATACCCTTTGCAAGCATCACAGAAGTATCATATGGCGTCTTATCCCCATATTCTTGGATTGCCTGATATAATTTGGCGCCGGTGGCATCATCTGTCATACTGGCATAGTTGCGTTGGTAATCTTCTCTTTCAGATGCATACACGCTGCTTCTTTCCAGTGCAGAATTCATTTCATTTATGGCACTACTATGCAAACTCTGAACCTCGCTGCGGAAATAATCATCCTCTCTGGTCTGTTTTTCCGCTAATCCGTTTATTGCTCCGGTCAATCCGCCGACCGCGGCCCCCACCGCTGCACCAACTGGTCCCGCAATACTTCCTATGGCTGCGCCCTGAATTCCGCTTCCAACGACTCCACTAATCATTCCTCCGGTATTCTGTCCAAAAACAGATGTAATCGTTGTATTCACATAGTTTTGTGCCGCCGATCCGATCATGCTGCCCAATCCTGCAGAAACAAGACCACTCATAAGTCCCCCTAATGATGCAGAAGAGCCTCTCCCTGCATTGGCATTGCTGGTACGGCTCATATCCGCTGCCAAATCCCGCTCTGCTTTCCCTGCCTCTTTTGCAACCTGCGACAGACGCTTGTATTCTTCATTCAGCTTTTCTAACGCAAGCTGTTTGTCCATGAAGGCTTCCTTTGCTCCATCCACATTGTCCTGCACAGCTTTTGTCAGGTCTTTCAGGTCTTTTTTGGCTTGGACAATGTCAAATTTTATTTCGGTTTTCTTCTGGAATGCCTGATCCTGTATTTTTCTGTATTCTGTCACATCATTGGAAAGACTGTTTACATTCTTCCTCATTTGCTTCAGGCTCTCAGATAGCCCGTCAGATGCTTTGAATACAATGCTGACATCTTTTGACAAGTCTTCACCCCCTTTTTGAAATATAAAAACAGCCTTTTGCAGTCCGAAAATTCTTTCTGCAAAAAGCTGTTCTTTTTATAATTGCTGTTCGTCTTCATATTTCCAAACATATCCACCAGCATGTTTTTGTACACCTTTGGCTGCATCACGAATACTTTTGGAATTGATCCCCGTTTCTCTGATAGCTTCAGCAATACTTTCGTATCTTGCAACGATCACCAGATCATCCGTCATTTGCAAGACTGGTCTGCCTAATGATTTTCTTCCTGCTGATACGTTTTTCTTTTCTTCCGCTTTCTTCTCCTCTTTTGCTTTCTTCTCCTCTTTTGCTTTCTTCTTCTCTTCCGCTTTCTTCTCCCTTTCCTTTTGCTGTTCGGCAGCAATTCTTTCCGTTTCTTTCTCTTTCCATAATCTTTCTTCTTCACGTTCAGATGCTCTCTGCAGCAATTTCGCCACATCATAAACCGAAAGCGTATGCAAAGATTTTATTATACAAACGGCATCCTCCCTTGTAAGGTATCCCATTGCAAGGCTGTACATCTCCTTGTCATAATGTTCTTTGTAGATGTGCCAGATACTTTCTGCCACGTTTTCCAACTGGAAAGGATTTTGAAAGAAAACACGAACATATGCTTCAGTTCCCTCCGTTTTTGAACAAGGTTCTATTTCTAAGTCTGAATTTTGGAAGAATCTTTTTTCTGCAAGGATATACTTTCTCTTCTTCATGAATTTAATTTTGAAAACGCTGGATATGAAGATAACATCTATATAACCTTTTTTATTTTTTGAAAAGCCAAGGAATTCTAAGTCACCTTCGTGATCTGCAATAATCTTCTGAATGTATGCACACGTTTCCATTTCTTCCTCATCAAGGCTGCTTTCTTCCAGATATTGCATATATTGCTTCTGCTGCTCTTTTTTTAGCTTAAGCAGTTCCTGCAGTATTTTCCCGCAGACCTCTGCATCAGCAACAGCGTGGTGAGCCTGTTCGTTTTCAATCCCAAAATATTGTGCCACTGTATTCAGCTTATTACTGCGCAATTTCAACATCTTTCTGGATAACGCAAGGGTATCCACACAGGAAATCGTTGCATCATATCCCAACCGCATCAATGTTTCCGACAAAAAGTCCATATCGAATCTCGCATTGTGGGCGCACAACATCGTCTTTCCTTCCAAGGCATCACCCAAGAATGCCAAAAATTCAGGATAAACAAATTTTTCTCTCGGTGCTTTCAGAAGCATTTCATTTGTGATATGGTTGATTGCTGTAACAGTTGGCGGGACATTTACCCCTGCATCAACAAGCGTACTATATCGCTTGCTCTCTTCTCCGTTTTCAAACAGAACCGCTCCGATTTCTATGATACGGTTGCTTTTTGCTGACAAACCTGTCGTTTCCACATCAAAAGCAATCACTCTTTCAAGAAGTCTCTCTGCCACAGCATCATCCACACTCAAATGGTTCACAATGACCATTCCTCTTTGTTTTTCCGTAGTCGCTATTTGGGATAGTTGACTGTCCTCTCTTTCTAAAAATATTTTCTTCTCCTGCATGACCTTTTTTCTGCGAAATAATTTATCAAAAAATCCCATGTCTGCACCGCCTCTTCACGATCATATTTTCCTCATATTATCACAAAAGGCGACACATCATCAATCATCTTGCCATTTCAAAATCCATGAAAGCCATGAGTGTGATCAATTCCCCATCCGTCATAGCATAACTTTGGGAGGGCAGAATGCCAAACTGTACCCATGCTCGATACATAATAGTAGCTCTGGCATCTCCGCCCCGAATCAGTTTTTTACTTCTTCCAACACATTATTCCCATACCCTGACATTTTGTTTACCACACTGTAAAGTGCCCAAACCTCACCAGCACGAAACATTTTTTCTACAACCTCTTTTCCCGATGGCGTCCCAAACTTTGATGTAAATGATTCATGGCTGAAAGGTTTTCCTTCCACTTCGCAGCATTCCAAAATTGTGTTCATATGCATATCCATGTCATTTTTACTGATTTCCCCAATATGGGCAACCTGTTCCTGTGTCAACGGTTTGCAGGTCACCAAAAATGGCTCTCCCAAAATTTCAGACAGTCGTTTGACCTCATAGGTTTTCTTTTCCTTGTTCTGCAGCTTTTCCAAATCTGTTTCCAGCAGTTTATCTAAAATACTCATCTGATTACTTCCTCCTTTATTTTGGTTCAATAACATCCAGCAGATCCCAGTCTGTAAATGTAAATGGCTGACTTACCTCGCCAAGTTTCTTTGTCGCCCAGTCTGCCAAAATCAGCGTTGAGAACTGAACGCCTTTCAAAACCACTCGTTCCGCTCCCCAAGAATCTGGATCTGCCAATTTACTCATGATGGTAAATGTAGGCGTTTTTCCGGCTTTGATCATATCAGAAATCAAAATTGCCATACGGCTGTTGATTTTCGTCATGGTAATATTGCCGTTGCACTCCATGCCGCTGAATTTCTGGTGTTTTGCCAGATCCCCGCACATAGGCACGTCCATAAACTGCATCTGTACCTCTGCCTTTAGTGCGGTTGCTTCCCTAACCAACTCGCCTTCCAAAAAAACTTGTCCAAAGGTACCGTTTATGGCTCTCCTTTCATCAAACTGTCCCATACTTCTCCCCCCTTAAATATAGAATTTCACGGAAATATCCTCGATGGCATTCAGGATTTTATAGGATGAAGTCAAAAATACATTTGTTCCTGTATTTGCTTCTTTAATCTCCTGTTCTGTCATTTCCGAAGTGTCAATCCCCTTGCCTTTCAGGTAATTACTCTGGGTTTCCAGATCGATTCCTGTTACAATATTTTGGTCCAGCAATTCTTCATCCCGCAGTGCTTCCAGATATGCCTGTATAGAAATGATCAGCAAACATTTATTGTCGTAGCTGTTTGCGAATTTACCGATATAAACATCCTCGCAGGTGGTTTTGATATCGGTATAGATCATATCCATGATGTCTACAATTTTGATGGACTTATAATCTTCGCTTTTTGTTTGCCCTACTGTCACTAGACTGTTGACTGCACGAGCAACCTTCACTTTCTCTCCATCATGGAAAATCACCAGCTCGCCGCCGTTAATCTTTTCATCCAATTCGGACTTGGTAAATTTAGGCACATCATCCACCTCAGAAAGCGGATAGTATGTTGCACTGACAGAAAGTGGAGTACCTGCCAGCAAGCTTGCCATGCGAGAGCAATATTCCGCCGCACTGTATGTTTTTTCTCCCACCTTGATGTCTGATGTAGTGAAATTGATAATGCCTTCATGGTCTGCTTCGGCATTGGGCAGAACTGCTTTTACTTTAATTCCCTTGTTGTCCCGCAATGTCTTGATAAAAGTGATAATTTTGGTGACTTCTTCCGGCGTTACGGTTGGAGGCGCCACAAAATAGTCAAATTTCGTCACCTCTAAAAATTTCAGACCATTTTCTACTGTGTCTGTTAAAATGACCTGCACATATTTTACAGGCATACTGCCGCCATAAAAAGCACGTTCCAAGTATGCTTTATTGTCTTCTGTCAGCCCTTCTGGAATCTGGGTGATGTCTTCCACCTTCGTTACGCCTGCATCCATCTCCGCTTCAATAAGCATCACTGCTACAATACCTCTTTCGCCACGTTTAATTGCAGTAGAGGCTTTACTCTTAAACTCAATTAAAATATTGGGTAATCCCATTTATTTCACCCTTTCTGTAAATTGCACGTTTTCCGCTGCATCCATATTTTCTTCTTCCTTGAACTTGGCAAACGGCGCATCCTCCTGGTACTGGAATCGCACATAAAAAGAAAGCTGTTCATCTGCTTCTTGCGTTTCATAGGTGAAAAGAAGTGTCCTCTCTCCTACCTGCAAAAGAAATGTGTTCAAAAATGCAGTCACCTTTTCTTCGATTTCCATTTTTTCATCAAAATCCGTTGTGCCGTAACCATCCGTTTTTCCAAAATAAATAATCTGTACTTCTCTGTTTGTATCTTGAAAAAAAGCGTTATGCCTGCTTTCTTGATTAAAACTTGGCAAATACAGAAAAGCAGGAGGGGTATATCCTTCCCCTATCTTTCCAAAATAATGCTCCGCTTCCGGAACACATTTTGCAAATTCATTTTTCAATGCCTGAAGAATCTCTTTTCTTCCTGTCAAAACAAATCACCCACCAATTTTTCCACCATTTCCTCTGCGTCACCAATTAACTCATCTTCCAGGTCATTCATGGCGTTTCGGTACATATGTTTCCCCGGTACCCAGCCTACTACGGCGCCTGTACTTCTTGGATTGGTTCTTTGCAGCTCTTTTTTCGGTACTTTTAGAGGACCGCCTCGCACCAGATTGTGCCCCTCCTCCACAAGGTGGGCATGAGGTGCAATTTTGGCATCATTACGCACAGCCGCATACCCGCCGCCGCTGCCAACAGCTAATGTCACGCCTTCCAGCAAGTGCCCTGTGACCTCTTTTGTTGTAGTGGATATATTCTGCAGTACCTTCCGCTGCATTTTTTCTCCTGCGTTTTCAACAAGTTCACGCCTTGCATCCGGAAAGTTTTTTAACATTGCTTCAAACGCCTTGTCCAAATCTTTCAGGCTTTGCTCCATCTCGGTTCCCCCTTTCCGTGATATCAGCTGTGGCCTTGATTTTGAGATACTCATTTCGATACATCACGTTGTCGATAGAGGATATATTGAAAAAAGCCCCTCGAAATAAGATCCTGTCTTTTTCCGTCAGGTCCCGGCAAGCGGAATACCGGATCACAAATTCAACAGTCCTTTCCACGCCGTATTCCTTTGCTTCCCAATATTCCTTTCCGTGCAGACCGTTTACCTTCGCCCACACTTTTTTCAGCGGCAGGAAACAAATTTTTGTATCACCGTAAATCCCCTGCGTTTTTGTCAGACGCTGGATTTCAATACGGTTTCGCAGTTCTCCTGGCTGCATTCAGCTCCCCCCTTACAAAATGATGCGGCAGTATTGGTTGATGATTGCCGATGCCGCTGGATTGATATTCGGTGTTTTCCCGGATGTCAGAATGGTATAGGTGCGGTTTTCGTACATATCCGCCGCAAGCATTAAAAAAGCAAGGGTGAGATCTGCTTTTGTATCGATCTCCTCCTCGCTCATACCCGTTTGACTTTGGATGTACTGTTTGCCCGCGTCCATAATGGCTGCAAAGAGGATGTCCTCTTCCGCTTCACCCTCTGCACGGCAATACAATTTCACATCCTCCAAGGTCAGCTCACTGATTTTCACAAGCGTCACCCTCTGCCTCTGGGCCAATTTCCACTTCAACCTCGATCATCCGCTGAATGATTTCTTTTTTCGTGCCGGCAGTAGAAATACCCATTTCCTTTGCCAGTTTTTTCAGGTCTGCCGCTGACATTTCTTCCAGATCCGCTTCATCCAGATAACCGGCTTTCCGTTCCGCTTCGTCCCTCCCCTGATCTTCGCTGTCGTCTGCATTGGAATTCTGGTTTTCCACACTTTTTTCCTTGCCTTTATCAGGTTCCGTCTGTACCTGACCCATGATTTTTGTTACATATCCTGCTTCCAGCAGATCTTTCAACGTATCATTTTCTTCCAGTTCCATCTCCTGTCCCTGTCTCATAGATACTTTCCCGCCAAAACTTTTTACCGCTTTCACCCACATATTCATATCCTCCCTTCCGCTCAGGCAGATTTCATTTTCAGCACAGCCAGTTTCTGATGGTTGGATACTTTGCTGTCAAATTCCAACCAGGAAAGGATACCGATTGCGTGCATATCCGCGTATTTTTCACGCAGAACCTTGATTTCGATGTTTTCCCGCATGTTTACGGACAATCCACTGTAATCACCGTAAAGGATAGCATTGGCATCCGCCGCAATCTGGGGCATATTGTCAGAAATGTACACAGGTTTTCCCAGCATCTTGTAAGGGAATTCGCCGGAAATATCGTCCTGCAGAAGGTATCTTCCGTTTCCGTCTTTCAACTGCTTCAGCACCACAAAAGTATCCGGATGCATGGTCCAGCAGGCATCTTTCTGATACACCTGTTTTACTTTTGCCTGAAGCGCAATCAGTTCATCTGTTGTAATGGCTGTTGCCGCTGCCGCAACCAATACATTGGTAGTTGCCAGCGCCCCTTCATTTTTTCCGCTTTCCCCGTTAAGCAGCTTTCCTTCCAGGAAAATAGCAATTTCTTCCGCCATCTGGCTGACAACAAAGTCCACCACGCTAAATGCCCCATTGTTTTCCAAAGATTCTCCGATCAATGTCAATGCACCCGCCAGGAAGCCACCCAAGTCAACAGAAACAAACTTCCCGGAATCTGCTGTCAGGGCTTTGAATTCCTCACTGAAAGCCACCTTGATATCATGGCTTTCATTTTTGCCCCATACGGGAATCTTCAAAGTCCCTTTTACGTTATAAATCGTTGCTTTTTCCAGAATCGGGCATCTGTCTTTTACTTCCTTGATGATGCGGTTCGCAATAGTTGTGGGGATGATGGCGCCGTTATCTCCCATAGTCAGGTTCTTTTCGCCTGCACGTTCTTCCACCTTATTCAGGATATAATTACAGAACGCTCTTTCTTCCAGCGCTTCCGCCGTAGGCTCTTTTTCAGCCTCTTTGATCTTGAACCCTTTTTCTTTTCTGGCTCTTTCTTCCGCCGCAATGGTGCTGTCAATCTGTTTGATTTCTTTTTCCAGATTTTCAAACTTTTCCAGCTCCTCCTGGTTCATGGCTCTTTCTTCCGTTTTCGCGGAATTTACCAGTGTTTCCATTTCCTGAACCTTTTCGTCTCTGTTCTCCTGTAATTTTTTCAAAAAACTCATGTTCATTCTCCTTTCAGCTTTTTCAGTCTTTCTTCCAGTTTGGTGTAGTCCGGTTTCTTCTTTTCCGCTTCAATCTGCATCGTAATTTCACCGGCCATAGATCTTTCTTCGATTTCTTCCTCCCCCTCTGCCCGCACCTCTACGCTGGTGGCGCTATAGCAAGAATTTCGGTGAATAACCAGTGTGACATGATCCAGTGTGATTCCTCTGATATGACGTAAGGGCAATTTCCCCTCACGTTCTTCCAAAGAATCGATCACATTTTTCATGCCAAAGCTCCATCCTTTGATCAGTTTTTCACGGGCTGCCTTTACCACTTCCGCATCGGATGTAACGGTTTCTGCCTTCAGACCAATGGCATCTTCTTTCAGTGTCAATGATCCGTCACCTGTTCTTGTAATGACCCGCTCCCGATTATGATCGATGGTCATTGGGATATCTGTTCCAGATTCCAATGCCTTGCGGAATACGCCGCTTTCCACCCGCTCAATCACTTTCCCTCTAGGTGTAATCACCGGGCGGCTCTCACGCTCTACCACATTGACATATCCTTCAATCCGTACTGTGTTATCTGCTCTGACTTCAATCCTCATGCTTCTCACCTCCCTTCACGTTTGAAAAATCCATGACCTTATTTGTGTTCGGCGTATAGATGGTTCCTGTTTTTGGATCGACCAGCACATCATTCAAGCCGATCTTTACCCAGTTGAATCCCAATGGCGGCATATCTTCTCTGGCTCGTACTTCATCAATTTGCATGATGTTATTTTGAACCGCAATGCCATAGGCTTCATAGCGTTCCTTCAAATCCCCTCTGGTGATTTCCTTTGTATCGAAGGCAAAATAAAAGGACCCTTTCTCCCGTTCCAGAAGAAGGTCCCTGTCCAGCGCCGTTTCGATGGTGTTCAGCAATCCCATCACTGCGTCGATATATTCCTTTCTGTCGTTGTTGGTTGCCCCGCCGGTCAAAATGCTGGAAGGAAATCCGAAAATTTTGCAGATTTCCTCTCCGTTGCTTTCCTTGTTTTCGTTGAGCTGCATTTCCACAGAGGTGTTAGAGCTTTCCTTGAACTTCGCCCCTTTGTTCAGCACCACGACATTTTCCGTGTCGTTGCTGTATACTTTCCGCCATGCGTTTCTGATGGCGTCTATGGACTCTTTGTCGAGCCTGTTTTCTGCCTCTATAAAACCTTTCTTATTGCCGCCTTTTTTCACCAGATTTTCTTCAAATACCAAAGAATTATAAGCCACGCCAAAAATCAGCGGATTTTCCTGCCAGATAGGCAGAGAAGAAGCGCCATCCCTGGCTCTGCGGTGGATCTTGAAAAATTCATGGGGCAGATATGTCCGTCCATTGACCATGATGTCATAATCCTTAAATATCGGATCTGCATTTATCACAATGGAAACATCTTCTTCTTTCACATAGTGCAGGCTTTTGATTTCCAGCCCTTCTCTGTTGATATAGACATACCCGCCTTTGCCCAGATAGTAGTCTTCTATCAAAGCACGCCAAAACTCATCGCTGTTAAGGGTATCTCCCGGATCAGCGTTGAGCAGCCGCAGCCGATAATCGTCTTTGATTTCCTGAACCTCTCCATCCACCACCTGATACATGCGTATGGGCAAGCGGCAGACGGTACCAGCAATCTTTTCAATACAGCCTTTTACCGTTGGAATCTGGAGCACTGTTTTTTTATTGATGTTTGATTCTCCGATCAGTGCCTGCAAAAGGCTTTCTTCTGCAGTTACCATTGGGCTTCCCTCTGCCCTGTCCTCTGTGATTCCAAAAAAATCTTTCATACGTTCCAAAAATCCCAATTTCTCACCCCCTTCTTATATGATTTGCGCGCCCCAACTATCCTCACCGAGCAGCACCGCATCCTGCAGAAGGTAGATGGCGTTAATCAGTGATACGACCATGTCCACTTTCCCGGATGATCGTTTCTTGTTGACATACTTATTCAAATTGGTGTCCTCGGTGCATCTGGCGTTCTGGAAATTGATTTCCAGCATCAGGTTTTGTTCGTAACAAAACAATTTGTTGAGGATATACTCCCGCAGCAGTTTTGTAGGTCTGTGCAGTGTTTTGCTGTGCTGGATGATTTCCACACACTCCAACGGGTTTTTATCATCGTTTTCCAGCTTCTGTACGGTCGATAGAGCGTTGTATCGGTCATACCCTACCTGTTCCACTATAACGCCGTATTCCTCCGGCAGGGACAGGATAAAGCGTTCCACAAAGCTGTAATCAATGACCTCCTCGCCGCAGGAGAAACACTCACCGGCGGCAATGAGTTTTTTATAATTGACACCTTCTTTTTTGCTTTTGATGACAATTCTTTCTTTGGGGATAAAGCCCCACACTTTTGCATAGATTTTCCCAGTTTTTTCGTCATAGGTCACCATTGCCACAGATGTATTATCGTCTGTCTGGGATAGATCCAGTCCGACCCAAACTCTACGCCCCTTCCAAAATGCTTTATCCCCCTCCACACAGCACTGTCTGACCTTGGTGATATCAATATACCCTTCTGTTCCCAGTCCTTTGTAGCGGATGTTATTGTGCTTACAGAGGTAGTTCTCCCGCTTATTCTCATAAAGAATTGCGTATTCCCGCTTCTCAAGCAGATTTTCAAAAACATCTTCGTTGTTTACAGCTACAGGATTGCTCTGGTAAATGACCAGATCTTCCGTCTGCCATAAATCATTTTGTAGAAATTCATCGTTTGGCTCATAGAGCAAAGAAAAACGCCTTTTTCTGTTATGCAGACCATCCAGCACCTTTTTTGATATGTCAATTTCGTCAATCATGACGTTATCTTCGTTTGGGTACTGGGTACTGATGATAATGCCCAGCTTATTGATCAGCGTGATCTGGGAAGACCTCATTGCTTCCACCGGATAGCTGTCCATGGCTCCCGCTTCATCCGCCAGAAAAGCATTTGCCAGTTTACCATCCATCCTGTCTTCCGAATATGCCAAAGGGGTATACTCGCTGTCCGTCAATTTACAGCGGATCTCACTGCGCAGAATTTTGAAAACACTCTCATCCGCAATGGCAGGGCTGCACTTTATGATTTTCCTGATGCTCAGCTTAAGCTCTGACGACAATTTCAAATCCGGCGCAACGGAAAAGAATCTGGAAAAAGGCGGTTCTGTCAGCATCAGCAAGATAAATATAACTGCCGAATAAAACGTTTTGAAATTTTTTCTGCAGATTTCAAGCACTGCCGTTGTGTAATATCGGATATCTCGCCCTTTGCTGTCATACTTTTTCGTACAGAGCACAGCAATAATCAAAAACCAGGCGTAATCTTCCATACCGTCTGCCATTGGGCAAAGCAAATCCGGGTGAATCATAATCTTGAGCAAATTCGATATCTTTTCCACTGCCTTTTCATCTACAAAGGCTTCTTTGCTCTTTCCGTCAGCTATTTCCAGCCATTGTTCCGCCTGTTTTTTGATATAACGCCCCACCTTGCTGTTTTCTGGCTGTATGCACCATAATGCGTATTGATACGCCTTTGTTTTTTCAACCACCTTTCAATACCTCCAGCAGCGGATTCGTTGGTGTTTCTTCTTTTTTGGGCACATTCCGCAGGGCAGACGCAATGGTCATAATATTTTCTTTCTCAATATCCATCAGCATCTTTCTTTTTGCCTGAACCTGTTTGTCCAGGTCAATGATGTTTTTCTGTATCTGATTTTTCAGCTTATAAAATGCGCTGATGGACATCCCGCTGTCGATCAGTTCTTCCTTTTCTTCATCCAGACTGCATAGATCCCGAAAGAACTGCTCCCGTTTTCCTTCAAACTCAAAACACTCCGCATAAAGGAGGCAGTAGCGGTTGATCACATTCTCGTAGATGGCATCCCATTTGTTGATGCTCATCAATATTTTTTTCAATCTAAGAAATTCCTTATGGGCAGTCAGATTCTGCCTAGTCTCTGGTTTCTCTTTCAACGTTTCACCAGTGGCAAACGCAGCTTCACCCTTTTTTCGAGCGTCCATTTCTGCTTTTGTACGATGGCTTTTTTTCTCTTGTGCCAACACCGCATACGGTTTTGATGGTCTGCCCATGTTACCCCCTCCTTTCTGCCATTTTCATTTCGTTTTCATTTTGGGAATTTTTTGTGAAGAAAGGAGGCCTCGTGGTCTAAGAGGCTCTAGATTTTTCAGACCTTACCCCTAGGGCGGGATATCTGCCACGACTTGGCATCCATTCTCCTCATTTTCTCTGGCAATCTCCAGCAGCAAAGGTTCAGGAATTATCCCTGCGTCAGCCATTTTATGGTGTCGCACGCAAAGGGTAATCAGGTTCTCATTTTCCAGACGCAGATCATAGTCATCTGCCAGCGGAACAATGTGGTGAACTTCTAATTCTTGGCTGTTAAACTGCCGGACTGTATCAAATAGTTTTTTCATGCAAATTTGGCACAAAAACATATCTCTTTCTTTTATTTCTTTCGCTTTTTTTGTCCAAACATTCTTGGACCGAAAACGGTTTTGTTCTGTTCCGTATTTCTTTCGAATTGGTTTTTTGGAACAGATATATTTTTTGTCATGGATCCGACCGCAATAAGGACATGACCTTAACATGGATTTACCTCCTTCCCGGAATTCCCAGACAAAAAGAAAAAGACCGCT
Organism: Anaerotignum lactatifermentans; assembly: GCF_016902535.1. Lineage (GTDB taxonomy): Bacteria > Bacillota > Clostridia > Lachnospirales > Anaerotignaceae > Anaerotignum > Anaerotignum lactatifermentans_A. The sequence continues at coordinate 5,675 of NZ_JACSNY010000014.1, read as the reverse complement.
TATGCAGTCTTTTGTCTGTTTTTATTCCATGATACATCATACCACATTGATATGTGACATTGTGTGCCATCCTATGGTCACCAAGAAAAATGCTGTAATGCTGCACCATGAATTCTAATAATTTGACGATAGCTGTAATGCATTTCTACGGCAATCTTCTCCCAGCTCTGACCAATGAGATATCTTCTGGTCAGCACTTCCTGCTCTGTTGCATTTGGAATTTTTTTCACTTGATTCCAAATCTCATGATATGTAATCATCTGCATTTCTCTTTCCGTTTCCAGCTCCCGCAGCAGTTCATCCAATCGGGCAGCATATCCAGACAGATCAGATGTCCCGCTTCCATGTGGCATGCCATCAAGTGTTCCGGATGGACTTGTTTTGTTTTCACGCAATGATTCAATTTGTTCCTGTAATAAATTCGCTCTTCTTTTTGCATCTAAGTACCGGCGTAAATATTTTTTCTTTTCATTGTTGCTCATTTATATTCCCTCCCACTTGGCTTATGGCGGATTTTCACTTTTTCAATTAGCTCAAAATCACAGATACGCAGCATATCTTTAATCAAACCAATCAATCTCATTGCGTTGCGGTCAATTTCTTTTTCTTTTTTGTATATGGTCCGAAGAGCCGTTGCTGCTGTTGGGTCACTGTACCCGCTTCCATTCCGGCTAAGTTCTTTATCGAAATTTTTCATAGCCTCCTATCCCCTTTCCGGTTCTTTTTCTTGTCAATTATCCTTCCAGATTTTTTTAGTGAAAAATAATGGTCAAAACCCCACTTTTCTATAGGCGGATTTTCTAAATTTTGAAGTAATCCTAAAAAGCCTTAATTTTTCAAGGAAAATAGCCTATCGGAAAATGCCAAACGCATGCCATTTGGACAATTGTCTTTTTGGCACGCGAAAATCTGATTTTTTAGGCATAAAATCATCATCTTTTCCCACAATTTTTATGAAATTTCCTGTTCGTATCAATGCCTATTCTCATTGTTTTTTTGAACTCAAACTAACATCATTCCGCCTATTTTTTTGCATTTTAATTGCAAAAAACAATCATGTATTCCATATGTTTTGGCCCTGACTCTCATTTGACCTTGCAGGTGTAGTAGTTATACATTCGCATCCTCCTCCAGATATATTTCCCAGGTGCGCCGCATGGGCTTTTCTCCCATCATTTCGGCCCACACCCGGTCATTCTTCTCGGTAAGCTCAAGGGCATAAAGGGCAGCTTCCCTCGGTGTTCGGAACACCTTCCTTCCGATGTCCTTGTTCTTGTAGTAGTGCAACTGCCGGTATCCGTCTGGGCCAGGCCCATGAAGGACCATCTCATCCCATTTCGGTAGCAGTTTTTGGACCTCCGCTCTGCACACGCAATACTCCTTCTCGCAAAGGCGGCTTCCCTTCGGCGTATAGAAGTGCTCCACTACGACCCAGAAGGCCTCTCCGACCTTCGCCCGGTCTCTCACTCCCCCGCCGCCGGCAAAATTATCAACAATCAATTCTTCCTGTAAATTTATTTGTTTCATATCCTCCCTCCTTCAAAACGGCAGATCATCATCCTCGATATCTTCTATGAGGTAAAACCCATCCTCCGCCGGTTCTCTTCTTGGCTCTTGGTTCTCGTTCTTACTTCCGGCGAAATGCTGTTCCTCTATCACGACTTCCATTTTGCTTTTCTTGTTTCCGTCCCGATCCGTCCAGCTGCGTACCTGCAAACGCCCAACAATGCCGATCATCTGCCCTTTGGAGAAATACTTCTCCGCAAAGCTGGCCGCCTTTCCAAACACCACGCAGGGGATAAAATCCGCTTCTGTCTCGCCTTCCCGCTTCCATCGTCTGTTCACGGCCAGCGTATACCTTCCTACCGCCACAGAATTTTCCCCTTCGGCGTATCTTATCTCCGGGTCCTTTGTCAGCCTGCCCAGCAATACCACTTTATTCAAATCCGCTTCCTCCTCTGCCCCTGACGGATGGCATACCGCTTCCTCGCGTCCGCTTCCCATCCCGCCAGCATTTTTTCTTTTTTCTCCCGCGTCTCCTGCCTCCGCTGGTCCTTCCAGCCCCGATACCTTCCGCAGCTGTCATGGCATCCCGGGTGACGGTCGGCATCACAGCCCATGCAGGGACAAATATTACTGCTTGCTGTCATATTCTCCCTCCTGTCCGCACGTGCTGTTTTCTTTTCGTGCTTCTTCCTTTTCGATTCTCTCAAACTGTATTACCCAAACTAGAGGATTTGCTTGCCATCCAAAACGCTCTATATCTGTGGGCTTAATCGTTTTATCCCAAAGATACGCAAACTCGTCTCTGCTTTTGGCACCTTCGTTTTCTATTTCCCCATTACTGCAATCTTGTAATCTTTGCGCATATACATTACATACTTTCAAGAAAATCCGAGCAGCCTCTTTGGGCATATGGATAGAAGGTCTCCAAGGCATGCTGTCTCTATGTGTCCCATCCGGGTTTAACCATGTGCTAAATACATGACTATCTTTTTTTGCATCAGCAGCATAGTAATATTTCCCGGTTTCTTCAATTATCTGATCGTTCCCATCCAGCTCATAGGCATATTGCCATGTCTCTCTTACCCACAAAATATCCCCTTCTTGAAATGGCGCCTTTATTTTAATCCTCTCTTCTCCCTTTTCAGTCTCCCTTATTTCCCACCATTCGTCGCATTTATAACCGGTCACGTGCAACAGCTTTCCTTCTGGCTGAGATTTGATCACTCTCCGTGTTTCTTTTTTTCTTTCTTCCAGAATGGCAATCGTCATTTCGGTGTTAAATAAAATTGGTTTCATCCCTTCTCCCTCCTTCAAAACGGCAGTTCCCTTCTCTTCCACCACACCCAAACATCAATCACCAATCCACAAAGGCGTCCTCTAATTCTTCCAGCCAAAACCCATCCTCCTTTCCGTGTACACAGACCATCTGTTCCCGGCTCACCCGGAACTGTGCCTCGTACTGGCAGAGCCAGCAGCCATTTTCCGGAATTGTCCCGTATGTATCCATGGCATAGTCCTCGTAGGCCCTCCGGCCCCGCTCCTGTGTCATGGCCTCCATTTCTTCCTGCCGTTCCTCCGCTTCTTCCCGATCCAGCTGGATATAATTCTGTCCCAGTATCTTCATCCATTCCTCCCGGCCGTATTTTTCCTCGTATTTCCGCTGGCAAATGCATTTCAGCACAAGATCCAGCCCCTTCCCTGGATGAGCGTGCAGTCCGCCCAATCCCGCCAGATGTTCCTCCGCCGTCAGCCATACCCAGAACCCGTTTTTGTCGGAGATCTCCCGGCGGCCTCTGCCGTAGAAAATATGATGCTTCTGTAAACCGCTTGTCCTCCCGGTCACAAAGCACCGCTTATCCTTCCCCGTCAGTATGCTCCATGTGTGGCTCCCTTTCTTTTCCGCTGCCATAGTCCTCGCCTCCGATCCTCACCGCTCTTATGTATCTCGTGTGTCCTGTGATTTCCGAGAAATACTGCACTTCCTCAATGATCTTGTAATTCTTTGGTATCCGCAGCCGCTTTGTTTTCTTTTCCTCCGAAACCAGCGTGACCTTCACCTTCGGTTTCTCCAGATTCCGGCTGCCGCTCCACCGCTTCCCGTATTCCTTGTAGTTTTCCTTTGTGATGTAATAGGCCAGTCCTGTATAGTCCCCGCCAGGCTCCAGGATAGATACCATGACCCGGCCCAGGCCCCAGACCTCCGAAAGCTCTTTCATGGACAGATCCATTTTGTTGATGAGCACATGGATATGCTCCCGCTTCCGCCGGCTCTCCACCACATAGAGATATTTCAGCTCCGCATAGCCCTTTCTTTTCCGCAGCCGTTTTAATCGGCTGATAAAATTTCGGAATAACCGCAGGGCCGTTTCTACGCCTGCCCGCTCCCGGAAGGTCAGTGTCAAAAATAAATCGCCCTGCCGGAAATTGGCGTTGACCATGCGGGCGCATTTCCTTCTGGCCTCCAGACAGTTGTATTCCGCCATTTTCTCCGGGGACACATTTTCCGCCGCCGCCCGCTCACAGCTGATCCCTCGTTCTCTGGGAGAGAAATATTCCTTCGCTTCGTATACGTCCCCCGCCCATATTCTTTTGATATATCTTGGCATGGATTCACCTTTTCCTTTTCTGCATGATTATAAATTCCGGTGTCCCTCTATGATTTCAGGGACATGGCCCTTATGTTAATTTCATTATCAAGGAGCGAAAGGGACCGCCGCCCCTTGATATTTCCGCTGTTTTCTGGTATACTTTTCCTGCATGAGATTCACACTTTAAACGGGCTGCGCCTCCCCCAAAAGGGGGAAGGACAGCCTTGTTTTTTTATGCGAATAATCTTTCCAGCTGCTCCATCTGCTTCCGGGTCAGACTGACGAATCCGTCTCCCCGCACCCCCGCCAGCAGGAAATCCCCGTTGATCTGGCACAGATGCTCGTTGACGGGCAGATCCAGCAGCTTTCCCTCTTTGTTGCAGATCAGGACAACGCCCTCCGCCATGGTCACCGTCTCTATGTATCCGCCCACCGCCTTCTGCCATTCCGCCAAGCTGTCCTTGATTCGGATTCGCTGTATCTTCCCTTTGGCCGGTACCAGCAGCGCCTCCAGTTCTTTCTCTTTCTCACAATCACACCGCTCCCCATGATCCAGATGGGCGCCGCACTTTTCACATTTCTCGTATTTCATTTCTTGTCCCCTCCCAGCTCTATCTGTACGCCGATGATCCGGACGGCGTCTTTTGTCTTTTCTATGTCCTCCGCCGTCAGATCCTTCACCATCATGCCGACCATACGAAACAGCAGCCCCTTTCCGTAGATCAGCTTTTGCTCCCCTTCCCAGCCGTCATACATAGGCCCGTCCGGGTTCTTCTGGGCGTCATAGGCAAGAAATACCCTCTCGCTGATAGGATGCATGGGCACAATATCCACGCCGCCTACGGCCTCAATCCTCGCCGCCATGTCCAGCATCTGCGGGCTCTGCTGTATTGTTTTCTGTCCTTTCTCCGAAACAAAAATCATCGTCACTGTTTTCATACATCCACACTCCTTCCCGATTACTCTCCATTACGCACTGCCGCCACATCGTTTCTATTTTTTCCGCTAGATCCTCTGACATTTTCACCGCCGCGATAACAGCTACCAATATCAGGCCATCTTTTACCGCTATCATTCTTCTGCCCTTTTGGCCACGCAGGAAAAAACGCAGATATTGGCTATCCATTCTTCGTATCGGTTCCAACAGTTCCTCATCCATCCAAACGATCCCATCCGAGACATAAAATGGCGTCAGCAGCATATTGTTGTAAACGATAGAAATCCCCGCTGGGTCCGCTGTCAGTTCTCGCTCTGCCACTCTGTCCTGTTTTGTTAGTCCTTCTAGGTCGATCCTATCTCCTCTTTCCCATTTATCTTTCTTGTTTTCCGGAACTCCCAGTAAATTCAAAAAATCGTCACTTGTCATTTTGGGTAATCCCTCTAGCCGATATATGGCTTCCATGGTATTTACCCACTGGCTGCCTTCCAAATCCTCCATGATGTACACAATCTTGTTTCTTTTTGCAACCCTCGTGGATCTATATTAAATAAGTAGACACGATTTATAAACAGATGTACCATAATGTTAGACACCAAAAGGAGGTATCTTTATGACTAAAAAAAATTATTATGATGAGGATT
>NZ_JACSNY010000013.1 GCF_016902535.1 Anaerotignum lactatifermentans | reverse complement strand
CCTCGCACAAGTTCCTTGAGTTCGCTCTTGATCGCAGCCTCGTTTAGTTGTACAATTTTCTCGGACATGGTTTGCTCTCTCCTTTCGAATGGTGGTGTCGCAACTTCATTCTACCAGAGATCTGCAAACCATGTCTCTTTTTATTTGCTTTTCAATTTGCGAAACTTATTGTACCTTATCTAGGATTGTACGGAACGAACGCCAACCTCATTCTGAATCATTAAAGCAGTAAGAGTATCGCCGTCGATTAAAGATATATTTTTCTCGGTCTGCTGAATGGAAAAATCACGAGCGGATTTTGTAAATGTCGAGGTAGTAATGAAGACACCTTTTTTCACGCCCCCAGCCATCATTGCACCAGCGAAGGCTTGAAGTTCAGGTCTACCAATGCTTTGACTAGAGGCATAGCGCTTAGCTTGGACATATATTTTGTCAAGTCCTAGAGCGTCTTCATTAATGATGCCATCAATTCCTCCGTCATGTGACTTTCCTACAACCATACCGGAGTCTTGACTATATCCGTAACCAAGCTTCAAGAGCAAGCGGACAACCAGTTCTTCGAAAAAGGCAGGGGGATTGTTCAGAATTGCCTCAATGAGTTGCTTCTGGGTTTCCCTGAGATGTTGCTTGTGTAATTTTGCAATTTTCTCAACTGGAAGAAGATCCGCAGAAGCAGTATCAACTTGCTCGGTGCATTCTGCTTTATTGCCTGACGTTGGAGTGCTTGAATTATTCGTGATCAATCTGTAGATAGCCTTGCTGCTTTTGCCAGAAGGTTGAGCGATAGCAAAATACTTTACTGGATGAGCAGAGGGAAAATCCAATCCTTCGCAATGCTTTCTTAATTCGTGATTCACGATGTTGTTTGGCGTAGGTGTGTTGAACGAATACATCTTCCGTGCAAGAATCTGGTCTGTCAATTCTCGACAGGTTAATCCGCTAGGAGTCTCTTGTAAAAGTTGTTTAATAGCCTCTAATACAGTCATATTCCGTTCTCCTATAAAATCGACAAATCAAAAATCTTGTAAGCCAAGGATTCAAGAAAGCATTGTCTTTCTGTGTATTTTTCTTTGCTCCAACAGTCATACTTTACTAAATCACGCGTAATTCTATAAGATGAACTGTTATATGTTCGTTTTTTATCTTGATACGACTTGCTGTCTAAGTCGGTGTTACTTTTTTCCCGAGGAGCGTTAGATTTCCTAAATGATGCTTGTAGGGCTCCATATCTTCATCTAGCGTGTCTTTTTTTGCTCCTTTAGGATAGATGTGTTCAATGGAAAGCTTTTCCGGGTTGATATTTACCGCATCATCCAGAGAGCTATCATTTGAAAAATCATTTTCCACATCTTCAACAAAGAATATTTCTAGCAAATACAACAAGTGCGTTTCTGTAACATGATTTCTTTTGTTTGCATAGATTTGCTTAGACATATACTCCCTAAGAATATCCATACAGTGACCATCTTTTTCCTTTGCCCATAGTTTTTTTGCAAAAGCAGAATAATTAAAGCCATCTTGTTGCCTGAATTTTGCAGCAGCTTGATTATATGCATCTGCAAAATTATTTTCATCGAGTTGACAAATTTTAATATAGGCAAAATAAAACCGGTCAATTAAATCGACTGTTCTATAGAAGTCATCATATGCCATTTGACGCTCTTTCTCGGTTGCTATTCTACAGCGTACTGCCATGCTCAAAAGCACAGGAATAGCCTTAGAATGTCGCAAACGACATACAAGTTCTTTAAGCCGACTTTTTTGCCATTCTGGACGCTCATCTTCTGAGAATGGCCACTCACCTGATTTTATTTTTCTGCAAACAGCAACATCCTCTTTTAAGGTCTTTATTTTGTCAAGAAGAGCATCCATTTCTGCATCATTTACATGCCGTTTCTGGGCTTCTGTAAAATAATTACTTAAGTACTGATGAAACAGTGAAGGATTTTTCTCGGGAGCTTTTCCGACAACCGAAATATAACACCATTCAAGAATGTTGTTGGTCTGCTTTTCATCGTCTGATAAAATATCATCCCAGCATTGCTCGGCGGCTTGTTGTTTTTCTGCATCATCCTTTAGTGCTTCAAGCGTTTTTGCGCGGAGAAGTTCTCCGTTTGTGAGAAGCCTACCGCGGTCATTGACTGTCTGAAATAGTGCAAACATATACTCGGTAGGATCGCTGGTTACGGTGATAAGATGCATCCTATTAGTTAACGCATATAAGATATCTTCCAGATACTTCAGTTTTTGATTGTCATCTTTCCCGCTCGATTTCTCACAAAGAAAAGAATCAATGGCATCTAGAGCACCCTTCATTTTTATATGAGAAACCGTATCCAATGGGTTAATATCTACGCCTGAGAAGCTTGTATAGTGCTCAATGATATCTTCCCAATAGCGGTGATCTTTTCTAGAAAGTAATAATCGGGGTGATTTTTCGAAGAAGATAATGGTGTTAATTGAATCCATTATCTTTTCTACACGGCCTTGTAATGAACGGTTAAGCTTCATTATAGCGTGTGCGTGTTTGTAAATCACGATACATGCCATCATGAAGGTTATTAAACGCTGTTGACCATCAATTACTTCAAATTTTATTTCAGTCCCTTGCTGTTTTTCTTCCGCATGGCGGAGAATGATTTGACCAAGAAAGTGCTGATAAGGGTCACCTTCAAGCTTCTCAATTTCATAGCAGTCACTTAAGTCTGTCAAAAATTGTGTAACGTGGGGCTCAATATCCCATGCGTATGAACGCTGAAAGTTAGGGATATAATAAATGGCATTTTCCTTTTCTTCAAACAATTCATGAAAGGTCGCATTGGCTGGATTAATTGTTGGTTTAACTTCTTTTGTATGGGTAATCATTGTGCACCTCTTAGAATCTTACCTTCAGTTTCCCCATAAGCTTTTTCTCTTTAAGCCATGCAGTAACATCCGACGTAAGATCAGCAACTGTAGCTTGCTGAGACGATACCTTTTTCAGGAAGCTTTCAATCTTAGGGCCAACAGAAAAACTGTCAGTTATCTTTTTTGCCTCAGCAACATCTGCCACCAATTTGCTGATGGACTTTATTGAGGGATCGCTGTCAACGGTCTTGTTAATACCTTCGACCAGATCTTTGGCCTGCTTTGGATTATCCGTCAGGTTTCCAATCATGGAAAGGTAACCGGTCGAGCCTTTAGCATAATTAGATGCGGCATCTTTCCAAACAACTTTGATTGATGAAGCAATTGCGTCGCCTTTGGATTGGAGCAGTTTTACAGTAGCCAAAGATAACTGTTCTTCAGAGTCCGGAGATACGCCATTACCGCACGAGTCAATGCAAGTAAGCAGATCGGCACGTACATCTTCTACTAGTATTGGATCAGCCACAATCCCTTGAGTTTGCATTTCAATAGCGCATTTTAACGTTCCTTCAATACTTTTGGCAGTTTGGTCAAGCTGTGTAAGAGCTTTGAAATAAGATTCAGCCTTTGACTTATTATCGGTTGCATTCCTCCGCAGTTTAATGGCGGTTGTACTTTTTTGTATTGTCTCACTCAGTAACATTGGATACCTCCATTGCTTCTACGAATTCATATAGGTTCTTCATTGTTTCAAGAGCAGCTTCGGAAAGCTCATCAATCCCATCAATGCCGCCAATTTTAGCGAGTTCTTTCTTTGCAGTCGCTTCTTCCTTCTCTGCCATACGGGCGATGGATTGGAAATCGCGTAAGTAATCAGCAAGAATATGGAGTGCATTTCCGGAATATGCTGCTAGTTTCCGTGCATTTGATTCCTGTTTATCAGCCTTTTCCAGGACCTCAATGCATTTTAATATCCTTTTTGCAGTATCAATGGGGGCAGCCTCATATTTTGTACGGATATCATTGCTTCCAATAATTCCATTCGCAGCAAATACAGAGAAAAGAGTCTGAATGGAATTTAAGGTCTGCAGCAGATTCTCCTCATTGATGCTTCCTACATATTCTTCAATTTTGGATGTTACTTCTTTTGATTTCTCTTGCTCGGCTAAGACAACCTTGGATACACTTGGATATAGTTTTTTGAGTAAAGCTGCCTGGTTATACAAAAGATGCTTTTCTGGGATATTTGCGGGTAACTCAGATTCGATATCCCATTTGCAATCCTTTAACTTCTCGAGAATACTTAGAAGCTCATCTGTTCTGATGCAAGATGCACTTTTGGTATCAACCGCATAGTGAACAGCGCCTTGCGTTGTTGCTACTGACCTACAGAGCAATGTGCGAGCACTATCAAACTCAGACTTTCGATTCTGAACGAACTGAATCAAGTCATTCCATTCTTTGGTTTCACGCTTGTTTTTCTCATCATCTTTGAAGGTAAAATCGGACATAAGTGAATGCAGCATAGAATAATTGTCTGTATTATCTAACTTACATCCGAAGATTCGCGCCTTGAGATACTGAAGAGTCATGCACCATTCGATGACCGGCAGCGTAGGCCCATCAACTTTAGAAGCTGTAACGCGCTCAATTATTGAGTCTTTTTCGCTTTCAAGCCATGTGACAAGTCTTTGCTGATAATATGCAGCTCCCTCGAAATCCCAACCTTTTGCGTATTTGAGTTCATTAAGCGCGAGCAATGCATCACGGCTCAATGTACTTCTATCCATCAGAACAATAGCCTTTTCTTCATTTAGAGGCGTACTCTGATCGGTAATGAAGTAGACGCCTAAATCTGCTAAACGTTCCTCCGCAATGTAAGCCGGAATTCCAATATCTTGCCAGTTAATAGCGCCACCCTGAGTAGCTGCACCTTTAATCAGGTCTCTAAGCCATGACCTATAATCAGCATCAAACTTTAATGGATCATTCTTGGTGAACCATCCATTAATATCGTCCTTGTATTTCTGATAGCTCTTGGTTGCTTCATCTACCCTCTTGGGCGGTTCTGGTTTAGGTGGTTCTTTTGCTTTGGTTGACTGCCCACCAGCTGAAGTGGATGTTTCGATTTTCAGATCTCCGATTCCTTCGAACGCATCCAATCCGATATCAGAAAAGAATTTCTTGTTAATTCCGCCAAAACGAATGGTGCCATCCTTTTCTTTAATACCAGAAGCAGAACCATCACCCCATAATGCAAATATTGCTTTCAAGCGGCTACGATCTTCGAGAGAAAGAGATTCAATTCGATCAATAGCAGAACTGTGAGGGTCTCTGCTCATCTGAACATTTGCTGGATTCATAGGGAAGTACCATCCATCCCCGTATATTTTTCCATCAAAGTATTCCTTTAACTGGGCACGTAATACTTCCTTCAGGAACATTCGGGGACTTTTAACCGGCAAACTTTCGTAAAGAGCAACGATAGAGGTTTTGTTAAATGGGTAAATGGTTGTTTCTTTACTGCCAATTTTTACGGTATCCCATTCACATGGTGGAGTAAATGTATTAATTGGCAAGTCTTCAAAATTTGCACCTTGAGTATTCCAAGCTCGCAGTATTTCCGGATCACAGTAAATAGAATTTATATAACGTCCGGCCATCTGAGTTAAGAAATCAGCAGTGCCGAAGGAGTCGTCGGTTACGCTAATCTGATGAGTTACGCGGTCTGTGAAATTATCACGGAACTGGTCATAATAGTCGTTTGTAATTCCGATAATAGAGGTTACACGGCAAAGATCTGCGTAGTCGCCACCGTGCTCGGTCGATAAAACGGTAATTAACTCAGAATCAATGCCAGTAAATCCCGTAAAGTCCTCAATAAACAAGGTGAGATTTTTTCCTTGTTTCTTCAAATCTTTTCTAAGCTGTTCAAATACAGCTTTTGTGCTTTCGCTTGAGATATCAGCACAACGTTTTACGACTTCACTTGTAAAGCGGTTGAGGTAGTTTACGAGCTTATGGATTTCATCTTTTTCGCCCTTGATCGTTGAAGCAAAATCGGAAGCTTGCGGATCACCTTGCTTAATTACTGCGGTTATAATTTTGCGAACATCAAAATCCTCATCTGTGAACACTTCGGTGGTTTTGAGTACCTGATTGCTAGGGGCCGTAATGACCGTATAACATCTTGAAATAGCTCCGCCTTCACGGAGTAAGTGATCTTTTACACGGCTATCGGACAGATAACTGGCGATATCTCGGCATATTACTGGTTTATAGGTGTCCCCAGTCTGATCATTGCTAACCGCAGCAATATAAGAATATAAGATATCCGTTAAGAAAGCTGCCTCATCTTTAGAGTCAGAAGAATCGATAAATTTCTTTATTTTCTGACTTACGGCAGGATCTTTGATGACATCCTGTTCAATTAACTGAGAGAAAACACCACGAACCGAGTTGTTTAAACGACGGAGAAAAATCAGCTGTTCTGTTGCCGGGTTGTATACCGTTGCAGGGCTATTTTCAAGTTTAGCCTTTAGAAAACGAATAAGGTGTGATTTACCAGTACCGTTGTCACCTCGAACAATAATCATTCGATGGTCATTTTCTGGATTACAGATCAGGCGAGAGAATACTTCTTCTTCACTGAACATTTTTGGCGCACTTTGAGTACGTCCACCTTCATATACAGCTAACTGAGAGAAGGGCATATGAGTTGCCATAAAGTAGGCGTCTTCAGTTGCCATATCGTCGGTCTTTATGGCATAACGTTCCATTACGGATTTATATTGTTCCCACCTCATTTTGCGACCTCCTTCCTGACTGTAATATGTGAGAAATCATTTATCGGATCACCATCGACAGAATAAAGGAAAATTCGATTTGAATCACGCCACGTTTCAAGTTTAATTAGGCCTAACTCGTGAAGAGTTCGCAGGCCTGCTGAAAACGCAAGCGGTAGCTTTCCGGACATGTCTACTTCCGGCATTTTGGTGGATATCCAGGTGATGAAATCTGTTGCACGAATAGCTTCGTCATAGTTGAATTTATCGGCAAAAGTTGTGGCCAATACATCTTCTATACGGATCTTCATATTAGGAATAATCATAGTTCCACTAAGGTATCCAAATCCTAAAAATGAAGCCCAGAAACGCCAGCCAAGAGCTGCGTTTTCACTCATGCTTGATAACTCAGGAACCTCGGAACCACAGATTTTTGCCATTGTTTCCCATGTCTTTAACGGGAAAATATCCTCGTTTTTGGAAATAATCCACTTGGTGAAGAGGTGGAATGTAGTATCTTTTTTAAGTAGAACCGTGTTGCCAATATACCGTCGAAAGTTTACTGGTGAAGCGATGACCTGCGAATCAACAGCCAGCTCCAACTGGTTATCCTTTGTTTTTACAATATTCAATTCTTCTAAAGCAACAGCTATAGACTTATTGATCTGATCGACTTCTTTGTCTCCATTTTGTCCCAATGTCATAGCTCGTCGAAGCTCTTCATGGGTCATACTTTTTTGAGCAATTAATCTGCAAACAGACAAAACACGCTCAGGCGTTGGTTCCATACGCATGCCATCCGGATTTGTTTTAAACATAGGACCTCCTTAGAATTTGCTCAGTGGAATTGTGTAACCATCCACGCATTCCCTCAGCGCTTTTCCGTTGCTCATTACAAGAGCATTTTCATTAGAATACAAGACACATTTATAGCCAAGCGCTTGTAGCTTTTTTGCGTTCTTGAATAACGTAGATTTCGAAAAATTGTCGCCATCTAAAACACATACCATGCCATTCGCAAAAAGATATGGGCAGTGACTGGAAGCAAAATAGAATTCTTCATAATTCATAACCATAGCGTCACTGCTTACATTAGGAAGTAATTCCTGGGGAGCTACAAATACGCCAATTTCATTTGCGTTGGACTTTTCAGCCAAGGCAATCACTTCAGCTTCAACACAAGGACCTGAATTTTCTCTGCGGACAATCATTTCATTGAAAGATCCTATATTTCGTGATAACTTCCGGCTGGCTTTGGTGGGAATCAGCTGAATATCTGGATTTGTCCGAAGTTTGAAAACGTCATCTGTGGTGATTCTGCCTTCAGGATCAGCGGGGCATCCATTACACACTTCTCTTGATAACGGATATAAGTGTTTAAAAATTCTACCCCAACATCTCGAATTCGGTGATGCCACTAACTCGCTGATAATTCGATAACCTGCCATCTGCATTTGATACTCGATTTCTCTCGGCTCTTTGAGGCAAATAGCAAGTCTTTCAGCATCTGAGAGGTCATCTATGCGAAGCAATTTCACTTTGACAGAGTATGCCTTTTTTTCTTGAATGTAATTTGCGTCTAAAAGATCAATGAAACCAGTTCTATAAAGAAACAGTAAAAGGTTGATATTCCAGGCCACATTTCGGTTTCCAGCATATTCGGCTTCTTCATCGGTCATAGATGTAGGTGGAGTAGAGGTGTCCAGTACGCACTCGTCAGCATCAATCATTGCTGAAGGACTATGAAGCATACTATTCCATCTAATTACTGCACGTTCAACAGTAAGAACTCTTTTATTAACCAGGCCTAAGGCGCGTCTGACATCTCCTTCGCCGTCATATCTGTTCTGATATGGCATAAACAGACTTATGGATGGGAGTCTATCGCGACCACCACGACCTACCTCCTGATAGAAACGACTAAGGTTTTCAGGACAGCATGCATGGATGATAGTTCTTACATCAGGTTTGTCTACACCGATTCCGAAAGCAGAAGTGGCAAGTACAATATCGTATTCCTGATTTTTCCAACCGGAAAGGATTGTATCGCGATCTTTTTCCTTCGTTTCTCCAGTGAATACCGGGGTGTTCAAGAAGCCTTCATTCTTGAGCTTTTTCTGCAAGTCAACAGCCTCACGTGGTTCTAAGACATAAACAACCATAGGCTTTGGCAAAAGCTTGATTGCTTCAATTGTTTTTTTATCCTGTTCGGCTTTTGATTTTGTTGATTGGAAATAGAAACGTGGTTCTTGCCTAAGTGCATCACAGCGAACCTGTTTGTTTTTTCCTTCCGAGCCAAACAATTTGAATAATGTTTCTACGACATCATCAGATAGAGTGGCTGAAAGTAGGATGGTTTTAAGTGTGCAATTCGAAGCATTTCTCCATTTTCGCAAAGCAATGGAGAAAATTTGAAAGTCAGGGCGGAAGAACACACCCCAGTCAGGAACGACGTGCGCTTCATCTATTACAACATTTTTTAAGAAACCACTCTGTGCGGATGATTCCAACAATTTGTATAATTCGGAATTCTTAAATATCGCCTCCGGGGAAGTGAATAGAATTCTAGTCTTTTTTTCTTTAATTGCTTTGATTATTGCAACTCGGTTTTCGCTAGTTTGATCGCCACGATAGCAATAGATTTCAGCGGAATCATTCAAGTTGTTTTGAGCAGCATGGTATTGGTCTAAAGCCAATGCCACCGTAGGCACTATAACCAAGGTCATTCCATCACTTGCACTGGAAAGCATCTGTGTTACAAGACTTTTTCCGCCGCCTGTAGGTTGTGAAACCAAAAGGGTATATCCATCTGGAAGATTTAAGGCAGTGTGCACGGCTAACTTTTGTTCAAAACTTTTGTATTGGCTAAAAATGGTGTGCTTTTTCAATAAATTATCGCCAACAGATGTACGTTCAGGCTCAATGCTTTCATCTTGTTTTAAGGCATACACATCTTGAATGTAAGAGGAGGGGGATAACCAAGACGGCGTTCTGAGATCACAGGAAATCTGATTGTCATTTTCTGTTCGAAAGCCCATCTCATTTCCGGTTTCTTTGATTATCTTGTAAAGCCTGTCGTTTACTTTGATTCTGCCAAGGATCAGAGACAGATCCCTAACGTTTAAGCAAATGTCCATAGACGACGCATTGCCAGAAAGATATTGGCGATAACGTTTGATAAAGCCAATTACATATCGAGCTTTTGCTGATTCTTTCAACGCATTCGGAGCTGATGAGGTCGATATAAGCTTATTTAATTCAGCAATTGCACTTCCAGACTGAATTGCACCCATCATGTACTGTCGAAGGATTTCTTTACTATCCATTTGTTCTCACCCGTAAAAAGCACACAGCGTCCAATTCAGGCTTAGCATTCTTCAACGCCCGGAATGTTGCCTGAAATATTTCTTTCTTCTGATCAACAATTGCTGTATCACGCTCGAAATACAGGCATTCTGCACGATGCCCATTTAATACTCTTTGCATCTCAGCACGAGCTGCGGCAAGGTTGGAATCTGTTGCGATTACTTTTTCTGCTTTCTTATATGCTGTTTTAGCAATACTATCAACTAGTGGTTCCCACGCACTTGGAGGTGTTCTGGAAATGAAAGTTTCCAACGAGGACATCATTCCTTTATAAGAACTACGATGTCCAATATGGCGAGCTTCACTTAATCTTATATCGAGTAACTTCTTAATAACGGTTTCGTCTGGAATTTCTCTACTTTTCTGGGTAAGAGGAGTGCAAATCATAATTTGTTCCAGCGGGAGATACATACGATACTGTGATAGCGTTTGCAAGTCAATCTTATTCTCGAGTAATTCATCAAGGGGTGGCACGACATTGAAGATAAAAACAGCACCATCGTAATTGAAAGCCCCTGTAGTTTCGATTGCTGTACATCTCCCTCTGCTACAACCGACAGCATTAGTGATAATAGAATCATATACAGAGTCGCCAGGAGCAAAAAACAAAACGTCTTCGCGAACGGCTGCAGTTTTTCTGTTAAATGTTCCTAGTATTTTTCGCTCTCTCCGCATCATGGATGAATTGGTATATACAGACCAATCAGGAGGGATGAATAAAGACTGTTTAGCTGCATTTACACTAAAAGAAGCGCTTCTGAATTCAATTAGTCCAGTATTAGTCGGAGGTTGTGCAGATAATCCGGCTTGATGACCCCATCCCATCATTGCAGTTGCGAAGATATTGGTATCCTCAGATGCATATAGATTCAGAACATTTTCAATTCCCTGAGCCATAGGGCGATATAATGTTGCACCAAGATCAAAATCTTGCTCGTCTTCAACGCTTTCGCGCATTTCTTCTGCCTGATCTAAGATTTCATCAAAGGCATTTGTTAGTCCAGTGTTGTAGTCATCGAGGAGCGCATCAACAATAAGACTGTTAAGCTCACCAGTAATGATTTCAAGTCCGCTAAGAGACTGCTCGAACAGTTTCATTCCATTTTTCCAAATATTGAAAAGCTGCTCTTCAACTGTTTCTGTAGAGTACAAAACAACCGACTTGACATCCATTTTCGGATCTCTTCCTAAACGGTCAAGGCGGCCGATTCTCTGCTCAAGTGCATTGGCACTCCAAGGCATATCCAAATGTAAAATCTGAGAAGCGTTTTGGAAGTTTCTTCCTTCACCACCGGTTTCATCACATATAATAACGCGGCAATCTGGGTCGTTTTGGAATGAGTAGACACTATCTTCGAGCGCTTCGCGAGACATACCTTTTCCAAAGGCTACCGCATAGATTTCAGTATCTTTGTAGTAGTCATTGAATAAGCTTATGAAGGCGTTCAGCGTAGCATTAAAACCTGTAAAAATAACAAGTTTGAAGCCCGAATCATCCAAAATAGGGGTTTCTTGATCGATATAATTAAGAGCGTGCATTAAACGACCTTTTATTAGATCAGGATCTTCTGCTAATGCTACAGAAACCAGAGAATGCTCATTCTCGGCTTGTTGTTTCCAAGCAGCCACGCTGTCATGGAGAATGCGGTCCCTAATTTTTAGAGTGGAAAGCATTTCTTCAAACGCCCAGGGGCTACTAAAGAGCGCAGAAAGCAGAGGGATTGCTGTTTCAACAACATATTCCTCATCATCGTCGCCATTTTCAGACAAATAGGCCAAGGTGTTTTGAATGGCGGCAATCTCATTATAGTTTTCATTGGCCGAAAGAGGCGTGTACGGGATTTCACATAAGGTACGCTTGGCCATTTTTTCAGTAATCAACTGACGACGATTGCGGATTACTCTACGCTCAACTCGATAATTCTCGCAAATATAAGCCAGAGCTTGTTTTATCAAATCCAGTCCTTCGTCTTCCGAATTTAGATCGACAGAGGAGACTAGTTTCTTCAGCGCGTTGTCTTCCAACGTGTCAGCTATCTCTGTCAGCTTGTCAAGGATTATCTCTTTGTACTCGTTGTATCGATCCAAACGTCCAAGCTGCTGATTAACAGACTTTTGTATGCGCTGCTGCTTTTTCACCATCCATGAGAAACGTTCTGGCGTCATTTCTTCGTATTGTTCAGGGTTAAGCAATGCAAGCAAACGACGATATTCTTCATTTCTATCCTGTATAGGGGTAGCAGAAAGAAGCAAAATATGCTTGACTCTACGACTTAAAGACTGCACATGGTGATACCATTCTTCTTGAGACAGCAGTCGGTGTGTTTCATCGACAATTGCCAAATCCCATGGCGCCATTAATGCCACGCGAGAATTCGATACTTCTTCCATGGGGATAATGCAGATCTGGGACATAGGAGAATTAATCTGCGCTTCCATGCCGAATTTGTAATGCAGTTCGTTTTTCCATTGAGTCGCTAATGCACCAGGGACAATCAGGAGTGTGCGAAGCTTTTTGTTTTCACTTGCCAATATGCTGAGAATGGAGCAGGCTTCAACAGTTTTTCCAAGACCAACTTCGTCGGCCAGCATATATCGAACTGGCATTGTTTCAAAGCATCGTGCAACTGTGCTGATCTGATGAGGCATTAAAAATGCTCGGCATCCAGCGAGAACACTAAATCCATAGGTTGCATTATTTACTAAATGCAGATTGCGACTTACTTTAAGATGGTTTAAAAACCAAGTCGGATTTTGGAATTCATAATTGCGAAACTGTTTTACTGGAGAGTAATTCATCTGAGAATACTCAATTTTTAAGGCGGTTTCGCATTCTTTTATGACTTTACCATTAGGGAGTTTTATCCAATACCAATAAGGCTGATCCTCACTGTACGGTTCAGCTGCACGAGCGAGAATAGTTCCACGTCCGTGGGTAGATTCAACCACCCCGCCCGGAATTGCTTCACAACGGGTAACGGCATCAGCTCGAAAAACATTGTGAACAAAGATGTTGCTGTAATATTCTCCGCTACCGAGAAGATCATGCATTTTTACTTTAATCGCATCAGCCAGCTCATTGTATTCAATTACCTGGGCAAGAACGAAGAAACGAGGGAATTCATCATCGCCTTCTTCGATTACGATAGGGCATCGGTAATAACATCCTTTTATCATGTAAGATCTCTCCTTTGAAGTTTCCCCGCTGGAATGTGGAAAGCGTCTGCTTCTTACTCACCGACGAGGAATGGCTCCATGCACATTCCTCGATGGACACAATAAGTGCACCAATCAGAAGGAATGGCAGTTTTATCTGTGCTTATTGTTTGATTGACATAGTCTCGAGCTTCCGATCTTAAAGCGTCTGCAAGTGGTTGCTGTGCAGGCTGCGGATTTTGTGGCGGAAGCTTATGGAGTGAATATTCCTTTTTAGGCCATGAAGTTGTTGCGAGTGAATCGAATTTGGCATAAGGATTTTTAATTTCCACTTCCGAAATATCGATAATATACTTTGCTAAACCGAACTGTTTTCGAATCTGCATGTGGTTGTGATCAAAAGCAGTAACGATTGTCCCTCGACTTTTATTAATCACTTCATGAAGTAAATAGTTATATGCTCTATGTTCCAGATCGTGTATTTCTGTAGCTTTCCAGAATTTGAAGTATTCCTTCAGTTTTTCGCCTTCATCTCTCACAAACTGATTTAAGTGCTGCGCCGCAGTTGTGCAGGGCTGCTTTTCAATTCTTTTCCACACAGCTTCAATCAAAAGATTTTCGAACTGCTTTTGGTACAAGAAGCTCCCCTGAACTACTGGCGAGTTCTCTGTGACATAATCCAAGAAAAACTTATATGGGCATAAATACATATCCATCATCTGGAATGCATCGTACTTAATTCCTTTTGTTTTTTCTTGCCCAATGTTAATGGACATCGGAATTGATGCGGACGGAGATTCAATTGGTTCCACGGTAGGTTCTTTAAAACCAAGAATTGATAACAGTGCATACGGTTCCGTTTCTTCTTCGCCGTATTGTTTAACGTAACTGATTCTTACATCACACCTATTGAAGCAAAGACCATAGAACAAAGCATATCTAAGGAAATTACTTCTTTCTCCCAACGCGGTGTAATACACCTGAAACTGAAGATCCACTGGAGCGTAGGCCACACGGATAAATTCATTTGTTAGTGGCCAAGGGAGCTGGTCATTTACCGACATGTTCATATCTCTGTCGGACACACATCCGAAGTGGTAAGTTTTGGCCTGTTCCTGTTCAAATTGATGTTTGCTTTGAAGAATGTCACCATCAATCTGTTCGAAGTTCTTTACAATCCAGTCTACGGCAGGTTCCTCGGTTTCTTTTTGTTTCAGATAATAATACAGGCCTTCTCTCAGATCTCTAAATGTTCCAGAAAACTCCGACTTGTCAGGTCTAATTTGGCTAAGTCGTAATTGCAAAGCATTGATTAACTCTCGCTCTTTTGATGTTGCCAGTGAGAGTTCTCTTTGCTTAAGAAATTCCTCTAAATTTTGGAAGTGACTGCCAAAATCAATGTAGTCTCTACGATCGGATTTTTGATCAAATAGATACCTGGCTATCTCGTTGATTTCCTCTATTGCTTTAATCAATGCAAGGATATCTTTTTCGGGCACCTTGTATTTGTTATAAACAGAAAGTGTACGGAGTCCGGTATTGCCGCTGGATGCCGAATTGATTTTCCTGTAATTATTCAAGAACTTGTCGGCGATTTCAGAACGGAACTCTTCATAAGTACTGATATTTTCAAAAAGAATCTCAATGGAATAGAACGTTCTAAGCAGGACTTCTCCCGGAGCAGCATTCAGAATCTTTGAAGACAAGCATTCTTTTAGTGCGGGGATATCAATGCATATAGCCTGTCTCTCGTAATCCCATAACTTATAAATGGCCGAAAAGAACTGACCAATTGGATATGCCAAAAAATGACGATCCTGAGAAAACTCCGGATGATAAATTCGGAGCAGTGTGTGAACGTCCTTGTTGGCTGTATAAACTTGTTCTGTCATAGCATTCAGAACTTTTGCATTGCTTAGCGTCATACTGCCTCTGATTTGAACAGGCGCTTTTTCATAACAACGATGTTTGGCGTCTTCAACATGAGTAGAGACAAAATGTGCATACTCCGTAATGTTTGCAAATTCCCTCAGCTGAATACTCTTGTATAGTTGACGCCATTGAGATAAAAGTGCTCTGTTGACAGAGGCCCTATTTTCGCAAATTTCACCGAGAGCACAAGCAAGAGCATTGCTTGGGTTTTGCATTGTAGGCATCTGATATTCAGCGATGGCAGTATCGTGTTGGATAGGGACTCCAAAACAACTGTAGATGTCGTTCCAAGAAGAGTAAATCTTTGAATATTTTTTCTGGTAATTAAACAGGAAAATTATATTTACTCCTTGCTTGTCCAAATCCAAAAGCAGTCGTAATTGAACTGGAGTAAATTGATGAATTCCATGAACAACTATGCTTGTAAAATCTTGCTTTCCAATCAATTCAGCTGCCCGCTCGCAACGCTTCTTTTCACGTTCTGGACCGCGACAGTCGTCGATTTCTTTTTTTGCAAGAGCTATGAGAACTCCTTTGATTTTCGACAGATTAGGAGTCTCAGGGAATTTAAAAATGCCGTTATTCTGGACACTGCGTAAAATCTCGACAAATAGCTGCTGCTCGGTATTTCCTTGGGAACCATCAATCGACTGTGCAGGGATATCTAACTCGATAAACAGTCTCAAGGCTTCAAGAAAATGCTTTTGATTTTGCATAAGAGCAAGAAGAAACTGATTATCAATAGTCACATTTCCAATCTGTTTTCCAAGAAGACGGCTATAGATAGATGTCAATCGGCTATATTGCTGAACACGAAGATTGATATTATCTGTCCAGGACTTGTATATATCCTCATGCTGCACAAAATCATCAAAAGCGCAAATAAGTCCTTTGATTTCATCACCATAAATATCTTTAAGGCCGTTTACAAGAGTTCTTGCAGAACAAAAATGTGGCAAGGAAGATACTTCGGCCCAAAAATCAGTCTTATCTAATTGATATGGATCTTCATATGTATAGATTTTGAATGACATTTTTAATCCTCCTTGTTGATGAGGTTTTGCCAAGAAAGAGCATTCTTGCCCTCAAGTTCAATCCAAGAAAAAGATCTGATTGCACGAGTCATGGCTACATAGAGAATTCTGGTCTCTTCTCGGCTCTTCTCTGCCTTCTCAACGGCGTTGTCAAAATATAGGTTTTGGATAGTGCTGCCGGTTTCACCGATACTCAGGCTGTAGCCGATATGATACTGCCCATTTTCTTTTGCAACACTAACATGCAGCTGGGAAGACTTGATTCGATCAATAGGAGCAGAACAAAACGGCATAATCACATGACCGTATTCCAGGCCTTTAGATTTGTGTACTGTTATACAGTGAATTGAGTCTGCGTCACTGCTTTCAGAAGGAATTCTGCTGTCAACAGACACCTGTGCAATTATGCTGTTATATAGCTGCTCTCGAAGTGTGTTTATAGTGAGTCGATCCACATTGCATGCATTGATCAACTGCTCAAACAGTAGATCTACATTGAGCTGGTAATAGTGCTGTTTTGTGGTATCGTCAGGGGCATAATTCTTCCAGGGCTCCAGCCTTGCGTAAATTGACCGAATTGCTTGCAATACGGGTTTGGTTCGTAAACTCTCTACAACCAGTTCCCAACTTTTTTCTGGATCTTCTGTATTGGACAACATAGGATTAAGACACTTGATAAGATAGTTTACCTGCTCATGTTCATCTGCTTTTGCACGCCAACCGCCTGTTCGAATTTTCATGCGAATTTCAAACAGATTCGATTTCGGTATATCCAAATTAAAAAAGTTCGAAACAGCGAGATTATATAAATATTCTGCTTGATCATAGTTAACAAGCGCATTTATAAGAGTCATCATATCAAGCGCAGGCTGGGACATATACAAATCACCACCAGTATTCGTTTGAATGTTGGTAATGCCCAGCTTTGCACATTCTTTTCTGACCATTTCGGCTTGCCAATTTTCGCGGACTAAAATAGCAATGCTTCTTTCTTCAGGAGAGAGTTTTGCTCCATTTTGCTTTTCATAAGCAATCCAGCGCTGGATACGTTTGATTTCTTCAACCAAAGCAGGGATTCTTTTCGCCTCATCCTGAACAGAAAGCCTTCTATAAAATCTATTAGTATTGGAAGCAAGGTAAGAATTGTAGTCCTTGGTTCCAATAAGCCTATCACTGCGAGACATCGATACTTGATATGCAAGCAGTCTATCTGCTCGAGCTCCCCAATTTGAGAAGGAACGATCGAAAATGTTCAACAAGGTTGAATCCGTTCGATAGTTCCGCTGAAGAGAGAAGTCCAACCACTTTTCAGGATGTTCTTCAATTCCAAGTTGATTGAAGGCTTCTTCTTCAGCACCACGGAATCTGTAAATGCACTGCTTAATGTCACCGACAACAAACAGCTTGTAATCAAGATATTCGGCAATTTTTAAGAGTGATTCAATCTGGGAATCATCCGTGTCCTGAAACTCATCAACAAACATAAACTGTTGTGCGTTTTTATCTTGCTTCAGTTCGCGAATACGCTTTTCGCTTTCCGGTGCACTAATAAAACGGCTCAACATCGACATCATCATACTAAGATGGACCTTGTTATCTTCTTGAAGCTCTTTCAAATATTCCCGCTCGACTTGAGGGATTACTGCTGCGAGCAATTCATGAAGAGCAGTATGTGAATCATCAGAGGACAGAGACCCGAAATCTGCTGCAGAAATTTCAGCAACATTTACGCTCTTATTATGTAGCTTCCCAATAAAGTCCAAAATATTATCTCTGATGGCATAAACTGGCATGCCGAGCATCTGACCATATTGTGCACTACCATATTTTCTGGCATTTTTGCGAATTTCTGAGTCGAGGATATCTGAAATCTTACGACGACGATTATATTCACTCGAAGTGATGCCAAGGTCAACTCCATATCCGAAGGATGTACCCAACTGAGAAATCAATTGTTTGGCATAAGAGTGGATAGTGCTGATTTGCATGGAATCAACGCGAGAAATAATGCTGAGATACTCAGAATTAGAGGTGAGTAAATAGCAATTACGGAAATACTTTTTTAATTTGCGTTCCATTTGATCGGCAGCTTCATTTGTGAAGGTAATCATCACGATTCTGTCAGCCATTTTTTGAAGGGTGACATTCTGGGTATAGCAAACAAACGCAATACGTGAAATCATAGTGTAGGTTTTTCCTGTACCTGCACCTGCGCGTATTACGATATTTTTATTGGCATCTGCATGTTCGACGAGGTATTGCTCAACGTTAAATGAACTAATACCGGAAAGAGTTTTTAGTGCAGAAATTTGCTGTTCTGTAACACAGCCATTTGAAATCTTAATGGTCGGAATGTTTGTGACCTGGCTGGTAATACACAAAGTGATATGAAAGGCCTTGAAGTCTTTTGCTGCATCGGTGAGCACAGGAATACTTGCGCTCGAATTCTCGAAGGCGTATTCGAGATTCTCCCCGTTTCGAATTATTCCTCGTGATAGGAGTGCTGAATCAACCGCTGCAGCCAAAGCGTGCAGCTGAGAGCCATCAGAGAAAACGCCGTATATTTTACAACCCGCAAGATATTCAGTCACCAAATCATCTAAGTCTTGGCGAGTAAACGACTCATTCGGAGACATATATATAAATCTGGAGTAATCATGCTGATGAAAATCTATATTTGTTATTGAACTTTCACTATCGTTATCTTCGGACAGGTCGATTCCAGTTTCAAACAGATTTCTGACTTCAAGCATTGTTCTCTTGTCGAATGGATCTCGTTTCCATGTAGCCACTTCGCGCAACGCCTGGTCAAGTTTTGCAAAAAAGGCGGTGTTGTCTTCCAAATCTTCTTTAAGAAGGGTAAATCGCTCTTCCATAACAACATCAAGTCGGTTTGCGTGGTAGAAACTCTTTGATACCTGAGGAAGACATACTAGCTGGCAAACCAAAGGGAATTTGTCAATGCTTTGTCTTAAGTGGCGTTCGAGAGAAAAACGATAACCTCTTGCCTGTTTTTGAGGAGAAGAATGTATTTCACCATTTTCCGTTTGAACTACAACATATTCATTGTTTTCAACACGGAGAATGTTTTCTTCGCGCCAGCCTTTAAGCTCTACAACCAGAATTCCTTTTCCGGGCATAAGAATACACACATCAAACTCACGGCCAAAAAGCTGGCGGTTCCAGTAGATGATGTGGTTGTTATCTAAATATTGACAGGCTTTTGATACGAACAGTTTTTCTCCAAAATTTCCTTCGTTCGCACCACCAATTAATCTGGCCATAACACAACCTCGGTTCTATAAATTTGGTTCTCAATTCTCATCAGGTAAAAATTCTACAAAATCATCGATAGGGCAGCCTAATGCCACACTGATCTTACCCAATACTTCAACAGAAACATTTTCGTTTCGTGTTAACTTTTTGGTTGTATATTCATTTATTCCCGCCAAGCGTTCCAAATCTTTCTTTTTCATATCGCGGTCGATTAGAATATGCCAAAGCTTTTTGTAACTGATTGCCATTTTAAGGTCCTCCATGTTCGAGTCCGAAAGTTCACGCATCTTATATTATTATAGCATTTGACTCGGCTGTAGTAAACCGATAACGGCGAAATATCGCCGAACATGTCGAAAAACAGACGAAAAAGGATTGTGAATTAACGGGGCTGATGATAAAATATTACTGATGTTTTATACATGGGATGTATAACGCTAATAAAACCTAAAATGAGGCTGATATCATGAACGAAAAGAAAATTTATCATTTGATAGGGGCCGATGGAAAGTCCTATGATTCTGATATGCCAGGTACTCTGGGCGGCCATTGTAAATTGAAAATATATGGTAGGCTGGATTGTCCATCGGCTCTTCGTTACATTGCCAAAGGACAATATGTTCAGCATCGAGTGTTTTTCAAAGATGAGGAAACAGCAATTGCTGCAGGATACCGTCCATGCGGTGTGTGTATGAAAGAAACATATAAGAAATGGAAAACTCAAAAAAATCAGTGAGATAAAGTTATTATGTTTGGATTTGGTAAGAAGTTGCGAAAGGATCTCCCGGCGATTGATATCAGTAAGAAGAAAGAAAAAGGTCTCTTTGGCCGGGAAAAGATTGTGCCTCGCAGCAAGAAGGAACAGCGAAAATTGAAGGCAGAGCTGATAAAGCAGTATCCTGACCGGTACTTCATTGATGATCTTGGTGAGTACAATTCCATTAAGCCTAGGGATGAGCTCTCCTGGATCGATGATATCGAAGCCTTCGACGCTTTTATGAACGATTAAAGAATTACAAGAAAGGAACTATTAACCATGACATTAGCTGCAGAGAAAAATTCTGGCATCTAATGCCCATCTTGCTCTCGATGGAGCAAAATGCCACAATTCAGCACAAATGCTGCTGATAAAAACAGATTGCTCAAAATATCAGACATATGCTCTATGACGAGAACTGATATCAGAGTCCCTTTTTCCTATAATAAAAGTAACAAAGGAGAAAGGAGGACGGCTCGATGAGCAAGGATGTTTCACCAACAAACCGGGACCGGTTTATCGAACTTGGTATCAAAATCGGAGCTCTTCGCAAGATGCGCGGCATGTCGCAGGAACAGCTTGCAGCAGAAGCTAAAATGAGTCGATCCCACCTTAGTTCTATCGAGGCACCGAACTCGGTTAGACCTTTCTCTCTTGAGGTTCTTTTTAATATTGCAGATGCGCTGGAGGTTGAACCAAGCGAATTACTTATATCTTCCTTCCCTGCACGAAAAGAGAAATAATTTAAAGTTGGCAAACCCGGAGAAATCCGGCGACGCAAAGCTATAGGGCCTGTAAAATGGCAGCCAGTTGCAACATATCGTAGCTGTAATTGACTGTCAGGCCACCATCGGTCTGGCAGTTTTTGTATTCACAGGGGGGTGATAATCATGATCTTTACCATATCAAGCATCCAATTGATGAGGACGGATTCCCACCAACCTGAATGCTGCGAAGGGGCTTGACCCCGAATCAAAAGCAACTTGTTAACTCATCAAATAGGATGCTGCTATCGTTCTTCTACATCGAACGGCAGCAGATATATGGAACCCGCAGAGCTGCCGTAGGTGTACTACCGGTATTGTTCTGCGGGCTTTTTTTCATAAACGAAGGGAGTAATGCATCGAATGACAACGAATTCTGAAAACAATGGTAATCCCGTTATGCCCTCTCAGATGGTCCTGCCAACCGTGGATGTGCAGTATCTGTTCCGCTTTGAGCGCACGCTGGCAGGACTGGAAAAAGGACTTCACAACGACGATGATCCGGAAGAAATCGCTATGCAGACCATTGAGGTTGCTCGTGATTTCTATGATGCCGACTGGTGCGGCCTGATCAGCGGTGACCTGGATGCCGGAATCTTTTATCCATACTGGTGGGTAAACAGAGCTGAAGGAAGAATGGCGCAAACAAAATTTGATGAATTTGAGTTCCTGCAGGATTATGATACCTGGACTCATGCGCTCCTTCATGGAGAAAATGTGGTGCTGAACGGGCTCGAACAGCGTAAAGCCGGAGTGACCAGCAGTGAGTTCCGGCACTATCAGAAGATGGATGTGCAGAGTGTTATCGGCGTTCCGCTCTTCTACCACAAGCCTTGTGGTTTCATGATTGTAAAGAATCCAAAGCAGTATTCCGATCAGCCGACGATGCTAGCCATTCTTGGTTATGTTGTTCTGAACTGCTGGAAGGAGCAGCAGAATCTGGAGGCTTTGAAGCTGCAGATGAAGCAGCCGTGTGCTGAACTGACTTCTGAAAAGGATGTTTACATCCGTCTGTTTGGTGATCCGGAGCTCCACACCCTGAAGGGACAGCTTTCTGCACAGACCTTGAACTCACCAAAGGGATGGAGACTGCTTTCGTATCTCGTTCTGCGAAAAAAGCCTGTACCGATCCGTACTGTTGCGGAGGCGTTGAGTAATGATGAGGAGCTGGATCACGCACAGAATGCACTCCGTGTTGTTATGAGCCGTATGAAACCGAAGCTGGAATCTATTCTGGATCCTAAGGAATCTCTGATTACCAATTCCAACTATAGCTATCGGATTAATGAACACTATAATCTCATTTCCGATCTGGAGGAATTTGAGCGCCATATTGCCACTGCGAAGGCGCAGGTTGATATCTGCCCTCGTATTGATGAGTACAAGCGGGCTATAAAGCTGTACCGTGGTCCGGTTTATAGCGAGGCATCCCACGAACACTGGCTTCTTCCTACAGCAGAACACTATGCTATCGAGTATCTGTTTGCAGTTAATCATCTGCTGAAGGACCTGGCCGAGCTGAAGGATTATCAATCAGTGCAGCATTTTGCAGCCAAAGCACTGGAAATTGAACCCGGCAATGCAGAAGCTGTTTACTGGATGATCTACGCACTGATAAAGATCGGCTCTGTCCAGAGCGCACAGGCGGAATATGACCGCGCAAAGCAGATGCTGCCGGAGCCCGCCTACAAAGAGCTGAATGTAAAGCTCGCAGAAGAAAAAATACATCTGAAATAATGCCTATTATTGCCCGCGTAATGGGAAACGGCACTGTAATAGCTGATGAAACACTGAGGCTATGAGTGGCGTAATCCTGCAACAGGCCGCGTAAGTCCATAGATAACAAGCCATACAACCCCCGAAAAGTAGACTAAAACCAGCTTAAGCGCTTGAGCTGAAATCTACTTATCGGGGGTAATTTTTATGTATTTCGATCAAGTTGATTGCGGCAACCGCGTAAGGAGAGTTCGTACCGCTCTTGGATACACGCAGGAGAATGTCGCAGAACAACTGAATATTTCCCATTCTCATTACTGCAATTTCGAGAAAGGTAAAAGAATGCTCTCTATTGATGCTTTGATAGAGCTGGCAGCTCTGCTGCATCTGTCGCTGGATTTTATGCTGATGGGCCAGGAGCCCCAGAACGATATCATCCGGCATAAGGTTCGATCCATGATTGAATTCATGACAGCCATTGAAAAAGAGCTTTAAGGTTTTCTATTTGAAAATCAGACTTTTCTACCAGCCTATAAAAAATCATGAGCAAAATACTTAAACTTTAATCAGACAGATGGAGCTGACCGCTCCTCCTGTCTCGTACCTTGAAAGCTGAATACACATTCTCCCAGGTAAATCCTCGAAGCAGTAGCCTTCGTCAGCTCGCCGTGACGTTCAAAGGAGCAGAGCGATTCGCTGAAGCAAATGCCGGACAGCAACCGGCGGTGGTAGTGACTGTAAGAGGGATAATGATACTTCCGTAAGACGCGGCCCGGCCACAGTGAAGGCGGGGAGGTTAAATTCCTATGATTGCAGTTAGCTGCTGCGGCCTGGTGAGGCACCGAAAGGTGTCTGAGCGATGAGGAGAAATCCCTGACTTCCGGGGTAGCGAGGCAAAATACGGAGGAAGCATATCAGCAGAAGGTGCTGCCGGATCACTGGTTCGGCGGCATCTTATCCATATAAGTCAAAGACTAAAATGGACTGGAGGATGACCACATGATGAAATCAGGTTGGGTCTTTCGCCGAGGTGATTTATATCTGGCAAATCTGGGTAAGCCGGAGGGCTCCAGACAAGGCGGCGTGAGACCGATTGTGGTGTTGCAGAATGACGTGGGCAATTACTATGCTCCCACGCTGACGCTGGCACCGCTCACATCAAAAACAGAAAAGAAAAAGCAGCAGCCGACACATTATCTGCTGCGCAAGGCAAAGGGGCTCCAGCGTCCCTCAACAGTTCTGGCAGAGCAGCTGGGTACCTTCGATAAAACCTGTATTATCCGTTATCTGGGTCGGGTATCCGGCGGACAGCTGCGAGGTATTGATGAAGCAGTGAAGGTACAGCTTGGCTATTACATTCCTGAAAGATACAGCCGCGACGGACATTTCCGTCATGGCAAGTACTACGATTACAAGGAGGAAACACATAATGAAGGAACACCGGGTGGACAGACCTGACAAGACCAGCATCATCGGATGCATTGAAACCTATGAAGTGGATCCCTCCGCTGCAGTGGCTGCGCCTGAAAAGCGCTGCTATACCGTAGAGGATCTGCAGATTATCCTCGCCTGCGGCAGGGAGACGGTTTACACCTTACTTAAGAAAAATGAATTCCGCCGGTTCCGTGTTGGCGGCAGCGGCGGTGCTTACCGTATCTCCAAGAAGAGCTTTGATGAATGGCTCGATAACAAAATCTGAAAAGCTTGTCAAGGGTGCCGATTCAGCTAATATTGGTTGATCGGCACCGTGGGCTTTTCTTAGCAGAAATGATACGCTTTTCCCGGTCATTGAGATGACCGAAATCAAGGCAAAGGAGGTGCAGCGTGATGATCAAGGAACGTGATGAGTCCATTGAATTCATCAACGAGGAAAGTCCCTATAAGGAAAAAGCTGTTGAAGTGGACCGTACAACCATGTCTGTGCCGGAAATGCGCAGGATGCTGGGGCTCGGCAAGACAGACTCCTACTGGCTTGTGCATAAGAATTGCTTCGAAACCATTCTTGTGGCCGGGAAAATGCGGATCAAGCTTGACAGCTTTGAAAAATGGTACTCGATGCAGATCAAGTACAAGAAGGTAGATGGTCCTCCTCCGGGGGAAGCTCTGAAGCAGCTTTCTTATTCTCCGAGGGACATCGCACAGATGCTGGAGGTCAGTGAGGACATTGTCTACAGCATCATTAAGCGGGATCATCTGGAAACCATCAAGGTGGATTACTGGATGAGAGTTCCGGTGGATGTCTTTGAACGCTGGTATAATTCCCAGACTCGCTATCGCACAAAGGAAGACAGAGAACGCGATGCCCAGCTGGAGCAGGATACGGTCAGTATGCCGGAGATCGCCTGGATGCTGGGAATTCATCGCAAGGATGTGTACGCATTCATCAATGCAAAGGAAAATCAGGGACGCTTCCGTTTTGTTATGGTTGCGGACCGCAAAAGAATTACAAGAGACAGCTTCATGCGCTGGCTGGATACACAGGACAGATATCACATTCTGACTGCAGCCGAGCGTGAAAAGCTGGAACGGGAAAAGGCTCTGGAGGAAGCAAAGAATGCTCCCCGAGAACCTAAAAATCCCAAGTTTTATACCATTGAGGAAATTACATATTTCTTCGGTATTCACAGGTCAAGTATTTACAAGTGGATCAAGGAAGGAACCATTCCTGCCAGAAAGTTTGGCAACAGCTGGAGAATTCCCCGTGAGGAATTTGAAGACTGGATGGATTTCCGCAGCTGCTGAAAGGAGGAAGCAATATGGCATCACTTGTACAGCGCGGCAACCGCTACTGTGTTGTGTATCAGTACACCAATGAAAACGGCGAGCGCAAACAGAAATGGGAAACCTACAAGACCTCTTCCGAGGCGAAGCGACGCAAGAAGGAAATCGAATATAAGGAGGAGGTTGGAACCTTCACCGTTCCGAAGTGCAAATCTCTGGATGATCTGCTGAAGGAATATGTTGCATTATACGGCAAGGCCACCTGGGCCATGTCCACCTACTCCTCAAATGTTGGTCTGATCGATCACTATATTTCCCCGATCATCGGACATATGAAGCTGAACGAAATCACCACCCGTGTGATTGAAAAGTATTATCAGCAGCTTCTGAAGACAAAGCCGGTGGATCCAATCATCGGCAAAAAGAAGAATGAGTTTCTGACACCACACACGGTTCGCTCCATACATAAGCTTCTGCATTCCTGCTTCGAACAGGCAGTTAAATGGGAGCTTATGGAGAAGAATCCAACAGATTACGCTTCTGTCCCTAAGGCAGAATATAAGAAGCGTGATATCTGGACTGCAGAAACCCTGTTTCAGGCCCTGGAGCTTTGCGAGGACGAACGATTGAAGCTCTGCCTTAATCTTGCCTTTGCCTGTTCTCTCCGTATGGGAGAGCTGCTGGGGCTTACCTGGGACTGTGTGGAGATCTCAGATGAGGCTATTGCTGAAGGTAAGGCTTATATCCAGGTCAATAAGGAGCTGCAGCGTGTCAGCCGTGATACTCTGAAAAAGCTGGACAGCAAGGATGTCATGCTGGTATTTCCACCGATGTCCTCCAGAACCACAACGGTTCAGGTGCTGAAGGCTCCGAAAACCTCATCCTCTGTGAGAAAAATCTTCCTTCCCCGCACAGTTGCAGAAATGCTGATCCGGTGGAAGGAACAGCAGATGGAAACCATAGAGGCGCTGGGCGATGAGTATCAGGACTTTGATCTTGTCATTGC
Organism: Anaerotignum lactatifermentans; assembly: GCF_016902535.1. Classification (GTDB taxonomy): domain Bacteria; phylum Bacillota; class Clostridia; order Lachnospirales; family Anaerotignaceae; genus Anaerotignum; species Anaerotignum lactatifermentans_A. The sequence continues at coordinate 41,642 of NZ_JACSNY010000013.1, read as the reverse complement.
CGGTCCTCTTGGTATGCCGACAGAGGCAGGCACCATCAATGCTTCATTCCGCACTCTGATTGAGAAGAACGATCTTCCGAGAGTTGTATTTCACAGCCTTCGCCATTCCAGTATCACCTATAAGCTGAAGCTGAACGGCGGCGATGTCAAAGCAGTTCAGGGAGATTCCGGTCACGCACAGGTTAAGATGGTTACGGATGTGTATTCGCATATTCTGGACGATGACAGACGGAACAATGCAAGACTCTTCGAGGAAGCCTTTTATTCCGGAGCTGGCAAAGATCCGACGAAGCAGGAGCCTGAGCCACAGCCGGAAGCTGCACCGGCTGCAGATGTATCTCCAGATACAGCCCCTCTTCTGAAGCTTCTTCAGAATCCGGAAATGGCAGCACTCCTCAAAACCCTGGCAAAATCCTTATAAACTTACATAGCGGACAGTTTTCCAAAAGGAATCAGCTGCCCGCTATTTTTCTGTCTATGAGGCATCCGGAGGCCTTAGCCAACAGGAGGCTGCCTCCCGAAAAAGGACTTCTGTTGGGACTCGTGCTGAACAAAAAAAAGTAAGCCTCGTGCTGAAAAGCAGGAAAAACGAGCTTTTCCGGCGAAAACAGTCCTCTGAGAGCATCGGAACAATCCATGAGAGCTTTTGATCCGGAAGGACCAGCAGTTCACATTGACATTCATGGTATAATAACGATGAATGGAGCTAAATCGGACTTCTACTCTACATTGACCCTTTTCCCATTTTTAGAAAAATCTAAAAATCGGCTAAAAGACAGGGTCCGATAAGGTAAGACATTTAGCGACAGCGTCGGACACAAAACGGCTCGGACCTTTAAAAAGTTCAGCAATTACCGACAAAAATCGACTTACATAGCAGCAAGTCGACAGTGAAGCGTTTTGCTCCTAAGCGGAAGGCCGTGGGTTCGAATCCCGCCAGGGACGGAACGCCGGAGCAAGGCTTTTGCTCCGGCGTTTTTTTGTATCAAAAACAGACGGAAACGCTCTCTTTTCAGAGGCTTCCGCCTGTTATTTTTTTTCCTGATGATACTCTGTTTGTTCCTTTCTGGCCACCTTTCTGGCCTGATTGAACACCGCCCCCATGAGCATGGTGGCGGCACTGCAGTTGAGCCACACCAGAAAGGCGATGATGACGCCAATGGAACCGTAAATCACGGAATACCGCCCCATATGGTCCACATAGTAGGAAAAGGCCAGAGAAAATAAGATCCATACCCCTACGGAAACCGCCGCGCCTGGCAGCACGTACTCCACCTTCTGCTTTTCCGCCGGAGACAGATAATAAATGGCGCAGAGCAAAAACAGCAGCCCCGCCGCCATAGGCAGGAAACGCAGCTTTGTCCAGCCAGAAATAAAGTCCTCCGATATGGGAATAAACATCCCCACAATATTCAGCACCCTGCCGCCGATCAGCAGCAAAATCAGCATCAGCGGAATCAGAATCAGAGTAAACAGTGTCAGCCCTGCCGTCCGCAGGCCCTGAGGTTCTCCCTTCTCGCAGCCGTAAATGGCCGCCACGGAGCTCATCAGGTTGGATACGGCCCGATAGGGGAACCACAGCGTAAATACCAGCCCTAAAGTCAGGATGGTATTGTTGCTGGTCTGGGTCACATGGGCAATGGCCAGATTCAGCAGTGTCACCACATCATCCGGCAGAAACCGGGCGATTTCCCCATCCAGCGAAATCATCGGCAGCTGCAGCAGCCCCAGAATGGAGGTTACCAGCACCAGAAAAGGAAACAGGGCAAACAGCAGATAATAAGTCATAGACGCCGCGTTCCGCCCAATCTGATTGGTAAAGTATCCCTGTATGGTCAGGAGCAGAACCTTTTTCCAGCCCCTTTGTTTCTCAATGGTTTTTCGCAAATCCATAGGCTTACCCTTTCTTTTTGGATTGAATGGCATAGGTCATCCGCAGCACCAGTTCCTCCGGCAGAAATTTCTGCCCCAGATAGCCCAGCTTAGTAGATACTCCCGGCAGTACCACGGCCTGATTCCGAACCATCCCCCGCAGTCCTGCCCGGGCGGCCTGTTTCGGGGAAATCCCCTTCATCCCGGCCCGGATGCCCGCCCGTTTCTGGAACCCGGTCTGTACCGGCCCCGGACAAAGGGCGCAGATTCTGACGGCGCTTCCCTCCTGCCGCAGTTCCTCATGGATGGCTTCTGTCAGGCGCAGGACGTAGTTCTTCCCGGCGTAATAGGCCGCCATGCCCGGGCCCGCCAGAAATCCCGCCGAGGAGGCCACATTCAGGAGATACCCCCTGTTCCTCCGGCGAAAATCCGCCAGAAATAGCTTTGTCAGAATATGGACTGCCTCCACATTCAGCGCCAGCATTTCCAGCTCCGTTTCCAGCGCCGTTTCAGAAAAATGGCCCAGAACGCCAAAACCCGCGTTATTGATGAGGATATCCACTTTTTTGTTTTTTACCCGTTCATAGAGAGCATAGCAGTCCTCCCGCCGGGTCAGGTCTACCGCCACAATCTCCACAGGCGCCGGGAGCCGATTCTGCATTTCCTCCATCTGCGCCACGTTCCGGCTGGCCAGAATCAGATGGACGCCTTTTTGGGCCAGCTCCTCCGCCAGAGCGGAACCGATGCCGCCGGTGGCTCCTGTTATCAGCGCTTTCACAGCGACACCTCCTTTTTTTCGCAAAAACTTTCTTTTATTATATCTGCCCCCAGAAAAAATTTCAACGAATGGCGGGAATTCCCGCCGCAAAATCCGACCCCCAAAAACCTGTCCTGAACGCAGCTTCCCCTTCAAAAACCATTTCAAATAAAATCTCAAAAAAAGAAGGCTGAAATCCTATGTCATTCATAAGGATTTTAGCCTTCTCGTTTTCTCAGGAAGATACGAAAAAACACTTTCCTCTATATTTTTATTCCGCCGGTGTCTCTTCCAGCAGATTTACCACCAAACCACTGACATCCGCCGGTTCGCTCAGAATTCCTCTTTCATACATCCAGTCGGCGTTCTCCTGCCATACGGAAACCTCCTGATGCAGGAAAGGCGCGTCCGCCGTCTCCATAACCGGCAGCAGCATTTCCATGCTCTGTTTTTCCACGTTTTCCGACAGAGGGAAGTTCGCCTCATTCTGGTTGTTCAGCAAAGTCTGCAAAGAGCCCTCCGGATCTGCCTTCATATCGGCAAAGCCCTTCTGGCAGGCCCGCAGGAAGGCCTGGTATTTTTCCGGATTTTCCGCCACAGCGTCGGCGTTTGCCAAAAATACCAGCTCATAGACCTGGGGCACACCGTAATCCGTCGCATAGAAATAATTGATGTCAAAGCCGTTTTCTTCCATCTGCGGCACCTCATGGTTGACCATGTTGCCGATGGTAGCGTCTACCTGTCCTGTGGTCAGGGCAGACATCAGATCAAAGCCCACGTCAATATATTCGCAGGCATCGGCAGACAGACCCGCGTTTTCCAGCATGGCCTCGATCTGGGCCTCCGCCAGCACCGTACCGCCGTAGCCGATCTTCTTGCCTTCCAGATCCTTCGCCTCCGCAATGCCGCTTTCCTTCTGGGAGATCACCACGTTCAGGCCGCTCTGGGTCAGCGCGCCGATGGAAACGATGGGAACATTCTCCTCCACAGAAGTAAGGATGGCATCCTGTAAGTAATAAACACCTGCGTCCGCTTTGCCGGCGGCAGGCAGGGAAATGCCGTCATTGGTGTTGGCGGGGAAATTGATGACCAGGTTCAGGCCCTCCTCCGCGAAATATCCTTTTTCCATGGCGTTATAGAGGAAGGTATGGATGGCATTGGGATACCAGTCCAGTACAATGGTAAAATCCTCCAACTGGGAGCTTTCGCTGGCATCGGCCGTTTCCTCTCCCGTGTCCGTTCCGCCGCAGGCCGCCAGTCCAAAGACCATGACGCCCGCCATCAGCAGTGCAAGCAGTTTCTTTTTCATGTGTTCAGATCTCCTTTCTCCAATGGATCAGTTGATATTCCAGGACGGTAACGATCCCCACGGCGATCATGGCCGCGGCGGAAAGCAGCACCACAGGCGCGAATACGCCCGCACCATCCAGCTGCGTCATCATGCGTTTGCTGAAATAGCCCAGTCCTTCCTGCGCCCCCAGCCATTCGGCGATGGCTGCCCCAATGACACTCATGGGGATGGCCATTTTAATGGCGGAAAAGAAATTTGGCAGGGCCGTAGGCAGTTTCAGCTTGAAAAATACATCCTTTCTGGAGGCTCCATAAGTCAGAAGCAGTTCCTCCATCTCCCGCTTCGTTGCCTTAAAACCGTCAAAGACCGTAATGGCAATGGGAAAAAATGTAATCAGTATGGTCACCAGCACCTTGCTCCAGATGGAATAGCCAAACCAGAGGATAAACAGCGGCGCGATAGCCGTGGTGGGAATGGTCTGGGAGGCCACAATGACAGGATACAGCGCCCGCTCTATGCGGGGGCTTCCGTCCATGGCCACCGCCAGAGAGATCCCCAGCACAATGGAAATCAGAAGGCCCAGCCCCGTCACACTCATGGTAGCGGGCAGGTGGACCAGAAACAGCGGCTCCCGCAGTTCCCACAGCCGCACACAAATCTGTGTGGGAGAAGGCAGAATATAGGCGGCGTCAATGATACCGGCAATGATCTGCCACAAAACCAGCAGCGCCGCCGCCAAAATCAGGGCGGGCAAATGCTTTCTCATAGACTCACGCTCCTTCTCAGTTTCTCAATGAGCTGTTCCTTCAGCTCCACAATCTCCGGCCGCTTCAGATCCTCCCGGTTTCTGGGATAGGACAGCGGCACTTCCACCCGTTCCATTTTGGAAAAGGGTCTGTCCTGTATGATAAAAATGGTTTTGGACAAAAATACGGCCTCTTCCACGTCGTGGGTAATAAACAAAATCGTTTTATGATAATGCTCCCACTGATGCAGAAGCCATTCCTGCATATCCACTCTGGTCAGATAATCCAGCGCGCTGAAAGGCTCGTCCAGCAGCAGCAGATCCGCCCCGGAAAGGAGCGTCCGGGCAAAGGCCACCCTCTGCTTCATACCGCCGGAAAGGTCCTTGGGGTATTTTTTGGCGTAGGCCGACAGCCCCACCTGTTCCAGCACTTCCCTGCATTTCGTCTCCTGCTCCGCTTTAGGCACCTTCGCCAGTTCCATGGGCAGACAGATATTCTTCTCTATGGTCCGCCAGGGGAACAGCAGGTCCTTCTGGGGCATAAAGGCACTGTAATTTTTCAGTTCCTGCACCGGCCGCTCATCCACCAGAATCCGCCCCTGCTGTAATTTTTCCAGTCCGTTGATGAGGCGGAAAATAGTGCTTTTACCGCAGCCGCTGGCGCCGATGATGGTGGCGAACTCGCCCTCCTCTACCTGAAAATTCAGGTGCTCCATCATGCTGAAATCATCCTCGGCATAGCGAAAGGATACGTTTTCAAATCGCAGCATGGCTTTTGTCGCTCCCTTCGCTTACATTTCCATGGCGTAAGCCATATCCCAGAATTTTGTCTCATAGCGGCTGCAATTTACGAAAATCTCCGTCAGGGCCGCTTCCCGCTCCGGCGTAATGTCCGCCCCCAGCGCATCCACACAGTCGATGATCTCCTGGGTGCTGGCACGGTATTCCGCACTGCAGTAGCCCTGTACCCATTCGCCGTAGAGGGGATGTTCCAGAGCGCCGGGGATCGTCGCGTGGTGCTCCCCGATAACCTGATAGCTCCAGGCGCAGGCCAGCACCGACATCAAAATTTCCAGACAACCGCCCTTATAGGCCTCATCCAGCATATAGGAGGTATAGGACTGGTTATCCAAAGCGGTCTTTGTCGCCGCCACCTCTTCTTCCGTAATACCCAGCCGGGCCATATAGCTTTTATGTACCTTCATCTCGCCGTCCAGCACGTCATGGACCATACAGGCAAAACGCCGCATCAGTTCCTCATCTTCCGCTTTTGCCACACCAAGAGCAAATACTTTGGCGTACTGGAGAAGATAGCGATAATCCTGGATCATATAAAACCGGAATTTGGCCGGGTCCAGCGTCCCCTCCGCCAGCTCCTTCACAAAGGGCTGCTCTAAATAGCCCTGCCAGATCTCCTTTACGCTTTCATAAAGCCGCTGTGTCAATTTCATGGCTTTGCCTCCTTTTTTCCATAAAAAAATCCTTTCCCCCGCAGGGAAAAGGATACCTCTTTTCTTTTTTTGACTGCTTCCCTCCGTTGGTCCTAACCACATCAAGTTCAAAGGGTTGGAAATCTCCTCTCAGCCGCCTTACGGCAGCACCCCCAGCTTGTCTATTCAGTTTCATTTATTATAGTACAAATCAAAACCAGTGTAAACCATTTTTTTGTATACAACGAATCCCGCCCCGCCGCTTCGCACAAAAAAAATACTTCGCAGGCGAAATAATTTTACAGAAAATTCACTTTACATTTTCCGAAAAAAGAATACACTTAGGTATGACAAGAAAGATGAAATCAGTTTGCAGGAGGAGAAAACAGTGGATTATGATACAGAGTTGTTAAATCTGGCTCTGGACGCGGGGGAGGTCATGCTCAAATCCGGCGCCGAGACCCAGCGGGTACAGGATACCATGCTGCGGATTTTATCCGTCAGCGGCAGAGAAAAAATCGAAGCCCTGGCTATGTCGACCATGCTCATTGTCAGCCTGCCCAGAGAGGTCAAGGGGCCTTTGTCCATGGCCAGAGGCGTGCAGGACCGCTCCGTTAATTTCGAGAAAATCTGCGCCGTCAATTCCATGAGCCGTTCCTTTGTGGCGGGGGAGATTTCCCTGCCCCAGGCCACCCAGCGCATGGCGGAGATCCAGTTCGCTCCGTCTTTTCCGCCTCTATGGCGGGTTCTGGGCTACGGCATCACCTCCGGCGGCTTTACCATGGTATATCAGGGGACTTTTCTGGACGGCGTCGCCGCCTTTATCATCGGCATGATTCTGGGGCTGATGGTATTATGGAACGGCAAATGGAAAGCGCCCTATTTCTTCAGCTCCTTCGCCGGCGGCGTACTGACGGGGCTGTTTACCTGCCTGTTCTGTCTGGTCTTTCCTCAGGCCCAGATGGATATGATTATCGTCGGCAGCATCATGCCTCTTCTGCCGGGCATTACCATGACAAAATCCATCCGTGATCTGCTGGAGGGCAACTTCATCAGCGGCAGTTCCAAGCTTATGGAAACCCTGCTGGTGGCCTGTGCCATCGCCGGCGGCGTCGCCATGGTACTGAGTATTTTCCCACTTTGATTCTTACAGGAGGTATGATTTTATGACAGAATTCACCATGCAGGACATCCTGTTCCAGTCCTTCTTTTCCCTGCTGGCCTGTGCCGGTTACTCCGTTGTCTGCAACGCGCCGAGAAAAGAGCTCCTTTGCTGCGGCATCAACGGCTTTTTGGGCTGGTTTGTGTATATGCTGGTCTATGTTAGAACCGGCGGCGCCGTTTCCGCCACTTTGGTGGCTACCATGGCCGTTACGGCAGTGGCAAGATTCCTCTCCTATCACAGAGAGGCGCCCTCTATTTTGTACCATATCCCCGGCGTCCTTCCTCTGGTGCCCGGGGCGGCGGTCTATAAAACCATGCAGGCGGCCATCGCGGGGAATATCCTCTCCACCTACTCCAACGCCCTGACGGGCTTCAAGCTGGCAGGCGCCATCGGCATCGGTTCTCTTCTGATTCTGGTACTGCCCTACAAGACCTTCGAGATCTTCCCCCGGCTGGGAAAGAAAAAGAAAACGGCCTGAAATACAAAAAGCTGAGAAAGAAATTCTTTCTCAGCTTTTTTTGCTTTCTTTTTACATTTCCCTTCTGCCTTCCAGCGCTCTGGAAAGAGTGACCTCGTCCACATATTCCAGATCGCCGCCCACAGGCACGCCGTTGGCGATGCGGGTCACCTTGACGCCCAGCGGCTTCAGCAGACGGCTCAGATACATGGCCGTAGCCTCCCCCTCCACATTGGGATTGGTAGCCAGAATCACCTCGTCTACACTGCCGTCAATGCGCCGCAGCAGTTCCGGGATATGGATATCCTGAGGGCCAACGCCGGTCATGGGAGAAATGGCCCCATGGAGCACATGATAGGTGCCGTGGTATTCCTTGGTCCGCTCATAGGCCGCCATATCTCTGGGGTCCTCCACCACCATAATGGTCCGCTGGTCCCGCTTGGGATTGGCGCAGACGGGACAAGGGTCCTCATCTGTCAGATTGCAGCAGACGGAGCAGTAGCGCACCTGTTTTTTCGCCGCCAGAATGGCCTCCGCCAGAGCGTCCACCTTTTCCTCGGGCATATGGATGATATGGAAGGCCAGCCGCTGGGCCGACTTCCCGCCGATGCCCGGCAGCGCCGAAAGCTGTTCAATGAGCCGGGTAATGGGATTTCCGTAATAATTCATGCTATCCCTCTTTTATCAGAACATACCGCCCATGCCGCCGGTCAGCTTGCCCATGGCGTTGTTGTACATCTCATCCGCCTGACGAATGGCCTCATTGACTGCGGAAAGCACCAGATCCTCCAGCATTTCCACATCATCAGGGTCTACCACGTCGGGATTGATCTTCAGTTCCTTGATTTCTTTTTTGCCGGAGATCACTACTTTTACGGCACCGCCGCCGCTGGTCATCTCCAGTGTCTTTTCGTTCAGTTCTTCCTGCAGGGCCGCCATCTGTTTCTGCATTTTCTGGGCCTGTTTCATCAGGTTGTTCATGTTCATGCCGCCCATGCCGCCAAATCCGCCTTTTGCCATATCGTTATCCTCCTAAAAAATGTGATTTCGTTTCATTCTTTTCTATTTTATATAAACCCCGCTGTTTTCGCAAGGCTTTTTACGGTTCCATATCCGCATCGGCGAAATATGTGCCCATAAGACTGCCCCAGTCGGCATCCTCCTGTGCCTGGTCCGCGTCTTTCGTTTCGCCGTAGGTGGCCTCCCGCCACGCTTCATAGGACGCCTTGTCGGTGGTTTTCAGCTGGAAGGTCTTCCCCAGAGCCTTTTCCAGCCCCTGTCCGATTTCCTCCAGAGATTTTTCCGCCATTTCCTCCAGAGCGGGATACTCACAGACCAGATAGACAAAATCGTCCTCCTTGAATCCAATCTCCACCCGGGAAAGCACCCCCCGCAGCACCGCGTCCCCGAACTGGGTCCGCAGAGAAGGCCACTGCTCCTGCAAGGCTTTTTTATCCTCGTCCAGCGCCGGGGGCTTCCGTTTGGGCTTTTCCTTCTTCTTAGGCGCTTCCGCCGGCGCCGCCGCGGCCGCCACAGGAATCCCTTCCGCAAAACGCCGTTCCAGCCCTGCGATCCGGGCCGCCAGCGCCGTCGTATCCTGCTCCGCCCAGTCAGAGCAAAGGCGGATCAGTTCCACCTCCAGCAAAATCCGCTCATTGGAGGCATAGCGCAGGTCGCTCTGCAAGCCGGAAAACCGTCTGATCCAGAAGGTCAGTTCCTCCGCCGATAGCCTTGCCGCCTGTTCCCGCAGACGTTCGGCGTTTTCCGCCGACAACTCCAGTATGGCCGCCGGGTCAGGCACCGCCGTTGTTACCAAAAGGTTGCGCAGATGAACCAGAAGCTCCGTCAGAAACTGGCGGATGTCCCGTCCGCTTAAAAGCATTTCCTCCACCAGTTCCATGGCTCTTGCGGCGTCTTTTGCCGCCAGGGCATCGGTCATCTCAAAAAATACGCTCTTGTCTACGGCGCCCACCACATCCTGTACCTTCTCCAGCGTCACTTCCTCGCCGCTGAAAAAGGCCAGGCACTGGTCCAGAATACTGAGGGAGTCCCGGAGAGAACCGTCCGCCAGCTGGGCCACATAACGCACCGCCTCTTCCGTGGCCTGCTGTCCCTCCTCCGCCAGATAGCCCATCAGGGTATGGGTGATGTCGTCGGCGGTGATGCGCCGGAAGTCGAAACGCTGGCACCGAGACAAAATGGTGGCGGGCACCTTCTGAGGGTCTGTAGTCGCCAGAATAAAGATCACATGGGCCGGAGGCTCTTCCAGTGTTTTCAGCAGCGCGTTAAAGGCGCTGTTGGAAAGCATATGCACCTCGTCGATAATATAGACCTTATAAGTTCCTTCCGTAGGGGGATATTTGACCTCCTCCCGGATTTCCCGGATATTTTCCACGCTGTTGTTGGAGGCGGCGTCGATCTCCATGACGTTGACGCTGCGCCCCGCCAGAATGGCCTGACAGACCTCGCACTGATTGCAGGGCTCTCCCTCCTCTGTGGGATGCAGGCAATTGATGGCCCGGGCAAAGATCTTCGCCGTGGAGGTCTTGCCGGTGCCTCTGGTGCCGCAGAACAGATAGGCGTGGGAGACACGTCCCGTTTTCATCTGGTTTTTCAATGTTTTTACAATATGGTCCTGGCCCACCACGCCGGCAAAGACGTTGGGCCGGAATTTTCTGTATAAGGCCGTATAAGACATGATGCTCCCTCCCTGGGTTTGGCCGTTTCCCGGCAGAATCCTAATTGTATTATTATATCACACCGGCAGGCTCCTTTTCCATCCCCAAACAAAAAAAGGACAGAGCAGGTCCTTCCCGTTCCATCCTTTTATTTTTATAGGAATCCGTGCATTTGCTGTTGTCGCAGTCTCCAACACGTTACCTCCTTCCGAAACTCCATCCAAGCACCCTTGACACACACAGAAGTAGACTGCTTAGTGCTGCTGCCTTCCGACCCTGACACGGTTCACAGGCTCCTGTTGTGCAAGACTTGAACTTCAACATCCCTTCCAAAGGGCAGGCTGCCAAATTCTGCGCCGAAAGCAAACGTCACCCCCACTATAGCGGATTGTGGGTACAGGGTACCGCTACCACCCCGGCTAGCACGGAAATTTGAAACCAATGTAAAATGCCTTTCCAGTATACACGGCCCGGGCCGTTCTGTCAATGGCGGAGGGGAAAATTTCCCTCAGGAAAGGCTTTCCTCCGGCTTTTTGTTCTTGCGGAACCGCTGGAAAAACCGTTTCATCAGCGCGCCGGCCTCTTCCGCCAGAATGCCTTCCTCTACCTCCACCTGATGGTTCAGCTTAGGCTCATTGAGCACATCCAGCACAGAGCCGGCACAGCCCGCCTTGCTGTTTCTGGCGCCGAATACCACCTTGGGGATGCGGGCCTGCACAATGGCACCGGCACACATGGGACAAGGCTCGATAGTCACATAGAGGACGCAGTCCTCCAGCCGCCAGTCCCCTACAATGGCCGCCGCCTCGTTGATGACGTCGATCTCCGCGTGGCGCAGAGGATTTTTTTGGGTATTGCGCAGGTTATGGCCCCGGGCGATGATCTCTCCCTGGCGCACCATAACGGCGCCAATGGGTACTTCTCCCATTTCCAGGGCTTTCTCCGCCTCCCGCAGGGCCTCCTCCATAAATCTGATCTTTTCTTCCATAAACTCGTTACTCCGTTTCTTCCGCGGCAACGCACAAATATCCCTGCCGCTGGATGCTGTCGGCGATAAACCAGTAATCGTCCTTCCCGTCGGCGTTCAGGTCGCAGGGATAGATGCACTGGCCGTATTCAATATCCTCATTGGAGGAACGCAGCCCCTTTTCCGTCAGAAGATAACGGATGGTGGTGCCGGTCATATCGCAGACATAGACTTCCTTTACGCCGTCTCCGTTCAGGTCGCCGCTGGTAATGGGGCCATACAGGCTTTCCACCCCCAGATGGGTAGACCAGATCTGACGGAAGGCATCGCCGTTTCTGTGGTACAAATACAGATCCATGCCATCGCTCATCAAATATTCCTTCGTGCCGTCGCCGTCCAAGTCTGTAATATGGATGTACTCGGCCCGATGCTTCAGTCTGACGGTTTCTCCCCGCTGCCAGCCCTCGGCGCCCTCTGTGTAGAACTGCACGCTTTGGTCCACGGAAAGCAGCAGCGTACCCTCGTCCCAGGCCAGAGCGCCGGCCCGGACAGATTCCAGTGGGATCTCCGTTTCCGTCAGCTGCATATCTTCATCATAAAACACGATTTTCTCCGACCGGATGGTAGCGATTTCGCCGCCTTCACTGCCTTCCGCCGGTTCTGTCTCCGTAATGCTGGACAGCAGCACCGCCAGACGGCTGCCGCCCTCTCCGTCCAAAAAGACCGCGGAGGTAGCCTCCAGACCGCTGCCGAAGTGCAGCGTCCGCCACAGCCGCAAAACCCCGCCGCTGTAACGATAAATCTGTACGGTCCCGTCCTGTAAGGAGACACACAGCGTATTGCCGGAAGCGTCTTTCCCTACGGAAAGGAAGCCCTCCGCCGGGAAGTTGGCCGCCGACTGGTCAAAACCGGGATGCATACCCGTCCATGTCTCGTAAGCCGTAAAGCCCCCGTCAGAAAGGAAGGGGTTCCGCTCCTGGAGACTGTAATATCCATTGTCATAGCCGCCCTGATAGCAGATACCGGACAAACTGCCGCCCGTAAAATAACAGATCAGCTGTCCCGCCTGATCGCCGTTGTAATGCAGCAGTGCCGCCGTAGCCAGAACGGCGTCCGATTCCGCTTTCGCGGAAAGACTGTACTCGCAGTCCGCGCTGGCAGTAAACAGTCTTGCGTTTTCCTCTGTATTCTCCGGCACAACGGCCTGAGAAAAGACCAGACTGTCTCTGTCATAGGTCCAGTAGAATTCTTCTGTCACATCGTCAATGATCTGTGTATATTTTTCCTGCTGCTCCGCCGTCAGGGAGAACACTTCCTCCTCCTGCCCGCCGCAGCCGCAAAGGCCCAACAGCGCCGCCGTCAGGACGCATAATAGCATTTTTTTCATACGAACCCTTCCCTCTTTGCAAAAAAGCCAGTACTTTCTTTCAACGGGGTATTCCCAATCTCATATTTTACTATTATAGCCCACGGCGGCCTATTTTTCAAACCTCATTTTCCAAAGACCCAGCCTGTGATCGCCAAAGCCGCCCAAACACCGACAAAATTCGCCGCCAGAGCGCACAAAAGCGTATGTCTCGTTTTCGTCACCTTCACAGACAAAAAATACAGGCTCATGGTATAAAACACCGTTTCCGTACAGCACATCATCACCGAAGCCGCCCGCCCCAGAAAGGAATCGGGGCCATAGTCGGCAAACAGCTCCATCAGCAGCCCCACCGCCGCCGAGGAGGACACCAGCCGCACCAGCGTCAGGGGCGCCAAAGCGGCGGGAAAGCCCAGACACGCCTCCAGCGGCGTCAGCAGTGTCGTCAGGAGTTCCAGAAGGCCGCCGGCCCGCAGTACCTCCACCGCCACAAACAGGCCAATCAGTGTCGGCAGAATATCCACCACCGTCTGAAGGCCCGTTTTTGCCCCTTCCAGAAAGGCTTCGTACAGATTTACCCGTCTGAGGGCCCCAAAAACCACAATCACCAGCACCGTTACAGGAATGATAAAATTGGAGAGCACCAGCAGTGCCTTCATGACTTCTCCCTCCCCTCCAGAATTTTCGCCAGAAATATTCCCACCACCGTTGTCAGCAGGGTAGCGGCGATGCCCGGCCCTACGATCTCCGCCGGCGCGGCGGAACCATATTCCGCACGGTAAGCGATGATATTTACCGTCACCAGCTGCAAGGAGGACATATTCACCACCAGAAACATGCACATGGCGTTGCTGGCCCGCACCCTCTGCCGGTTCAGCTTCGCCAGCTCCTTCATGGCCAGAAGCCCTGCCGGTGTGGCCGCCCAGCCCAGCCCCAGAAAATTGGCGGCGAAATTGGCGGCGATATATCTGCGGGCGGGATGATCCCGCGGCACCTGCGGGAACAGGAAGTCCAGAAAAGGTCCCATCTTCTCTGACAACAGCTCGATCATTCCCGCCTTCTCGGCGATTCGCAGCACCCCGGCCCATGCCGCCACTACGCCGGCCATGGCAAAAGCCAGCTCCAAAGCGCTGCGGCCCCCATCAATGACGGCATTGGTCACCAGATCCATCCTGCCCAGAAAGGCCCCTGTCAGAATGCCGCCGATCAAAAAAAATCCCCAGATCACATTCAGCATATTCTCCCCCCTCAGGCAAGTCTATGCGTGTTGTGAGACAAATATTACCGGAAATATACAGTTTTTTCCAGATTTGTATTGTGTTTTCTCTTTTTGTGTGTTAAAATTCTGTTAAGAAAATAAATGCTGAAAGGCAGGGAGGAAACAATATGAAATCAACTGGAATTGTACGTAAAGTAGACGAGCTGGGAAGGGTGGTACTGCCTATCGAACTGCGCCGAAATATGGGGATTGAGATCAAGGACTCCCTGGAGATCTTCGTAGAGGAAAATACCATTATCTTGAAAAAATACGAACCGGCGGATATTTTCACAGGCAGTATGGACGAGCTCATCGACTACAAGGGGAAAAAAGTATCCAAGCAGTCTATTCTGGAAATGGCCAGACTGGCGGGCCTGGACGTAAGATAACAAAAGGGCGGAGCAGCAGGAAGGGCAAAAATTCCTGCTGTTTTTTTGTGTTTTGCGCTATTTTCCCGCCTTCCGGCGGTTTTTTTATTGACAAGGGACCACCCCTTCTCTACAATATTAGCCATATAACGAAAAGAAAGGCGGTTTGACATGACCTCAAAATTTGAAGGAAGTAAAAATTACGTTGCCAGCGAAGAGCTGATGCGTTCTGTAAATATTGCCATGGCGCTGGAAAAGCCCCTGCTCATCAAAGGGGAGCCCGGCACCGGCAAGACCATGCTGGCGGAGGCCATCTCCGAGGCTCTGGGCAAGAAACTCATCATCTGGAATATCAAGTCCACCACAAAGGCCCAGGACGGCCTGTATGTCTATGACGTAGTACAGCGTCTGTATGACAGCCAGTTCGGCAACGAAGGCGTAGACGATATTGCCAAATATGTAAAGCTGGGTAAGCTGGGGGAAGCCTTTTCCTCCGAGGAACAGGTGATCCTGCTCATTGACGAAATCGATAAAGCGGATCTGGAATTCCCCAATGACCTGCTGTGGGAGCTGGACAAAATGGAATTTTATATCCCTGAAACGAAGGAGACCGTAAAGGCGAAACGCCGTCCCATCGTCATCATCACCTCCAACGCGGAAAAAGAACTGCCCGACGCTTTCCTGCGCCGCTGCATCTTCCACTATATCGAATTCCCCGATGCGCAGCAGATGGAGGAAATCATCAAGGTACACTTCGACCATGTGGAGGAGCATCTGCTGGAGCAGGTGCTGGAGACCTTTTACTGGATCAGAGGGCTGTACAGCATCCAGAAAAAACCCAGCACCTCCGAAGTCATCGACTGGATTCACGCGCTGGTACTGGGCGGCATCGACCCCGACAGAATCCGCCAGACCGTTCCCTTCGCAGGGGTCCTGCTGAAGAAAAACGAAGATCTGGACACTCTGAACCGCTATTTACGATAAGCAGGTGATTCTATGTTTACAGCATTTTTCTATCTGCTGCGGGCAAGAGGCCTAAAAGTCTCCCTGAACGAGTGGATGTCTCTGATCGAGGCACTGGACAAGGGACTCCACGGTTCTTCTTTCACAGGCTTTTACTATCTCTGCCGCAGTATATTAGTCAAAAGCGAGGCGGACTTTGATAAATTCGACGGCGCTTTTCTGGAATTTTTCAAGGATATGCCCATAACGGACGATCTGCCCCAGGAGCTTCTGGACTGGCTGGAAAATCCCAAGGAAAAGCCCGGCAGCGAGTTTGACATGGAGCGTGCCATGCAGAATCAATGGCTTTCCCAGCAGGAGATCCAGAAAATGTTTCTGGAGCGTCTGGAGGAACAGAAGGAAGAACACAACGGCGGCAGCTACTGGGTAGGCACCGGCGGCGTTTCCGTATTCGGCAACAACGGCTTCAGTCCCCGGGGCATCCGTGTAGGCGGCGAAGGCGGCCAGAAGCGGGCCTTTCAGGTGGCCAGCGAGCGAAAATTCCGGGATTTCCGTCATGACAATACGCTGGATACCCGTCAGTTCCAGATGGCCTTCCGCAGACTGCGGCAGTTCTCCTCCCGGGCGGAGGACGCCAAAACAGAATTTGACATCGACGGCACCATCCGGGAAACCTGCGACAACGCCGGGAATTTACAGGTGGTCTATGAACGGCCCAGAAAAAATACGGTCAAGGTCCTGCTGCTGATGGACAGCGGCGGCTCCATGGATTATTACAGCCGGCTCTGCTCCGCATTGTTCCAGGCCGTCAGCAAGTCCAACCATTTCAAGGATTTGCAGGTATTCTATTTCCATAACTGCATCTACTCCAAAGTATACAAGGACCCTCGTCTCCTGCCGAAATCCGTGATCCCCACAGAATGGATTCTGAAAAATCTCAGCAGCGAGTATAAGGTCATTATCGTGGGCGATGCGCAAATGGAGCCTTCGGAGCTTCTGGACGGCAGTTATTACAGCTACGGCGTCCGGGACAAGACCTCCGGCATGGAGTGGCTGACCCGGTTCCGGGAAAAATATCCCCATATGGTCTGGCTGAATCCCTCGGAACGTCCTCACTGGGGCGGCTGGTGGGCCAAGACCTACGATATCATCAACAAGGAATTTGATATGCACGATTTAACCATCGAAGGGCTGAACGACGCTCTGAAACGGCTGATGGTTAATCGGTAAAAATAGAAAAGGGAATTTCCTGACACACAGGAAATTCCCTTTTTTCTGTCTCAAATGATTTTATTCTCCCAGCATTTCCTCTACCTTTGCCAGCAGATGCTTCGCCGCTTCGCCGGGATGCTCTTTGGCGAAAATAGCGGAGATGACGGAAACGCCGTCAATGCCGCTGCCCTTCAGCTGCATCACGTTATTTTCATTGATGCCGCCGATGGCCACCACAGGAATGGTCACCGCCTTGCAGATGGCCAGCAGTTCCTCATTGGTCAAAGACTGGGCGTCTTTTTTGGTATCCGTATGGAATACCGCCCCTACGCCGATATAGTCGGCGCCGCTTTCCTGGGCCTTGACCGCTGTTTCCACCGTATTGGCGGAAATCCCCAGAATCTTGTCCGGGCCGATGAGGGCGCGCACGTCCTTACCCACAATATCGCTCTGGCCCACATGGACGCCGTCGGCGCCGCTTTCCAGCGCAATATCAATATCGTCATTGACCACAAAGGGCACATGGTATTTCTTCGCCAGAGCCGCCAGGTCCTTGGCCTCCGCCAAAAAGGATGCTCTGTCCAGCTCCTTTTCCCGGATCTGCAAAAAGGTCGCGCCAGCCGCCAGCACCTCTTCTGTCACATCATGGAGCGTTCTGCCCTTCAGCCAGCTGCGGTCTGTAATGGCGTAGAGCTTCATGGATTCTTTCGTTGCTTTTTCTGCCAAGTCCAACTCCTCCAGTCTCGTTCTGTTCTGTAATGTTTCCGCGTCCAGCAGGCTTACCGTATCCACCAGATGGGTACGGAAGGTCAGTGTACCTGCGCCCTGGGCCTGGGTTTTCTCTCTGGCGATCTCGCCGCTGACCCCCATGAGGGCCACAGCACAGACAGCCGCCTCCAGAATATGGTCCGGGTTGCCGCCGCAGTACGCCCCCAGCAGTGCCGTCAGCATACAGCCGCTGCCGGTGATACGGCTCATCATGGCGTCGCCGTTGCGCAGGGCAAAAACACGGTCTCCAGAAGCAATGATGTCGATAACGCCGGAAATGGCAATGACGGCGCCTGTCTTTCTGGCCATATCCCTTGCCATTCTGCCGAAGGCCCTGTAATTGTTCTCTGTAATCTTATCTTCTTCCGCCGCGTCTACGCCTCTGGTAGAGCCTGTCCCCAGAGCCAGGTGCTTGATCTCGGAGGTATTGCCCCGGATCACGGAAAAACGCACGTTTTCCAGCAGTTTTTTGCCGCCGGCCCGGCGCAGGGAGGTCGCCCCTACGGCCACAGGGTCCAGCACCACCGGCACGCCTGCCTCATTGGCCGCTTTTCCGGCCACCAGCATAGCCGGTACATCCTCCATGGTGCCCATATTCATCACAAGGCCCTGTACGACAGAAGCCACTTCCGCCACCTCGTCCACCTCGTGGGCCATGGTAGGGGAACCGCCTGACGCCAGAATGATGTTGGCGCAGTCATTGACTGTTACAAAATTGGTAATGGCCTGTACAATAGGCTCTTTCTCCCGCACATTGGCCATCAGCTGGGGAAAGGCCCCTAAAATATCACCGCCTGTTCTCATAGGTTACTGCCTCCTTTGCTCTGCGCTTTTGCTTTTGCTTCTGCCTGTCTCCTGCCAACCGCCGGAAATCCATAAAAAAAAGGATCTCCCCTGGAAATCCATCGTCGTCTTCGCCCGGACGGGAAAACCCGCCCCGCGTCCCTCCGTTGGCATTGTCCAAATCAGGTCAAAAGGTCGAAAAATCACATTTTTCCTCTCAGCTCTCCTCTAAGAGCTCCCTTCGCATTCTGCTGTCATTATAGTACGCTTTCGGATCTTTGTCAACGAAGGCGGGCGCAGATAAAAAAGGACAGCGTTCTGCTGTCCTTTTGGAAAGAGGAATTTGCCGTTTTGAGAACGGCAAAGTGCCTGCTCTTTGAAATTTGGCGGGATTTTGTCCGCCGGGTATCTTTGGTGTCTTTTTTCTGCGTTTTGTCTTTTGTAAAATTTGTTTGTTTTTTCTTTGGTATGGTGTTTTCTGGTGTTTGTCTTTTGTAGCTTTTCTTGTTTTATCTTTTGTATTTTTTTGTTTTTGTCTTTTGCAGATCAGGCAGCTTTCTCTTTCGTCTCTTGGATCAATCCATAAAAAAAGGTTCCCCGCTGACTTGCAGGGAACCGTTTTTGCCGAATCCTTTTTCTTTTGGAAAACCATGTTTTCCGCCAAAGACCGGAACAATTTTTTCCGCATGCCAAATCAGCCCTATTTCAACAGTAACCCAGCAGGATCACGCAAATAGCGCTAATTAGGAGCACAATACCATATGTATTTGTACGGAATTTTACAGTGTCCATATCTCTGACTCTCCTTGTATTGATTCGCGAACAAGTCGCAAGAAAAAGATACCACTTTTTTCCTGCTTTCGTCAATGGAAAAAGTGCCTTGTGTTTTTTTTGAAATACATTCTTTTTTGTGACTTATTTCTGAAAAAAGCGTCTTTGCAGACATTTGTCATACAAAGACGCTTTTCTGATTACAGCAGTTGGTTCATTTTTTCCTTCAGAACGTTGGCAGGTACCGCACCGATCACGCTGTCTGCCACTTTGCCGTCCTTAAAAAAGATCATATTGGGTACACTCATGACTTTATATTTCTGCGCCAGTTCCATGGCCTGGTCAATATCTACCTTCACGACCTTCGCCTTTTCGCCGTATTCCGCCTGGAGCTGTTCCAGCACAGGGCCCATCATCTGGCAGGGGCCGCACCATGTCGCGAAAAAGTCCACCAGTACCGGTACCTTGCTTTCCATTACTTCCTTCTGAAAGGCGTCTGCCTTAATCTGCATCATAAAAAATTCCTCCTTCGTTATTTTTATTCTATCCGGTAAATTGCTGTTTATCCTATTTGTTGTTTTTAGTGTAGCAGAGTTTCCCACATATGTCAATAATTTATATTAAATAATAATTGTTATTCTTTAAATTATTTTGCTATGGGAGGTATAACTTTTTCAAAGACGGACATACTGTTCTCGAAGGGTGTGATTCTCCCCCATACAAAATCACATTCTTTCTACTTCTTCCCCTTAACAAAGCGGCTCCACAGACCTTTGGTCTGCGAAGCCGCTTTTCCTTACTGCAAAGAAGTATATTTTTTTACCAGAATTCCCGAAATCACCAGATATATTACTGTAAAACAAAGAATGGCCACCATGGAAGGTAGAAAGAAAGACTGAAGTTCTCTGGAAAAAGCCAAGACATCTACCAGATCAATCATATAGTTCAGACTGCTTTCCAGCGCATCCTGAGAAAGCATAGGGATCAGTTCTGTAATCTTGCCTTCCGCAAAGGTAATGCCAAAATAAAATACCAGCGTCAATATGCCGTTGGCCCGGCGGAAGCAGGGCAGATGGCCCAGTGTCACCGCCAGATAAATTACCGCGATCTGCTCCAAGATGCCCAAAAGCAGAGTAGTTGCCACCAAAAGCAATGTGTTCCGTATATCCGCCATCGCCCAAACATTTCGCACCTCATTCCAGAACTGCTCTGTTGCCGACGGCGCTACAGCGCCGTACAAAATGGAAAAGCACAGCAGGCCGCACAGCAGCCAAATGATAAAACCCCAGACAGCTGCGGCAATAAACTTCCCCACTATCAGCTCCGTCGCGCGCACCGGCAGGGTAAAGGTCAGATAGCCTTCATCGCCGTACATACTTCTTTGGTAGCGCAGGGCCGTATGGACCAGAAACAGGATCACCAGCACCAGAATGGCCACAGTGCAGCCCGTAATCAAAAAAGGGGCTGTTCTTAAATAGGAAAAATCATTGTTGCCTGAGCGGTTGAGGACAGCCGCCAGAGCGAATATCAGCGAAATGACGCAGGCCACGCCGTACAAGGGACTGCACGCCCGCAAATCATGCTTGATTACCTTCCCCAACATTACCGATACACCTCCCGGAAATACTGATCCAGAGACATCCCCGTTTCTGCCCGGAGAATATCCACCTGTTCATTCAAAAAGACTCTGCCGTTTTTCAGGAACACCGCCCGGTCGAAAATCTGCTCCACATCATGGACCAGATGGGTAGACAGCAGTATGGAGCTGTTTTCCGTATACTGGCTCAAAATGGTATGGAGGATATAATCCCGGGTCGCAGGGTCCACGCCCCCCAGCGGCTCATCCAGCACAAAAAGCTTTGCCCGGCGGCTCATCACAAATACCAGCTGTAATTTTTCCTGCATGCCCTTGGACATGGTGCCGATTTTCTGCTTGGAATCCAGATTCAGATCCATAGCCATTTCCATGGCCTTTTTCTCATCAAAATCAGCGTAGAAATCCCGGAACATACCAATGGCGCTGCGGATATTCTCGCTTTTTCGAAAATAGGTCCGCTCCGGCAGATAGGAAATAATGGATTTGCTGCCGATGCCTACCGGCGCGC
Source organism: Anaerotignum lactatifermentans (assembly GCF_016902535.1). Classification (GTDB taxonomy): domain Bacteria; phylum Bacillota; class Clostridia; order Lachnospirales; family Anaerotignaceae; genus Anaerotignum; species Anaerotignum lactatifermentans_A. Next base: position 20,686 of record NZ_JACSNY010000013.1, on the reverse strand, counting down.
CGTTGACCAGTACACTGCCGTCATAGGTCTGAATCAGACCACAGATGATCTTCATGAGCGTGGTCTTGCCTACGCCGTTGGGGCCCAGCAGACCAATGATCTCGCCTTCCTCCAGCGTCAGATGCAAGCCTGCCAGCACCGTATGGTTCCCGTAACGGTGTTCCAGATTTTTGATCTCCAGTAAACTCATGTTGTTTCCTCCCCTTTCTCGCCCAAAGCTTTTACATAAGCGGCCACTTCTTCCGTTGTAAAGCCGATCTTTTTCATATAGTCCAGATATTTTTTTGTTTCCTCTCTGGCGAAGGCCTTCCGCTTTTCCGCCAGCACCTGTTCCTCTTTCGTCAGAAAACGCCCGCTGGTCCGTTCCGTATAGACCAGCCCGTCTCGCTCCATTTCCACCATGGCTCGCTGCATGGTATTGGGATTGACGCCGAACTGGGCCGCCAGCTCCCGCACCGGGGGTATCTTCTCACCGGGCTCCATGGCGCCGGACAAGGCCCGCAGGGTCATTTCCTTTACGATCTGCAAATAAATGGGTAACCCGTTGTCAAACTGCACGGAATCACCTCCCTTACGCGATATAATCTAATTTCTTTTCTCCCAGATACAGGATCAGCCCCACATACAGCCCCATCCGCAGCAGCATCACCACCGGCAGCAGTCCCACCACGGCGTAAAACAGCTCCACCGGGATACCGTCCGTGGAATACAGCCCTGCGGCGGCCAGACCTGTCATTGCCTGTAAAATCAGCGCCGCCAGCGGTTCCACCGCAAAAAACAGCAGCACGGCCACACCGACGGTGGCCCATACGGCATGTTTTCGGAACCGGGGCAGATGGCCCGCGGCGATGGCAAAGCAGATGCCGTAGATGGTCCCCATCCAGAGCAGAAACTGTGATGCCAGCATACAGACGATCATGGCGCCGCTTTCCGAGACAAGAAACATCTGCTGCCCCTCAGAAAACAGGGGCGACACCATAAAAATCATCACGCCAGCCACTGCCAGCACAGCCATACCCGCCAGCCATACCAGCGGCGTCAGCAGTTTCCCCAAAAGCACCTGCCGGGGGCTTGCGGGAAGAGTCAACCAGAAAGCCCCTTCTTTTCCAAAAACGCTTTTGGAAAAACGATAGATGGTATAAATGGAAAAAAACACCATGCCGCCTGCCCAGAGCACATACATCCCCATGATGGAGAACAAAGACATCCAATCGCTCAGCTTTGTCCCCGCGAAACCAGATTCTATGGACTGCACCGCCGCCTGGGGCCCTCCGTTGACCAGTACACCGAAAACACCGCTCAAAAGCAGCAGCCCAAATATCACCAGATACACCGGCCTTTGCTGCCGCAGTTCTTCTCTGCAAATTTTTCGCCACATACGGATTCCTCCTTCCTGTATTATTGTATTAACTTAATAATACAATAATACAGGATTGAACCCTTGTCAACGAGCCCGGCACAATCTTAAACATCTCTTAAAGATCTGGTTATTTCCACAAAAAACGCCGCCGGAAAGCAGTTTCCCCACAAGAAAACATCAGTTTTCTTGTGGGGAAACCAGAATGGCTGTCTGCATAAGAAAATCATTCCCTGCCAAATAGAAGCACTGGCAGCCCATAGGTTTGTTCCATCTCCGGCTGTCATGCCGCCTGTTCTGTTTTTGTCGGAAACAGACGCCGGAACAAAAACCGCACCAGCGGCCCACAGTAAAAAATCTGCCAGAAAAAGGCCATGGGAAAATTCCGGATGACTGTTCCCAGCCATTGATTGACAAAATCCCCGCTGATACCGTGGAAGATCAGCGTTGCCCACAGGCTCATGGTGGGACACATGAGGCTGACCGTAATACCGGAGCGCACCAGAATCACCAGAACAGGCAGATCCTTTCCCGGCGTCACCAGACGAAAGGCCAGCTTTTGTGCCAGCTGATCCATGACAAAAAAGCTGCTGACAAAACAAAGGGGCACCATGAACCGCATTTCTCCCAGCATTATGGGGAAAACGGCTCTGGTCCACTCTCCCAGCTGGAGAGAGCCATTGTAAAATTCCATGCCCAGCACCATGAACACAGACATCAGCAGACAAAAGACAACTTCCTGAAACAATGTTTTCGGCATTTTCTACACTCCTTTTCCCATAAAAAAACAGCCTGCCGCGAAAACAACCGGACTTATGTTTTCACTGCACGCTGTTCAGATGATATATTATTTTTTTCTATTGTAGCAAAAATATTTCTGCCATGTAAGTACTATTTTCAAAAATCTCAATATTTCTCAATATCAATGATCTCCGCCTCATACCGCTTTTTCAGGGCCTTCTGGCAGAGGAAACCGAACATATCGGTGGTATCGCTGAGGTAGAACCGCCGCTCTCCCTCGCTTTCGTTTTCATTGAGCTGGCCTCTGGCCGCCAGAAAATCCATGACCTGTCTGGCTGTGGCCTTAGCCGGGTCCACCAGCTTCACGCTGTCGCCTACGGTGGTGCCAATGCACCGCTTCAGCAAAGGGTAGTGGGTACATCCCAGCACCAGAGAGTCGATGCCCTTCGCCAGCAGTTCCGCCAGATAGCTCTGGGCCGTCAGCCGGGAAACTTCGTTGTCCGTCCACCCCTCTTCCGCCAAAGGCACAAAGAGCGGGCAGGCTCTGGAAAACACCTGTATCTCCGGGTTCGCGTCCCGGATCATGGTTTCATAAGCACCGGAACGAACGGTGGCCGCTGTACCGATGATGCCTACTTTTTTATTTTTTGTGGCTTTCACAGCCGCTTCCACCCCCGGCACTACCACGCCGAAAACGGGGATATCCGTTGCCTGACGCATGGCGTCCAGACTGTTGGAGCTGGCTGTATTGCAGGCCACAATAATGGCCTTTACGTCTTTTGTCTTTAAAAACCGCACATTCTGTAAGGAAAACTTTGTAACGGCCTCCTTTGATTTAGAGCCGTAAGGCACTCTTGCCGTATCCCCGAAATATACGATATTCTCATGGGGCATGACCTTCATGACCTGTTTGACTACCGTCAGGCCGCCAACGCCCGAATCAAATACCCCGATTGGTCTTGTATCCATTCTGTTTCTGCTCCTATCTTATCCGCGGATGCCGTTGTCCCGGTCCAAAGCCAGGGCGATCAGGCAGTCCATCAGCTCTGTTTTTGTCATGCCGCGCTCCTCCCACAGCATCGGGTACATGCTGATGGAGGTAAAGCCGGGCATGGTGTTCAGTTCGTTGAACAGGACACGTCCGCTCTCTTTTTCCATAAAAAAGTCCACCCGGGCCAGGCCCGCGCCGTCTACGGCACGATAGATCTTGGCGGCGATTTTGCGCATTTCCTCCGCCGCGGCCTCGTCTACCTCCGCCGGGATCACTGTACGGGAGTCGGCGTTGTTGTACTTGGCGTCATAGTCGTAAAACTCCGCCGCCGCCAGAATCTCCCCTACGCCGCTGACACGGATCTGCTCATTGCCCAGTACAGAACATTCAAATTCCCGACCGTCAATGGCTTCCTCAATAATAACCTTTTTATCATACCGCGCGGCAAAAAGGATGGCTTTTTCCAGCTCCTCTCTGTTTTTCGCCTTGGTAATGCCCACAGAAGAGCCGGCGTTGGAAGGCTTTACAAAGCAAGGATAGCCCAGCCGCCGCTCCGCTTTGTTGAGGATGGCTTCTTTTTTGTCCCAGTCCCGCATATGCAGCCAGATATATTTCGCCATGGGGATTTTCGCCGCCTTGGCAATGAGCTTGGTATAGACCTTATCCATGGAGACGGCGGAAGAAAGCACGCCGCAGCCCACATAAGGGATCTGGGCCATTTCAAAAAGCCCCTGGATGGTGCCGTCCTCACCCCATGCGCCATGAAGGGCCGGCAGTGCTACGTCAATGGAAATCTCCTTATATCTGCCGTTGACCAGCTTCAGGAGGCATTTTTTGGAGGCGTCGGGGCTGAGCACCACCGGTGTACTGTATTTTTCCCACTCGCCTGTACGAATCCGCTCTACCGGACCGCTGTAAATCATCCAACAGCCTTTTTTGGTAATGCCTACGGGGATCACGTCGTACCGCCTGCTGTCCAGTGCCGAGATCATATTAGAAGCGGACATCAAAGAGACTTCATGCTCTGAGGACTGTCCGCCGAAAATAACCGCTACTGTAATCTTCTGCATACACATACCTTCTTTCCTGTCCCCGCACGCGGGAATCCAATCAGTATCATTATATGCAAAAGAGGGCCTCCTGACAATACAAAAGGGGAGAAAATGGCATTTCCCGCCTGTTTTTCATGGATAAAAAACAAAAAAACACAGAGAGTCTATGTCCTTTTGTAACATATGCTCTCTGTGTCCTGTTTCTTTTTCACACGAAGGTCTATTATTCCCCTTTCAGCAGATGGGAAATAGATTTATACAGCAGGAAGGTAATGGCGCAGTTGATGCCGGCTTTCAGCAGATTAAAAGGGATGATGGCCGGAATCAGCATAGCGATAACTGTCTCCATGGGCGCCCCCATAAAGATCGGGGTGAAGATCAGATTCATCACTACCATGGCCGCCGTCATTACCAGCGCGCCGATGACCAGCGCGATGGCCGCTGTTTTCTTTGTTTTATTTCTGTTGTAAATATTGCCCGCTACCAGAACACAGCTGCCCGTAGCGAAGATATGCATGATGACGCCAATAAAGCCGCCGCTGGCCGCGCTGACTGTCGCTCCCTGAATCACGGAAACCACGACTGTCAGCAGGAAGCCTGCCACAGGGCCAAAGGCAAAGGTCCCAATGAGAATCGGCACATCCGCCGGGTCATATTCCAGAAAAGGCGCCGCCGGGATCAGCGGGAAATGCACCGTCGCCACCAGAATAATAGAGATGGCCGCCAGCATCCCCAGACTGGTCAGCTTTCTGACATTGCCTTTTTTCTTCTGCGCTGTTGCTTTTACTACGTTTTCCATTTTCTTTTTCCTCCATTCTACTTTGAAAGACGATTCAGGCTTTCGCCATACAGGGACGAACTTTTTCTTTTTTTCCAAAAGAAAAAGCCTGAAGCTCTTCAGGCAAAAGGAACAAAAGAAATGACGGTTCTGACGCGCCTTTTCCACGCGAAAAAAACCAATCCTTCTCCCATCCAGACTATACTGTCGGTACCGGAATCTCACCGGTTCCTGCGCCGAAGCGCTCGCAGACTTTACTGCCGGTCGGGGATCTCACCCTGCCCTGAAGAATTTTCATCATGTTACTGTACTTTTATTATATCAGTTGTGAAAAAAATGTCAATACCGCTTACTGCTTTTTTCCCAGAACATTTTCCGCGAAAAAGCGGCCTCCCCGCAAAAGGAAAACCGCTTTCTTCCTGAAAAAAATCATCCCGCGGGCTGGGTCACAATCTTCACCGCCGCCCGAGGCGCTTCCGTCCGGTAATATACCGTTACGGTACTGCCCAAAAGCAGGCCCTCCGCCGCGGAAACATCGGCGTTTTCCTTGCCGAATACCCGCAGGGTGCCATCCTCCAGCCGCAATACCAGATTATACATGGCCGCGTCCTCAATGATGCCTGTCACCTGTTCCAGGCCTTCTTTAGACAGTGCCGTCAGGGTCAGGCCGCTGTCATTCTGCGTCAGCGTCACCGGATAATACAGAGAATATATCTCCGCCGGGGCATAGAGCACACCCTCTTTCAGCTCCGGCGCCATCCCCAGCTGTCTTGTCCGGCCCCGGGATGTATAAGCGTCCGCTCCCGGCGCAAAGGACAGGGACAGCGTACCGTCAGAGATGGTCACTGACCGGCTCTCCTTGTCCCAGACTACACGATACCCCAGCAGGCCCGCCGTTTCCCGCACCGGCGCCATGGTGACGCCGCTTTCACTGACATACAGCGGCTGAGCCACTGCCGTTCCTTCTACCGTCATAGCTGTCTGCGCCGCCGCGGGTACGGCAAATCCCAGGGTCATGGCCCCCGCCAGCAACATCATGAAAAATCTCTTCATACACTGTCCCTCCTTTCGGCCCGCCGGGCCGTTTTCTTTTTTTCCAGTTTACCAGAAAAACATTACGCATTTATTACGTTTTTCGAAAAATTCCTTAATTTTCCACATTCCGCATGGTCAGGGAGATCCGTTTTCTGGCCAGATCCACCCCCAGTACCTTTACCGTCACCACATCCCCCAGCTTCACCGCCTCCAGCGGATGCTTGATGAACCGGTCGCAGATCTGGGAAATATGTACCAGTCCGTCCTGATGGACGCCAATATCCACAAAAACACCAAAATCAATGACGTTGCGGACGGTGCCCCGCAATACCATGCCTTCTTTCAGGTCCTCCATAGAAAGGACATCACTGCGCAGAACAGGGGCAGGCGCCTCGTCTCTGGGGTCACGGCCGGGCTTTTCCAGCTCTTTGGCGATATCCAGCAGGGTAGGCAGACCAATGCCCAGTTTTTCCGCCGTTTCCTCCGTCAGACGGACCTTCCGATCCAGCCCCCTCACCTGTCCCTTCGCCACATCCTCCAGCGTGCAGCCCGCCAGCTTCAGCAGGCCCTCCGCCGCCTGGTAGCTTTCGGGATGGACCCCGGTTCTGTCCAGCGGCATATCGCTTTCGGCAATCCGCAGGAATCCAGCGCACTGCTCAAAGGCTTTGGGCCCCAGCTTCGGCACCTTTTTCAGTTCCTTCCGACTGTGGAACAGGCCGTTTTCCTCCCGGTAGGCCAGAATATTTTTCGCGACGGTGCTGTTGATGCCCGCCACATAGGACAGCAGGGCAGGACTGGCCGTATTCAGATCCACGCCTACACTGTTCACGCAGTCCTCTACGACACCACCCAGGGTCTCGCCCAACCGCTTCTGGTTCATATCGTGCTGATACTGGCCTACGCCAATGGATTTGGGGTCAATTTTTACCAGCTCCGCCAGCGGGTCCTGTATCCTTCTGCCAATGGAGACAGCGGAACGCAGGGCCACATCATAATCGGGGAATTCCTCAGCCCCCAGCTTGGAGGCGGAATATACGGAAGCCCCCGCCTCGTTGGCGATGACATAGTATACTTTTTTCTCCAGTTTTTTCAGCATTCCCGCCACGAACTGCTCCGACTCCCGGGAGGCGGTGCCGTTGCCAATGGAAATCAGGTCCACATCATACTTTTTGATGAGCGCTGTCAGCTTCTTCTCCGCCTCCGCCGTCTTGTTCTGGGGCGGCGTGGGATATACCACCGTGGTCTCCAAGGGTTTTCCTGTTTCGTCAATGACGGCGATCTTGCATCCGGTACGATAGGCCGGGTCTAAAGCCAGCACGGTTTTCCCCTTGATGGGCGGCTGCAATAACAGCTGTTTCAGGTTTTCCCGGAACACAGCCATGGCGGATTCCTCCGCCTGTTCTGTCAGCTCCCCGCGGATCTCCCGTTCCAGAGAAGGGGCTATCAGCCGTTCATAGCTGTCGGCGATGGCTTCCCGCAGCAGTTCGGCGGCGGGGCTGTTTTTCCGGATCAGCTTCCGCTCCATTTTTTGCAGGAGCTTCTCCGCCTCCGTTTCCAGCTTCACCGACAATATGCCTTCCTTCTCCCCCCGGTTCACCGCCAGAATACGGTGGCCCGCCGCCTTCTGGAGGGGCTCGCTGTAATCGTAGTACATTTCATAAACCGTAGGTTCCGTCTGTTCTTTGGCGGCTTTTGTCACCAGATGTCCGTGGCGCATGGTTTCTTCCCGCAGCATTTTCCGCAGATCGGCGTCGTCGGAGAACTGCTCCGCCAGAATATCCTTGGCGCCGTCTATGGCCTCCTCCACAGAGGAAACGCCTTTTTCCTCGTCCACAAAAGCGGCGGCGTATTCCTCCAAGGGCACCAGAAATGCCTGTCCGAAAATATACTCCGCTAAAGGCGCCAGCCCCTTTTCTCTGGCCATAGAGGCACGGGTCCGCCGTTTGGGGCGGTAAGGGCGGTAGAGGTCCTCGATTTCCGTCTGGGTCATGGCGGCGTCCAGCTTGGCGGAAAGCTCTTCCGTCATGGCTCCCTGCTCCGTAATGGTCTTGCGCACCATTTCCCGTTTTTCCTCCAGATTCCGCAGGGCCGTCAGACGCTCCGCCAGCTGGCGGATGATCTGGTCATCCAGAGAGCCGGTGGCCTCCTTCCGGTATCTAGCAATAAAAGGCACCGTGTTCCCCTCATCCAGAAGTTTGACGGTATTTTCCGCCTGAAAGGGCTTAATATCAAATTCTGTCTGCAACTGTTTTAAAATATCCATATCCTGTTTCCTTTCTCTTCCAATGCCTGTCCTGCTCCCATTCTACCATAAAACCATGGCCGCCGCCGCAAAGATTTTCGCGCCTTTCGGCACAAAAGGCTTTCCGCGTCCTCCGCGAAAAGCCTTTCTCTTAATCTTCCCGATATTTTTTCCACATACAGTCCAGCTTGGACTTGCACAGTTCTCCGTCCATGGTCAGGCAGTAGGCCCGTTTCCCGTTTTCCATTCTGCGCTCCACAAAGCCCCGGCACAGCAGGAAATCCAGATGGGCAATGGTCTCGCCTACGGCAAACCACCGCTGAGAAAGCGGAAAATCCTCCCACGTCTTTCCCCGCATGCTCCAGCGCAGACAGGCGGCGATCTGTGTGGCGTTGCTGCCGGGGAACCGGCTGACCGCGTCCACCGTCTCCTTCAGCCGCACCAGATGATGCTCTATGATCTGCTCCATTCTGGTATACACATCCATATCATTTTTCCGATGGGCCGGCAGTGTGGTACGGATGGGCAGTTTTCGGATCTTGACCAGAGAATCCAGATAATTGCCCAGAGAATCCAGCGTCCCGATCCAGCAGGTGATGTTGGGCGTAATATCAAACAAAATATGATCCGCCGAAAACAGCAGCTGCTTCTCCGGCTGGTACAGCACCATCTGTCCCGGCGTATGCCCCGGCACCAGAATACAGTGGAAATTCCATTTCCCAACCGTCAGGATGTCCCCGTCCTCCAGCCGCTCCACCTCAAAAAACTCCTCCGGCTCATAGCCCCGGGCCGGGTTCTCGCTGTGCAGCCGCATGATCTGCTCCTGGGTAAAGCCCTCGGAAATATAATTGGCGTCGGAAACCTTCCAGCTTTCTCCTACCATGGCCTCTTTGAAATAATCGTAATCAATGCCGCTCATATAGATCTTTCCGGGCCGGCCCTTCATCAGCGTGGGCGCCAGTCCCGTATGGTCGGAATGAAGATGGGTCAGAAACAGATTCGTTCTGGTCCAGTCGGCTTCGATTTCCTCCACGCCCGCCATCAGGGCGTCCAGACATTCCTTTCGGTTAAAGCCCGTATCCAGAATCAGGGTCTCCCCACCGTCCTGGATGACATAACAATTCAAATTTTTCAGGGGATTATCGGGCAGAGGCACATCCACACGATAAACCGCCGGGTTTTCGTATACCTTCGTCAGCATAGGCGTTCCGTCCTTTCTGTCGTCATTGTTTTTATTATAAAACAAAGTAAAAGGCAGGGACAAGGCGGAAATCAGACGATTTTCCTATGGCTTTTGACAAATTCTTTGGCAGTTTTGCGCAGTGCAGTCCAAAAGTATTCCCCTGTTTCTATCTTCTCAAAGTAAAATTTATATTTTAAAATGCAATATATACTTGACATTTAGATTGATATATTATATAACTAAGATAGAAAACAAAAGGCGGTGATGTTTTGAAAAACTTAAAGTTAAAATCCGCAAGAGCGGCTCTGGATCTTTCCCAGGAACAGCTGGCCCAGAAAGTAGGCGTCACACGCCAGACCATCGGCATGATCGAGGCGGGGAAGTACAACCCCACACTAAATCTATGCATTGCCATCTGCAAGGCACTGGGAAAAACACTGGACGAATTATTCTGGAACGAGGAGGAATGAGATATGTTGAGAGACGAACGCATCGAACAGGCGAGGAATAAAATCTGGGCGGAGATGATGCAGATCCTGTATTTTATCGCCATATTGTCCTTTGTCATAAAAATCCTGTTCCTGCACCAAAGTTTGCAGGACTGCGCCATGGAATATCTGGTTTTGATTCTGACGCCGCTGTACCAGGCCGTCCGGGCCAGACAGCTGGGCGTTGTCCTTTCCGCCGTGGCCGATCCAAAACCAAAACGTCTGGTGGCTTCTCTGGTGGGCGGCATGATCGTGGTCGGTCTGTTCTATGTCCTGCAAGGACAGGAAAAACAGCCCTCGGAAGTCTTTACTATGCTGACTATATTTGTGGTGGTATTTCTGGTGGTGCAGTTCGGTATGTACCGCATGGGCAAACGCAGACAGGAAAAGCTGGAAAAAGAATATGATGATGAGGAATGAACTCCGGATCCCCGAGGAAGCAGCCATGTTTCCCGGGGATTTTTCTTGCTTTTCTTTCTGCGGTTTCCTAAAATAAAAACAGAATATTTCCGTCCACAAGGAGGTACCCATGGAACCGAAAATCAAACAATCCCCCGCCATCCCCATCGGGGAAAACATCCGCCGCATCCGTTTGAAAAAAGACATGGGTCAGACAGAGCTTGTCCGGCAGATACAGCTTCTGGGGGTTCCGCTGACCAGAGAATCTCTGGTAAAAATCGAACGGGGCATCCAGCACATTTCCGCCGTCCAGCTTCGTGCCATTCGTGATGTTCTGGGGACCTCCTATGACGCCCTTCTGGCGGAGCGTCCGCGGAAAAAATAAGATTTTTCCGAAAAAAATCCTTGTTTTTTCTCCCGGTTTATGATATTCTATTCAAGTATGGGCGTATACGTCCATAGATTGTATAATCCTTGCTCTTTCTCAAAAGAAAGGGCCATCAGTCCAAAAGGAGGTGTAACCTGACATGAACAAATACGAATTGGCGTTGGTATTGAGTCCCGCACTTGACGATGAAGGCAGAGCGGCTGAAGTTGCCAAAGTACAGGCTGTCCTGGAAAGATTCGGCGCGAAAATCGAAAAAGTTGATGATTGGGGCAAAAGAAAGCTCGCTTACGAAATCCAGAAAGTAAACGAAGGTTTCTACAGCTTCACAACTTTCGAAGCACCCGCTTCTGCACCTGCAGAAATCGAAGCTCGTATGCGTATTATGGAAAACGTTCTGCGTTATCTCATCATCCGCAAAGAAGCGTAAGAAAAAGGAGGGTTTTCCATGAACAAAGTGATTTTGATGGGCAGACTGACAAGAGATCCTGAAGTACGCTACTCTCAGGGCAGTGAACCTCTTGCCGTTGCCAGATACACTTTGGCAGTAAACCGCCGTTTCAAACGACAAGGCGAGCAGGACGCCGACTTTATCGGATGCGTAGCGTTCGGCAAAGCAGGCGAGTTTGCAGAAAAATATTTCAAAAAAGGACAAATGATCAGTATCGTCGGAAGATTACAGGTTCGCAGCTGGGATGACAACGAAGGCAAGAAACGCTGGTCCACAGATGTTGTGGTAGAGGAACAGTACTTTGCGGAAAGCAAGGCTTCCTTTGAAAACAACCGCAGCCAGTCTGCCGCAGCAGCCCCTGCCGCTCCCGCGAAAAACAGCGGTGCGGACGGCTTCTATCCCATCGACGAAAGCATTGAAGACGATGATTTGCCCTTCTAATTCATCGAAAAGGAGGACTGGAACATGATTCAGAAAAAACGTGGCCGCAGAAAAAAACGCGTATGCCAGTGCTGTGCTGATAAAGTAACAACAATTGATTACAAAGACGTAAGCAAACTGAGAAGATATGTTTCCGAAAGAGGCAAAATCCTTCCCAGAAGAATCACAGGCAACTGCGCAAAACATCAGAGAGCGCTGACAACAGCAATTAAGAGAGCTAGACACGTATCCCTGATGCCTTATACACAGGACTAATCCATAAGGAAATCCCTTTGGATTGGGACATTTTCATCAGAAAACAAAAATCGCTGGAATCTATGAGATTTCCAGCGATTTTATTTTTTAAAAAAATCGGTTTCTGCCAAAGACAGCAGTACGGTTCCCATTTTTTCAGAGGGACTTTTCTTCTTTTTTCTTTTTCAGATAACGCAGCGCCCATGTGCCAAAGGCGGAAAGGGCAATGATCTCTCCCCAGGAACGGAACAGAAACAGCCAGAACAGGCTTTCATATTTCTCATACAACGACAAAAGCCAATCCACAGGCAGAAAGTTGAAAAGAAATACCGCCACAGCCAGCACTACAGCCAACACCACAGCCGCCTTTTGCTTTTTGCCAGTCATGCCGTCCCCTTTACTCAGGACCACAGCCGTTCCTATGACCAGAGCCGCCTCACAGACAAACATCACCCAGGCAATGGCCAGCCGCATATAATTCATTTCATAGGTCCAGTAGGGAGTCAATAAAATCTGGGCCGCCTGTATCCCCGTCGCGGCTACCATATAAGCGTGCACAAGGAAAAAATCCGCCCACAGAGCCCTGAGCACAGGATGCTTTTTGGCAAAAAGGCAAAACAGCGCCGGGACCAGAACCGGCAGGCCCAAAATCACCCCACCCAGACCAAAGGAAACTGCCAATAACAGGGCCAGCACAACAAAGATGCACAGCAGGACAATGCCCGCCTTCTGGGCCTTTGTTCTCTCCCGCACAGGGGCCGGTATCGGCGGAAGTTCCTGTTTCCCGCGCTCCTCTGTTTCTCCTTTCACCAGCCCATCCAGGGATACACCAAAAATCTCTCCCATTTTCACCAGCTTCTCCAGATCGGGAACGGCGGCGTCTGTCTCCCACTTGCTCACCGACTGTCTGGATACCTCCAGTTTTTCCGCCAAATCGCTTTGGCTCATGCCTGACTGCTTCCGCAGACGGCAGATGGTCTCTCCTAATTTCATCCTGTTCCCTCCTTTGTTTTTGTATCAGTATAAACCATTGCCCCTGCCATAGCAACCAACTTTCGCTTCCATTTTGGCAACCGATGGTTGCAGAGGGGGAGAAAGTTCTGTTTATCCGTTTATTTCCTGTGGACTACCGACAAATAGCTTTGCACGAGGCATCCAAAAGAGAAGGTCTTTCTCTTTCCTAAATATGTTATAATTTTTTAAAATTCAGAGAAACGAATGTAGTTTTTCTCTCTGAAACCGTAGTAAATAGATAAAGCAGGGAAAGGGGGCGCAATTATGATAAATGACCGGCAAATCATAGATATGTTTTTCACACGTTCTGAGGAAGCAATCCGAGAATTGGATAGAAAATATGGGAAAATCTGTTATACTCTTTCCTTTCAAATCGTAAACAGCAGGCAGGATGCGGAGGAATGCGTCAATGATGCCTATCTGGGTGCTTGGAATGCGATCCCTCCGGCAAAACCTGATCCTTTGCTGCCCTATGTTTTAAAAATCGTTCGGAACACTTCCCTGAAACTCTACTGGAAAAAGAAAGCGGCAAAAAGAAGCAGTATGTATACTGCCGCTCTGCAGGAAATAGAATCCTGTCTTCCCAATGGGAAAACGGTAGAGGATGAAATCGAAACCAGTGAATTCGTCCGCATCTTAGAGGAATTCTTGGATACACTGACTCCCGAAAACCGTATCATTTTCATGCGCCGCTATTGGTTTTCTGACAGCTATAAAGACATTTCCCATTTTACTGGACTTTCTGAGAAAAATATCTCCGTTCGGCTGACACGTATCCGTAAAATGTTAAAACAACACCTGACAGAAAGAGAGGTGTTCCTATGAAAGAAAAGAAATTTTCTGACGCAATAAATCATCTTGATACAAAATACATAGAGGAAGCTCTCCACTATAAAAAGAAACCAAACCGAAAAAAGTGGGGTGCCATTGCCGCGTGTTTCTTTCTGGCAGTATCCTGTTCATTCTTTCTCCTGAATCAGGAGCATCGTGAAACTCCATCCAAATTAGCACCGATTCATATTTCAGAGCTTGCCGCAAGCGGGATGGGATTTGAAGGATATCTGTATTATAACGCTTTTCAATTAGATCAAGGAAACCCTTGGAACGAATCCATGAAGATTGAATCTATGCCTGTATATATAAATAAAGCGTATGATCCTTCCGCTGCAGGTATGCCACAAGGGCTTTCAGAAGATGAAATGATTTCCCTGTTGGATTATGCTGTAGCCGCTCTGAACGCAGAGAGGCTCTCTATTGAGATTATCACCAGTGAGGAAAAAAACATCCATTCAGTTCCCATTGAGATTCAGGCAGAAACAAATCTGGGCAAAATATCTGTTGCATCTGACGGAAGTATCGTCTATTTCCTGCCAAACGGCGGTCTTTCTCTGCCTGAGGAATACAGCTTCACCTATCATAATACAACCGACAATGAAGCCTATGAAACGATTGCCTACCTATCTCATGTTTACAGCGATCTTCTCGGCATGAAAGAACCAATGGCTGTAACTTGGGGAGACTATAACATAGACGGATCATATTCTCGGAAATATGAACTCTATGATTCCTATGGAAATGATACCGAAGATATTCTGCACTATAGTTTATGCAGCGCATCTTTTTCTCCCAATGATGAAGGAGAACTGTATCTTATCCGAATCAAAAACGCTTTGCTGACAGCGGAAAAAACAGGGGATTATCCCATTATATCCTTGCAGGAAGCAGAACAGAGACTCCTTGCGGGAAATTACCAGACAAGCGTTCCGCTGGCAATGCCCGGCAAAGAATATATTATCAAAGCTAAACTGACATACCGTACAGGATCTATGGAGGAAATGCTTCTGCCCTATTATCGTTTTTACGTGCTTCTGCCAGATATGGGTTATGACAACGGACTGCAGACTTACGGCATTTATTATGTCCCCGCCATTACAGATGAATATATTGAAAATATGCCCGTTTATGACGGTCACTTTAATTAATTTCTTCCATAAAAAAACGCTCCTTTTCCCAAGGAGCGTTTTTCCTGTTTTCGCTTACTTTCTCAGATCTTCCATAAGCTGTGTCTTACCCTCTGTTTTTTCATCTTTCATTTTGATGACTTTCGCAGGAGAACCAGCTACAACAGCTCCGGCAGGCACATCCTCCGTTACCACAGCCCCTGCTGCAACTACTGCATTGGCACCGATGCGCACACCTTCCAGCACCACTGCGTTGGCGCCGATCATAACGCCGTCCTCCACAATAACAGGAGTTGCGCTGGGAGGTTCCAGAACGCCGGCCAAAACCGCGCCTGCGCCCACGTGTACATTTTTGCCTACGGTTGCTCTGGCACCCAGTACGGCATTCATATCTACCATGGAGCCTTCGCCGACCTCCGCGCCGATATTGATGACCGCGCCCATCATAACAACGGCGTTTTTGCCGATCATAACTCTGTCACGGATAAAAGCGCCGGGTTCAATGCGGGCATCCACATAGCGCATATCCAGCATAGGTACTGCGGAATTTCTTCTGTCGTTGGTCAGGTGGGAATACACAATGCTGTCCTTCTTCGCCTCCAGAACAGACTGTACCGCTTCATTATCGCCTACCAGCACCCAGAAATCGCCGGTGCCGAATACCTTCACGCCTTCCGCTTCTGCGCCGCTCAGGTCACCCTTTACATAAACGGTAACAGGGGTCGCCTTTTTGGCCTCTTTGATATATTTCGCGATCTCATAGGGATTTGTCATATCGTAATCCATGATACTCTCTCCTTTGTCTTTTGATTTTTTTCATATGCTATTTCATTATATACGATAACCACGGGCTTTTCCATTCTTTTTTTCAAATTGGATGATCTTCCTTTGCGAAGGGCCGCGCAAGAAATCTCCTTTCCAAAGAAAATCCTCTGTGATACAATGTTTTCAGAAAATGACAAAGGAGGAACTCCCATGAACTATGATTTTGCCCTACTGACGGAAGAACTCCGCCAGATCCGCCGGGACCTGCACCAGATCCCGGAACTGGGCTTACAGGAATATAAAACAAAAGCGTACATTTTGGAAAAACTCCACAGCTTCGGCATTACACAAACGGAGGAATGGCTGGATACCGGCGTGATTGCCCTGATCCCCGGGAAGGAGGAAGGCCCCGCCTTCGCCTTTCGGGCGGACATGGACGCCCTGACGGTAACAGAGGAAACGGGCTGCGATTTCGCCTCCCGCCACCCCGGCTGTATGCACGCCTGCGGCCACGACGGCCATATGACCATACTGCTGGGCTTTGCCAAATATCTGGCGGCGCACAGGGATCAGCTAAAACGAGATGTGCTGCTGATCTTCCAGCCGGCGGAGGAAGGCCCCGGCGGCGCCCAGCTGCTCATTGACGCGGGACTTTTCAAAAAACATCCCGCTTCCTGCATCATCGGCTGCCATATTTTCCCCCAGGTAGCGGAAGGAAAGATCGCCTGCCGAAAAGGCGCCATGATGGCGCGAAACGGCGAGGTAGACGTGCATATTTACGGCCAAAGCGCCCACGGCGCCCAGCCCCATCTGGGCAGCGACGCTGTTCTGGCGGCAGGAGCCGTCATCACCGGCCTGCACACCATACTTTCCCGAAACGTTTCCCCTCTGGACAGTGGTGTATTGACCTTCGGCGCCATCCAAGGCGGCGAGGCCTGCAACATCATCGCCAAGGAGGTAAAGCTGGAGGGAACCATGCGTGCCTTCAGCGACGAGGCCTACGACACCATGACCCGCAGGGTGCAGGAAACGGCGGCGGGCATTGCCGCCGGCTACGGCTGCAAAGGAGAAGCTGTGTTCCGCCATATGTACCGGGTGGTAAACAACGACAGCCGTCTGGTGGAGGCTCTCCAGACCATCGCCGGTCAAGCCTATGAGGAAACGCCGCCCTATATGCTGGCGGAGGATTTTTCCCTGTACCAGCAGGCGCTGCCGGGAATGTTTTTCTTCCTGGGCGCCGGAAATCCGGAAAAAGGGTATACCGCCCCTCTCCACAGCGCCAGCTTCCAGTTTGACGAAAGCATCCTGACAAAAGGGGTAGAAACTTACGCCGGTCTTTTAGAACTGCTCCAAAACAGCGGCACATTTTAATGAACCAGACAAAAAACAGCGTCTTTTCCGGATAGGGAAATGACGCTGTTTTCTTATTCTTCTTTCATAGTTTCCCAGCGGCGCATATAGCCAAAGCCAATGGGATAGGGCCCCGTATGAACGCCAATGGTGGCGCCGATCTGGTACAGAGGCAGGTCCCCGGTATAGCCCATCTGCCGCAGCTTTTCTTCCACTTCCTCATAAAAAGCCGCCGCTTCTTCTTTCCCATAGCCAAAGCCCACCGCGAAACGATACAGATTGATCTCCTCTTTTCTTCCGCCAAAGGCCTTCTCCAGCTCCGCCAGTATGGCGGACAGGGATTTTTTCCGGCTCCGGCTCATGCCCACAGGGAAAAGCTCCCCCGCCTTCATTTCCATGAGGGGCTTGATCTTCAATGCCACCGCCGCCATTTTCATGACCTTGCCGATCCGGCCGCCCTTTTGCAGATAATCCAGATTTGCCGTCGTAAAGAGGATACGGCCGGTCTGTTTGACCTGTTCCAGCAATGCCGCCGCCTCCAAAAACGGCACATCCGCCGCCGCCATCTGTGCCGCCTGCTCCACCAGTAGTCCCTGTTCCGCCGTAGCACAGGCAGAATCCATCACCAGAATCTGAGCGTCCGGAAACTCCTCCAGCACTTCCTCTCTGGCCAGACAGGCCGACTGATAAGAGCCGCTGAACTTAGCGCTGAGGCAGATGCACAGTACCGGCAGACCTTTTTCCGACGCCGGCCGGAAAACATCGGCATAATCCTCAACCGTAGGCATGGAGGTTTTGGGAAACACCCCCGGATGCTCCGCCATCTGGCGGTAAAAGGCCGGCACCGGCATTTCTGTCCGTTCCTTCTGGTAGACCTCCGGCACAAAAGAAACGTAATAGGGCACCAGAAGAATACCCTTCTCCTGTTCCACGCGAGGGTCAATATCACAGGCACTGTCGCTGATGACCTGAAATGTCATGGGAATTCCCTCCTTTTTTCCTGTTTTCTCTGGGATATAACTTCTCTTTCCAAAAGGGAAAATCCTTTTTTGCCGAGAGAAAAAATATCCGCTCCCCCATTCGCCGTTTACAGCAGCGCTTTCAAAGCACGCAGATCCTCCAGATAGGTCTCCGACAGGCTCCTGTTATAGATCACCGCCGCCGGATGATACAAAGGGAAGAGCCGTCTGCCGTCGGGGGTACGCCCCTCCCGGCCATGGCAGTCGCCGATGACGATGGTCTTTTCTCCCGTCACCGCCCGCAGGGGCACATTCCCCAGCGTTACGATCCACTCCGGCTCTACAATGCTAATCTCCTCCAGCAGAAAGGGCCGGAAAAAATCAAACTCCGCCGCAGAAGGGGGACGGTTCACCGGCTTGCCCGTTTTGGGGCTGATCTTTGTGGGCCGCAGCTTTACCACGTTGGAGATATAGACCTCCTCCCGGGTCAGCCCCAAAGTTTCCAGAAAAATAGTCAGGTTGGCTCCCGCCTTGCCCACAAAGGGACGCCCCTGCTTTTCCTCCTCGCCGCCGGGGGCTTCTCCAATGAGCATAATCCGGGGATGCGCCTCTCCGCCGCCAAAGACCAGTGTTTTTTCCCCATAAGGGGACTGCTCCACCGCCGCCAGCAGGGACGCTCTCCACTGCTCCAGATTTTCCATTTTTTCCACTCCTTTTTACTTATCCACATACCCACATAGTTATCCACAGATTTTTTGTGGACAACTTTTTATTTCAAACGCAAGATATAGTATTCCTGATTTCTTTCTTTCCAAAATATATAGGGAAAAACAGGCGTTCTGTTGATAAATCCGACCCATTCACAAAGAGGTGTGTATAACTCCTCTTTTTTCCCCATCAATGGGCGGTCTTTTTCCGCTCTTTTCTCCGGAACAGGAGAAAAAGCGCCATCCCGCACAAAAATCCGCCTAAATGGGCGTAGTTATCCACGCCGGTATCCAGCCAGCCCATGCCCAGCGCCGTCAGCGCCAGCAGCAGCATGGTGGCATAGTTCATGCCCGTGGCCTGTGCGCCCCGTTCCTTTGTCCACAGCAGTGCCGTCCCCAGCAGGCCGAAAATGGCGCCGGAAGCGCCTACCCCCAGCCAGCCGCCGCAAAACAGACTCAGCAGGTTTCCGCACAGCCCCGACAGCAGAAACAGCAGCACAAACCGGCCCCGGCCCAGCAGCCGCTCCACCGGCACGCCGAAATAAAACAGATAAATACTGTTGGCCGCCAGATGAAGGGGGCCGTCATGAAGGAACATGGACGTCACCATCCGATAATACTGCCTCTGTTCCACAACGCCTTCCCAGCCGGAACCAAAGGCATAGATCCATTCCTCCTTCCGCCCGGTCAGGTACATTCCCGCCAGAATCAGGGCGCAAATAGCAAAAATAGTCCATGTCACTACGGGGCGGGTCATCTCCTGTGCCGCCGGTGTCATAGGCACAGGGCCTTCTCCCCCTGCCGCCGCAATCAGCATTTTTTCCAGCCCCAGCATTTTTTTAGGCTGGTCCTTTCCCGTATAAAGGCGGCGCTGATCCAAAGGGAAATACCACCATATGTACTGTATGGGATCGTCGAAAGAAATCTCCCGGGCCGCCACAAAATCCGCCGTTTCCTGGCAGTATGCCGTATCCGTCAGCAGGCAAAGACAGACCTTTCTGGTACAGTGCATCTCTTCCGCCTGCTCCTGCACCGCCTCCGCCGCCGCTGTAAAAACCTCCTGCCACCGCCGGGGATCATCCCGTCCGCCGTCGCCTATGGCGATCACATAAAACACCGGGTTTTCCGCCCGCCAGTATAATCCGCGAAAAAATTGTCCGTCTGTATTCCGGAAAGGGAAAAATCCACGCTCCCGCATCCAGACATCCAATCGCTCCAAAAATTCCAAATGCTCCATATCGTTTTCACCTCGTTATAAGAAAAAAACCCATCGGTTGGGGTCCCGATGAGTTTTTCTGTCAGTGATAAGAAAATGGGGTATTCTTATCATAAAAGAAGACTCTTTTTTGTAAAATTGGGGATAACTAATCAGTTATACACAGGGAAGAACCAGTTATCCACAACTTTATCTACAGGTATCCTATCACAAATCAGACAACTTGTCAATTTTCCCTTTTCCCTTCTTATCGACAAAATCCTACAAAATCAAACTCAGGGCCAGCAGCCCCAGAAAGCCCGGCGTGCCTAAAAGTCCCACCAGCACCACTGTCACCACATTGGCCCCCACCGACAGGCCAAATCCATGGCACAGAGCCAGAACAGCGGCCCCCGCCGCGGCGGACAGACCAAAACGCAGCAGCACACGCAAAGGCTTCGCCAGCGCCGCCAGCACCAGCACCGCCAGACAAACCAGTATTACACCAGAAAGTATTCCCGTTCCCCCCATACATTTTTTCCTCCTTCAGCTGATCTTTCTGCCCGGCTCTACGCTCAGGCCCAGAGCCTTGGCTTCCCGCAGAAAATACTCATATTTTTTGTGCAGTGCCCGTATCTCATAAATACAGCTGTCGATCAGTGCCTCATCGGTCACATTGGCAAAGGCTGACCGGGCCGATTCCAGTTGGTGCTGGATCTGACGGATGGATATGATGATCTTCGTCCCCTCATCCCATAATTCCCGCTTGCCCATGGACATCGCTCCTTTCCTGCTTGTTCCTAATATAAGCAAAAACCGCCCTTTTTATTCCATCCGGGCATTTTTTTCCGCTTGAATTGTCAAGTTAAATGCAACACCTCTGAATAATAAATCTCATAAGGCGTTCTATACCTTAAACATTTTCTGGGACGTTTGTTCATTTCATCCACTTTGCTTT
>NZ_JACSNY010000012.1 GCF_016902535.1 Anaerotignum lactatifermentans | reverse complement strand
AGCAAAGTGGATGAAATGAACAAACGTCCCAGAAAATGTTTAAGGTATAGAACGCCTTATGAGATTTATTATTCAGAGGTGTTGCATTTAACTTGACAATTCAAGGGAATAAAAAAGGAGTCGGAAAAGCAGTCTCCCCTTAAGAAAACAACGATTTTCTTATTCCTTGATTTCTTAAGGGGAACTGCAATGGCTGTCTTCATAAGAAAACGATTCCAATCAAAATTGAATTGCCGGAATCCTCTTTGCTGCAAGGATTCCGGCAATCTTTGTTTTCTTATGAAGATGCCCCTAAACCGACTCCTTTTATCTTCCGCGAATTATTCAGCGGGTTTTTCTTCTGCTTTCGGTGCTTCTGCAGCGGGTGCTTCGGCCTTAGGAGCCTCAGCGGCGGGAGCAGCTTCTGCCTTGGGAGCAGCGGGTGCTGCTGCGGCAGGTTTTGCTTCTGCTGCGGGAGCGGCAGGTCTCTTGCCTGTGATAACGCCCTTAGGACATTTGTTTGCACAGATGCCGCAGGATTTACATTTATCATAGTCGATGACTGCCAGATTGTCGATAACGTGGATTGCGTCGAAAGGACAATTCTTTTCGCAGATCTTACATGCGATACATCCGGAAGAACATACCTGCATTACGTTTTTGCCCATGTCTTTGGAAGAACACTGTACTTTAACTTTCTTCTTTGCGGGCAGCAGTTCGATGATGTGTTTCGGGCAAGCGGATACGCATTTGCCGCAGGCAACACATTTCTCTTTATCAATGACAGCGATGCCGTCTACGATTTCGATGGCGCCGAAGGCACAAGCCTTTTTACAGCTGCCCAGACCCAGACAGCCGTATGCGCAGCTCTTAGCGCCTGCGCCTGCCAGCTGAACAGCCATGTTGCAGTCGTCGATACCGAAGTAATCGTATTTTTCTTTTGCTGTTTCGCAGGTGCCGCCGCATTTTACGAATGCAGCCATAGGTTCGGAAGCGGAAGCCTCAATACCCATGATGGCACCTACTTTTTCAGCTACTGCAGCGCCGCCAACGGGGCAGGCGTTTACAGGAGCTGTGCCGGCAACGATTGCGGATGCGCAGCCGCCGCAGCCAGGGAAGCCGCAGCCGCCGCAGTTTGCGCCGGGCAGAACTTCCAGTACTTCGCCGATACGGGGATCTTCGTCAACTTTGAAGACCTCGCTGGCAATGCCAAGGCATGCACCAAAAACAACACCAAGGCCACCGATACTAAGGATCGGGTTTACGATATTCATAATGTCCATTTTTGTCACACTCCTTGTATTACAGTTTGATCAGACCGGAGAAGCCCAGGAAAGCGATGGACATCAGACCGGCTGTGATCAATGCCATGGGGAAACCGTCGAATGCCTTCGGTGTGTCGTTGTCCGCGATTCTTTCACGGATACCGGCAAACAGTACGATAGCCAGCGCGAAGCCGCAGGCACCGCCGAAGCCATTCAGTACGGATTCGATAAAGTTGTAGCCTTTCTGCATATTCAGTACGGCAACACCCAGTACGGCACAGTTTGTGGTAATCAGGGGCAGGAATACGCCCAGTGCCTGATACAAAGCGGGAGCCGCTTTTTTCAGGAACATTTCTACGAACTGTACCAGGGATGCGATAACCAGAATAAAGGCAATGTTGTACAGATAGTCAATACCCAGAGGCACCAGGATCAGGTTGTATACCAGGTATGCAACAGCGGATGCCAGGGACATAACGAAGATTACGGCAACGCCCATGCCGGCAGCAGTATCCACTTTTTTGGAAACGCCGAGGAAGGGGCAGATACCTAAGAACTGGGACAATACGTAGTTATTTACGAAGATCCCGGCCAAGATCAATAAAATCAGATACATCTATTTTCCCCTCCTTATGCTTTTTTCTTGTTTCTGAAGTGGTTCAGAGCGGCCATCAGGCAGCCCAGTGTGAAGAACGCGCCGGGAGCCATTACGAACAGCAGTGTTCTGGGGAATGCGTCGGGCAGTACTGTGATATCGAACAGAGTACCGGAACCGATGAATTCACGAACCAGACCAATGACTGCAAGAGCGACGGTAAAGCCAAGGCCCATGCCCAGACCATCGAAGATGGAAGCGATGGGGCCATTTTTGGAAGCGAAGGCTTCTGCTCTGGCCAGAATGATACAGTTAACTACGATCAGAGGGATATAAAGACCCAGAGACGCGTTCAGCGCGGGCAGGTATGCCTGCAGCAGGAACTGTACGATGGTTACGAATGTTGCGATTACAACAATAAAGCAAGGGATTCTTACTGTATCGGGGATAACTTTTCTCAGCAGGGATACGAACAGGTTCGCGAAGATCAGAACCGCTGCTGTGGACAGACCCATACCAATACCGTTGATGGCGGAGCTGGTAACAGCCAGTGTAGGACACATACCGATAACCTGGATAAAGGTAGGGTTTTCGTTGATAATACCGTTTTTCAGGATTTTAAGCGGGTTAGCCATTAGTTAGCACCTCCGTTCGCTGCGACCCAGTCCAAAGCTTCCTGTGCGCCGGAGCATACGGCTCTGGAAGTAATGGTGGAACTTGTGATGGGAACGATTTCGCCGCCATCTTTTGTAACTGCTACGGAACCGGATTTGCCAGTAAACTGTTCATAGAAATCGGGTTCTGTGGATTTTGCGCCCAGACCAGGTGTTTCAGAGTGACCTGTTACACGAAGACCTGTGATGACGCCGTCTGCGTCAATACCAACCATAGTGTTGACAGCGCCGCCAAAGCCGCTGGGTGCTGTTGTGATAACATAACCGCCGTTATCGGACTGGTATACAGCAGTGATTGTGCCTGTCAGTTCTGCGTCTGTCATTTCTTCAAAGCTGGACGCCTCAGGCATAACCGCCTGCATGGATGCATTCAGTGTCTTCTGGTTCTGGATGGCGATGGGTTCCTTTGTAATCTCGGAAACCGCGCCGAGGCAAGCCGCAGCAACTGCGGAAATGAGCAGAAGCACAACTGCCGGTTTTACAACTTCTTTTGTGTTCATGCTTTCTTCGCCTCCTTTACTTTAGGCAGAGCACCGAAGATCTTAGGCTCTGTGAATCTTTCGATCAGAGGTACTGCCAGGTTCATAATCAGAATAGAGTAGGATACGCCTTCGGGGTAACCGCCGAAAATTCTGATCAGTGTTGTAATCAAACCACAGCCGATGGCAAAGATTACCTGTCCCTTAGGTGTAACGGGAGAAGATGCGTAGTCTGTTGCCATGAAGAATGCGCCCAGCATCAAACCGCCGGTGAACAGCTCGTAAACAGGCACACGCAGACCTTTTCTGCCGATTGCTGCTGTGAGGATAAATACTGTTGCGATGTAGATTACGGGGATCTTCCAGCTGATAACGTGTTTTACGATCAGATAGATACCGCCGGCAATCAGTGCGATAGCACAAGTTTCACCGATACAGCCGCCGATGTTGCCGACAACTACATCCAAAAGAGATGCATCGGGCATAGCGCCGCCTTTGAGTGTAGCCAAAGGTGTAGCTACTGCAACTGCGTCAGCGCCGCTGAAACCAACGGGTGCTGTCCATGCTGTCATTTCCGTAGGATAAGAAGCTACCAGGAATGCTCTGCCAGCCAGCGCAGGGTTGATGAAGTTCTGACCCAGACCGCCAAAGAGCTGTTTTGCAAAGATGATTGCGAATGCACTACCAACAATGGGAACCCAAATGGGTGCGCTTGCGGGCAGGTTCATTGCTAAAAGCAGACCAGTAACAACTGCGGATAAATCGCTTACGGTTACGGGCTTTTTCATTGCCTTCTGGTACAGCCATTCAAAAAATACACTGGATACGATAGCCACTACAATGGTAATCAGTGCAGGAATACCGAAATAATAGATACCCACCGCTGTTGCGGGAATCAGAGCGATGATAACGTCACGCATGATGCTCTGAATAGATTCTTTAGAACGCACATGAGGGGTACCGGATACTACAAAATTAGACATTCTCTATTCTCCCCCTTCTTTAGTTCTTTTCGGCTTTCGCCTTTGCTTCTGCTTCCGCTTTCGCTCTTGCAGCAGCAGCGGCAGCAGCCTTTTTGCCTGCTTCGATTTTCTTTGTTGCACGGATGGACTGTGCCAGCTGACGTTTTGCGGGACATTCATAAGAACAGGAACCGCATTCGATACAATCCAGACCATGGTGTTTTACGAAACCTTCGCCATCGCCTTTGAGCGCCAGAGCGTTCAGCATGAAAGGCATCAGACCCATAGGACAGTGGTCTACGCACTTACCGCAGCGGATACAGTTTCTTTCTTCGGGAATGAATGCTTCTTCTTTTGTAAAGCACAGAAGACCAGAAGTTGTTTTTACGGATGCAACATCCAGTGTATACAAAGTAGGACCCATCATAGGACCGCCGGCGATGAGTTTTACGGGAGGGTTCTCCTCGTTGAAGCCGCCGATGGCGTCTACCAGATCTCTCAGTGTCATACCGATTCTGATCTTGTAGTTGCCGGGGTTTTTGATGCCGTTGCCGGATACGGTAACGATTCTTCTCATCAGAGGTCTGCCTTTGCAGATGGCTCTTTCAATGGCAACTACGGTGTCCACGTTGTCTACGATGCAGCCTGCGCTTGCGGGCAGAGCACCGGATTTTACTTCTCTCTTTGTGATGGCATAGATCAGGTGTTTTTCAGAGCCCTGAGGGAATTTTGTTACCAGAGGCTGTACGGAGATGTTGTCGATGCCTTCGCAGGCTTTGGTCATAGACTCAATGGCCTTGGGCTTGTTCATCTCGATACCGATGACGCCTTTTGCACCGGGGTGCAGTTTCAGCATAATCTGTAAGCCTTTGACAATCCGTTCGGGTTCTTCCAGCATCAGACGGTAGTCGCAGGTGAGGTAAGGCTCACATTCTGCCGCGTTGATGAGGATGTGATCGATAGGTGTGTCCTTAGGAGGGTTGAGTTTTACATGGGTAGGGAACCCAGCGCCGCCCAGACCAACAACGCCGGCGTCTTTGATAGCTGCCAGGATTTCTTCGTTGGACATGGTGGTGTAATCTCTGCCCTGGTTCAGGCCTTCGATCTCTTCCATCTTGCCGTCGTTTTTGACAACGATGGATTTTACGGTTGCGCCGCCGGGAACCAGCATAGGTCTGATATCCACAACTTCGCCGGATACGCTGGCAAAGATGGGAGAAGACATGAATGCGGGTGACTCAGCGATCTTCTGTCCTACTTTTACATGGTCGCCAACCGCTACCAGGGGCTCACAGGGAGCGCCGATGTGCTGGCTCATGGGGTAGAACAACTCAGAGTTTTCCTTTGGGAGTATCACCTGAATGGGCTTTTCTGCGGAAAGCGCTTTCCCATCAGGCGGGTGAACTCCACGTTTGAACGTTAAAGCTTGCATAATATCCCCCTCTGTCAAGTGATTTTTGCGTTTACAGCACAAAAGACAAGCATTTGGCTGGAAACGCTTGGTTTGGTTATGCTTTATAAAAATATAGCTATTTATAACAGCAATATTTTAATACAAAAAAGAAAAATTAACAATATTTTTTTGCAAAAAAATCGAGAAGACACGTTTTTTTACGCCAAATATGCATTCTTTTTTAAAAAAGACGGTTTCAGAATGGGAGGAAGAAACTCCCTGTAAAACCAAGCATTCCCATTTAGTTTGTATGCGAAATGTTCTTTTCTTTTCCTTAGTTTACACTGATTATGCAAAAAAGTAAAGCATCTTTTCCTGCCATAATCTGTAAACGGCAAAGGGGCGCCCCGGCAGGGAAAGTATGGCATAAAACTTGCTGGAAAGAACGGCTTGTGTTAAAATAAAATCAATGAGTCTCTCTGAAATCATAAGGGGAGTCTATGGAAAAGGACGAGATATTATTAAGGAAGAAACAGCAGGAAGGAGGGAAGGCGGCGCTCTTTGGGGCGGGTTCCGCCGCGGATATGGATCTGTCTTTACAATTACAGCAAAAGCAGATTCTTTCCCAACGGATGCAGCAGTCCGTGGAGATTCTGCAAATGAATACCATGACGCTTTCGGAATATATCCGGGAGATTTCCGAGGAAAACCCCCTGCTGGACTGGACCATGGAGGAAAAGGAGCAGGAGGCGTCTTTCCGGGAAGAGCGGATGCTCCAGCGGCTGGAGTGGCTTCAGGAGTCTGACGAACAGAACAGAAGCTATTACCAGACGGAGGCGGATAATGAAAAGGAACGGGAGGATCTGCGCTATGGGAAAAAAGAGACCCAGAGCCTGCGGGAATATCTCCTGTTCCAGATTCATATTCTGCCTATGGAGAAAAAACGAAAGGGACTGATGATCTTTCTGGCGGAGAGCACCGAGGAAAGCGGATATCTGGAAAGCGGCGCCCTGGAGGCGGCTGTGGCAAAGTACGGGGTATCCAAAGCACAGGCGGAGGAGGCACTGCGGGCTTTGCAGGCGCTGGACCCGCCCGGTGTAGGCGCCAGAGATCTGCGGGAATGTCTGCTGATCCAGCTGGAACAGAAGGGCGCTTCTGAAACGGCACAGCGGATGGTGCGGGATTATCTGGAGGAAATCGCCAAAAACCGCCTGAGCCATGTGGCCAAAAAGCTGCGGATTACCATGGAGGAGCTGACGGCGGCCCTGCGGGAAATCCGGGACTGCCAGCCCAAGCCGGGCAGCGGATTTTCCGGCGGCGGACCGGTGGAGTATGTGGTGCCCGACGTTCTGGTGGAGCGCAGGGACGGAGAACTGCTGGTCAGCGTCAATAACGCCGTGGCGCCCAGATTATATATCAACGCGGCATATCAGAAGATGCTGCGGGAGGAGCCATCGGGAGAAACGAGAGAGTATATCCTCCAGAAACTGCGGCAGGCGGAATGGGCCGTGCAGTGCGTCAACCGCCGGGAAAGCACTCTGCTGGAGACGGCCAGACTTATTGTGGAGGCCCAGAAAGACTTTTTCCTGCAGCCGGGCCGACGGCTGAAGCCCTTGCGGATGGTGGATATCGCAAAACAGATGCAGGTCCATGAGTCTACGGTGAGTCGGGCCGTCAAGGAGAAATATCTCCAATGCGATCAGGGCGTGTTTCTGTTGGCGGATTTCTTTGTAAAATCCATGGGAGAAAACGGCGGCGAAGTATCCGCGGAGGATGTTCGCGGCCGTTTGGCGGAACTGATTGCCCAAGAGGAGAAAAAGAAGCCTCTCAGCGACCGGGAGCTGGCGGAACGGCTGGCGGAAGAGGGATTTTCCATTTCCCGGCGGACGGTGGCCAAGTACAGAGAGGCCATGGGGATTCCCGGCGCGGCGGGAAGAAAAGAGTTTTAGGCTCAAAGGAGAAGAGAACGGATGGATGAGAAAATACGCGGGATTACTTTGGAGCAGGCCTCCTCGGTGCCCCTTTATCAGCAGCTGGCGGAGGCACTGGCTGGTTTGATCGCCGATGGGAGCCTGCCCGCTGACAGCAAGCTGCCGCCCATACGGAAGATGGCGTCCCATTTTGGCGTGAATTCCGTTACCATTGTGGCGGCCTATAAATATCTGGAGCAGAAAAGAATGGTGTATTCCCGGGTGGGCAGCGGCACCTATATCTCCCCCTTGCCGGTGGAGCAGGTTCCCGCACCCATTGCCAGAAAAAACATGGCCCTGTTTGAAAGGACCCCCGCCATGGAGAACGCCATCAATTTTACCCTGACCTCCCTGCCCAATGAGCTGTTTCCCGTGGATGCCTTCAAAAAGGCCTTTGACGCGGTGCTGGAACGGGAAAAGGGCGGGGCCTTTCGTTATACGGACAGCATGGGATATTTTCCCCTGCGGCAGGAGCTGTGCAGATATCTGGCCTCCTTTGGCATCCATACGGAGGAGGACGCCATTCAGGTAATTTCCGGCGCCCAGCAGGGGATTGATATTATGTCTAAGGCGGTGCTGCGGTATGGAGATGTGGTTTTTGTGGAAAAACCTACTTTTTACGGAGCCGCCGGGGCGTTTTTGTCCAGAGGGACGAAGCTGATCGAGATTCCCATGGAGACGGACGGTATGGCGATGACGGCTCTGGAGGATTATCTCAAGCTGTATCATCCCCGTTTTATTTATATGATGGCTTATTTCCAGACGCCTACGGGCATTTCCTATTCTATGGAAAAGAAACGGCGGCTTTTGGAACTGGCGGAAAAATATGATACCTATATTATAGAAGAGGATGATTTCTATGATTTCCATTATGGAAAGGAGCATCCTCTGCCCTTAAAGGCGCTGGATTACAAAAACAGAGTGGTATATATCAAGAGCTTTTCGAAGATCCTGATGCCCGGGCTGCGGATGGGGCTGATGGTTCTGCCCAAAAAGATCCGCATGGCGGTACAGGAAGCAAAATATACGACGGATATTTCCACCTCCGGCTTTATCCAGAAGGCGCTGGAGGAATATCTGCGGATCAATGGATGGGAACTGCACGGCAAGCAGGTACGCCAGTATGGCAGCGGCAAATACCGGAAAGCGGTTTCCATGGCGAAAAAATATCTTACGCCCAAGGGGGCTTCTTTCGCACTGCCGGAGGGCGGTGTCAGCCTTTGGGTGCGTTTGCCGGACGGGGTGGATGCGGAGGTGTTCTGTAACCGGGCACTGGAAAAAAACGTTCTGGTTTCCCCGGGCAGCCAGTTTTCTCTGGGACAGGAAGGCAGCAGCCATATCCGACTGAGTTTCGCAGGGCTTTCCGATGATAAAATCGAGGTGGGCATGAAGCGTCTGGGAGATGTGCTGGAAGAAATGAGACCATAAAAAGACCCGTGCCATCCGGCATGGCGCAGGCGGTTCTGTCTGCGGCGGGTGTATGACGGGGAAAGAGGAGCGTCTCTTTTATGGGGGAGGAGCTTCGCAGGTGATTTTCGCTGAAATACAGCGGTTTTTCTTGACAAAGTCACGAGGGCTGTCTATAATCAAATTGTATTTTTATTTCTCAGAAAACAGGCCGGGAAAAGAAGGAGTAGGCAGCTGGTGGACGTTTCAGAGAGAGGGTCAAAGGTGAGAGACCTTCCGCAGCACACTGTCGAAGCAGTCTTTTCGGGCGAAAGCCACAGCCCTTTGGCGGAAAAAACCCAAGTATGCCAGAGCGTGTGCCCGCGTTAAGGGCTTTGAGTGACGCCAAAGACGGCGTAACAAGGGTGGTACCACGGTGAATTCGTCCCTGACTATGAAGTCAGGGGCTTTTTTATTGGTGTTTCCGCCTGCGGCAAAAGAAAAAACTTTCAAGGAGGTAAGCGATGAAATATTTAGGTGTAAACGAAATCAGAGAAGAATTTTTGAGATTTTTTGAGAGCAAGGACCATCTGCGTCTGCCCAGTTTTTCCCTGGTGCCCCATAACGACAACAGCCTGCTGCTGATTAACTCCGGTATGGCGCCCATGAAGGCATACTTTACCGGTCAGGAGATCCCCCCCAGAAAACGGGTGACGACCTGCCAGAAATGTATCCGTACCGGCGATATTGAAAACGTAGGCAAGACAGCCCGCCACGGCACATTCTTCGAAATGCTGGGGGACTTCTCCTTCGGCGATTACTTCAAGAACGAGATCGTGCCCTGGAGCTGGGAATTCGTTACAAAAGTACTGGAGATTCCTGAGGACAAGCTCTATGTGACCATCTATGAAGATGACGACGAGACTGGCAACATCTGGCATGATGTAGTAGGTCTGCCCTGGGATCGGATCAAGAAACTGGGCAAGGAAGACAACTTCTGGGAACACGGCACAGGCCCCTGCGGCCCCTGTACGGAGATCTACTATGACAGAGGTCCCGAATACGGCTGCGGCAGCCCTGACTGCGGCGTAGGCTGCGACTGCGACAGATATATGGAATTCTGGAATCTGGTATTGACCCAGTTCAACGCTGAGGAAGACGGCACGTATACAGAGCTGGCTATGAAAAACGTAGATACCGGCATGGGGCTGGAACGTATGGCAACCATCATGCAGGGCGTAGATTCCATTTTCGACGTAGATACCGTAAAATCCATCCGTGACGCTGTCTGCACCAAGGCTGGCGTGGAATACGGCAAGGATCATAAGACAGACGTTTCCGTTCGTGTCATCACAGACCATATCCGTTCCGTGACCATGATGACTGCCGACGGTGTACTGCCTTCCAATGAAGGCCGCGGCTATGTGCTGCGCCGTCTGCTGCGCCGTGCGGCCCGCCATGGCAAGCTGCTGGGCATTGAAGGGGAATTTTTGGCGGAGCTGTCTAAATCCGTAATCGCATGCAGCGGCGAGGCTTATCCCGAACTGGTGGATAAACAGCAGTATATCTTCAAGATCCTTTCTATTGAGGAAAACAGCTTCTATAAAACCATCGACAAAGGTATGGAAATTCTGAAGGCGGATATGGAGGAAATGAAAGCAGCCGGCGAAAAAGTCATGTCCGGTGAAAAATCCTTCCGTCTGTATGATACCTATGGCTTCCCTGTGGATCTGACAAAAGAGATCCTGGCGGAAGAAGGCATGGAAATCGACGAGGACGCTTTCGCTGAAGAAATGAAGGCGCAGAAGGAAAGAGCACGTTCCGCCAGAGCGAAATCCAACTATATGGGCGCGGCGGAAACCGTATACAACGAATTGCCCGTAGATCTGGAGACTGCTTTCGCGGGATACGATACCTATGATGTGGCCAATGCCAAGGTAGTGGCGCTGGTAGCCAATGACGAGATCACAGAAATGGCGCAGGCTGGTGACAGCGTAGCCGTATTCCTGGACAGAACGCCTTTCTATGCGGAAAGCGGCGGTCAGGTAGGTGACAAGGGCGTCATCAAGACAGAGACCGGTGTAGTGGAAGTCAGCGACTGTGTGAAGGTTGTCGGCGGCAAATTCGCGCATCTGGGCGAAGTGAAGGAAGGCACGATACAGGTAGGCGAAACAGCCTGCGCAAGCATCAATGTGGAACTGCGTATGGCTTCTTCCCGGAACCACAGCGCGACACACCTGCTGCATAAGGCGCTGCGTACCGTACTGGGCACCCATGTAGAACAGGCAGGCTCCTATGTCAGCGCGGACAGACTGCGTTTCGACTTTACGCATTTTACGGCGATGACACCGGAGGAGATCAAGGAAGTAGAACGTCTGGTCAATGACGCTATTTTCGCAAGCTATCAGGTACACACCGAGGAAATGTCCATTGACGAAGCGAGAAATATGGGCGCGATGGCACTCTTTGGCGAGAAATACGGCGATGTGGTCCGTGTGGTAGATATGGGCGGTTACAGCATCGAGCTGTGCGGCGGCGCGCATCTGCATAATACGGCACAGGTTGGCTCCTTCAAGATCCTGTCTGAAAATGGCGTAGCGGCCGGCGTCAGAAGAATCGAGGCCCTGACAGGCAAAGAAGCTCTGAAGCATTATCAGGCGCAGGAAGAAGAGATCAAAGAAATCTGCCATATGGTAAAGACCACACCGGATAAACTGCTGGCCCGTGTGGAACAGCTGCTGGCAGAGCAGAAGGAAACAGCCAAAGAACTGGAAAAACTGAAAGCGAAAATGGCTGGCGGCGCTGCGGATGAAATTCTGAGCGCTAAGACAGAAATCAATGGTGTGGCTGTACTGGCGGCGGAAGTAAAGGATGCCGACGGCAACGCACTGCGTACCCTGGGCGATCAGCTGAAACAGAAGCTGGGCAGCGGTGTTATCGTTCTGGTCAGCGGCAAGGACGGCAAGGTCAACCTGATGGCCATGGCCACAGACGACGTGGTAAAACAGGGAATCCATGCCGGCAATATCATCAAAGCGGCAGCGGCTGTCTGCGGCGGTGGCGGCGGCGGCCGTCCCAATATGGCACAGGCCGGCGGCAAGGATGCCTCTAAGATGGCGGAAGCGCTGGAAAAAGCGAAAGAAATTATTGCGGAACAGGTAAAATAAAAACTGTTTTCGGCGTAAGAAAGGCCGGAGCCCAAAGGAACGGGCTCCGGCCTGTTTTTTATGCCTCCGGCTGGAACAGCTGGTCCACCGTCAGCCCCAGTTCTCTGGCCAGATGGAAGGCCAGGGCCAGCGTGGGGTCGTATTTATTGTTTTCAATGGCGTTGATGGTCTGGCGGGAGACCCCGCATTTTTTCGCCAGTTCTTCCTGGGAGAGTCCCAGTTCCTTTCGTTTTTCCCGAATACTGTTTTTCATATCAATCACCATACTGTTTTTTGAAATAGAGAAGAGAGATTGTGTACATGATCGCTGTGGTGCTGAGTTTGACAAAAGGATTGATGGTCATGGGCTCCGCGTGCAGGATGCTTCTGACGATATCACAAATAAAGGTCAGGGTCAGAACCAGCAGGGTGAAGGTGCTGGCTTTCCATACCATGAGCTGCCGCCGCTCATCGCCCTGTTTCAGCAAAGACAGGATCATGGAACCATCCAACAGGATCAGAAGAATCAGAAACAGAACAAAGGGAATCAGGATATGCAGATTTTCCATAAAGACAGCTCCTTTCTAAAAAATGTCAAAAACTCTTTACATCTTTAAGATAATATAGTGTTTCTGAAATGTCAAGAAGTTTTTACATTTTGGAAGGCGATACAGAGGAAGCGTCCAATAAAAAACGCCGGAATCCTTTTTGCAGGGATTCCGGCGTGTGTTTTCTGATGGATATGCTGTTTTTTATTCCGCGTCGCCGTCCAGTTCCAGCTTACGCAGGGAGAAGCTCTTTTCCCGGTAAGGTACGAACTTGCCGATGATACCGCCGATTACAGCGGGGATTACCCAGCTGAACTGCAGCTCGCTCAGAGGCAGGGCCTTGATGAAGCCGAAGGGCAGGCCATAGCCGCAGAGGATGTCCAGAGCGCTGACGATCAGCGCAGCGGCAGCGGCGAAGATATAGATGTTGTTGTTCTGAATCTTCTTGTCGAAGTATGTCAACACGATCATTACCAGTACTACGGGGTACAGCAGAGACAGAATCGGAGAAGCGATGCTGATGATGGTGGAGATACCAAAGTTGGATACCACATAGCTGAATACGGTTGTGATGATAACGATCTTTGTATAAGATACTTTTCCTTTGGACAATTCGGAGAAGTAAGATGCGCAGGAAGAAGTCAGACCGATGGCTGTGGTCAGGCAGGCGAAGAATACGATGATTGCCAGAACCAGTACGCCGTAGCCGCCGATGAGTTCCTGTACGATGGCAACAACCAGGCCAGTCTGGTTATAGTTTTCAAAACCGCCTGCGGATGTGGTCGCGCCCAGGTATGCCAGGCCGCCGTAGATCACCAGCAGTGCCACTGCGGCGAAGGCCGCGGAGCCAAGAACAACTTTCATAGTAGCGGACTGGGAAGTATAGCCTTTATCCCGTGCCGCGGAAATGACGATGATAACGAATACGATGGAAGCCAGTACGTCCATGGTCTGGTAACCGGCCATAACGCCTTCTTTTACTGTGTCTACTTTGGAAACAGCGGCGATGTCGCCGATGGGGTGGATCACGCCGATGATGATGGTTGCCAGCAGACAAAGCACCAGTACGGGGGTCAGGTATTTACCGATAACGTCGATAACACCGGAGGGGCGGATGGTCAGAAGCAGTACCAGACCGAAGAAGATCGCGCCGAAGATCCAGCTGTTTACCGCGGGGAAGATGGGGGCAACACCCATTTCAAATGTGGTTGCCGCGGTACGAGGGATGGCCAGGAAGGGCCCGATACACAGAACGATCAGGGCGTTGATGGCGATGGAAGGTGCTTTTCCCAGACGGCCGGTGATGCCGTTCATGGAAATGTCGCCTTTTTTAATCATAGCCAGAATTGCTACCAGTGCCAGACCTACGTCAGCGATAAAGAAACAGAGAAAGCCGGTCAGCCATTCACTGCCTGCGTTGGTCCCCAGGTAAGGGGGGAAGATCAGATTGCCTGCGCCGAAGAACATTGCGAACAGCGCCAGACCGATGACTGCGATATCCGCAAGTTTGATCCCTTTGTTGTTCATGTGTCAGTAACCTCCTGTTTTGTTCAATCCTTTTTTCATTGTCAGTAAAACGATTCTCAGCCGAATACGCCATCAGCTGTTACAAGATCTATTATGCAGGAAAGAGGAAACCTTGACAAATCAGGAAGAATCACTGGCGGGAAACAAAAATACGGATAAGTTTCTTTTAAGTAGAAAAAAGGTATAAAAAATGAGGTAAAATAAAAAGAATTGAAAAAAACTATCACAAAATCAAAAAAATCAATATTTATACGAAATGTCAAAAATAGCAAAAGATAAAACAGGGGGAATTGGATTTTTTAGAGACAATTTTAGTAAAAATGTTAGATATTACAGAGTATTTCCTCCGGAAAGAGGATTTTTTGTGTAAGAAATGACGGTAAATTACAAAAAATGGAAGACAAAAATATGCCGAAGGATTTTTGGAAAAACGAGAAAAATGAAATGGAATTCCACTAAAACGAAAAAAGTGTCCATGTATCCATAGAAAAACATAATATGCATCTGGTTACCGTAATTGTGCATATAAAAGAGAAAGATTTTGTTAAAATATATTTAGGGACTATAAAATAGTATCGAATTATATTATAATAGACATATAATTACCCAGAAAATGGGAAAAAACGAATATTTTATGAAACATAAGGGAACAGAAGGTGAAAAGATTATGCGTGAAGTCAGTATTCATGTCGGCAAAAGGATCAGGCTTTACCGAAAAATGAAAAATATGACCATTGAGGTATTCGCGGGGCTTATCAATAAAAGCAAGGCCACCGTTTCCAAATATGAAAACGGGGATATCGCCATTGATATCGAAACCCTGTTTACGATCGCGGACGCGCTGGATATTTCTGTGGGACAGCTGATCGACTATGAGCACGCCAATGATGACGCCGAGGGCAAACAGGAGATTGCCAGAAAGCGCCATGGCAAAACGAGGATGTATCTTTATTTCTATGACGGTCGGCGGGGGCGAATCGTCAAGAATATTATTGATGTCAGAGGACACGGGGAAAATGG
This sequence comes from Anaerotignum lactatifermentans, assembly GCF_016902535.1. Taxonomy (GTDB): domain Bacteria; phylum Bacillota; class Clostridia; order Lachnospirales; family Anaerotignaceae; genus Anaerotignum; species Anaerotignum lactatifermentans_A. The sequence continues at coordinate 53,695 of NZ_JACSNY010000012.1, read as the reverse complement.
CATTTTCAGCGCCGATTTCTACGCGGATCTGGAGGACTACTCCAACTGCTATAAGTGCAAGTACCTGTATCATGGTACGATGCGCCGGTATGATGCCTTTACCAATTTTAATTTTGAGAACCAGAATAACAAAATGGAGCGGGTATTTTTGTATGCCATCAACTCCTTCAGCCATACGGGCCGTATGGTAGGGATGTTTTCCGGCTTGTCTACCCAGCCCATGTTTCCCATTTCCTTCAAGTTCGTCCTTTCGCCGGATATTATGGAAGAAAACGACGAACTGCGGGAGGTTCTGAAATTTTCCAAGGAGGATATCCGCACCATCCGCAAGCTGAATATGTTTGTGGTCAGCCAGCATTTGTAAGAAAAGGGCTTTTGCGGATGCCTGTCCTCAAAAAAGAATATTATTTTTATAGAAGAAACCCGTTCTTTTTCCGAGAGACAGAAAAGGAACGGGTTTTTTTCAGCGAGGCTGTTCCGAAAGAAATTCTGACAAAAGGGACAGCCCCATAAAAAGTCCGCTGGCTCGGGCAGGCGAAAAGGCAGGGGTGCCGCCGCTGCTTCTGGTTTCCAGCAGACCTGCCTCGGAACGCTGTACGCCCTGCTGGATGCGGGTCATGGTCTGCAAAAACACCAGACCACGGCAGGCCTGATCCAGCTGCTGTCTGCCGCGGTCATCGGCGAAGGCGGACAGGGCCCGCAGCAGTGTGATTTCACGGGAGGGATGCTCCACAGTAACGGCTTGCTCTTCCCTGGCGGCGGCGCGGATTTTTTGCAGATAATCCTCCTCCACCATTTGGCGCAGAGCGCTTTGCAGATGCTGGAATTCCCGGCTGAGGGTGTCCGTATTCTGTAAATTCCGGGTAAGACGGGCAACGGTATTCTCTTCCATAGGAAAAAACTCCTTTCGCTGTCAGAAGGACATGACCTCCGGCGTCAAAAGGCCGCCCCGGGCATCGGCCAGAAGACGGGCCTTTACCTGATCCGGGGAAAGAGTGGGATAGCGTTCCAGAAGCAGCGCCGCCATGCCGCTGACGGCAGGGGTCGCCATAGACGCGCCGCTCATGCGGATATAGTGGGCGTCTGTGATTTTTCCGCGGTCTCTGTTCTGGAGGGAAAAGTCGAAGTCCGGAGAAAGTACGGAGACCACTTCCTCCCCTTTGGCCCAAAGATCCGGCATGGTAGCGGTCAGGGCGGAGCGCAGGCTCTTTTTTTTCTGGAAATAGGCCCGGTCCTCCCAGGCGCCCACGGTGATGATCCGGGGACTGAGCAGAGGCGGCGGCTGAAAATTGCTGTTGCCGTCGGGATTGGCGGCGGCGGCCGCTACGACAAAGCCCTTTTCCCAGAGCTGCTCCACGCCTTCCCGAAGAGGCGTATGAATCCTTTGGTCATTGGTGCCGATTGACAGATTGATGATCTTTATATTATATTTGGATGCGTTGTCCATTATCCATCGAAAGGCCATCAAAGCGGCCGTGGAGCTGCCCTGTCCCAGCCGGTCCAGGATTTTCAGACTGATGATATGGGCTTCCGGCGCCGCCCCGGCGAAACGGCCCCTGGAAAGGACGCCGCTGCCGCAGGCGATACCCGTGACATGGGTCACGGAAGTTTATATTGCTTTTTTTCGGGGGATGGGATACAATAGATACAGAAGCCGGCAGAAAAAGGAGGCAAAAATTGTGCAATTACCAGAGAACGGACGGGTTTTATACCAGAAATATAAGAAATTTCAGAAAATCAGCATTGTTTTATTGCTTGCGGCAGCAATCAGTTTTGTATTTTTGCATAACTGGCTTTTGATGGTCGCTTTTGTGGTGCTGGACTTCTTTTTGGAGACCAAGACTTATGTATGTCCCCATTGCGGCAAGAAACTGGACTGCCGCAGAAAATTGCAGGAGGACACCACCTGTCCCGGCTGCCAGAAATATCTGTTTAAAGGATTATAATACATAAGGAAGATTATAATAAAACCGTTTTCCGTGGATTCGGAAACGGTTTTATTTTTTTTTGCCCCTTCATAGGATAGTGTCAAAGGAGGGGCGATTTATGAGGGAACGGGCGGCGCTGTATTGCCGGTTGTCTGTGGAGGACGCGGGCATGGCGGTGGGAGAGGAAAGTCAGAGCATCTCCAACCAGAAAAGTCTGCTGCTGGCCTATGCCGGAACCAGAGGCTGGGAGGTTGCTGGGGTATATGCCGATGAGGATTATTCGGGGCTGCGGGAGGATCGGCCCGGCTTCCAGGCGCTGCTGCGGGACGCGGCGGAGGGCCGGTTTTCCATTATCCTCTGCAAGACCCAGTCACGATTCACCAGAAATATGGCCACGGCGGAGCGTTATCTCCATGAGCTGTTTCCGCTGTGGGGGGTCCGCTTCGTTACAGTGGTAGACGGTGTGGATACCGCCCGGAAGGAAAATAAAAAAGCCAGACAGATCAACAGTCTGGTCAACGAATGGTACAGCGAGGAGCTGTCGGAAAATATCCGGGCGGTGTTCCGGCGGAAAATGGAGCAGGGGCAGTTTTTGGGCAACTATGCCCCCTATGGCTATCGGAAGGACCCGGCCGACCGCCATCGGCTGTTGCCGGAGCCGGAAACGGCGGCGGTGGTGCGCAGAATCTTTGCCTATGCCGCCGGCGGCCTGTCCAGCCGGAAGATTGCCGTCCGATTGACGGCGCTGGGCGTGGAGACGCCATCGCAGTGGAAACGCAAACGAGGCCAGGACCTGGGCCGACGGGAGAATTCTGTCTGGGCCGTTACAACCATACGGAAAATGCTGTCCCATCCCGTTTACCTGGGACATATGGTGCAGGGAAAGGAAAAGAAAGTCAGCTATAAGAGTCGAAAAACAAGGGCCTGCCCGCCCCGGGAATGGATCGTGGTACGAAATACCCATCCGCCTTTGGTAACGCCGGAGGTCTTTGGGCAGGCGGCCCGGGGCAGAAAGGGATATTTCCCTCCGCCGGCAGGAGAACGCCGAGGGCGGGAGCCGGAATAAAAGGAAGAAACGAAGCAGTCTTCATAAGATAATCATTTCCGTCAAAATAGAATTGCCGGAATCCTCTTTGTTTTACGAGGATTCCGGCAATATTTGCTTTCTTATGAGGATGTTCCCGTGTATGTGCGGGTTTCTTCCTTTTTTTGTGCCTTCCGGATGAGAAAACCGTTGTCAGATCATTTGATTCAGCTTGAAAATCAGCTGAAAGGCTCTTCTGGAATTGTTGATATGAGTCTCTACCGCGGTTTTTAATGCCGCAGCGTCCGCCGCCATAACCGCGTTCAGAATGGCCTCGTGTTCCGCTACACATTCGCAGTCCCGGTAGTGGGGCTGGCTGTAATAGGAACCGGTGGATAATGTAAAGGGATGCAGATCCGTCAGGATCTCCACGGCCTTTTTATTGCCGGAAGCCGTTAAAAACAGCGTGTGGAATTCCATATCCAGCTGGAAATACCGTTCCGCCTCCCGGTCGGAAGTACTGTTTTCGATAAATTCCTTCTGTTGGGCCAGATTATCCAGAAGCTGCTGCCGCAGCTTATCGTTGTAATTGAGTGCGGAAATAATATCCGGAATAAAGAAGGTGTCCAGCATCAGACGAATATCGAATACGTCGTTCAGTTCCCTGGGATTGAAGGAACGAACGCTCATTCCCTTATTGGGCGTGTTGACGACAAGTTTTTCTTCCGCCAGACGCTGCAGCGCCTGCTTGACAGGCGTATCACTGACGCCGTACTTTCTTGCCAGTTCCTTGATATTGATCTTTTCGCCGGAAGCCAGTTCCTGATTGGAAATCTCCTGTTTCAAATCCTGATAGATCTGGTCCGCCAAAGTCATCTTTTCCCCCATATTGCCTACCTCCTTTTCGATATAGTCAATGGGTGATACAGATTTCAAATTCTATTGTAAAACGAATGGAGCGAAATTTCAATATGGAATCCTTTTTTGTGGGTACTATTTCCGTAAAATATACATTTTTTTAATATGGAATCAGTTAAAAATGCACAAATAAACAGATGTTTTTGTGTGAAATGCACTTTTTCCTATGGAGAAATATGGAAAATAGATGCTTTTTTTGGGAAAAATGTTTTATTTTATAATTTTAAAACTTTAAAGAAGTACATGGATGTTTTGTTTAAACAAAAAAGAGGTTTATTTATTGATAATTTATGCTAATTGAAATTTAATAACTGCTTAATTATAATTAAATAAAGTTTAAAGGAATCTCGAAAGAAGATTCATTTGCGGCAAATAAGATTTATGCAGACAAAAAATGCACTTTACTCTGCTTTGCCGCAGCAAGGGGAAACATAATATATGAGGGAGGAATTTGTATGATCAAAAGAGGATTGGCCTTTCTTCTGGCGGCAGGGATGCTTTTTGGAGCGGTCGGCTGCGGCAAAGAGGAGAGCCAGGAAGGTACGGAGCCTGCTTCCAGCAGCGGTTTCGTAGAAAAGAAGGTAGAAGCAGTTAATTTTGATTCCGGTGTGGAACTGACAGATGACTGTAAACATCTGATTTACGCGCTGGGCAACGCGCCTGCTACCATCGACGCGGCAAAATACTTCAAAATGCGTATTGAGCAGGAATCTCAGGGTACCATGACCGTAGATATTTATACGGACAACGTTCTGGGCGGCGAGAGAGAACTGCTGGAAAGCTGTCAGTTCGGCGATTACGACATCGTGCTGGCAACGAACGCTACCGTAGCGTCTTTCTGCAACGATATTTTCTGTCTGGACATCCCTTGGTTGTTTGACAACAAACAGCAGGTATACGAAGTGCTGGACGGCGCTTTGGGAGATTATCTGGGCGAGCAGCTCAGTGAGGTAGGCTTCCAGCTGCTGCAGTGGCAGGAAAACTCTTTCCGCACACTTTCCACAACAGACCGTCCCATCGAGTCTATGAGCGACCTGGAGGGGCTGAAAATCAGAATCATGGAAAACGAACTGCAGCTGGCACAGTGGAAAGCATATGGCGCCAACCCCACCCCTATGGCCTTTACGGAACTGTTTACCGCTTTGCAGCAGGGTACTGTAGACGGGCAGGACAACGGCGCGGAACTGACATGGCAGTCTAAATTCTGCGAGGTGCAGAAATATTATGTATATACAAAACATATCTACTCTCCTTACATCATTCTGATGAGCCAGGCGCGCTTTAATGAACTGACGCCGGAACAGCAGGAGATCGTCCTGAAGGTGTCTGATGAGGCAGTGGCTTATGAAAGAGAACGGTGTTCCGAGTACGAAGCGGTGGCTTTGGAAAACATTAAAAATTATCCCGGTATGAATTACAGCGAACTGAGCGACGAAACTGTGGAAGAAATGAAGGCAGCCTGTGCGGGCATCAAGGATCTGGCCTATACAAAGGTAGAGCACCCCGAAGTGGTGGATCTGCTGTACAGCGAAGTGGAAAAGGCCAAGCTGAAATATCCTGATGACGCCGTGGAAGCACAGCAGTAAGAAAGGAAGGGTAGGTATGAAATTTCTGAACGAGCATTTGGAGGCGTGCTTTATTGTGCCGCTGATGTTTTTGATGAGTATTATCATCTTCATTCAGGTGGTAATGCGTTATGTATTCGGCAATTCCCTGACATGGTCCGAGGAATTGGCAAGATATCTCTTTGTATGGCTGGTATACTTCTCTGTGGCCTATACGGCAAGACGGGAAGCCCATATCCGTATCGACGCGGCCATCAATCTGTATCCCAAAAAGCTGCGTCCCTATATTGAGATCCTCAGCGAGATCATCGTTCTGGCATTCTCCGTATTCATCGCGGTGACTTCCGTGACGGTATTCCAGAAGATCTCCGCCAGCGGACAGATCTCTCCCGCTCTGCACGTGCCCATGCAGTTTGTATACTGCGCGCCCCTGATCGGGTTTGCTCTGACATCCATCCGTCAGGTGCAGTGCATCGTAAGAAGAATCAAAGGTTTACACAAGCATGAGGAGGTGCAGGACGCATGACAACAGGTGCTATTGCTGCGGTTGTATTTATTACTTTGATTATCAGTCTTGTACTGACAATACCCATCGGGTTTTCACTGGGGATCGCATCCCTTGCGTATATTTTATTCACAGACCAGCTGACGCTGGGCTTTGTAGCCAGAAATATGGTCACCGGCGTTGATTCCTTTCCCATCATGGCGATCCCCTTCTTTGTATTCGCCGGGGAACTGATGAGCGGCGGCGGTATTTCCAAACGGCTGCTGGATGTAGCCAATGTATTTTTTGGCCGGATCAGCGGCGGTCTTGCTATCGTGACCGTAGTTGTTTGTATGTTCTTCGCGGCCATTTCCGGCTCCGGCCCGGCGACAGTTGCCGCTGTCGGCGGTATGGTTGTGCCTACCATGCTGCAGAAGGGCTATGATAAGAAATTTGTACTGGCATTGATTGCGGCGGCAGGCTCTATCGGCGTTATCATCCCGCCCAGTATCCCAATGGTTGTTTACTCCGTAACGGTAAACAGCTCCGTAAGCTCCCTGTTTTTGGCGGGCTTCATCCCCGGTATTCTGATCGGTCTGGTTCTGATTTTCTACAGCTATTTCTATGCAAAGAAAGCGGGCTACAAAGGCGATACAGAGCCTTTCAGCGCGAAGCGTGCCCTGAAAGAGGTATGGAAGGGCAAATGGGCGCTGCTGTCTCCCGTTATCATCCTGGGCGGTATCTACGGCGGTATCTTTACCCCCACCGAAGCGGCGGCGGTTTCCGTAGTATACAGTCTGATTATCGGTCTGTTCGTATATAAGGAACTGAATTTCAAGGATCTGCTGGACGTAACAAAAAGAGCCTGCGAGACCACAGCGACCATTCTGGTGGTAATCGGCTGCGCAACAGGCTTCTCCAAGGTCCTGACTCTGGGCCGTATCCCTACCACCGTTGCCACACTGCTGACTTCCATGACAGACAGCAAGATCATCATTCTGCTGCTCATCAACCTGCTGCTTCTGCTGGTAGGCTGTTTCATGGAAACAGTATGCGCCATCATGATTCTGGCGCCCATCCTGTTCCCTGTGGTAACCGCTCTGGGGGTAGATCCCATCCATTTCGGCATCATCATGGTAACCAACCTGGCCATCGGCTTTATTACACCGCCTCTGGGTGTTAACCTCTTCGTCGCCTCCCGTGTCGGGGAAACGACGCTGGATGTGGTCATCAAGGGGATTGTCCCCTTCCTGGTACTGATGATCGCGACTTTGCTGCTGATTACTTATGTTCCCGCGATTTCCATGTTCCTGCCCAATCTGATGGGTTAAGAGAAAAGGGGGAAGAGCGATGCAGTGGCGTATGGAGCTGGGCAGCCGTCTCATCGGCGCCAGCGTCATCATTCTGGCCGCGCTGGTTATGTTCCATTGACGGCCGGAAAATGAAATAAGACTCCTGATAAATGATTGTATATCACTCATTGACCGAAGGTCCCCGGCGTTTTGCGCTGGGGATCTTTGTCATGGGGAAAATACGTGACATGAGTGCCGTGTCCGTTGTCGTCGTAGGGCCGTGTCCGGTGGTTGACCAGATCACGGAAGCAGACGATTCTGTTTTCCGGCTGGGTAAAGTCGGCCACGGGAGAGATGCCGGTGTCCAGTATGGCGATGCCCACGCCTCTGCCGGTGGGGACGGAGGAGCGGGCCTGGGTGTATGCCATGGGAAAAACCTCCTTTCTCCTTTATTAGTATGTAAAACCTGCCGCTTTGGGACTGGATGGGGCATTTTTTTGCGCCTTGGCTCATAAGCATAGGAAAAGAGAGGACAGAGGAGGTCTGTGTCCATGGAGGAAAAGGACGTACAGTGGACGGAGCTGCTGCAGGGGGCCGAGGGCCTGCAAATGCTGCGCCGGGTAGAACGGCTGCGCAGGCTGATGGGTGGTTCGCCGCCTGCGGAACAGGCAGAGCCGCCGGCGGAAGGCACGTCGGTTTTTGATGAGACAAAAGGGGAGAGGATGCTCTTTGCCGCCATCCCCTTTCTGGATCAGGAATACCAGAAGGATCTTTATGTGGTGGTGCGGCTGATGCAGATGCGGCGGGTACTGGAAGGCAGCGCGCTGGAGGCCCGTAGCCGCCGGGAGGAAAGTCCGGCATTGCGCCGCAGAAAACTGCTGGCGGCCATCCGCCCTTGTCTTTCCGGGGAGGAGAGCCGCAATCTGGATTTGATCTTAAAGGTCATGGAAGTCAGACAGATCTTACAGAAAAAGGAGAATGGCTATGGCATCTATATGGGAAAAACCGGAGATTCAGGCGCTGGGGGAGGAACGTCTGCGCCTGCTGCGGGAAGCGCAGGAAAAAAGTAGGGGGAAAGCCGGCATGGAACGGCTGGACGTATTTTTAGAGTACGGGGAAAAGCTGGCGGCCGGCGGCAGTTTGTCCAAAGAGGAGCAAAACGCCCTCTTTCTGGCGCTGACGGAAAGCATGTCCCCCGGAGAACGGCAGCAGCTCCAGCAGATGATGGCGTTTTTGGGCAGATAGGAACGGACGAAGAAAAAGGCATGCCTCCTGTAAAAACAGGCGGATGCCTTTTTTTGTTATCCCCGAAGCAGCTCCCACAGCAGCCATAGCGCCAGCGGATGGCAGGCAGTCCCTCTTTGACGGGGCTGGTTCCGCGGCGCGGGCGTCCTTTTTTTGCCGAAGGGCTGGGGGATGGGTTTATTGGCATACATAGATCCGATTCCTCCCTTCTGATATTAGGTATATGTTTCCGGGAAAGGTTTTTTTCATATTTTTTTCCGCGGCGGCTGTTTTTATGTTATGATACTAAAGAGAGAAAATCCGATGAGAAATGATGATGGTGGACGGTATGCAGGAAAAACGGCAGCGGAACTTCCGTATTTTGGAGTTTCGGGAAAATAAATTTGATATTGTGGGAGATGTCCACGGCTGTTACAGGGAGCTGATGGAGCTGATCCGGGCGTTGGGCTACCGCAGGGAAGGAAATCGATGGGTCCATCCCAAGGGCCGCCGCTTGATCTCTGTGGGAGATGTGGCGGACAAGGGAGACGAAAACCTGGCCTGCCTGAATTTCTGGATGGATCAGGTTCAGTACGGCGGTGCCTTCTGGATTCACGGCAACCACTGCAACAAGCTCTACCGCTATCTTCTGGGAAATAAGGTACATATCTCCCATGGTTTGGAGCATACGGTGGCGGAATATGAGCGGCTCAGCAAGGACGAGCGCCGGGCCTTCCGCCAGAGATACCTCCAGTGCTACGAAAGCCAGTGCTATTACCTGATGCTGGATAAAAAGCGGCTGGCGGTGGTCCACGGGGGACTGCGGGAGGAATCCATGGGCCGGTTCTCCAACAAGATCCGGGCGGTCTGTCTCTACGGCGAGACTACGGGAGAAACAGACGAAAACGGCAGGCCACAGCGGCTCAACTGGGCCGGGGAATACAACGGCAAAGCGCTGGTGGTCTATGGACATACGGTGGCGGAACGGCCGGACATCGTCCGCAATACGGTGGATATCGACCAGGGCTGTGTTTACGGCGGCTATCTGACGGCGCTGCGGTATCCGGAAATGGAATTTGTGCAGGTGCGGGGCAGAAAGCTGGCCCAGTATACCGGCGATGGAAAGGTGCCGGAATAAGGCGCCTGAGAAGTGCTTTTTTGCTGCCGGAAGTGGTGTATTTTCCCGCGGCGCTGTGATAAAATCAGGAAAAACACTGCGGGAGGCGAGAATATGGCATTGGGAGTAAATATCGCAAAAGCCAGAAAAGCGGCGGGTATGACCCAGGAGGCGCTGGCGGAACAGCTGGATGTGGCAAGACAGACCGTTTCCAAATGGGAGGCGGGGACAACGGTGCCCACGGTGCCGGGGCTGATACGGCTGGCGGAGGTTTTGCGGACAGATTACAACAGCCTGCTGGGGGAGGAAGAAAAACAGCCCCAGATCAGAGCGACAGAAAACGGCTACGTGGTGGACTGGACGAAGCTGTATCCCATTCTGGTGACCTATCAGCAGGAAATGGACTGCGGGCCTTATGAGGCGCAGTTCGCGGCCATGATCCGGGAGGTGCGGGACAAATACGGCTACTCGGCCGAGGATGCCATGCTGGCCTTAAAGGATATCTTCGCGAAAACGTACTTTAAGCAGTTCCAGCCCTGAGGCGGAATACTTTTGACGGACAAACAGGGAAAAACCTTGACAGACGGGGGATTTCCCTGTTTTTTTGCTGGGAAAAAAGAGGTTTTTCCCGCAAAACGGCGTATTCTTACAATATAGAAGAGAAAAAAAGGAGGGTGATACGATGGAATACCGTTTGTTTCAGGAAGAACTGGAGGAAAAAACACTGAGCCAGTTCGCGGCCAAAAGCGCCCAGACCAGAGGAAGGGCAAAGGCGGAGGAAAAGTGTGATATTCGTACGGATTTCCAGCGGGACCGGGACCGTATCATCCACTGCAAGGCCTTTCGGAGGATGAAGCACAAGACGCAGGTCTTTATTTCCCCGGAAGGAGACCACTATCGTACCCGCCTGACCCATACGCTGGAAGTATCCCAGATTGCCAGAACCATTTCCCGTACCCTGCGGCTCAATGAGGATTTGACGGAAGCCATCGCTCTGGGCCATGATCTGGGCCATACGCCCTTTGGCCACGCCGGGGAGCGGAAGCTGGACGAGCTTTGCAAAAACATGGGCGGTTTTGCCCACAACGAGCAGAGCCTGCGGATGGTGGACAGATTGGAAAAGGACGGCGCCGGGCTGAATCTGACCTGGGAGGTGCGGGACGGCATCCTGAACCACCGTACCAGCGGTTCCCCTGCCACACTGGAGGGGAAGGTGGTGCAGCTTTCCGATAAGATCGCCTATACCAATCACGATATCGACGACGCCATCCGGGCGGGGATGCTGCGGCCGGAGGACATTCCGGCGGAGTATGTGGCCGTCATCGGCGGCACTTCCAGCAAGCGCATCAACGCCATGATCCGGGATACCATTCAAAACAGCATGGGAAAGGGCGATATCTGTATGAGCCCCCAGATGCGCCAGACACTGATGGGACTGCGGGCTTTTATGTTCCAGCGGGTGTATGCCAGTCCGGTGGCTCTGGCGGAGCATAAAAAAGCGGATAAGATCGTGGGGGATCTGTTTGCCTACTACATGGACCATCCCGATGAGATGGACGAGGAATTCCTGCGGCTGATGGCGGAGGGAGAAACGAAGCAGCAGACCGTTTGTGACTATGTGGCCTGTATGACGGACCGTTTTGCTGTGGCACGGTTCAAAAAGATCTTCATTCCCGAGGAATGGAGCGTCCTCTGATTTATTGATATATTTTTGAGAAATGATTGCTTTTTCTGCGCGGTTTTTGTTCAATCATACAAAACGGGGAGAAAAGGAAGGAATTTTTGAGATAATGTCGAAAACTATGAAGTAAGAAAGGAAAAAGGAAGTGTAACAGCTTCCTTTTCAACTGTTTTGGAATAAATCACACCTGCGTTTTCAAAGGGAAAGGGGGAGGAGAAATGCGGTATCCCAGAGAGCTCATCGAGGAGATCCGTATGCAGAACGATATTGTGGAAATCGTTTCCCAATATGTCCCCCTGAAGCAGAAGGGCAGCTCCTATTTCGGGCTGTGTCCCTTCCATCATGAGAAAACGCCTTCTTTTTCCGTCAACAGCGAGAAACAGTTTTATTACTGCTTTGGCTGTGGTGCGGCGGGGAATGTGTTCGGCTTTCTGATGGAGATGGAAAACTGTGATTTCCCCGAGGCGGTGAAAAAGCTGGCGGAGCGGGCCAATATCCCGCTGCCCAAGCAGAATATGACGGGACAGGCCCTTGCCATGGAAAAGCTGAAGGAACGGCTGTTTCAGATGCACAAGCTGGCGGGACGGTTTTTTTACGACACCCTCCAGTCCTCCCAGGGGGAGGAGGCCAGACGGTATCTGCAGCGGCGGAAGCTGCAGCCGGCCATGTGCCGGAAATTTGGTCTGGGCTATGCCCCGGACAGCAGACATGCCTTATTTGACTATTTAAAGGAACAGGGTTTTTCCGCCGGAGAGATCGAGCAGGCGGGTCTGGCACTGCCGGATAAGGAGGGAAGCGGTTTCCATGACCGTTTCCGCGGCAGGCTCATGTTCCCCATATTTGACCCCCAGGGCCGTGTGGTAGGCTTTGGTGGGCGGATTCTGGGAAAGGGAGAGCCCAAGTATTTGAACTCTCCGGAAACGGTGCTCTTTAGTAAGAGCCGGAATCTCTACGGGCTGAACTTCGCCAAGGCGGCCCGGAAAAAGGAACTGATCCTGGTGGAAGGATATATGGATATGCTCTCCGTCTATCAGGCGGGGTTTCATAATGTGGTGGCCTCTTTGGGCACAGCCTTCAATAAGGAGCACGCTGCCACTTTGAAAAAGTACGCGGAGGACATCATTCTGCTTTACGACAGCGATGAGGCGGGGACCAACGCGGCCCTGCGCGCCATTCCCGTGCTGGTATCCAACGGGTTTCGGGTCCGTGTGACTCAGGTGCCCGATGGCAAGGACCCGGATGAGTTTATCAAACAGAATGGATCGGCGGAATTTGCCAAGCTGCTGGTAAACGCCGTGCATTATATTTCCTTCCAGATTGCCTGTATCCGCAGGAAATACAATCTGGAACTGGCGGAGCACCGTGTGCGTTTCGCCACAGAGGCGGCCCAGGCCCTGACAAAGCTGGATAATGAGATCGAGCGGGATGTGTATACCGCCGAGATCAGCCGGATGACCGGGGTGGAGGAGGGCGCCATCAAAAACGAGATCAGAAAGCTGCTGCGAAAGGAAGACGCGGCTTTCCAGAAAGAGGCGGAACAAAAACGCCTTCAGGCAAAAAGACAATATGGCGCAGGCAGACAGGAGGAAAAGGGGCTGTTGGAAGCCCAAAAGAATTTATTGTATCTGTGCGCCGGCCATGGTCACATATATGAAGTGTTACAGGAATTGTTGGAGGACGACGATTTTACGTCGGAGGTTTACCGGGAGGCTTTCCGGGAAATGGGCCTTTTGTGGCAGAAGTCGGGGAATGTGTTCCCGGCGGAGCTGGTGAGTCATTTTGAGAAGCCGGAGGAACAAAAGCTCATTACCGAGATCTTTGCCGCCCAGGTCCCCATGGATGAGGGGGCCGACCTGCAAAAAGCCGTCACAGAAGCCGTAAAATGGATGAAACGGACAAAAATCGACCGTATGACGGCACAGGCCGCGTCCGCCGAGGACCTGCAAAGGCTGGTAGAGGCCAAAAGAAAGCTGGATGCGCTGCATATTACCATTTGATATGGTTAGACTATAAGAGCATAGAAAGGAAGGATTGCGTTGAAATCCGTCGAAGAAACAACATTATTGACCCGGTTGGAAGAATTAGTCAACATGGGGAAAAAGAAGAAGGGCGTACTGGAATATAAAGAAGTGATGGATCATCTGGCAGATCTGGACCTGGACCCTGACCGCATCGACCGCATCTACGAATATCTGGAAACCCAGGGCATCGACATTCTGGGCAATCTGGACGCAGAGGAAGAAGTGGAGAAGGACCTGGATCTGACACTGCCGGAAGGCATCAACATCGACGATCCTGTCCGGATGTATCTGAAAGAGATCGGTAAGGTGCCCCTGCTTTCCGCGGAAGAGGAAGTAGAACTGGCCCAGCGGATGGAGGACGGCGATGAGGAAGCCAAGAAGAAACTGGCGGAAGCCAACCTGCGTCTGGTTGTCAGCATTGCCAAGAGATACGTTGGCCGTGGGATGCTGTTCCTGGATCTGATCCAGGAGGGCAATCTGGGGCTTATCAAGGCCGTGGAGAAATTTGACTACCATAAGGGCTATAAATTCTCTACCTACGCTACCTGGTGGATCCGGCAGGCCATTACCAGAGCCATCGCCGATCAGGCAAGAACCATCCGTATCCCGGTGCATATGGTAGAGACCATCAACAAGCTGATCCGCATTTCCAGACAGCTGCTGCAGGAACTGGGCCGTGAACCGACCGCGGAAGAACTGGCAGTGGAAATGCAGATGCCGGAAGAAAAGGTTCGCGAGATCATGAAAATCGCACAGGAGCCCGTATCTTTGGAAACCCCCATCGGTGAGGAGGAGGACAGCCATCTGGGCGACTTTATCCCCGATGATGATATCCCCGCCCCCGCAGAAGCGGCAGCCTTTACACTGCTGAAGGAACAGCTCATCGAGGTTTTGGACACCTTGACAGAAAGAGAAGAGAAGGTACTGCGCCTGCGCTTTGGTCTGGATGACGGTCGTGCCAGAACATTGGAGGAAGTGGGAAAAGAGTTTAACGTAACAAGAGAGCGTATTCGTCAGATCGAGGCGAAGGCCCTGCGGAAACTGCGTCATCCCAGCCGCAGCAAAAAACTGAAGGATTATCTGGAATAAAAGGCAGCTGACGGGGGAGAGTGCCTGTCGTCGGACGCGTCTTTATCAGGAAAGAAAAGCAGAGAGGAACTTCCGGCCGGACGGTTTCTCTCTGCTGTTTTTTTAGAAAGAAAGGAAAAGAAACTATGGACATATCGAAACGGCTGCGGACTGTGGCGTCTTTGGTGCGCTGCGAGACCATGGCGGACATTGGCACAGACCATGGCTATGTGCCCTTATACTTATATGAGCAGGGAAGGATCAAAAAGGCGCTGGCCTGCGACCTGAACCCGGGGCCGCTGGAAAAGGCCAGAGAGAATATACAGAAAATGGGTGCGGGAGAGGTCATCGAAACCCGGCTGGGCAGCGGCCTTACGCCGGTAGCTCCCGGCGAGGTGGAATGTGCCGTCATTGCCGGTATGGGCGGTATGCTCATCTGCCACATTCTGGAGGACGGCGAGGAAGCAGCCAAAAGCCTGAAGGAATGGGTCCTTTCCCCCCAGCACGACATGGAAGCGGTGCGGCGGCTGGTGCATAGAATGGGCTATGCCATAGACCGGGAGGAATTGGTGCTGGAGGATGGAAAGTATTACGATATTTTCCGCTGCGTGCCGGGAGAAGAACAGTACGGGACACTGGCGGAATATCGCTACGGCGCCGGTTTGCTGCGCCGGAAGGACGCCGTCCTTTGGGAGAAACTGTGTCAGGAGGAAAAACAGTACGGCACCATTGCCGCCGGGCTGGCCCGAACGGACACGGAAAAGGCGGCGGAACGTCTGACAGAGGTAGAAGGAATCTTAGCGTGTATCAGGGAGGCGAAAGCATGGTACGAGTAAAGGATATTATGGCGGTTATGGAGGGGATTGCCCCCGGAAAGCTGGCGGAAGGCTGGGATCGGCCGGGACTGGCCGTAGGCAGACCGGAGCGGGAAGTGAAAAAAATACTGGTGGCGCTGGATGTGACAAAAGAGGTTATCGCAGAGGCCATAGAAGCCCAGGCGGAACTGATTGTGACCCATCACCCCATGCTGCTGTTCCAGAAATTTGACAGCATCACGCCGGAAACGCCGGTGGGGGAAAAAATACTGACGCTGGCGGAGCATAAGATCGCCGCTTTTTCCGCCCATACCAATCTGGACGTGGCAAAAGGCGGCACCAACGATGTGCTGGCGGAACTGATCGGGCTGGAACAGGTGGAAATTCTGGAAGAAACATGGGCGGAAGAATTGAAGAAGATTGTGGTTTACGTGCCCCTTTCTCATGGGGATGCTGTCAGAGAGGCCATGTGTCAGGCGGGCGCGGGCCATATCGGAAATTATGCCTGCTGCACTTTTGGGGCCAAAGGCGAAGGCACTTTCCTGCCGCTGGAGGGGACACATCCCTATCTGGGAGAGGAAGGAAAGCTGGAACGGGCGGAAGAAATCCGTCTGGAGACCATTGTGCCTGCCTCCAAGACGGCAAGGGTGGTGGAGGCCATGCTGGCGGCTCACCCCTATGAGGAAGTGGCCTTTGACATCTATGCTGTGGAGCAGAAGGGACAGCGGGAAGGCATCGGCCGTATGGGAGAACTGCCGGAGGCCATGGAGTTTGCGGCCTTCGCCAAACTGCTGAAAGAAAAATTAGGGCTGGACAGCATCCGTTTGACGGGAGACGCCCATAAAATGATAAAAAGAGTGGCTCTGTGTACCGGCAGCGGCGCGGAGTTTGTACTGCCGGCCCATGCCAAAGGCGCCGACGCTTATCTGACGGGGGACATCAAGTTCCACGAGGCCCAGAAAGCGGTAGAGGCAGGCATCTGCGTGGCGGATGTGACTCATTACGCCAGCGAGGTACTGATTGTGCCGGTGCTGCAAAAAGCGCTGGAGAAGGCGGCGGCGGAAAAAGGATGGGAGTTGGAGGTCCTGTGTTCCAAGGTCAACGGACAGACATTTTGGAGCCTGTAACCCAAAAAGGAGGAAGTTCATGGAAGAGAAGAAGATCGTTGTCATGGGGAAAGAAATGACCTATACCCCCTGTACTACCTACGAGGATCTGGCCAAGAAATGCGCTGGTACCGTAAAGGGGCCTGTAATGCTGGCCAGACAGGAGAACCGGCTGCGGGAATTGTCCAGACGGATCTGCGGAGAGGAAGAAATCACTTTTTACGGCATAGATAATGAGGAGGGCCTGCGGGTCTACCGCCGCGGCGTACTGTTTTTGATGGTAAAGGCGGTCCGGGATTTGTTTGGCGAGGATTCTCTGGTGGTGGTGGAGCACTCCCTCCAGAAAAATCTCTACTGCGAGATCCGGCGGCCGGAAATGAAACTGACGGAGGAACTTCTGCGGAAGCTGGAAGGGAAAATGCGGGAATATGTGGCTCTGGATCTGCCCATTTACAAGCGTACCATGCGGAAGGAGGAGGCCAGAGCCATCGCCAGAAAACAGGGGATGCTGGATAAGGCGGAACTGTTCCGCTACCGCCGGGCTTCCAATGTAAATCTGTATGAACTGGATGGGTATTTTGATTATTTTTACGGCTACATGCCGCCGTCTACGGGTTATACCAAAGTCTTTCATCTGATGGCCTATGAGAACGGATTTTTGATCCGGTTCCCGGACCCCAAAAATCCGGAGGTACTGCGGGAATTTTCCGATCCCAAAAAAATCAGCGCCGTATTTCTGGAGCA
Source organism: Anaerotignum lactatifermentans (assembly GCF_016902535.1). Classification (GTDB taxonomy): domain Bacteria; phylum Bacillota; class Clostridia; order Lachnospirales; family Anaerotignaceae; genus Anaerotignum; species Anaerotignum lactatifermentans_A. The sequence continues at coordinate 36,708 of NZ_JACSNY010000012.1, read as the reverse complement.
GATGAAATGGTGCCAGCTCATGGGCGTCAATAATGTGGCGGAATTGAATCTGGCCATTTCTCAGGACAAATTCGGCGACCTGATCCGCATCAATGAAGCCCTTCACGAAAAGAAGGTGGCGGAGATCGCCGATATGATCCATAAACGGATGGATCAGGTGCGGGTAGTGCTTATCGCCGGGCCGTCCTCTTCCGGCAAGACGTCTTTTGCCAACCGGCTGTGTATCCAGCTGAAGGTATTGGGCGTCAAGCCCCATAAGATCTCTCTGGACGATTATTTCGTGGAGCGGGACAAAACGCCGGTGGATGAAAACGGCAAAAAGAATTATGAACATATTCAGGCATTGGATTTGCCGCTGCTTAATGACGATCTGAAAAAAATGATCGCAGGGGAGTGTGTGGAACTGCCTACTTATAACTTTATTACAGGGAAACGGGAGTACAACGGCAACCGTATCCAGATGGCGTCGGGCGAGATTCTGGTGCTGGAGGGCATCCATGGGCTGAACGATATGCTCACTTCGGAGATTCCGGCGGAGCAGAAATTCAAAATTTTCATCAGCGCCATGACCCAGCTGAATGTGGACGATCACAACCGGATTTCTACCTCCGACAGCCGTTTGATCCGCCGTATGGTCCGGGACCATCAGTTCCGGGGCAGAGATGCCGCTACCACCATCGCCCAGTGGGATGATGTGACAGAGGGCGAGGCGGAGAATATTTTTCCTTATCAGGAAAACGCTGATGTGGTCTTTAACTCTGCTACCATTTATGAGCTGAGTGTATTGAAGCAGTACGCGGAGCCGCAGCTGTTCCGCATCCGGGAGGACCAGCCGGAATACATTACAGCCAAACGGCTCATCAAATTCCTGGGCTATTTCCTGGCGGCGCCGGGATTGGAGATCCCCAATAATTCCCTGATTAAGGAATTTATCGGCGGCAGCTGCTTTAAGGTTTGACAAAAAAGACGGATTTCAGTATAATACCAGAGGTGAGTAGACTGGACAGTCGCGCTTCCTTCGGAAGTGAGGAAAGTCCGGGCTTCATAGAGCAGGGCGCCGGCTAACGGCCGGTAGAGGCGACTCTAAGGAAAGTGCAACAGAAATAAACCGCCTGTCTTTGGCAGGTAAGGGTGGAAAGGTGGGGTAAGAGCCCACCGCTCCCCCGGTAACGAGGGAGGCTCTGTAAACCCCGCCTGAAGCAAGATGAAAGAGGAAGTACGGAATGGCTCGTTCCGCCTCGCAAAAAATCGCATGATGCTGTTGGCGACAACAGACCAAGATAGATGGCTGTCCACGACAGAACCCGGCTTACAGGTCTGCTCTCCTTTTTGAAAAACACAGAAAATCCGATATTTCCCCGGGAAATGTCGGATTTTTTTGTAAGGCCCCTTTGCTTTTTGGCGGAAAGGGGGCTATAATCAAACGAGAAAATTAACATAGACAAGGAAAGAAGCGAGAGGTGAGAGGATGCGGGGAGGAAAAATGGGACTGGTGACGCTGGTCTATATTATTTTCGCGGCGGCGCTGCTGTGGTTTTTGGCAGAACGGATTCCGTCGGAAACGCTGCTGTCGGCCATACTGCCCCTGGCCCTGGTGCTGATGGTGCTGTGGGTGCTGCTGATTTTTCTGGTCTTGAAGCTGGAAGGGCGAAAGAAGAAATAGGAGGTGCTGCGTTATGCAGGAGAGCATCAGAAAAATGCTGGAATATAACAAGGTCTTTGTAGACCATGAAATGTATAAAAAATATACTACAACGAAATATCCCGATCGGAAGATTGCCATACTGTCCTGTATGGATACCCGTATGACGGAGCTGCTGCCGGCGGCGCTGGGCATTAAAAACGGGGATGTGAAGCTCATCAAAAACGCCGGGGGACAGATTACCCATCCTTACGGCAGTGTCATTTTCAGTCTGCTGGTGGCAGTTTATGAGCTGGGCGTGGATACCATTCTGGTCATCGGACATGACGACTGCGGCGGACGGGCCTTAAATGGCAAGGAAATGATTGAGAAGATGATGGAAAAAGGTATTTCCCAGGATGTCATTGACCATGTGGACGCCAACCATAAAAATCTGGAGGAATGGCTGACGGGCTTTGGCGATTTGAACCGTTCCGTACAGAATACGGTGGAGACCATCCGCAATCATCCCCTGATCCATAAAGGGGTGGAGGTCTACGGCTTTATCATGAACCCGGAAACCGGCGCCATGCGGGAAGTCTGAGAGAAGAAAGGAGAGAGGCTATGAAAGTGACCTATTACCATCACAGCGGTTTTTCCGTGGAACTGGAAAACACGGTGCTGCTGTTTGATTACTATACACAGGACGGAAAATATAACGGCTTTGCCCCCGAGGCTTACGAGGGAAAAAAGCTCCTTGTTTTCGTATCCCATGCCCATGGGGACCATTATGACCGGAGTATCTGGAAATTTGCCCAGCGGGCGGTCTATCTCCTGCCGGAGGACATCGCTGTTCCCGCCGGCGTAGCCGCAAAGGCGGTACATATGACGGCCCATGAGGAAACGACGGTAGAGGGTGTGCAGATCAAAACACTGCTGTCCAACGACGAAGGAATGGCTTTTATGGTAAAAGCGGAGGGAAAGACCATTTATCATGCCGGAGATTTGAACTGGTGGCACTGGAACGGAGAAAGCGATGCCTTTAATGAGGACATCCGCCAAAGCTACTGCGGCGAGATTGACCGGCTGAAAGGGGAAAAGATCGATGCGGCTTTTGTGCCGGTGGACCCCAGACTGGAGGATAAATACTGCTGGGCGGCGGATTATTTCATGGAACAGATAGGCGCGGATGCCTTATTCCCCATGCATTTCTGGCGGCATTTCTCCATCTGCCGGAAACTGGCGGAAAAGCCCTACGGAGAGAAGGTCATGGAAATTACAGGAGAGAACGTGACCTTTGATCTGCCATGAAGGGAAAAAACTGGCGGGAATTCGCTCCGCCGGAGAAACAGCGCAGACCCCTGTACAGGCAATCGGAAATAATGCCGCCCAAAAGGAAGCGGCGGCGCCGTCGCGGCGGTTTGCTGCGGAAGCTGCTGCTGGTGATGATCCTCTTTGGTCTGGGCTATGGCGGTTTTCTGGTTTATCAGCATTTTGCCTATCCTTATACGGTGGCGCTGGACGCGGGCCACGGCGGTGAGGACGGCGGCGCCCAGGGAATCATTTCCGAGGTCTGGCTGACGGAGGAAACGGCGGACGCTTTGGAGGCGCTGTTAAAAGAGGATGGCAGGTTCCGTGTGGTGCGTTCCCGGGAAAACGGAGAGACCAAAAGCATCACCGAACGGAACCGGAAATTTGTCCGTTCCAGCCCGGATCTGGTATTGTCCATCCATGCCAACGCCGACGAGGACGGCAGCGGCTATGGCTTTGAGTGCTATCCTGCGGTGCCGGGCATGGAGAATCATGAGGAAAGCCTTTCCTTTGCCAGACTGCTGGCATCGCATATGGAGACGGCCGGCGTAAGACTGCGGGGAGAGGATGGCATCCGTTTTGGCTATTATGTCCCCCAGGAGGACGGCAGTTCCCAGAAAATGCTGGTGGAGTCCAGCGACGAGACGGTGTATGAATATGACACTTTTGGTATTTTGAAAAATGTGGACTGCGCCGCTGTGCTGGTGGAGCAGTGCTTTGTCACCAATGAGAGCGATGTTTCTCTCTTTGGTACGGAAGAAGGCTGCCGGAAGGCGGCACAGGCGTATTATGCCGCTATCCTGGAATATCTGGGCGCGGAGCCTGTTGCACAGACGGAATAAAAAAGCGCAGGAGGCCTTTTGGCTTCCTGCGCCTGTTTTTTTGCGTGGTTATGTCGTTTCTTTCTGGAAGGGTTTGTAGTGAGGCAGCTGACAATAGAATTCCTGCAGCTTCTGAATTCGATCCTCGCCATCCCATTCTACCAGATAAACTCCTTCAAATTCCCGTTCCTCCCCGTTTTTGTTCACGCTCTGGAAATAAAATTCTACCAGCGTAGAATCCGGCGTGTGGAGGAAACGGCGGATATCCCATCTCTTTACCCGGTTGACTTCGTTCCATTCCTCGAACCAGCGGCGGAGCTGATCTACGCCGTCGTATTCAGGGCCGAAAAATTCATAGTAATGTACGTCTTTTGTAAATACCGCGTCCAGGGGCAGAAGTTCCTGACCCAGCCACATGTCGAACCATGTCCGAATGATCTCTTCCCGTTGTCTCATATGCCACACCTCCAATGAACAGAGTCTTTATTCTTTGTAATACAATCTTACCACGGCGGAACGGGAAAAGCAATGGCAAGGAGGGAATTTTCTGGCGTAATTGCATAAAAAACGCGCCTATTCCCATAGGCGCGTACAACAATTTTACGAAACATTCAGGTCTTTTTCCTTGAGTCTTGCGTAAACATCACGACGAAGCAGGGTGTAAAGCACAGAGACCATGGGAATAAACAACAGCATCCCGGCAATCCCCATCAGGTTGCCGCCAATGGTAACGGCCACCAGTACCCAGATGGAGGGAAGGCCTACGGAGCCGCCTACCACATGAGGATAAATGAAATTCCCCTCGATCTGCTGGAGAATCAGGAAGAGAATCAGGAAGGCCAGCGCCTGCCAGGGGTTGATGACCAGAATCAGGAAGGTAGCCACAAAGCAGCCGATAAAGGCGCCGAAAATAGGGATCAGCGCCGTCAGGGCGATGAGGACGCCTACCAGCAGGGCATAAGGGAAACGGAAAATGGTCATGGTCACAAAGAACATGGTGCCCAGAATTACCGCCTCCAGACACTGCCCCGTCAGGAAGCTGGCAAAGGTGCGGTGGGTCAGAGAGCAGATTTCTAAAATCCGCTCTACCAAAGGGGCTTTCAAATAGGCGTACAGCAGCTTACGGCACTGCAGGCCCAGCTTTTCCTTCTGAATCAGGATGTAGCAGGCAAACACAAAGCCGATGACAAAGTTGGCGACGCCGCTGAAAATGCCGCGGGCGGCGGAAAAGGCGGAGCCCACCACCACATTGGCGCCGTTTTGGAAAAATTCCAGGGCTTTTTGGGAAAGGGTCTCCCAATCCAGATCTACGCTGTGCAGCCATTGGGAAATTTCCGGGTTATTCTGAAAAAGTTCTTCCACCTGCTGGAGGAACACCGGAAATTTGAGCTGTATGGTCCGGACCAGACTGGAGAAGGTGCGTCCCAGTTCCGGCAGAACCACCAGTGTGGATAGGGCCAGGATGGTGATGACGAACAGCAGGGTCAGGATCAGGCTGAGGGGACGCAGAAGCTTTTTTTTCGCGGAGGAGCTGCCGCCCATGCCGGAAAGAATCTTCTCAATCCGGGCCATAGGCACACTCAGGATAAAGGCGATGGCGGCGCCCAGCAGGAAGGGGGCGGAGATATTGAGCAGAAGGCCGAAGGCCAGCGCGACCATCTCCATCCGCCAAAGCAGAATAAAAACGACCAGGGTAAATACAATAAGCCATCGTAGTTTTTTGAATGTATTGTCATCCAGCTGCATAAAGGATCATCCTTTCCAAAGTAAGGGGCGGTTTCGCGGGAAACGGCCCCGGAGGGTTTGTGTTATCGGGTATTATATCATAGAAGACGGCGGGACACAAATATTTCCGCCTTTTTCCGCCGAATCCCTTTACAGCGGGCGGCTTTGCGTTTAAACTAATAACGGACGCGCTCTGCCCCGGAAAAGTGGGGCGGCGTATTGTTTTGGAAAAATCAAAGGAAGGAAGATGAAAATGGAAGTCAGAACCAGATTCGCGCCCAGTCCCACCGGCTATATGCACATTGGGAATCTGAGAACGGCGCTCTATGAATATCTCATCGCCAAATCCCAGGGCGGCAAGTTTATTCTGAGAATTGAGGATACGGACCAGGAACGACTGGTGGAAGGAGCCACCGACGTGATCTACAATACCCTGCGCATGACAGGACTGCATCATGACGAAGGCCCTGATATCGGCGGGGACTACGGCCCTTATGTCCAGAGTGAGAGAATGGGGATGTACATGGACTATGCCAAGGAATTGGTGGAAAAGGGGCAGGCATACTACTGCTTCTGTACCAAGGAACGTCTGGAATCCCTGAAGGAAAGCAACGCGGAAGGCGCGGCTTTTGCCAAATATGACAGACACTGCCTGCATCTGTCCCCGGAAGAGGTACAGGCGAAACTGGATGCCGGTGTGCCTTATGTTATCCGTCAGAAAATGCCCGACAGCGGCACAACTACCTTTACGGACGTGGTATACGGTGAGATCACCGTGGACAACGCAGAGCTGGACGACCAGATTCTGATGAAGGCCGACGGCTTCCCTACCTACAATTTTGCCAACGTAGTGGACGACCATCTGATGTGCATTACCCATGTAGTCAGAGGCAGCGAATACCTGTCCTCCACGCCCAAATATAATCTTTTGTATGAAGCCTTCGGCTGGGAGCCGCCGGTGTATGTGCATCTGCCGGCTGTCATGCGGGACGCCCATCATAAGCTGTCCAAACGTCATGGGGACAAGTCCTTTGAGGATCTTATCAACGAAGGATATCTGGTAGACGCCATTGTGAACTATATTGCCCTTTTGGGCTGGAGCCCCGGAGATACCAGAGAAATCTTTACTCTGAAGGAACTGGAGGAATGTTTCGATATTTCCGGCCTCAGCAAATCCCCCTCCATTTTCGACATCAAGAAGCTGACATGGATGAATGGGGAATATATGAAGAATATGGACTTTGAGAAGTTCTACGCTCTGGCGGAGCCGAAGCTGACAGAGGCTTTGGGCGGCACCGGACTGGATCTGAGAAAGATTGCCGAGCTGCTCCAGAAAAGACTGGAAACGCTCAACGATATTCCCGGGCTGGTGGGCTTCTTCAAGGAACTGCCGGAATACGGCACAGAGCTGTATACCCATAAGAAAATGAAAACAAACGACGAGATCGCTCTGTCTTCTCTGAAGGCGGCACTGCCTGTGCTGGAGGGTCTGGCGGACTGGAACACCCAGTCCATCCATGATGCCTTGATGGCATTGGTAGGGGAGCTGGGCATCAAAAACGGTCAGCTGCTCTGGCCCGTTCGTACGGCCCTTTCCGGGGAACCCACTTCCCCCGGCGGCGCTATGGAACTGGCGGATATTCTGGGCAGGGAAGAAAGCCTGCGCAGAATCCGTGTGGGCATTGAAATGCTGGAGAAATAAACAAAATCGCAAACCCATCCTCTCAAAGAGGATGGGTTTTTCGCCGCGGGGGAAAATGAAAGAAAAGAAACGGAAATTCTTAATGATTTTGACAGGGTTTCGAAAAGAAGTTGTCATACTCCGGTGGTATACTGTTTCCAGAATCAGGAAATGGGGGCGAGGACAATGAGCAAATTGCAAATTCTGCGTATTATCGTCTGCGCGGCGCTGTTTTTCATGACCACCGTGCAGATCTATATTCTGCTGTTCGGCAGACGCCGCAAACTGGCGGGACTGCGCAGGGCGCTGGTCTATGGCGCTTTGTTTGTGGCGGTTTTTCTCATTCCTTCTTATGTCCCCGCCTCCGTTGTTCCTGATTTCCTCACGGCCGACGCGGACGAGGGAACGCCCGCCCAACTGCCGGACTGGCTGGTGTATTACAACCAGACGGAGGAGCCGTGGGCCAATGAGACCTATGGAGAAGGCGATCTGATTCAGGATACGGGCTGTGGGCCTACGGTGGTAGCCATGGCGGTCTCTTCTCTGACGGAGACGCAGGCAACGCCCAAGGAGGTAGCGGATTGGGCCTATGAAAACGGCTACTGGAGCCCCGGCTCCGGCAGTTACCATACGCTGATCCAGGACGGTCTGGCCCACTATGGGCTGGAAAGCAGTATTTTGACCAGCAAGGAAGAGGTAAAAGCGGCTTTGGAGGAGCATTACCTTGTCATTGCCCTCATGGGCGAGGGCCATTTTACCGGCGGCGGTCATTTTCTGCTGCTGTGCGATCTGCCCGACGGCAGGAACGTGGTGCTGGCAGACCCCAAGAGCCGGGAGACCACAGCGAAGCTCTGGTCCCTGAATACCATTGTCAATGAATCCAAGGCCAGCCCCACCACCGGCGGCGCCTTCTGGAAAATAGAAAAACAGGCGGTATGAGCGAAAAAAAGACCGGAGCGTCCTTTGGAAAAGGAACCTCCGGTTTTCTTTTCTGGAAAGGCGATGATGGTCAATCCAGCAGATCGTCCATCATATCATCCATGACTTCCTCCGCTTTTGCCGCCATTTTCTTCCCTTTTTTCACGACTTTGCGGTAGGTTTTCTGGTCCTGCATCAGATACCCGATGCCCATAATGGCGGCGGCGCCGCCGATAATCATGCCTGTGGCGAATTTATTCATGAGAAAAGACCTCCTTTTTTCTTTTTAGTATGGGAAAAAAGAAGGTCTTTTATGCTTTGGAATTTTTTAAATTTTATTTGCCCAGATCATGGAGGAACAGGCCGCTGCGCAGCTTTGGCTCAAACCATGTGGATTTGGGGGGCATGGTTAGTCCGGCGTCTGCCGTTGCCATCAGTTCCGCCATGGAGGTGGGGAACATGGAGAAGGCCAGGGCCATTTCGCCGCTGTCCACCCGTTTTTCCAGCTCGCCTAAGCCACGGATGCCGCCCACAAAGTCGATGCGCTTGTCGGTGCGGGGGTCGCCAATGGCCAGAAGGGGCGTCAGTACCTCTCTTTGGAGGATGGAAACGTCCAGCCCTTCCACGGGATGATCGGAGAGGATCTCTGCTTTCGCCTCCAGCAGATACCACTGGCCTGCCAGATAAAGGCCGAAGGTATGGGCCTTGGGCGGATGCACCGCTGTTTTCGCCGGCGTGATCTGGAATTTTTCCTCCAGTTTTGCCAGAAAGGCTTCTTTTGTATGGCCGTTCAGGTCTTTTACCAGACGGTTATAGTCCAGAATATGCAGTTCCTGGGCGGGGAACAGGACGGAAAGGTAGAAATTGAATTCTTCCTCGCCCGTATAGTCGGGCTTTTCCTCCCGGCGTTTCAGCCCCACCTTGACGGCGGAGGCGTTCCGGTGGTGGCCGTCGGCGATATAGAGACTGTCCACAGTCTGAAAGCTCTTTACCAGCGCCTGAATGGTATCGTTGTCATCAATGCGCCAGACCGTATGGCCGATGCCGTCCTCGGCGATAAAGTCATAGAGGGGGAATTTTTTCACTTCCGCCGCCATGATCTCCGCCGCCTGGGGATTTTCCCGGTAAGCCAGGAAAATAGGGCCGGTGTTGGCGTTCAGGGTATCCACGTGGCGGATGCGGTCCGCTTCTTTGTCCGCCCGGGTAAACTCGTGTTTTTTGATGATATTGTTCTGGTACTCGTCAATGGAGGTGCAGACCACCAGCCCTGTCTGGCTTCTGCCGTCCATGGTCAGACGGTAGAGATAGAGACAGGGGGTCTCATCCTGTATAAAAATGCCTTGTTTTTCAAAGGTTTCCAGTGTTTCCTTTGCTTTTTGGTAAACAGCGGGGCTGTAAGGGTCTGTGTCCGGGGGCAGGTCGATTTCCGCCCGGTCGATATGGAGGAAGGAATACGGTTTTCCTTTTACCATTTCTCTGGCCTCCTGGGTGTTCATGACATCATAGGGCAGGGCCGCCACTTCTTTGGCGTATGCCGGTGCGGGACGGATGCCCGCGAAAGGTCTGATGGTTGCCATAGGATGCTCCTTTCTTATTTCAGCAGGCGTACACGGCGTACGCTGGGGATGGCGTAAAGATCCTGGATCAGCTGGTTCTCATCCTCCGGCAGATTATCGCAGACGATGATGTTGTAGGCCAGCTCACCCTTGGAGTTGTTAACCATTTTGTCAATGTTGATATGGTGCTTTGTAAATACGGCGCCCAGCTGCCCGATCATGTTGACGATATTGGAGTGGGAGATGGCGATCCGTGGTTTCCCGGAATAGGGTACGATACAGCCGGGGAAGTTGACGGAATTGCGGATATTGCCGTAGCGCAGGTATTCCCGCAGTTCCACTGCCGCCATTTCGGCGCAGTTTTCCTCGGATTCCGGTGTGGAGGCCCCCAGGTGCGGAGTCACAATCACATTTTCAATGCCCAGCAGTTCCGCTGTGGGGAAGTCTGTGATATAGCGGGCGATAATGCCTTTTTCAATGGCGTCCTTCAGAGCTTCGTGATCTACCAGCCCGCCCCGGGCGAAGTTCAGCAGTCTTGCGCCTTTTTTGGTGGCCGCAAACAGCTCTTGATTGAAAGTATGTCTTGTTTTGTCGTTCAAAGGAATGTGGATGGTGATGTAGTCGGACTGGGATACCAGTTCCTCCAGCGTTTCCGCCTTATCTACGGAAGCGGACAGATGCCATGCCGATTCCAGAGTCAGGAAGGGGTCATAGCCGATGACATTCATGTTCAGGTCCAAAGCGGCATTGGCTACCTGTACGCCAATGGCGCCCAGACCGATGACGCCCAGTGTTTTTCCGGCGATTTCCGGGCCGGTAAACTGTTTTTTGCCGGCTTCTACGGCCTTTTCCACATCCTCATTGTCCTTCAGGCTCTGCACCCATGCCGCGCCGTCGATAATACGGCGGGAGGATACCAGAAGGCCTGCCAGCACCAGTTCTTTTACGGCGTTGGCGTTGGCCCCGGGGGTATTGAATACGGGGATGCCCCGTTCCGAGCATTTGTCAATGGGGATATTGTTGGTACCGGCCCCGGCGCGGGCCACACCCAGCAGGTTTTCCGGCAGTTCCATCTGATGCATGTCAAAGCTGCGCAGGATAATGCCTTCCGGGTTGGCCGCCTCCGGGTCTATGGTAAATTCCGCAGGGGGCAGCTTGCCCAGCCCCGTCTGGGAAATGTTGTTCAATGTGCGAATGGTATACATAAAAGAGATTCCTCCTTATCTGTTGTCTGCTTCAAACTGCTCCATAAAGGCCACCAGCTTTTCCACGCCTTCTCTGGGCATGGCGTTGTAGATGCTGGCACGCATACCGCCTACGGTACGATGGCCCTTCAGGTTTACAAAGCCCTGGGCTTCCGCCTCTTTGATGAATTTGGCGTTCAGCTCTTCTGTGGGCAGGACAAAAGGCGCGTTCATGAGGGAACGGTCCTTCTTTACCACGGTGCCCCGGAACAGCTGAGACTGGTCCAGAAAATCGTAAAGCAGCGCCGCTTTTTCCTCGTTGCGCTTCTGCATAGCCGCTACGCCGCCCTGGGCTTTCACCCATTCAAATACCCGGCCCATGAAATAGATGCCGTAGGTAGGCGGGGTGTTATACAGGGAATTGTTTTTGGCATGGATGTCATATTTCAGCATCGTGGGCGTAAATTCCATGGCGTTGCCCAGAAGGTCCTCCCGGATGATGACGACGGTTACACCGGCGGGCCCCAGATTTTTCTGGGCTCCGGCATAGAGCAGGCCAAAACGGGTGATGTCGATTTCCTCGGAAAGAATGGAAGAGGACATATCCCCCACCAGAGGCACATCGCCGGTATCGGGCAGTTCCCGCCAACGGGTGCCGTAAATGGTATTGTTCAGAGTAATATAGAAATAATCTGCGTCCTTCTGGAATTTCGCGGGGTCCAGTTCCGGGATACGGTCAAAGGTGGTATCCGCCGAGGAGGCCACAATATTGACCTTGCCGTAGCGGGATGCTTCCTCCGCCGCCTTTTTGGCCCACTGGCCGGTAATAACATAGTCGGCGCAGTTGTTTTTGTTCATCAGGTTCAGCGGGATCATGGCGAACTGGGTAGAGCCGCCGCCCTGCAGAAACAGAATCTTATAATTGTCGGGAATATGCATCAGATCCTTCAGATCCGCTTTTGCTTTTTCCAGAATAGATTCAAAAATTTTAGATCGATGGCTCATTTCCATGACTGACATGCCTGAGGAACCGTAACAAACGAATTCCTTCTGCGCCTGTTCCAGAACTTCCAGGGGCAGCATAGACGGTCCAGCGGAAAAATTGTAAACTCTTTTCATAAATAAGCCCTCCCTAAAATTTATTTTTGAGAATAAACAGACCCACCGTCCCAGACAGTGGGTCATAGAAAGACATTTGTACTCCCTATGAAGAAATTATATCACGGGAATAAGTTCCGTCAACCATAATCCTGGTTTTATTTGGATACAGTATGACATTTTGGAGGATCGTGCAAAAAAATGCGCCGAGGTGGGACGGAAACCGTCAAATTGAACAGACAAATGTATTTGTGATGTGGACAGGTGGCGGTTTTCTTCCGCTATACTTTGGCGCGCCTCAGCGCAGATGGGAAGAAGCACAGTCCAGAAAGGCTTTTGCCGCCGGAGAGAGGCTTTCCCAGGAAGGAAAGGAGGCGCCCAGAACAATTTCGGCGTGGGGCGTCAGGGGCAGCTTTACCACATCCGCCGTCATGCCTTCTGTAATGAGCCGGTTCATGATGCTCATGCCAAGGCCCTCGGCAATCATGGCCAGCAGGGAGAAGTTGCCGATGGTCTCGTATTTGACTCTGGGATGGAGGTCGTGGGTCCGGAACAGCTCCAGCACATCGTAATCCGCGCCGTAGGCCGGCATGATAAAATCTTCCTTTTCGCAGCGCCAAAGAGGATAGGCGGTTTCCCCGGCACAGGGGTGATCCTTCGGCAGTACGGCAATCATGGGATCTGTCTTTAGGGGGACCCAGGGTCGGGCGGAACGGCTGGGCTGGCTGTACAGACACAGGTCGATCTGATTGGTTTCCAGCAGCTGTTCCAGTTCCTGATGGATGCCTTCTTTTAAAATCAGACGGATGCCCGGGTATTCGGCTTCAAATTCCCGGATGATGGCAGGCAGCCAGCGGATGGCGATGCTGGAATAGGTGCCGATGACAAGGGTGCCTTTCTGGAGTCCGCTGATGCGGCTGGAAATCTGCTGAAAACGGTTATAGGCGCTCCGCAGTTCCCGCAGAGCCGGCAGAAGCTCCAGGGCGTTGGGCGTGGGAACGACCCCCTGTTTGGAGCGGTAGAGCAGGGGAAAGCCCAGTTCTTCCTCCAATGCCGCCAGAATATGGCTGATGCCCGAGGGGGTATAGTTTAGCTGCTGGGCGGCTTTGGTGATGCTGCCGCTTTCGATGGCCGCCAGCAGAGCGTCCGCTTTTTTCAGATCCATGGGGAGGCCTCCTTTTATCTTATACAAATCTTCATAGATAACATTATAAAATGTAAGTTTACTTTATACAAGACTTGTCGTATAGTAAAAGCAGATTCAAACGAACGGTAAGAAGAAAGGGTGGAGCCAATGGATAAGGAAAAGGCCGGGGCTTTGGTGCTGGCGGCAGGTGTGCTGTGGGGGATCATCGGTGTGTTTTCCCGCAGTCTTTCAGCGGCGGGGATCGATGCCATACAGATTACGGCACTGCGCTCTACCGTGGCGGCGGCAGGACTGTTTTTCTTCCTGTTCCTGCGGCAGCGGCAGAAACTGCGCGTTGTCTGGAAAGACCTGTGGATGTTTCTGGGAACGGGCCTTTGCAGCATCGCCCTGTTCAATATCTTCTATTTTATGACCATGCAGCGTGCGGATCTTTCCGTGGCGGCGGTACTGCTGTATACGGGGCCTTTTTTCGTAATGGTGCTGTCGGCGCTGCTCTTTGGGGAACGGCTGACGGGAATGAAGATCGCGGCGCTGTTTCTGGCGCTGTTTGGCTGCGTCTGTACGACGGGACTGATCAACGGCGGCAGTCTCAGTCCCTTGAGTATCCTGACGGGCGTGGCGTCCGGCTTCTGCTATGGACTGTACAGCATTTTCGGGAAGTTTGCCCTGAAAAAATACGATTCCATGACGGTCACGTTTTATACGTTCCTGGTGGCGGGCATAGGGCTGCTGCCCTTTGCCCGGTATGGTACTGTGGCGGCGGTGGCGGCGGAATATCCTTCTGTCATCGGGACAGTTCTGCTGCTGGGTCTTGTCAGCACACTGGCGCCGTTTTTGCTCTACACCAGAGGGCTTTCGGCTATGGAGTCGGGCAAGGCCTCTGTGCTGGCCTTCGCGGAGCCCCTGACGGCAACGGTGGTGGGGGTCTTCTATTTCCACGAGCCTATGACGCTGATGTCCGTTCTGGGGGTAGTGCTGATCTTTCTGGCACTGGTGCTGCTCCATGCGCCGATGCCTGCCTCTGGCCGTGCGTTGGCGGCGGCGGAAACAAGAAAAATACGATAATACGGAAAAAGTCTTTTCGCAGAGGGCGGAGAGACTTTTTTTCTGCGCAAGTATCGCTCCTTGCCTTCATAAAATGGTGGAAAGGAGGATGGGGACATGAAAGGAACAGGAGCCTTTGGAAAGGGCACGAAGAGGATGGCGCTTTGTCTGCTGGTGGCGGCGGGCTGCGTCCTGGGCATGGAGGAGGCGGAGGATGTGATGCTGCCGGCGGCGGCCAAGGTTATCGTATTGGACGCGGGCCATGGCGGATGGGACCCGGGCAAGACCGGGCGGACGGGACGAAATGAAGCGGAGCTGAATCTGGCGGTGACGGAAAAACTGGCCCATTTTCTGGAGCAGGGCGGGGCCACGGTGTATTTTACCCGGGTGGATGAAAACGCGCTGGGAGAGAAAAAAAGGGAGGATATGGCGGAGCGGAAGACGGTGGCTAATGACAGCGGGGCGGATCTGCTCATCAGCATCCACCAGAACGCCTTTCCCTCCTCCTCCGCCAAAGGCGCCCAGGTGTTTTACCACAAAAACAGCGAGGCGGGAAAACTGTTGGCGGAATATATTCAGGCCAGTCTGAAGGAACGTGCCGATGAGGAAAATACCAGACAGGCCAAGGCCAACGGGGATTATTATGTGCTGCGGACTACGGAAATCCCGGCGGTGCTGGTGGAGTGCGGTTTTCTTTCCAATGAGGAGGAGGAACGGCGGCTCAACGAGGAGGAATACCAGGAACGGGTGGCCTGGGCCATTTACTGCGGTATCCTGGAGTATTTTTCCCAGACGGAAGGGGGCGGAGGTTTACAGGGGGACAAAAAGCGGATATAATGGGAAAAACGAAATTTCGCGAGGAAAGGAACGAAATACCCATGGAAAAGGATTTTATGGCGCTGGGGGTCTCCGAGGCCCTGCAAAAAGGACTGGCGGCCCAGCGGATCACAGTGCCCACGCCCATACAGGAAAAAATGATCCCGGCCATCGCCGGAGGACAGGATGTGATCGGACGGTCGGAAACAGGCTCCGGCAAGACTCTGGCT
The DNA here is from genome assembly GCF_016902535.1 of Anaerotignum lactatifermentans. Lineage (GTDB taxonomy): Bacteria > Bacillota > Clostridia > Lachnospirales > Anaerotignaceae > Anaerotignum > Anaerotignum lactatifermentans_A. The sequence continues at coordinate 21,556 of NZ_JACSNY010000012.1, read as the reverse complement.
TATTTGCTGCCGTTGTTTATGAAGATTGATCCTCAGGTGAGAGGAACCCAGATCATGGTCCTGACGCCGACCCATGAGCTGGCGGCCCAGGTACACCGGCAGGCGGAACTGCTGGCCCAGAACAGCGGTCTGGACATCCGCAGTGCCCTTATTATCGGTACGGCGGGCATCCGGCGGCAGATGGAGCGGCTGAAGGAAAAACCTCAGATCGTCGTAGGCTCCACGGGAAGAATACTGGATCTGATCCGAAAGAAAAAGATACAGGCCCATCTGGTAAAGACCATCGTGCTGGACGAGGGGGACCGGCTTATGGATGACGGGAATCTGGCTTCTGTGGAAGCGGTCATCAAGACCACCCTCCGGGACAGACAGCTGGTGCTTCTTTCCGCCTCCGTCAGTGAGGAAGCGGAGAAACGGGCCAGAGGATTGATGAAAGAAAACGTGATGTTTGTGGAGGGCGGCGCCCAGACGGGGGCTGTGCCGGAAAACATCGACCACTACTTTATCCTGACGGCGCCCAGAGAGAAATTTGTCATGCTGCGCAAGGTGCTGGCGGGAGAAAAGCCGGAAAAAGCCATGGTATTTCTCAACAACCCGGAAAATATCGAGGTGACGGTGGACAAGCTCTGCTATCATGGTATTGCCGCCGCCGGGATCTATGGCCTGGCGGGGAAAACGGACCGGAAAAACGCGCTGGAGGACTTCCGTGCGGGACGTGTTCGGGTGCTGGTGGCCTCCGACATCGGGGCCAGAGGGCTGGATATCCCCGGCGTGACCCATGTTATCAATCTGGATATTCCCGAGGACCCGACCCATTACCTTCACCGGGCGGGCCGCTGCGGCAGACAGCAGGCCAAAGGCACCGCCATTTCCATTGTGACGCCCTATGAGAGACGATGGATTCATAAATATGAGAAGGCATGGGGGCTGAAGTTCCGTCAGAAGGACATGGTGGGCGGAAAGCTGGCCGACAGCACCAAGACAAAGAAGGATCTGGAGAAAAAAGGCGGGAAACAGCCTGCGGGCGCATCGGGAGGAAAGAAAAAAGCGGCTGCCCCAAAGCCTCCTTTCGCGAAAAGAAAAAAATAATGGAAAAACCCTGTTCCACCGCAAAAAAAGATTGTGCAAATGCAAGGAATACGGTATGATAAAAAAGAATAAAATAACGTCCCAAAGGGGAAGGAGGAAATAAGATGAGTGAACATTGTGGCTGCGGCTGTGGACATGACCACGATCATGAGGAAGAAATCATGGATCTGGAAACCATGTTCCTGACGCTGGATGACGATACGGAAATGGAATGCGGCATTTTGGGGATCTTTGAGGTAGAAGGTCTGGAAGGCAAGGAATATATTGCCCTGCTGCCTTTGGAGGATGAGACAGTCCTGCTGTACGAATACAAGGAGGCAGGCGACGAGATCGAACTGAACGTGATCGAGGACGATGACGAGTTTGATAAGGTTTCCAACGCATTCTACGATATGTACGAAGACGAGGAAGAATAAAAAACGGAAGTATGGGCGAAGGAAGGGCGCTTTTCCTTCGCCGGTTTGTGAAGACGGGGCGGGGACATGGTTTCAGTGCCCGTCTTTCTTTTTCGGGGGAAATATCAAATTTTAGGAGAGATTGCCAATGAAAACAAAACGACTGAGCGCCATGGCTATGGCAGCTATGCTGGGGGTGCTGCTGGCGCCGGGCAGAGCCGCTTATGCGGCGGAGGCCGGATGGACGGCGGAAAACCCGCTGATCGCCCACGCGCTGGGGGAATATGACGGAAAGATCGAGACCAATTCCAAGGAAGCCTTTATTGCCTCCTGGGAAAACGGCTACCGGGTGCTGGAGGCGGATTTTATCTATACTTCTGACAACGCGCTGGCGGTGCGCCATGACTTTGATAAGGACGGTTCCTATTACCGACTGGAGATTCGGCCCAGCGGTTCTCTGGAAATGAGCTCCCAGGCCTTTCAGCAGAACCCGATCATTTATGAGCAGACGCCTATGATGGCGGCGGATCTGCTGTATCTGATGGCGGAATATCAGGATGTGTATCTGGTGACGGATACAAAGGACACGGATGAGGCCACGGTGAAAAAGCAATTTGCGGATCTGAAAAAGATCGCGGAAAATATCGGCCATCCGGAGGTGCTGGATCGGATCATTCCCCAGATTTATAACGAGAGTATGCTGACCTGGGTAAAAAGCGTTTATGATTTTCCACAGTGGATCTATACCCTGTACCAGGCGGGAACGGTGGATTACGCCGAAACGGCCCAGTTCTGCGCCGACCATAATATCGGTGTGGTGACCATTGAAAAGAGCAAGGTGACGGCGCAGATTGTGGAAACCTTCCGGGCTAAGGGCATTCAGGTCTATGCCCATACGGTGAACCGGTATTTACAGTTTGAGGATCTGCTGGTTATGGGCGTCAGCGGCATTTACACCGACAGCATCAAGCCCTATGAGCTGGATTGGGTGGGGCTGTCCAACAGCAGGAGTATTGTCCAGAAGCAGGTGAAGCTGAAAAACAGCGAGTTTACGCTGGACACCATAGATATTATGGGTGTGGAATATGTGCGTCTGCGTGATTTTGCCGCCATGATGTCATCGGCGGGGGGCGGCTTCAGCGCCGTGTATTCTCCGGACAGCGATACGCTGGCTTTGAAGAGCAGCGGTAAGTTTACCACGTTGGGCAACGAACTGCTTCTGACGGACAGCGACCATCTCATTACCCAGAAGGCGGACAATCTGCTGACCTATAACGGCGACGCGGTGACTATGCAGGGCTATACCGTAGACGGAGACCTGTTCTATCCGCTGCAGGAGCTTCTGCGGATGACGGACCGCCATATTACCCAGACAGAAACCGGCTTTGTGATCCAGACGGGAGCCGCTGTGGAAGAGGCACAGGCACCGGCGGAGGACGCAAACGCGGCGGCGGAAACGGAAGAAACGACAGCCTCCGCTCCGGCGGAAGAAACCACAGTACCGGCGGAGGACGCGGAGCCTGCGGCGGCACAGGTTGACAGTGAATAAAAATCGTGTTATTCTTGAAAAAACAGAAACTGGTATTTTTGCTGGGGGTGCCGCGTCGGCGGCTGAGAATCGGAATGGGTTCCGATACCCTTATTTCACCTGATCCGGATCATACCGGCGGAGGGAAGCGTATTTCAGACGGACAGGCGCAGCAAAGGCGAAGGGAATTCGCGGCTGCGCTTTTTCTATGAAAATCCGCGGCAGTCCCGGCAGATAAGAAGAAAGGGGAACAAGCGGATGAAAACGAAAAAAATGGCGGTCTCGGCAATGTTTATCGCGGTAGGCGTGCTGGTGGGGAATGTGATCTATATTCCTGTGGGCGCTTCCAAGTGCTTTCCCATTCAGCATACGCTGAATGTGCTGGCGGCAGTATTTCTGGGGCCTTTTTACGGCGTTGTCAACGCCTTCTGCATTTCGCTGCTGCGAAATGTGCTGGGAACCGGCTCCATCATGGCCTTTCCCGGCAGTATGGTAGGCGCCTTGCTGGCGGGGATCATTTTCCGCATGACGAAAAACCGCTGGGCCACAGCGGCGGCGGAGGTTCTGGGTACCGGCGTACTGGGCGGACTGCTGGCGGTGCCTTTGGCGGTACTGACCACAGGACAGGAGGCCAGCGTGTTGCTGTATGTGCCTTCCTTCCTGCTCAGCTCCTTCGGCGGCAGCGTCATTGCCATGATCTTGCTGAAATCCGCGCATTTTGTCAGCGCGGTGAAAAAAAGCGTATAAATAGAAACAGGAGGATGGAAGCATGAAACACGTTTTGACCATTGCCGGTTCGGATACCTGCGGCGGCGCAGGCATACAGGCCGACTTGAAAACATTTTCCGCACAGGGTACTTACGGCATGAGTGTCATTACAGCCGTAACGGTACAGAATACACAGGGCGTTTTTGGCTGTCAGGATATTGACCCGGAAATCATTCAGGGGCAGATCGACGCCATTTTTACGGATATTGAAGTCAGCGCCGTAAAGATCGGCATGGTATCCCAGATCGCCACCATCCATGCCATCGCTGACAAGCTGGAACAGTATCAGCCGAAGAATATTGTGCTGGACCCGGTTATGATTTCCAAAAGCGGATTTGACCTGATGCAGCCCGAGGCCAAGGAGGCGCTGATCTCCAGACTGATTCCTCTGGCCTATGTCATTACGCCGAACCTGCCGGAGGCGGAAGTCATTACCGGCATGAAAATCAACGATCTGGCTTCCATGGAGCAGGCGGCCAGAATGATTTATGAAATGGGCGCCAAAAATGTGCTCATCAAAGGCGGTCATCTGGAAAATGACGCCACGGACCTGCTTTTTGACGGGGAGAAGATCGTGACCCTCCAGTCCGACCGTATCCAGACAAAGAATACCCACGGCACAGGCTGTACTCTTTCTTCCTGCATTGCCGCTAATCTGGCAAAGGGCAAGACCGTAGAGGAAGCGGTGCGTACCGCCAAGGAATACATCACCACGGCCATTGCCCACGCTTTGGATATCGGCAAGGGCGTCGGCCCTACCAATCATTTTTATGAGCTTTATACCAAAGCGGGCATCTGGGACGAGATCAAGGATTAAACAGACGAAATCAGGAAAGCTCCGGTGTTTTCGGCAGAAACCACCGGGGCTTTTTTACGCGGAAAATTCTGGAGTGGACGGAATTAAGATTTTCGTTATTGTTTTTTGGAAAAAGGGCAGGGTATAATGAATGTATTCGACAAGATTCGTCATGGAAAGGAAGCTGACCTTGAAAAGAAAACAAACAGGAAAAAAGAAAAAACGCACCCTGAAAGGGTTATATTTTAAAACACTGCTGATTACACTGGCTATTCTGCTGGCACTGCTGGCAGGGGCTTACGCCATTTTCGCCGATATGCTCAGCGGCATCAAGCGCACAGATGTGGACGAAAGCCAGCTGGCGGTCAATGAGGATCTGGCGGGGAATGGAAAGATCACCAATATCGCCTTATACGGCGTTTCCTCCAGAGATGACAGCTATGTAGGATTGTCGGATTCCATTATGGTGGTCTCCGTCAATGGGAAAACAGGGCAGATCAAGTTGGTTTCTATTGCCAGAGATACCTATGTTTCCGTCAACGGCCATGGGAAAACAAAGCTGAACCACGCCTATTCCTACGGCGGACCGGAACTGGCCATCCGTACCCTGAATGAAAATTTCCATCTGGATATTACCGACTTTGTGGCGGTAAATTTTGATACCATGGCCGACGTCATCGACCGTATGGGCGGTGTGGACATTGAGATTACCGAAAAGGAACGCCAGCAGATCAACGCCTATCTGCTGGAAGGCGAACCGGTAACGGAAACGGGGCTGGTACATCTGAACGGGCCTCAGGCCGTAAGCTATTCCAGAATACGTAAGATCGACAGCGATGATGTGCGTACCCAGAGACAGCGGACAGTGCTCCAGTGCCTTTTTGAAAAGGCAAAGACCATTTCTCCTCTGGAGTATCCTTCTTTGATTAAGGATCTGTCGCCGATGGTGGAGACTTCCCTGACCAATCAGGAGATTCTTTCTCTGGCCAGTGTAGGGGCGAATCCCGGTCTTTCCCTGACCATGGACGCCTTCCCCAACGACTATATCGAAAGCCATGGGGAGACCATCAGCGCGGTCTGGTACTATATCTACGACATCGAACAGGCGGCGGATATGCTCCATCAGTTCATATATGAGGACGTGCCCTTCTCCGATTATGGCAAAACAGAGGAAGAACTGGCGGCAGAAAGCGGCGATACACAGACAGAATGATGAAAAACGTACAGCTTTTTTTGGAAATAAACCGCTATTTTATGGAAATTGGATAATGTGGGACACTTTGTGTCACATCTCTGTGGTGGAAGGAACCAGAAAGGAAAGAGGGACAGTGGCTCTTTTAAGTGGTTTTTTGGTGGTACATGGAAGGAAAAAATAAAAAAGCGGTTGACAAAGAAAAATAACACGGTATAATTTAGACTAATCGAAAGAGACAAAGGCAGTGAAAAGAAGAGTACGTCTTGAAAGATTTTACAGAGAACCTCCGGTAGCTGAGAAGGAGGAAATACAGCAAAGGCGGAAGATGGTCTTGGAGCCGCGCACCGAGAGGAGAATCCTTTAGGCTGCGACGGGGGCGCCCGTGACAGCGCTACGATATCGGCAGTTTTGCCCGTACCGGATAAGGTCATTATCGTGAGGTAATGATGAATTAGGGTGGTAACACGAAGCTATGCTCTCGTCCCTTTGGTAGCAATACCAATGGGAGAGAGCTTTTTTTATGGAAGTTAGAAAGAAGGAGAGAACATCATGGAAGAAAAGGAGATCATGATTCGCCTGACGGGGATCAAAAAATCCTTTCCCCAGAAGAAGGGAAGTCTGGAAGTGCTGCACGGCATTGATCTGGACATCGAAAAAGGAGAGATCTTTGGGATCATCGGTTTGAGCGGCGCCGGAAAAAGTACGCTGGTGCGCTGTATCAACCTGTTGGAACGGCCCACAGAAGGCCAGGTATATCTGGACGGTCAGGAACTGACCTGTCTGTCGGAAAAGGATCTGCGGCAGGCCCGCCGGTCCATGGGCATGATCTTCCAGCAGTTCCATCTGCTGATGCAGAGAACGGCGCTGGAAAATGTATGCTTCCCTATGGAGATTGCCGGTGTGAAAAAAGCCGATGCCAGAAAAAGAGCCAAAGAACTGCTGGAGCTGGTAGGTCTGGGAGACAGAACAGAGTCGTACCCTTCCCAGTTGTCCGGCGGCCAGAAGCAGAGAGTGGCGATCGCCAGAGCGCTGGCGACAGACCCGAAGATCCTGCTCTGCGATGAGGCCACCAGCGCACTGGACCCCAATACTACGGCAGGGGTGCTGGAGCTTTTGAAAGACATCAATAAACGCCTGGGCATCACCATTGTGGTCATTACCCATGAGATGAAGGTCATTCAGGAAATCTGTAACCGCGTTGCCATCATCAGCGAAGGCAAGATCGCCGAAATGGGCAGTGTGGAAAATATTTTCCGTAACCCCAGAACAAAGATCGGCCAGGAGCTGGTGTTCCACGAAGGGGCCAAAAGAGAGGCCTATGTGGGCGAACTGCCTTACTGCTACCGTGTGGTATTTGAGGGCGGTATTTCCAATGAGCCTGTTCTGGGCCGCATGATGATCGACTGCAACGGTGTGGTAAATATCCTTTCCGGCAATACCAGAAACATCGACCAGCAGGTGTTTGGCCAGATGATTTTGCAGTTCCCGGAGGAAAAAGAACTGCGTGAGAAAATGATTAAGTATCTCACAGACAGAGGCGTAGAAGTAGAGGAGGTAGACTATGTTTAATTCAGATATGATCTCTCTGGTGGGCGTGGCCTTCTGGGAGAGTATTTATATGACAGTGATTTCCTCATTATTTGCCTATGTGATCGGGCTGCCGCTGGGGCTGATCCTGGTAGCCACAGACAAGGACGGCATCGCGCCGGCGCCTTTGTTCAATCAGATTTTAGGCATTATCATCAATATTCTGCGTTCCATTCCCTTCCTGATCCTGCTGGTTGCCATGATGCCCTTTACACAGGCCATCGTCGGCACCGTGATCGGGGCAAAGGCCACAGTTGTGGTACTGGTGGTAGCGGCAGCGCCTTTTATCGCCAGACTGGTGGAATCCTCTCTGAAGGAAGTGGACAGAGGTGTTGTGGAAGCGGCGCAGTCCATGGGCGCTTCCCCCTTTGAAATCATGACAAAGGTACTTCTGCCGGAGGCAAAGCCCTCTTTGCTGGTAGGCAGCGCCATTGCCATGACAACGATCCTGGGCTACTCCGCAATGGCAGGCTTCTGCGGCGGCGGCGGCTTGGGCGCTGTTGCCATCAACTATGGCTATTACCGCAGTCAGCGTGATGTGATGCTGGTAATGGTTGTGCTGCTGGTAGTGATTGTGCAGGTTCTGCAGGAAGTGGGCATGCGCATCTCCAGAGGCTCTGACAAACGTCTGTAAACTCGAAAGAGATTACATAAATAAGAAAAGGAAAATCATTTAAAAATTTTAAGGAGGAATTGTATTATGAAAAAGTTTTTCGGTATTCTGCTGGCGGCAACACTGGCATTTGGCGCGGTAGGCTGCGGCAGCACAACCACAGATGAGGACACAAACGGCACAGAAACAACAGCGGAAGGCACCACCATTAAAGTAGGCGCTTCTCCTTCCCCTCACGCAGAAATCCTGTACGCTGCACAGCCTCTGCTGGCAGAACAGGGCATCACACTGGAAGTTGTGGAATTTAACGACTATGTACAGCCTAACCTGGCACTGGATACTGGCGATCTGGACGCAAACTACTTCCAGCATCAGCCTTACCTGGATCAGTTCAACGCGGACAACGGCACAGACCTGATCGCTCTGGGCGCAGTTCATTATGAACCCATGGCAATCTTCGCAGGCACATCTTCCGATCTGGCCGCTCTGCCCGACGGCGCGAAAGTAGGCGTTCCCAACGACGGCACCAACGAAGCAAGAGCACTGCTGCTACTGGAAGCAAACGGCCTGATTACACTGAAGGAAGGCACAGGCGTTTCCGCAACAAAGCTGGATATTGAAGAAAACCCTCATAACCTGGAAATCGTAGAAATGGAAGCTGCGCAGCTGCCTCTGTCTCTGGGTTCTCTGGATATCGCTGTTATCAACGGCAACTACGCAATGAGCAACGGCCTGAGCATCGCTGACGCTCTGGCAAAAGAAGAAGCTGACTCTCTGGCAGCAGAAACATACGAAAACATCGTGGCTGTAAGAAACGGCGATGAAACAAGACCGGAACTGGTAGCGCTGATGGAAGTTCTGAACTCTCAGGATATTGCTGATTTCATCAACAATACATTTGAAGGCGCTGTGGCTCCTGTATTCACAGTAGCAGAATAAGAAAACTATAATTGGGGATTGATCCCCTATGAACAAAAGCGCGGAATCCTTTGTAAAAAGGTTCCGCGCTTTTTCTGTGTAAAAACAGTATTGGTATATTCCTTAAAAGAAAGAATATGGCTGGAATCCTTGCGGTGCAGGAGATTCCGGCCATAATCATTTTTACTGGGATTGTTTTTTTATCAAACGCTGCTTTTACTTTATTTTTGTGATATGTTTAAAGTTTTCGTAGGCGGTGTCATCTTTTAGAATTTCTACCATTTCTGGTGTAATAAGCCGTTCAAAGGCCTTTAAGGAGTCGGGTTCTTTTACCTTTGACAGAATAAAGTTTTTCAGCATCAGCGTTAAGGGTTCACCGATAGCGGCTTTGTAATTAAATCCGATAAGCTGCATGGTTTTCAGTGTGTCAACACTGATGAGCTCCTTAATCTGTTCATAGGACTCCACTTGATTTTTGACATTCTGTACGGCTTCTTCGCTGATTTGTTCCGCGGCAGCGATTTGCGATTTCTTGATGATTTCTATAATACGCGATACCGTACTATGCAGGTGCTGGATATCCTCGTCACTGATGTTCACCTTTTCCAATTCTGATTTGTAAACCTGCGCAATACGAACGGCTTCTTCTCGTTCATTCAGCAGTTCGTTGATGATTTCGTCATAGGTATTACGAATTTTTTCAACATTTTTTTCTTCTTTGATTGCCCGTATTTTGCTGGAAACGGCAGTCGCTGTGCCTTTGACAGCCAGATCTGCCAGTGTGCTCCCTAAGCTTAGCAATTCAGCGGAATAGATATCGTTCATATGCGTTTTCTCCTAATCCGTGACTAAAACATATTTTGGTGGTTAATTTTTCCCTGTGGAGCCGATGCCGCCCCGATCATCGTTGCCCAGGGTTTCCGCCTCCGTGAAGGAAATGGCGGGCTGGTGCTCGAAGATACGGAACTGACAGATACGGTCGTTGACGTCGATGACCGTGTCCCGCATAGCCAGAGCCGGGAAGAACCACTGGTCGTTGTCGCCGCAGTAGCTTTCGTCCACGATGCCGCAGTGATTGGTCTGGATGACGCCGAAGTTTTTGTAGGTGGAACTGCGGGGCACAATATGAGCCTCATAGCCCTGGGGCAGCTCCATGGCCACGCCCAAAGGGATCAGGCGGAACTCTCCCGCCTTCAATTCCACGCGCTGGGCCGCCCGCAGGTCGATCCAGTCGGATTTTCCGTCGATATAGCGGAGCTTTTCGATTTTGTCGCTGAGATATTTGATTTTGATAGAAACCATGGTTTCGATTCCTTTCTTTATTATTCGGCGGGGTAGAGATACATGGTGCCTTTTTCCAGGGATTTCTGTACGTCTACGATCCGCTGGTTGAAGCTGCCCTTCCAGTGGAGCTGGGGGTCTTTCAGGTCCTCAATAAAACGCCCGTCGATCAAAACGTCGATGTATTTCATAATGGGCAGGGCGCTGACTTCCTCCCAGAGATAGCCGGTATACAGCCATGTTTTTTTGTCGGGGAAGGTTTCCCTGATTTCTTTTGCCAGCGCTGTCATATCTTTCCGATTGCCCGGATATAAGGGGTCGCCGCCGCTCAAAGTAACGCCGCTGATATAATCTTTTTGTAATTCGGCGAAAAGCTCTTCCTTGGCGGCCTCATCGAAGGGCAGGCCGCCCTCCGGGTCCCAGGTGATGGGGTTCTGGCAGTTTTTGCAGCCGTGGGCGCAGCCCGCTACCCATAATACCACCCGCAGGCCCTCGCCATTTAACATATCGTCTTTCGTAATATTATGATACCGCATGGCTTACATACTCTTCCTTTCCGCGATTTCCGCCATTTTTGCCTCGTTCAGGCGGGTATCGCCTTTGACACGGGAGTAGGACAGATAGCCGTTCATACGGTCGATCTTTGTCAGGTTCCTGCTGCCGCATTTGGGGCATACGTCCATTTCCAGTTCCTGATGGCCGCAGTCATCGCAGTAGGCCAGAGAAAGGTTGACGCCTTCATAGAAGCCCATCTTCATGGCCCGGCGCACCAGTGTGCGGATGGCGTCCAGATTGTAGTCGATGGGGTATTTTACATACTGAATCTTCCCGCCGTTTGCCAGATCCCAGAAGCGTTTTTCCAGATCCTGCTTCTGGATGGGTGTGATATCCTCTGTGACATGGCAGTGGAAGGAATTGCTTACATACGGGCGGTCAGATACATTTTCCACTACGCCGTATTTCTTGCGGAACTGGGTCACCTGCAAACCGCAGAGACTTTCGGCGGGTGTGCCGTAGATGGCGTAAAGATTGCCGTCGGCTTTTTTGAATTCCGCGATCTTATCGTTGATATGCTGCAAGGTGTCGATGGCGAACTGGCCGTCCTCTACCAGAGATTTGCCGTTGTGCAGCTCCTGCAGTTCGTTGAGGGCCGTGATGCCGAAGGAGGCCGTGGCGGATTTCAGCAGAGGCTTGATCTTGTCATGGATGCCCAGATGGCCGCCGTAGAAGCCGCCCTCGCAGTAAGCCAGCGGGTTAGTGGAGGCCCGCATCTCGCCCAGGTAGGCATAGGTACGGATATGCAGCTGACGGATCAGCTCCAGATAGTAGTCCAAAACTTCATAAAAAGGCTTGCTTTCCTGCTTTGCCTTGGCGTAAATCATGGGCAGGTGCAGGCTCACCGCGCCGATATTGAAACGGCCCACATAAACAGGCTTGTCCTGTTCGTCGGCAGGCTCCATGCCGCCCCGCTCAAACCAGGGGGACAGGAAGGCCCGGCAGCCCATGGGGCTGATGATGGCGCCATATTTTTTATACATCTCCGCCACATAGCCCTCGCCGGTCAGAGACAGCCAGTCGGGATACATGGTCTTGGAGGAGCAGAGGATACCGGCCTCAAAGACATCTTCCAGTTCCTTGCCCTTTCCATGGAGGTTTTCGTCATATAAAAATACCAGTTTCGGGAACAAAACGGGTTTTTTGCAGTTTTTCTTGCCCTGGCCCTTCCGGCGCACATTCAGCATGGTAATGGAGGCCAGTTTGGCGAATTTGCCGGTGCCGGTGCCGAAGGTCATGGTGATGAAGGGATAGTCCCCGCGGCTGGAAGCAACGGTATTGAATTTATATTCCCAGCCCTGGAAGCCCTGCTCGAAATCGTTGAGGATATCGGCCATGGCTTCTTTGTCCGCCGCCTTGGGGGTCAGACCCATGTCGATATAGCGGCGGTAGAATTTTTCGTAGCTGCGTTCGGCGAAGGGCTCCAGCAGAATGTCCACGGAGGGCACGGTGAAGCCGCCGTACTGCTGGCTGGCGGCGGAAAGGACGATGTCGCCGATAACGTCAAAGGCCACCTCCAGTGTTTTTGGCTCGTTGTACCACAGGTTGCCCATTTCAAAGCCGCCGGTCAATACCTCTTTTACGTCGAAAAGGCAGCAGTTCATGGTATCCCGGCGGGCGGACATATCATGGATATAGATATAGCCGTCCCGGCAGGCCTGCAGCTCTTCCGTGGTCATGAAAAATTTCTGGTACAGCTCCTTGTTCAGCTGGTTGAATACCAGGGAACGCTTGGTGGAGACAAGGGCACTGTCGGTATTGCTGTTTTCCTTGTCGCCGATGTACATGATGGACTGGCTTTTTTTGTAGACCTCGTCCAGCATTTTTACAAAGTCCTGTTTATAGTTGCGGTAGTCCCGATAGCTCTTGGCTACCTCCGGCTTTACCTGTTCCAGGGCGCTTTCGACGATATTGTGCATCTCCGCGATGGGGATGCCTTCTTTCTGGAGGGACTGGGCTTTTTCCTCTACATACTGGCAGAGGAAGGCCAGTTCCTCATCAGTGAATTTCACCAGAGCGCGATAAGCGGATTTGTTTACCGCCACAACGACTTTCTGTATATTCCACGGTTCGTGGGTCTGATCTTTTTTGATAACATACATATGGGGTTCCTCCTTGCTCCTTGGGGGAGTGATTTCGATTTCATTGAAATACCATTCCTAAAATACCATATCTAGTTTCATATTTCAATAAAAATCGAAGGATGACACAATATCTTGTAAAAACCGCAGAGAAGATTCGCGATTCATGAATAGAATTTCAGCGTTATTTTTGCAGGGTCTGGCGGACGGCTTTTTTCCATCCATCCAGCTTGCCGCCGGCCTCTTCCTTGGACATTTTGGGGGAATAGGCCTTGGAAACGCCCCAGTTGCGGCGGATTTCCGAGCGGTCCTTCCAATAGCCTACGGCCAGTCCCGCCAGATAAGCGGCGCCTAAGGCAGTGGTTTCCAAAGTTTTTGGCCGCAGTACCGGTACGCCGGTAATGTCCGCCTGGAACTGCAGCAGGAAATTATTGGCCGCCGCGCCGCCGTCCACCCGCAGTTCCGCCAGGGGGATGCCTGCATCCTCCTCCATAGCGTGGAGCACGTCATAGGTCTGGTAGGCCATGGATTCCAGTGCGGCCCGGACGATATGGCAGCGGTTGGCGCCGCGGGTCAGGCCCGTAAGGGTACCTCTGGCATAGGGGTCCCAGTAGGGCGCGCCCAGACCCACAAAGGCAGGCACCAGATAGACGCCGCAGGTATCGGAAACGGAGAGCGCCAGCTCCTCTGATTCCGGCGTGGAGGAAATGAGGCCCAGCTCATCCCGCAGCCACTGCATGGCGGCGCCCGCCACAAAGACGGAGCCTTCCAGAGCGTAGGAGACCTTGCCGTCCAGTCCCCAGGCGATGGTGGTCAGCAGTCCTTTTTGGGAGGTGACGGGAGTTTCTCCTGTATTCATCAATAAAAAGCAGCCGGTGCCGTAGGTGTTTTTGGCGGAGCCGGGGGTAAAGCAGGCCTGTCCGAACAAAGCCGCCTGCTGGTCTCCCGCCGCGCCGGCAATAGGGATAGGCGCGCCGAAATGGAAGGGCAGGGTATGGCCGAAAACGCCGCTGGAGGGCATGACCTTGGGCAGGATGGAAGCGGGGATGTCCAGCAGTTCCAGAATCTCCTTGTCCCATTCCAGGGTATGGATATTAAAGAGCATGGTCCGGGAGGCGTTGGAGTAGTCCGTGGCATGGACCTGCCCGCCGGTAAGGTTCCAGATGAGCCAGGTATCCACAGTGCCAAAGAGCAGATTGCCTTCCTTCGCCATGGCTCTGGCCCCCTCCACATGATCCAGAATCCAGCGGATCTTGGTGGAGGAGAAATAGGCGTCCAGAAGAAGTCCGGTCTTTTCTCGGAGCAGTTCCCTGTATTCCGCCAGCTGTTCACAGTCCTCCGCCGTCCGGCGGCACTGCCAGACGATGGCGTTATAAATGGGTTTTCCGGTGCGCTTGTCCCAGAGGATGGTGGTTTCCCGCTGGTTGGTGATGCCGATGGCGTCAATATCCGCCGCCGTCAGTCCCTTTTGCTGGAGGGCTTTCTGGGCCACTTCCAGCTGGGTCTGCCAGATTTCCATGGGGTCATGCTCTACCCAGCCGGGCTGGGGATAAATCTGGCGGTATTCCTTCTGGGCCACGCTGACGATGGCTCCGTTTTTATCAAAGAGGATACAGCGGGAGCTGGTGGTTCCCTGATCCAAAGACATGATATAATGCATAAATATCCTCCTTTCGGCAAAAAAGCCCCGAAGGGCTTTTGATTACATATAAGGGTTGGAGCGGCGCTCGATTTCCAGTGTGGTAGCGGGGCCGTGGCCGGGATATACGTCATAATCCCCGGGCAGGTTCCGCAGACGCTTCAAAGAAGCCAGAATCTCGCTCCAGCTGCCGGTGGGCAGGTCGGTGCGGCCGCAGGAGCCCTGGAAAAGGGTATCCCCGGAGAAAATACTGCCGCCTATGAGGAAGCAGACACTGCCTGCCGTATGGCCCGGTGTTTCCAGTACGGAAAAGGTCAGATCACCTACGTTTATGGTATCGCCTTCTTTTACCCAGATATCGGCGGTAATGGTCAGCGGGCCGCCCATGTAAACGGAGCAGTTGGCCATGGGATCCGCCAGCAGCGGCGCCTCCTTCTGGGGCGCGCAGACCAGACAGCCGTATTTCTCCCGTACCGCCTCCACGGCGCCGATATGGTCGTAATGGCCGTGGGTCAGCAGGATATGGGTAGGTTTCAGATGGTTTTCCTCGATATAACGGAACAGGGGCTGGGGATTGCCGTCGCAGTCGATGATGGCACAGGTGCCCTTGTCGTCGGAAATCACATAGCAGTTGGTGCCGATGGCGCCGATTTCCAGTGTTTTTATATTCATGGTACATTCCTCCTTATGTTTTTACTCATATGCTATCAGTATACCAGAAAAAGGGGGCTGCCGCCTAGTCTTGGGGGAAGAAAAGTTTTCCCGGACGGCTATGGACAGACGGGGCGGGAGCGTGTAAGATGGTAGCAGACAACAGGAAGGAGCGGAAAAAATGGATCAGAACAGAAAACAGGCTTTGGCGGCGGGATGCCTGCGTATCCGGCGGGAAATAGCCGCCTGGCTTTTGATGATGCTTTGGGTGATATTCAGCGGCAGTATCGCGGAGGAACTGCTGGGCGAGGCTCTGCCGGGCTGGGTCATGATCGGCGGGATGATATTATGCGGTGTGCTGGCGGTGGCGGCCCATCTGGACAATCCTCTGCGCCATGGCTACAAGCTGCGGCGTCCCAGACGGTATCTTCTGGGGGCGGTGGTGATCCTCCTTTTGGTGGTCGTGCTGTTTGTTCTGCGTGGGCAGGACTTTGCCGCGCTGCGGTCGGCGGCTATCCCCTTGATTTTTGTATGGAACCCCATCTGCGTCTGGCTGGAATGGAAGGAAGAATTGAAACAGGCATGAAAAAAGAGGGCCTGAAAGCAGTTTCCCTTTAAGAAAGCATGGATATGCCGGTTCCCTGATTTTGGAAAGACAACTGCGGCGGCTGCCCTCATCAGAAAGTACTCCCCGCCAAAATAGAATCGCTGGAACCCTTTGTGCCGCAAAGGATTCCAGCGATTTTTACGTTGTGATAAAGACGCCTGAAAAAGACGCTATTTTTTATTTATTTTTCAGGTATTCGTCGATGGCCGCAGCGGCTTTTTTGCCGGCGCCCATAGCCAGAATTACGGTAGCCGCGCCTGTTACGGCATCACCGCCGGCGTAAACGCCTTCTCTGGTGGTCTGGTTGGTCTCTTCATTGACTACCAGACAGCCCTTCCGGTTGGCCTCCAGTCCCTGGGTGGTGCTGCGGATCAGGGGGTTGGGGGAGGTACCGATAGACATAACGACGGTGTCTACGTCGATGACATAGTTGGAGCCTTCGATGGGCACAGGGCTTCTTCTGCCGCTGGCGTCAGGCTCGCCCAGTTCCATTTTCAGACATTCGATGCCGCATACCTGACCTTTGCCGTCGTCCAGAATTTTTACAGGGTTGCGCAGCAGATGGAATTCGATGCCTTCTTCTTTGGCGTGATGTACTTCCTCCAGACGGGCGGGCATTTCCTTTTCGGAACGGCGGTATACGATATATACCTTTTCCGCGCCCATTCTTTTAGCGCATCTTGCCGCGTCCATGGCTACGTTGCCGCCGCCGACTACGGCTACGGCTTTGCTCTTGCGCAGAGGGGTGTCGTAATCGGGCAGATATGCCTTCATCAGGTTGATACGGGTCAGGTACTCGTTGGCGGAATATACGCCTACCAGAGCCTCGCCGGGGATATTCATGAAGGAAGGAAGGCCTGCGCCGGTGCCGATGAACACAGCGTCAAAGCCCATATCCTCAATGATTTCGTCAATGGACAATACCTTGCCGATGACCATATTTGTCATGACCTCTACGCCCATGGCAGCAAGCTTGTCGATTTCCTTCTGTACGATGGCCTTGGGCAGACGGAATTCGGGAATACCGTAAACCAGTACGCCGCCGGCAGTGTGGAAGGCTTCAAATACCGTTACGGCATAGCCTGCCTTTGCCAGATCGCTGGCGCAGGTCAGGGAAGAGGGACCGGAACCGATGACAGCTACTTTTTTGCCGTTCTGCACGGGTTTTTCCGGCATCTCATCGCAGTTGGCCATGTACCAGTCCGCCACGAAACGTTCCAGACGGCCGATGGCAACGGGTTCACCCTTGATGCCTCTGACGCATTTGGACTCGCACTGACTCTCCTGCGGACAAACACGGCCGCAGACAGCGGGCAGGGCGTTGGTGGAGGTCAGGATCTTATAGGCCGCCATAAAATCGCCTTTGGCTATTTCCGCGATAAATTCGGGGATGCGCACGTTGACGGGACAGCCGCTGACACAGGGTTTGTGTTTGCAGTTCAGACAGCGTGTAGCCTCTTCCATTGCCATTTCCTTTGTGTAGCCCAGGGCTACTTCCTCAAAGTTTTTATTTCTTACATCAGGCGCCTGTTCCGGCATCCTGATTTTTTCCAGACTCATATTTGCCATGTTACCCAGTCCTCCTTAGTGAATCAATTCCTTTGCCAGCTTATCCATACGGCAGATGTGGGTCTTTGCCATTTCTGCCTCCTGTTCCTTATAAATGGAATTGCGGTTCATCAGTTCGTCAAAGTCTACCTCGTGGCCGTCAAAATCGGGGCCGTCTACGCAGGCGAATTTGATCTTGCCGCCTACGGTGACACGGCAGCCGCCGCACATGCCGGTGCCGTCGATCATAATGGGGTTCAGGCTGACGATGGTTTTGATGCCGAAGGGCTTTGTGGTCAGGCTGACGAACTTCATCATAGGGATGGGGCCGATGGCGATTACGGCGTCATACTGGTTCCCGCCTTCGATGAGGGCTTTCAGCTTATCGGTAACGAAGCCTTTTTCGCCTTTGGTGCCGTCGTCGGTCATCAGATAGTAATTGTCGGCTACGGCCTTCATTTCCTCTTCCAGGATCACGATGTCCTTATTTCTGAAGCCGGCAATAACGTCTACGGCAACGCCCAGCTCGTGGAGGGCCTTTGCCTGAGGATAGGCGATGGCACAGCCTACGCCGCCGCCGACAACAGCAACTTTTTTGTAGCCTTCGTATTCTGTGGCGATGCCCAGAGGGCCTACAAAGTCACGGATGGTATCGCCCACCTCTTTGGAGGCCAGCAGGTTGGTGGAAAGACCAACTTTCTGGAAGATGATAGTTACGGTTCCCTTTTCTCTGTCGTAATCGGCAATCGTCAGGGGGACGCGCTCGCTGTAATCATCCACGCGGAAAATGATGAACTGTCCGGCTTTTGCCTTCTTTGCCACAAAGGGGGCTTCGATTTCCAGCAGTGTGACCGAGCTGTTCAGTTCTTTTTTATTGACGATTCGGAACATGGTGCTCAACTTCCTTTCTATCTTTGTTTTTTCGATTGGTTTTTTATTTTAGAATTGCTTTTTTGATAAAATTATCATAACATAAATCTAAACGGCGGGATATGGCTAAAACGCTGTTTTTCTTTTCGTACATGGACAAATGTTTATGGGATTTGAATAAAACATGGGACGTTTTTTGTCCCAGGAGAATGCGGAGGCGAGGACATGGAAAAGAAATATACGCTGGAGGATCTGCAGGCGGTCATTGCCAGACTGCGCGGGGAAAACGGCTGTCCCTGGGATCGTGTGCAGACCCACGAGAGTCTGCGGGCGGATATGCTGGAGGAGGCATACGAGGCCGTGGACGCCATCGACAAAAACGATATGGAAAATCTGAAGGAAGAGCTGGGCGACGTACTGATGCAGGTGGTGTTCCACACAGCCATTGAGGAGGAACGGGGCGGTTTTTCCATGGAGGACGTCATCCGGGGGATCTGTGAGAAAATGGTATACCGTCATCCCCATGTGTTTGGGGAGCTGTCTGTGGATACGGCGGAGCAGGTGCTGGTCAACTGGGAGAAACTGAAAAAGAAGGAAAAGCATATGGATTCTCAGACCGCTGTCCTCAAAAGTGTGCCGGAAGCCCTGCCGGCTCTGACCAGAGCCAGAAAGGTCCAGAAAAAAGCGGCGGACGTGGGCTTTGATTTTTATGAAAGCGGCGGCGCTCTGGAAAAGGTGAAAGAGGAGATCGGGGAGCTGGAAACAGCTCTGACACAGGAAAACGGCAATATAGAGGAAGAATTCGGTGATATTTTGTTCGCATTGGTGAACGTAGCCAGGTTTTTGCAAATAAATCCTGAGTTTGCCTTGACAAAAGCCACTAAAAAGTTTATAAATAGATTTGAGTATATTGAGAATTCAGCCCTTTCGGAGGGAAAGCAGCTTTCCAACATGACTCTGGAGGAAATGGATTTGCTCTGGGACAAGGCCAAAAAAGAATTGTCCGAGAAAGTTTAATTGATTTATATTGAGGAGGACTAACACAATGAACAAATCTGATTTAGTTGCAGCAATCGCTGAAAAGGCGGAAATGAGCAAAAAAGACGCTGAAAAGGCGCTGAAAGCATTTGAAGATGTTGTTACAGCAGAACTGGCAGCTAACGGCAAAGTACAGCTGGTAGGCTTCGGCACATTCGATGTTGCGGAAAGAGCAGCACGCGAAGGCAGAAACCCTCAGACAGGCGAAGCAATGCCCATTCCCGCTTCCAAAGCACCCAGATTCAAAGCAGGCAAGGCTTTGAAAGACGCCATCAACAAATAATCTGATTCAAATGTGATAAAACGCTTTCTCTGTCCGCGGGGAAAGCGTTTTTTGATTCCGGTGAGGAAGGAGGAAATGATATGCGCATCGACAAATTTTTAAAGGTTTCCCGTATCATCAAGCGCAGAACCATAGCCAATGAGGCCTGCGACGCGGGCAGGGTATCCCTCAACGGCAAGGTTGTCAAGGCCGGCGCCGACGTAAAGATCGGGGATATCATCGAGATCCAGTTCGGCAGCAACGTAACAAAGGTGGAAGTGCTGTCTTTGCAGGAATCCACCAAAAAAGAGGACGCGGCGGGGATGTACCGGGCCGTGGAATAAGCATAAACAGGCAAAGCCTCCCATATACTGTATCGAGTACATCGGCAGACAGGGGAGGTTTTTTTGTTTGGGTGAGGAAAAAAGAGGACTGCGCCACAGCGTTGTGGTGGAGGAGCGGGAACGGCTGCGGGTAGGCGGCGTACTGGATGTGCCCCATTTTGATGAGGAAAGCATTGTGCTGGAAACAGAGTGCGGCAGGCTGACCATCCACGGCGAAGGTCTGCGCATTGGGAAGCTGAATCTGGAAGAGGGAGAGTTCGCGGCGGAGGGCCAGATCGACGCCGTTACCTATGCCGAAGGCGGGGCAGAGGGAAGAGGCTCTTTCCTCAGCAGATTGCTGCGCTGAAATGATATTATCCATATCGGGCCAGGCACAGCTGTTTTTACTGAGTATCGCTCTGGGCGGGGCCATGGGATGGATCTACGACGGACTGCGCCTGTTCCGGCGGATGATGCCCCACGGCAGAGTACTGGTCCAGACGGAGGATGCCCTGTACTGGCTGTTTCTGGCGCCGGCGGTGTTCTGGGTATTATTAAAGGAAAACAGCGGAGAGCTGCGTTTTTTTATTTTTCTGGGGCTGGGCGGCGGCCTGCTGCTGTATTTTCTGGTGCTCAGCCCGCCGGTACTGAAGGTGGGCGAAGGGGTACTGCGGCTGGCGGCAAGAGTGATCCGGCTGTTGTTTGACATTATCATGACGCCCTTTCGTCTCCTGTTTTATGTCATAGGCCGTCCTGCTGGAAAAATCGGCGGATTTTGCGGCAGAAAAGGAAAAAAGTGCTTGCAATTATGTAAAGGATATGTAAAAATAAAACTAAGAAATCTCCGCAGGGAACTGGCTATTTTGCGCAAAAAACCCTGACGGGGGAAACTGCCTTTTTTCGAAAAGGACAAAAAACGGAAAGGCACTTGTTACCCATGGAAAGAAAAGGTAAGACAAGAAGAATGGACCGCCTGTTTATCCGTGCTTTTCTTGTGGTCTTTGTAGGGGCCGTCGGCGTGGGGATGTACTGGCAGATGCAGGAGTACCGCGCGCTGCAGAGGGAAGCGGCAGAACTGGAGCAGCAGATCGCTCAGGAACAGGAAAGAGCGCTGGATTTTGAGGCACAGAAAGAGTACTACAACAGCGACAGCTATATTGAACAGATCGCCAGAGAAAAGCTGGGTCTGGTCAAGAGCAACGAGATCCTCTATATCAACAGAGGCGAGTAAAACGCCTTTTGGAAGGATTGCGGCCAAAAGGCGTTTTGCGTTTTAAAAATCAGCGTAATTTGTAAAAAAAGGTATTGACAATTCCGGAGAATGGGGATATAATCAAATGGTCGACTTGAGGCGGAGTAGCTCAGTTGGCTAGAGCATGCGGTTCATACCCGCAGTGTCGGGGGTTCAAATCCCTCCTCCGCTACTTTCTTATTTGGCCCGTTGGTCAAGCGGTCAAGACGCGACCCTCTCACGGTCGAATCAAGGGTTCGACTCCCTTACGGGTCATGTACCACAAAAAACTGAATTTGCAAAAAATATGGAAGTTTAGCTCAGCTGGGAGAGCATCTGCCTTACAAGCAGAGGGTCACAGGTTCGAGCCCTGTAACTTCCATTTTTTTGTTGTAAAAAAGGCTCAACCGGGAAGAGTTTCGCCGAACGGCTACAGGACACAGGTTCGAGCCCTGTAACTTCCATTTTTTTGTTTTTGAATTTATAATCTAAGTGCAACAAGTAAAAATGACTCACAGTTTCTGGTAAAATGGTGTTTGCAAAGACATCCATTAAACTAGGAGGAACTATGAGCCACTATA
>NZ_JACSNY010000011.1 GCF_016902535.1 Anaerotignum lactatifermentans | reverse complement strand
TTAAAATTTACAAACGGCATCGTCGGTCGGAAATTTTATAAGCGGTTTTCGAAGAAAACTGCGCATAAAGCCTTCCGACTCGCTCGCTCGAGTTGTTCCTAGCCAGTTAGTCTGGCTACCCTCCGGTTTTTTCGAAACCGGCAAACTCTTGTCATTTATCAGCAGAATCATCTGCCGTTGAATTGACTATGGGTTGTAAGTTTTCATTCACTATTCTATTTTCAATGTTCAGAGCGCATCTCACAGCGCAGGATTTATTCTATCAAATAGAACTGTACTTGTCAACACTTTTTTCTGTTTTTTTCAAAAACTTTTTTGAACGCCCCTTTATCCTTCCAGAACCACTTCCCGGAAGACTTCGCCAATATTTTCCGCGATCACCAGATCCGCCTTTTTATCCAGCGATGTAGCCGATTTATTGATGAGCACCAGATACTTCCCACGGAAATACTGCAGCAGTCCCGCCGCCGGATATACATTCAAGCTGGTGCCTCCCACAATCAGCATCTGCGCCTGAGAAATCTTTTCCAGCGCCTCCTCCATGGTATCCTGATTCAGCCCTTCCTCATACAGCACCACATCCGGGCGCACCACACCGCCGCAGGCGTCACACCGTGTAACGCCCTCATCCTTCGTCACGTATTCCAAATCAAATTGTTTCCCGCATTTCAGGCAGTAATTCCGGTACAGCGTCCCATGGAGTTCCAGCACCTTTTTGCTGCCTGCCTTCTGGTGCAGGTCGTCAATATTCTGGGTCACCACCGCTTTCAGTTTCCCCATTTCCTCCAGCTTGGCCAATGCCTTATGACAGTCATTGGGCTTTGCGTCGGGATAGAGCAAGTTCTTCTTATAATATTGGAAAAAAATCTCCGGATGAGCCACAAAGAAGGAATGGCTCAAAATAATCTCCGGGCGATAGCCATATTCGCTGATGGCGGAAAAAATACCGTTTTCGCTGCGGAAATCCGGGATACCGCTTTCCGTAGACACTCCCGCGCCGCCGAAAAAGACAATATTGTCACATTCCTCGATCCATTGTTTCAGCTGCATTCTTTTTTCATTCATGGAATTCGCTCCTTTCCCACAAAAAAGCACGCTCCGCCTGCCGCGAAACGTGCTTTCCTTTTTTTATTCCAGTTCCAGGTTCACCGGCTCTTCTACCGCCGCCGGGATCTCTCCCAAAACAGGCAGGTCGTAGTGTGCCCGCACCTTATTTTCAATTTCTCTGCACATTTCGGGATGCTCCTTCAGGAAGGTCTTGGCATTTTCTCTGCCCTGTCCGATCCTGGTCTCACCATAAGCATACCATGCGCCGCTCTTATTGACAATATCCACATCCGCCGCCAGATCCAGAATATCGCCTTCTTTAGAAATGCCTTTGCCATAGACAATATCAAATTCCGCCGTTTTAAAAGGAGGCGCTACCTTGTTCTTGGCGATCTTCACCTTTACACGGTTACCAACCAGCTCTGTACCCTGCTTCAAAACGTCAATCTTCCGAATATCAATACGGATAGAAGCATAGAACTTCAAAGCACGGCCGCCGGTAGTGGTTTCCGGATTGCCAAAGGTCACACCGATCTTTTCCCGCAGCTGGTTAATAAATACCACTGTACAGTTGGACTTATTGGTAATACCCGTCAGTTTCCGCAGCGCCTGACTCATAAGTCTGGCCTGAAGGCCCATATGGGAATCCCCCATTTCCCCTTCGATCTCCGCCCGAGGCACCAGTGCCGCCACAGAGTCCACAATGACAATATCAATGGCACCGCTGCGAACCATAGTCTCCGCAATCTCCAGCGCCTGTTCCCCGTCATCAGGCTGGGAAATATACAGATTATCAATGTCTACCCCCAATGCCTTGGCATAGGTCGGGTCCATGGCGTGTTCCGCGTCGATATAGCCAGCGATGCCGCCGCTTTTCTGCACCTCCGCTACCATATGCAGAGCTACCGTGGTTTTACCGGAAGATTCCGGACCATACACCTCGATGATTCTGCCTTTTGGCACGCCGCCTACACCCAAAGCGATATCCAGGCTCAAAGACCCGGTAGGAGTTACCTCTACATTCATTTTGGCGCTGTCATCGCCCAGCTTCATAACCGCGCCCTTGCCGAACTGTTTCTCGATCTGGCTCAGCGCCGCATCCAAAGCCTTTTGTCTATCTTCAAATTTATTATCTTCCTTCGCTGTTTTTCCCGCTGCCATTGTGCAACCACCTTTCCAAAAAATCGAACTTATGTTCTTATTTTAATGTATCTCCTCTGTCCTGTCAACAGGTTTTTTCTTTCTGCCCAAAGGCGCCTCTGCCAAAAGCACTGCGCCGAAGATAATCACGCAGCCCACATATCCCCGCAAAGTCAGCCGCTCGCCGTAAAGCGCCGCCGAAAGAATGGCGGCAAAAATAGACTCTGTTGTAATGATAAGGGCCGTCTTATTGGCAGAAGTATATCGCTGGCCCAAAGACTGCAAAACAAAGTATATGCCTGTGCAGAACACGCCGGCATACAGGAAATTCCCCACTGCGCCTATGGATAAAGGCGGGATCGTTCCGCCCAGAAACAGCACAATCAGAAATGAGATCACCGTTACAGTGGCGTTTTCCACCAGTGCGATCCGCACAGAATCACATTTCGCCAGCATCTTTCCCATAAAGGCCATCTGTAAAGAAAAGGCGATGGACGCCCCAAAGGACAGTACCGCCCCCAGATCCAGCCGCAGACCATCAGTCACAGACAGCAAAGCCACACCCACCACTGTCAGCAGTGCCGCCAGCACCACCGCCGGTGTAGGTTTCTGCCGAAAGGCTACCCAGCAGATCAGCGGCACCACTACCGCCTGGGTATTGCATAAAAAAGCATTGACGGAGGGGGTGGTATACTGTAATCCCAGCGTCAGCAGCAGGAAGGTGGCCGCCAGCAGCACACCTAAAAAACTGCCTGCCTTTCCTTCCTCTTTCGTAATTTTGGGCACCTGCTTCCAGTAAAAAAGACCCAGACAGACCGTCGCCACCAAAAACCGGCCGAACATAATATGATAGGTGGAATACCCCCAGTCCAGAAGATATTTCACACTGATGAATCCGCCGCCGCCAATGGCCGCCGCCAGCAGCAGCATCCAGTCTCCCTTATGCTTCATGCTGCAGTTCCTTCCGCAGCAAATCCAGCGCGTACATGGCCGCCCGCTCCCGGATCTGGTTCCGCTTTCCTGTATAATGATATTCCACAGTTTTGACCTGTCCGTTCACAAAAAGGCCAATATAAACCAGTCCCACCGGTTTCTCCTCTGTCCCGCCGCTGGGGCCGGCAATGCCCGTAGTGGCAACGCCGATATCCGCGCCGCTGTTTTTCGCAGCGCCTTCCGCCATTTCCGCCGCCGTTTCATGGCTGACAGCGCCGTATTTCTCCAGCGTTTCCACCTTTACGCCCAGCCGGCGCATTTTGGCCTCATTGGAATAGGTCACACAGCCCTCCAGCAATACCTCGGAGATACCGGGATACTCTACCAAAGCGGAGGTCACCAGACCGCCGGTGCAGGATTCCGCTACGGCAATGGTCTTTTTCTGTGCCAGCAGCAGCTCCGCCACTACCGTCTGCATATTGGTTTCTCCCTCAGCGTAGACCGCATTCCCCAGTCTTTCCTTCAAAGCCGCCTTTACAGGAGCAATGAGCCCATGGGCCTCTTCCTCCGTTTTGGCCTTCGCCGTGATCCGCAGGATGGATTCCCCATATTTCGCGTAGGGCGCGATGGTAGGGTTGGTCTGGGCGTCAATGATGTCCTTTACCAACGTTTCCATGGCGCTTTCCCCAACACTGGCCACCCGCAAAATCTCCGAAACAAAGGTATATTCCTGCTTCGCCAGAAGATACGGCTTTACCTGATTTTCAAACATAGGTACCGTTTCTCTGGGCGGTCCCGGCAGCATGGCGATAATCTTGCCGTTTTTCTCCATAATGATGCCCGGCGCGGTACCGTTGTCATTGTAAAGCACAACGCCGTGTTCCTTAGGCACCATGGCCTGCTTCCGGTTGTTCTCCGTCATGACTCTGCCGGTGCGCTTGAAATATTTTTCGATCCGTTTCAAAGCTCTCTCGTCCAGCACCAGTTCTTCCCCGAAATATTCCGCCGCCGTCTCCTTGGTCAGATCGTCCTCCGTAGGCCCCAGCCCGCCGGTGGTAATAATCAGGTCTGCCCGGGAAAAGGCCTGGAAAATCGTATCCTTCAGCCGCTTGGGGTTATCCCCTACCACGGTCTGAAAATAGACCTCAATCCCCAGCTGTGCCAGTTCCTTGGACAAATACTGGGCGTTTGTATTCAAAATATCCCCCAAAAGGATCTCTGTTCCTACCGCGATAATTTCCGCTTTCAATGAAATACGCCTCCTGTGTTAACTCCTGTTTTTATATGTCTCCATCACTTCTTTGTAATGGTCCGGGTCCGTGTTTCCTTCCGTACTGATGCAAAGAACCACCGCATCCTCCTTCAAGCCCAGATGCGCCCGCAGTTCCGCCAGCTCCGCATTTGTCATGATTTCCCAAAGCAAGCCCACGCCCACAGCGCCGGATTCTCCCGATACAACCACTGGATCACTGCCCTGAGGCAGGCCCAGCGCCGCCATCCCCTGCTCTGTCACAAAATCCGGACAGGCCGCGTAAGCCGCAGGAAAATCCCGCAGGGTTGGATAAGTCACCAGACAGGGCTCAGCACAGTTCAGCCCCGCCATCACCGTTTCACAGCTGCCTGTGGAAGGGTGCGGGTTCCCATCATTGACTCTGGCGGACTCAAAAATGCAGGCCACCGTATCCGGCTCCGCGATCACGGTCTTTGGCAGTTTTTCTCCATAATGATTGGCGAAATACCCCAGCACGCCTCCGGCAAAGGCGCCGACTCCCGCCTGCAAAAACAGCACATCCGGGGCGGATACACCTGCTTCCTCCAACTGCTGTGCCGCCTCCTTCGCCAAAGTGGAATATCCCTGCACAATATAAGTGGGAATATCCATATATCCTTCCCATGCCGTATCCTGCACCATGGTCCAGCCGTTTTTTCTGGCTCTCTCGTCCGCCATACGCACTGTATCGTCGTAGAAGCAGTCCGTCACCAGCACTTCCTCGGCGCCGATCTCCCGGATGGCCTCCGCCCGACATTCCACTGTGCCTTTGGGCATATAAACATAGGCTTTGCAGCCAAATTTTCTCGCCGCCCAGGCCACCCCCTTGCCATGGTTGCCGTCTGTGGCCGTAATAAAGACCATGTCCTTGATCTTTTCCTTGTTTTCCTCTGTGCAGATTTCTTCAAAAGATGTCAGAGGAACCCCCAGTTTCTCGCAAATGACCTTGGATACAGCATAAATGCCGCCCAGCCCTTTAAAGGCATTCAGTCCAAACCGTTTCGATTCATCTTTGACAAAGATCCGGCCCACGCCCAGCTTTTTTGCCAGCTCCGGCAGCTCCGCCAAAGGGGTTGCCTCATATCCCGGCACAGAGGCGTGAAAAGCGGCTATACACTCCACCACGTCCTCCGCCAGAAAATCCGGCGGCACCGCACCTACCGTTTTTTCCTTTTCTATTACACCGATGCCGTTTTTCGTCCATGTGATCTTCCGTTCCATATTCCGCCTCCTCTGGAAAGATTTTCTCGTTTCATTGTACCGAAAACCATTAGAAAAAGCAATTTGAAATGCAAAAGACCGGAAACCTCCGCCTTGAGGTCTCCGGCCCTGTTCAGGAACGCACACACTGTGTGTAAACTTCCAGTATTTCCTTCCGCTTTTCTTCCGGCACCTGCCAAATGGTCTTTAAAGGCAGCGGCTCCGCCCGCTCGATCAGTGTCTTTTCCAGCCACAGCAGGGACAGCCATTGTCCTTTTTTATAGGCACATCTGGGAAACAACGCCGTTTTCTCATAGCCCATCACCTCATGGAGCCGTCTGCTGGCTTCGTTGGAAGCTTCAATGCAGCCATAGAGTTTTTCTACATTCTGCAAAAACAGCAGTTCCTCCAAAGCCCTATAAAACGCCTTGCCCAGCCCCCTTTTTTGTGCCTGAGGCGCCAGATAAACGGATAATTCCGCCCCCCACTGGGAGGCCGCCCGCACCATAAACTGATGGGCATAGGCATAGCCTGTGATCTTTCCCTGTTCCTCATAGACCAGATAAGGGTATTTTTCCAGTATCTCCCGAATCCGCCCCGCGAAATCCGCTTCCGACGGCACCACATACTCAAAGGTCACTGTGGTATTTCGGATGTATTGGCTGTAAATTTCCAAAATCTCTTTTGTATCGGCCACCGTGGCCATTCGCATTTTTCCCATAGTTATCCTTTCAGCACCTGTTTATTCTTCACAATATAATCCACACCGGACACAATGGTAAAGAATACTGCCAGACCAACCAGAATCGTCTCCACCACAGGCATAAAGTCAAAGGGCAGATGCAGCAGCACCAGAATAATCATAATCATCTGTGTAGTGGTCTTGATCTTTCCCCACCAGCTGGCCGCCATGACGATATTGGCCTCCATGGCCAGGGTACGGAACCCGGTGATGGCAAATTCTCTTGCCAGAATGATGATAACCACCCATGCCGGCAGATCCTCCATGGCGACCATGGAAACCAGAGCGGACATGACCAGCAGTTTATCCGCCAGCGGGTCCATAAACTTCCCAAAATTGCTTACCAGATTGTATTTTCTGGCAATATGTCCATCCAGAAAATCCGTTACAGACGCCACAATAAAAATAGCAGTGGCAATATAACGGTTCATGGGACTATCCATCAAAAACAGCACCAGCAGAAATACGGGAATCAAAATCACCCGCATAGTCGTCAGCTTATTGGGTAAATTCATCTGCATAAACCACATCTCCCATCAAATCATAGTCCCCGGCCTCTTTGATCTCCACTGAAACAAAGTCCCCGGAGTATACTTCTTCCTCCGCCTTGAAAAATACCATGCCGTCGATATCCGGCGCGTCCCTGCGGGTACGTCCGCAGTAGACGTTTTCCTCCGGCAGTTTTCCTTCCGCCAGCACTTCCACTACCTTGCCCACTTCCTTTTCGCAAAGAGAAGCGGCAATCTGTTTCTGGATGTCCATAATGATCTTCTGGCGTTCTTCTTTTACTTCCTCGTCGATCTGCCCTTCCATTTTCGCCGCGGGGGTGCCTTCCTCCTGGGAATAGCAGAATACTCCCAGCCGGTCAAAGCGCATTTCCTTCACAAATTCCTGAAGCTGCGCAAATTCCTCTTCCGTCTCTCCGGGGAAGCCCACGATCAGAGTCGTGCGGATGGCAATATCCGGCATCGCCGCACGCAGTTTTTTCACGGTCTGGCGAATCAGTTCCTGACTGCTCTTTCTGCCCATACGCTTCAAAACGCTGTCACATCCATGCTGAATGGGCATGTCGATATAATGACAGATTTTCTCATTCTTTGCCATTACATCAATGGTCTCCTGGGTCAGTGTCTCCGGATAGCAGTACAAAAGACGAATCCACTGGATGCCCTCCACCGCCGCCAGTTTTTCCAGCAGTTCATGAAGCTTCGGCTCGCCATACAGGTCTCTGCCATAAATAGAGGTATCCTGCGCCACGATGACCAGTTCCTTAACACCCTGCCTTGCCAATGCCTGTGTTTCCTCCACCAGACTTTCCATGGTACGGCTTCTGTGGCGTCCCCGCATTTTAGGAATAACACAGTACGTACAATGGTTGTCGCAGCCTTCGGAAATTTTCAGATAAGCGAAATAAGGCGCTGTGGAAAGGATTCGACCTTTGCCGTTTTCATCCCGCATGGGCTTGTCAATATCCTCCAGCAGTTTAAAGCCCTTTTCTCCTTCCAGGATACGGTCCGCCGCGTCAGCAATTTCCTCATAAGCCGCTGTGCCCAGCACCGCGTCCACCTCCGGCAGTTCCTGGAAAAATTCCGCCTCATAGCGCTGCCCCAGACATCCTGTGACAATCAGACCTTTGCAGTTTCCTTCTTCTTTATATTTCGCCATTTCCAAAATGGTCTCAATGCTTTCCTCCAAAGCGTCCCGGATAAAACAGCAGGTATTGACTACGATCAGATCCGCCTGCGCTTCGTCCGCCACGGCCTCATAGCCCCGGTCTCGCAAAATCCCCAGCATCACTTCGCTGTCCACTCTGTTTTTATCACACCCCAAAGAGGTGAATGCTACCGTTGCCTTCATTGGTTTCCTCCTCGCAAACTCTATTCATAAAGGAAGCGGAACAACAGCAACTTCCTCTTAAGAAAACATTTTTTCTTTTTCTTTATTTTCTTAAGAGGAATTGCGATGGCTGTCTTCAGAAGAAAACATACAAAATACAATCTTAGCAAAAATAAGAAAGCCGGAACCCTCTGCATGATAAGGTTTTCAGCTTTCTTTGTTTTCTTATGAAGATGCCCCTAAACTCTGCTCCGCTTCCTTTCTCTATCCAATGAGTATACTATATTTTCCGCAAAAAATCTATGTTTTCCGCTGAAATTATATATTTTTCCATTCCTCCGCCTGCTCTTTCGGCAGTTCATTTCTGTACGGCCTCTTCTATCCACTCTATGCCCTGGTTCACAAAGCTGATTTTCCAATGGCCGTATACTTCCCCCTCCTCCATGATGGACACCAGCGCAATGGCCAGCTGATCCCCTTCGGAAGGCTCCGGATTTCCCATGATCGTTGTCCATTGTACCTCTATATCCGCCTCGGTGATTTCCTTATCATAGGCCAGTTCATATTGCATCGGCTCAAAGAAGGCGCTGTTGGATTCCGTATACAGGATAATTTGATGATCTTCCCGCTGGTATATCTTCACCGTATCATATACCAGATCTTCTTCCGGCACCCCGTCAGCCTCGTTGGGTGATATCGTCTCCTCATAGATCAAATGAGCGTCAGAAACCGCCTCCTCCGCCTTCTCTTCTCGTTCAGAACCGCACCCGGCCAGAAACGCCGCTCCTATCGTCAACAGCAAAAAGTACAGAAACCAGCTTCTTTTTTTCAACTTCGACACCTCCGCACAACTGTTTTTTCCATAAAAAAAGAATATCATCCACGTTTTTCTACGTCAATGATATTCTCTCGTTTACATCAGTCCATTCTGCAGCTTTGCTGCCGTAATGCAGTTTTTCATAAGCATGGCAACCGTCATCAGGCCCACGCCGCCGGGCACAGGGGAAACTGCCCCCGCAACCTCACATACCTCGTCAAAGTCCACGTCGCCGCAGAGCTTCCCGTTTTCGTTGCGGTTCATGCCTACGTCAATGACCACAGCCCCGTCTTTTACCATATCCTTCGTTACCGTATGAAGCTTGCCTACGGCGCTGACAATAATATCCGCGTCTTTGCAGATCTCCTTCAGATCTCTGGTTCTGGAATGGCAGATGGTAACTGTGCCGTTTTTCTGCAGCAGCAGCATGGCGATGGGCTTGCCTACGTTATGGCTCCGCCCAATGACAACACACTGCTTTCCTTCAATGGTATAGCCGCTGCGCTCGATCAGCTCCAGCACTCCGGCGGGCGTACAGGGTACAAAGCCCTTCTGCCCTGTCTGCAGCAGTCCCACATTCAGCGGATGAAAGCAATCCACATCTTTTTTATGGTCAATGGCAAGAATCACCTTTTCCTCATTGATCTGCGGCGGCAGCGGCAGCTGTACCAATACGCCATGGACGCTTTTATCCATGTTCAGCTCCTCCACCAGCTTCAAAAGAGCTTCTTCTTCCGTATCCTCCGGCAGTTCGTAGGAACGGGACTGGATACCCACCTTTTCGCAGGCCTTCTTTTTGTTATTGACATATACCATGGAAGCCGGGTCGTTGCCCACCAAAACCACAGCAAGGCAGGGGGTGATCCCCTGCCGCTGCAGTTCCTGCGCTTCCAAGGCAGCTTCTTCCTTGATCTGGTCGGAAATGGCCTTTCCGTCGATGCGATGTGCCTTCATGCGCTTGATTCTCCTTTATCGTGTTTTTAGAACAATCCTACGATATTTCCGTCAGCGTCAATGTCGATGTTCAATGCCGCCGGTTTCTTGGGCAGACCGGGCATGGTCATAACATCGCCCAGCAGGGCTACGATAAAGCCCGCGCCTGCGGAAATACGGATCTCTTTTACTGTAACTTCAAACCCCTCGGGACGGCCCAATACCTTGGGATCGTCGGACAGGGAATACTGTGTTTTGGCGATACATACGGGGAAGTGGGAAAATCCCAGCTCGTCAATCTGCGCCAGTGTCTTCTTCGCGGGCGCGGAGAAGTTCACATGACCAGCCCCGTAGATCTCTTTACATACTTTATTGATTTTTTCCTCGATTGTCAAGCTGTCTTCGTACAATACATGGAAATTATTTTCCTTTGTTTCCAGTGTTTCCAGAACCTTTTCCGCCAGTGCCTTGCCGCCTTCGCCGCCGTCAGCCCAAACCTTTGCCACAGCGAAGGTAGCGCCCATTTTCTCGCAGCGTTCCTTCACATAAGCCACTTCCGCGTCCGTATCGGCTACAAAATGGTTCAGTGTTACCACCACAGGCACACCGTATTTCTGGATATTTTCGATATGTTTTTCCAGGTTCACAAAGCCCTTTGCCAAAGCGTCCAGATTTTCATTGCTCAGTTCTGCCTTCGGCACGCCGCCGTTATATTTCAGGGCACGAACAGTTGCAACCAGTACAACAGCGTCCGGTTTGATGCCTGCTTTTCTGCACTTGATATCAAAGAATTTTTCCGCGCCCAGGTCAGCGCCGAACCCTGCCTCTGTTACAACGTAGTCCGCCATTTTCAGAGCGAATTTTGTCGCCCGCACACTGTTGCAGCCATGGGCGATATTAGCGAAGGGACCGCCATGGATGATAGCAGGTGTATGCTCCAGAGTCTGTACCAGGTTAGGCTGGAGCGCATCCTTCAGCAATACGGTCATAGCGCCGTCCGCGCCGACATCCTTTGCTGTTACCGGCTTGTCGTCATAAGTATAGCCTACGATGATCTTGCCCAGCATTTCCTTCAGGTTGTGCAGGTCGTTGGCCAGGCAGAAGATGGCCATGATCTCAGATGCCACGGTGATCTGGAAGCTGTCTTCTCTGGGTACCCCGTTCACCTTGCCGCCCAGACCGGAGATTACATGACGCAGCTGTCTGTCATTCAGGTCCACAACTCTTTTCCATGTTACCTTTCTGGGGTCGATATTCAGTTCATTTCCCTGCTGGATATGGTTGTCCACCATAGACGCCAGCAGATTGTTTGCTGTGGTAATGGCGTGCAGGTCACCGGTAAAATGCAGGTTGATATCCTCCATAGGCACTACCTGCGCATAGCCGCCGCCGGCCGCGCCGCCCTTTACGCCCATGCAGGGGCCAAGAGAGGGCTCTCTCAGACAGGTCAGGGCGTTTTTCCCCATTTTCTGCAATGCCTGTGTCAGACCGATGGTAACAGTGGTCTTGCCTTCCCCGGCGGGGGTAGGATTTACCGCGGTCACCAGAATCAGCTTCGCGTTGGGGTTATCCTTGATCTGATCGTAATATTTGTCGTTGATTTTTGCTTTATACTTTCCGTAGCATTCCACATATTCCTCGGGGATGCCTGCCTTTGCGGCAATGGCGGTAATGGGTTCCATGGTACATTCCTGCGCGATCTGCAAATCTGTTTTCATTTCAAAAACTCCTCTCTCGATTCCATTCCTATTCCGCGTCTTGCTGCCAATGATAAAAAAAGCCGACAGTCCAAGCGGGAATCGCCCAGACGGTCGGCATCGTTCACGTCATACTCCATGTGGTTTGCTCCACTTCCGTCAGTCATATGACTCTATTCAAATGGTACTATATCCCTGCGGGTTTGTCAATGAAAAACCTTCCAAAAATCCCGTTTATTCCTCATTTTCTCCCACGCCCCGCAATTCGTCCCACTGGGCTCTGGTAATGAGAACCTTTCTGGGCTTGCTGCCGTCCTCCGGTCCTACCATCCCCCGCTTTTCCAGCTCATCCATGAGCCTTGCGGCACGGTTGTAGCCAATGCGGAACTGCCGCTGGAGCATAGAAACAGAGGCCTTTTCTTTCTCAATAATCAGCTCCACCGCCTGCTCATAGAACTCGTCCAGCTCCTCGTCAGAGCCTTCCGCCGTTTTCTGCACCGCCGTGATCTGCTCCACCATTTCCTGAGTGTAGCCGGGACGGCTGCTCTTGCGCAGGAAGTCCACAATGCTCTCCACTTCCTTATCTGTGACGAAAGCCCCCTGCATCCGGGCGGGCTTAGCCTGTCCCGAAGGATAGAAGAGCATATCGCCCTTGCCCAGCAGTTTTTCCGCCCCCACCATATCCAGAATGGTACGGGAGTCGATGCCGCTGGATACGGCAAAGGCCAGCCGAGAAGGAATATTGGCTTTGATAACGCCAGTGATGACATCCACGGAGGGCCGCTGTGTGGCGATAATCAGATGCATCCCCGCCGCTCTGGCCATCTGGGCCAGACGGCAGATGGCGTCCTCCACCTCGCCCGGCGCCGCCATCATCAGGTCCGCCAACTCGTCAATGATAATGACAATCTGACTCATTTTGCCTTCCGTCTCGCCCTTTTCTTCCTTCATGGCATTGAAGCCCTTGATGTCACGAACGCCACAGGCCGCGAAATCGTTATATCTCTGGAGCATTTCCCGAACAGCCCAGTTCAGGGCGGCAGAAGCCTTTTTGGGGTCTGTCACCACAGGAATCAGCAAATGGGGAATGCCATTGTATACGCTCAGTTCTACCACCTTCGGGTCTACCAAAAGCAGCTTTACCTCCTTGGGGTCCGCCTTATACAAAATACTGGTAATCAGCGTATTGATGCAGACGCTCTTGCCGCTGCCCGTTGCCCCGGCAATGAGCAGATGGGGCATTTTGGCAATATCCGTTACCACAGGGTTCCCCGTAATGTCCTCACCCAGAGCAAACGCCAGCTTGGAAGGATGGTTTTTGAAGGCATCGCTTTCCAGCACCGTCCGCAGATATACGGACTGAGTTTCCTTATTGGGCACCTCGATGCCCACCGCCGCCTTGCCGGGGATGGGCGCTTCGATACGGATGCCGCTGGCCGCCAGATTCAGAGCGATATCGTCCGCCAGATTCACAATCTTGCTGACCTTGACCCCCTGACTGGGAGAAAGCTCATATCTTGTAACCGTAGGCCCCTTGCTGATCTGGATTACCTTTGCCTCTACGCCAAAGCTGCGCAGTGTATTTTCCAGTTTTTTCGCGTTTTCCAGCATTTCCGCCTTACCTCCGGCGCCGCCGGTGCCGGGGTCCTTTCCCAGCAGATCCAGAGGCGGGAAGACATAGGGTTTCTCTTCCGGCACATCCGCCACAGCAGGAATTTCTTCCTGCGTTTCTTCTGTATCCTTTTCCTCTGCCGTTTCTTCCTCTTTCGTCTCTGGCTCTGCCGTTTCCACAGACAGAGGCGTCTCTTCCGCTTCCGCCACAGGTTCAATCTCAAAGGCAGGCGCCGCCATTACCACAGGGATTTCCTCCTCATCCTCAGGTTCCGGCACAAATTCAGCCGCAGGCGCCGTAGCT
Source organism: Anaerotignum lactatifermentans (assembly GCF_016902535.1). Classification (GTDB taxonomy): domain Bacteria; phylum Bacillota; class Clostridia; order Lachnospirales; family Anaerotignaceae; genus Anaerotignum; species Anaerotignum lactatifermentans_A. The sequence continues at coordinate 58,629 of NZ_JACSNY010000011.1, read as the reverse complement.
GCCGCTGGCTCCTCCGTCTGGCCAAAAATATGTTCATATACATCCGGTTCCTCTTTCTTTTCCGGTGTGGGCACCACACGAAGGCCCTCCTGGAACAAATCCTCCGCAGGCGTCTCTTCCACAGGTGAAACCGGCTTTTCCGATTCCTTTACAAAATCGTAAATCGGTTCCCGTTTCTTCACACTGATTTCCGGTTTCTTCTTCCGGAACACCGTCTCCTCTACCCGCGGCATTGTTTCCGGCTTTTCGTTTTTATCCAGCTCAATATTAAAATCCTCTTTGGACATCCCATGTTTTTTCCGGCTTTCGGCCCGTTTTTCTTCCCGTTCCGCCTCTATTTTTTCTATCTGGCGGATACGGTCAGCCTTATTTTTGATCTTCTCGTTTTTGATCTGCCGTCTCGTCTTATGATGGTCTGCCAGAGAGCCCATGGCCCCAAAAAAGGACCGTCCTGTCATCAAAATCAGGGAAATCAAGATCAGGGCCATCAGCACCAGCACACTGCCCAGCGTATCTAAAAGGGCGAACAGGCCGCCGCCGAAGACACCGCCTGCCAGACCGCCGTTGCTTACACTGCCCCCTGCAAAATATGCCGCGCATTTGCCAAAGAACCCGGCCTCCGCCGAAACATCCACCGGATGGATCAGATGGGCCGCCCCTGCCACACTCAGCAGAAACAGCAGTCCGCCCAGAAATCGCACCACCGGCCATCTTCGTTCTTCCGAAACCAGCATCCAGACGCAGTACACCACAGCCAGCACTGGCAGAAGCACGCCGCTGACGCCTAAGATCCCTTTAAAAAATCCGCCGAACAGATCGCCGATAATTCCCATTTTATCTGTCACCATACTAATGAACAGCACCACGGAAATCAGTATCACAAGAATCAAAATCACTTCATCCAGGATACTGTCCCCGAAACGATGGGAGGATGCCTCTAAATGGGTCGTTTGCTTTGTGGCCGTCTTTTTCGCCGTATGCTGGCTCTTGCCCGTTGTTTTTTTCGTCCCGGCTGTGGTCTTTTTCACCGCCGGTGATTTCGCTGTTGTTTTTTTGGTGGTTTTCTTGCCTTGCTCCGCCAAAATCTATCACCTCGTCCTAAGTCTGTCTGCAAACTTTTCTCTCAAATCACTAATGTATAAGTATACCATATTTTCATCTATTTTTCAAATCCTGTCCCCGCAAAAAACGGCAGAGGATGCCCTTCTGGCTCCGCTCCGCCGCTTCTTTTTTTATTCCATTACCTGTATTTCGATCCCCGCCTCATCCAGCATCTTTCTGGACAGCTCGTCAGGGTATTCCCCCTTATGTACGATCTTCTTAATTCCCGCGTTGATGAGCATTTTGGCGCAGATGACGCAGGGCTGTAATGTAATGTAAATGGTAGCGCCTTCTGTGGATATCCCCAGCTTCGCCGCCTGAATGATGGCGTTCTGCTCCGCGTGAAGGGCACGGCAAAGTTCATGCCGTTCCCCCGAGGGCACCCCCAGCCGCTGACGTTCGCAGCCGATTTCCAGACAGTGGCGCAGGCCCGATGGTGCGCCGTTATATCCCGTCGTAATAATGCGGTTATCCTTTACAATGACCGCCCCCACCTGTCTGCGCAGACAGGTCGACCGTGTTTTCACAATTTCCGCGATCTCCATAAAATATTCGTCCCAGCTGGCTCTCACAGCACTCTCTCCCTTCCGTTTCCGCTCCTCCAGTAAAATTCCTATCCCCAAAATAGCATATCCCTATTTTATTGTCAAACCCCATTCCTTCTGCCCACAAAAACAGAATAGCCGGAACCCCCGCTCCGCGGGGATTCCAGCTATTTTCATCTGCTCATATTTTCCAAATCAAACGATCAGGTTCATTTTCTTTGCTTCGTATTCCAGTTCTTCTCTGAACTGAGGAGCTGCCAGAGAGATAATCATTTTCGCTCTCGCGCTGGCAGTCTGGCCCTTCAGACGAACGATGCCGTTTTCTGTTACCAGGAAGTCCACTTCGTTCTTGGGTGTGGTTACGATAGAACCGGGCGTCAGAACGGGTTTGATCTTGGAAATGGTGCCGCCCTTTGTGGTGGAAAGCATCGCGATAAAGCCCTTGCCGCCCTTGGACATATTGGCGCCTCTTACATAGTCCAGCTGGCCGCCGGAACCGCTGTAATGCTTTGTGCCGATGCTTTCGGAGCATACCTGACCGAAGAGGTCTACTTCAATACAGGAGTTTACGGATACAAAATTGTCATGCTGCGCGATGACATAAGGGTTATTTGTGTAGCTGACAGGATGCATCTCAAAAGCCGGGTTATCGTCCATGTAATCATACATTTTCTTGGAGCCCCATGCCAGTGTGGCAATGGTCTTGCCCACATGAATCGGTTTTTTCATATTGGTTACAGCGCCGCATTCAATCAGGTCTACCATACTGTCTGTAAACATTTCTGTATGCAGGCCCAGATCCTTCTTATCTTTCAGCAGTACACCTACGGCATTGGGGATACCGCCGATGCCCAGCTGCAGTGTAGCGCCGTCTACTACCTCGTCCGCGATCATCTGGCCGATTTTCTTATCGTCATCGGACAGAGGAGGGTTATTCAGTACCAGCAGAGGTCTGGAAGATTCGCAGAGTGCTGTTACCTGAGAAATATGAATCAGGCAGTCGCCCATAACACGGGGCATCTGATCGTTGACATCCAGCAGGATAATGGCTGCTTTGTCTCTCATGGCAACGACTTCCGCGCCTGCCATAGGGCAGCTGAAATAGCCGTGTTTATCCATAGGAGAAACTTCCGCGTAAAATACATCCAGTCTGGGCTGTACATTGGTCCAGTAGCCGGGAATATCGCTGTAATTACAAGGGATATAGGTATGAATCCCTTCCTGGATGCCTTTTCTGCCGGGGCCGCCGGTGAACCAGGAAATATATTCATACTTTCCTTTTAATTCCGGTTTCATAAAGGGGCCGCCTTTTACGGAAAGGGTTGCGTGATGCACTACGCCGGTCAATTCCCCGCGCATAGCTCTGTCGGCCACTGCCTCACAAATGGCTGTGGGCTCTTCCAGTCCGGTCGGACAAGCGCATACATCGCCAGACTTTACATAAAGGGCAACTTCTGCCGGTGTTTTCCTTTTTTCCAGATACATCTGCTGAAATTTGTTCATTTTTTCCTCACCTTTCTTGTCTTTTCTAGATTATTACAGCAATTTGCCAACTTTCTTTGTCTATTTTGCATACAATATACTATCTTTAGGTTTATTTTAACACAAGTATTCCTATAAAGTAAAGCGAATACAGTCATGTTTCTGATAATATACAATGTCCCTCTTGCCCATACCTCTTTTTTCTCTCTTCCTGTTTTTTCCTGAAAAATAAAGGTTTTCTCCGTCCTTATGACTTTTGGGCAAAAAAAGAAGGCCTCGCTGTTTGGCCGCTCCGCCAGAATTTGTTTGACAAGAAATCCCACTTCTTTTTCCCTCTTCTCATACAACATTTTGCCACAATAAAAAAAGCCGTCCTTCCCATTTGGAAAAACGGCCTTTCTTTTTTGTTTGATTGTTAGATCAGATATTTCTGTACTTCCGCGGGAAGCAAGTCTGTTCTGCGGCTGATAATCATAATCAGATCCATTTCCGCTTCTTTGGATGTCTTTTCCAGTTCTTCTACGAAAGCTACAAAGTCCTGATCACTGATCCGGTCTACGATATGGTTCAAACCATCTACATAGATCTTTTCAATGTCGCTATTCTGAGAAAGGATACCACAGACGAATCCTCTGAATACCTGAGGATCTTCCATAATAAATTTTGGTGTATCTACAAAACGAACACTGTAATGCAGATCATACATACGGCTGTTGTCATCGTCTACGAAAACCACACAGCCATTTGCAGCCTTACCTGCCTCATTTGCCATGTCGATCAATTTCTTTGTTTTACCTTCACCTTTTTCGCCTGCAAGAATCTGAACCATCGCAATCTCCCCCTTCATTTGTCGGTGATATTCCTTTTCGTGAATTGTAAGATTATTTGCAGTAAAGCCATTCGCTTTATGCTTGTAGTATTCTCTAAAAGAACAGAAATCCCTCTTTTTTTCCTGCCGATTTTTTTATTTTCTCTACATTTGGTGAATTTTTACAACTCTCCTCTGTCAAAACGTCTTTCTTTTAATACACTTTGTATAGTATTCTGTTTCACCTATTCCCCGAAGTAGCGGTATACCTGTCTATAGATCAGCCGCCGATACCGCTGATATTCTTCCTCTTGGATGGGCGCAGGTCTGGTCATGAGCCGCAGCGGCAGCATACCCTGTCCGGGACGCATGGGCGGCTGCAAATAGGGATATTCATTATAATAAAACCCATGTCTTTCGTAAAATCCTACCCGTCTTTTGGTCAGCACATCCTCCGGCACCTCTACCTCCAGCACCGCTTTTTTTCCATACCAGGCCAGGAATTCCTCCAGCAGGCGGCCGCCGATGCCGCCGTTGCGTTTTCCCTCTGCCACCGCGAAATGCTCCAGATAAACGAAATCTTCCGCCAGTTCCCATGCGGCGATGACGGCAAAATACCCGTCATCCGCCTCTTTTATGCCGTAAAGCCGATAGCCTTCCCGCTCCAAAAGCGCCCTTTGTCCCGCTTCATCCCGCAGTTCCGTCTCCGGGAAGGATGCCGCCATTATTGGATAGACCCTTGCAAAATCTTCCTTTGCGGTAATTCTCTCAAACATTTTCTCACCTCCCGTCTCTGAGCATAACACACCTTTTCCTCAAAGGCAAATTCTCCCCAAAAAGAAGGGGATACCTCCCGTCCATAGAATATGATATAATAACGCACAGAAAGTCCTCTGCGTCTCAGACCGCAGAGAACAATCCCGCCCGAAAGGAGGACGCCTATGGCAAGATTTCTAAAATATCTTATGCTCTGCCTACTGCTGCTGTTTTTCATTTCCCCGGTCTGCGCCAAAGAGATTCAGGTCTCTCTGGACGGCAAGGCCCTGCCCTGCCGAATGGCCCCCATTCTGGAAAACGACAGAGTCCTTCTGCCTATGCGGGATCTGATGGAGCCTCTGGGCTACACAGTTCTTTGGAACGATGCCGAAAAAAGCCTCACCGCCAAAAAAGGGAACACTCAGTTATATATGAAGGTTAACTCCTCTTACGCCACCGTGAACGATCAGCCGGTCGTATTGGATGTCCCCGTCCGTATCATAGAAAACCTCGCCTTCGTTCCGCTGCGCTTCGTATCGGAATACAGTGGCGCCGCCGTATTCTGGAAAGGCGATACCGCCACCGTAGAGATTCTGCGGGATACGGAAACACCTTACAGCATTTCGGATTCCGTGGTCATGCTCCAGGGCAGCCAATTCAGCGGCAGCGGTGTGATTCTTTCGTCTGACGGTCTCATTGCCACCAATTATCATGTCATCGAAGGAACCTCCATGCTGCAAATCATATTTGATGACGGTACTGTATATCAGGGAAAGACCACCGTTGTGGGACTGGACCCCCAGGCGGATATCGCCCTTTTGCAAATTGAGAAAACAGGGCTTTCTCCCGTAAAAATAACCACAGCCTTAGCAGAGGGTCAAAGCGTTGTCACCGTTTCCTCTCCCCAGGGAAACCGTAATATCCAGACCAGCGGCACATTGTCCCATTACAATCAGGATATCCTTTCCTTTACCGCCCCTTTGAATTTCGGCAGCAGCGGCGGCGGCGTGTTCAATGCCCAGGGGAAATGGCTGGGTCTTTGCAGCTCCATGAGCGAGGATCTTTATTTCGCCATTCCCGCCCAAAAGGTTCTGGCGGTTCCCAGAAACATGTCCCTGCCCATTTCGGAGATGAAAAACTATGTCTATACCCCCTCCGCCCCCAGGAATGTAAGGATCACCACCAGCGGGACCACCGTCCAGGTCAGCTGGGAGCCAGTATTCGGCGCTGACGATTATCGGGTATATCTTTCCTCTTCCGCGGATGGTCCTTTTACTAAAATGAGCAACCCCACCAAAGGCGGAGACCGCTGGCTCTGGGGATTCCCCTATGCTTTTTCCATGACGTACGCCTCTTCCGAGCCCCTTTACTGCCGGATCGAGACCATGGAGAATGGCGTCAGCCGGGGCATGAGCCAGGCGGTGCGCTTATTCTGAATATATAAAATGCCGGAACTTTTGCATGAGCCATTGAAAATATCCCCGGCGTTTCAGACATCTTCATTAACAAACAAAAGAAAGCTGAACACTTTGCACCGCAAAGCGTTCAGCTTTTCTAGTTTATCAAATCCGTTTTTATGCCATTTCCTTTGTTACGTCCGCCTCTTTTGCCTCTACAAAAGCAATCAGATCCTCCGGCGAGAGTATAATCTGCTCGCCCCGCATCCCCGCGCTGACGGCAATCTCGTCAAACAAAATCGCCGTTTCGTCCACATAGGTCGGATATTTTTTCTTCATGCCAATGGGAGAACAGCCGCCCCGGATATAGCCCGTCAAAGCCAGAAGTTCCTTCACATGGGTCATTTCCAGCTTTTTATTGCCGGAAACCGCCGCCGCTTTTTTCAGATCCAGCTCCATATCCACCGGGATACAGAATACCAGAATCCCTGTCTTATCCCCTCTGGTAACCAAAGTCTTAAAGACCTGCTCCGCCGGGATGCCGATCTGTTCCGCCGCGTGAAGCCCGGAAAGATTGTTCTCATCATATTCATATTCCGCTGTCCGGTAGGCAATTCCCGCCGCTTCCAGCTGCCGCATGGCGTTTGTCTTTGTCATCTGCTTTCCTCCTTCCGCCGTGGCCCTGCCCCTCTCTTCCGTAATAGAACAGATATTGCTGGGCCAGCCCACGGTACGCCCCGAATTTCTTCTCCGCCTTTTTCTGTATTTCCTTCAGACTCGCTTCCTTCCCCCGGAAATACAGCTGTTCCATCATCCGCCGAATCCATACATCCGTGGGAAAAACCTCCCAGCGGCCCAGTCCAAACAGAAGCACACAGTCCGCCACCTTTTCCCCGACGCCGCAAATGGTCATCAGCGCCGCTTTCGCTTCCGCCGTTTCCATCTGCCGCAAATCTTCCTCCCGTATCTGACCGGAAACTACTTTTCCCACAGCGTCCACAAGATATCTGGCACGAAAACCCGCGCCCAGCCACCGAAACTCCTCTTCTGTAACCGTCGCAAGCTGCTCCGGTGTCGGAAAGGAATAGACTCCCGCCCCGATTTCTTCGCCGCAGCTTTGACAGATACGCTCCATGATCCCTTTGATCCGTGGGATATGGTTATTCTGGGAAATGATAAATCCCATCAGCGTCTCGAAAAACTCCTGCCGCAGGATATGGATGCCGCTACCGGCGGGGATGGTCATAGCCATAACCTGATCCTTTGCCGACAATTCTTTTTTGATTTGTTCGTAATCCCTGTCCCAGTCAAAATAATTCCGCCAGTAGGCCGCTTCCCCTTCGGAAACCTCGTCCAAAAAAAGAATACTGTCCCCCGCCTGCGCCAGTGTGACCTGCCGCGCGCCGGAAAGGACAGTATACCTTCCTTCTTCCCATTTTTTCCAACGGAAGCACTGGCCGCTTTCTATGGTCTGCGCCAGTGAAAAACCGGGACAAAGGAACCTGTTCGCTTCCTTCATCCGTTTTCCCGTCCTTAATCGTCCAATATGATAAACCCATAATCCTGTCCGGTTCTTTCGGCGATAAAGTTTTTCGCCTCATAGTCGCTGGCCACATGGATTACTCTCCACAGATCGTACTCCCGGTAAGCCACATATCTGGCTCCGTTTTGCAGTACGAAATATACATAGCTGCTGGTTCCGCACTGATAATAGATCTGACTGTTATCCTTAATATAGTTATTGGTAAACATGGCATTGACTGCCCCTGTTTGGTTGGAAGACATGTAGGCCTTCCAGGAAGCTACGTTATAATCCGTCAGCAGCTTGGGGTCAAAATCCGGCAGCACACGATTGATGCTGTATACAGGATAGATCTCATTCTGCACATTGGGATATACCACTTCCCAGAAATTGTTGTCGTTGCGCAAAACATGCTGTTTGATATTGGCCGTATTGGATTTTCCGGAAAATGTCACCACAGCGTATTTTCCGTCTTTGCGGATTTCCCGCACAAAATATTCCTCCAGCTGCCCTTCATACAGCCCGATAAATCCCAGCAGCTGCCCATACTCTGAAGAAGAGGAGGACAAACGGCTGATTGTGCCATGATTCTGATTGTAGCTGTTTAACAGCCTGTTGTAATCCGTAGCGCTGATAAGCCCGGCCTTCCCGCTGGAAGAAGCGATCAGATACTGCCCGTCGCTCTGCTTCATGGCCGCGAATATCGTCAGCCCCATATTCTCCTGGGGCACACTGGCCCCTTCATAGGCCGCCAGATCACTGCCGCGGATCAGCAAAATATCATAGCTGGAAGAGGAAAGCCCCTTTTCCAGATACCCATTGGCTACCAGTGTATCCGTCGTTATGTAACTTCCCGCGTAATAAGCGTATAATTTCCCATTTTTGGAGATCCAGCCCAGCTTTTCCCCCAAAGCGTTATAATTATTTTTCGCCGCCGTTGCCACGGATTTCAAATTATTGACCTGCATGGTGTTCTCGCTCTGCCAGAACGGCTTCGTTTCCGTTACAGGCGCAGGCTTGGTGCCCGTCTGATTCTTCTGGCTCTGCTGCTTCTTCTGCTCCTCCGCCGTCTGCGGCAGAATCACCTGCTCCTCCTCATCCAGGGGCGCCGTCTCCTCCAGCTTGTCCTCCGACTGCTCGCCCTCTGTTTCCACATTCGGCATAGGCACTGTCTCCGTGTCCTCCTGTTTGGTATCATCCACAGCTGCTTCCTGTTCTCTTGAAAACAGACCGCAGCCACTGGTAAGAAACAGACAGACGCTGGCCAGCAGGCAGACATATCTGAATCTTTTATTCTTCACAATAATCATCCCTTTTATCTGCGATCACCTCATAAACGGAATCCAGTTCCCGTTTATGGGCCTCCAGGATCGCGGAAAGCTTCTCTTCCATCTGATCCGCCTCCTGAGAAAAAGAAAACTCCGTCTTCCAGACAGGGTTGAAATGGCCTTCTTCTTCCTCTATGGAATCCACCAGCGCCGCAAGTGTTTCCATATCGTAATAATCAAATACGGCGTCATACTCCCAGTCACTGAGTTCCTTTTCACAAGTCAGCTTCAATACCACTCTGATCTCATTTTCCTTCTCAGCCGCATATACCTGAAAGACGTTTTCCGCGCCTTCCGCGACAGTATAGCATCCCAGCTCCTTATCCAAAAAGCCGGTTGTCTGATCCTTCAACATCACAACGATTGCAGCTTCTTCCATTCTATTCTCCTTCTCTTGCTTTCGACTTCAATATCTGAATTATACTACAAAAAACCTGTATTTGCAACAAACCAGCCTGTTTCCCAGCATAAGGCAGAAGAAAATCAACCTTTTATTTTCTGTTTAACGAAAAAAAACAGGAATTTGTTCCCTGTTTTTTTCGTTTTTTTCATCTATAACAAAACCATATCTTCTTTTACGCCAGAAACTGCTGCAAATCTTCCATGGTAATCCCGGGATGCAGCGCCAGATTAACCGCGTTGGCAATTACGCCGGAAAGGCGGTCAATGACGGCGTCTACCTCTTTCGGCGTCACAAACATGTTCTCCGCGTAGGGGTCCAGCAGTTCTGTAATCAGTTCATATTTTTCCTCTCCTTCCATGGACCGCAGCATTTCATAAAAGGGTGTATTTTTCTCCGTGTGGCGGCTCATTTCCTCCAGCATACGATCCATGGTATCATTGACCAGTGTCGCCGCGTCCACCACCGTAGGCACACCGATGGCGATGACCGGAATCCCCAGTGTCTCCTTAGAAAGCAGCTTGCGCTTGTTCCCAACGCCCGCCCCCGGCGCCAGCCCTGTATCGGAAAGCTGTATAGCGGCATTGATCCGCCCCGTTTTTCTGGCGGCCAAAGCGTCCACAGCAATCAGCAGTTTCGGCCGCATCTTTTCCACAATTCCCTTGATAATCTCGCCGGTCTCAATACCCGTAATGCCCATAACACCGGGACTGACCGCCGCCACAGGACGAACCGTCCGCAAAATCTCCTCCGGCAGGCTTTCTCCCAAATGCCTTGTCACCAGCACCTTGGATACTACCTTTGGCCCCAGTGCGTCCGGCGTAATGTTCCAGTTGCCCAGTCCGGCAATCAGCACCGTATCTCCTTCCTCCAGCCCGGCCAGTTCCCGCAGTTCCCGGGCCAGCGCCTTTGTAATGGCCTCATGGGAAAAAATATCATTTTCCTTCAGGCTCTGGGACTCCAGAGTGATGTAACTGCCTACCGGTTTCCCCATGATCCGGCTTCCCGCCTCGTTTCGGATGCGCACTCTGGTCAGCACATAATCTTCCTCCTCCAAATTTTCCACTTCCACCCCGTCTGGTTCTTTTTCCTCTCTGCTTTTTTCCCTGGCCAATTCCCTGGCTTCAATGGCCAAATCCGTCCGCGCCGCAAATTTTTCCTCGTTTTGATGCAATCCTGATCCCGCCTTCCTGTATTTTCCCTTATTTTTTCCGCAGATTTTAAATATATTCATTGACTTCTTGGGAATCATCAGGTAGAATATATGGTGTTGAATTAACCACGGGCGGAATTATGTCTGTTTCCAGCCCAACCGTGTCGGAGGAATCCTGTCCTCAAGGTGGTTAATATGTAGTTTAGAAAAGCGATATTCCCCAATATCGGAAAAGAGAAACCACAAAAAAATTTTTAGGAGGAAAACAAATTGGCTAATATCAAATCTGCTAAGAAAAGAATTAAAGTAATCAACAAAAAGACTTTGAGAAATAAAATGATCAAGTCTCAGGTAAAAACAGCGATGAAGAAAGTAATCGTTGCTGTAAACGCTGGCGACAAGGAAGCTGCTTCCGTTGCTCTGAAAGGCGCTGCTTCCGCTATCGACAGAGCTTATATCAAAGGGATCTACCACAAAAACGCAGTGGCAAGAAAGAAATCTTCCCTGACAAAGCTGGTAAACAGCCTGTAATTTTAAGCATGAAGAATGAAGCTGGATGGAACATGGAGGATTCCCTGTTCTATCCGGCTTGTTTTTTTATCATTTCCCTGTCGTATTTTGTTTTTTGAAAGGAGTTTTGACCAATGACAGACAGAATTTCCCGTGTGGAAGAAAACCATAAAAAAGGATATAACTGTGCGCAGGCGGTTGCCTGTGCTTACTGCGACCTGCTGGGCGTAGAGGAAAAGGACGCCTTCCGTGCCGTAGAATGTTTCGGACGCGGCATGGGTGTCATGGGTACCTGCGGCGCCGTATCCGCCATGGCTTATCTGGTAGGCCTGAAATTATCCGATGTAAATCTGGAACACCCCAAAACAAAACTGGACTGCTACAACACCATCCAGACCATGACCGATGATTTCAAGAAAAAGAACCAGACCATCATCTGCCGTGAGCTGAAGGGCATGGATACAGGCGTTATGCTCAGAAGCTGTTCCGGCTGTATGGCGGACGCGGCGGAAATCGTAGAAAAGTATCTTTTTGCGGAAAAATAATCTCCAAACCCATTTTCCCAGAAAAAAAATCATCGCTGAAATCCTTGTTTCCGCAAGAATTTCAGCGATTTTTTATTGCCGCTCTTTTTCATGGCACCTGTTTGAAAAAATTTTTCATAAAAAACATCGTTCTATTTTTTTATAGATACAAGCTGTTTTCCTTTCTTCCGGCACAAAGCTTACCCAGCCGCTCCACCAATGCCGCCGCCACCGGCTCCGGCACCATTCTGGCCTTCCGGGGACAGACATGGATACAGCGCATACAGGAAACACAGACGTCCTTGTCCGTTTTCCATGGTTCTTCTTTGGAAATAGCCCCCACAGGACATTCCGCCGCGCATTGACCGCAGCCCTCACAGGCGTTGGAAGTTACCGGCACAATACCGCCGCCGTGACGTTCCACAAAGGGTTCCTTCCCCGGCACCTGAGGACACCCGGTCTCCCCTGCCTCTATTTTCTCCCGAATCTGCTTTCCAAATTCTCTAAGCTCCGCGCAGTCCCGCTCATCGGGCCGTCCCGCGCCAAACTGAGGCATAATAGAATGTTCTGTGGCGGACGCCACAGCCCCGCAGACAACAAAGCCCTGCGCCGTCAAAATCTGGCACAGTTCCGCCAAGGTATCGTCAAAAGCCCGGTTGCCATAAGTCACCACCGCAATAGCCGGGGTATTTTTCCCCTTCAGATTTGCCAGCCGTTCCAGCGCCGTCAAAGGCACTCTGCCGCCATAGGCGGGCATCCCCACAATGCAGATTTCCTCCGCAGGAAACTCTGCCCGCAGACTGCCGCCCTCCGGCGCGGACAGATCCCACGCCTTCTTTTCTTCCTCCGCCCAGGCAGCGGCGATCTGGTCCACAGCTTTTTTCGTGGTGCCGCAGGGGCTGAAATAAATCTCATTGATCTGTTTCATATACAGCACTTCCTTCCCGTTTTTGTTTTGATTATACTCCTTCTCCCAGGAATGGCACAAGAAATAATTCTAGTCTTTTCCTCGGATATATGCTATACTTTTTCCAAAAGAAAGGGGGTTTTTTATGGATTTTCAGGATATTATTATTAAAAAACGCGATCAGCAGCAACTTACTTCCCAGGAAATTTCCTTCTTTATCCAAGGGGTAACGGACGGTTCTCTGCCGGATTACCAGATCTCCGCACTGCTTATGGCCATCCTTCTCAATGGCATGACGCCGGAGGAAACCGCAGTGATGACAAAAGAAATGGCCAATTCCGGCGCAACCTTCGACCTGTCCTCTGTCCCCGGATTTAAGGTTGATAAACACAGTACCGGCGGCGTCGCTGACACCACCACACTGATTCTGGCACCTTTGGTGGCCTCCGTTGGCGTTCCCGTCGTAAAAATGAGCGGCAGAGGACTGGGTTTTTCCGGCGGCACCATTGATAAGCTGGAATCCATCCCCGGCTTTCGGGTTGACGTTACAGAAGAACAGGCGCTGGCATACGGCAGACAAAGCGGCATCGTCCTCATGAGCCAGACGGACAACCTGACCCCGGCAGACAAAAAACTCTATGCCCTCCGGGATGTAACGGGCACCGTAGATAGCATCCCGCTCATCGCCGCCAGCATCATGTCCAAAAAGATCGCCGCCGGAGCGGACGGCATCGTGCTGGATGTCAAATGCGGTAGCGGCGCCTTTATGAAAACACAGGAGGACGCCCGGGCACTGGCGCAGGTCATGGTCTCCATGGGCCGCCATGTGGGCCGGAAGGTTACCGCCGTCATCAGCGGCATGGACCAACCCTTAGGCATGAAGATCGGCAATCGTTTAGAGGTGCTGGAGGCCATAGAGGTCCTCAAAGGTCATACCAAAGGCGATCTGCTGGAGGTTTCTCTCCTGCTGGGAGCGCATATGCTCCTGCTGGCTAACCGTGTACCAACGGTAGAAGAAGGCAAAGCCCTTCTGGCAAAACAAATCGAAAACGGCCAGGGTCTGGCAAAATTCCGGGAGCTTTTGGAACAGCAGGGCGGTGACGTCCGCATCCTCTCCGACGAAAGCAGCCTGCCGCTTTCTCCCTGCGCACTGGAGGTGCGTGCGGAACAGTCCGGCTTCATTACCCACATGAACACGGCGAAAATCGGACGGGCCTCACAGGAAACCGGCGCGGGCCGGGCCTATAAGGGCCAGCCTCTGGATTTCGGCGCCGGCATTGTCATGGAAAAACGGCTGGGTGACCCGGTGGAAAAAGGCGACCTCCTTGCCACCGTATACAGCGGTACAGCGGAAAAAGCAGCCTCCGCCGCCGAGATTCTCCGTTCCGCCATTTCCATGGGCCCGGAAACAGTGTCTCCGCCGCCTTTGGTTTTAGAAATCATCAGTGAATAACAAGAAAGGATGAATGATTATATGAAACGAGCCATTATTATCGTACTGGACAGCGTAGGCATCGGTGAACTGCCCGACGCGGCAGATTTCGGCGATGTTGGCAGCAATACCTTAGTCAATATCAAAAAGGCAAGACCTCAGACAGAGCTGAAAAACATGGCTGCTCTCGGTTTGGGCAATATTCAGGGGGAAGACATCCATCTGCTGGGCAAGGTAGACGCGCCCAAAGGCGCCTTCGGCAAAATGGGCGAACGCTCCATCGGTAAGGATACCACCACCGGCCACTGGGAAATCGCCGGCGTAGTCACGGAAAAACCCTTCCCTACCTTTACAGATACCGGCTTTCCCAAAGAGCTGATGGATGCCTTTGAACAGGCCATCGGCAGAAAAACCCTGGGCAACTATGCCGCCTCCGGCACCGTTATCATTCAGGATCTGGGGGATGAGCATGTAAAAACAGGCTCCCCCATCGTTTATACCTCCGCCGACAGCGTATTCCAGATTGCGGCTCACGAGGACGTTATTCCCGTGCCGGAGCTCTATAAAATCTGCGAAACCGCCAGAAAACTGCTGACAGGGGACTATGGTGTTGCCCGTGTCATCGCCAGACCCTTCATCGGAGAACACGGCAATTATACCCGTACCAAAAACAGAAAGGATTTCTCTCTGGAGCCTACCGGCACCACCATACTGGATCTGGCAAAGGCCAAAGGCATGAATGTGACTGCCATCGGCAAAATCGAGGATATTTTCGAGCACAGAGGCATGACCAGAACAGACCATACCACCAACAATAATGACGGTATCGACAAAACCATTCTTTATACCAAAGAGGAATTTGAAGGCATTCTCTTCACCAATCTGGTGGATACAGACATGATCTACGGCCACCGCAACGACGTAGAGGGCTATGCCGGCGCGCTGGAATATTTCGACAGCAAACTGCCGGAAATCATGGCAAATATGAAGGACGAGGATATCCTCTTTATCACTGCCGACCACGGCTGTGATCCCACTACCCCCAGCACCGACCATTCCAGAGAATATGTTCCCCTGCTGGTATGGGGCAAACATGTGAAGGAAGGCGTGGATCTGGGCGTAAGAAAATCCTTCACCGATCTGGGCAAAACCATTTCCGACTATCTGGGACTGGACGCGGAATTTGAAGGCGACAGCTTCTTAAAAGACATTTTGAAATAAGTTCCCGCAAAAAACCCCTTGTGTAAAAACACAAGGGGTTTTTCATAGATCATATTCACTTGGTACGGCATGATTGATCCGCGTCATTTTCTCGCCTGTTTTTTCAAATGGCTATGCCGGCATTTTGGAAATCTGCATTAACATCCATTTTCCATCTTTCTTTTGGAACTCCAGCTTTACTGTGTAATCATAATCTCCAAAATACAGATAATCCATGGTTGCGTAATAAGAATCTCCCTGCTTTTCCAAAAAAGCCACACTTTCCTTATCGCAGGTAATCGCTCCGTACCCTCTGGCGCCTCTCACTAAATAGAGCTTCCCGTCATATTCCAAAAAATCATCGTGGAATTTTTCCTCCGTGATTTCCGGCGACAAAAATTCCTCCAAATGCGCTCTGACTTCCTCATTGGTCTGGAAATTTCTCACAGGATAATAGGACGACATGACCGGATCAGGGAAATATTCCGAAACCGTCGCTTCCTCGCCTTCTTGATAAAGCTTCGCGACAGGCCCCCATCCGTTATCGTAAGATTGCTCACTTTCGTAGACACAAAAATACTCTTCCTCAAAATCCACATCCGCACCAAACATTTCCAGTTCGCAGGAATCCAAACAAAGAATATTGGGCGCGATTTCTTCCAGAAACACCCCTTCGTCCACTGCGGCAGTTTCCGCCTGTTCTGCGGAACAGGCCGCCCCCAAACACATGACTGTCACCATCAGGATACAGAAGATTCTTTTCATTGGAACATCCCCTTTTCTCTGTCTATTCTCTTCTAAAAAACTTTATTCCTTACATATCTGTATTCTCTCTATATAAATCGTGCCGTCAAAGTTCTTCCGCTGCGATTTCCTCGGCGTAGCGCACCGTTTCCATGGCGTCCTTGGCATATTTGTCGGCGCCAATACGATCCGCGTATTCCTGGGTCAGCACCGCGCCGCCCACAACTACCTTGCACCAGGGCGCGCCTGTGCGCAGCTGCTTGATGGTTTCCTCCATGGCCGGCACCGTCGTGGTCATAAGGGCGCTAAGTCCTACCAACGGCGCGTGGAGCCGCTGTACTGTCTCCACCACCGTTTCCGGCGCCACATCCCGGCCCAGATCTGTTACATCAAAGCCGTAATTCTCCAGCAGCAGCTTTACGATATTTTTCCCAATATCATGGATATCTCCCTGTACCGTGGCAATGACGAAAGCGCATTTCGTAGCGGAAGTTCCCGGCTGTGCCGTCATGACCGCCTTGATCTGCTCGAAAGCGGATTTTGCCGCTTCCGCGCTCATGAGCAGCTGGGGCAGATAAACCCGCTTTTCCTCAAAGCCCTTCCCCACAATATCCAAAGCGGGGATAACCTCCGTCTGTACGATCTCCAGCGGCGCTTTTTCTTCCAGCATTTTCTGGGTCAGTTCTCCGGCCTGTTCCCGCAGTCCTTTGACAATGGCTTTCTGCAGGGCAGAACCATATTCCTCCGCCACAGGCGCCGCTCCTGTCTGGGCTGGCGCCGCTGCCGCCGCCTGATGGGGCAGCGCTTTGGAAGCAAAGTCGATATAGGCCTCGAAATTCTCATCCAGCCCCATCAGCGCCCCAAAGGCATAGTATGCCTTCATCATATCCAGAGAATAGGGATTCATAATGGCCGCGGAAAGCCCCCGGCTCATGGCCAGCGCAAAGAAGGTACCGTTGATGTTGTCCCGGTTGGGCAGTCCAAAGGATACGTTGGATACCCCCAGGGACGTATGGCAGCCCAGTCCATGACGGATCTCCGCCAAGGCATCCAATGTGGCCTTTGCCGCGTTGGGATCGGCGCTGACGGTCATAGCCAGCGTATCAAAAATCAGGTCATTTTTGGGGATGCCATAGCTTTCCGCCCGCTGGATAATCTTTTTGGCGATGGCCACTCTGCCCTCCGCCGTTTCCGGGATACCCGTCTCATCCAGGGTCAGAGCCACCACCAGACCGCCGTATTTTTTCACCAGCGGGAAAATAGCCTCCATGCTTTCTTCCTTCCCGTTGACGGAGTTGATCATAGCCTTGCCGTTATACCGCCGCAGCGCCGCCTCCATAGCCACAGGATCGGAGGTGTCGATCTGCAAAGGCAGATCCAAAACCGCCTGCAATTCATGGACCGCTCTTTTCAGCACCTCCGGCTCGTCGATTTCCGGCAGGCCCACATTTACATCCAAAATCTCCACACCGCATTCCTGCTGGTTAATGCCTTCTGTCAGAAGATAATCCATATCGTTTTCCCGCAGAGCCTGTTTCAGCCGCTTCTTCCCCGTGGGATTGATTCGCTCCCCGATCAGAACAGGCTTTTTATCAAAAAGAACCGCATGGGTATAAGAGGATACCCAGGTCCAGTGCTTTTTCGCCACAGGCACCGGCTGAAAATCCTTTGTTTTTTCTGTCAGTGTCCGGATATATTCCGGTGTGGTGCCGCAGCAGCCCCCGGCGATACGCACACCTTCTCCGATCAATGCCGCCACATCTTCGGAAAATTCCTCGGGACCTACGTCAAAGACCGTCCTTCCGTCTACCTCTCGGGGCAGTCCGGCATTGGGTTTTAACAGCACCGGCACAGAAGCATACTTCAAATAGTCCCGCACCACCGGTGCCAGGGCTTTCGGCCCCAGAGAACAGTTCACGCCAATGGCGTCGGCGCCCATGCCTTCCAGCAGAGCCGTCATAGCCGCCGCGTCCGCCCCTGTCATCAGCTTGCCGTCCTCGCCGTAAGCATTGGACACAAACACAGGCAGATCACAGTTTTCTTTTGCCGCCAAAAGCGCCGCCTTAGTCTCATAGCTGTCATTCATGGTCTCAATCATAATCAGATCCACACCATACTGCACCCCCAGACGCACCGTCTCGGCGAATACAGCCACAGCCTCCTCAAAGTCAAAATCCCCGTAAGGCTTCAGCAGCCGCCCCGTAGGCCCAATATCCAGCGCCACGAACTTTTCCTGGGTCCCTGTGCTGGTATCTCTGGCCTCCTTGGCGTTTTCGATGGCACAGCGCAGAATCTCATCCAGTTCCTCCGTGGGAAATTTCAGGCTGTTGGCCCCAAAGGTATTGGTATTGATGACATTGCTCCCGGCGTCAAAATACGCCCGCTGCAATTTTACGATAACATCCTTATGGGTGATATTCCAATGTTCGGGATGTTCTCCCGGCTGCAGGCCCTCTGCCTGCAGCAGTGTCCCCATGCCCCCATCCAGAAACAGGAGATGGTCCTTCATATAATCCAGTATTTTCATAGGCGTCACCTTTTGAACGGACAGTCCGCCTTCTGGCAGCTGCCGCATTTTTCTTCCTTTTGTATCTCTTTTTTTGTTCCGATGCCCGCAATGGCCGTTACAGACTTGCTGGGCGTCATCAGCAGGCTTTCATTGAGAAAAACCCCTGTTTTCTCCCGCTCAAAAACGCAAAAAATCTCCTTTTGCAGTGCCAGAGGCAGATCCCCGTATCCCGGGCTGAATCTGGGCCGCAGCTGCTGCCCTTTGGGCAGAAGTTCCCGGTCCCGTTCTTCACAGAACAGATCGCAGAGGCTTTCGATGCGCTCCGCCCCAATGGCCTGAAACCACAGGGCCTTAACCGGAGAAACACGGCTGTACCTGGTAATGAGCCGATCAATGCCCAGCCCGATAGTCGCCAAAAACAGCAGGATCTTTTCGCAGCCCGCCAGATTTTTCGCCAACGCGTGCGACTTTACCCGGGCAAATGTCAAGTCCAGTTTGTCCCCATCTATATGAACAGGATACTCCGCCCAGCAGACCTGATACTGGAACTTTCCTTTCGTCTCCGCCAGACATTCCTCCATCTGCTGTCGGAATTCCTCTTTGATCTCCCGACATCCGGCGTAGCGGAAGATTTCCCGCTCCTGCACCGGCGGCGGAAGATAAATCTTTTTCTGTATTACCATATCAGATTTCTCCCAGAATATCCGACAGATTTTCCATGATCTTGGCCGCTACCTCCGGCTTATTCATGGAGTATACATGTACATGATGGATGCCGTTGGCATACAGGTCGATGATCTGGTCGGTAGCGTAAGCAATGCCGGCCTGTTTCATAGCGGCGGGATTAGAACCGAACTTATCCACCAGACTCTTGAACCGCTGCGGCACAAAGGAACCGGACAGCTTTAAAGCGTTTTCCAGCTGTTTGGCGTTTGTGATCGGCATAATGCCGGGCACTACCGGTACCGTTACTCCCGCCTCCCGAATCTTATACAGGAAATTATAAAGCAGGTTATTGTCAAAAAACATCTGTGTGGTCAGAAAATCACAGCCTGCTTCTACCTTTTCCTTCAAATGGAGAATGTCCTCTCTCTGGTCTGTACTTTCCGGGTGAATCTCCGGATAGCATGCGCCGCCGATACAGAAATCCGCACCGCTTCCCTTCAGCTCCCGGATCAGATCAATGGCATAACGGTAATCCCACTGGCTCCGGTCGGCATTTTCCAGTTCCGGTGTCAGATCCCCTCGAAGTGCCATAACATTTTCAATACCGGCCTCTTTCAGGTCCTCAATACGGGCATGAACAGTTTCCTTGCTGGAGGAAACACAGGTCAGATGGGCCAGCGTGGGCACACCGTACAAATGCTCAATGCTTTTGGCAATATCCAGCGTATACTTGCTGGTGCCGCCGCCGGCGCCGTAGGTCACACTGACAAAGGAAGGATGCAGAGCGGCGATCTTTGCCGTAGCTTCCTTCACATTGTCAAAAGCGGTGTCATTTTTTGGAGGGAATACCTCAAAAGAAATGGACAGCGCGGGGTTTTTCAATAATTCGGATATTTTCATTTCGCATCACTCTTTCCTGATTTTTCGTGGATTATTCCTTATTATACTTGCTTGTACCAAAAGAAACAACAATTCCCCCAAAAAAATGGAAAAAACCGTCTGTTTTCTAATGCCGCGCAAAAAAGGCCCCGTCACAGGGCCTTTCTCATAAGAAAACAAATATTGTTAACATCATTGCAGCGCAAAGACTTCCAGCGATTCTATCGGGAATAGAATGATTTTCTTATAAAATAAAGTCAGCCTTTGCGGAGCTTTTCTGTGTTTTGCTTTACACAGTGGGATCAATCAGCGCCTTTTTCAGTGCTTGCCATCCTTTTTCTTTCGCCAGCCATGGGATCTTGGCAGCGAATTTCTCCAGAAGCTGCGCCTGATTCTCCTTATCCTTTTCACAGATCATTTTTTCGTCTAGCCAGACGCTTTCCTTTCCCGGCTCATTCCGCCACCGAAGAAGAGGGATTTCTCCCCAGGACAGATCCCTCTCCAGCAGCGAAATCATTTCTTCTCTCTCCTTTTCGGAAACATGAAAATTATTTTTATTAAAATTATTTTCTATGGTATCCATCAGGCTATTCAATATAATCTCTTTGTATCCCGCGTTTTCGCACATACTTATGTTTACCATTTCATTATAAAACTCGTTGGTTGCTACTGGCGTCAAACGCATGAAAAACACTTCGTCCAGTATCTTTCCATACAACGCTATCATTTCTTCCCTATTTTCCAAAAATATCTGTGCTGCTCCCGTAAAGCCCTCCTGTATTTTGTTCTGCACCCGTTCCGTTTTAAGGGGATAAATCTTCCCTTCTATGGAAAATACAGCATTCCCCTCTGTTCTATTTTCAAAAGCTGTTCGAATGAAATGAAGGGACATTCCTCCAAAGGATGTTTGCTGGATTATTTCCGGCAGCAGCGCGCACTCCAGATCAATGATAACAGGGCCTTTTTTCGTAGCCATAATATTTTCATAATGGAGATCATGGATTCCAAAGAGCTTTGCGAAACAAAGCAGTGCCCCCAGTTTCCCGAAATATATTTCCGCTTCAGCCCATGTCATTTCCTTTTGATGGGTCACAAAATCCATATATCCCGTCTCGTTCTTGTCCTTCAAAAACGTTATGGCTGGCACAGGCAGCTTAAGTTCCTCCGGCAAAAAGGAATTGCATTCGGTCAGCGCATCCATCAGCAGCTTATCCAGGCACATATTTCTGGGCTTATATACATACTGCCTGCCATCCATCCGGAAGATATAAGGCAATTTCCCGCCGCAGTGCATATCTCCTTCCGTAAAAATCAGCATAGTCGGAGGGTATTCCAACTCCTTTAAACTGTTCCATACGGTACGATACCCTGTAAAAAACAATTCCACCCGCCGAAGGATCAACTGAGAAAGCCTGCCCCCTTCGTCTACTTCACTTCCGCCATAATAGTTTCCTGTGGTCATCAAATACTGCCAGAGCCTCGGGGTATCCTCTGGAAAGCAGTAATGAAAATACGGAACACAAGTCAGGAATTGTTTTGTCAAAGCAGCGTTTTTCCCGATCACAGTAAAAAACGTATAAGGCCCCAGCCAGCCATAATCCGCTTTCGGCTGATAGCAGAGCTTTGTCAGTTCCATCAGCGCCGGAAGCAGCATCTGATACCACTCCCTGTTCTTTATACTGTTCAGCACTGACAAAATCCCGTTTCTTGTCCATATGGTCTGGGTTTTGTCAACATAAAACCGCTCTAATTCCCAAAGCTGAGTATACAGTTCCTGCAGATTTCCGCCAATTCGGCTGTTCAGCCGGGAAAGTGCCTGATTATATTTCTCCATCGCATCCCAACAGGAGTCCCAGACTGTCACATAGCACATCCGTCTCCCCCCTTACCGTGTCCCCTTCCGGTCTGTCACATACCATCCGTCATGCTCCAGAAAAATCTCGCCGCAGGAAAGGGCCTTGTATAAATATTTATAACACTGCATCAACAACTGGAAAAACTCATCACTGAAGGCCTCGCCGTCAGTGCCGATGCCGTCAGGGCAGTTGTTGTCCGGCTTTCCGAAAGCCATGCCATCGGGCAGTATTCCCGGCTTGATGAGGGTTTCAAAATATCCCTTCCAGATCAGCTGATCTTCCTTAGAAAAAGAAAACGTTTTATCCCTGCATGGCGTAGCCTGAGCCGTATATCGTTCCAGAAAGCAAGCCAGGCCCACCACCTGATCGAATTCTTTTTTATTCATATATTCTCCTCCTTCTTCCGGGGCAGGACTTCTCTTGCCGCCCGCCCCAGCAAATAAATGGTATTTTCATATCCCGCTGTCCCAATAACGCTGGTCAGCGCCGGCATCATCTCACCATCCTGCCGCATCCGTTCCGCCAGTTCCTCCGACGGAAGACCCTCTGTCAGCATTCCTTTCGCCGCCGCCACCGCCGCCAGCTTGCGGGCCAGCTGTCCACTCTCTTCCAGAAGCTGACGTGATACAGCAAAATACTGATCTGTACGCTCCTTGGCTTCTGTCAGACAGTCCAGCAGAAAACGATTTTTCTTCCTTCTGCCGTTTCTGGTGTTGGGCCGGTCGCCTTCCTCCGGCGTGTAGGTCTGGGCCTTTGCCTGTACCAGCGCCAGATCCGCCGCCACGGACATTTGGTGCTTCTGGCTCAATGTCACCAATCCTGCCAGAAAATCCACCGTTTTTTCCTCCGCCAGATAGGATTCTGATGCCATGGCCTTTGTCAGCTCCGCCATCCGGACAAAATATCGCTCAAATTCCTCTATTGTCTTTGCTGGTGTCATTTTTCTCACCTCAGCCCAATGTCAGGAAACGTCTTTTTTCGCCGCTTTCCTCGTTCTGGTCCACTACAAAGTTCACATCCTGCTCCCGTATCTTCATTTTAACCCGCATCAGCTGCTCCGGCGCAAAATTCTGCTCCATTTTTCCTGTTTCCGCCGATACCAGAAGGCCTTCCGGCTGCTCAAAAATCTCCCGGAACTCAAAAAACATAGTGCTGCCTACGGTCTGGCACATTTTTTTCAAAGCCTCTTTATTGATGTAAGGTGTCTGGACATCCAGATAAGTACTAAATTCCTCTTTGCAGACGCGGTAAAGGGTCTCAATAAACACATCCGTAAAATCCAGCAGTCTCATTTCACTGATACTGTTTTCCTTTACATAGGTCGCCATATACTGATTCATCAGCGTGCAGATAGCTGCCGTAGAGGCCTTATAGCTGGCTCTCAGCTCCGGTACCTGACTAAGCCGTACTACCTGCGCCCGGGGTTCCTCCTGCTGTCTCATGGAAATCCCCACTTCTTCCGGCTCTACAACGCCGCTTTTCTCCCGTACCACGGCGGCCTGCTTGTCATAGTAGCAGTTTTTGATGTTCCGATAGAGCAGTGTGGGCAACCCCCGGCGAATCTTATCCAGTATCTTCTGCATTTCTTCTTCCCCGATTTCTGTCTTTCTGACCCCCATAATCCGCAGTGGCAAATCAATCTCCGCCTCCGCAATGGTATAACGGGGCACCGGCATCCCCCTCAGCAGCGGGTTCACATGGTATTCTTCCGATAACGAAGCGCTGTACATATCCGCAGTTCTGCGAGCCTGCAAAAAATCAGCCGCCAGCAGCCCCGCCAGTTCTCCAAATGTAATCATAAGCTATTCTCCTTTTTATTTTTTGTCTTCCAGACGGTTTTCCATGGATGTAGCGTCGGAAAGCAGATCCAACAGCCGTTCCACCCCTGCCGGCATATCGTCCTGCATGGCGTGGACATGTACATTCAAAGAATAATCCCTCTTTACCGTATCGGAAATACTGGATTTTTTCTGATTGGAAAGGGATGCGTTCAGCTTGATGCCCGTCTTAAACCAGAACCCGTTATAGTTGGCGCTGGCCTCCACATTGCCGCCATAGGTCAGATCAGAAGAAGTCTTTGCCTCCTGCACGGAATTGATCTTTACATTAAAATCAATGCTGGCGTTATCAATACGGATAAAAGGAATAGGCACCATAGTCAGCAAAGGCACCTTTAAATTGGTGATCTGTTTTCTTTCCTCCGCCGGAGTGCATACCAGCTGCAGACTGGCCGCCTGTTCTCCTTCCGGCAAAGGAGGTGCCTCCGCATTCTGTGCCTGAATCACGATGGGCAGTGTCCCCTTCAAACCTGCGGGCACACTGTTCAAAACTACGGCTTTCAAAGCCCCTGATCTCTCAAAAGTAATACTTGCATCCAAAACCTGTCCGCCCGCTGTCAGCTGCAGATTCTGCTCCTTGCTGTACCCCTGCCCTTTTGACAAAATCTGCACCTTATAAGCGGATAAATCCTCCGAGATATCCGGCTGCACCGTCTTTTCATACTGGAACCCCACATAAACAGGCTCTCTTGTTTTTCCGTCACTGCCTGTCTGGAAGCCTACCTCCTGAATAAAATTTACCGTGGTACTGGCCGCCTGACTCTGGGCTTCCACAATGGCGCACATAGCGCCCCCAATGATACTGCCTAAACTGATGGAAGAGATTTCGTCTCCATAACCTGCCATACTACATTCCTCCTTTATGTTTTAAATATGCCTGTCATACCAGTTCCTGCACCTTTCTCGGTACATACTATGATCCCTATTTTATCATTATACCAGTCTTTGTCCCATTTCCACACCTTCACAAAAACTGATTCCACCCAGGAAAACATCGTTTCCCCCTATTTTTTAAGAAACACTGTTACAACGCCCCTTATAAGTACACACTTTCAAAAAAAATCGCCGGAATTCTTTGCTCCCACAAAGATTCCAGCGATATCTGCTTTCTATCAAACTGTCTCATGCAATATCCTCTTTTTTCAAAAGCTGTTTTCCTTCTGTCAAAAGCCTTATTCCATGCCTCCCTCCGCCTTCTCTTCCGCGTTCTGCTTGCGGAAATAGGGAGGGTCCTGCGGATACTGGCTGTGAACATAATTCAGTATCATTTTCAGCATAGCATCCGTAGCGGAGGATACAAACATATTTTTCTGGGTGGCAAGGCCAATGGTACGGTAAGGCGCTCCCTCAATGGGGTAGATGCCCACCTGCCCTTTCAGCCGCTGGAGCACCAGCTCCGGTATAATACTGATGCCAAGTCCGCTTTCCACCAGCGCGATAATGGAACTGTCGTCGATGATATTATGGGGTGTTTTCAGTTCCAGATGATTTGCCTTCATAAAAGCGATGGCATCAAAATCCGATCCTGTTCCCGGCGTAATAATCCGCATCTGGCGGATTTCTTTCAGGGTGATATATTCCTTATTTTCCGGGATAAAATCCATAGGCGTAATGCACAGCAGCCTGCCCCGCATCAGAGGGATGGCCGAAATATTGTACTTGGGCGGGATAGATACAAAAACCAGATCTAAAATACCGTCCAAAAGTCCTCTTTCCAATGCCTCATAGCCGTTTTGCATGATACTGATTTCTACATCCGGATATTCTGTCTGCATCTGCCGTACCAGATGCGGAATCCAGGTACAGCAGATACTGTTGAAGGCACCGATACGTACACTGCCCCGGAGTCTTCCCGTAATGCTGTTAATCTCCTCTTTTAGTTTTTTATCCATAGCCAGTATGGAGCGGATATGAGGCAGAAGCTCTTTCCCATATTCCGTCAGTTCAATGCCGTTGCGATCCCGTACCAGCAGCGGAAGTCCAAATTCCTTCTCCAGCTTCATCAGAGAATGGCTCACCGCAGAAGGCGTAAGATGCATCAATTCTGCCGCTTTTCTCAAATTTCCCGTAGTAACAATCAAATCAAATATCTCATAATTCCATAATGACATACCTCTCACCCACCTTTCCGCAGTTTTTTTGGCATATTCCATCTTTTCAGAACAGAAAAAATCTTTCTTTTTACACGAAATTCCATGAATTAAATTCAACTATAAAAAGGAGAAAAGGGCGCGCCAGCATATTCTTATCTGATGCACGTCCTTGTCTTCTCCCTTTTGGAATCTCAAAAAAATGTTTTCCCGCACATTGTTTTCCTGCTTTACTTATTTTGCGCCATCAACCATTTTTCCGATCGGCGCTGCAATGGCGCCCATGATCCAGCCCAGCACAAGACCCATAGTCAGTGTAGCGATGACCCAGGGCAGCTCCGCTGTTCCCTGAGAGAAAATAGCCGCAAATCCGCCAAATACCATCGGGCAGTTGCAGAACAGTCCGCCCGCTTTGTCCTCTGTCAAAAGTCCCAGATGCACAAAGCAGCAGATGCATACAATCACAGTAACTACAATCAGCATATTCACATCAGAGTTTGCAAACAGTCCCATCCCCAGCACTACCAGCGTCAGGGCTCCCCAGAGCACACCGCTGGCCGCGCAGCAGAAATACCGCGGCAGTTCTTTCAATACAGCGCCGCCGCAGAAATAAATGGGAAGAGAGATAAACCCGATCCACATATAATTTTGAATATGCGGCAGATGAGAACATAAAATACAATACAAACCGTCCAAAAGACCTAACCCAATACACCAGATAAATGTCGCCTTTTTACTCATACGGATCACCTTCCCTTTCTCTGTCGTTTTCTTCTATTCAGCGTCTTCTCTCTTGTATACCACTGTTTATGTATTTATCATAAAACATTGTGTTTTTTTCGTAAAGCGAATAATATTTCATATAAACTGTTGTATTCCAGCCATTTCTTTTTTCTCCCGAAAAAAAAGGGAAATCATGTCGTCTTTTATCCTATGAAATATATCTATTATATTTATGAATAAATCCTTTATTCTTTTTATTCCGCCCCCTTCCAAACAAAATATTCCTTCTGTTTCCTTGTGATACATGACAAACGTTTGTGTCCATGTGAAAATTTTTTAAACCACCCATGAAATTTCTTCGCTTTTGCTTTCCCTATTATGAAAAAAAGAGACAGCTTCTTTCCCTTTTGCGAAAAGAATCTGTCCCCCTTTTATTTAATTCGGTTTTTATTCCTTCGGGCAAACAGCAATACATCTTGCCGTAAATCCAGCCGCGTCCTTCGCTTTCGGGAATCCGCAGAAAATCAGGCTGCCTACCGGCGGCACTTCTGACAGATCCTTCATCAGCTCAATCTGATACCGGTTCTGCTCCAGAATGTAATATTCACAGATATAGCCGTGTTTGGAAGAATCCGCAGGCGCGTCCGTATCGGAGGTCTCATGTCCCACTGCCACAACATCCCGCTGTTCTACCAGGAACTTCAGCGCCTCAATATTCCAGCCGGGATAATGCTTGTTTCCCTCGGCATCGCAGTTATCCAGATCGGTGCGTTTGGACCAGTCACTGCGGATAGCCACAAAAGCCCGGTCAGGGATACGTCCGTACTGTTCCTCCCATTTTTTGATATCTTCCTCCGTTACGGCATAGTCCACATTTGCCGCCACTTTGTCCGTCACGTCAATGACGCACAGAGGCAGGATCATTTCTTCCACGGGGATTTCATGCAGCCCCTTGGTATCCTTTACAAAATGCAGGGGCGCGTCCACGTGGGTGCCGTACTGGCTGACCATAGTAAACTCATGTACCCGGAACCCATCGGGATAGTCAAATTTCATGGCAACGCTCATTGCCGGGAATCCCGACCAGTGGGGCGTCTGCGGGGACACTTCATAAGAAAGGTCCACAAATTTGTATTCCTTTTTCCATTTTTCCAGTTCATTCCATAATCCTTTTTGGCTCATAAAACCCCTCCTTTATTCCGGTATTTTCTCTTTTGTTTATAATTTCGAGCGGATCAGGTCACCCAGCCGCTTCATACCAACGTCGATCTGTTCCGGCGTCACATTGCCGAAGCTGATACGCATACAGTTTTTGCCCTTTCCTCCGCCTTCTGTAAAGAAGCCTTCCCCGGCGATATAGTGTACATGGTTTTCGTTGGCTTCCTTCAACAGCGCGGTAGTGTCGATGTTCCCCGGCAGTTCCACCCAGGTAAACAGACCACCGTCAGGAAATACCCGTTTTGTGCCTTCCGGCAGATATTTGTCAATGGCCGCCATCATAGCGTCCCGGCGTTCTCTGTGGATAGCCCGGATCTTTTCCAGATGTTCCGGGAAATATCCCCGTTTGAAGAACTCGGCACAGATAACCTGCGCGAAAGTAGATGTATGGGAATTGGTGGCCGTTTTGGCGTCAAAGAGCCTTGCGATCCATTCCTTTTTCGTATAGACAAACCCCAGTCTGCTGCCGGGAGAAAAGATCTTGGAAAAGCTGTTGGCGTATACGGTATGACCCGTTTTATCGAAGCACTTGATGGGCGGCAGGGCTTCTCCGCTGTAACGCAGCTCCTGATAAGGGTCATCCTCCAGAATGATAACATCATACTGACTGCCCAGCTCCGCCAGCCGTTTTCTCCGATCCACAGGCAGAGTCTTGCCCGTAGGGTTCTGGAAAGTGGGAATCACATAAACAAATTTCGGATGATACTCCTTGATCTTTCGTTCCACATCCTCCATAACCAGCCCCTGATCGTCACATTCCACGGCGATACATTTGGCCTGGAACATCTCAAAGATCTCCACACAGTGAACAAATGTGGGGGATTCCACCAGAATCACATCACCGGGATCAATAAATACCTGACAAAGCAGATTCATCGTCTCCAGGCCGCCGTTTACGATCAGTATTTCATCAGGAGACGGCGACAGTCCCTTAGGCGCCAGCAGCACATCACAAACGGCCTGCCGCAGGTCTGCTACCCCCAGTACGGCACCATACTGCAGCGCTTCCTGCCCCCGCTTTTCTTCTGTCAGAACATCCGCGCAGATTTCCCTTACAATATCCACCGGCAAGCCTTCCTTGGCCGGTGCGCCGCCGCCGAAGGAAATGGTCTCCGGGTCGCCCATGGCGTTAAACAGGCCGCGGATAATGACGGCAGTATTTTCCATATCCTGCATTCTTTGTGCAAATTTCGGCATATTCACCCCTCCTTACACAAGTTCAAACTCAGATCATTTCTCAAAAAACGGCTTCATTTCCTCGAAGAGCTTTGCGAATTCCTCGGGGTCACCGGAAATTTTATACTTATGCTCCGGTGCGGGGAACGCCTCTTCCTTAACCTCTTTTACATAGTCCTCAATGCCCTGTGTTGCCATAGCGGCAATATCCACATACTTCTTGGCGAATTTCGGCGTAAAGTTTTTGTACATTCCCAGAGAGTCTGCCGCCAGAATAACCTGACCATCGCAGTCAATGCCGGCGCCGATACCATAAACAGGGATGGGCAGCATTTTATGTACATAAGCGCAGATTTCTTCCGGTACACCTTCCAGCAGCAGTGTTCTTGCCCCTGCCTTATATACGGCAATAGCATCCTCAATAATAGCTTTGGCGCTTTCCACCGTTCTGCCCTGGGCCTTGAAACCACCCATGGACGCGGAACTCTGAGGGGTCAGGCCGATATGGCCAAATACAACCATGCCCGCCTCGGTAATGGCCTTAATTTTATCGGCCACAGCCACACCGCCTTCCAGCTTCACGGCGTCCACATCCGCCTCTTTATAGAACCGGATGGCATTTCTTACGGCGTCCTCTGCACTGATATGATAGCTGCCAAAGGGCAGATCACCGATCAGATACGTATTGGGCGCGCCTTTGCGTACCCCCTGACAATGGGCAATGCTCATATCCATCGTTACAGGCACTGTTCCGGCGTTGCCGTAAACAATCATGCCCATGGAGTCGCCGCAGAGGATCATATCCACACCGGCTTCCTCTGCGTAAGAAGCGAAGCAGCTGTCATATAATACGATCCATGCCGCCTTCTCGCCGTTTTCTTTCATTTTGTACAGATCCAGTATTGTTTTTTTCTTAGCCATAACATCTGCTCCTTTCTTCTGTTGCCCTTTCCATTTTTTTCTATTACTATATTAAGCCAAATTCGTCCGCAAGTAAAGCACATCTGTCTTTCTTTCCATGAAATAAAATCACCAAAACCCCGGACAGAATGGCAATTCCCCCTCCTCTTTCCCCCTTTGACAAAATCTCTTTTTTCGCATATAATATCGTTATACGATATCGAGTCTCGATATTAAAAGGAAGTGACTGCCCATGGCAAAAAAATCTCTGGAGCTTTTGACCGAAACCATGTTTTATGTCCTGATGGCATTTCTGAAAGAAGAGCGTTGCGGTGTGGACGCGGCGGAATATATCCGGCAAAAGACCCATGACCGGATCCAGCTGGGCCCTGGCACACTTTATACCATTCTGGCAAAATTTCAGGAAGAGGGCCTTCTGCGGGAAACCTCCGTCCATGGCCGGAAACGCACCTACCGCATCACCGAACGGGGACGGCAGGTCTATCTGGAGGAAGTGGAACGCCTGCGCCGCTGTCTGCTGGATGCCCAGGAAGAAAATGACCATCCCCAAGAGGAGGGATCTTTATGAAAAAAAATCTTTTGCAGAGCGCCTTTTCCTGCCTTTTTTCCTGCCCCCCGCCTTTCCCGAGGCCATAGAGCATTTTTTGGAAACCATGGCCAAAAAAGGCTGGTTTCTGGAACATGTTTCTTATTTTCCGCCTCTGTGGCGGTTTGAAAAAAACGTGGCCGCTTCTGTCCGCTACCGGCTGGAGGCGGCGCCGGATACCTCCCGCATGCCTCCCCGGCAAATGACAGAGCTTTACGCGGAATACGGCTGGCGCTATGTGGCGCCTCTGTCCCACTTTTTCTATGTCTTTGCCGCTGAAACAGCGGACGCGCCGGAAATCCACAGCGATCCTCTGGTGCAGAGTCGGGCCTACGGCCGGATGCTTCGGAGCTACGGCCTCGTTTCTCTGGCCA
The DNA here is from genome assembly GCF_016902535.1 of Anaerotignum lactatifermentans. Taxonomy (GTDB): domain Bacteria; phylum Bacillota; class Clostridia; order Lachnospirales; family Anaerotignaceae; genus Anaerotignum; species Anaerotignum lactatifermentans_A. The sequence continues at coordinate 27,984 of NZ_JACSNY010000011.1, read as the reverse complement.
TACTGGTACTGCTGGGCGTCTTTCTGGCAATGCCCCTGTACCGGCCCACTTTTTTCATCACCTATCCCCGCCTGTCTCTGTTCCTGACTGGCTATTTCCTGTTGGCCGCCATACTGGTTCTGTATCCTTTTTTCCGGCTCCTGCGGCGAAAAAGGATGTTAGCAAAGGGCTATTCTCTTTCCCATAAAGGCTCCTACCGGTCGATCCTTCTGGCGGAAATTTTGCTTATTGTCCTGACGCTGGCCTTCCTGACGCCCTTCCTGGGAAAACTGCGGGCCATGGACGAAAAAGACACCCTCCGCCTTTCTCTGGCGGAAGTCTCCGCCCCTCTTCCCTATCTTCCCATGGAAACGCTGTATTCTACCGAAGAATGGACCTTCCCGTCTTACAATCCTTCCGATGAATACAGCGGGAATTATGTAACCAGCCAGAGTGCCTTCCTGGCGCCGGTATATTTTTCCATCCACGAAGAGGCCAGAGACGCAGAATATACCATAGCGTCCTATCAAACCACTTTTTACGGAGAATTTCCTTCCGCCCTGCTGGCGAAGGCCGTCAGTCTGGATTTGATTTCCAATCAAAAGGAATTTCCCGGACTTTCGGGGAAATTCCAGACGATGAAAGAAACCTATGCTCTGGAAGGCTGCGATGAAGCCCGCTGGCAGAGAATCCTGGGCCGCCAGATTCTGTACCTGCGCCAAGAGAGCCGTATGCTGGTCATCAGCTACGAAGGCCCGGCGGATCTGCGGGAACATCTTGACGGGTATACCGCCCTCTTTGACGAAACTTATTTGCCTTTGGCATAACAAAAACAGCGGAAAAATCCATGTGATTTTTCCGCTGTTTTTCTCTGGTTTCCTTTACCAGCCCCGTTTTTCCGGCTGGATCAGTTCCGCTGCCTGATACAGCAAAGCGTTGCAGATGGCCGCTGCCACGTTGCTGCCGCCCTTGCGCCCCATGGCGGTAATGACGGGAATGTGATATTTCCGGCAGGTTTCTACCAGCCGCTCCTTGCTTTCCACCACATTGACAAACCCCACCGGCACGCCGATAACAAGGGCGGGACGAAGTCCTTCCTCCATCAGTTCGCAGAGCCTCAGCAATGCCGTAGGCGCGTTCCCAACGGCAAAAACCGCCTTGGGATACCGGACTCCCGCCAGTTCCATGGCCGCGGCGGCTCTGGTGCTCCCCTGTTTTCTGGCTTCTTCCGTCACTTCCGGCTCCGCCATAAAACAGAATACCTCCCCGCCCAGTCTCTTCAAAGCGGCTTTGCTGACGCCAGCTTTGGCCATATTGGTATCCGTCACAATAACCGTCCCCGTTTTCAGGGTCTCCATGGCCCGTCCTACTGCCGAAGGCGAAAAATAGAGGTTCTCCACATATTCAAAATCCGCCGTAGTATGAATGACTCTGCGGATCACATGGGCGTTTTCCTCCGGCAGGCAGATACCTCTTTCCTCCAGTTCCCGCTGTATGATCTCCATACTGGCACGCTCGATCTGCGCCGGTGTATGATGCTCCTGTTTCAATATTCCACGCCCTTTCTGGCAGTAATGCCTTTTTCATAGGGATGTTTCCGGCACTGCATCCATGTGCAGTAATCCGCTGCCTCCATCATCCAGTCCGCAGGCTCCCGCCCCGTCAGTACCAGTTCCTGCGCCTCCGGTTTTTTCAGGACTGTCTGTTTGAGCAGTTCCCTGTCCACCATTTCCAGCTGCCAGGCGGCACAGGCCTCATCTAAAATCAGCATATCCGCCTCTTCTCCCCGCGCCGCCCGCAGGTGCTCTGTCTGCATTCGCTCAGTGGCTCTTTTTTCCTCCTCGCTCATCTGCCAGACAAAGGCGTTCCCCGCTTTTCCCCGGAAAACCCGGGCTCCCAGCTCTTCCAGAAGCCGGACCTCGCCGGAAGGGGCGCCTTTCAGAAACTGGACCATCACCACACGCTTTCCGGCGGCAATGGCCCGCAGGGCCAGCCCCATGGCCGCCGTGGTCTTGCCCTTGCCGTCCCCGTAATACAGGTGTATCAAACCCTGATTCATTTCTTCCTCACCATCCCCATACAGCCATAAACGGCCTCCAGATCCAATGCCTTCCGCATGCCTTCCGCCAGAAGGTCAAACTGCTTTTCCCGAGATGTTTCATAGACCATGGGCGCGGCGCTTTCCCATGGAATCCCTTTTTTCTCGCAAAGCCATGCCGCCAGTCTTTCCGTCAATTCCCCACTGTCAAAAAGTCCATGCAGATAAGTACCCCGGACATTCCCGCGGACACAGCCGTCCGTCTCGCCATTAGACAACCGGCAAAAGGGTCTTCCCTCGTTTGCCGTGCGCCCATTGTGAATCTCATAGCCCTCCAGCAAACATCCCAGGAAGGCTTCGTCCTCCGCCACCGCCGCCACTCTGGTACGCCGTTTTTGGGGAGAAAACACCGTTTCTGCCGGCAGAAGGCCCATGCCCCGCAGTTCTCCACCGTCCTCGACTCCCTCCGGGTCGGATAGCTGTCTGCCCAGCATCTGATAGCCGCCGCAGATGCCAAGAACCGGCGTTCCTTTCGCCGCCAGCTTCTGTATGGCGCTTTCCAGACCGTTCTGCCGCAGCCACCGCAGATCCGCCATAGTACTTTTCGTCCCCGGCAGGATCACCAGATCCGGCTGGCCCAGCTCCCGCGGGCGCTCCACATAGCGCACCCCCAGGATCTCATGGGCCTCCAGCGGCGCGAAATCCGTAAAATTGGAAATCCGAGGCAGACGAATCACAGCAATATCAATGGGTTTTCTGGCGTCCTTCCGCTCCAGACAGGGCGCCAGAGAATCCTCATCCTCCAGTTCCACCGATAAATACGGTACCACACCCCAAACGGGGATGCCCGTCTTTTCCTCCAGCATAGCCAGTCCCGGCCGCAGAATGGAAACATCCCCCCGGAATTTATTGATGAGAAGTCCCTTGATTCGTGCCCGCTCCCGCTCCTCCAGCAGGGCCACTGTCCCGTAAAGCTGGGCAAACACCCCGCCCCGGTCAATGTCTCCCGCCAGCAGCACCGGCGCGTCCACCAGCTCCGCCAGACCCATATTGACAATGTCCTCCGCCTTTAAATTGATTTCCGCCGGACTTCCGGCCCCCTCGATCACAATAATATCGTATTCCGCCGCCAGACTGTCATAGGCATGCAGAATTTCCGGCACCAGTTCCTTTTTCCGCTGGAAGTATTCCTTTGCCGCCATCTGGCCCCAGACCTCGCCATGGACAATGACCTGACTTCCCGTGTCGCTGGAGGGTTTTAATAAAATGGGGTTCATCCGCACATCAGGCAGGATGCCCGCCGCCTGGGCCTGTATTACCTGCGCCCGGCCCATTTCCAGCCCCTCTGCCGTCACATAGCTGTTCAAAGCCATGTTCTGGCTCTTAAAAGGCGCCACTCTATAGCCGTCCTGCCGGAAAACACGGCACAAAGCGGCACACAACAGGCTTTTTCCCGCGCCCGACATGGTCCCCTGTATCATAATGGCTTTTGCCCGCTTCATCTGAGCACCTCCTCCAGCGCTTTTACCAACACCTCATTTTCCGCATGGGTACGTACTGCCGTCCGATACCAGCTTTGATCCAGCCCCGGATAATTCCCGCAGTTTCGCAGTAAAATCCCCCGTTTTTCCATAGGCTCTCCCAATGCGCAAGGACTTTGGAACATCAGATAATTAGCCTTCCCCGGCAATACCCGAAGGCCCAGCGCCGCCAGCCGTTTGGCCAGCCAGGGCCGCTCCGCCGCAATCAGCGCCCGCACCCGGCTCACATATTCCTTTTCCGCCAAAGCCGCCAGACCCGCCGCCTGGGCCAAAGAGGACACGCCCCAGGGCTGGCCCGCCTGCCGCATATTTTCCAGCAGTTTTTCGCAGGAACAAAGACAATACCCCAACCGGATGCCCGCCATGGCATAGAGCTTCGTGAAGGCCTTCAATATCAGAAGATGTTCCGCCTTTTCCAGTTCACCGATCATAGTATCCTCTTCCGGCCTATCCAGAAAATCCACAAAGCACTCATCCAGCACCAGCACCGCCCCTGCCTGCCGGCACCGCTCCAGTATTTCCTCCAGAAACGCCCGCTCTACGGTCAGGCCCGTAGGGTTATTGGGCTGACAGAGAAAGACCATGTCCACTTCCGGCCGTATTTTCTCCAAAAACTCCCGTCCCAGAGAAAAATCCCTCTCCGCCAGAAGCAGATGACGCTCCACGGCACAGCCTGCCGCCCGCAAAGCCCCTTCGTATTCGGCAAAGGCAGGCACCGGCACCAGCGCTTTTTTCGGTTTCAGGCCGTAAACCGCCCGAAAAATCAGGTCTGCCGCCCCGTTGCCGCAAAGGCACCATTCCTCCGGTACGCCTTCTTTTTGGGCAATGGCCGCCGTCAGCTCTCTGCACAGAGGGTCGGGGTACCGATCCGCCGTGGACAAAGCCGCCGTCACCGCCTCTCTTACGCCTTCCGGCAGTCCCAAGGGACTGATATTGGCGGAAAAATCCAAAGGCGGTTTCCCATAGGTCTTTTCATAGCCCGCCCAGTCTCCGCCGTGAACCAAATCCTGTTTCATACACTCACCTCCACAGCCATATTACGCACCCTCTTGCCAAAAGCCCCAGCCCCAGCGCCAGCCAGCCGGATATATACAGCATCCTGTTGGCCCGCCGGATATCCTCCGGCTCCGACTGCCGGAAAGCATCGCCGATATATGGCTTGTCATACCGTTTTCCAAAATAGCTGGCCGGCCCCGCCAGACGGGTGCCTAAAGCCCCAGCGCAGGCCGCCTCTGTCTGGGCGGAATTGGGACTGGCATGATTTCTCCGGTCCCGCCGCCAGATCCGCCAGGCGTTTTTCCCGTCAAAGCCCGCCAAAGCCGCCCCGGCGATCCACAAAAGAGCCGCCAGCCGGGAGGGCAGGAAATTGGCGGCGTCATCCAGTCTGGCGGCGGCTCTGCCGAAATAAAGATACCGCTCATTCCGATAGCCCACCATACTGTCCATGGTATTGATGGATTTATAGACCATAGCCAGCGGCGCGCCCCCCACCAGCATATAACACAGCGGCGCCGCCACACCATCGGAAAAATTCTCCGCCACCGTCTCTACCGCCGCTTTGGTGACACCTTCTTCCGTCAGGGACTGGGTATCTCTGCCGACGATCCGGGAAACCGCCTTTCTGGCCGCCGGAAGATCCTTCTTTTCCAGCTCCCGCCGCACGTTTTCGCTTTCCGCCGCCAGCCCTTTCAAGGCCAGCGCCTGCCAGCACCACAGCGTCTGAAGGAAAAATCCCGCCGCCGGATGGAGCCATGCTCCCAGCAGACACAGTCCGCCGAAAAAGACTGCCGTTCCCAGGGGCAGGACCTCCGCCAGAATGACGCCGCCCCAAAACTGTCCTTTTTCTGTTTCCGGCAGTATTTTTCTCAGAAATCCCTCCAGCCTTCCAATGGCCTTTCCCATCCAGACCACAGGATGGGGCATCCAATTCGGGTCCCCCAGCAGAAGATCCAGCAGAAATCCTGTTGCTGCCGCCAAAAGTATCATGTCTTCACCTCTGTTTTCTCATACCGCACTTCTCCCAGCAGACGCATCTTCCGGGAGTTCTCCCATTCCGCTTTTTCCGCCGTCAGCACATAGCCGCCGCCATTGGGCCCGCACCAGTGGTAATAATCCATCTGCGGCAGGGCATACTGCTCCATTAACGCCATCTGCGTGCCTCCATGGGCCATAATCACCAGTTCCGCCGCCGCTTCCCGAAAGGCTTCTTCCATCAGCCGGCAGAACACGGCACAGGTACGCGCCGTAAATTCCTCTCTGGTCTCGCCGCCGGGACAGCGTCCCTTGCAGTCGTTTCCGACCCAGGCCAGATATTCCGGGTCTTTTTCCATTTCGATATAATTTCTCCCCTCAAAAATGCCGAAGCACATTTCCCGCAGATCCGCCTCCAAAATCAGCTGACTTGCCGGGAAAAGGATCTTTGCCGTTTCCACCGCCCGGCAGAGGGTGGAAACATAGACCTTTTTGGGGGAAATATCTGCGGGAATAAGGGCATCCCGCCCTTTAGGAGACAAAGGGATGTCCCGGGTACCCTGATAGCGTTTGTCCACATTGTATGCCGTCTCTCCATGACGCAAAAGGTATATTTTCATTCTTCCAGCCTTCCTTTCAGTACCAAAGGGATGCCGCAGTACAGACGCACCACCGTTTCCGCCCGCTGTGCCAGGAGACACCCCAGCCGTCCCGCCAGTTCCCGGCACTGCCGCTCTTTCGGGTCCATGGGCACCACTCCGCCGCCGGTTTCCGTAAAAAGCACCATCTGTTTTTTGGCCAGTTCTTCCGCCAGAAAAACCACATCTTCCTCCGCCATTTCCTGCCGCACCAGTTCCTGTACCTCCCAGACAGCCGCCTCCTCCAGCGTCTGTCCTTCCCGAAGCAGTTCTCTGGCGAATGTTTTTTTGCCGCTGAACAGACCTCCTGTAATCAAAATCATACTGCCGCCTCCCCGATCTGATAAAGCACCACTACCGCCAGCATCCAAAGCTCCGCTTTCTGCAAAAACCATCCCGCCAGATCGCCGGAGATGCCGCCGAAGTGTTTTTCCGCCATCCATCTGTAATACCCAAATACACAGAAGCCGGCCGCCGCCGCCAAAGCGCCCGCCGGTCCGCCTTTATAGATCATCCCCGCCGTTATCAGCAGAAGATAGCATATCAATACCTTGCCTGCCCGTTCTTTCCGGGCTGTCTGGGCAAAGGTATGGGCCAGCCCCGTATCCTTCGCCATGGAAAATCGTGTCACCGCCAGGGCCGAAAGGCTTCTGGAAAGAACAAAAGCGCCGCCCATGGCCCAAAGGCCCTGCTTCTCTGGCAAAAAAGAAGTACAAAGAGCAAAGAACAGCACAAAATAAGCACACAGCCGGATCAGGGCAAAGGCGCCGCAGTGGGGGTCCCGCAGAATCTCCTGCCGCTTTTGGACGTCGCCATAGCTAGCCAGCGCGTCGCAGGTATCGGCATAGCCGTCCAGATGGATACCGCCGGTAACCCACACCGGCAAAAGACAGAACACCGCCCCCCTTAACAGCGCCGGCACCGCAAAGGCCGCTGATAATGCCGCCCAGCCCCACCAAAGAAAAGCGCAGACCAGTCCCACCAGCGGAAAGGCACAGAGGGCATAGCGCATATTTTCTTCTTTCCATATGGGCTGAGGCACAGGAACGACGGAAAACATTCCAAAAGCCACCGCGATGGTCTCACAAAAATTTTTCATAACCGCTCTCCTCCCTTGTAATAGCAGGGAATGCCGCAGACAACCTCACAGACGGCATCCGCCCGCTCCGCCAGCCGCCGGTGGAGCAGTGCCAGCATCCGCAGATAGCCCAAAGTATCCCCTTCGTACTGTCTGCCGCCGGAAAAAATATCATTGGCAACCACCACCAGCAGACCGCATTGACGGCGCAGATGTTCCACCCCATCCAGCAAAGCGGCAAAGGCGTCCTCTCCCGCGCCCTGAGGGCCGTACCGTTCATTGGCCGCCAGATTTCCCAGACATTCCAGCAGTACCGCACTGTCCTCCGGCACCGTCAGCCCCGCCAGATCATAATACCGTTCTATGGTCTGAAAGCCTTTTCCCCGACGCATGGCCCGATGGCGTTCGATCCTTTTTTCGCTTTCCTGATCCAAAGGCTCCATGGTGGCGATATAAATTCGCCGGCCCTTTCCGTATTTCAAAATCAGTTCTTCGGCGTAGGCGCTCTTTCCGGAGGCCGCCCTGCCCGATACCAGTATCATCATGTTTCTTCCCCCAAAGGCACATAGGCCTCTATGCCACATTCCGAAAACGTATAGCTGTCCTCATAGACCGCCGCCGCCATATCCCAAAGGGGCATCACCGCCACGGCCCCGGTGCCCTCTCCCAGCCGCATCCCGGCAGAAAGCAGAGGTTTTTTTTCCAACAGCTCCAACAACAGCCGCCCTGCCGGTTCCGCCGAAACATGGCTGGCAAAGACGGCTTTTTCCGCCGCCGGACAAAGACGCAGGGCGCAGAGCGCCGCCACAGAGCTGATGAACCCGTCTGCCAGCACCGGCACCTTATACAATGCCCCGCCTAAAAAAGCACCGCACATGGCGGCAATATCAAAGCCGCCTACCTTAGCCAGCACATCCAGCGGGTCGTTGGCGTCCGGCCCGTTCACTTCCAAAGCCTTTTGAACGGCACTGATTTTTCTTCGCAGGCCCTCATCGGAAAGGCCCGCCCCCCGGCCGGTCAGTTTTTCCGGCGGCAGTCCCGTCCAGACACAGGCCATGGCGGTGCTGGCTGTGGTATTGCCAATGCCCGCCTCTCCCGTAGCCAGAAGGCCCACGCCTTGATTTTTCAATTCTTCCACCAATTCCATGCCATAACGGATCGCCAGCGCCGCCTGCTCTCTTGTCATGGCAGGCCCAAGGGTAAAATCTCCCGTGCCGTTGCCCACACGCCGGGACAGGACGCCTTCCGCAGGCGGCAGATCCCGCACGCCCAAATCTACGGGAATCACCTGACAGCCGGCCCGTTCCGCCATGTTACAGACAGCGGTCCGCCCCGCCGCCAGACCGCGCACAATGGCTGTGGTTACACTGCTGTCGCACTGAGAGACCCCCTGGGCCACAACGCCATGGTCAGCGCAGAATACCAACACTGCCTTTTTCTCAATGTCCAGCTTTGCCGAACCGGTCAGTGCCGCCGCATCCTCCATGATGGTTTCCAGCAGTCCCAGACTGCCCAGCGGATGGGCGCAGGCCATCCATCTGGCTTTTGCCTCCGCTCTGGCCTCTTCCGAGGGCGGCGTGATCTTCCTGATCCGCTCCGTCACCCATGCTTCCTGTATTCCCATAACGCTGTTCCTCCTTCCATTGTGCCATAGCCTCCGCCAGACGTTCCGCCATTTTGTTTTCCCCGCCGAAATATAAATGGGGGAAAGCGGCATACAGACTTTTTGTGCCGTAGCCGCACCGCCAGTTCCGCCCACTGACGGGCTTTTCCATGGAAAACGCCGTTCCCATCTCTTCCGTATCCCAATAATGGAATTCGTGGACAGGGACCCTCTCTCCCTGCCGGAACAGAAGGCTGTCCTCTGCCGCCGTCAAATAGGCGTAGCCAAAGCGCACCAGATGATTCTGATTCCTTCCCGTCCCCGACAGCACCCCTGCCATGGGGAAGCAGTTCCCGTGAACATCCTCCAGCTTCTCACACAAATAAAGATAACCGCCGCACTCGGCCACAATGGGCATTCCCTCTGCCGCCGCTTTCCGCACAGCATGGCGCATCTGCCCATTTGCCGCCAGTTCTTTGGCGTACAATTCCGGGTATCCGCCGGGAAGATACAGCCCTGTCGTGCCCTCTGGCAGTGCCTTCTCCTCCAAAGGGGAGAAAAACACCGGCTCTATGCCTTCCCGCCGGAAGGCATCCAGACTTTCCTCATAGCAGAAGCAGAACGCCCTGTCTTTGGCCACCGCCAGCCGGAGGGTACGATCCCTTTTCTTTTCCCGCGGAAAAGCAGACATCTCTTCCGCCGGACAAGAAAACACCGCCATAAGCCGATCCAGATCCGCCGTCCGTTCCAGCTGTGCCGCCAGTGCTTCCACTCTGGCCGACAAATCCTCTATTTCCGCCGCCGTATACAGCCCCAGATGGCGGCTTTTCATTTCCGCCGCTTTCATAGGCGGCAGATACCCCAGCACCGGCAGGCCGGTTTCCCGCTCCAGCACTGGCCCCAGGCTAGCGTAAAGCATGGGGGAGCAGTGGTTCAGGAAAAGCCCACGAATCCGATGATCCCGCCGAAAAGCGCAAAGCCCTTTCACCTGCGCCGCCAGCGTCAGACTGGAACCGCCGGGCCGCAGCACCAGCAGCGTCCCCAGACCCAGGGCCCGCGCCGTATCATAAGAACTGCACTGACTGGTTACACCGCCCAGTCCGTCATAGTACCCCATGACCCCCTCGCAGACCGCCGCCCCATGTCCCCGGCTCCGGCGGCAAAACAGTTTCCTAACGCCGGTTTCGCCCGCCAGAAACAGATCCAGATTATGGCTTTCCACCCCCAGCACCGCCCGGTGAAACATAGGGTCGATATAGTCGGGGCCGCATTTGAAGGCGCAGGGATTCAACCCTATTTTTTGCAGCGCCGCCAGCAGGGCACAGCTTACCGCCGTTTTTCCGCTGCCGGAAGATAACGCAGATACAAGCAGTTTAATCATGACATCCTCCTGTAATCAAAAACACGGGATTATTTGCCATCAAAAGATGGAGCTCTCCTATCGCCTTTGTTTTGCTGACGCTGATCTGTGTCACCACCGGCTCCAGTCCCTGCTTTCGCAGTCCCTCCACGGCGGCCCAGAGATTTTCCAGCGTAATGGCGGAAACACAGATACGGACATCCGGGTTCTTTTCCAGCGCCAGAGAAAGGATCTCTCCCATCTCCCCCTTTGTTCCGCCTACAAAGACGGCCTGGGGCACCGGCAACTCCCGCAGCGCCTCCGGCGCTTTGCCCCGGCACAGAGCCAGATTCCATGCGCAAAACTTCTCCCGGTTGGCCCGAACCAATTCACAGGCCTCCTCCGCCATTTCCACAGCATATACCCGGCCTTTTTTCGCCGCCAGCGCCAGTTCCACGCTGACACTGCCGGTACCGGCGCCCACATCCCAGACCACATCCTCCGGGCGAACCGCCAGCTTTGCCAGTATGGCGGCACGAACCTCCCTCTTTGTCATGGGCACCTTTCCCCGCAGGAAAACGTCATCAGGGATGCCCGGCCCGGTATATTCCCCTTGGGGCGCCGCCTCCGCCAGCATCACCGAAAGAGGAGAAAACACCTTTTCGGCCGCCTCGGCGGCGCTGCATTTCCCAATGCGCTCCTCCGGCCCTGCCAGATTTTCACCTGTCATAACTTCCAGTTCTCCCAGCCCTGCTTCCGTCAGTTTCCGGCACAAATCCGCCGGGCTGTTTTTCCCGTCCGTCAGAAAAAAAACAGGCTTTCCTTCCATGACCGCCGTCACCGGATCACAGGAGAGGCCATGGGCTGACACCAGTTTCCACTCCTGCCAGGGCCGTCCCAGGCGGGCCGCCAGAATCTGAACGCTGGAAACACCGGGCAGTACCTCCGCCGGAATTCCCCGTTCTGCCAACTGGGGCAGCAGCAGTCTTGTGCCGGAATAAAATCCCGTGTCCCCGCTGAACAGGATACAGCAGACCGCTTCGCCTTCCTCCAGCGCCGCCAGAATCTCTTCCGCTTTTACCGCCGCCTTTTTTTTGGCCGAAAGTTCCTCCGGCAGTGCATCCAGCAGGCGTTTCGCGCCAATGATAAGATCGGCCTGCGCCAAGGCCTTCCTACATTCCATCGTCAGGCTGTCCTCCCAGCCGCCGCCCATGGCCGTTAAAATGACCCGCATCTGATCGCCTCCCTGCATAACGCCAAAATTTCCTCAAAACTCTTTCCCCGCTCTGCCTTTCTGCGCAGGATCACCGGCAAAACGCCGGTACGCTCCGCCGCCCGGAGCTTTTCCGGGAATCCCCCGGCTCTGCCGCCGTCCTTTGTCACCAGAAAACGGATGTCAAACTGCCGCATAATGGCCTCATTCAGTTCCCGGCAGAAGGGCCCCTGCATGGCGATGATATTGTGGCGGGGGATGCCTTCGCTTTCGCAGACCGCTAGATTTTCCGCCATAGGCAAGACTCTGGGAAACAGCCGCTCCCGCTCTATGCTACCGAAGTCCGGCAGTTCCTTTGTTCCTGTGGTCAGGAGGATGTTCCCTTCCCGTCCGGACAGATAGTCCGCCGCCGCTTTGGCGTCCGCCACATAGACAGCCCTCTCCGCCATGGGACTTTCCTGCCGCAGCAGACGTTCATAGGGCACCCCGGCCTGCTCACAGGCGGCCCGGATATTCCCGCTGGCCTCCAGGGCGTAGGGATGGGTGGCGTCCACGCAAAGCGCCTGCCCCGCCAGTATCGCCGCCATTTCTTCGGTGTTTTTCCTCCCAGTCAGCACACGGATGCCAGCCATTTCTCCCTGTTCCTCGGCGCCGTACTCCGTAGCCACCAGCACCGTTACCGCCGCCCCTTCTTTTGCCAGTTCATAGGAAAGGAGACGACCTTCCGTGGTGCCGCCAAAAATGGCAATCTTCAGCATCCACGATACCCCCTTGGCGTTACCATCCGGCCGGAACAGTATTTTGTGCTTTCCGCCCCGATAAAGACAGTGGTAAACATATCCAGCTGTTCCTCCCTCAGTTCTTCCAGTGTCAGCAGACGGCTTTCCTGTCCCTGTCTGCCGATATTGCGCACCCAGCCGCAGACGGTCTTTCCGTCCTTTCCCGCGTCCAGCAAAATATCACAGGCCCGCCTCAAATATCCGGCCCGCTTCTGGGAGGAGGGATTGTAAATACAAAGAGCAAATTCTCCCCAGGCGGCACAACGCAGACGCTGTTCAATGACCTCCCAGGAGGTCAGCAAATCCGAAAGAGAAATCACACAAAAATCATGACCCAGGGGCGCTCCCAGTACAGCTGCCCCGGAGAGCGCCGCCGTCACCCCCGGCACCACTTCCAGCTCCACCTGCGGAAACAGATCGCCAAGCTCCATCAAAAGCCCCGCCATACCGTATACTCCGGCGTCACCGCTGCATACCATGGCAACGGTATCCCCTCCGGCGGCTCGTTCCAGAGCCCAAAGGCACCGCTGACGCTCCTGCCGCATGGAGGTAATATAAGTTTCTTTTTCCGGGAACAAAGGCTTTACCAGCTCCAGATATACATGATACCCGCAAAGGACATCCGCCCCTTCCAACGCGGCCCGGGCCTGCGCCGTCATATACTCCGCGCTGCCGGGGCCGATGCCTACCACAAAAACCTTACCCATTCTTCCACCTCCAGTCCGGCGCGAAGGGCCGTAGCCCCAGCGCCATAGTCACGCCGTCCCGGGCCATCTTCCGCCGCAGCAGTTTGCCGCCGCCCAGTACCACGCTTCTCTCGCAAACATTATCCACACCCGTCACCTGTTCCACAAAATCGGAAGGAGTAAATTCTCCTGCCGCCTGCGCCAGTTCCTCTGCCGAAAAACAGCGAAAAGGCAGGCCGTGATTTTTACAAAACTCCAAAATGCCCGCTTCTTCCCGTTTCAAGTCGATGCTGACAGCAAGACAGAGAGCTTTTTCGCTGACGCCGGTCTCTTCCAGCAATTCTTTCAGAACCGACTCCAGCTTTTGCGCCGGGGTGTGCCTCCGGCATCCTATGCCTAACACCGCAATCCGGGGAATGAGCCAAAGGCCTTCCTTCTCGCCCCGGCAAATATCCACATGGGCGTCCCAGTCACTTCCTTCTGTCAGGGTCACGCCCAAAGGCGGCGTCCCCGCAACAGGCCAGCGACTTTTGATCCGGGTTTCTCCGCCGGAAAGGAGTTTCCCGGAAATCCTTTTGATCTCCTTCACGCCCTCCACGGCACAGTTCTGGTGTCTGGCCCATGCGTCGATGGCAAATACGCCGCCGCAGTCCGTGGCTGTGGTAATGACCGGCACCGCGCCGCAGACTTCGGCAATCTCACGGGCCAGATCGTTGGCGCCGCCCAGATGACCGGACAAAATCGGGATGACAAACTGCCCCCGCTCATCTACAACCACCACTGCCGGGTCTTTGTCCTTTCCCCGCAGATACGGCGCTACCGCCCGGACGGCGATTCCCGCCGCACCGACAAAAATCAGACCTTCCGCCTCCTGAAACTGCTGTTTCGTCCATCCGGAAAGGCTATATTCCACGCCGCAACGGGAAACAGACCCACCCAAAGCCGCCGCCAGCTTTCGGGCCATTTTCTCTCCCCGGTCCGTAAAAGAAAGATATTCCAGTCTCATTTTTCCGTCCCCTTCCGGTATTCCGTGGTAAAGGCCGGGTCATAGAGTTTGCTGCGCTCCTTTGTTCCTGCCAAAAACTTTCCCACCAGAACAAGGGCCGTTTTGCGGATGCCCGCCTCCGCCGCCGTCCGGGCCAGATTTCCTACCCGGCAGTGCAGAACACGCTCCTCCGGCCAGCTGGCTTTATAGACAATGGCCGCCGGGGTATCCTCGTCATAGGCCCCCATCATCAGCTGACGCTCCACCTCTTCCAGCATGCCTGTGGAAAGAAAAATCACCATAGACGCGCCGTGGGACGCCAGTCTCCAGAGTTCCTCCCCTTCCGGCACCGGTGTGCGCCCCGCCAGCCTGGTGATAATCACGCTTTGGCTGACGCCGGGCAGAGTATACTCCGCGCCCAGAGCCGCCGCCGCGCCGCAGAAGCTGGAAACCCCCGGCGTTTCATCATAAGGTATGCCAAATTTTTCCAGTCTCTCCATTTGCTCCCGGATGGCCCCATACAGGCAGGGGTCCCCGGAATGAAGCCGCAGGGCAGCCTTTCCCGCCTGTTCCGCCGCCGCCATGACCTCTATGATTTCTTCCAGTGTCATTTCGGCGCTGTTATAAATCTGACAGCCATCCTTACAATTCGCCAGCAGTGCCGGATTGACCAGACTTCCCGCGTAAATGACCACATCCGCCTGCCGGAGCAATTCCGCTCCCCGCAGGGTAATCAGATCCGGCGCGCCGCAGCCTGCGCCCACAAAATGTATCATAAGGCATCTCCTTTCTTTTCCTTCCAATCCTTCAGGATTTCCGCCCCCTGTTCCGTTATGCCAAGAAGGCCGTAGGTATTGGAAAACAGCACCGCTCCCGCCTGACAGCCCGTGCCCGTCCGCCGGTCCAGCTGACGCTGGATGGCTGCCAGAAGGCTGTCTCTCACCGCGTCCCAAAGGCCCGCCTTTTGCAGGATCGCCACACAGGCGTCCGAGGTCGGCGCTGCCATCAGTGCCTGACAAAGTTCTTTTGTGCCGCCGCAGACAGCGGTATGGGCACAGAACAGCTCCGTCCGGCAGTCGGCATAGCGGCTGTGGGTATTCATAACGCCCCCCGCCAGTTTTACCAGCTTGCCCATATGTCCCACCAGCAGTACCTGTTCCACTCCGTCACTGCCGGCGGCATCCAGCAGTTCTCCGATAAAATTGGAGCAGACCACCACAGGAACGCCTTCCGTTTCCCTTGCCAGATATTCCCGCAAAAAATCCATACCGTAATTTCCCGGTGTAAAGACCACACGCTTCGGGTCTTGTACCGCCACCTGCCGCAGTTCTATCTTTTTCGTGTCCAGCAGCGCCTGTAAACTCATAGGCTCCACGATACCGGAGGTACCAATGATGGAAATGCCGCCCTCAATCCCCAGCTGTGGATTAAAAGTTTTTTTGGCGATGATTTCGCCTTCCGGCACAGAAATGGTGATCTCCAGGCCGCCTTCCTCTTCCATGGTTTCCATGACCTGTTCCACTGCCGCCCGGATAATCTGCCGGGGCACACGGTTGATAGCGGCCTCTCCCACGGGCTGATCCAGTCCCGGCTTTGTGACCCGGCCTACGCCTTTGCCGCCCTGTATCAAAATCCCCGGTTCTTTCCGCCGCTTTATCTCCGCGAAAATCTCCGCCCCCGTGGTAGCGTCAATGTCATCTCCGCCGTCCTTTATTACGGCACAGCGGGCTGTCTCCCGTTCCAGAGAACAATGGACGGGGCTTACCTCCACCGGAATACCCTTCGGAGTAATCAGCCCCACCTTCTTCGGCGCACTGCCGGAAAAAAGCATCTGTGCCGCCGCGGCCGCCGCCAAAGCGGCGCAGGTGCCTGTGGTATAGCCGCAGCGCAGACGCTTTCCGCCGGTCTCAATATAATGCTCCAGACGTTCCTGCCCATAATAGGCCCGGTATTCCTCTCTTTTCAGGTCATAGAGCCGGCAGATGCCCTCCTCCGACAGCACCAGCTCCGGCGGCCCGGCCTCCAAGATCCCGCCGTCCTTGACGCAAAGCACCTCATCAGAAATTTTCCGTGCCAGCTCCACCTCATGAAGAGACAGGAGAATGGCCGTTTTCTCCTCTCTCGCCAGACGCCGCAGCACCGACAGCAGTTCTATTTTGTATTTGATGTCCAAAAAGCTGGTGGGCTCGTCCAGCACAATGATTTCCGGCTCCTGACAGATGGCTCTGGCCAACAGCACCCGCTGGCGCTGACCGTCGCTAATGGCGTTGAAATCCCGCTCCCGCAGTTCCAGTGCCCCCACCATTTCCATGGCTTTTTCCGCCTTGAGCCGGTCCTGCTCCGACAAAAGACCCAGCCGCCCCGTGTAAGGGTACCTGCCTCCCGTCACCACGTCCCAGCAGGTCATGCGCTCCGTCCGCAGCTGCATGGTCAGTACCAAAGCCAGTTTTTGGGCCAATTCTCTGCCGGAAAACTCCGCCAGAGGCTTTCCCGTCAGCCAGACCATGCCGCCTACCGGCGAAAGCTGCGCCGCCACCGTTTTGAGCAGTGTGGACTTCCCGCTGCCGTTGGGGCCTGCCAGCGTCAATATTTTTCCCGCTTCCAAAGAGAGTGTTACTCCCTGTACCACGGCCTTTTTCTGATACCCCGCTGACAGATCTTCCGCCCGCAGGATTCTTTCTCTTTTCTCTTCCATCTCAACGCTCCTTCCGCCGTGTCACAAGCAGCCAGATCACCACCGGCGCGCCGAATACTGCCGTCACGGAACTGATGCTGACCTCCGTAGGGGCAAATATGGTCCGGGCAATCAGGTCGCAGAGCAGACAGCACACCGCGCCCCCTAAAAAACAGCCGGGAATCACCAGAATTGGCTTCGATGTTCCCAAAAGGCTTTTCACCAGATGAGGCACCGCGATACCCACAAAGGAAATGGGCCCGGCGAAGGCCGTCACGCAAGCGGACAGCAGCCCTGAGAGCAAAATCAGCCAGATCCGGAACCGCCGGACGTTTACGCCGACGCTTCTGGCATAGTCCTCGCCCTGCTGGTAAGCAGAAATGGGCTTGGAAAGGAAGAAAGCCCCCGCCGCACCGGCCAGCACCACCGGTGTCATGATCCGCACGTTGTCCCAGTTCGTACCGGAAAAAGTGCCCATGGACCAGTTATGCAGATTCACAATATCAGCGTCACTGGCAAAGGTCACCACAATATCCGTTACGGCGGAGCAGATATATCCAATCATAACGCCGCCGATAATCAATACCGCCATACTCCCGGCCTTTCGGTTCAGCACCAGAAGAAAGGCCATGCAGACCATAGACCCCGCAAAAGCCGCCAGAATCAAGGCGCCGGAAGTAACCATGATTCCCCGTCCCAGCAGAAAAATCATAGTCAGCGCCACAATGAGCTTGGCGCCGGAGGAGATCCCCAGTACAAACGGCCCCGCGATAGGGTTCTGAAAAAAGGTCTGGAGCAAAAACCCGGAAACAGACAAAGCGCCGCCTAAAAGCAGCGCCGCCAGAATACGGGGCAGGCGGATATCCCAGACAATGCGGTAGGCTGCCTCTCCCATATGACCTCCCCGCAGAATCTCCGCCACATATCCCACGGAAAGGGGGACGGTGCCGGCGTTCAGATTCCAGATAAAAAGCACTGCCGCCGCCGCGGCCATGGCCAGAAAACAAATGGTCCATGTCAGTTTTTTCCGCTGTTCCATCCTGCCCCTCCTTTCTTAATTCAGTCTGTAAAGGTATTCCAGTCCGGTGTCGTCCTCTCCCAGAATGGCCGTCCGGAATTCTCCGATCATATCCCCATGGTTCATGGTAGACTGGAACATATTTTCCGCGGTACACCATACATCCCCATTCTGCACCGCTTTGCTGTCCTCCAGCAGAGGGCACAGTGTCAGCAGTTCTTCTATGGAAGTCAGGGGCTGGCCGCTGGCGCTGTTATAGATCAGCACATCCGCCTCTCTGGCGGCAGCGTAAAATTCTTCCATTTGCAGATTGATGGTAGACAGAGCGTTGTCCCCGCCGCCCAGATCCGGGAAAAGGTATTCTCCTCCCGCCAGCTCGATCATCCGGGATACATAATCCCCCGTCCTGCGCACATTGGCGTATCCTCTGCTGCTGATGTAGAAAAATCCCACTTTCTTGCCGGTATCGGCTTCCTCCGGGATTTCCGACAGCCGGGCTGTCTGTTCCGAAAACAGTTCTTCCGCCAGTGCTTCTTTCCCCAGCAGTGTCCCGTAAACCTTGACCCATTCTGTCCGCCCCAGAGGGTGGGATTCATAGCTGGAACGATCCACCAGAACAGGGATACCTAAATCCTCCAAATTTTCCTTGACCTCCGGTGTATGATAGATCATGGTAGACATAATAGCAAGAGGACAGCCCTCCGCCACAAGCCGCTCATAGTCTGGGGAATTATATTTTCCGCCAAACACCAGCCTGCCCTCTTCCATGGCTTCTCCGGCTTCCTCCAGATACCAGCCGTCCGCCTCCACGCCGGAAAAGGCCAGAGCGTCCAGCCCATCCATGGCGCAAAAATAGGCCATGGTAGATGTCGCCGCCAGATAGGCGTTCTCTACCGGCTGCTGGATCACAGCCACCTCCGCAGGCACCGCCGCGGGAATCTCCATTCCTTCCGGCACCACCAGATAATCGCCTTCCTCCGCAATGGAAATGAGCGCATAGCCCTCTTCTGTTTTTGTAATGGAAAAATTCTCCGCATACTCCAGCGGCACCGTTTCCTCAAAAGCCAGTTCCTCCCAGGAATGGCCCGCTCCCTCTGCCGTTTCCTCGGCTGTCTTTCCACAGGCGGCCAGAAAGGCCATCAGCAGGAATATCACCGCTGCCTTCCAAAGCCGGAATAACCTTCCTTTCATCCGCTACCATCCTTTCTTCTCAGGCTTTCTGGAGGGTGTCCCCGGAAAGTGTCAGAACATAGTCGATTTCGTGGGGCTCGCTCATAGCGATGGTATCCGCCGTAATCTCTATAGGCGTATCCAGCTTCACCGGGATTTCAAAAACGGAATTCCCTTCCGTGTTCACCGGCAGATATTCCACAAAATCCACTACCATATAATCATAATAAGGGCTGCTCCATTCGATTCTTGCCGTCATCTGCCCATTTTGAATGGTCAGTGTCAGAGGAGAAGTGATGGTGCTTTTTCCGCCGCCGCCCTCCAATGTGGCTTCAACTGTATAGGTGCCGTCCTCCACCCAGGGTCGGATGGTTTCGGAACGGAATACCAGCACACGGTCATACCATGCTTCTTTTTTGATGCTCCATGCAGCACAGTCAATTTCCTGATCCAAAGCGGCAACCGGGACAGTATAGGTATAGGCCCCGTCCGCGCCCTCTATATAGCCGATGTACTCCTCCGCAGGGGCCTGCTGGGCCTCTTCTCCGGTGCCCATATACAAATAGCCGTAGCCCTGTCCGCTTAAAGTCAGATCCGCCGTCATTTCGCCGTTTTCCACATTCAATACGGCGCTGACTACTTTGAACATGGTAGAACTGGAATCTACATCAATAAAATATTTCCCCTCTGTATAGCCGTCTGTCTGGCTGACTTCTGTTCCGGGTGCCGCATTTTCCGCGTCATCCTGTGTCTGTCCCGTGCCGCATCCGGCGCACAGTGCCAGCAGCAGTACCATCATCCATAATTTTTTCATTTTTGTCCTTCCTCCCTTTCTTATTGAAAAAAAGCGCATGAACCTCCTCTTCTGTTGGTGTTCCACGAGAGTATCCATGCGCCTATGTCCTTATTCTTCTAAGCTGTCCACAGCCGCCTGGGTATGGGTGATATAAAGTTCCTGAATGGCCGGAATCTCTCCCAGACCGCGGATCACACATTCCACTTCATAGCCTTCTTTGGTGAACCAGGTTTTCCAGGAATCCTCGCCATCCCCCGCCATATCCTGATTGGCGTGGTCTCCCGCCACCAGCATCAAGGGCTGGAGCACCACGCGGGTATAGCCGCCAGCCTTGATTCCCGCCAGCACATCCTCGAAAGAAGGCTCCGCCTCCACAGTACCGATGAAGTAATTCTCATGACCTTTTTCCCGGAGGACTTCCTGCAATTTCTCATAAACACCGTTGGCATCGGCCTCCGTGCCGTGGCCCATAAAGCAGATGGCAGTGCCTTCTTGGGCGTAAGCGGCCGTATCCGCCACAATGGCCTCCGCCACTGCGTCAAAGTCCGCCTCACCGCTCAGCAGCGGCTTTGCCAGCGCCACCTGGATAAAGGAATCCTTATACTCCGTCAGTTCCTTGGCCAAATCCATATACTCATAGCCGCTCATCAAATGGGTAGGCTGTACCACCAGTGTTTCGATCCCGTCCGCAACGGCCTGCTCCAAAGCCTCCGTCACGTTGTCAATCTGAATGTCATCCCGCTCCGCCAGAATGTCGATGATGGTCTGGCTGGTAAAGGCCCGCCGCACCTCATAATCGGGAAACGCCGTCTGTAAGGCCGTTTCCACTGCGCCGATGGTTTTTTCCCGGCTGTCCTCATAGCTGGTGCCAAAGCTGACCGCCAGCACTGCCTTGTCCTTTGTCTCCTGCTCTGTCTGGGCGCCGCCGCAGCCGCTGAGAGCCGCCGCCAGAGCAAATGCCGCCGCCAAAGTCTTTCCTGCTTTTCTCTTCATATACCGTCTCCTTCCATAATTTGCCCCGTCTCTTTTTTGGCGTACGAAAAAAAACGAGGCCGCCCAAATATAGGCGCACCTCGACACAAACTGCTGGAAAAAAACGTACAATATTTGCAGTTCATGCTGCCACGAGCTTTTCGCTCCGCCACACAGAGGTTCGCATAAACTCCCCAGATACAGACGACCCGACTTACGCCCGAAGGCGCTCACGGTTGCTGAGTACAGTGCTGGTCTTTCACCGGCTTCCTCTCTATCTGTGGATTGTAGATATGAAATTTTATCTCATTATATCATTGGAAAACTCTGCCGTCCAGAGCATTTTCCCCATTACCACGCCCCAGCATAGCCAATGGTAATACTGCTGTTGGCAGCGCCGTCCGCCATGGCCTCGGGAACAGATTTCCCCTGACAGACAGCATAGAGGAACCCGGCGATAAAGCTGTCTCCCGCGCCCATAGTATCCACCACCTGACAGGGTACGATGCCATGGGTATAAAACCGCTCCCCGTCGTAAGCCATACTGCCCTTTTCGCCTCTGGTCACCACCACCAGCTTCGGGCCTCTGGCATACATTTTTCTCATAAATTCCTTCAGTTCTTCCTCATTCTTTTCGTCATCGGCGAAAAAAGCGTAGTCCACGGAACCAATGGCGATATCCACCACCGGGTCCTCCGGCTTGGTAGCAAAATCAAAGGCAATGACCGCTCCCCGCGCTTTCAGGGCCGGCAGCTGCCGCTCGCACATGCCCCACAGACCGGAAACCACCATATCGTACCCGCTGAGAAAGTCCAGATCCTCTTCTTCCAGCCGGAAATCCGCCAGCACACCTTCCTCATACTCGCCCAGGATACGGTCACCGTCCACGATCTCCACATGGGTCACGGCGGTATTACCTTCCAGTACCTTTAAGTGGGACACATCCACACCTTTCTTCCGGATGGCTTCTATCATCATTTCGCCGTAGCGGTCCGTTCCCACAGCACCCACATAGGTGGATTCTCCTCCCAGTCTTGCCACATAGACCGCCACATTCAGGGGGTTCCCGCCGGGATAGGCCGTCCCTTCCTTATCATAAACATCCATACAGTTGTCGCCTGCCGCGGCGATTCTGATTTTTTTCTCCATTAGTCTTCCTCCAATGCTTCCCGTATTCTTTTCATGGCCAGTCCCGCGTAAACAGAAGGCTCCTTCAGATAGCCCGTCACCAGTTCAATGGTAGCCTGCCCATCGTATCCTGCCCGTCGGATCTCCGTCAATACCTCCCGCAGGGGAATCCTTCCCTCTCCCGGCAGTAGATGGCTGTCGCTGACGCCGTCGTTGTCAATGATATGCAGGTACCGGAACCGTTTTCCCAGTCTTTTTACATATTCCGCCGCCGGTTCCCCCGTCGTAAAGGGCACCGCCAGATCGCACATCCCCGCCAGATGGGGGTGCTCCACCGCCGTCAGGGCCCGGTCCAGATCCCGCAGGCCGCAGATGACGTTGCTTTCATAGACCGTCAATGGCTCCAATATCAGTGTCACGTCTCGTTTTTGTGCGTAATCCGCCAACCTGCGCAGGCTTTTTTCCAATCGGGCGAAAATTTCTTTCTCCCTTGCTTCGTAGCCGGCATGTCCGGCGGAAAAAAGCATCTTCTTCGCCCCCAGCTCCGCCGTAACGTCGATGGCATCCTCCAGATAGGACATGCTCCGCTCCCATTGGGCCTCACTGCCCATCATATAGTTGAAGGGATAGGCGTTATGCTCCGGCGTAAAACATTCCACCGGCATTTCGTATTTATCTGTCAAGGCACGGATCTGTGCCGTTGTATTCGTTTTCAAATCCTCCACACAGGCGTGGGGGAAACCGCCCCAAAGCTCGATATAGTCATAGCCAAAGCGCCGGGCGTCCGCAAAGGCTTTCTCCAGAGAGTACCGCTGGTACCCGCAGGTAAACAATCCCAGTCTCATGATCTTCCTCCTTTTTCCCAAGAGGTTTTTTGTGAAAAAAGGCTGCCGCAAATTTCTTCACAGCAGCCTTGGGACAATCAGATTTTAATAATCAAACTGTCTGTAATATCTCCGGATGGGCATGGGATGGCAGTTGATCCGCTCAATATGCACATCAATGCGGTTGGTGACAGCGTGCATCACCAGATGACTGATATGGCCGCGGAATTTTTCGCTGATGCCAGCCATGGCGTAATCCTTCGTATCAATGATGGTATAGTTTGCGCAGACCTTCGGCAGGAAAGCCGCTACTCTCTCGCTCAGCTTTCTCTGGGAATCCTCGCTCATAAATACGGTCACAGGCGTATTTTTGTCTACGATTTCCAGCATGCCGTGGAAGAACTCCGCGCTGTGGATAGATTTTGTTCTGATCCAGTGCTGTTCCTCCCAATAGCACATAGCATAGGAATAAGTAGCGCCATACTGATTGCCGGCCCCTACGAAATAATGGATCTGATCCTCGCAGTGCTTTTCGGCGTAAGCCTGGGCAAAGTCATCGGCCGCTTTTTCCACTTCCACCAGACCTTTTGCCAGGTACTGGTCCATTTCCGCGTAAAAAGCGTCATATTCCGGGAACTCGCCCGCGTTTTTCATAAAAGCGTCCGCTGTCATGAAGAACTTCAGCTGTTCATTGGCGGGATAGGAAATGCAGTAATCCACCATTTCCGCCAGTGCCGCCGTCTCCTTGTCAATATAGCCAAAGACCTTTGCGCCGTCTGCCTGGGCCTTCTTTACAGCCTCCACCATTTCAATGGTGCTGCCGGTAACAGAGGAAAGGATCACAATGGTGCCCTTGCCAACCCGTTTGTTGCCGGTGGTGATGTATTCCGCCGCGTTTTCCACAAAGAAATCCAGAGCGGACATCTCCTTCATATGTACTTCCGCCTGAAGGCAGGAAGCCCATGTGCCGCCGATCCCCAGCCAGCAGATATTGCGGTATCCCTCGGCGCAGATTTTGCCCACGATCTCCTCGATCTGCGGGCGCAGAGCCAGCGCGCCGTTTACGCTGTCAATTTGTTTCTGTTCGTCAAACTTTAACATCATTCTTATTCTCCAACTTTCAGTTTCTGATAGTAGTCATTGTAGATGGTGATAGCGTCACCAACGTCTTCCTGGAAGAATACGTTTTCTTTATAATCGAACTGTCTAGCGGGGTCGTTCTGGTATGTTTCAGAAGCTGCCGCTACTGCCGCGTCGTTCGGGCAGGAGTAAGGGAATTCGTCCAGGTTCTTTGCCATTACCTCAGGATCGCAGATGTAGTTCAGGAATTTTTCTGCCAGATCTACATGTTTCGCGCCAGTAGGGATTACATACAGGTCCATACCCAGCTGGATTGCGTCGTCTGTGAAGTCAGCGATCTTGATGGTATCTTTTTCTGCCATTGCCCAGGATGCGTTGCCGTCATAAGTAACTGCAACGGATACTGTGCCGTTGGTCAGGTTCTGTTCCGCGTTGCCGTAAGCGGCTACGTTGTCGTTGAATTTTACCAGCCATTCATAAGCTTCGGCGATTTCTTCCTCGCTGGTGGAGTTAGGATCATAGCCCAGAGCTACCAGAGCCATAGGGAACAGGTTTCTAGCGCCGTCGATGGTGGAGATCTGACCCTTCAGGGCGGGATCGATCAGGTCGTTGTAACCTGTGATCTCGATAGGACATGTCTCGGAATCATAAACTACATAGATGTAGTTCATCAGGTAAGGTACGCAGTAGCCTTTGGATACCCAGTACGCGTCGTTGATGTTGGCGGAATTGGGTACGTTGTCCAGATTGATTTCTTCTACATAGCCGCCCGCAATCAGGGATTCCATGTAAGCGTCACAGGTCATAATCAGGTCGTATTCGTCGCCGCCGCCTGCTGTCAGCTTATTGATGGCATCCGCGTTGTCGCTCATGTAGGACAGGTTTACAGTACAGTTGTTTTCTTCTTCAAACGCAGAAATCAGATCGTCAGAAATGTACTGCTGCCACATATAAATATTCAGCTCAGTACTTGCTTCCGCGTTTGTGTCGTCTGTGGCAGTGTCCGCGTCTGTGGAACCGCCGCAGGCTGCCAGAGACAGTGTCATCACGCCTGCCAGCAGCATTGCCAGTAACTTTTTCATAATAAAGACCTCCCTTTTAATACTTTGCTCTTCTTTTCTTCAAAGAGCTTTGGATAATGTTATTCAAAATCATCGCCGCAACGATGACCAGAATCATGATAGTCGCCAACGCGTTCACATCCGGCGTAATGCCGCTCTTGTTCATGGACAGGATCAGCACCGGCAGCGTGGACTGTCTGGCCCCTGCCAGCATATTGCTCATAACGACGTCGTCAAAGGACAGGGTAAAGGACAAAAACGCCGCGCTCATAACACCGGGGAAAATATTGGGCAGTGTCACCCGGAAAAATGTCTGGACACGGTTGGCCCCCAGATCCATGGACGCTTCTTCCAGCGTATTGCTGTCGCCGCTGATTCTCCCCTTGATGGTTACCACCGCGTAGGGGATACAGAAGGTGCAGTGGCCGATCAAAATACTGCCCAGCCCCAAAGACAGGCCGATTTTCATGAAGATAACCAGCAGTGCCACCGCCATAACGATTTCCGGCACGATAATGGGGATATACAGCATATTGTTGACAGCCTTTTTCCCACGGAACTCATACTTTTTCAGGCCCAGAGCGCCGATGGTGCCAATGGCAACGGAAATAATGGTGCTCAGTACCGCGATAATCAAACTGTACCACAGACTGGAAAGCAGCGCCGAGTTGTTCAGCAGCTTGCCATACCACTGGGTCGTAAAGCCATTCCAATAATAATTGTATCTCTGGTTGTTAAAGGAAAAGGCCATCATTACCGCAATAGGGATATACAGGATAGCATAGACCAAAAAGGCGTAAATGTCTCCCAGAATACGGTTTCTTCTTTCTTTTTTCGCTCGATTGGATACGCCCTCCATTTACACCACCTCCATATCTTCGATCTTGGCGAATCTGGTGTAAATAAAGATCAGCAGCATGGTCACCACAATCAAAAGCACGGAAAGCGCCGCCCCCAGAGGCCAGTTTCGGATAGAGCCGAACTGGTTTTTGATAATATTACCAATAAACAGGACCTTGCCGCCGCCCAGCATATCCGTTACGGTATAGATCCCCAGACTGGGGATAAAGGTCAGGATAATGGCGGAAAAGATGCCCGGGAAGGTAATGGGCAGGGTAATCCGGCAGAAGGTCGTTCTGGGGTTGGCCCCCAGGTCCGCCGACGCCTCCAGCATGGATTTTTCCAGCTTTTCAATGGTGCTGTACATAGGCAGCACCGCAAAAGGCAGCATATTGGTAATCAAACCGATCAGTACCAGCTCGTCCGTATAAATAAAGGAGATGGGCTTATCCACAATCCCTGTGTTTACCAGAAAATTATTGACCGGGCCGCTGGTCTGGAACAGCAGCAGCCAGCTGTTCAGACGCATCAGGGAATTGGTCCAGAAAGGGATCATCAGCAGCGTAATCATCTTCGCTGCCACATCCTTAGGCTTTCTGGCAATGATATAGGCAAAAGGATAGCCGATCAAAAGACATAATACTGTCGTCATCCCCGCCGCCTTCAAGGATTTCAGGATAACCTGGAAATAGGTCGGGTCCAGAATGGTCTGGTAGCTTTCCATGGAAAACTCATAGACCACATCCCCAAAGACCCCACGGGACATAAAGCTGATGAAAATGACATACAGCATGGGAATGGTCACAAAAAGGATCATCCATACAGATACAGGTCCGGCCATAGCCAGCTTCGGCAGCAGGTTTTTCTTTTTCGGTGCCGTATATGTACTCATTCCACCGCCTCCCGCTCTGATTTCTTAATGGCAACCGCTTTTTCCGGCCGCCAGTATACATAAACCTTTTCCCCGGGAGAAACTGTCTGGTCCTGTTCAAACCGGGAATACTTTACTTCCTGGCCGTTGGCCAGATCCACAGCGGTCTTTACCACAGACCCCTGATAAATAAAGTCTTTGACTTTGCCCTCTATGGTAAATCCTTCCACATGGGATGTGGAAACCTCCAGATACTCAGAGCGGATAGATACATGCATTTGTTCGCCCACTTCGAAATACTCGCCGCGAACCAGAAGTCTGCCCGCCTCTGTTTCCACGCACAGCAGTCCATCTTTCACGTCAATGACCTTGCCGTCAAAAATATTGGACTCACCAATAAAGCCTGCCACGAATCTTGTGGCGGGATGCTCATAAATTTCCTTAGGAGAAGCCATCTGCTCAATGCGTCCATCCCGCATGATAGCGATACGATCGCTCATGGTCAAGGCCTCTTCCTGGTCATGAGTAACATAGATAAACGTAATTCCCAGCTTTTTCTGAAGCCGTTTCAGCTCGATCTGCATCTGCTTTCTCAGTTTCAGGTCCAAAGCCCCCAGAGGCTCGTCCAAAAGCAGCACCTTGGGCCTGTTTACCAACGCTCTGGCAATGGCTACCCTCTGCTTCTGGCCGCCGGAAAGGGCATCGGGCTTTCTTTTCTCATAGCCCTCTAGCTGCACCATCTGCAGCATTTCCATGACCCGCTCCTCAATTTCCTTTTTCGGCACTTTTTTAATGGTCAGGCCATAGGCCACATTCTGGAATACTGTCATATGCGGAAACAGAGCATAATTCTGGAATACTGTGTTGACGTTTCTCTGGAAAGGCTCCTTATTTTCGATACGTTCTCCCTCCACCTTGATGATGCCGCTGGTGGCTTCCTCAAAACCGGCGATCATACGCAGGGTGGTCGTCTTTCCGCAGCCGGAAGGCCCCAGCAGTGTCAGAAATTCCCCTTCGGCGATCTCCAGGTTCATATTCTTTACGACATGGTTGCTTCCATATTTTTTCTCTACCCCTTCCAGGGTAATGATCGGATTGTTCATACTGCTCCACACCTTTTTCTTTATTCTGTCAAAATACGCATAAAATCCTTTTTTTACTATACCATTTCTTCAAAGAAAAGACAAGAATCGTCCTGTTTTTAAAAAAATCCTTTTTCTTCCCGAAAAATCAATGTTTTTCTGTCTTTTCATTTTTCCCGCCAGTAAAATTTATTTATTATTTATAAAAAAAAGAGCAAAGGTTTCCCTTTGCCCTGATCGTCTCTTATTTCGCTTCCTCCGCCACGCCTTGCTCCAGATACTGACACAGATGCTCCTGCGCTTCCTTCTGGGTCTGAAAGCTTCGCTTTTCGCCCGTAATATAAAAAACAGCATCGTTCCATTCCCATGCACTGTAATCCATAAGCGGAACCTCCGGAAGAATTTCCTTTAGTTTCGCTGTATGATCCGGGCAGCGCAGATCCGATATATACATACAGCCTGTATGAGATGCCAGATATTCCAGCAGTCCTCTGCTCTGATTTTTATGTTCTTCCATCTATGTCCCTCCTTATGGCTTATTTTTCCCAAATATATCTCTTCTGATACCAATTCTGATTGGCCCCTTTTTTCTGCTCAAAAAGTACACCTTTTGAAACA
>NZ_JACSNY010000002.1 GCF_016902535.1 Anaerotignum lactatifermentans | reverse complement strand
AGGGGACACACCCGTTCCCATTCCGAACACGACGGTTAAGACCTAAGCGGTCGATGGTACTTGGTGGGGAGCTGCCTGGGAGAGTAGATGGTCGCCGGAATCCAATTTGAAAAGCGAGGAGATTTCCTCGCTTTTTTCATGTTTATTTTTGCACAAGTTTTTTTCAAAAATGAGAAAAAATTTGTTGATAAAATATTGTTAGCACTCTTTACAAGTGAGTGCTAACAATGTATAATAGGTATGTGTTAAAAAAGACACACAAAATATGGAAATCAATACGTAGAAAGGTGGAATGGTTATGAACCTGCAAAAATTTACACAGAAATCTTTGGAAGCCATTCAAAACGCCCAGTCTATGGCTGTAGAATATGGTAACCCGCAGATGGATCAGCAGCATTTGCTGTTGGCGTTATTGCAGCAGGAAGATGGTTTGATCCCCCAGCTGCTGCAGAAAATGAATATCAATCTGAATGGATTTACCATGGCGGTAGAACAGGAAGTAAAAAAACTGCCCAGAGCAACCGGTGGCCAGACTTATGTGGCTTCTGACCTGGAAAAAACATTAACAGCGGCGGAAAAGCTGGCGGAAAATATGAAGGATGAATATGTTTCTGTGGAGCATATTTTTATGTCCATGGTAAACAGCCCTAATCAGGCGCTGAAGGAAATTTTCCGTCAGTATCAGGTGACAAAGGAAGGCTTTATGCAGATCCTTGCCACCGTAAGAGGGAACACACGTGTCACCAGTGATTCTCCCGAAGCAACCTATGACGCGCTGAAAAAATACGGCACTGATTTGGTAGAAAAGGCAAGAAGCAAAAAATTGGACCCTGTGATTGGCCGAGACGATGAAATTCGTAATGTAATTCGGATTTTGTCCAGAAAAACAAAGAACAATCCTGTGCTGATCGGCGAGCCTGGTGTTGGTAAAACAGCCATCGCCGAAGGACTGGCACAGCGAATTGTAAAAGAAGATGTACCGAACAGTTTGAAGGATAAAACAATCTTTTCTTTGGATATGGGCGCTTTGATTGCAGGTGCGAAATTCAGAGGGGAATTTGAGGAACGACTGAAAGCAGTTCTGAACGAAGTTAAAAAAAGTGAAGGACGTATTATCCTGTTTATTGATGAGCTGCATACTATTGTTGGTGCAGGGAAAAGCGACGGCGCCATGGATGCGGGCAATCTGTTGAAGCCTATGCTGGCAAGAGGCGAGCTGCACTGTATCGGCGCTACGACTCTGAATGAATATAAGCAATACATTGAAAAAGACCCTGCATTGGAACGCCGTTTCCAGCCGGTTATGGTAAATGAGCCCACTGTGGAGGATACGATTGCTATCCTGCGTGGCCTGAAAGAACGTTATGAGGTATATCATGGCGTTAAAATTCAGGACCAGGCTATGATTGCGGCAGCCACATTGTCAAATCGGTATATCTCCGACAGATTCCTGCCGGATAAGGCCATTGACTTGGTGGATGAGGCCTGTGCTATGATCCGTACCGAAATGGATTCCATGCCTACAGAACTGGATGTGATCCAGAGAAAGATCATTCAGCATGAGATTGAAGAAGCCGCTTTGAAAAAAGAGGATGACAAGCTGTCCAAAGAGCATCTGGAAGAAATTCAGAAAGAATTGGCGGAAATGCGGGACGAATTTGCCGCATTGAAGGCAAAATGGGAGAATGAAAAGGATGCCATTGGTGTTGTACAGAGACTGCGTGAGCAGATTGAGGACGTCAACGCGGAAATCGAGGCGGCGGAAAGAAAATACGACCTGAATAAAGCGGCGGAATTGAAATACGGCAAACTGCCGCAGCTGCAGAAAGAGCTGGAAGAAAAGGAAAAAGAGGCCGAAGAGAACGGCAATAAAAATACACTGCTTCGTGATAAGGTAACAGAAGAAGAAATTGCCCGCATCATTGAGCGGTGGACAGGAATCCCTGTTGCCAAGCTGATGGAAGGCGAAAGGGAAAAACTGCTTCATCTGGAAGATATTCTCCATGAGAGAGTCGTTGGACAGGATGAGGCCGTACAGAAGGTTGCGGAAGCGATCCTGAGAAGCCGTGCCGGTATCCAGAGCCCCAACCGTCCCATTGGTTCCTTCCTGTTCCTGGGGCCTACTGGTGTCGGGAAAACGGAGCTGGCAAAAACACTGGCAGAATGTTTGTTTGACGATGAGAAAAACATGGTCCGTATTGATATGACGGAGTATATGGAAAAATTCAGCGTGTCCCGCCTGATTGGTGCGCCTCCCGGATATGTTGGCTATGAAGAAGGCGGCCAGCTGACGGAGGCCGTTCGGAGAAAGCCTTATTCTGTTATTCTGTTTGATGAAGTGGAAAAGGCGCATCCCGATGTATTTAATATTCTGCTGCAGGTATTGGATGACGGCAGAATCACCGATTCTCAGGGCAGAACCGTAGACTTTAAAAATACGGTCATTATTTTGACCAGCAATCTGGGTTCTAACTATCTGCTGGAAGGCATTGATGAAAAAGGTGAAATTACAGATAATGCCAGAGGGCAGGTGGAAGAGCTGCTCCGTCACTCCTTCCGTCCGGAATTCCTGAACAGACTGGATGAGATTGTATTCTACAAACCTCTGACCAAGGACAATATCACACATATTATTGATCTGATTATGAAAGATCTGAATAAACGTCTGGCGGATAAACAGCTGAAATGCCGTTTGACTGATGCCGCAAAAGACTATATTGTTGAAACAGGCTATGATCCCGCTTTTGGCGCAAGACCTTTGAAACGTCTGGTACAGCGTGATATTGAAACATTGCTGGCAAGAAAGATTATTGCCGGAGATATCGACCAAGGTACAACTTTGGTAGTGGACGTAAACAATGGGCAGTATGAGATTACAGTAGAATAAAAAAGGAAACAGAGCTGCTGTACAAGCAACATAGAAAGCTGCGTACCTTGCGCTCCTGACGGATACTGAAAAAACTGGACAAAAAGAAATTCAGTGAAATAAAAACAGCTGAAATCCTTTCAGGTATATGGATTTCAGCTGTTTTTTGTTTTGACTTGATATTGTGCAAAAATGTTATTTCTTTCTGCACAATATCATTTTAATATAAAGTCCACCTTCCATGATAAAGATGGTGTGAAGCCATCTTATTTCAAATGGGTATGCATATATTCTTCCCGGATAGACTGAGGAACCAGACTGCCGCCAGTTGCCCAGGGAATATGTACCGCGTTTGCCATTTTATCTTCCAGACCCATTTTCTTGATATAGCTCTGCATTTCTTTGCTCTTGAGCTGGATAGGGCCCCAGAAGGAAGCGCAGGCGGAGGGTTCCAGGAAAATATCCTCTGTGTTTACGATATCACGCATCAGGTCGTAAATATGGTAGTCTTCCAGAGAAAGGATGCCGGCCAGCATATGGTTCATAACGCTGCCGACAAAGCCGGATGCGCGTCCAACGGCCAGCCCGTCTGCGTGTGTTTTGCCTGTAAGGCCGAAGTCCTGTACGGATACTTCGTTCTGCAGACCGGATGCCATGCCTACCAGCATGCAGGGCGCCTGTGTCGGTTCGATAAAGAATACATGAGCGTTATCTCCAAAGATCTGTTTCAGACCAAAGGTTACGCCGCCGGGGGCGCCGCCAACGCCGCAGGGGATATAGACAAAAAGAGGATGATCCGCGTCAACAATAATGCCTTTTTCCTCAAACTGAGCACGGATACGCTTTGCGGCAACCGCATAGCCCAGGAACAGTGTAACAGAGTTTTCATCATCGACAAAATAGCTCTTGGGATCGGCGTCGGAGTTCTTTCTGCCAACTTCAACAGCCTTGCTGTAATCGTCAGCGTATTCCACAACCTCAGCGCCTCTCTGACGAAGGAGATCCTTTTTCCACTGCTTTGCATCTGCGGACATATGAACGATAACATGGAAGCCCAGTGCTGCGCTCATGATACCGATGCTCATGCCCAGATTGCCGGTAGAGCCTACCTGGATTTTGAACTGGCTGAAGAATTTTTTGAATTCATCAGATGCGAATACGGAATAATCATCAGTTACTTTGATTTTGCCGTATTCCAACGCCAGATCTTCCGCATGCTTCAATACTTCGTAGATGCCGCCTCTAGCCTTGATGGAGCCGGAAATAGCCAGATGGCTGTCCTGTTTCAAGAACAGTCTGCCAGGAATGGATGTTTGATATTCTTCCTCCAGCTTTTTCTGCATTTTGGGAATTTCTGTCAAAGGAGACTCGATCAAACCGTTTCTGGGTGCAGTCTCCGGGAAAACTTTCTGAATAAAAGGAGCAAAACGAGCCAGCCGAGCTTCCGCGTCATCAATGTCAGCCATGGTCAGCTGAATCTGGGACATAGCTTCCTCAGTGGATGTGAGTCTTTCATTGATCCAGATAACTTCCTTTCCCTGACTAACAGCTTCCAGCAGGGGCTTGTTTTCTGCGCGATTCCAAAATTCTTGAGCCATAGGTATTACCTCCAAACATAAATAGAATAATTTCAATGTATTGATTATAGCACAATCTTCTTTTCTTGGACAGAAGGGGTTTTTAAAAAAACACAAATGTGAAAGAAAAAGAGTAAAATCGTGTTTGTTTATGGGAAAAAGGTGTCAGACATTGACAAGAAAAGGCAGGAAAAGTATACTGTAAACAGAAGAAAGTATTAGTTTTTGTGGAAGGTGGATGACCATGGAACGAATCAGGCAATTTTTTTCCGCGATATTAGCGGGTATGATGATTGGGATGGGCGGTACAGTATATCTGTCGCAGGGAAATCCCGTGGTAGGCAGTTTTCTGTTTGCCGTGGGACTGTTTACTGTTGTTGTGTTCCAGCTGCATCTGTATACAGGAAAGATTGGTTATCTGGCATTTCAAAAACCTGTTTATCTCCTGGAGCTTTTGATTACCTGGGCAGGTAATTTTTGCGGCACTTATCTTGTTGCCTTTATGGTACGGAACAGCCGAATCTATGAGTCCATGGCGGAAAAAGTGCAGAATATCGCCGCTGTGAAATTACAGGATGAGTTTTTTAGCCTGTTTTTACTGGCTGTATTCTGCGGTATGCTGATGTTTATTGCCGTAGATGTATTCAGAAATCAGAGCGGCTCTACCATTCGCACCATAGGTGTGTTTGTACCGGTAATGGTATTTATTCTCAGTGGTTTTGAGCACGTAATTGCCAATATGTTTTATTTCAGTCTGGCAGGTGTTTGGAGTGGTCACTGCCTGGCGGCTGTGGTTGTGATGACATTGGGCAATAGTGTTGGTGGATTGCTGATTCCTGTGTATCTGCGGATATTCCGTCAGAGAGAAGCATAAAAACTGAATCTATGCCAGAGATCTTTAGAGAGGATTTCTGGCTTTCTTATTGCTGGAAGGAAACAACAAAAACGGAAACGAGGAATGGTATGAGAGAAGAAGAGATGAAACAGCTGCTGCCATTACTGATCGAATGGTATCGGGAAAATAAACGGGATCTTCCATGGAGAAGGACGAAGGACCCTTATCGCATCTGGCTGTCTGAAATTATGCTCCAGCAGACCAGAGTAGAGGCGGTTAAGCCATATTACGAGCGCTTTCTGGCGGCATTGCCTGCCATAAAGGACTTGGCGGAGGCAGAGGAGGAACTGATTTTAAAGCTTTGGGAAGGACTCGGCTATTACAGCAGGGTCAGAAATATGCAGACAGCGGCGCAGCAGATCATGAAGGAATATGGCGGCGCTCTTCCCGCTGATTATGAAAAACTGCGTTCCCTGAAGGGGATCGGTACCTATACGGCTGGCGCGATCGCCTCTATCGCTTTTGGTCTGCCACATGCCGCCGTAGATGGAAATGTCCTGCGTGTTTTGTCCCGAATTTTTCTGGACGCGCAGGATATCGGACTGGAAGCTACGAAGAAATATTGGAAGGAAGAATTAGAGAACGTATTGACTGGAGAAATTGCCTCTGATGTCAATGAAGGATGGATGGAAGTAGGCGCTACAATTTGTTTGCCAAATGGGGAGCCAAAATGCGGCATTTGTCCCTTTCGGGAGTACTGCGGCGCATACCGGCAGTCCGTGATTCACCTTTATCCGGTAAAAGGGGAGAAAAAAGCCCGTACTGTGGAACGGCTTCAGGTAGTTTTTCTGACAGACGGAAAACGAGTGGCGCTGCGGAAGAGAGGTCCCGGGCTGCTGGCGAATTTATGGGAGCTGCCCAATGGTGGCGCAGAGATCTCTCTGCCCAGTCTGCTGCATCTTTGGGGGATATTGGACGGTGAAATTACGCCGATGCGCCACAGAAAACATATTTTTACACATGTTCAATGGGACATGGATTGTTACTTTGTTCAGACAAAAAGTACAGAGGATACCCCGTTTTTATGGCTGGAACCAGACAGAATCACGGAGGAATATGCGCTTCCTTCTGCTTTTCGGGCAGTTTGGGCGGAAGGCCGGAAGAAATTACAGTAATTTTGCCAGTATTATTTGATAATGATTGTTATTTGACTTTTCTTAAAATTTATTATACAATAATCATAGCAAACTACAAGGAAAAGGAGGAGAACCATGGAACAGGTCAGGATCGCGAAACAGTCGGATCAAAAAGCATATAGAGATCTTTGGCAGATCTGTTTTGGTGACAGTGACGCCTTTTGCCAGTGGTTTTTTATCCATCGGTTCTGCCCATCCTATTCCGTGTGTTTGGAGCTGGATGGAATCCTGCCCAGTGCCATGCAGGCGTTTCCTTATGATATTCTTATCCGCGGCAAACGGATCGAGGGTGCAATGCTCTGCGGTGTCTGCACTCATCCGCAGTATCGTAAAAGAGGTTATATGGGCAGGATGTTTTCATATAATATGAAGGTACTGCGCCAGCATCAAAAAGCGGTGGCAGTCCATACACCGGCTGTTTTGGAAAGTTATTTTTCTTTTGGTCACGAAACCGTTGCGGATGCCTGTTATCTGACGGCGGAGAAACTGCCAGTAACCCAGAAGAAAGAGCTTATATTTCTGGAAGGGGAAGAGCGGAAAAACGCCTTTGCCTGTTATGATAAATTTGCCCGGAAATACAGCGGTATTGTGTTGCGCGGCGTAGATGATTTTATCAGAAAAATGGATGATTACAGCGCTGATGGCGGCAGAATCGTTGTAGACCGAAAAGATTCCCCATCGGCGTATGCCTGTTTTTATTTGACACAGGATGAATTGACCTGTGTAGAGGCGGCCGGAGAGACAGAGGCGTTGCAGACGCTTTTGGAGGACTTGCTTACTCTGGGCGGCGGACGAAAATGCTCCGTAAAGCTGCCGCCGGATACAGATGTGACTTTGTCCTGCTGCGAGAAAAAGATCCTTCCTAAAGGGGTTATGGGTCTTGCGAATATTTCCCTGTTGCTCGAAAGACTTGGGCTGGAAAGTGAATCCTCCTTTTGTCTGCGGGATACCGTCATAGAAGAAAACAACGGCTGCTTTGATTTGAGCGGAAAGAACAGCCAGAAACCGCCGTCTTTTGTTATTTCGGCGGGAAAGCTTCTTCCTGTATTGGTTGGTTACCGCTCTCTGGAGGAACAGCGGCCCTGGATAGAAGTGAAAGATGAAAAAGGTTTTCGGGAGATTGCGGAGGCGCTGCCGAAGGTACCTTGTTATATTATTGATGAATATTAGAGATGGAGGCTGAGATTATGCCGGAAATGCAGTGTCTGGAGAAAGAAATGAAAGCAGATTTGCAGGAAACGTTTTGTTTCCGGCCCTTTACGTTGCAGGAAAAAGAACTGGTGGAAAGTTATACAAAGCCGTGGCATTTGGGCTGCTCTGATTTGTCCTTTGCCAATATGTTTATTTGGGGCGCAGATGGAAAAATGGAGTTTGCGGAAAAGAACAGCTGTTTGTACGTGAAACTGGATTTCGCTGGGGTTCCCTTGTTTTTCTGGGCGCCGATTCCCAAATATGGCGTGAGAGTAGATTACCGTAAGGCTGTGTATGATGCCGTAGACTATATGAAGGCAGCAGGGGTAGAGCCTACCTTCCGTTCCGTATGGACACCGTTCAGAGATAAAATGCTGGAGGCTTGTCCGGAAATGTTTTCCATGCCGGCAGATATCGCATGGGACTATGTCTATGAGAGAGAGAGTTTGGCCACACTGCGTGGCAAAAAGCTCCACGGTAAACGGAATCATATCAATAAATTCCTTGCCAACTATCCCGATTATGAGTACAGAAAGCTGGAACCCGCCCTGGTAGGCGACTGCCTGAAGCTTTACGATAAATGGATGGCGGAGCGGGAAGACGCATCGGAATTGGCGGATGAGAAAAAATCCGTTGCTCTGGCTCTGGGAAACATGGATGCATTGGGTCTGACTGGCGGTACCATTTTTGTGGATGGAAAACTTCGTGCCTTTACCGTAGGGGAGCGTCTTCAGGACGATACCCAGCTGGTACACATCGAAAAAGCGGATACAGAGATTGATGGTCTTTTCCCGATGATTAACCAGCAGTATGTTCTGCATGAGTGTGAGGATGTTCTTTATATCAACAGAGAAGAGGATATGGGGCACGCGGGAATGCGGAAAGCAAAACGCTCCTATTATCCTGCGTTTATGGTAGAGAAGCATCTGCTGAGCCTGCGGGACCTGACAAATGTGAAGGGACTTTGGGGCAAAGAAGAAGAGGAAGAATAAAAAGAAAGTGGAGCAGACACTGCTTAAGAAAGTGGTGGTCACTTCTATCGGAAAATCGTTTTATTTATGAGGCAGAATCGCTGGAATTCCTTGTACTGCAAGGATTTCAGCGATATTTGTTTTTGGGAGACTATAATTTATTACAGACTTCTTTTTTATTTGGAAAAGAGCCGCAGGTGTGATAGGATAAAGAATAGAAAAACAAACAGGTTTTATCCCGTGTATATTATCTGATTACAGGCAGAAGAGGAGTATAACATGACATTATTTCAAAAATTAAAAGAATATAGTGGATCAGGGTTTTATTCATTTCATATGCCGGGTCATAAACGGCAGACTTCTTTTCCCTCACCGCTGCCCCTGGAGCTGGATATTACGGAAATCAGCGGATTTGACAATCTTCATGAGGCGGAGGGAATTCTGAAAGACGCCATGGAGGGAGCCGCCGCTTTTTTTGGCGCGGATCGTTCTTTTTTTCTGGTCAATGGCAGCAGCGGCGGCATTTTAGCGGCGATTCGAGCCTGCACGAAGCGGGGAGATACCATTTTGATGGCGCGAGGCTGCCATAAAGCGGTCTATCACGGCGTGGAGCTTTGTGGTCTGAAAACCGTATATCTGCAGGCGGAACTGATTCCGGAATGGGGTATTTTCGGAAGTATTTCACCAACGACTGTGGCGGAGACCATGGATGCTCATCCGGAATGTCGTGTGGTACTTCTCACTTCGCCAACCTATGAAGGGGTTTTATCAGATATCGCCTCCATTGCGGAGGAGGTCCATCGGCGTGAAGGAATTCTGATTGTTGATGAGGCCCATGGCGCCCACCTGGGCATGGGAGAATTCCCACCCTCTGCCATACAGTGCGGCGCAGACATTGTGATCCAGAGCCTTCATAAGACGCTGCCCAGCCCGACCCAAACAGCGATTATGCATATTCGGTGTGGCAGAATCGTGGAACAGGAGGTCCAAAGGCAGCTGGCCGTATTTCAGACTAGTAGTCCATCCTATTTGTTTTTGGGCGCGATGGAAGCCTGTGTGGAATATCTGAAAAAACATAAGAACCATATCCTGCCTAAATATACCGCATTGCTGAGGGAATTTTACGCCAGAACTTCCCAGCTAAAGCACTTGCGGATCTTTTATCCCATGGAAGAGGTTTATGCCCATGATCGGGGGAAAATACTGATTGGAACCCAGGAAACGAATC
Source organism: Anaerotignum lactatifermentans (assembly GCF_016902535.1). GTDB lineage: Bacteria > Bacillota > Clostridia > Lachnospirales > Anaerotignaceae > Anaerotignum > Anaerotignum lactatifermentans_A. Next base: position 285,356 of record NZ_JACSNY010000002.1, on the reverse strand, counting down.
TTACAGGGCCGGAGCTTGCCAGGATGCTGAGAGAGAAGTTTCTCCTGGAGACGGAAATGTCTACGGTAAATACGGTTCTGGCCATGACAAGCCTTTGTGACAGCGAGGAAGGACTGCGTAGACTGGCGGATGCCCTCCGCAGCATAGACGCTGGACTGAAAAAACAGAATCTCACAGCGCCGGAGGAAATGACGCTGCCGAACGCCGTGTGTACCATAGAGCAGGCCGTACAGTCAGAAAAAGAGGCGGTTTTTGCGGAAAACGCCATCGGCAGAATATCGGCGGATTATTTCTGGGCTTATCCGCCAGGAATACCGCTTCTCGTTCCTGGGGAAGAAATTACGGCAGAAATACTGGAAAAAATGAAAATAATGCGTCGTAACGGCGTGGAAATCCACAGTGCGTATAGCCTGGAAGAAAGAATTTTTGTTTTAACTTTGGATACAGAATTTTCAGCTATGGTTTGACAGAACAGGCAAGATATGATTAAATAAGATAGGGATAGCTTTCCAGTACGGAAGGCAACCGAGAATGTAAAGGGGTGAGATACATGAAACATATTCAGACATTGAATACCCGTGATTTGGCTGCCAGCGCAAAGAACGGCGGCTGCGGCGAATGCCAGACATCCTGTCAGTCTGCTTGCAAAACATCCTGTGGTGTTGCAAACCAGCAGTGTGAAAAGAGATAATCTTTGACAGGAGAAAATCGCTGTCCATGGTCCGAAATGGTTATGGGCGGCGATTTTTTACGGAAATGAACTTTTTTTCGGGAAAAAGAGAGGAAATACATATGATTCATCAGTATAAATTAAATGGTTATAATATTGTGCTGGATGTTTTCAGCGGTTCCGTTCATGTGGTGGACGATATTGCCTACGATATGATCGGGATGTATGAGGAGCATCAGCCGGAAGAAATCAAAGCGGCAATACTGGAAAAATATGGCCATCTGCCGGAGGTCAATGAGGAAGAGCTTCAGGAAATTCTGGATGGCATCGAAGAATTGAAGAAAAATGGCAAACTGTTCGCAGAAGATCTTTATGAAGATATCGCTCTGCATTTTAAAGAAAACAGTCATGTGGTTAAGGCGCTTTGTCTACATGTGGCACATACCTGCAATCTGACCTGCGACTACTGTTTTGCCAGCCAGGGGAAATATCAGGGCGAGCGCGCTCTCATGAGTTTTGAGGTGGGCAAGGCGGCACTGGATTTCCTGGTGGAAAATTCCGGTTCCAGAAGAAATCTGGAAGTGGACTTCTTTGGTGGAGAACCTTTGATGGACTGGGATGTGGTCAAACAGCTGGTAGCCTATGCAAGAAGCATTGAAAAAGAAAAAGGAAAGTATTTCCGTTTTACATTGACAACGAACGGCCTGCTCATTGATGATGATGTGATCGAATTTACCAATAAGGAAATGCATAATGTCGTTCTGAGTCTGGATGGCAGAAAAGAAATCCATGACAGACTGCGCCGCACTGTGGGCGGACAGGGAAGCTACGATGTAATTGTGCCCAAGTTCCAGAAGCTGGTAAAAAGCAGAAACAATCAGGGCTATTATGTCCGCGGCACATATACCCATGGCAATGTGGATTTTACAAAAGATATTTTCCATATGGCGGATCTGGGTTTTACGGAACTGTCCATGGAACCGGTTGTCTGCGCACCTAATGAGCCCTATGCTTTGACCGAGGAAGATCTGCCTGTACTTTTTGAGCAGTATGAGATCCTGGCAAAGGATATGCTCCGCAGAGAAGCGGAGGGAAAACCCATTACCTTCTATCATTATATGATTGATCTGACGGGCGGCCCCTGTGTCTATAAACGTGTGACAGGATGCGGCAGCGGTACGGAATACCTGGCGGTAACTCCATGGGGAGACCTGTATCCCTGCCATCAGTTTGTAGGCGATCCGGCATATCTGTTGGGGGATGTATGGAAGGGCGTGACCAATACAGCGGTACAGGATAAATTCCGTCATTGCAGCGCTTATGCCAGAAAAGAATGTAAGGATTGCTGGGCGAAACTCTACTGTTCCGGCGGCTGCGCGGCCAATGCGTACCATGCGACCGGGGATATTACCGGTGTATACGAATACGGCTGTCAGCTCTTCCGTAAGCGGATGGAGTGCGCTATTATGATTCAGGTAGCAAAACAGATGCAGCAGTTATAAATCAAATCATAAGAGGTCTTTCGGGGCCTCTTCTTTTTTTGGAGAGAGGAAAAAATGTTTTGATCTTTTTATGGTAAAAAATACACTTCAGTGGAGAATTACAACTTTATTTTGACTTATTTTGTCGCAGAAATGGCGGATACATGCCTTTTTCTTGCCATTTTCAGGAAGTATGGTATAATAATTTCAAATCAAGGCGGAACAAAATATGTTTTCGGATCTTTAGATCCATGGACCATTAAAGAATCATAGAAATTCAGAAACATAAAGGAGTGATCGTATGAAAAAGCTGACGGCTTGTCTGCTGGCAGCCATTCTTGCGGTTTGTATGGGATTACAGCCTGTTTTCGCGGCGGTGTCCACAAATGCGCAGTCCTGGGCCCGGCCAATGGTGGAAAAGGCCTATGAAAATGGGATTGCCACAGAGACATTACTGCAAAAAGCAACTTCTCCTATCACCCGCGCGGAGTTTTGCCAGTCGGCAATGGCATTATATGAACAAATTACCGGAAAAGCAGCGGTTCCTTCCGGGACAAGTACATTTACGGATTGTTCGGACCCGGATGTGCTTGCGGCCAGTGAACTGAAAATCATCTCCGGTATGGGAGATGGTACCTTCCGTCCTGATTCTCCCTTGACCCGGGAGCAGCTCTGCATTATCCTGTCCAGACTTCTCAATGCCTGCGGCATTCCGCTGGAAGAGCAGGGAGACAGCCGTACTTTTACGGATATTTCCGGTCTGAAAGAAACCAGTCAGAATTATATTCACCAGATCAGTGCGGCGGGATTTATGTCTGGGTACACTGATGGAACATTTTTGCCTCACAATTCCCTAAGGGTACAGGAGGCTCTTGTGGTACTGGTCAATGTAATGGAATATGCGCAGGAATATACAGGCGGCGGCCAGGTTACGACGCCGGAGAGTTCTATTGCGGAAGAGGAAGGGCAGGAGGAGTCTGCTGCTTCTGAGGAAGTAAGCCCGGAACCAGATTCTCCCACGCAGGAAGAAGCCGGAGCTGGGGAAACGTATACTGCTGCCGCTTCAGTATCTGTTCATGGAAAGAAAATTTCCGTGGGTATGACAGTATCCGAGCTGAAATCCATTTGGGGAGAACCTTCCTCCGTGGATGATACGGTATATGGTCTGACACGGTATGTATATGATGCGGATGATAACATCTGTCTGCTGGCATCAATCCAGAAGAATCAGGTCATTACGTTTTACATTTTGGCAGACGAAATGGTCTGGAATGGCAAAACTGTACCTGAACTGCCTTCTCAAATGGACGCGGATATCCGTATCAGTGCGTACAGCCACAGCGGGATTTACGAGGATGACACTGTTCAGGTCATGTTTCCCATGGATTATATCGGGCAGATTCGTGGAGTTCTTGTAACGGATTTGACATTTGCCAAAGGCGACCATCTGACCAGCGGTACAAATCTTTCTCTTCGTGAGGATATTGCCGAAGAAATTTTTGCACTCATCAATACACTGCGTGTATTGGAAAATGAGGAACCTTTGGTTTGGGAAGAAAATTTGGCCGCAACTTCCGTGGACCATAGCGCCGACATGGTAAAACAGAACTATTTCGATTATAACAATCCCGATGGTACTACGCCTTTTGCCAGGATGCAGAAAAAAGCTGTAGATTTCCATACGGCTTCCGAAGTAATTGCCAATGTCAGAGGAGATGTGCCGGAGCTGTTTACTGAGCTGCTTAAAAATACAGGCAGATTCAACATTATTACGGATGAAACCATGACCCATGCCGGTGTTGGCGTTGCGTCCAACACAAAGACATTGTATTTGACTATGGATATGTGTGGGTTTTAAGATGAAATCAGAAAAAAAGATGTACTTTTATCTGTAAAATATGTTATAATATATGTACTAAATAACTTACGAATATATTTTGCGGAAAAGAGGGATTCACATGAAAGACTTGAGAAAGAACTGTCGTATTGCTGTGGTACAGGCCGCTCCTGTGATGTTCGATAAGGAAGCGTCCACAAAGAAAACAGTAGAATACATCCAGAAGGCCGCGAAAGAAAAAGCGGAACTGATTGTATTTCCGGAGCTGTTTATTCCCGGCTATCCTTATGGCATGACCTTTGGCTTTACGGTAGGAAGCAGAAATGCCGAAGGCAGACTGGACTGGAAAATGTATTATGACAATTCCGTTGTTGTGCCCGGACCGGAAACAGAAGCCATTGGCGCTGCGGCAAAGGCAGCCGGCGCTTATGTAAGTGTAGGCGTTTCCGAACGTGATACACAAACCGCAACACTGTATAACACAAACCTGTTCTTTGATCCGGAAGGAAATCTGATTACCGTACATAGAAAATTGAAACCCACCGGCGCAGAGCGTGTGGTATGGGGCGATGCCAACAAGGATTACTTCCCTGTGGCGGAAACACCCTGGGGCGTTATGGGCAGCCTGATCTGCTGGGAAAGCTATATGCCTTTGGCAAGAGTCGCTCTTTATGATAAGGGGCTGACACTGTACATTTCCCCCAATACCAACGACAACGAAGAATGGCAGGCCACCATCCGCCATATTGCCATCGAAGGTCATTGCTATTTTATCAACTGCGATATGTACTTTACCAGAGATATGTATCCCAAGGATCTTCATTGTCCGGAAGAAATCGCCAAACTGCCGGAGATTGTATGCCGCGGCGGCAGCTGTGTTGTAGACCCTTACGGCCATTACGAAACAGAACCTGTATGGGATAAGGAAGAGATCATTTACGCAGATTTGGATATGGATAAGGTACCGGCCAGCCGTATGGAATTTGACGGCAGCGGCCATTACTCCAGACCGGATGTATTGGAATTGCGTGTCCATGAGGGTTGACAGCGGAAAAAAACAATGATAAACTACATAAGAATTTAAGGGAATGAAGTTCTCCCGCGGGAAACCGAAAGCGCATGAAATAAGGCTGATGACTTCTGTGATTTTATTACAGTGTCATCAGCTTTTTTATTGGGAAAGGGGCAGAGAAAATGCATCCATATCGATTTGGACTGGGAAAGGATATGTGGAAGATCATAGCCTGGAGTATCCCCATTGGGGCGGCAGCAGGGGCTATTACAGCTGTTTTTGGGCATATGCTGTTGTTTATTACAAAAATACGGGACAGCGCGCCAATGCATTTTTTGCCTTTTCTGGCATTGGCCGGGGCCGCCATGGTTTGGGCCTATGAAACATGGGGCGGCGAAAGCAAGGAAGGCATGGGGCTGGTTTTTTCTGTTGGCCATGGAGAAAAGCAGCGGATTCCCACGAGATTGATTCCTCTGATAATGGTTAGTACCTGGCTGACCCATCTCTTTGGGGGAAGTGCCGGAAGAGAAGGGGTGGCTGTGCAGATCGGCGCCGCTGTCTCCAACAGGATGAGCCGAAATAATAGTGAAGCGGGAGCCGCCCGTATTTATTTGATGGTCGGTATGGCGGCAGGCTTTGCCGGGCTTTTCCAGACACCTCTGGCAGCGGCCGCCTTTGCGGTGGAAGTATTGCTGGTAGGCCGTTTGGCTGTGGGAGCCCTTCTGCCGGCTCTTACGGCATCTTTCGCTGCCTATGGTGTCTCTTCTTTTCTGCGGCTGGAAAAATTTACGGTTGAGATTTTGGAATTGCCGGACATTTCTCCGGCGATGTGGGGAAAACTTCTGCTTCTTGGCATTTTGTTCGGAATGACGGGGACGTTTTTCGCCTGGCTGCTTTCTCTGGCCAAAAAAAGAGCAGTTCAGTGGATTCCGCATCCGGTAAAGCGGATTTTTTTCTTTGGCATTGTTCTGACGGTTTGTCTTATGGTACTGGGGAAGGGCAGATATTGCGGTTTGGGAACCAATTTAATCTCGGCCTCTTTTTCGGGAGAAGAAATTCTGTCTTATGATTGGATAATCAAGCTGCTGTTAACTGTTTTTACGCTGGCCATTGGATTTCAGGGCGGGGAGGTAACGCCTCTGTTTTCTATGGGTGCCTCTTTGGGCGTGGCGCTTTCCGGCTTCTTTGGGATGCCTGTGGCTTTTACAGCTGCGCTGGGATACGCTACTGTTTTTGGCAGCGCAACCAATACTATTTTTGCGCCGATACTGATTGGCTGTGAGGTATTCGGTTTTTCCATGGCACCGTTCTTTCTGGTGGTTTGTCTTATGGCCCATTTGTTTTCTCCTTTTGCGTCTATTTACGGCAGACAGAAGCGGCTGAAATGGAAGGAGCAGTGGAAGGGGCTTTTTTCCGGAGAGGATCTGTGATATGATAGAGCATATGTGTCACAAGAGATAAGGAGAGTTTTATGAAGCTGTATTTTGCCCCTATGGAGGGGATCACGGGATATATTTTCCGCACTGTTTTTGCAAAGCATTTTGGTGGAGCGGACCAGTATTATTCGCCTTTTCTGGCACCGGTGCAGGATCAATGGATGACAAACCGGGAACGAGGGGATGTTTTGCCGGAGCATAACGAAGGTATTAGGCTGGTGCCGCAGATCATGGCGAACCGGGCCTCTGTATTCCTAGGTACAGCCAGGGTTCTGGCAGAAATGGGGTATCAGGAAGTCAATTTTAACTGCGGCTGTCCGTCTGGGACAGTAGTAGCAAAAGGAAAGGGCGCGGGAATGCTGCGGGATCTGGATGGACTGCGCCGCTTTCTGGAAGAAGCCTGCGCACATGCACCAATGGAGATCTCCATTAAAACACGTCTGGGTATGCGAGAGCCGGAAGAGGTCTTTGACTTAATGGAGGTTTTGCAGGATTATCCTCTGAAAGAATGGATTCTCCATGCCAGAGTGCGGGAGGACTATTATAAAAATCAGCCCAGAAGAGATATATTTAAAGAAGTGGCGAAGGAATGCAAACTGCCGCTTTGTTATAATGGAGATATCTGCACCGTGGAGGATTTTAAGGAGATGAAAGAGATGTTCCCGCAGCTTTCCGGTATGATGATCGGCAGAGGTGCGCTTTTGGACCCGTCTCTTTTCCGGAGAATCCGGGGCGGCTGTGCTATGGAAAAGCGAGAATTTGCTGCCTTCCATGAAGAACTGTGTGCCCGTTACGAGGAATATATGTCTGGGGATAGAAATACGCTGTTTAAAATGAAAGAGCTTTGGGCCTATTGGGCGTATATGTTCCCAGACTCCAGCAAAGCTTTGAAGAAAATCAGAAAAGCCAATAGTCTCAAGGTATACCGGCAGGAAGTGGAGCAGCTGCTGGAAGAAAATTAAGAAAATTTTACGGCATCTTCCATGGATAAATCAGGAAAAACAAAGTATAATGGAACAGATACAAAGACAATAAAAAAGGCATGAGAGGTAAATTATGGATTTCATAGAGTTATTTAAGGCGGCACTGTTTGGTATCATTGAAGGGATCACCGAATGGCTGCCCATCAGCAGTACAGGACATATGATTCTATTTAATGAATTTATGCCCCTGGATGTTTCAGAGGAATTTTACAGAATGTTTGAAGTCGTTATCCAGCTGGGGGCGATTTTGGCGGTAGTAGTGATCTTCTGGAACCAGATCTTTCCTTTCCAGAAACCGGTCTATACCAGAAGAATGAAAAAGCCGGGTTTGATTTCATATATCAATCTGGATATTTTCTGGCTGTGGATGAAAATATTGGTGGCCTGTGTGCCTGCGGCGGTCATTGGCTTGTTGTTCAGCGAGAAATTCGAAGAAATGTTTTATAACTACACGACGGTTGCGCTGGCACTGATTGTATTTGGTATCGCTTTCCTTATTGTAGAGGAACGACATAAAGGCAAAGGCGCTAAGGTCAACGCACTATCGGAAATCACCTTCCGTCTGGCGCTGTATATTGGTTTTTTCCAGTTGATTGCAGCCATTTTCCCGGGCACATCCCGTTCCGGGGCAACCATTGTAGGCGCACTGATGCTGGGTGTCTCCAGAACAGTTGCGGCAGAATTTACCTTCTTTTTGGCGATTCCCGTCATGTTTGGCGCGAGCCTTTTGAAGATTGTACAGTTCGGATTCCATTTTACGGCAATGGAAGCGGCGATTTTGATTACCGGCATGGTAGTCGCCTTTGTGGTGTCTATTCTGGTTATCAAATTTCTGATGGGCTACATCAAGCGGCATGATTTTAAGGTTTTTGGCTGGTATCGAATCGTTTTGGGTATAGTGGTGCTGGCCTACTTCGGCTTATTGGCACCGGCATAAAGTATAAAAAACATCCCTGAGAGATCTTTTGATTATAAGATTTCTCGGGGATGTTTTTATATTTCACAGGAGGAAGTGTTTTTTTGAAGCCGGCGGAAATACCAAGCGCAGACCAGAAGTTCAAACAGGGCGGAGAGGGGGACTGCCACGCCAATCAGCATTAAACTGGTTCCGGGCATCATACGCAGGCAGTAGGAAAGAGGGATGCGGACAGCAAACACGGTCAATATGCCCTGAATCAGCACAAATCTGGTTTTCCCACGGCCATTGAAATATCCCAGCAAACAGAAATTCACCGCTGTAAAAAGATATTCAAAGGAGCAGCTTTTCAGATAAAGCTGTGTCGAAGCAATGACCTGAGGGTCTGAGGTAAATATGGACGCCAGTAGATCTCCTTGAAGGAATGTCAGCAGGAATACCAGAAAGCCACAGCTAAAGGATATCCTTACAGCGGCGAAGAAGGCTTTTGTGGCACGCTCCGTTTTGCCCGCGCCCACATTTTGGGCCACAAAGGCGGAAAGGGCTGACATAAAACTCATAGGGACCAGAGCCAAAAAGATAAAGAGCTTTTCCGCGATGCCTACGCTGGCGGATTCCACAAGTCCCAGTGTATTGATGATAGCGGTTATAATCAGAAAAGAAATATTTACCTGAAAATCCTGTGCCGCAATGGGAACCCCCATGGCAAGGATACGACGGATACTTCCTTTTTGCCGAAAACTGTCTTTTGTCATCCGAAAAGGGAGCCGATCCTTTATGGCAGTCATATAGAGCAGTGCGAACAAAAAACTGCATCCCTGAGCGGATACGGTAGCCATAGCGGCACCAGCGGCAGACAGATGAAAAATCCCCACAAATATGAGATCCAGAATGATATTGATTATGCAGGCGATCAATACAAACAGAAAAGGGGATCGGGAATCTCCCATGCCGCGGAAAATGCCGCTGACAGCGTTATATGCCGTAATAAAGATCATGCCGGAGGCGCAAATGCGGATATAGGAAACAGCCTCGGGAAGGGCTTTTTCCGGTACATGGACCAGTCTGGCGGCGTCTTCCGCAAAATAGACCAAAAGACCCGTCAAAAACAATGATACAACAATAAGAAGCCGGATCTGTCCGGCAACGATAGCGGCAGTTTCTTCTTGTTTCCCCGCACCGATGGCCTGCCCCAGCAAAACGGTAACGCCCATAGTCAATCCTGTAATGATGACGGTGGCAGACTGCATCACCTGCCCACCAGTAGAGACAGCGGAAATGCTGGCGGTAGAACCGAATTTTCCTACTACCATCAGATCTACGCCGCTGTAAAGGGCCTGCAATACCAAAGAAAGCATCAGAGGGATGGCAAATTTAATCAGAGACGGCAGGATTTTTCCCTCCAAAAAGCTGTTTTCCTCCATGTTGTGACCTCCTGTTCTAAAAGAGTGAAAAAGCGCCAGCAAGTTATACACTTGTTGGCGCTAATGTATCAAACGAAGCATCCGAGATACAGTACTATTATAAGAGAAGCTGTACCATCTGTCAACAGAAGAATACCAGATAAAAAAATTCTGGTTGTACTTTTAAAAAACTCTTGACGAAATTTGTTTCCTTATGCTATGTTTGTCGCAGTTCCATTTCATGCCAGAGAAGAGAGGAGGAAGCGCTTTTGCGGGGAGAAAATAATCTCGGGACAGATGAAATGAAAGGACTGGTGCTTCGGCTGGCCATCCCGGCTATGTTTGCCCAGTTTATCAATGTGCTGTACAGTATCGTAGACCGTATTTTTATCGGCAATATTCCACAGATTGGAGAAACTGCACTGGCGGGTGTAGGCGTCTGTGGCCCTGTTGTGACGCTGATTACGTCTTTTTCCCTGTGGATCGGCGTTGGCGGATCTCCTTTAATGAGCATTAAAATGGGAGAAGGAAAACGCAAGGACGCGGAAACAATACTGGCCAACTGTTTTCTGCTGATGATCTTGATGGCACTGCTGATGACTATCATTATCTTTTTATTTAAAGATCGTCTGCTGATGGTATTTGGTGCCAGTGAAACTACATTTCCCTATGCCAATACCTATATGACTATTTACGCGGCAGGGAGTTTGTTTGCTATTCTCGCCATGGGGATGAATACTTTTATCACCTGTCAGGGCTATTCCAAAATTGCCATGACTTCTGTACTGATCGGCGCTGTGACCAATATCGTGTTGGACCCTGTATTTATTTTTCTGCTGGACCTTGGGGTTGCCGGTGCGGCGGTGGCAACAGTGATCGCGCAGATGATTTCCTGTATTTTTGTACTTCTGTTTCTGTTTGGCAGAAGACCGCCGGTTCGGATTACTTTTGGCGGATATCAAAAGGTTTTGATGGCACGGATTCTTTTGACAGGACTCTCGCCCTTTGTTATTGTGGCCTTTGACAGTGTTTTGATTATCGCCATGAATATGGTGCTTCAGCACTATGGCGGCCCAGGCTATGGCGATCAGCTGGTGACCTGCAATACCATCGCACAGAGCTTTTTCCTGTTGGTGACGTTGCCTCTGGGCGGAATCACATCTTCTTCCCAACCCATTCTGGGATTCAATTACGGCGCCTGTCAGATCGACAGAATCCGCTCCGGTCAGAAATATACATTGTTCCTTTGTGTGATCTTTACGGCTGTTATGATGCTGGCGGCACATTTATTATCACCGTACTTCGTTCGGCTGTTTACAGATGATGTATTTTACAGAGAGCTTTCCGTTAAGGCAATCAAGGCTATGTGCTGGATGATTATTCCTTTGGCGGTGCAGTATACCATTGTGGATGGCTTTACGGGCCTGTCGGCGGTAAAATACGCCATTACACTTTCCACCACAAGAAAAACCATTTATTTCTGTCTCATGCTTGCCTTTCCCGTTTTATTTGGTGTGGAAAACGTATTTTTTGCGGAATCCGCAACAGATATTATCAGCGCCTGCATTTCGTCTGTTGTTTATTTTAAAGTCATGGGGACTTTGCTGAAACGGCGCCAGAATCAGTTCTGTGCGGAGATGGGAAAAAACGAAATGGCGGAAGCCGTGTAGTGAAATAAATAAAAAACGGAAATAGCAGATAACAAAATCGCTGGAAGCCTTGTAAAAGGACTCCAGCGATTTTGTTTTGCAGTGTTTTGTTTTGCGGGGCTTAGTTCCCCTTGGAACTGAGCGGGTTGCTTCGTTCTTCCCAGAAAATATTATTGTCCGGGGCGGCCTTGCCGCTGTCGCTGTATTCGGAATTTTGACGGATACTGTACAGATCTCCTGCCGGGATAGTATCTTTAGGCACTTTCTTTTTTTTCGTTTTTTTCATGATTCTCACCTCGAGATTAGTATGACAAAATTCCTTTTGCTTTATGTTTTTTTCTGCTGGAAACTCTATTGAGATGTTTTGAGACGTTTTCTTTTTTAAAATAAAAGACAAGAATGGTCTCTGAAAACAGTCTTGTACATAGTATGGAAAAAGGAGGTGATTATATGACAGGCAAAGAATTGGCGCGATTTGCCGTATCTAAGCTGGGAGTTCCCTATGTATATGGAATGAAAGGGGCCGTAATGACCCCGGAAAAATTTCTGCAATTAAAAAAACTCTATGGAGCTCTCGTATGGGACAGCGATAAAAGCAAAATCGGAAAAGTCTGCTGTGACTGTTCCGGCTTGATCTCTTGGGCTACCGGGATCATCCGCAGTTCCCAGGGATATCACGATACTGCGGTAGAGATTCATCCCATTTCAGAGATTTCCAAAGCGCCCATCGGAGCAGCCGTGTGGAAACAAGGGCATATCGGTATTTATATTGGCGGTGGGGAATACATCGCGGAAGACGGCAGTGCCTACGGATGCAGGAAAAACAGCCTGCAAAAAGCGGATTTCACGCACTGGCTGAAATTAAGGGATATTGTTTACGAAGAAAGGGAGGATTTGGAAGTGGTGGAAAAAGGGAAGATTATCGTTAACGGAAAAGAATATCCCGTGGATCGGATATTAAAGGATGGTACAAACTTTATCAAAATACGGGATCTGGCGGAAGCACTTGGCTATCAGATCTCAAATCAGGGAAGTACCCCTGTCCTGACAAAAGAATAAAAGGAGAGCACCCCATTTTATTTTATGGGGTGCTCTTTTGCGTTTCGTCTGCTTATAAACCGTATTTTTGACACATGCGCTGGAAAATGGATGCAATCTCTGCGCGGGTAATTTCCGCTTTCGGGCGGAAGTTTCCGGCATCGTCACCGGAGAGAAGTCCGGCTTTCTGCATGGCCGCAACGCTGTCCTTGGCATAAGCGCTGATGGACCCGTTATCGCTGAAGGAAGGGGCGCCGCTTTCTAAGGAAACGCCGGCGGATACCAGATATCGTTTCAGCATAACGGCGGCATCCTCTCTTTTAATGGGTGTATTCGGAGAGAAGGAGGTAGCTGTCACACCGGATACTACCTGGTTGGCATAAGCCCAGCCTACGGCCTTTTCATACCATGCACCGGAGGGCACATCCTGGAAGGGGACATTCCCTGTATAATTCGCTCCCTGCATACGATACAGAACAGATACTAACATTCCTCTTGTCATGCTCTGCATCGGGGCAAATTCTGTTTCACTGACGCCGGAAAACAGACCTCTCTGTGTTACATAGGAAACAGAGGATGCATACCACTGTCCGGCGGGTACATCCGTAAAACCGGCAGAAGAGGATTCATTCTGTACAGGTTCTTTTGCGGTTTCCACAAAAATCACCTCAACCTTGTCTTCCGAGGTAAGTTGATACAGGGTTGTGACTGCGCCCATAGAGACGCCATTAAGCAGGACATCTTTGATTTCATAGCCGCTGTTCGGGCGGATGGTGATGCTGCCGTTGCTGTTGTAGGAGATAGTGCCGTTGGTAAGTCCACCGACAATGGAAGGGCGGGAAGAGGATGAGGAACCAGAACTGCTGGAACTGCCGCCGGAACCGCCGCTTCCATTGTTATTTCCAGAGCCTCCATTGTTTTGGCTGCCGCCTCCTGTACTGCCGTCGCCAGTAGAATCGTTGTCCCCGGGTTTGTTGTCCTCATCGTTGCCGCTGTCCTCAGGGGGATCTGTACTTTCTCCGGAATCGTTGTTTTCCAGGGTAACAGAATCATAAACAGCAGAATTGTCGTCTTCATTTATGGTAACCAGATCAGATGCCCGCAAAAAGGAAATCTGATCGGATACGCTGAGATCTCCCAGATAGATTTTTCCATTTTCGCTGTCTATGACACTTACAGCGTCAACATAAATAGTGAAAGAAGTACCGTTTGTTTTGAAATGGCCATAGGCCATATCTTTTTGTGCCTGAAATGTAACGCCGGAAACATCCTGTTTCGCGTCTAAAGTCAATTCTAAGCCGGTGATACGTTCAGAAAGACCGGAAACATATACACTTGCTGTATCTGCCGTTCTGTCCCAGTAAAGGGCTACGCCGGGGCCTGCGGCCAGGGCGGCAGTCGGCATCATCAAAGATGCCGACAGGATACCGGTCAGAAGGGTAGCTATTTTTTTCATAAATTAGTTCCTCCTTTTTTAATTTTGCTCCAAAACGATGGAAGGCAGGCTGTCTGCGTCGGGAGAGGTGATCCATACCGTTTTTGCGGTAACACGTCCGTTTGTGCTGGAAATACTGTCTGTTCTGTACAGCAAAGCCTGGATACGGTCGGGAAGGGAACTGGGCTGATCGCAGTCCACATGATCTCCTTTCAGACTGTCTTCCATATCCTCGTCGATGACATACAGGAACATACCGTTGCTAATCAGACTGACCTGTCCATCTTCCGGAATCTCGGCCAGCAAATAGGTTTCGCCGTTGATAGGGCGAATCTCTTTGGACTCAGTGCCTGTTTCCAGATCTCTTACAGTAAATTCACCCTGGATTTCCACGTAGTTGTATCTGGGATCACCTACATAAGTACCTACAATGACCAAAGATCCAGCCGGAATCACTTCGTCGGATGTATCTCCCCACTGGAAATTGTGAGAAAGTCTGCCGATGGACGCGCCGTCCATATGAAATGCCACATCATCATTAACGGCACCGATCAGCTGTACAGCGGCACCCTCAGGTACATGCTCCAGTACAATTTTAGTGGCGTCGTAGGTCCAAATACGGCTGTCTGTTTCATTCGCGCCGGGCTTGGTGAAGTAGGCCTTGAATTTGCCTTCGTCGCTCATATTCTGGCTCAGGATTAATGTAGTTTCTTTCTGATTATCGTCTGCATTTGTGGAAATGTGTGCCGTAACAGAAGATGTTGTCTGATCCAGCTTAATTCCGGCAACAGACTGTGCCTTGCCGTCCTTCATGGTAATGGTAATTGTGGTGCCTTCCCGGGACAGCTCGTACAAATCTGCTTCTAAAACATTGTCATAGGAAATCCGCACCTGTTGTTCCTCAGCGTCCGCGGAAGGATTCCCCTGCTTATCAATAGCACGAACAGAGTAGGTCAGTACCGTATTGTTTGCTGTACCAATCTGATCGGTATAAGTTGTTTTCTGGGTGAAGGCAATAGATTTGCCATCTCTTAAAATTTCATAGCCCAGAATGTTTTCACTGTCTGTATGGCTGAAACGAAGCGTTACATCCTGACCGCTTCCATCAGCAGAATCTGTTATAGAAACGGGTTCCAGCGTCAATGTACCATTTGCTTTCCCTTTGTCGTCAAGACGGTTTCTGCGGGAATCGTCATTGAGATACCAGATCGCTCTGGTCTCCTCTTCGTATGTCTTCAAGGTACGTTTTGTGGATTCACTTAATTCCATCCCCCAACGGGTGAAGAATTCTGTTAAGTCACGATCAGCCACTTTGGAAGCAATAAGAGCAAAACGATTGTCGTAGTCATTGCCGGAAGCGTATTCCCCGGATTTCCAAAGCTGGAAGAATTCCTGATAGAAGGCCATGGGCTCGCTGGCATCATCATAAGCCAGATGCAGCTGCCAGTACATCCCCAGCTGTACAAAAACATTATTCGCTGAACCAGGACGAGCTTCCGCCGTTTTCTGGAAAATGTCGTCATACTTGCCTTCTGTTTCCAGTCGAGTGGGGAGGGAAGTCATATCCTTCCCATCATAGCTTTGTACCATCAAAGAGTAAAGGTTGTTTGTGATTTCGGTTTTGCCCAGTTTATCCATGTTATGGCCGATTTCATGGGCGATGCCCCAACCGTAAAGACCATTGCTTTCCGCCTCCTGCGCCAGCTTAGTGACAGGCTGGCCCTTGGTCAGTTCTCCGGCGGATGTGTATCCAACACCGATATGATTGCCGGCGGCATACATAAAGGCAGAGCCGAACATGCGCATGTAGCGGATATTCTGACGGCTCTCCATAGGATACTGATAGTCCTCTTTTGCTGTATCTACGATTCCCTGTGTTGTATTAACCACATAAGAAACGTCTTCCCAGGCCAGAATTGCGTCATAAAGAGAATCTACAGTCAGCCCGTTTGCTGCTTCCTTTACAGGAATGGAAAGCAATACGCTGGGGGTAGAAATTTCTGTCTGATTCCAAATACTTGTCTGGTTCAATGTGCTGCCTTTTTTCTGAACGTAAGCGGAAACTTCATCCACATAGGTCTGGATGGCATCTTTTCTGTCCTTTTCAGATATCTGATACCAGTTGGAAAGCTCCAGCATGGGGATTTTTCCGTTTTTGCTTTCATCTGTAACGATGCGAAGCTGAATTTCCTCGGGATGCGCTCCGCCGTATGTCAGGTAAAGAGGGCCGCCTTTCTCTGTGGCTACGGTTTCTACTTGAGATACGCTGATGACGTTTCTGCCGTTTTGCAGGCGGATTGCCGGAGCCTGCCAGGAGCCAGCGTCCGCGTAATACTGTGTTGGTACAATGGAAACAGGACTGTCCTCCGGCAGATCCGCGTAAATGACAAACTCACTGTTTGCTTCCGCCGTAACGCCCAGAGGCTGTAAAATGGATGCGGTTTGTCCATATTTGCTGTCTGCGGAAATGCTTCTGGACTGGAATCCATCTTGTACCGCAAGAACCTGGCCTTCCGCCAGCGCTTTCGCGTCCTGCAGTTCGCGCAGCATCATGTCTTTTTTCAGATAGAAAGCGGAAGTGCTTTCCACCTTTGTTTTCAATTCCTCAACTTTTTTCAGAGTTTCTGAAGCATTGTATTTCAGCTGTGTAAAGCTGCCGTTGGCAAAGAGGTCCGCAATCTGCTCCGGTGTATCATCCAGATGGTAGAAAGCCGCCTCGGAAAGTGTAACAGACTTTCCGCCTTCCCATTGGCCAACATTTACCGTGATGCGGGAAATATCATCTACCTCTGGAATTTCCAGTACCAGATAACCTGTGCCATCCTGAATGACTTTCGCGTTGATATTTGCCGCCCGTGTTCCAATGACTTCATAAGTTCCTTCTGCTGTTTTCCGATAAGCGGTAATCTTATAGTCCCTCATTTGGGAGGTATAGGTGATATCCCCCTGTCTGGGAACATAAATCATGTAGTTCATGCTCTGAGGCGCAGAAAAATCAAAGGTAAAGCTCTGGTTGCCGTACCATAAGCCAGACTGCCAGAATGTGCTGTAATTTCCGTCCAGAATATGATCGACTTTAAAATTCGGGCATTCGTTCCAGTTAACGTTGCCCGCGCCGCCGCTGTCAGCACGCACTGTAATCAGCGCATTGTCGATTCTGTTTTCCGTAGGCAGTTCCGGTCCTGTAATTTCCAGAGATTTCGGTACGCCTTCTACAATAATGGAGCGGGGGCCTGTTCCCGCCTGATTATAGGCTTCTACACAAAATTCATAGGTTGTGCCATTGGTCAGACTGCCAATGGATGTGGTGGTGACGTTGCCTACATTTTTAGAAATCCAGTCAGTCTGGCCCTTTTCACGATAGTATATAATATATCCGGTAGCGTTTTCTGTTTTTCCTCATCCAAAACGAAGAGCGGAATCCATAGCTGTTACACTCAATGTAGTCGGTGCAACCGGTTTATCTTCGGGAATTGGGGTTGCAGAGACCACAGAGGAGGAAGCACTTTCCCATCCGTCACTGGTGCCAACTACCATGAAATAATATTTTTGAAGATTTTCCAGACCTTCCACGGTAACTTGATTTTTGGTGGCGGAAACAGATTTTGTCAAAGCATTCTGAGATGTGCCGTAATATACTTTGCAGCCTGTAACATTGGACATGGCATCCCATTTCAGAGATACACTCTCACTGGACTGGCAGGGGAGGCGGTTACGTTCTTGGGTTTTGCCGCTTCCGCTTCAGGAGCCTTTGCCAGTGTATTTTCTACAAAGGCAATCTGCTTGATAACGGCTGTTTCGTTATCTGCTGTTTTTGTTACCTGAATCGTGATTTTTTTTACGACTTTACGAGTGCCCAGATTTACAACAATCACCTGATCTGCTTCCCGGGCGGACCTGGATAAAAGGGCCGCTGTTTTTGTACGAGATGTGCTCCCATACACAATTCTGCCGTTGTCTTCGGTTTCTACGATTACCTGAAATTCCTCAATACCATTTGCCGCAGGTGTCGCGATCTGTACTTCACTCATGGCAACGCCTTCTGTAAATACAATGGGAATATTCAGCGGCGCATCTTCGGAAATCTCTTTTTGGCCATCCGCCTTGGAAACGGTGACAGTGCTTTCTCCCACGAAAAGATCACTGATGCTGGTATCGCCGGAAAGGGCAATGCCGGAAAGATCTGTTTCATCAGCGTCAATGGTGCCGATGAGGGCGCTGGCAACCATGGCCCCATTCTGTACCAATGCCTTTCCTCCAACCGGAACGATCATACCGCGGTTCACAATAGAAATATCCACAATATTTACTCTGCCGTCTTTATTGATGTCATAATCAGAATCATTTGTTCTCAGAGCGGCTTCTACCAGCTTCAGATCCTTCAGGTCGATCTTGCCATCGTCATTGACATCGCCCAGTGTAAAGCTGCTTTCTTTTGTCCCGATGGTAATGACCTTAGCGTGCTGTTCTAAAGATAAATCATGGTAGGTAAATGTGCGATAGCCGTCGCCGGATACCGTCACATCATATGTATTTTCCGCTTCTCCGGCGGGCATTCCCTCCGCAACCAGATCAATAGCGGCTACAATATCATCATATCACCACAGGCGTCTCCGTTTTCGTCCAGATAGGTGAGAGAGATCACCGGAGAGATCTGTTTTCCTGTAGAGGCAGGCGCAATTTCCATGGAAATATTCTGCTGTTGAACAGCGGACTTTGTCATAGGATAATCCATTCGCACACGAACGGTAATGGTGCTGGTGCTCTCTACGCTTTCCAGCGCAAGTGGTGTTAAAATTTCTTCATCCTCTATGAGAAGCTCGGGAGTATCTTCCTCCACATCCTCCGTGATGGCTTCTTTCTGTTGATCTTCCTCCTCTTGGCCATCCTCATGACCTTGTTCCGGAAGCGGGAAGGCTTCAGGCGCTTCATTCTCGTCAGTTTCTTCTTCTTTATCAGATGCTTCTGCTTCGGATTCATCTTCGGCCCATGAATCCCCGGATACATGTTCTGTCTCCTGCGAAGAGATCACATCGGATGCGGTTAGTTCCTCCCCGTGGACAGCGGGCGCAGAGCCTGCTGCCATAATCGCTGCCAGAATAATACAAGGCAGTGCGTTTTTCTTCATAAAATCAATACCTCTCTTTCCATTTTTCTCGTGTAAAAATTCATGTATCGAAAAGCGTAAGACAATTTCAGATACACTGTGTGAAAGTATATCATAATAATATTACTATTACGATAGATTTACTAGGTTTTTGCAGAATCGTGGCTTTCCCCAAAATTGTAAAAAAGAATGTGGTTATGTTTGATTTTAGATACACTTTTTCTTGATGGCTGTAAAACATTATGGTAAGAATCACTAATTTACATTCATGTAAGAAAATGTAAATTTAGGCAATAATCTGGCAGGGAATTTAAGGAAATTAAGGTTAAAAAGTTGATTGTCATACAGAAAGAGAATAAAAACAGCAGCAAAAGATCATTTACACCAAACAAAATATTATTTGTAAGGAATCTTAAGAAAAATGTATTTGTTTCCTTACCAGCGGAATGATACCCTCTAAATAAACCGATATATTCAAAGAACAGAAAAAGGGGGAGAGCGTGGATGAGATGGCTGCAGCATATCATGGTGGTATTGTTTCTGCTCAGTTTTACAAATCAAGCATCTGATCTGGCGGGAGGAGCCATTTGGCCTATCCGTCTTGCTATTTTCATGATTGCATCTTTTGCCATGTATCTATGGAAAAAACCACTGACAAAAGCGTAGACACAGATGGGTTCCGGTAAAAAACAAACATGGCTGATGGCTGTTGGAATTTTGGTGATTGCTCTGGTCCTTACGCTGATACAGGTATATTTATGATTTAGCGAAAAAACAGGCCTCTGTTTCCGGGATTTATTCCGAAAGACAGCTGCCTGTTTTTTTGTTAGATCAATTTATGGAGAGAAGGGAATATCTCGATGCTGCGTTTTAAAATACCGGTCATATAAGCAATGGCAATACCGTAATTCGTAAATGGCACGCCAGCATCCGCAGCGCATTTGCGACGATAGGTAATTTCGCGCTCATTTAACATACAGCCGCCGCAATGGATTACCAGCTTATAGGAAGAAAGATCCTCAGGGAAATCCTTTCCGGATGTGTGAATAAGTTCCAAATTTTTGCCTGTATGCTGCCGCAGCCAGCGAGGGATTTTTACTGTCCCGATATCTTCACATTGACGATGATGCGTACACCCTTCACAAATCAAAACCTTATCGCCCTCATCCAAAGTCTCAATGGCCGCTACTCCAAGAACCGCGTCCGTCAAAAAGCCTTTATAGCGGGCCATTAAAATAGAGAAGGAAGTCAAAGGGATGTCCTTGGGCGTATCTGCATTGGCTTTTGCAAAAACCTGACTGTCTGTTATAACAAGCGTAGGCTTTTTGCCTAATGCGGAAAGGGCGGAGGAAAGCATATTTTCTTTCGTTACCACTGGCACCGCATTGGCCTCCAATAAATCACGGATGGTTTGCTGCTGCGGCAGGATCAAACGTCCCTTTGGTGCGGCACTGTCAATCGGTGTTACCAGAACTACCAGATCTCCTGCTGAAACCAGATCCCGTACCAGTGTCCGTTCCTGTTCCTTAGATTTTCCCAGCTGCGCCAGTTGTTCCTTCAATTCTTCAATACCAGTTTTGCGAAGGGCACTGACCGCAATTTCATTTTCCGCAGCCAGAACAGGCTGTCTGAGATCACTTTTGTTATAAGCGATCAGGAAAGGAACCTGTTTTTGATGAAACAGCTCCATCAACTCCAGATCCGCCGCAGTTTTCCCGGTCTGGCTGTCAACGACCAGCACAGCACAGTCAATACGGTTGAGTACTTGTTTTGTTCTTCTGACCCGCTGTTCTCCCAGCCCTCCTTCGTCGTCGATGCCGGGAGTATCGATGATAAGTACCGGACCTAATGGTAGCAATTCCATAGCCTTTGTCACGGGATCGGTCGTTGTTCCTTTGACAGGGGAGACCAAAGCCATTTCCTGATTGGTTATCGCATTGACCAGACTGGATTTCCCGGCGTTGCGGCAGCCGAAAAATCCAATTTGTACTCGTTCCGCAGATGGTGTGTCCTGTAAACCCATAAAAACCTCCTTTTGCTTCTGGTTCTACATAAAAATATGATTTCCGGCTGGAATTAAAAGAAGCCGTTTTACTCTCAGGAAAGAACCAGAGAAAACGGCAGCTTTTTGACACGTTTTTTAATTTTCACCGGAATATACTGTTTTGGACTGAATACCGGGCAGATTCCCGATTTTATCAGATAAAGAGGAAATCACATCCTCCGGTGCGTCCATGGCGATGCTGATGATATTGATTTTCTTTTCCCGATAGGGAATTCCCATGCGGCCGATGATATACTCTCTGTATTTATGCAGTGTTTCGTTCAGGACATCTACAGACGCCTCTTTTTCCACAACAATGCCAATGACACCAATTTTACTTTCTGTATTCATTATTATCCCTCCGATCTTTATCTATCAAAGAAAAATCACATCCAAAACACCATATAGGAAGGCTCCATTATAAAGCCTTATGGTGATTGATCTGAAATCTCCTTTTCCACCTGTTTGCATCAACATTTCTGATTTGGCTGAATGCAACATGATTGTAACACGACATTTTTGAAATGACAACAGCATTTCTCTGAAATTTCCAAAATGACGGGTAAAAGATCCGTGCTTTGCCGCAAAAAAATAAAACGGCTAAAACACAATGTTTTAACCGTTTTATTCTAAAGAGCCGAAAACGTGACTCGAACACGCGACCTACTGATTACGAATCAGTTGCTCTACCAACTGAGCTATTCCGGCAAGCAGTACACAAAATATGCTAGATTAGTATATCACTCCTTGCCATAGATTGCAAGAAAAAAATAGCGTACAAAAGTAAAATATATTTGTCAAAAACGGTTGATTTCTGCTTTACGATGCTGTATATTGTTTTCAGCAAAGGAGAGAGCGAAATGAATCAAAAGAAAAAGGTATTTTTATATAGTTTTATTACTGTTTTTTTATGGGCATCGGCTTTTCCGCTGACGAAAATCGCGCAGCAGCATTTCACGGCCAATGCGCTGGGGCTGGTTCGATGTAGCGTAGCGGCCTGTTTTTTACTCCTTATTGGAAAAATGAATCATATTAAGCGACCCAGATTAAAGGATATTCCTGTGTTTTTTCTGGCAGGCTTGTGTGGATTTACATTGTATTTGATTTGTTTTAACACCGGGATTCAGACGTTAACTTCCGCTACCAGCAGTATTGTAATTGCCATTACTCCTATTCTGACGGCAGTTCTGGCTTCTGCATTTTATAAGGAAAAAATCAACTGGATCGGTTGGATCTCCATTCTGGGGGCATTTGCAGGCGTACTTGTACTGCTTTTGTGGGAAGGGATTTTTTCTGTTAATATCGGTATCGTCTGGACACTGGGCGCGGCCTGCGTCTTCTGCGCGTATAATTTTATCAATAAAAATCTGGCAAAAAAAGGCTATAACGCGCTGGAGATCGTTACCTACAGTATGCTCTGCGGCGCAATCCTGTTTTTATTCAGTCTTCTTCCGGCGGTAGAACTCTTAAAAACCTCCGCACCTGCGGAAATCGCTTCTTTGATTTATCTGGGGATATTTCCCAGTGCGATTGCGTATTTCCTTTGGGGCAAGGCCATGTCCTATGCGGAAAAGACCAGCGAAGTAACCAACTTCATGTTTGTTACGCCGCTGCTGTCGACAGTACTGGGATTTATTATCCTAAAAGAAATGCCCAATATGGGTACATTTCTGGGGGGCGCCATCATTATCTGCTGTATTGTCGTATTTAATCTGAAGGGAAAACAATAATAGAGCTATTTACGTTAACCATGAATTTCCATTGTAATTTCTGAAAAAGGGAAAATAGGCCATGAAAGGAAGGGATTTTCTCCGGCTTTTGTATAAAATAGAAAAAAAAGAAAAATTACGTGAAACAGGCTTGTTTCCTGAGATATTCTGACATATAATAACATTACGCTTTTCTGAATATAGAAACGATGCTCCGAAAATATTTTGGAGCGTCGTATTTTTTTGAAATCGTAACTTTTTTACATAAATAATATGCTGTTTTAGGAAACAAACGAGGAGGAACCAACCGATGGATTTCGGAAGCATACCCTTTATTTTGTGGTTTTTACCGGCTTTTCTGATCGGGTACTATATATTTACATCAGAACAATGGAGAAAATTTTGGATCATCGCCGCAACGGTAATTTTTTATGGCATTTCCTGTGGCATGTGGACGGCGGCGCTGCTGGCAATGACTGCCGCGGCCATTCTGGGTGCTTATTCTGTAAAGGAAAAAGGGAAGCCAGCTTTGGCAGTTTTCATTCTGCTTTTTCTTGGGATTTTAATTTACACCAAAATCTCCGGAAATTTTATGCCCGGCGTCAGCTTTCTTGTCTTTACCATGCTGTCTATGCTGATTTATATTTACCGGAATAAGGAAGTGCAATATCATTTTTCCGATTTAGCGGCGTACATATTGTTTTTCCCAAAGCTGCTTTCCGGCCCCATCGCGCAGATCGGGGATATGCCCGATCATTATGTGACGACTGTGGCAAACAGGAAGGATGCCATTCTTCGTCGGATAGAAAATGGTCTGATTTATTTTATCATAGGTCTGGGATATAAGGTATTGCTGGCCAATCAGCTTTCCGGCCTTTGGCGGGAAGTGCAGACCATCGGGATACCAAGCATTTCCACACCGCTGGCATGGATGGGAATTCTGGCTTTTACATTGCAGCTGTATTTCGATTTCCAGGGCTATTCGCTGATGGCCATAGGCATCGGGCGGATGATCGGTGTTTATCTGCCGGAAAACTTTGATTTGCCATATCTTTCCCGGTCTGTTTCAGAATTTTACCGCAGATGGCACATGACACTGGGCAGATGGTTTCGGGAATATGTTTATTTCCCTATGGGCGGCAGTAAAAAGGGCTTGCCGCAGACAATACTGAATTTACTGGCTGTCTGGCTGCTGACAGGACTCTGGCATGGCATTGGACCTTCTTTTTTGCTTTGGGGATTATTCCTTTTTTTCTGGATCGCTTTGGAAAAAATATTCCTGAAGCGTTTTTTGACTGGATTTTTCGGGCATATTTATGTATGGCTCCTTCTTCCTATGTCCTGGGTATTTTTCGCGCTGGATGATCTGGCAGACATAAAATGGTTTTTCCTCAGACTTTTTGCCCCCATTTTAGGAAATAGCGGTATCAATGTTTCTGCAGGTGACTATTTGAAATACGGCAGTATGTACTGGCCATTTCTGCTCATTGGCATCTGTCTGCTGTTCATCGCACCGGAGAAATGGATGCGCCAGCGCAGAGATAAGTGGTATGTAATCCTGCTTTTAACGGTGATCTTCTGGGGCTCTGTTTATCTTCTGGCCCAGGGAGTCAATAATCCGTTTATGTATTTCAGTTTCTGATATGAACTGTTAGAGGTGATAATATGAAAAAAATAGGCTATCCTTTGCTGGTGGTCTTATTGATTACGTTTGTGGCAGCGGAAGGCTTTGGCATCTGGACCCGGGTTCAGGGACACACGGCGGCAGGAGCAAACGGGCCGCAGCCTAGTGTAACTTATGCTTGTCTGGCTTTGAAAGAAGAAATCCAGAACAGGGGAAAGGCGCCCGTTTCTGACGAGCTGGAGATCTTCGTTGGTAAATCTCAGCCGGTAGACCGTTCAGATGATCCGCTTCCTTTTGTTTCCGTTGACCGCTCCTATTTTGACGACGCGTTGTTTATCGGGGATTCCCGTATGGTTGGTCTTTCCGAATATTCCGGACTGGACAACGCAACCTATTACGCGGAGGTAGGGCTGACGATTTATTCCCTTTTTGACGATCCCATTGTTCCGCTGGCGGACGGCTCCATGGGTACATTGGACCAGGGACTGAAGGAAAAACAGTTTGGAAAGATTTACCTGATGGTAGGTATCAATGAATTGGGAACAGGGACACGAGAACGATTCCTCCAGACTTATACAGAAGCCGTTAACCGGATTCGCGCCATGCAGCCGGACGCGATCATTTTTGTGCAGGGCATCCTCTATGTGACGCAGGAACGCTCTGATTCCGACGCTTATATCAATAATCCCAATATTAAAGTACGTAATGAGGATATTTCCACATTGGCGGATGGCTGGAATATATTTTACCTGGATGTGAATGATCTGTATTCTGATGGAAATGGAAATTTATCCAAGGAATATACCTTCGACAATGCCCATCTAAAAGCCGCCTGCTATGGCGCATGGACAGATTTTCTTCTGTCTCATGGCATAGAACGGGAAACTATATCCTAAAAAAGGGAGCTCCATAAGGAGCATCTTCCAAAGAAAAAAGATATTGCCTGAATCCTTGCAGTCAAGAGGATTCAGGCAATTTAATTTTGATTGAAATTGTTTTCTAAAGAAAAGACCGCTTTAGGGGGACTCCTTTATTTATTATCTATTATGTCTTTTCATATTTCGCATGTCCAATCAGAAATCCGACGCTTCCAACAATAAAATCCTGCATCAATGTGACAGGCGTAGGCCCTTGGGGCAGAGGTACAGCAAAATTTCTTAGTAACAGCAGAATGCCCAGCGAAAGGACACCGATCCCAGCGACAATTACAATCTGCTGGTGAATCCGGCATCCCAGACGACACATCTCAGATCCCGCAGATGGAGCCCCTTCTGCGGAAGCGGTCCGGATTTCCGCATTTTCTTTTTCCAATTTGACGGGGTCTTCGTCTTTTTCAAAAGATATACTGATGAAATAGCCGAAAATTGTGGCTGCGGTTGTCCGCATCATGGTATCTACGGAGGTATAGGTCTGCGAGGAACTGACATGAAAAATACTTAATGTCATTTGCAGCAGCAGAATCAGCAAATAAAAAAATAGAATTTTATCCGTTAAGCGCATATGACTGAGATAAATCAGGAGTTTTTTTCGCCTGTTCATAGTATCACCTCTTTTTCTTTTAAATTATGAAAAACAAAAAAATAGGTGTATCGAGCACATCCTGGGACGAGCCGCATATGGTGTAGTACAAACAAAAAAGGAGAAATGTGTTATGGAAAGCAATGTATTTCAGGATGTAATGGAAAATCAGACCTGTCCCGCTGTTGGATACCAGACCGCTTCTGTCTGTGTTCCTGTAACAGTAACACCTTACGCAAAGGCGGGCACAACAGTAACAAAATGCTGCGGAGAACCCAAGATTACCTCTGGCTGGAACGTATGCTCCGGTGTCAAAAATGGTATTTGCACTTTTACGATCGCGCAGGATGTCTGTGTAGCTGTTCCCATTGATTTCGGCGCGGTAGCAGAGGTAGGGGATGCCTATATCAACTGCAACGGCGCTACCTCTGAGGATGTCTGCACAAACTGTGCCGTGGTTACTCCCGAAGTTCCAGCAGAGATTTAACGGAGATACCGGCAGAAAAATGAAGTATTGACCGGTACTTTTTACGGCCCATTCTGCCTCTGACAGAGTGGGCCTGCATTTTATACCTGAAAAATGATTTCTCAGGAAGAAAAAAAGACATCAGTTAAAATTTGTGCTATGCTTTTATCACTGCGATACAACAATGTACAGAGCTTAGAATCTGAAGAGATAAAGAAAGACAGGAGGGCTATCTTCATTCGAAAAAACATGGTGACTGCCACAGCGCAAACCATCGTTTTCAGGCAGTGTGGGGTGATCTGCCGATTACTGGAGCGCATGATATCATCTGTCTGTGGAAACACATCAATGGGGGACAGATCGCAGCGCAAACAGTGAAAAGCAGTCTGCGAGAGCCGGACTGGGAACAGGACATTCTTCCAGAAGCGGGAGGGATGTCCTGTTTTTTTCGGGAAAAGGAGAGTAGCGCAAAAGGAAGTAAAATGGTATAATATCTCAACAGGCTGCGTTGAGTCCTTTTTCTCAAAAACACTATGCAGGACGAAACACGGCCTGATCTTGCTGGAGGCGATTTTCCGGATAGGGGACAAACATCCGGAATTGGCTTGAAATGGGCGCATAGTTGATAAGGAGGCATGAATGGTCGTAAAAAGATTAAAAACCTTGTACCTGTATTTCTGGCTGTACGCAGTATTAGGCTGGATTTACGAAGTATTTTTGGAAACGGTAGTCTATCAATGGGGATTTTCCAACAGGGGATTTCTCTTTGGACCCTATTGTCCGGTCTATGGATTTGGCGCAGTGCTGATTCTTCTTGTTTTGGGGCCGCTGCGCAAAAAACGTATTCTGGTCGGAAAAATAAACATCACACCGCTTCTTGTATTTATCGGTATCGTCGTTTTGACAACGACGGTGGAGCTTTTGACCAGCTATCTAATGGAATGGACCACTGGCGGATGGCTTTGGGACTATCGCAGTTATCCCTTCCATTTTCAGGGGAGAATCGCCCTCAATCCCAGTATCCGTTTTGGCATAGGAGGTATGGTGATCCTTTACGGGCTTCAGCCCCTGCTGGAAAAGATGCGTAACAAAATGGGGGAACAGCGCTGGAATACCGCCAGCACCGTTTTGTTTATTGTTATGATGGCGGATTTTATTTGGAAGATCTGGAAAGGATAAGAAGGTGATTTGATGATTTTGGTTCATAAGGAAAAATGCATTGGCTGCGGCAGCTGTGAAAGGGACTGTTTCAGCCATACCATTCAGGTACGGGCCGGTAAGGCGGAGGTTCTGGGAAAATGCATGGAATGCGGACATTGTCTTGCGGTCTGTCCTACAGAGGCCGTAGAAATGGAAGGATATGACCAGGCAGAGGTTTTTTCCGGCAGCAGAGAAGAATGTATGGTGGCGCCGGCGGATTTTCTACGTTTTCTTCAATTCCGCCGTTCTACGAGACAATACGAGAAGCGTCCGGTAGAATCGGAAAAACTGGCGCAGATTCTGGAGGCTGGGCGTTACACACCGACAGCCAGAAATCGGCAGGATGTCCATTTTGTATTTGTACAGGAGCAAATGCCGCAGATCCGGGAGATGATCTGGGAAGGGTTCCGTGAGATGGCGGAACAGTGGGAAGATCCCGGATATCGGCGCATGCTTCTGGAATTTTGCAAAGACCGTCAGGCCAATCCGGAAAATGACCGTTTATTCTGCGGCGCACCTGTTCTGCTGGTACTTACCTGTGCCTATCCGTGGAATGGAGAACTGACCGCCAGAACCATGGAACTGATGGCGGAAAGTCTGGGGCTGGGTTCCCTGTACAGCGGGTTCATCCAGCGCGCCATCGGAAACAGCAAAGCCGCGCAGCAAGCCTTAAGCATTGAGGGAGAACGTATTGCCGCCTGTCTGCTGCTGGGTTACCCTGCGGTACGTTATCTGCGTTCCGTACCCAGAAAAAAAGCGCATGTTACCTGGCTGTAAACAGCGTGAAAAAGACTGTCGAAGTATGACAGTCTTTTTTTTCTGCCTGTCAGCCGATGCGACAAGTTTTTTCCCACACCTTTCGTATAATAGGCAACAGGAGGGGGTATTGTGGAAAGTGTCATATACATAGACATTCTCTTCTTCTGCACCTTTGCCATGGACCTTTTGATTCTGACGGCGGCAGGATACCTGACAGGATGCTCTGCTGGTAAAGGAAAGCTTTTTGGGGGAGCATTTTTCGCTTCCGCCATTTGCTGTGTGTTCCTTTGCCTTGGATGGAATGGCTGGATCTCGGCAGCAGCCGCCCAATCAGCGGCGGTTATGATCTGCTTTTCTCCTAAAACCATGAGACGTTTTCTTTCCGCGATGGCTGCGCTATGGTTTTCTACCTTTCTGGTTGGCGGGGGAATGATGGCGGTAATGACTGTGGCGGGAACACAGTCTCTTTGGCGCAGCGGCAGAAGATGGCAGGGAATTTGGATGCCATGGCAGATCTTTTTATGGGCGTGGGCAGTTTTTTATATACTGCTTCGGATCATTCGCAGATGGCTGGAAAGTCATACGGCGAAACGCCAGCTCTATTGCCAGGCGGAGATCCATAGAAGAGGCAAACGGGTGCAGGTCAGAGGTTTTTTTGATACAGGCAACGCACTAAAGCAGGAAGGAAAGGGTATCCCTGTAATAGAGCTGTCTGTTTGTCTACCTCTGCTTTCCAGAGAAACCGCCTTGTCCCTGATTCGTAAAGCAAGCCTGACAGAATCGGAAAAAAGCACGGAGGAATTGAAGGAAATAGCCTATTCAGCTCTTGGTTTGGAGGAAGGACATATCCTGCTGTTTGCGGCGGAGGAGCTTCGGCTTTGGCAAAACGGCAGAGAAACTATATGGAAGGATCTGTGGATCGGAATCAGTCCCACGCCTTTTGCGGGCAGCTATGGACTGCTGATTCCCTGGGATCTTCTGGAGGAGGAAAGAAAATGAGTCAATGGAAATATCTTCTGTTTATGATGAAGTATCGTTTGGAAAATGGATACCGGAGATGGCGGAAAAAAGAGGGGATCTATTATATCGGCGGAAGCGACGTATTTCCTCCGCCGCTCAAAGGGGAGGAAGAGGCTCTGTTGCTGGAACAATTAGGCGGCGAGGATGATGTACAGGTAAAATCTATCCTCATCGAGCGGAATCTGCGGCTGGTGGTGTATATCGCCAGAAAGTTTGAGAATACCGGCATCAATGTGGAGGATCTGATCTCTATCGGTACCATTGGACTGATTAAAGCCATCAATACCTTTAACACAGAGCGCAAAATCAAGCTGGCTACCTATGCCTCCCGGTGTATCGAAAACGAAATCCTGATGTACTTACGGCGCAACAGCAAAACAAAGGCAGAGGTTTCCATCGACGAACCTCTGAATGTGGACTGGGAAGGCAATGAACTGCTGCTTTCTGATATTTTGGGGACGGAGGGGGATGTGATTTATAAAAGCATTGAGGATGAAGTGAATCACGATCTGCTGCAAAAGGCCATGGAAAAGCTTTCCGGCAGAGAGCGGAAGATAGTGGAAATGCGCTTCGGGATTCTCCCTGAAACTACGGAACGGACCCAGAAGGAAGTGGCCGACCTTTTGGGCATCTCCCAATCATATATTTCCAGACTGGAAAAAAAGATCATGGGCAGACTGAAAAAGGAAATTAACAAATTGATGTAGCGCAAACAGCACCCCTTGAAAAAGGAAGGTGCTGTTTTTATGTGTCAATGGCATGGATGCGATCCAGGTCCATATTTAAGGATTTGCCAAAGCCATGGTCCGTCACTTCTCTGGGACATCCATGGATACACCTGGTACTTCGTCTTGTGCTGTATCGTCCTTCCTGCATACGTGAAACGCCTTCAGATAATTGGATTTGCTGCATAAGACCCCTCCTTTTTATCTAACATATCCATTTTTTCTTTTCTTATACCTGAAAAGCGGTAGCATATTATGGCGCTCTTTGCGGGGTATATTTTGGTTTTCGCAGGGAAAATTTACAGTATATCTTTTCCTTTGAAAGAAACCGAGGTGTTGGATTTGGGATATTATAAGAAGGTAGAGATCAGCGGCGTAAATACTTCACAGCTGCCGGTCTTGAGCGCGCTGGAGGCAAAAGAATTGTTCCGCCAGTACCGCAATGGGGATATTTCGGCCCGGGAAAAGCTGATCGAAGGCAATCTGCGGCTGGTCCTGAGTGTAATCAAGCGGTTCGAGAATCGCTGTGATGATATGGACGATCTGTTTCAGGTCGGTGTAGTTGGGCTGCTGAAGGCCATTGAAAATTTCAATCCGGAAATCGATGTAATGCCTTCCAGTTATCTTTGTCCTATGATTAGCGGAGAAGTTCGCCGGTATCTGCGGGACAACAACAGCATCCGAGTAAGCCGTTCCCTGCGGGATACCGCCTATAAGGCTCTGCAAGTGCGGGAGCGGCTGACGGCGGAACACTCCAGAGAACCCTCCGTAGAAGAAATCGCAAAAGAGATGGAACTGCCGAAAGAAAGCGTGGTCATGGCTCTGGACGCCATACAGGACCCGGTTTCTCTTTTTGAGCCGATTTATCATGACAGCGGAGATACGCTTTTCGTTATGGACCAGGTCAGCGATGAAAAAAACGGGGATGCCTCCTGGCTGGAAAATCTGACGTTGCAGGAGGCTATGGAGCATCTGACGGAGCGGGAAAGAAAAATCGTTTCCATGCGTTTTTTTGAAGGCAAAACACAGACGGAAGTCAGCAGTGAAATCGGCATCAGTCAGGCACAGGTTTCCCGCTTGGAAAAAACAGCCTTACAGCGGATGCGAAAATATGTGTAGGGATGGACAAGAAGTCTTTTTTGAAGTAAAATAAATCCAGACTATAAAACTAGGAGGAATTATTTTATGAAATTACGCCCAGAAGATACGGCTGCACTTTTTATCGACTTTCAGGAACGTCTGGTTCCCGCTATCCATGGTAACGATGCTATTATGGAAAAAACAGCAATCCTTGCCAAAGGTCTTCAGCTGTTCGATATTCCCATTGCTTTTTCTCAGCAGTACACAAAAGGGCTGGGAGAAACACTGCCTGTACTGACAGAGTGTTTTGAGCAGTTCAGCTACATGGAAAAAACATCTTTTTCCTGCTGTGACTGTGAAGAATTTGCCGCATGGGCAAAGGAAAAAGGCAAGAAAAATGTGATTGTATGCGGTGTGGAGGCGCATATCTGTGTGCTTCAGACAGTATGTGACCTTCTGGAGGCGGGCTGCAATGTATTTGTTGTTGCGGACTGTATCGGCTCCAGAAAGCTGTATGATAAAGAAATCGGCATTATGCGCATGGTAAAAGAGGGCGCATATATGACCACTTGTGAACAGGCTCTTTTTGAACTGACCGGCGGCGCAAAAAGCCCTCAGTTTAAAGCTGTGTCCAAACTGGTAAAATAAACGGCGAAAGACATCTCCTTTGGGGATGTCTTTTCCAACAATATAGAAAGGGGGAAGCGTCATGAAAGCATGGGAGCATTTTTGCACCATAACATATCACAGACGTCTGGTAAGACAATATTGTTTTAAGGTTGGACTTTATCGGCAGGGACTGCTTCATGACTTGTCCAAATATTCTCCCACGGAATTTCTGGTAGGTGCCCGGTATTTCCAGGGAGACCGCAGCCCCAATAACGCTGAAAGAGAAGCGAAAGGATATTCTGCCTCCTGGCTTCATCATAAAGGCAGGAACAAGCACCATTTCGAATACTGGATCGACTATACCCTTCAGTCGGATCAAATATTAGGCGGCATGAAAATGCCCGTGCATTTTGTGGTGGAAATGTTCATGGATCGAATCGCAGCCTGCCGCACCTATCAAAAAGGGGCTTATACCAACGCCAGCCCTTGGGAATATCATAAAAAAAGCAGACGTGTACATACCGTTATGCATCCGGAGTCTCTGAAATTGCTGGAACATCTCCTGCAGATGCTGGCGGAAAAGGGAGAGGATGAAACCTTCGCCTATGCCCGGTATATTCTGCGAAAGGACAGAAAAGAGCGTTTTATGGCTTTTTGCAGAAGACACACCAAAAAGAAAAGATATACTAAAATACTCTAAAAAAATGAGCCGGTACAGTTTCAACTGTCCGACTCATTTTTATTTACCGAGGAAAAGAATCATGACGGGAAAGACGTTTTTTCCGTTCCGCTTTTCTTCTGGCTCTGCGCTTCATACGGCGTCTATGGCCAATATAGCGGCAGATACCTAACAGGATCAAAAATACCAGGATCAAACCGCCTGCAACAGCGCCAATGATTTTCAGGATTTTATTTCGTGTCTGGGCACTGGCTTCTGCCCGCTCTTCGTCTGTGGTTGCCGCTACGTTCGTCTCGGCTGTCAGCTCCGCCGTTCCAATGGTTTCACCGTTTAAGGTAAGGGTTACGGTCCCCAGGGCATCTCCCGCCGTCACAGGAACCTCTTTCGTGGTGTCACAGTGGATTTCCTGCTGCACCTGTGATACATCCGCGTCTATGGGGAGCGTTGCGTAAACATCCTGAGACAAAACAGCGGAAATGGTTTTCTTTACCTCTGTTTTGTCATGATAGGTTTCTGTAATCTCCACATTCTGGCTGATTTCCCCCGCAGAAAGGATTTTGGCCGTTTTGTAGTTGGCAAAACCATAATCAAACAATGCCTTTGTATCAACATAATGCTGCGCACCACTGCATTTCAAAACAACGGCGATCAGTTCGGTATCATTCTTTTTCGCGTAAGTCACCAGCGTGTTCTGTGCCTCCACCGTATAGCCAGTTTTTCCGCCCTCAGCGTACTCATAATAATAAAGGGAATTGGGATTAAGCATCTGATGCTGGCCGTAAAGATATCTGGTCTCTGTCTGCTTATTGGTAGGGGGAATCTCGTAATATGTGTTGGACATCATAGAACGGTAGGTATCGTTTTTTAAAAGCGCCTGTGCAATCAAAGCCATATCGTAGGCGGTGGTATAATGATTTTCGTCAAAAAGACCGTTAGCATTGACAAAATTCGTATTTTGGCAGCCCAGTTCCTTCGCTCGTTCTGTCATATGCTGAGCGAATGCCTCCAGAGAGCCGTCTACGAATTCACCGGCGGCATTGGCACATTCATTGGCGGAACGAAGAATGATGCCATAAAGCACCTGCTCCAGCGTCAGAACCTCTCCCTCCTGTATGGCGATATGGGCGCTTCCCTGCTCGATGCTGTAAACCGCTTCATGGGAGAACGTAACCTCATCCGTTAAGGTTCCATTTTCCAGAGCAAGCAAAATGGTCATCAATTTCGTAATGCTGGCGGGATACTGTTTTTCATAGGCGTTCTTCTCGTAAAGAATCCTGCCTGTTGTTGCATCTATCAGAATGGCCGAAGCGGCGGTCAAAGTTAAGTCTGTATCCTGGACATCATCAGAAGATGTGTCGTTTGATACCGTATCGTTCGTTGAAACGGTTTCTGTTTCGTTTGTCACACTTTCCGCAAAAGCCGTGCAGCAAAAGGAAAAGGCCATTACGCAAGTCATCAGCAAAGCAAAAATTTTATGTTTCATGGGAATCTCCTATATGATATTTCTGAAAAATATGGTACAATTACAGCGAAAGCCTTTGGGTCATTTCCATTTGATCCGGGCTTTTACAGTCCCTGTTTTTTTAAAGCAGGTGTTTTTTTTGAAGGCTGTGCCGCTGTAACAAATAAAATATTAGCATACCTTTAAAATTATACCAGAAAAAACAGGAAAAGGAATATTATTTTTCATTAAGTTTTTGATCGAAGGATAGAATATGAAAAAAGGACGCAAAAAACTTGTGGTACTGCTGCTGTTTTTCCTGCTTTCCGGCACTGCTTATGCACATATGCAGGCGAAAGGCACGCTGCGGATGGGAACGGAAACAGAGCCCGCTGCGGCGCTTTCTCTAACGGAAGAGGACGTGCGGCAGGCGGCAGAAGACGGCAGTTTTACTGTCAATATCAATGAGGCCGGGCAGTCAGAGCTGATGCTGCTAGAGGGAATCGGGGAGAAGATCTCCCAGCGGATTGTGGATTACCGGCAGACAAACGGACCTTTTCTTTCAAAGGAAGATATCATGAAGGTATCCGGCATTGGGGAAAAGACTTATGAAAATATCAAAGAATTTATTACCATAGAATAGAGACAGGAGGATGAAGAGATGGCGTATCGTATTTTGGTGGTGGATGATGAGAAACTCATTGTAAAAGGCATCAAATTTTCTCTGGAACAGGACGGCATGGAGGTTGTGCCCGCTTATGACGGGGAAGAAGCTTTGCAGCATATTAAAGAGGAGAATTTTGATCTGGTGGTTCTGGATGTTATGCTGCCCAAAATGGACGGTTTGCAGGTCTGCCAGCAGGTGCGGGAATTTTCTCAGATTCCCATTATCATGGTGACAGCCAAAGGCGAGGATATGGATAAAATCATGGGGCTGGAATACGGCGCTGATGATTATATCACAAAACCATTTAATATTCTGGAACTGAAGGCGAGAATCAAGGCTATTCTCAGACGAAGCGTGAAAAAAGTCGCTGCGGAGCCCCAGACCAAAAATGTGCTAAGGGCAAGAGACCTGGAGCTGACCTATGACAGCCGCCGTGTTTTCATCAGCGGAAAAGAAGTCAATCTGACGGCAAAGGAATTTGATCTTCTGGAGCTTTTGATGGAAAACCCCGGGAAAGTATACAGCCGGGAAAAACTGCTGGATACCGTATGGGGGTACGATTATCCCGGAGACGTGCGTACTGTGGACGTGCATGTGCGCCGCTTGCGTGAGAAAATAGAGACAAATCCAAGCGAACCAAAATATATCTTTACAAAATGGGGAGTTGGTTATTATTTTAATTAAGAAAAAGAACGCCCCGTTTATCAGTCTGCGGTGGATTCTTCTGATTACCTACATTATTGTAGGGATCATTCCTCTGATGTTGGTGGCCAACACCATTCTGCATTCGATACAGGGCTATTTTGTGGAAGAACGAAAAAAGGAACTGCTTAGTCAGGCCAATGTCGTCGCAGGGCAGTTGACTTCGAATGATTTTTTTACCAGCGACGAAAGCAGAGAAGCGCTGGAAGAAATGATACTGGAAACGGCGCAGGATAAGGATTTTCGTATTCTGATTCTGGACTCCTCCGCCATGGTCGTCTATGATACCGGTTATGAGGATACAAGCAAGACCTATCTGCTGCCGGAAGTTATGGAGGCGCTGGAAAACAAAGACGTAGCCAATGAGCAGGAAAACGGCACAGTATATGCCGCCGCTTCCATTGTCGGCGGTACACAGCACGCCGGAGTAGTGCTGATTGTAGATTCCTTGTCGGATGTATCTGATACCGTAGGAAATATTGCGGGAAAAGCTTATATCCTGCTGGCAATGCTGGGGGTCATTGTGATTGTAGTGATGGTAGCTATGTCACAGCTGTTTACTTCTCCCATCAAACGAATGATTAACGTGATCCAGAAGATGTCAGAGGGCCATCTGGAGCAGCGTATCGTTGTAAAAGACCGGCTGCATAATGAGATTGTGGATCTGGCACTGGCCTGCAACCATATGGCGGATCAGCTGGAAAAGGTAGATTCCTCCCGCCAGCAGTTTGTATCCAATGTGTCTCATGAGCTGAAAACACCGCTCAGTTCTGTTAAGGTACTGTCGGAATCTATTCTGCTGCAGGAGGACGCGCCCAAAGAGATGTACGTGGAATTCCTGCACGACATCAATTCCGAAATCGACCGTATGACGGCCATTATCAATGATCTGCTGACTTTGGTCAAACTGGATCAGAAAGAGATCCCTTTGAATTTCGCTGATGTGGATCTGCATCAGATGATCGAAGAAATCTGCAAACGGCTTTCTCCTTTGGCGGCAGCAAAAAATATTACGCTGGATCTGCAGATCAAGCAGGAGGTCACCGCGGAGATCGACGAAATGAAATTGACACTGGCAATCTCCAATATTATAGATAATGCCATCAAATACACGCCGGAAGGCGGCTCTGTTGTTGTTTTGCTGGATGCGGACCATCAGAATGCTTTCATCACGGTATCTGATACCGGAATCGGAATTCCCGAGGAAGAAGTGACCCGGGTATTTGAGCGCTTCTACCGTGTAGACAAAACCCGAGACAGAGAAACCGGCGGCACCGGTCTGGGGCTTTCGATTACACACGCTACCGTCATGATGCATAACGGCAGCATCAAAGTAAGCAGTAAAGAAGAAGAGGGAACATCCATGCTGGTGCGAATTCCTCTTCGTCAAAGCCAGAATAACTGAGGACCGGCCAAAGGCGGAAGGAGGCGTTTCGATTGTGAGGAAAAAAAAGCTGCTGCTGAATCTGGTATTAGGGATCATTATATGCATCATTCTGATTCCCTGTGCCGTACTGCTGTTCAGCAGTATCTACGGAGACAGCAGCGATAAAGCGGAAATATACTACACAACAGCCAATTATGATCTGAAGGCTCAGAAAACCACAATAGCTGACGATATTTCCAGGGAGGAGGCAGCTATGCAGCTTTTGAATTCTATGAAAGAACCTTCTCCAAAAGACGGCATGGTAACTGTGGTTCCGGACGATCTGGAGTTTTTATCCGTACAGATAGAGGATACCACAGCCCGTGTGAATATTTCCGGAAGTTATTTTGAAATGAAAAATTCCCAGGAGGTATTATGTCGTTCTGCTCTTGTCTGGACCTTGACCTCTCTGGATTTTGTAGAGCATGTGGAGCTTTCTGTGGAAGGCGTTCCTCTGCGAAATGAAGAAGGGGACCTGGTTGGGCCCATGGATCGACAGAATGTATTGCTGAATCCGGAAATTTCTTCTGACGCCACGGAATATGCCATCCTGAAGCTGTATTTCGCCAATGGAGACGGCACTGATCTGGTCGTAGAGGATCGTGTGGTAGAAGTCAGCGCAAATCAGGCCAGAGAAAAAACCATCATGGAACAGCTCATCGCCGGGCCATTGGAAAATGGATCTTTTGCGACGATTCCAGCGGATACAAAACTGCGGGATATTACCACTACCAGTGATGGAATCTGCTATGTAAACCTGAGTCAGGAATTTTTAACAAAGCCAAGCAACGTAAATGAAATTCTGACTATTTATTCCGTGGTCAATTCGCTTTGTGAGCTGGATCAGATCGACCGTGTACAGTTCCTGATCGAAGGCGAAAAAGTAGAAAACTTCCGCGGCAGAAGCGATTTCGGTACACCTTATACCGCAGTGGAGAGCTTAAAAACAGTTATGGTGGATAAAATATCATGAGAAGACCGGCACTTTGGATGGTACTATTTTTCATATGCGGCATCTATTGCAGATCAGGCGTATCCTTTGGGATATGTCTGGTCTGTATTTTATTTCCCGTTGTGGCTGTATCCTATTTTCTTGCAAAAACAAAACGGCCTTTTTACATCCTGTTTCTCATTTTCGTTCTCGCCGGATTTCTTCTGACAGGGAGAAACATACAGCCAACGTCGACAGATCTGGCCGGTGGAACACAGCCTGTTTCCGGTTCCTTTCTGGTGACGCAGACAGGAGAGACTTCCGGCGGTTTTCAAAAACTTCGTTTGGAAGGCATCCCTGAAGAAGACGCTTTTCAAGGGGACTCGCTTTGTATCTACGCCATCCGTATGGAAGGAAAACCGCTGACGGTGGGAGATGAGATTCAGCTGCGGGGAGAAGCGCTGTCCTTTTCAAAGCCAACGATCCCCGGCAGTTATAACGAAGAACTCTATTTGTGTACGCAGGGTTACGACTGCAAAATGTTTCTCTCGGATTTTAAAAAGGTTGGCGAAAAAAATAATCTTTCCGTTTTTCTGCATAAGGGAAAGGAACGGGTGGATCAAATATTAAATCAGGTTCTGCCTTCCGAAGAAAGCGGTGTTGTCAAAGCACTGATTACCGGCGACAGGGATGATATTCTGGAAGGGACGGAAGAATTATATCGTATGGCTGGAATTACGCATATTCTCTGTATTTCCGGCCTGCATATTTCCTTGCTGGCAATGATGGCTGCGTGGCTGATGGAATCTGTATTTCATATGGGACGCCGTAGTGCTGCGGCAGTAACGATCGTATTTTCAGTTTGCTTTTTGATATTTACCGGTTTTTCTCCCTCCGCCGTGCGGGCAGTCATTATGGTGACAGTGGCCCTGGTTGGGCGAATTCTGCAAAGACGGCATGACTGGCTCAACAATATTGCCATAGCCGCTCTGGTTTTGCTTTGGATACAGCCTTTGTACCTCTGGAACGCGGGATTCCAGCTTTCCTTCCTCAGTGTAATCGGCATATGGGCAGGCAGTCGGTTTTATGGCAAACGGAACGATCTTCTGGGAAAGGTTTGGGACATGATTCTGGTGTCCTTTTTCGCTTTTTTGTTTACCTTCCCTATAACAGCCTACCACTTCTACCATATCACGCCGTATTCCATTCTGGCAAATCTGGTGGTGCTACCTTTCAGTGGGCTGCTGCTGGGCAGCGGTTTTCTGACGGTACTTTTGGGCTTTTTCTCAACTCCGCTTTCTTCCTTTGCGGCGGGAAGCGCATATATGATCCTTCAAATCTATGAAGCCATTTGTCGGCTGGCAGAAAAACTGCCCTTCTGTTATCCCCTGACCGGCAGTCCGGCTCCCGAAACCATACTGCTTTATTACGGCGTTTTGTTTGTCTTTCTCTTTTGCGGCAGAAAAGAACGGATACAGACCATTTTACTGAGCAGTTTTGGCACAGTTCTTCTGTTACAGCTCTGGGGGAACAGTTTGTTCCAGAAAGAAAATACCGTTACATTCCTGGATGTGGGGCAGGGGGATTGCGCTGTGATCCAAACTTATAACGACGAATGTTTTCTGGTCGACGGCGGAGGTATTGCCACAAAGGAATTGGGAGACAATATTGGCACGGAAAAGATACTGCCTTATTTAGAATATTTGGGAGTCGATCATATCAGCGGGATATTTCTTTCTCATCTGGACGCGGATCATATTCTGGGTGCCTTGGAGGTCATGGATGCATTGCCCGTGGACGGTGTTTATCTGCCGGATTATGCCATCACGGCTGAACAATGGGAAAAAGAAATGCAGGAAATTCTGGAAAAAAATCAGATCCCGTTATATACTGTGAAGGAAGGAGACAAGGGAGAACTGGAAGAAGCGGGAAATTTCCTCTGTCTGTATCCATTTGCCAATACACAGCTGCCAAAGGGCGGCAGCAACGCCGGTTCTATGGTACTGAAATATTCCTATGCTGATGTGGATATCCTGTTTACCGGTGATCTGGAGGAAGGACAGGAACGGCTTTTGCTGGCAGAACCAGAGGGGCTTTCCTGTGATGTGCTGAAGGTGTCGCATCATGGCTCCGCCGGTGCGTCCTCATCGGAATTTTTGGCGGCCACAAATGCCCAGCTGGCTGTTATATCCTGCGGACAGGATAACCCTTATCACCATCCGGCACAGGAAACACTGGCACGTTTTGCTCAGGCCGGAATATCGGTATGCCGTACAGACGAACAGGGCAGCATCTTATTACATATTTCCCCTTCGGGCGGTCTTTCCTGGACCATCTGGGGAGAAAGGAAACCAGTATATGAAAGAATTAAAGAAACAATGGAAACAGGGAGAATTTCATAGGTGTTATCTTTTTTATGGAAGTGAAACCTACTTGATAAAAAATTATGAGGAGACTTTGACAAAGGCGCTTTTGCCGCCAGGTGCGGAGGGAATGAACTTTGACATACTGGAAGGACGGAGGGCAACTGCCGCGGCCATTATGGACGCGGCGGAAACACTTCCTTTTCTAAACGACAAACGACTGGTGCTGGTACGAAATAGCGAGTTTTTCCAAAAAGGAAGCAGAAAGGAAGAAGGAGAGGCCCTTTTGGATTTTCTGTCGGACCTGCCGGAAAGTACCTGCCTTTTGTTTGTAGAAGAAAAGGCGGAAAAAAATAACCGTCTCTATAAAGCAGTCGCAAAACATGGCATTGCTGTGGATTTCAAGCCGCTGACAGAAAAGGAGATCGTCTCCTGGCTGAAAAAAAGCTGTAAGGATCAGGGCCTTTCTCTGGCAGACAGTACCGCGGTCTATTTGCTGCGTATCACCGACAATAGCATGGAAAACCTGGTGCGGGAGATCGGAAAACTGACTGCTTACAAGGGGGAAAGCGGTGAAATTACAAAAGAGGACGTAGACGCTGTCTGCTCTATTTCCCTGGAAGCCCGTATCTTTGACCTGGTTCGCGCGGTAGCGGAAGGGAGGACAGAGCAGACCACAACATTATACAGAAATCTGCTTCGTATGAAGGAATCCCCCTTTCTGGTGCTTTCTCTTGTTACAAGACAATTTCGTCTGATTTTGGAAACGGCACTTCTTTCCTTGCAGGGAGAGCCCAACTCTGAAATCGCCAGTAAACTGGAGATTCGCGAATTTGCGGTCAGAGATTATTTAAAGCAATCTAAAAGTTTCTCCAAAGAACAGCTGCAGGAGGCTTTGCGGGATTGTCTTCAAACAGATCTGGAGATCAAAGGCGGACGAATGGAAGAAGAACTGGCTGTGGAGCTTTTGCTTCTGCGCTGGAGCAGCCGGCAAAAATAAAAAACAGGACAGTGGTTGTCGAACCACTGTCCTGTTTTTTTGTTTGCAGCTTATTTTTTGCCTTCCGCTTTTTTCTTTTGCGGCGGCATCATGTCATAGGTATGATTTCTGCCCAGAGTATAGGCCGAACGAATCAGCTTCTTTTCGCTTTCTGTCAGTTCCCGGTTCAATTCCGCCATAAAATGTTGAAAGAGCGCCTTTTTGTCTGTGCGGACGCGTTTGGGTTTCTTTGCCAGCATAACCAGAGGCTGAAAAATTTCCGGTACAACTGTTTCCGGGTGTACAATGCGGAAAATTTCCGCCGTATACCTGGCATCACAAAGAGCGTCATGAAAGGGGATATTCATTTCGATTCCCAGCTCACTGACTGCGTTTTTC
This sequence comes from Anaerotignum lactatifermentans, assembly GCF_016902535.1. Lineage (GTDB taxonomy): Bacteria > Bacillota > Clostridia > Lachnospirales > Anaerotignaceae > Anaerotignum > Anaerotignum lactatifermentans_A. The sequence goes on along the minus strand of NZ_JACSNY010000002.1, from coordinate 244,048 downwards.
AAGCCAATGGAACGTCCCGCTTCATGATTCAGATATTTAGACGCAAAGGGCTGGATATTCAGATACTGGTCTGTCAGTGCGTCGCTGTCCAGGTGATAATAGAGGATATTTCGAAATAAAGACTTAATATCGTCCGGCCCCCAGGTACACAGAACAGCATCTTCCTTGCCGATAAAATCCAGAAAATCCTGATACGCCTGGGCAAAGGTGCCTTTATCCTTTAAATCACTTTCTTTGATGCCGGTAATCCGTTCCACAAAGGGGTGAATACGGGGATAGATGGTAGGTTTAATCATTACGTTAAACTCTCCCACAGGCGTATAGCTCTCATCCAGCTTGACAGCGCCGATCTGAATGATCTCAAAAGGACATTCCGCCACGGGTTCTGTTTTTTTCCCGGTTTTAAAAGGGAAGGACTGGTTAAATTCCAAATCTAATATGATATACTGCATCAGAAGCCTCCTTCTGGAATGTGATGTCGCGTTGAATTCTTGTTTGCCTTAGACATTATATCATGGTTCTTGCCAATCAGAAAGTGAAATTTGCTTGTATATCGAAAAAGCCAATGGTAAAATCAAATAAGAACATGATTTTTGGGGGAGGTGTTTTTGTGGAGCATATTTTTACGCCGGAAGAAAGAGCGGAGGAGCTCAATAAGATCTATCTGGAAGAGGATGATCTGCTAATGGAGGCCGATACTCTGCGCGGCGAAAAAGGTCATTATATCTTGCAGGGGATCGCAACCATCGAGGGAGAACGTTATCATGATTTTGAGATAGAATTCCAGCTGGAAGCGGAGCCTGTGGCGGAAGATCCCAAGGAAGTGCTGAACGCGGCCTGGGATTGGTATGATTTTGTATTATAAAAAAGAGGAGGAAACAGAAATGAAAAACTTTGGTTATTATATGCCTGTACGTACATTTTATGGCACAGACTGTGTGAAAGCACATCAGGATGTTCTGGCACAGTTTGGGAAAAAAGCTCTGATTGTTACCGGCCGTCATTCCGCAAAGGCCAACGGCGCACAGGCGGATATCACATCCGCTCTGGAGGCGGTAGGCTGCAGCTGGGTGCTTTTTGACCAGGTAGGAGAAAATCCCGATCTGGAAACGGTTGTAGCGGCCGGCAAACTGGCTCAGGAAGAACAGGTGGATTTCGTCATTGGGATCGGCGGCGGTTCTCCTATGGACGCGGCAAAAGCCATTTCTGTTCTGGCGGCAAATCCTGGTGCGCCTTCCGATATTCTTTTCAATGACCCGAAGGCGAAAACACTGCCTGTTGTAGAAATCCCTACCACCGCCGGCACAGGCTCTGAGGTAACACAGTACGCTATTATTACACTCCACGAAAAACGTACAAAAAACGGTATTGTGCAGCCGCTGTTCGCTTCCGTTTCCTTCCTTGATCCTAAATACATGGATGTATTATCTGAAAAAGTTACCAATAATACAGCCGTAGACGCTATGAGCCATCTGGTGGAAAGCTATCTGAATACGGCGGCCAGCCAGCTGAGCAAAGAAATGGCTAAAATTGGTTTGAGCTACTGGAAAGAATGTATTCCCGCTTTGAAAGCCAGAACCTACACAGCGGAAACAAGAGAAAAACTGATGATGGCTTCTGCCATTGGCGGCATGGTCATCGCGCAGACAAGCACCTCCATTCCCCATGGACTGGGCTACTTCCTGACTTATGAAAAAGGGATTCCTCACGGCCGTGCCAATGGGATGCTGATGCAGGCATATCTGGAACTGTTTGATAAAGAGGACGAAAACGTAAAAGCGGTTCTGGATTGTCTCGGTCTGGCTTCCACAGAGGAAATGGGCCAGCTGATGAAAGATGTTTTAGATTGTCCTGAAACTTTTACTGCGGAAGATCTGGCGTACTATACCAAACGCGCTCTGGAAACGCCCCAGAAACTGCTGACTTTCCCCTGCTACAAACTGGATGAAAAAGATGTACTTTCCGTTTACGAAAAAAGTCTGCTGTAATCGGAATGAAGTATGGAAAGGAGGCAGGCCATGACGCCTTTGATGAAAATACAGCCCTTTATACAGGCCTATGTGCAGGCCATCGCCTCCATTCTGGAATCAGACGTTACAGTAGTGGATAACGAACTGATCCGTGTGGCGGGTACGGGAGACTATCTGGCTGAGATTGGCAGTACCGTTTCTCACGGAAATTTCTTCCAGAAGGTTTTGTCCACAGGCGAGTATGGCATCATCCGCAACGTAGCGGAGGACCCCAACTGTGTAGGCTGTGAAAAAAGAAGCTATTGCCGGGAACTGGCGAATCTGGCTTATCCCATTTTTCAGGAGCAGACCGTTGTCGGTGTGATCTCCATTATTGCCTTTCAGGAGGAGCAGAGGGAAAATCTGCTGAAAAATACGGCAAAACTGGAAGAATTTTTAAAGTATATGAGTGTACTGCTGGAAAGCAAGCTTTATACAGATCAGGCCAAAAGCCGTCTGGAGGAACAACTGAAGGTGGTTCATACGGCGGAAAAAGCATGGTCCTTTGTAGGAAAAAGCCCTAAAATGCAGGAGGCGCTGCGGATCGGCAGAAAAGTAGCCAAATCGGATTCTACGGTATTTCTGCGGGGAGAAAGCGGGACAGGCAAGGAGATCATGGCAAAGATGATCCATAATCTTAGCGATCGGCACGATAAGCTGATGATTTCCATTAACTGTGCCGCTATTCCGGAAAATCTGGTGGAAAGCGAACTGTTCGGATATGAAGAGGGGGCATTTACAGGCGCCAGAAAACATGGTTCCATCGGGAAATTTGAGCTGGCGGACAAAAGCACCATTTTTCTGGACGAGATCGGAGATATGCCTCTGCATGTGCAGACAAAGCTGCTTCGTGTTCTCCAGGAAAAACAGGTGGAACGGATCGGCGGCAGAAAGCCTATTCCCATTGACATCCGTGTCATCTGCGCCACAAATAAAAATATTGAGCAGATGGTAGCAGAGGGAACTTTCCGAGAGGATCTTTACTACCGCTTGAACATTATCCCTATCGAGCTGCCTCCGTTACGGATGCGCAAAGAAGACCTTCCTCCGCTTATCGACCATTATATCGCTTACTATAACCAAAAGCTGGGAAAAAATATTACCGGTGTTTCCACACAGGCCCTGCAAACGCTCATGAGCTACGACTGGCCGGGCAACGTACGGGAGCTGAAAAATATTGTGGAATATCTGGCCAATATTGTGGAGAATAATATCATCGAGCTTTCCGATTTACCGGACCACATCGTCCTGCGCTCTCGAAAGGGATTTTCCAACTGGTCTCTGGACGAAATACTGGGGGATTACGAAAAAAGAGTGCTTTCCAGTCTGATCAAGCCCTCCGCAACACTAGAGGAAAAAAATGCTCTGGCGGAAACGCTGCAGATCAGCCGGGCGACATTATACCGGAAACTAAAAAAATACAGTCTTCTTTAGTTCTCAAAAATAAGAAGCGTTTTCAAAAATGAGAATTTTGTATGTTCCATTTTTCCGCTTGCTGCATCAACCTGATTTTTTCCAAAAAACAAGTGTTTTTGAGGCAAAGAATGAAAAAAAGTGAATACACTTCAATTTATTTTATAAATCGAGTGATTTCCACAAAAATATTTCTCAAATTTGAAAAATAATACAGAAAAAAACAGCCGAAACCGGCTGTTTTTTGTTTGGCACGTTTCTTGCTCTTTATATAGGCAAATCTATGGAAAGAACAAACGAGGAGGAATGTTTTTATGGATATCAAAAAAGCGTTAGAAGCAATCAAAGGTGAAATGCAGCCCAGCATGGGTTGTACTGAACCCGTAGCCATCGGTCTGACCGTTTCCAGAGCATGTGAGCTGCTGGAAAAACCCGCGACACATCTGGATATGGTTATCAGCTCTAACATTTTTAAAAATGCTTACAGCGTACAGATTCCCAACACAGGCACAAATGGGATTGAACTGTCCTGCGTTCTGGGCTGCTTGCTGAGCAAACCCGGCAATACCATGGAAATTTTTGCCGATATCAAACCCGAACACGTTACCAAAGGAGAAGAACTGGTAGAGCAGGGATTTGTTACCGTAAAGGTACTGAAAAGCAGCCAGTTCTATATTGAATGTGTTGCTACAAACGCCACAGAAAAAGCTCATGTCATCACAGAAGATGCTCATGACAATATGGTATTCGCAGAAAAAGACGGCGTTGTAAAACTGGACAAACGTGTAAAAGTAGAAGCTGCAGAATCTCATGGAGATTTTGATATTACAGAATACACCTTCGCAGATTTTCTGAAAGCGGCAAATGAAGTAGATGTAAAAGATCTGGACTTCATCAAGGAAGGTATCGAAATGAATCTGGCCATCGCAGCACGTGGTCTGGAAAAGAAATATGCCATCGGTGTTGGTCCTTGCCTGAAGAAAATGGTGGATGCTGGCAAGCTTTCCAATGATATGGTAACAGATATAAAACTGACCACAGCGGCAGCCTGCGACTTCCGCATGAGCGGCGGCAACGGCTCCGTTATGACATATCTGGGTAGCGGCAATCAGGGTCTGGAAACGATGCTTCCTTCCGCAGTAGCAGCAAAACATCTGGGCGTTTCCGAAGAAACACTTCTTCGTGCGGAACTGCTCGGCATGCTCTGTATTATGTACATGAAGAAACACGTAGGCAGACTTTCTCCTATCTGCGGCGCTACACTGGCTGGTTCCGGCTCTGCTGCCGCGATTACTTACATGATGGGCGGCAATCTGGAACAGATCTGCGGCGCGGTACAGAATATGATGGGCGGCGTTGCCGGTATCTTCTGTGATGGCGCGAAAGGCGGATGCGCTCTGAAACTTTCTATCTGTGCAGGTGAGGCTGTATACGCAGCACTTTACGCTATGGACAACAGCATTATTCAGGCAACAGACGGCATCAACTCCACAGCTGTGGAAGATACAGTAAAAAACCTGACAAAACTGTCTCATGAAGGTCTGGATGAAGTTGATATGAAGGTAATCGAAATCATGCAGACAAAGAAATAAGCTCATTGATATTTTTTTCTACATATTTTTCCTGAAACGGCAGGCGAACCATCTGGATCGCCTGCCGTTTTTTGGAAGCAGCAGTTTCATACAATCTTAGGAAATTTTCATAGTGTATTGGAAAGAAATATGGTATACTTATGTTTACAGAGAAAATTTGAAAGATTGAAACGGAGGTTTCCTGATGAAATTTTTACATAAAAAAATATTCGCGGCCGCATTGGCGGGCGTTATGCTCCTGTCAATTCCTCAGGCGGCTTTTGCCTACACTGTGCCCAGCGTCATTCGTGTGGGACTGGAATCTGTATGCAAAAACGCTGCTTCATCCACCATTGGAGACAGAGAAATTCTGGTGGGCACCATGAAAAATGATCGTTTTTATGAAGCAGGTTCTATTACATCCACCGGCAGCTTCACTGTAAAACCCATAAAAGAGGAAGTAATCCTTCTGGATCTGCGTGAGTATCAGGACGAGGCGGAAAATCTGGCGGACAGTCTCGTAAAGATGGGGCTGGATGCGGTTCCCGCTTATCTGGGGGATGAGGATTGGTCTGTTTATGTCAGAAACGCCTCTTTGTCTGAAGTGGAATCTGCCAGCAGAGAGGATGCGGAGCGGATTTCCGGCTTCACCGGCTATCTTTTGAGCAGTACCAAAGAAGATTATCTTCTGGTTCCGGCGGATTCTGATTTCGCTTTTGCCGGACTGGGCGCGGATGATACCTTCTCTATCCAGGGAAAACGCTATCGTGGATATTTGACCTTTGTGGGCAACGGCACCACAATGACAGCAGTCAATATCGTTGGTCTTGAGGAATATCTGTACGGTGTTGTGCCGGCGGAAATGCCTTCTTCTTATGAGGAGGAAGCACTGAAAGCACAGGCTCTTGCGGCCAGAACATACGCCATGACAAAATTGGGTGCCCATACAGGCAGCGGGTATCAGCTTTGTGATACAACAGCCTGCCAGGTATATAAAGGTTACAGCACAGAAACAGCAAAGACCAACGCGGTGGTAGATGAAACGGCGGGGGAAATCATCTGCTATAATGGCAGTCCCATCGAGGCGGTATTTTCTGCTTCTACCGGCGGATATACGGAAAACAGTGAAAATGTATGGTATAACGTGGTACCGTATCTTCGTGCTGTGCCCGAACTGGGAGAATATGGGAATAATTCATGGACATTAACGCTGACACTGGAACAGCTGAACAGCCTTCTTCAGTCGAAAGGAGAAAATATTGGTTCTGCCAGAGATATCAAGATTACAAAATTGTCAACGGGAGGACGCATACAGGAACTTCAGATCGTTGGTACAAAAGGAACCGTTACATTGACAAAAGAAAATATCCGGACTTATTTTTCCTCTGCCTGCGGCAGTCTGCCCGGCAAAATGTTTACCATTAACGGCAAAGGCGGAGAAATCGGCGTTTATGGTACTGCATCCTCTACGGGAACAGTCAGCGGCACAACATCAAAATCCGGTCTTGCCGGCGCTATGGCTTCCGGCGGCATTACACTTGTCACAGAAGGAACATTGTCTGATCTGAATGGGAAAAATCTCTCTGTAAAAGGCAGCGGCACATCTTCTTCCGCTTCCACATCCAATGGGGATTATCAGGTTTATTCCGTAGATATCAGCACCATCAACAGCAAAGATACCTTTGTTTTTGAAGGCATAGGTAAAGGACATGGTGTCGGCCTGAGCCAGAACGGTGCTCAGTACATGGCACAGCAGGGATATAGCTATCAGGATATTTTGAAACATTACTATACAGGTGTAACCATCGAGGGATAACAATGGATTGGAAAGAATATCTGCTGTCCTGCCACGGCTGGCAGGACAGCGACGGCAATCGCGTCTGCTTCTTCCCGGAGAATTTGGCAGGAGAACGCTCGGCAGAGGGCATCTGGCTTTTTCTGGACGAAGGGCTGCGCTGCGGCGGCAGAAGTATCTGCGTTTCCTCTATGGAAGAGGTTGCGCAGGCGCTTCTGGGATGCGGCAAAAAAGAGCTTTGGGAAGCAGTACGCACACAGTGGGAAAGGGAGGAAAAGAATGTATTCTGAACGACTGACGGAACAGCAGATCCGTGAGATTATGGATCTGATCTCAGATGACGGCAAAGTTGAGATCATACAGGTTCGTGCCTATGATTCTGGCTTTGACGACTGCGTGAATTTTTCTAAAATCCCGGAGGTCAAAGCAAGATTCCAGGAAACAGAAGAGACCTATCGGCTGCACGATTATCGCATTGAAGGATTTCATCGGGCAGGAGCAGGGTCCGAGTACATTTACCGCAAGAAAATGTATGAATACTTTGGTGACGAATATGCCATCCGGTTTCTGCTGGAACACTAAAAAGGGGGAGGAAGATCTATGTTTGTAAAACGACTGCGTGACGATCAGATCACAGGCATCATACAGGCGGTATCCGACCCGGATGCGGAAGTAACGGATATCCGCAGACCATATACAGATCCGGAGGTAACAGCGGTTTCTCAGGATATGGAGGAACACTATGTGCTGCACGATTATGACATCGAGGGTTTTGAATTTCTGCCTGACGATGCCACCTATATCTATCGCAAAAAAATGCTGGAATATTTTGGCATTGACTATGCGCTGAATTATTTATTAAGAAAATGAGGAAATAACATGAAAACAAGTGATTTTTATTATGATTTGCCGGAAGAGCTCATCGCGCAGGAACCCCTGGCGGACAGAGCCTCTTCCCGTTTGATGGTGGTGCACAAAGACACGGAAATGCTGGAGCACCGCCATTTTCGTGATATCAAGGAATATCTGCGGCCCGGCGACTGCCTGATTATCAATAACACCAGAGTACTGCCTGCAAGACTGTATGGGGAGCGGGTAGGGACCGGCGCGCATATTGAAGTGCTTCTTCTGGTACGAAAGGATATCCATACATGGGAAGTATTGGTTCGACCCGGGAAAAAAGCCAGACCCGGCGACCGGATCTCCTTCGGCGACGGAAAGCTGGTGGCGGAAGTCCTGGAAACCATTGAAGGCGGAAACCGTATCATCCGTTTCGAATACGAAGGCGTATTTGAATCCATTCTGGACGAACTGGGAGAAATGCCTTTGCCTCCCTATATTACTCATAAGCTGGAGGATAAAGAGCGTTATCAGACAGTTTACGCCAAACATGACGGCTCCGCGGCGGCACCAACAGCCGGTCTGCATTTTACACCGGAATTATTGGAGGAAATCAAACAAATGGGTGTGGAAATCGCCCATGTCACCCTTCATGTAGGATTAGGAACCTTCCGTCCCGTAAAGGCAGATGATATTCTGGATCATGAAATGCACTCTGAATATTACGTAGTAGAAGAAGATCAGGCGCAGATCATGAACCGTACCAGAGCCAACGGCGGCAGACTGATTGCCGTGGGAACTACCAGTACCCGGACGCTGGAATCCGTTACGGATGAAAAAGGAATCGTTCACGCCGGCAGCGGCTGGACAAAGATTTTTATTTATCCCGGCTACCAGTTTAAAGCCATTGACTGTCTGATTACAAACTTCCATCTGCCGGAATCAACATTGATAATGCTGGTTTCCGCTCTTATGGGAAAAGACCTTGTTATGCGCGCCTACAAGGAAGCGGTAAAAGAAAGATATCGTTTCTTCTCCTTTGGGGACGCCTGCCTTTTCCTGACAAAGTAAAAGAGGTGAGTTCTACATGGACTTATTTGAATATAACAGAGCAAAAAAAGCGGCTTCCGACGCACCTCTGGCTGCCAGAATGCGGCCGGTCACTCTGGACGAATTTGTCGGCCAGCAGCATATTATAGGGAAGGATCGGCTGCTTTATCGTGCTATCCAGGGAGACCGGCTTGGCTCCCTGATCTTCTATGGTCCTCCGGGAACAGGAAAGACCACACTGGCCAGAATCATCGCCAATACGACAAAAAGCGAATTTGTGCAGATCAACGCCACCACAGCTGGAATTAAGGATATTAAAGACACAGTTGCCGATGCCAAAGACCGTCTCGGGATGTATGGAAAACGCACCATTTTATTTATCGACGAGATCCACCGTTTCAACAAAACACAGCAGGATACCCTCCTGCCGCATGTAGAAGACGGTACTCTGATTCTTATTGGGGCTACAACGGAAAATCCTTACTTTGAAGTAAATCGAGCGCTGGTTTCCCGTTCCGTCATTTTCGCTCTGGAGCCCTTAAAACAGGCGGATATCCGTATCCTTCTGGAGCGAGCTATTCAGGATAAGGAAAAGGGTATGGGAACATACAATGCGCATATTACAGATGAGGCTATTGACTTTTTGGCGGACACGGCCAACGGAGATGCCAGAACGGCTTTAAACGCGTTGGAACTGGCTGTTTTGACTACGGAACCTGGAACAGACGGAAGGATTTTTATTGATCTGCATACGGCGGAAGACTGTATTCAGCGCAGAGCCTTGCAGTATGATAAGGATGGGGATAATCACTATGATACCATTTCCGCTTTTATCAAAAGCATGCGCGGATCAGACCCGGACGCGGCGCTTTATTATCTGGCGAAAATGATCTATGCGGGAGAAGATCCGAAATTTATTGCCCGCCGAGTAGTGATCTGCGCTTCTGAGGATGTAGGAAATGCCGATCCTCACGCTTTGCAGGTGGCCGTAGCAGCGGCGCAGGCAGTGCAGTTTGTAGGTATGCCGGAGGGCAGAATTCCGCTGGCGCAGGCAGTCAGCTATGTGGCCTGCGCACCGAAAAGCAACGCGGCTTATCTCGCCATTGACCGGGCATTGTCCGATGTACGAAACATACAGATCCAGGGCGTTCCGCCGCATTTGAGGGATGGGCATTACAGCGGCGCCAAGGAATTGGGAAACGCCACAGGCTATCTGTATGCGCATGATTTCCCTAACCATTATGTGAAGCAGCAGTATCTTCCCGATGAGCTGGTGGGTACGGTATATTATCAAATGACGGATAATGGCGTAGAACACCGAATGAAAGAGCATATGAAACGGTTGAAAGATCAAGCGGAAAGGAGAGATCGATCATGAAAAAAAAGGGATGGAAAGCCATCATTGGCGTAATTGTGATCGTTATTGTGATTGCTGCCGTATATCAGCTTTCGAAACCACAAAATTTCTCCAGGGATATGGAGCAGCTGCGGACACTGGCAGAAAGCGGATCGCAGGCTTATACGGTAGAAGCGGCTGATTCTGCCGGAAATAAATTTATATTGGAAGACAGCAGCAAAGATCAGCTGACAGCTCTCATTCTTTCAACGGTAACCGAAGGAGAAGGCGCTCCCCAGGAAATGCCGGAACTTCCTGCGCTGACTGTAAAGATCACAGGCGCGGATACCTCCTTTGAGGCAAAATTGACAGTATACGATCAGGGAGAGGCTACAAACGAGGGAATTCTTCAAACTACAAACGATACCTATGCCGTAGAGAACTGCGGAGAAGTATTTAATTATCTGGCCGAACTTGGGCTGTATACAGAACGGTAAATAGAAACAGACATAACATCACAACAGAATGTTATGTCTGTTTTTTGTATAAGGAGAAATCATCCGCGGCATACTGGAACCATAAGGGAGGTAGATGCTATGGATATTTATATCAAACCGTCGCAAAAAATTCAGATTGTACGAAATCGGCTGGTACTTCTGCGGGATGTGGCGGAGGTATATGCCGGAAAGGAAATTCAGCAGAAAATAGAAAGTCTGCCGGTATTCCAGATACAAAAAGACGAAGAAAAAAGATATCTTCTTTCTGTTCTGGAACTCATTCAAATCATTTCTTCCGCCTGTCCCGAAGCCACTGTTTCAAACCTGGGGGCGGAAGATATTCTGCTGGAATATCTCCCGGAGCCGAAAAAGGAACATCCGATCTTTGTTTTCGGCAAAGTGCTTTTTGTATGCGCGGTATTGTTCTGCGGCGCTGCAACAACGATCATGTGCTTTCATTCCGATACGCAGCTACCGCTGATTTTTCGGAATTATTACTACATGTTTTATGGCGAAAATCAGGACCTGCCCTTAATTTTGATTCTTCCGTATTCCGTCGGACTCCTCGCCGGAATTCTTCTCTTTTTTAATCATTTTTCCATTGCCGCAATTTCCAAAGACCCAACTCCTATCGAAGTAGAAATGACAACCTATGAAAACGAAACCGTCAACAGTCTCATTGAACAGCTGAGCAAGGAAAAGAAAAAGGAGAGCGGAAAATGAGGACATTTTTGTCTGTAATATTGGGCTTTTCCTCCGGCGCAATGGTTGCCGCGGGAACAGTGACCTTTCTGGCGGCCATCGGCATTGTTCCCAGAATGGCCCAGAGAACCAAAACGGAACGCTTTATCCCGCGGTATGAGGATGCTATGTTTTTGGGCGGCATTTTTGCCTGCCTGACCTTTTATCCACGCCTGCGGATTCCTTTGGGCAATTTTCTGACAGGGATTTATGGTTTGCTCTGCGGTATTTTTGTGGGCGTGCTTGCCGTCGCTCTGGCGGAAGTTTTAAACGTCATGCCTATTTTGATGCGGCGCACACGTCTGACCCAGGGTCTTCGCTGGCTTCTACTGGCCTTTGCTTTAGGAAAGGTAGCCGGAACCGTGCTGTATTTTTTTATAGACGGATTTTATATTTTGTAGCGCAGACGCCTTATTTCGTTATATAATAAAAACAATCATCAAAGAGGGGGAGTTTTTATGGAACGAGTATTGATAACCGGTGCATCCGGTGGTATTGGACGCACGTTGGCAGAAGGCTTTGCCAGAGCCGGATATTTTGTCATAGCAACTGACCTTAATCCGGCGGAATTTCATTCAAAACAAATCGTTTTTCTGCAAGCGGATTTGCAGAACGAAAGAGAGATTTCCACGCTGTATGAAAAGATACGAAAAATGTATGGACCAATCCATATTTTAATAAATAACGCCGCTATCAGCAAATTCCAAAAGCCTGTTTGGGAGATTTCCGCGGAAGAGTTTGATCGTGTGATCCATACCAATCTGCGGGGCAGCTTTTTATGTGCTAAGTATTTTATCGCGGCAAATCAAGGGGAAAGTTATGGCAGAATCATCAATTTTGCCTCAACCCGCTGGCACCAGAACGAGGCCCACTGGGAAGCCTACGGTGCGTCAAAAGGCGGTATCGTCTCTCTCACCAACAGCCTTTGTGTTTCGCTGATGGATACGCCGATTACAGTAAATGCCATCAGCCCCGGCTGGATTGAGACAGGAGACTATGATGCTTTGACAGAAGCGGATCATCGGCAGCATCCTTCCGGCAGAGTCGGAAAGCCGGAGGATGTTCTGCGTGTCTGTTTGTTCTTAGCGGCAAAGGAAAGTGACTTTATCAATGGAGCCAACATTCTGGTGGATGGCGGCATGACAAAACGGATGTTTTATGTGGAATAAAGGGGGCAGGGTATGAAAAGCGAAGAACGACGGCAAAAAATAAAAGAAATGCTGGAAAACAGTACCCAGCCCTTGAGCGGAAAAACGCTGGCGGATACCTTTGGCGTCACACGTCAGGTCATCGTAAAGGATATGGGCATCATCAAAGCAGAAGGAATGAAAATCATCCCTACCGCCAGAGGATATCTTTTGGAAAAAAATACAGATAATTTAAAAAAACGGGAGATTCAGGTCTGTCACAGCAAAGAAGAAATCGAAAAAGAATTGCAGATTATTGTAGATCTGGGTGGAAATATTCTTCAGACCCATGTCAACCATCCCATCTATGGAACTGTCGGCGAATCTCTGAATATCAAAAGCAGAAAAGACATCATGGACTTTCTGCATAAAACAGAAGAAACCGGCTGCATGCCGCTGTTAGAGCTGACAAAAGGGGTACATACCCATTTGATCGCCGCAGAGGAAGAAACTACACTGGATGAAATCTGCACCGCATTGAAAAAAACAGGGTTTCTTCTTTCCCAATGAAAACGGAAAAAGAACTTGCTTCCAATTCAAGAATATGATACGATATTTCCTGATGTAAATATATGTGTATATACAGTTTGCGTTAGGAGGTATTTTTTTGAAAGAAAAAACATTGCTGCAACGGCTGGTACACCGGTATCTGATCCAGGGACTGAACGGAATGGCTCTGGGGTTGTTCTGTACATTGATCGTTGGGCTGATTTTGAAACAGATCGGCGGATTGGTTGGCGGCGTAGCGGGAGATTTTATTCTGCTGATCGGAACGCTAGCAACATTCTGTACAGGGCCAGCCATTGGTGTCGGCATAGCCTATGTTATGGAAATGCCCAGAATGGTCGTTTTTTCTTCCGCAGTGACCGGATTTATCGGCGCCAACGCGGCGGCTGCGGCCAGCGGAACGCTCCTTCAGGAAAGCGGCGCCGTTTTATTGACCGGTTCCGGTGATCCCCTTGGGTCCTTTTTAGCTGTACTTGTCGGCGCAGAGCTGGGACATCTTGTTTCCGGCAAAACGAAAGTAGATATTATCGTAACGCCGGCGGTAACCATATTCGCCGGCGGTCTGGCCGGCATTATTTTAGGGCCGCCTCTGTCCGCGGGGATGCAGTGGCTGGGTAATGCCATCAATGTAGCTACACAGCTGCAGCCTTTTCTTATGGGTATCGTTATTTCCGTAGTCATGGGCATGGCCCTGACTCTGCCCATCAGTTCCGCGGCGCTTTCCATTATTCTGGGGCTGTCAGGGCTGCCTGCCGGAGCGGCAACCGTAGGATGTTCCGCTCAGATGATTGGCTTTGCTGTTGCCAGCTTACGGGAAAACAAATGGGACGGCCTTCTGGCTCAGGGCATCGGTACCTCCATGCTGCAGATTTCCAATATCGTAAAGAACCCCAAAATATGGATACCGCCTACACTGGCTTCCGCTATTCTTGGTCCTGTGGCCACGGTAGTATTTCATATGGAAAATAACCCCGCCGGCGGTGGTATGGGCACCAGCGGTCTTGTGGGACAAATCATGACATGGCAGACCATGGCGGCAGACCGGGGGGCGGGAGTGCTCCTGTTCCAGATTTTGCTGCTGCATTTTATACTGCCCGCTGTACTGACACTGATTTTTTCCGAATGGATGCGGAAAAAAGGATATATCAAATTCGGAGATATGAAACTGGATATTTTATAGAACGAAGAAAGGAAGTCCGAAAAGGACTTCCTTTCTTTTACAAAATTTAAGCAAAACAGAGTGAGCAAGTGCCGGATGCCATAACGCTCCCGGCAGACGTCCGCAACGAGCTTGCGTTCCTCTCCTGATTCTAGAGTATCCGTAAGCGAAAACCCTGTCAAGAATATTCTCACAAAAACGTCGAAAATCCTACATTCTTTTGGAAGTAGGATTTTCTTTAAAGGGGAGGGTATGTATTACTATGTCTTAACTGCTTTGCCCTTGCTTTGGACACTTATATCATATAATACTTGTGTGAATATCCTATGGAGAGAGTATGAACAATTTGTAAACATTTCCCGGAAAATCAAGGAATGATTTACTTTTTTGCGTACTGCGGATATAATGAAGCAAGAAAGGCGGGAAGCATATGTATCAAAAAGAAGAAATCAAGCAGTTTTTAAAAGAAAAAGGCGTTGAACATACCTGGTTCGACCACGCGCCTGTATATACCATTGAGGAAATGATGGCACTGGGTCTGGAAAAAGAAGAGGATATCGCGAAAAATCTTTTTCTGCGGGATGCAAAGGGAAAGCGTCATTTTCTGGTGGTGATCCGAGAAGACAAGCGGGCAGATCTAAAATCTCTTGGAGAAATGATCGGCGCTGGAAGACTGTCTTTTGCATCAGAGGAACGTCTGGAAAAATATCTTGGTCTTAAAAAGGGCTCTGTTACACCTCTGGGGATACTGAATGACGAAAATCGTGCAGTGGAAGTGATTTTTGATGAGGATTTCCGCACTGCCGGTACCATTGGCGTACATCCCAATGACAACACTGCCTCTGTTTTTCTCGCTTTTTCTGACCTGGAAAAGATCGTTCGGGAACACGGCAATGAGGTTCGTTTCCTTTCTCTGTAAAACAACTGCAAGAAACCATTGAGCAGTATCGCAAGATATGGTATAATTTGTTGATACGGCTTAACGGCAGTATAATCATAACAATAGGAAAGGAAATCACATGGAAAAACAGAGAACCGTTGCTATACCCGCAGAAGCGGAACTGGCAAGGCAGATGGAATATATCCGACAGATTCGTCAGCAAAACGACGAATATTTCAAAAAAACAGGAGAACAAAAGAAATTTTACAGTCTGGCAATGGGATGTCAGATGAACGCCCACGATAGCGAAAAGCTGGAAGGTATGCTGGATGAGATGGGCTATATCCGCACTGAAGAAGAAACGGATGCCGATTTTATCATATACAATACCTGCTGTGTCAGAGAAAACGCAGAACTGAAAGTATATGGTAAACTGGGATGGCTGAAACATTACAAAGAAAGCAAAAACCCAAACGCCATTGTGGCATTGTGCGGCTGCATGATGCAGCAGGATACAGTGCTGGAAACCATCCGGAAAAAATACCGTCACGTAGATCTGGTATTCGGCACATTCAACCTATACAAGCTGCCGGAACTGATTCTGGCAAGACAGGAAAGCGGCAGTACCATTTTTGACATCTGGCAGCAGCAGGAGGAGATCGTGGAGGATCTGCCCAGCATCCGTCATTTCCCTTATAAGGCTTCCGTAAACATCATGTTCGGCTGCAACAATTTCTGTTCCTACTGCATTGTACCTTATGTACGGGGACGTGAAAGAAGCAGAGAGCCGGAGGATATCCTTCAGGAAATCAGAGCTTTAGCAGCGGATGGTGTAAAAGAGGTCATGCTGCTGGGACAGAATGTAAATTCCTATGGCAAGACTTTGGAGCATCCTGTCTCTTTTGCCCAGCTGCTTCGTATGGTCAATGAGATCGACGGCATCGAAAGAATCCGTTTTATGACATCTCATCCTAAGGATATGTCCGATGAACTGATTCAGGCCATGAAGGAATGTGACAAGGTCTGCAAGAACCTCCATCTTCCCTTCCAGTCCGGCAGCACAGAAATTCTGCGCCGGATGAACCGGAAATACACCAAGGAAGATTATCTGGAACTGGTGCGGAAGGTGAAAGAGGCTATGCCGGGCATCACGCTCAGTACAGATATCATCGTTGGGTTCCCCGGAGAGACGGAGGAAGATTTCCAGGAAACACTGGATGTAATCCGGAAGGTGCGCTACTGCACAGCCTTTACCTTTATATATTCCAAACGTACCGGAACACCGGCTGCAACTATGGAAAATCAGGTACCGGAAGATGTGGTAAAAGATCGTTTCGATCGTATGCTGCATGTGCTTAACCCCATCGTGCATGAGGTAAGCGAGGAACAGGTCGGCAGAACCGTACTGGTGCTGGCAGAGGAAGTAAACAAGCAGGATGAGCATATTCTGACAGGACGTACCGAAGAAAACGGACTGGTGCATTTTGCCGGGGACAAGAGCCTTATCGGGCAGATGGTTCCCGTAAAAATTATAGAAAACAAAACATTTTATTTTATTGGAGAAAGGGTTTAAGGTGACAAACATGGCAAGTGTATACGAACTGGCAAGAACATTAGGAGAAGAACTGCAGAAAACACCTCAGGTAGAGGCTCTGCTGGCTGCAAAAAAGGCATATGAAGAAGATCCCGAAATTTCCAAGACCGTAGAAGAATACACAAAGCTTCACGAAGAATTTCAGGCTAAAATCCAGGCTGGCGGCATCTCTCCCGAAGAGCAGAAGAGATTTTCCGAAGAAATGAAAGCCAAGGGCGAAATGATTAAAAACAACAAGCTGGCTGCTGATCTGTATACCGCAGAAATGAATTTCAACAACTTCATGCAGTCTGTATTTAATATCATTACTGCAACTCTTTCCGGGGAAGACCCCGCTGAGGGCGGCTGCAGTCCTTCCGCCTGCGCATCCTGCGGCGGCGGCTGCCATTGATGAAGCAAAAGAGCGTATATCTGCCCGAACCTCTGACAAAACAGGGGTTCGGGTTTGCTGTAAAACGGAGAAAACACAGGAGGGAGACAGATGGCTAAAATAACGCCCATGATGCAGCAGTACTTTGCGATCAAAGAAAATTACAAGCATTGTCTGCTTTTTTTCCGTTTGGGAGATTTTTACGAAATGTTTTTTGAAGACGCCGTCATCGCCTCCAAGGAGCTGGAGATTACGCTGACAGGAAAAGACTGGGGGCAGGAAGAACGGGCCCCCATGTGCGGTGTCCCTTTCCACAGCGCCGACGGATATATCGCCCGGCTGGTGGAAAAGGGCTACAAAGTAGCGATCTGTGAGCAGGTGGAGGACCCGAAACTTGCCAAAGGGATTGTCAAACGGGACGTCATCCGTGTCATTACGCCGGGTACATTGTTAGACCAGAGTGTATTGGATGAATCAAAAAATAATTACATTATGGCGGTTTATGGGGAAAAAAGCGGCTATGGGCTGGCAGTCTGTGATGTTACCACAGGAGAATTCCAGACCACACAGTTTCCTACAATTCTGGCCGCCAGCAAAATACTGGATGAAATCGCCAGATTTTCTCCGGCGGAACTGATCTGCAACGAGGGCTTAAAGGAGCATCCTCTTGCGGAAGAAATTAAGAAACGTTTTCAAATTTATTTAAACGATATCGACGAGCGGATGTTTTCTCACCGCACGGCAAAAAAAACACTGGAGGATCATTTTCATGTGGCTTCTCTGGATGGATTTGGTCTGGAAAAGAAACCTCAGGCGATTTCCGCGGCGGGCGGGCTCATGTGGTATTTGCTGGAAACCCAGAAAAATGGACTGGAGCATATTTCTGCCGTAAAATATTATACCACAGGGGACTTCATGCCTTTGGATGTGGCCAGCAGACGAAATCTGGAGCTGACAGAGACCATGCGGGAGAAAAACAAACGTGGTTCTTTGCTGGGGGTACTGGATGAAACCAAAACGGCCATGGGTGCCCGTATGATGCGCAAATGGGTAGAGCAGCCTCTTTTGCAGGCTGAGGAAATCCGTAAGCGTCTGGATGGCGTAGAGGAACTGAAAAACGACCTTTTTCTGCGGGAAGAAATCAAGGATGTTCTGCGGACCATGTACGACTTTGAGCGTATTATGAGCCGTGTGGTATACCAGAATGCCAACGCCAGAGATCTGGCCATGCTGAAAAACTCTATCGCCAATTTACCTCTTTTGAAAAATATTCTGATGCGCTGCAAAAGCGGATGCCTCAGAGAGTTATATGAAAAACTGGACCCTCTGGAAAATATCCATGAACTGATCGAAAAAGCCATCGTAGAGGACCCTCCCTTTACCGTAAGGGAAGGCGGCATGATTAGGGAAGGCTATTGTGACGAATTGGATACCTACAGTCGGGCAAAAAAAGAAGGCACTTCCTGGATTCACCAGATGGAGGAAGAAGAACGGGAAAAAACAGGCATCAAAAATCTGAAAATCCGCTATAATAAAGTATTTGGCTACTATCTTGAGGTCACAAAATCCAATCTGGAGGATGTGCCGGACAATTACATCCGAAAACAGACGCTGGCTAACTGCGAACGGTTTATTACACCGGAATTAAATGATCTGGCGGAATTGATTTTAGGCTCCGAGGAAAAAATCGTTTCTCTGGAATATGACCTGTTTACGGAAATCAGAAACGCGGTAGCCGCGGAAGTGGAACGGATTCAATTCTGTGCCCATATCATTTCCGAACTGGATGTGCTTCAGTCTCTGGCGGAAGTCGCTTCTTCCAGAAACTATGTCAAGCCGGTGGTAGATGACGGAGATGTCATCGACATCAAAGGCGGGCGTCATCCCGTTGTGGAAAAGCTGATGGATGGACAGTTTATTCCCAATGACACTTATTTAGACAATGACGAGACCCGTCTGGCTATCATCACCGGCCCAAATATGGCAGGGAAATCTACCTATATGCGTCAGACGGCGCTGATTGTACTGATGGCGCAGATGGGTAGCTTTGTACCTGCTGACAGTGCTCATATCGGCATTGTGGACCGCATTTTTACCAGAGTCGGCGCCTCAGACGACCTAAGCGCGGGGCAGAGTACCTTTATGGTAGAAATGACGGAGGTTGCTAATATCCTCCATAACGCCACATCCAAAAGTCTGTTGATCCTGGATGAGATCGGCAGAGGAACCAGCACCTTTGATGGGCTGAGTATTGCCTGGGCTGTGCTGGAATATGTGGCAGACCCTAAAGTCATTGGTGCGAAAACATTATTTGCGACACATTATCATGAGCTTTCCGAATTGGAAGGAAAACTGGCCGGTGTAAAAAATTACTGTGTTGCCGTACAGGAACAGGGCGAAGACATTATTTTCCTTCGCAAAATCAAGCGTGGCGGCGCCGATCACAGCTATGGCGTACAAGTAGCCAGACTGGCAGGTCTGCCCAACAAGGTCATCAAGCGCAGCAACCAGATTCTAAAACAGCTGAACGCGGCAGACATTACCAAAAAAGCAAAACGGATTGCCGCGGAATCCAGGGAACAGGCGGAGGAAACGGCCCAGCAGGTAGATATGTTCCATCTGGAGGAAACGCAGATGCTGGAGGAAATCAAAAAGCTGGATATTATGGCCATGACGCCTATGGAGGCACTGCAAAAACTCTTTGACCTGCAAAAAAGAGCAAAGGGCATGTAACTTTGGAAGGGAGGAAGGTACTTGCAAAAGATACAGCTTCTGGACCAAAAAACCATCAATAAAATCGCGGCGGGGGAAGTGGTAGAATCCCCTAAGTCCGTTGTAAAGGAACTGACAGAAAACGCTATGGATGCCGGTGCCAGCACTGTGACTGTAGAGATCCGGGAAGGCGGTACTTCCTATATCCGTGTCACCGACAATGGCTGCGGTATACCCAAAGATCAGGTAAAAGAAGCGTTTCTGCGTCATTCTACCAGTAAGCTTTCCCAGATCGAGGATCTGGAGCATATTTTTACCATGGGGTTCCGGGGTGAAGCACTGGCTTCTATTGCGGCGGTGGCCCAGGTGGAAATGACAACGAAAACAAAGGACGAGGAAATGGGTACATTGATCCAGATCAGCGGCGGCGAGGTAAAAACCATACAGGATGTGGCCTGCACGGAAGGTACTACTGTTGTAGTGCAGAATCTGTTTTATAATGTGCCCGCAAGAAGGAAGTTCCTGAAAAAGCCGGCTACAGAAAGCAGTTATGTTTCCGATCTGATGAATAAGCTGGCGCTGGGGCATCCGGAAATGTCCTTTTGCTATATCAATAACGGCGCTTCTATCCTCCACACCTCCGGCAACGGCGACGGCAGAGCTTCCGTTTTTTATGTTTATGGAAAAGAAGCCGCCAACGCTATGATGGAAATTTCCTATGCCAAAGGAGATTATCGTGTTACAGGCCTTATTGGCAAGCCGGAGCTTTCCAGGGGCAACCGGAATTATGAAAATCTGTTTATCAATGGCAGATTCATCAAAAATTCCATTGTTTCCTCCGCTGTGGAGGATGCCTACAAAACAAGGATTATGATTGGGAAATTCCCCGTTTATGTTTTGAATCTGGAGGTAGATCCCTCTCTGGTGGATGTTAATGTACATCCTGCAAAGCTGGAAGTGCGCTTCAAAAACGATGATGAAGTCTATGATTTCTTCTATGACGCCATTTCCTCGGCCTTTTCCGGTCAAGTGCTGATCCCCAGAGCGAATCTGGAAAAGAAAGCACCGCCGCAGGCAGAAAAGACAGAACAGCAAACACTGTCCTCCTGGCTGAAACCGAAAGAAGCCGTGCCTGCTTTTCCCAGAACAGAATCATCCCCGGCGAGACAGGATATTTCTTATACACAACGGGAAAAAGAGGCACCGGCTCCCGGCGGAGGACGCAGTGTAGATCAGCTCCTCAAGCGCAACACATCTCAAAAGACTTCTGTGCGGGAGGACGGTGTCTCCTATCAAAAAGAAAACGTGCAGGCAGCGTCTTTGCCAAAAGACTTTGTGCTGGAAGAGGCAGAAACAGCGAAGCAAACAGCCGCACCGGCACCAAAGGAAGCGGAAAAAACACCTTTCTTTCAGAACTACCGCATTGTAGGGCAGGTATTTGATACCTATTGGCTGGTAGAGCAGAGAGAATGCCTGTACCTCATTGACCAGCATGCCGCCCATGAACGTATTCTGTTCGAACGGCTCATGAAAGAATTTAAAGAACAGAGTATCGTTTCCCAGCGGCTTTTGACACCGGTGATGCTGCGGCTGACAGAAAGAGAAAAGGAAGTGCTGCGGGAAAATCAGACCCTTCTGGAAGGCTTTGGCTTTGGGATCGAGGAATTTAGCGGAAAAGAATATGCACTCTGTGCTGTGCCATTTCTGATGAAATCCCCCAGCGGCACCGGATTTTTCACGGAAATTCTGGATCAGCTGGAAACAGAAAGCCCCGTCAGCCTTTATGATATGAAACTGATGACCGTAGCGACCATGGCATGTAAGGCCGCAGTAAAGGGCCATGACAGACTGAGTGTGCAGGAAGCCGATCGGCTTATTGAGGATCTGCTGAAGCTGGAAAACCCTTTTACCTGTCCTCATGGACGGCCTACCATTGTAGAGTGGACGAAATACCAAATGGAAAAAATGTTTAAACGAATTCAGGATTGAAAGAGGGATCATTATGAAAAAACCTCTCATTGTCATAGGAGGTCCCACTGCCTGCGGCAAAACCGCCATGTCCATCCTGCTGGCAAAGCAAATCGGCGGAGAAATTATTTCCGGCGATTCCATGCAGGTTTATCGTTATATGGATATTGGAACGGCAAAGGTAACGCCGGAGGAGGCGGATGGCGTACCGCATTTTCTGGTGGATGAACTGATGCCGGACGAGGAATACAATGCCATGATCTTTCAGGAAAAGGCCAAAGCCTATATGGAAGAGATCTGGCAGCGTGGACATATTCCCATTGTAGTGGGAGGCACAGGCTTTTATCTGAATGCCTTGCTGTATGATAATGAATTTACGGAAACAGAGGGGGACGAAAGCTTTCGTCTGGCCTGCTACGAAAAAGCCCAGCGGGAAGGGCCGGATAGCCTTTACAAAGAACTGCTGGTCATTGATCCGGAATATGCCGCCACAACCCATGCCAATAATGTTAAACGGGTAACACGGGCACTGGAATATCATCATTTCACAGGAGAGAAATTTTCTGTCCACAACGCTGCTCAAAAACAAAAATCATCTCCTTATGCGGCGGCAGTTATACTTTTGACTATGGACCGGGATCAACTATATGAAAGAATTGAAAAAAGAGTGGACCTGATGATAGAAGCGGGATTGCTTGAGGAAGTCAGAGGATTGTTGAATCGCGGCTACGATGGCAGCCTGGTTTCCATGCAGGGACTTGGATATAAAGAATTTCTGCCTTATTTTTCCGGAGAAATCACATTAGAAGAAGCGGTAGCGCAGTTAAAACAGGGAACCCGCCGCTTCGCCAAACGGCAGCTGACCTGGTTCCGCAGGCAGATCGACGGTTTATGGATCAATCTGTCACATACAGATCCCCAGACTGCTCTGGAGGATATCCTGGCATATCTTTCTCAGTGCGGTATTTCTATTAAAAAATGAAAAAGAAGGTGTAATGCATGTGGACAACACCATGGCTGGATCAGAATTTCTTTCATCTGTTCTATTATTTTATCATTTACAGCTTTCTGGGATGGGGAATGGAATCTGCTTTTGTTTCCATTTCCTCAAAGGAATGGGTCAACCGCGGCTTTTTAAGCGGACCTTTCTGTCCAATTTACGGTGTAGGCGCTCTTTTTATGATTCTATTGCTTTCTCCAGTTACAGATCACGTATTTCTTCTCTTTTTCGGTGGATTTTTCCTGGCCTCTGTGGTAGAATATGTGATTGCAGCAATACTGGAAAAACTCTTCCATGCGTCCTGGTGGGATTACAGTGAAAAGAAATGGAATCTAAAAGGGCGGGTTTGCCTCCAACGCTCCGTAGAATGGGGGCTGCTGACCATAGTGCTGATGCGCGTGATCCATCCCGTAATTCAGGGACTGGCTGACAATATCCCTACACTGCTTGGAGAAGCAGCCGGTACACTGTTGCTGATGTATCTGGTAGCGGATGCCGGTGTCACTGTGCAGCACATCCTGCGCCTGAACGAAAAACTGGCGCATTTGAGCGAGGCTACGGACGATGTCCGACGGAGACTGGAAAGCACTAGACTTTACAGCGCAAGAAAAGAACTGGCGGAACATTTGGAACATCTTCCTGCCGCTCAGTTTTTACGAGAGTGGAAAGACAGGATGGAAGAAACCTATGGCGATATCGAACAGCTGCAGCTGGAGGAACGCCTGCGTGCCGAATTTGTCGCCAATGAAATCCGGGAGAAACTGGAATATAAGGTACGTGTTCTGGAACAGCAGAATTTTACAGAACGCAGACTGCTTCGCGCTTTCCCGGGAATGCGCTCCATGAAATTTGACTTTGAACTGCAGGATCTTCGCAGTCATATCAATGAAAAGAGAAAAAATAGAAAATAAAAAGGGAGGAACAGAAAAAATGAAATTAGGTAAGAGATGGATGGCCTTCCTGCTTGCGGCCTTGCTTTGCATCGGCGCTGCCGGCTGCGGCGGAAAGGAGGAAGAAGGGGCAGATACCAATCAGACGACAGAAACCGAAAATACGGATCTTGAAGCACAAAGTCCTTCTGACAGCGAGGAAAATGAGAAACCCGCAGACGCAGATACACAAACTGCTCCCGCTTCAGCCACTGCGTATCAGGAAGCATGGATTCAGGCAGATGGCTCTCCTGAACTGACAGCTGCCAGCGGTATTCTGGTGGAAAGAAATTCCGGCACCATTCTGTTTGAAAAAGATGCCAAGGCGAAAATGTATCCTGCCAGTATGACAAAAATCATCACAGCGCTGGTAGTAATGGATTATTTTCAGCCGGATGAACTCATCACTGTTGGAACAGAGATCAACGAGGTATCCCTGGATTCCAGTAAAGCCGGTCATGTTCTTGGGGAAACACTGACGGTTGAAAATGCCATCCGTGGTCTGATTATCCCTTCCGGTAATGACTCTGCCAACGTATTGGCCGCGGCTGTGGCAAAAAGAGTGGAAAATGATGAAAACCTGAATTTTGCCCGCTGTGAAACCATATTTGCAGATTTGATGAATCAGAAGGCGGAGGAATTGGGTGCTGTCAACAGCCACTTTACCAATGCTCATGGCTACCATGACGAAAATCATTATTCCTGTGCATACGATATGGCATTG
Organism: Anaerotignum lactatifermentans; assembly: GCF_016902535.1. Classification (GTDB taxonomy): domain Bacteria; phylum Bacillota; class Clostridia; order Lachnospirales; family Anaerotignaceae; genus Anaerotignum; species Anaerotignum lactatifermentans_A. Next base: position 219,766 of record NZ_JACSNY010000002.1, on the reverse strand, counting down.
TTTGCCAACGCCTTTATGAACAACGAAACATTGGCGGAAATCGCCGCAGAAAAAGGCTTCAGCGGTGACGGCGCAAATAATATGTTTGAGAATGACCCCAGCGTGACTACACAGGAATATGCATGGAGAAGCCATAACCTGCTGATTACAGACAACGAATATCAGTACGCTTATGCGACAGGGATAAAAACCGGCTTCACAGACGAAGCAGGGGACTGCCTGACCGCATCTGCGGAAAAAGACGATACCAGTCTGATCTGCGTACTCTTCCAGTCGGAAGATCCCGCACGCTGGACAGACGCTACCAATCTGTTTGAGTATGGATTCAATAATTATACCAAGGTAGATCTTGCTGCCCAAGGAGAGGCCGTTGCAGAAATGCCTTTGACGAAGCAGAACAAGCTTCAGGGGGATACCATTCCTCTGGTATTCCAGAGTACAAAATCTGTTTATCTGCCTGCCGGCACAGAAGACCAGATCACTTCTGAAGTGCGGATTAACGATGAATACCGTGCAGAAGATAAAGACGGCACTGTGCAGGTAAAAGCACCTGTTGCAAAGGGTGCAGAAGTCGGCACCATCCTCTATTCCGTAGATGGTAAACAGATAGGAACAGAAACACTTTACGCAGGAACAGACGTCGAAAAAGGTGGTATTCTGAACAATATCCACTATTTCCTGAAGACACTGTTCTCCCACATCTTCTCCTTAAAGGGACTGATTACAATCGTTATCCTGATTGTAGTAATCGTCGTGATTTATTTCATCCTGAATCGCCTGCGCTATGGCAGACGCAGAAGAAGCGGCGGTTATACCTTTAAGAATTCCGGCAGACGCAGAAGAAGAAGATTCAAATAAATAAATTCCTTGGAACGGCATGCAGAGAGTATGCCGTTCTTTTTTCCTCTTTTTTACGGGACATATGGAAAAGCCCGCCGCGCATATGATGATGGAAAAGGAGGGAATACCATGCAGATATTTAAAACCATCCATATTCGAAAAATACACATGGCCGCAGCCGCCATCCTTATTGCGGCTGTGGCTGCGGCAGGCGCATTTTTGCCTCCGGCCGCGCAAAAGGCTGCGGCAGTCCTGTCGGCAGAAGGCAAACGGGAACTGCCCATCTACTGCGTAAATACCAGCGAAAAAAAGGTCGCCGTCACCTTTGACGCGGCCTGGGGAGCAGATGATACAGACGAGCTTTTGCGGATCTTAGAGGAAAATGATGTCAAGGCCACTTTTTTTCTTTGCGGCTACTGGGTAGAGAAATATCCGGAAGAAGTGAAGAAAATCGCGGAAGCAGGCCATGATCTGGGAAATCATTCCGCAACACATCCTCATATGAGTCAACTTTCTGCCGAACAGATCACGCAGGAGCTGGAAAAATGCCATAATGCCGTCAAAGAACTGACCGGTATCGAAATGGATCTCTTCCGTCCTCCCTTTGGGGAATACAACAATACTGTCATTCAAACCGCTAACGCGAACAATTACCTAGTAATTCAATGGGATATAGATACATTAGATACAAAAAGAAAAGAGGGGAAACATTTTGTTTCCCCTCTTTTTATTTGAAAATAACATCTATGCTATCTTCTTTTAAAATTACCCGATCTATCATACTTTTTGCTACTTCTCTTTTATCATCCAGAGACATATTTTCCCAGTCTTTGGCGCTGAAAGGTATTACTTCAACGGTATTGTATTCTGTAAGTGCTTCTGAATATTGGTGAATCAAAAGCTGTTTCTCACGGTGCAGTGATTCAATTCTTTGGTTTATATATTCAGCGGAAATTTGACTAACGTTTTCAAGAGTAGAGATTAGGTTTTCGATTTTGCTATCTATTTCAGCAATTTTTTGCTGATGTTGTTTCATTAGAGTGTTTTCTTTCTTCTGTCGCGTCAGATGGTACACTTCCGCCTCTTTTATCAATCTAGCCTGAACCTGTTCTTCTACATCTATGACCTTATGTGTTTTTTTAACATCACATGTTCTATAAAGATATCTTCCAGAGCAAACAAAATAAGGAGTTTTTCCATCTTTGGTATAAGAACAGCGAACGGAAAAAGCATACCCACAGTGTCCGCACTTTACCAGTCCGGTAAGCCAGGAATATTTCCCTTTTGTTGAGTTTTTAATTTGTCGATTTTTTGAGAGTTTTTCCTGACAATAAAGAAATACAGTGCTATCAACGATTCCTTCGTGTTGACCTATTGCCAGCAGATGATTTGTCACATCTTTATATTTCCTTTCATTGGCATCTCTTTTTCCAACGAGGATACATCCGTGTATTCCATCAAATTCCTCCGGCTCATTGGCGAGAATTGCCCCACGGGCTTTGTAATAATTATAAATTCCTACATCCGCCTTTACATAAGCTGGGTTTTTTAAAATACATGATAGTTTTGCATTATTAAAATTGACACCACTGACAGCAGTGATATGATCTTTTATCAACTCTCTCTGCACATCTGCTAAGCTGGTGAAAGGCCGGGAATACAGTTCAAAAATTCGTGCTACTGTATCCAGATCCGCATTAGGTTGATAGGAAGTAGCCTTTTTCCCATCCAGCGTAATGCGTACCAAATCAAAGCCATATGCAGGGGGCCCGCCGCCCCAAGCACCTTTTTTGACACGGGCATAGTAATTATCCCGAACACGTTCGGCAATAGTTTCGCGCTCCAGCTGAGCGAACACCACGACAATATAAAGCATGGCGCGTCCCATGGGAGTAGAGGTATCAAATTTTTCCGTAGCAGACACAAAAGAGATTTGCTTTTCCTCCAGTTCATCTATAAAATCCGCGAAGTCAACAATGGAACGACTGATACGGTCCAATTTGTATACAACAACCTTTTCGATTCTGCCGTCTTCAATATCACGCATCATTTCCGCAAAGGCAGGGCGATTGGTATTCTTTCCGGAAAAACCGCTGTCCTGATACACTTTAAAATCATCCGTCATGATTTCCCTTTTGGCGTATTCAATCTGATTTTCAATACTGATGCTGTCTTTTTTTTCAATGGATTGTCTGGCATAAATAGCGATCATATGATATTCCTCCTATGATTTTTTAAAATATATCGGAGTATGTTTCTTGGCTTTTGGTGTCCATATATCCATCAAAGAAATTATCTTCCAGCAACCATATTTCATCAAGAGTAGATTGTGGGATTGGAAGGTTATACAAATAATTTTCGACTATTTCATAAAACATATCTGCTTGCCCCTCATAATATCCCTTTTTTTCTCCTTGAGAAAAAGATTTATAGAGTTTATCTTCTAAATCTAGTTCATCTAAAGCTGTTTGGTATCCATCTTCATAACCTTCATTGTAACCCTGATTATATTCTTCTGAGCAATCTGAACATGAACTACAACAAAACAGGATAGATACTACAAAAAATATCAAATATTTTTTCATAATTACCTCCTGTATTATGGAATACAAATAGGACAAGGACTGACAGAATCAAATTCACCCAAAAAGAAAAATCCTTCATCAATGGATAAATAATTTGCAAGACCTCCATTTTCTTCTATTTGTGGACAATCTATTTTATGATAATAGGGATCGTTATCATACATAGATACAAATACTACAAACATATCCATGTACTGACTTTTATAATCAGGAACTGTTTGAATATAAGTATGTCCTTCTCCCTTTTTTACAGGCAATTCTAATTTTTCATTTACAGGCAGTACGGAAGCTGAAAGAAGATTCGCTAACTGGTTTACAGGAACAAAATAATTATTTTTGTACCAAAGAACAGGGCCAGCAATAGCTTCTCCATCTACTGTGACTTTTGTAGGTACCTCAATAGGAACTTGCTGTGTATTTACCATTGAAGACTGATTATTTGATTGTTTTGCTGTTGAAGTTGTAGAAACAGTGGTGGCTTTGTTTTTTTCTGTTGCTAAAGAAGAAACAATTTCTGAATAAGCTGTGGTATAAGGACATATGCCACCAACGTGAAGGTGCGCTGGGTGACCCCCACAATGGTAATGGTAGTAACCAAGTCCACTAACATTATTATTGTCACGATGACCACCGAAAGCATCTGTTTTACCACTGTGGGCATAAACAGGCAAAGAGATCACCATAGAAAAAACCATGGTGAGTGCAAGAATATATTTCTTTTTTTTCATAACTATACCCCCTTTTTCCTTATTGTAAAATGTAAGAACAGAAAAAGGAAGTAGGGGCGATAAATAAAGCAGATTCTATAAAATTGAAATACAGAAATTGTGTAAAAAGTACATGGAAAGCAATGAAAAAACATGATATATTAGAAAAGACACGAACAGATGTTCCTATTTTTGAAGGGGTGAGGGGAATGGTTGAAAAGTACAGGGAAGCAATTATAGAAATGATAAATACAATTACTGATGAAAAGATTCTGAAAAAAATATATTCTTATATTTTGAGCATAAAAAAATAAGAACCATTCGGTTCTTATTTTTTTTCTTCAAAACTTTTTTCCAGTTCCAGTAAACTGAAAGTAAGATCTTCAATTACTTTTTGAGATTTTTCGTCTAACCTCCAATAAACTTCCAAAAATTCTTTTGTTCTTTCACGGGAATTTTTATCAATATCAGCTAAGAGTTCTGTAAATTTATCGGTGGGAAGTTCTTCCTGGAATATTTCACCAATTCCTTTTTCCAGCCATTCTTTGTTGACTTTCAGTTTTTCACAAATTAAAGACAGATTTCGTTCAGTTAGTTTTCTTTCTCCTCTCTCAATGCTGCTTATAGCAAAATTACTTATTCCAATGATTTCACCTAATTCAGCCTGAGACATCCCAAGCTTCAAACGCAATTCCTTTAATCTTTTATTCATGGTACACCTCCTTTATATTCAGAATATAGACAAAGTCTAAAAAAGTCAATAGATTTTAAAAAAATAACTTGACAAAATAGACATAGTCTAGTATTGTTTAGTTATAAAGTAGACATAGTCAATATGCAAGGAGGGATGTTTATGAAAGAAGAGATGAACGAAAAAACAAAAAAACTTGTAGAAGCATTTTCCAAACTGGACAATAACTCACAATCCATTATTTTAACATCTGCGAGCTGCCTCCTGGCACGGCAGGAAATGGACAACAAAAAGGCCAGCTAAGTAATAGGACAAACCGGAAAGGACATAGGCTGATGCAGGAGGTGTTACATATGGCAAGAGAAAAAAAAGAATACCGCGTTACTGTGTCCTATTGCGAAAAGACCCCAGAAGAGGCGGAACGGCTTCGGCATCAGATTACAGATGTTCTGTATGAGAAAAAAATGCTCAGTCTTCAGCGGCAAAAAGAAAAAGAAGCTGCGCAATAAGGGGCTTTGCCCCACAGGATGGACAAGCAGGAACGGGAGAGGGCAAAGTACCAACAACTATCCCCCAGAACAATACATCAAAAGCCTTCTCCCTTCTTATAAATTAAGGAGGTATGTATATGGATCTAAACAAATTCGCGGCAGGAGCCGTAGCAGAACAGTTGGAAGCAGCTACAGAAAAGGTATTTGCCAATATTGTAGATCCCAACACAGAAGCGAAAAAGCCCAGAAAATTGGTCTTGGAAATTGTGTTCAAGCCATCTGAAGCTGATCGGTCGGATGTTGAGGTTTCGGCAACCGTAAAAACAGCCCTGCAGCCCAGACGCGCAATCAGCAGCCGTATGATTGTGGAAGCAAACGGAGATACCGTATTGGCGGAAGAATGGAAAAATGCCATGCGGGGGCAGATGGAAATTCCGGAAACACACGAGGAAGGCGTTATTGATTTTCAGAGCAGAAAGGCGGAATAAAGAATGTTAAAAGATGCAATGGCTTATTTTTTGGAACAGTGTAAAGCGCAGATGTTTGAGGTCGACGGTAGGGAATACAGTTCAAAGCAGTTGTATCCCGTAAAAGATCCGAGGGTTTCTTCTTTAGATGTAAACAGTCTGGAAAGCATTGTATATTACATCAAAAATGTAGATGAAAATAAACATCTGCCATATCTCCTCCATATTGAGGATTATAACAAGGTTTCTCTTTTCGGCCCAATTTGTGATTGCTGGCAGTCAAGAGATCATTTTATGACAGCAAAATCTGATAGAGTGGTTTTTCCTTTTGGCCGTTTTATGGACACAGAATCATTTATCATCAATTTGCAGACGAACTTCCATCATACGGACGATCTGGATTCTGTTTTAAAAGTGGTAGGCAATCTGCGGGACGAAAATGTAAGACAGCTGGGGGATGATGGCGTCAGTCAAATGGTGACGATCCGTACCGGAATTGCCGCTGTTGGTGACGCAAGAGTACCGAATCCTGTTTCTTTGCGCCCGTACCGGACATTCCTGGAAATCGAGCAACCAGAAAGCAAATTTGTATTCCGCATGAGAGATGGCGGTTCCTGTGCATTGTTTGAAGCAAGCGGCGATCTGTGGAAATCGGACGCAAGAACAAGCATCAAAGAGTATTTTGAATCGAAACTTTCCGAAGAAATCGAACAAAAAAAGGTGATTTTACTGTGATAAGAAGAGAGACAAGCCTCCGCGTCAACGCGGGGGCAAATATTTCCAAGGAAGATGCGGAGAAAATGGGAATGGACATTGGGCGAAAGATCATCTATCGCCGAAAAACAGTGGACAAGCCCAACCGACCGGGACGAATCATACAGCGAAAAGGCGTTGTATGGGGGATGTGGAAACATCACTTTATCGTTTTATGGGACACTCACAATTACAAAGAAGCGCTGCAATACAGACTTTTATCGAAAGGCAGTTTGCAAAACTGCGGCGAAGGAGTTGAAATCAAATGAATATCTACATTGTATTTGCCTTAATCATCATTATGATATTGTCGGCAGCTTGTTACTGGCTGCTGGACGAGCTTTCTGTATCAAAGGAAAGAGTATCCTTTTACAGAGACACTATCAAAAAAGAAGCGGCAAAGAAATGGGAGCCGTGAGGAATCACGGCTTTTTTCTTTAGGAGGGATTTTATGGACGGCTTAATGTTTCCGAAAAAGAAATACAAGAAAAGAAGAGAAGTATGGAAAGGGAGAACTACCAGTATTTTGCAGGGAAAAACAAAGGAGTGCTATGTGACCGGCGAAGTGGAGGATCTTCACAAGCACCATATTTTCTACGGAGAAGGGATGCGGGATATCTCTGACCGGCACGGATTCTGGGTATATCTGGCAGATCGGGTACATATTGCCGGGCTGGGCGGCCTGCACGCACATCCGGGGAAAGGTCTGGATCTGGAACTGAAGCAGGTCTGCCAGCGGAAATTTGAGGAAAATCACAGCCGGCAGGAATGGATGGATATTATCGGGAGGAATTATTTGTGAAAACGCCCTGTTACAAGTGCCAGCTGCGGCAAGAGAACTGCCACGCCGGATGCGGCGCCTACAAGGAATATCGGCTGTGGTTAGACGAGCAGAGGAAGAAACAAGCAGAGATAAACCGGCCGGAGCTGGAAGCCAGGGGAAGGCGGCAAGAAGTTATGAATTATTTTCTCCATGCAGGGTGCCAGCCCACCAGAGGATTTCAATTAACGAAAGCGAGGAACAGAAAATGAGCAGAGAAGAAATTTTGGAAGCGGTAAAAAAGATCATTTGCTATGACAAAAACAACGAATATGGAGAGCCGGAGAATAATTTTAAGATTATTGCCGATTTCTGGAATACTTATCTTCATGGAAAACTGCAATATGACAGCTATCTGGAAATTACCGGTGAGGATGTAGGAATTATGATGGCGTTATTTAAGATCGGCAGAATGACAGCCAGTGAAAAGGATGATAATTTTCTGGACGGAATCGGGTATCTTGCCTGCGCTATGGAGTGCAAGGGAAAATGAAAGGATTTCTATACCGGGCGTGGATTGATTTGATGTGCTGGATCTGGAAAAGGAAACTGCCGTTTTGAGGTGAGGAAAAAGGTGACACAGAATGAAAGAAAATGTATTAGAACGTATGGAGCGAGTTGGCGCTAAGAGAAAAATGGCAGATTTCAATGTGAAAATGAATATGGACTTTGATTTCAAAGTGAAATACGCGGAAATCAGAGCATGGGAATTTTACAATGAATGTGCGGCCAGAGGATTAAACTGCCATGTATCAGTAGGCGGATTGGACAGTATTACATTATTTCTTTTTTTACAGAACATAGGGATTTATGTTCCTGGGATCAGTGTTTCTTATTTGGAGGACAGCAGCATACAGGCGGTACACAAGAATTTAGGGATAGAGAGATTGCAGAGCACAAAGAAAAAGGATGGAACCAGATGGACAAAGGTGGACATTATCAAAGAATTTGGTTTTCCAGTAATCTCCAAGGAAACGGCCTCTAAAATCGAACTATTGCAAAACCCGTCTGAAAAAAACAAAACCGTAAGACACGCCATCATGACAGGAGAAACCGGGGAATATGGAGGATTCCAGAAAAATAGCAGAATGAAACTCAGTCAAAAATGGCTTGAAAAGTTTGGCGGCTACGAAAACGATACGGAGGGCGTTGCCTATGGTATGCCTGATTTTAAGGTATCCTCCAAATGTTGCTATTACCTAAAAGAAAAGCCATGTGAGGACTGGGCGAAAGAGCATAACAGCGTTCCTTATTTGGGATTGATGGCGTCAGAAGGTGGAAGAAGGGCAAAGAGTTTAAAAATCAACGGATGTAATTATTTTGGGAAAAGCACAATTCGTTCAGCTCCATTTGCCATATTCAATAGACAAGATTTATTACAGATTGCATTAGACCTGGATGTTCCTGTGCCTGAAATATACGGAAAAATTGAAAGGAAGCCGGATGGAACCCTGTACACTACTAAAGCACAACGCACAGGATGCAGTATGTGTGGATTTGGAATACATATGGAAAAAAGACCACATAGATTTGACCTTCTTAGAGAACGGAATGAAAAAGAATGGAATTTCTGGATGTACGATATGGGCTGGGGTCATGTGCTGGACTATATTGGGGTAGCGTGGAAAGATGAATACATCCCGGAGGGAGTACAGATAAAGATTGGAGATGTTTTGGATGGATAAAATTATTCGGATTTTACGGTATTTGGCAAAGGTCCAAAAATGCCGACTATGTGGAAACTGCAATAGCTGCCAGTTTGTTGATTTATGCGCAGATATAAATTTAGATTTGATCAAAGAAGATGTATTTGCAAAAGCAGCTGATTATTTAGATCAATATCGTGCGGAAAAAGAAATGATTGAGCAAAAGGATGACAGAGGGAAGTAATATCTGCCCATGTATGGGCTGTGCCGCTGACCGCTATCCGGGATGCCATGTCAGCTGCGGAAGGTATCGGGGCTGGAAGGACCAGCGGCGGCTGGAGCGGCGGGAGAAAAAAGAAAAAATGCTGGAGGGATGGGAAGCGGACGCAAGGAAGCGGTATGCCATCCGTCAGGGGCAGAGGAGGAAGCGGATTTGAATAAAGTGGTATTGCTGGGCAGGCTGACAAAGGACCCGGAGGTCCGTTATACCGAAGGTGAAAAGCCTGTGGCAGTAGCAAGATACACATTGGCTGTAAATCGAAAGTACAAAGTAAACGGACAGGCGGAGGCGGATTTCATCAACTGCGTTGCCTTTGGAAAAACCGGAGAGTTTGCGGAAAAATATCTAAAAAAAGGACAACAGATCGCCATAACAGGGAGGCTTCAGGTAAATAACTGGACAGACAAGGACGGGAATAAACGAAGAAATACAGATATTGTTGTGGAAGAACATTATTTCTGTGGAGGCAAAAAAGAAAGCAGTTCCGAAGGGCAGGATGGGTTTTACCCTATCAGTGAGGACATTGAGGAGGATGATCTGCCGTTTTAGGGGGTGAATGAATGAAACAGCTGAACTTGATAGAAGAATTGATCGTGGACAATTTTGCAGGAGGAGGCGGCGCATCTACTGGCATTGAGCTTGCCACTGGACGGCCGGTGGATATTGCCATAAACCATGATCCGGATGCCATTGCAATGCACCGAACGAATCACCCATACACAGAGCATTACTGTGAATCTGTATGGGACATTGACCCCAGGAAGGCTTGCAGGGGAAGAAAGGTTGGACTGGCGTGGTTTTCGCCGGACTGCAAGCATTTTTCCAAAGCAAAGGGCGGAAAGCCGGTGGATAAGAACATCCGTGGGCTGGCGTGGATTGTGCTAAAATGGGCCGGTACAGTCAGACCCAGGGTGATTATTTTGGAGAACGTGGAGGAATTTCAAACCTGGGGGCCTGTCAAAAAGGGGAAACCAATGAAAAGCAGATCCGGAGAAACCTTCCGGAAATGGAAAGAACAGCTGGAAAGCCTTGGGTACTGCATAGAACACAGGGAACTGGTGGCGGCGGATTATGGCGCGCCTACCACAAGAAAAAGATTCTTTCTGGTGGCAAGATGTGACGGACGGCCCATTGTATGGCCGGAGCCGACACACGCGCCGGCGGCCAGCGAAGAAGTGAAAGAAGGCAGAAAAAAGCCTTGGAGAAGTGCGGCGGAGATCTTAGACTGGTCTCTTCCATGTCCATCCATATTTGACACGAAAGAAGAGATCCGGGAGAAATACGGTATTTCCGCTCAGCGGCCTCTTCGGCCCAACACTATGCGCCGGGTGGCACGGGGCGTGGACAAATTCGTCATAAAGAACCTAGAACCATTTTTAGTTCAGGTCAATCATGCGGGGAAGTTCCGAGGCCAGAGGATAAAAGAGCCTATTCAGACAATCACAGCAAAGCATGGGTATGGCATTGTTTCCCCGGTTGTGGCGCCGCTGACTATGCACAATAACGAGAATGCGACCGGGACGGGAATCACGGAGCCGGTAAATACCATTACCAGCAGCGGAGCAGGCGGCCATCAGATGATGATATCTCCAACGCTTACGGCAATCGGCCAGACTGGAGCAAAAGGAGATCGGGGACGGAAGATCACAGAGCCAACGCACACCCAAGTTTCCAAAGCGGAGGAATGTATTGTTGCCCCTTCCCTGATCCAATACCACACAGAACAGTCGGAAAAGGTAAGAGGGCAAAGCGTAGAAGAGCCGATCATGACCATTGACGCCGCCAATCGTTACGGATTGACAGCGGCCAGCCTAATTAAATACTACGGCAACGACCAGCACGGCCAGAGCATCCACGAACCACTGCACACAGTCACAGCAAAGGACCGAGAAGGGATTGTCGCTGTAAATTTAACGAAAATGAAAGGGACGAACCTGGGCAGCCCCATGGCAGACCCGGTACAGACCATCACTGCTGGAGGCGGGCATTTTGGCGTGGTAATTACCCGGATAGAAAAGGCGGAGCCGGGCGCGGATCTGCGGCACTGGCCGGAAATCCGGGAGCTGCTGAATACATATTGCGGGTATAATCTGGGGCCGGAGGATGTGATTCTGTTTGAAATCAACGGAGCGTCCTATTTCATGGCGGACATTGGGTTACGTATGCTGGTGCCGAGGGAACTGTACCGGGCCAACGGGTTTCCGGACGATTATATAATCGACCGGGACTATACCGGGAAGATGTACCCCAAGACAAAGCAGGTAGCCAGATGCGGAAATGCTGTACCGCCGCCGTTTGCGGAAGCGCTTGTCCGGGCAAATCTGCCGGAGCTATGCGGAGGAAGGATACAGACAATGGCAGAGCTGAAGGATGTAATGACGGGGTGAGTATATGAGAGCGGTGACAAAATATCCTGGAAGCAAGTGGCGGATCGCGGACTGGATCATCAGCTTTTTTCCGGAGCATCACAGCTATTTGGAACCATTCTTCGGAAGCGGTGCGGTTTTATTCAACAAAGAAAGAAGCAACATTGAGACCATCAACGATCTGGACGGGGATGTGGTGAATTTTTTCGACTGGGTGAAGCGGGACCCGGAACGGCTGGCAAGGGAAGTATGGCTGACGCCCTACAGCCGGGAGGTTTATCACCGGGCATACGGAAAGCCGAAAGGCAGTCTGGAACAGGCTGTATATTTCTTAGTACGGCTGAACATGGGGCACGGATTTCGGACTTCCGGCGGAAAGGTGGGCTGGAAAATAGATATTCAAGGCAGGGAAAGAAGCTATGCTGTCAAGGATTGGAACGGGATGCCGGAAAAGATCATGGAAGCGGCGGCCAGACTGAAAGAAGTTCAGATCGAAAACAGATCGGCACTGGATGTGATCCAGCGGTTTGATTTTGAAAATGTGCTGATCTACGCAGATCCGCCCTATCTGCTGTCGACCAGAATTGGAAAACAGTACCGAAAAGAAATGTCGGAGAAAGACCATATAGCCCTGTTGGAAGCGCTGCGGGAAAGCCGGGCAAAGGTGATCCTGTCCGGCTACGAAAACGATTTGTACAACAAGATATTGGAAGGCTGGCAAAAAGAGAAAATTGTGAGCATGACCCAAAATCAGAAAATGTCAAGGGAAGTGCTGTGGATGAATTTCCAGTCGGAACAGCAGATGAAGTTATATTGAAAGGAGAATACCATGGAAAAAGAGTCATTAAGAATTTTAATTGAGGAAAAAGAGGATGGGTTAGATCTTGAACAAGAAGGGGATTTGTTTGAAGTAACGCCTGCTCTTTTAGCTTTTGCCATTACTACGTTACATACTCTTTACGAAGGAGATATTTCTTCCAAAAAAATAAAAGAAGTTCTAAACACAATGATTGAGGAAATCATTGAAAGTATGAAAGAAGATGGGGCATTTCGGGAAGATTCGGAGGAAAAAACGGCCGCGCAGGAAGAAACACCCTTAAAAATATCCATAGAAAAAAATAACGATAATATTATTTCTGAAATGAAGGGGGATAATGCGGAGGTTATTTTTAATTTGATCTTTTTCGCTTGTTGGAAAGCGGCAAAAAGTCATCATTCCTTAGAAACCATGAATCCGATTTCTTTTGGTGAGTTAAAAGAGATTTTAAACAATGTGATGGATGACGCATTTTCTATATTACAGCAGGGGGGAAAAATATGATCCAGCAGGAAACAAAAGAATGTATTACAGCGGCGATTTTTGCGGAAAGCCAAAGGGCAGAGCGGTTACATGGCAAATTCCATTCTTCCCATGAGGGATACGCTGTTCTTTTGGAAGAAATAGAAGAGGCACAGGAGATTTTGGAAAAAATCAAAGAGGATGCAAGTATCTTATGGGATGTGATACGACAAGACGGCAATGGGATGGAGCTTGCATTTTCCATTTATCTTCGCGCGATTGACTGCTGCGGGGAAATGGTTCAAATCGGGGCGGTGGCCGGAAAATACTGCCGTTCCATGCAGAAACAAAAAGATCCGGAAGAGCCGGAAGAATTTTCTGAAAATGAACGAATGCTTATGGCGCGGTTTTTGGGAAGGAGCTATACATAAATGGATTTGAAATCATACCAGGACGGAAGAAAAGACGGATTACTTCTGGCATTAAAGTTAGTGAAAGAGGGCGGCGTGGAAAATCTGGAAAAAGAGATTTCTTTTCGTTCTCTCACAGGGATAAACACAGCTTTAGCGAGAAAAGACTTGGACAAAGCCTCTGAACCTATCAAATCCATGGTGATTGATACTGTATGTGTTATGAGTATTCATGTACTGCATGACGAATTTGGCTTTGGAAATGGCAGGATTCAGCGGTTTATGGGCAGATTTCAGGAGAAGGCGGACTGTCTGGAGCAGGGAAATCTGGACTGGGACGATATTGTAAAAGTCAATCAGGAAGAATTGGGCATTGATTTGCAGATCAGATACAACGACGGGAGGAAAACATGGAAGTAAATATTTTAGGTACCAGATATGAAGTGAAATTTGAAAACGAATTAAACGATATAAGATTGGGTGATTGCAGCGGATACTGTGATCCCAGTATAAAAAAGATTGTGGTAGATGATTTTAAAGGGAAAAATAACCATCCATTGAGTATTGGTGATTTATCTGTTTTGCAGAAAAAGATTTTACGGCATGAACTAATCCATGCTTTTTTATCAGAAAGCGGATTGCAGAACTGGTCAGAAAATGAGGATTTTGTAGACTGGATCGCCTTACAGATGCCAAAAATCGCAGAGGCGGAAAGAGGTGTATTAGATGGAATTTGGAGCGAAAATCAGAAAAATGCGAAAAAAACGGAACCTTTCTATGATTGAGCTGGCCGAAAAATGCGGCATAGACAGAACGGTACTGTATCGAATTGAGACCGGGAAATTATCTCCCCGTCTATCCCAGGTGGAGAAACTTGCCGCGGGATTTGAGGTAAATGTCATGGAACTTTTGGAGGAGGTGTTTGTATGATTTTCACAAAAATTAACAGAAACTACTGGCAGTCAGATATTGCCATTGAGCTGACACCGGAAGAGCGATACTTCCACATTTATCTTTTAACCAATAGCAATGTGAACACTTTAGGATGCTATCATTTCAGTATCAAAAACATGGTGCGAGAAACAGGGTACAATGAGGAGACACTTGAAAAAATGCTGCTGAAAATGCAGTATTTAGGCATTATCAAAGTGGATCGCAAGACCTGCGAAGTATTGCTGTTGGATTGGGGCGAGGATAACTGGAACAGAAAAACAGTGACTCTGCGTGCTATCAAAAGCGGAATCAAGGAACTGAAAAGCGAAATTTTACTGAACGAACTGACAGGATTACTGGTCGGGATTGATATTATGACGGAAGAAGAAATTTTGGATAGTTTTCACAAAACCCCCCGCAGAGAGATAGAACGAGGGAACAGCGGGGAACAATCGGGAACAAATGGGAACAGCGGGGACAGAGAAGGAGAAGGAGAAGGAGAAGGAGAAGAAAAAAAAGAAAAAGAAAAAAAAGAAAATACATTTGACCGGGAACGCGCCTTTGATATCTTCTGGCAGGCATACCCGAAGAAAAAAGACAAAGAGGCTGCTCGCCGGCGCTGGCAGTCCATGAAAGTGACGGAAGAAAAGTTTCAGGAGATCATGAAGGGGCTGGAAAGGGAGAAGAGAAGTAAACAGTGGCAGGCCGAAGGAGGCCAGTTTATCCCCTACCCGGCGAAATTTCTGCATAACGGCAGTTATCTAAACGATGCGGAGTCCGTAAAACCTTTTACCGTGACGGAAAGAGGCGGCGGGCGGCGGCAGCTGGCAGGTGAGGACCAATGAGCGCCGATCTGGAGCGGGCCTGTCTGGGCGCTATGATCCTGGACGGAGACGCCGCGGAAATGGGGCTGGGGGTATTGCGGCCCGAGGATTTTTTCTATGGCAGCAACAAGGATATTTTTCTTGCCATGTCTGCTCTTTATGACCGGGGAAGCGCGCTGGATGTGGTACTGATTTTTGAAGAATTACAGCGGCAAAAAGCGGCGGAGCGGGTCGGCCTGGAATATCTGAAAAAGGTTTGTGTCAGTGGTACCAGTTTGAATATTCGACAATATGTGGAGGAGCTGAGGCACAACAGTTTTCTCCGGCGCTGTGGGGCTATGGGCCGGGAGCTGGCGGAGGCCGCCGCGGCTCTGGATGACACAAAGGTATATGAGGTGCTGGATCGTCTGGAGCGGGACAAGGAGGAAAAATCCGGACTGCTGGACGGGGCGGCCATATTTGAGGAGCATTTAAAAAGCCTGATCCGCAGACGGAAAGAAGGCAATATACAGGGGATTTCCACGGGATTTGTGGATCTGGACGCCTATCTTGGCGGACTGCGGGAAGGGGAACTGTACATACTGGCGGCTCGTCCGTCCATGGGGAAAACGGCGCTGGCTCTGGATCTGGCCCGGAGTGTGGCAAAGAAAAACGAGAAGAAAAAAGTTGTTATTTTTTCCCTGGAAATGGCAAAAGAACAGCTGGTAAGCCGGATCTATGCCGGGGAGTACAAAGCGGACAACGCCATTTTTTCCATCAAGGAAAAGGACGAAAGGAACTGGGAAAAATTCCTGGCAAATCTGGAGGAACACGGGGCGGAACTGGACAGGATGCTGGGGCGGATACTGATTGACGACCGGAGTTATTGCCGTGTACAGGACATGCGGATGCTCTGCCATGGCGTCAAAAGCGGGATCGCTTTGGTGGTAGTGGACTACATACAGCTGATGCAGGGCACCGGGGAGAACCGGACGCAGGAAATCAGCGGCATTTCCCGCGGTCTGAAGCTGATGGCGAAGGAGTTTCAATGCCCGGTAGTGGCTTTGTCGCAGCTATCCCGGAAGGTGGAGGAGAGGGCGGACAAGCGTCCCATGCTTTCCGATCTGCGGGAGAGCGGCGCCATAGAACAGGACGCAGACAGCGTATTATTCCTGTACCGGGACGAGTATTACTTCCCCGATACGGAAAAGAAGAATCAGGCGGAAGTCATCATTGCCAAGCAGAGAAACGGTCCCACAGGTACCGTAGATCTGGCGTGGATACCGGAAAGTACCACATTCCGCAGTCTGGATAGATGGACGCCGACCAGCAAAAAATCACCATGGGAGGAGGCAGGGAAAAAATGATACAGGATATTGTGCGGGAGATAAACAAAAACGCGTTGGAAGAGCTGCGGCGGATGCGGGCGTTTGTCAATGCGCATAGTTTCGATTCCATGAGTGAGCGGTGCCGGGAGTTGGGAGAGCAGCTAAACAGGGCAAAAACGGCGGAGGACGAAAAAAAATGGCTGGACGATTGGGCGGCTTTTCTCAGAGATGACGAAATGAAAAAATTTTATTCCACAATTTTAATCTGTGCCGAATCCGAGGAGAGAAAGCAAAAGGGCGGCGGGGCCGCCTTTTACCGCCAATTTGAAAAGAACATCCGGCGGGCGGAGGATTTGATTACAAAAGGCTATATGATGCAGAACGGGAAATGGGTAAAATAGAGGAGGTGGGGCATTTGGAAGAAAAAGAGATGAAACAAATCCTGCGCAAGAGTTTGCGCCATGCGGCCTATATGGCGGAGGAGCAGGATCGTCTGCGGCAGTTAAAGGTGGATCTGGAATCTATCTCTTTGGGAAATGGCATGGGCGAGGGCGGCGGGGGGCAGATTTCCGACAGGGTAGGCTCTGCGGTCCTGCGCAGGGAGCGGATCTGTAAGAAAATAGAAGATTGCGAGGCGCAGATTATACGCCACGGAGAGGAGATGGCAGAGGTGCATCAAATGCTGTTTGATATACTGACGGAGGAAGAGCGCAGAGTCATGATCGCCAGATATTCCGGAGATAGCTGGGAAATGGTCAGAAGGCGGGTACATTTGAGCAGGAGTTCCATGTTTCGGGTCCACAATCGGGCCATGGGGAAACTGTGCCGGTATTGGGAGGCACGGGCTGAATCATAAAAACAGGGCGAAAGGTTATACCTTCCGCCCTGTTTTTATGATTTCGTTTGTAATTTGGGCCATTCTGACGGTTTCTTCGGAAATGGGAAAATAAATTCTATTCATGGTGCGGGTCTCCTTCAGTATTCGCTGGGATATAATACGGTAATATTTTCCTTGTCCTGTTTGATCCAGATCTTGACGCCTTGGCGCCGATAGGCACCCAGGGCATATTCCGGCTCATCATCATTGATTTGGGCATCTGTCGGGCTGACATCTCCCCAGTCCCCACGCCGGAAGCGCCGGAGAGATTCGTTGACAAAGGCCGCAAATTCCGGATTTCTTTGCATTTCATTGAAAATGGTTCTTGTTGTTACAATCATAGTGATTTCCTCCTTTTCAATATTCCCACCAGTAGCCGGTACCGTCCGAAAATGTGAACATGACGCCGTTGCTGGTTGTTTCGACAGAAGTTACCTGATCCATGGGGATAGTGTTTTCTTTGGCTGTCTGGCCGCTGAAAATAGCGGCGGCCAGCAGGAATCCTAAGATAAAAGGGATGATTTTTTTCATGATGATTTCTCCTTTCTGGGGCCGCCCCGAAGGGCGGCGGATATTTTAATAATAAGATGTTTCGTTGTGTTCGGTGTTCCAGTCTGTTTTGCACAGCAGGCCGTGATCCATGGAACAGTAGGGGTGTTCTTTTGTTCCTTTTACGGTTTTTCTGATTTCTTCCCCGGCATAATGGGAAGTGAAAGAATCTTTTAGCGGTTTTACCATTATGTACATAACATCAATGGACAAAACTACCAAAAGTTATGTACATAATTAGTATAAAATTGATATGTACATAATACGGCAAAAGAGGTATAATTATAGAAAAAAGGGGGTGATCCTATTGGCAATGACTGAAGAAAGAAAAGAATACTTGTACCAATATCAAAAAGAAAAGTTAAAGCGTGTTCCTCTGGATTTGAAGAAGAGCGACTATGAGGAGGTGGCAGCGGCCGCCAGCGCAAAAGGGCAAAGTGTAAATGGATATATCAAAGAAGCGATCAAAGAGAAAATAGAGAGAGAGGCTGAGAAAAATGAGCAATAAGGACATGATTATTCAGCTGCTTGACCAGATCCCGCCTTATAAATTGGGTTATGTGCTGGCCTATGTGCAGGGAGTAGCGGCAGATGAGGAAATAGATGATCTTTTTTGTAAAAAGATTTATGAAAATTATTTGAACGATCCAGACCCGGAAAAAGACGAGGAATACACCTTAGAAGAGTGCAAAAAGGAATGGGGGCTGGATTGATGTATCAAATTATCATCAAAAAGAAGGCCAAAAAATTTATTGATAAGCTGCCGCAAAATGAACGAAAAAGAGTTGTTCGGGCTATTGAACAACTTCCGGAAGGCGAGGATATAAAGAGGTTAAAGGGCTATCCTGATTTGATGCGTCTGAGGGTTGGAACGTATCGGATAATTTATACAGTCGATAATGGGAAATTAGTTATTTGCGTCATTGATGCGGGAAACAGAGGAGATATTTATAACAGATATTAAAAATGGGACTTTTTGGGACTTTTTTTATGGTAGTATGATATTGTGGATCTGGGCGAAAAGGGAACCAGCAATAAAAATGCAGGATTCCCCTTTTTTATGCGCGGATTTTTTCAAAAAATGGAGTTGTTTACTCTTTTCGGCGGTGTTAAATAAAAACCATGCCTTAAGGGAAAATATCCTAATATAGGCCCTTTTTTGAGAGAATTAACACAATGTTATATTATGTTAAATACAAAAAGACAAATGCAAAGAGCGTGAATTTCCTGTAAAAACAGGGTTTTCCGCTCTTTTTTTGTTTTTATGCGTAAAAATACGGACGGAAATTTCTTAGCGGTGAAAATCGGCAAAACCGCTAATATTTTCGTAAAACCGCTAACGGCAAAAACAGGAGAAAATGCCGGAAAATCAAGGTTTTCCAAAAAAATCACTATTTAACAGGACAGTTTTTTTGTTAAGGAAATACGGGGGTTTTAGCGGTGTAAGCGCTAACTGGGGGTGTGTGTGTGACAGCGACAGAAAAAATCATGGAAAAGGCGGATCTGGTTCTGGAATGGCTGCGGCAGGGGGCAACGGAGAAGGATGTTGCCGGGATGTTAGAGATGGGGGAAAGCACGTTTCGCAAATGCAAAAGCGAAAATAAAGAAGTGGCCCGGCTGATCGCGGAGGGAAAAAAAGAATACAAGGAGAACGCGGAAAAGCAGAAGAAAAAAGAAACGGACGCCGTCCAGAAGAGTTTGTATGATCGCTGTTTAGGCTACGAGGTAGATTTGCCGAAGCATTACAAGGTAAAAACGGCGGTACGGGACGACAACGGTGGCGTTGTGTTTGATAAAAACGGGAAACCGGTTTTTGAGGAAACGCTGGAGGAAGTCATGGAAAAACAGCACGTTCCGGCGGATGTGGGCGCCATCAAATTTTTTCTGATGAATAAATCGTCTAAGGTGTGGAAATCCGACCCGGAACGGCTGCGGCTGGAATCGAAGAGGGTTTCAAACGATACGAAGCGAACGAAACTTGCGGAGAACGCCGCCCATGGAGAAACAAACGGAAAGACTCTGGAGGAAATTCTGGCAGATGCGGAAGAGGAGGCCTGAGAAATGTACAAGGTTTTGAGAGACCCGAAAAAGTACATAGAGGCATTTTTAAAAATCAAGACAAAAGAATCCAAAATCATTCCTTTCACGGTCAACGAGCCGCAGGAAAAGCTATATCAAACGGTGGAGCGTATGCGGCAGGAGGGAAGACCGGTGCGGATCGTGATTTTAAAAGCCCGGCAGATGGGATTTTCCACCATGACAGAGGGAATTATTTTTCATGGATGTGCTACGCGTTTTAACCGGTCCGCGTTGATTATCACGCACAAAGACGAGGCCACCTCTAATCTATTCAACATGTCGAAGCTGTTTTATGAACAGCTGCCGGAGCAGATCCGGCCAATGATAAAGGCCAGCAATGCCAAAGAACTGATTTTTGAGAATCCCACGAAAAACCAGCGGGAGAAAAAGAGAAATCCCGGACTGAAAAGCAAAATCAAATGTACCACGGCCGGAGGGAAAGGCGTTGGGCGTTCGGACACGCTGACCTATGTACACGCTTCGGAGGTAGCCTTCTGGCCGGGAGATATTAAAGAAATATTGACGGGGCTTTTGCAGGCGGTACCGGATACGCCGGACAGTATGGTCATTTTTGAATCCACAGCCAACGGATTCAACGAATTTAAAAAAATATGGGATGATGCCGTGACGGGAGAGAGTGATTTTGTTCCTCTCTTTTTTCCATGGTTTGAAATGAAATCCTACCGGAAGCCCTACCGTGGGGAGGAGCTGACAGAGGAAGAAAAAGGGATCATGGAGCGGTTTTCTTTGGAGCCGGAGCAGATCATGTGGCGGCGGTGGTGTATCAAAAACAACTGTCAAAACGATTTGGATATGTTCCGGCAGGAGTATCCTTCTACGCCGGAGGAGGCGTTTCTGGCGACAGGGGAAAGCGTATTTGATACGGAGGCAGTCAGCAAACGTCTGTATTATGTGCTGGAGAATGACCCTGTAAAGAAACGGGGCTGTTTTGTTTACGATAAAACGGTGACAGAGAGCCAGAGCGGCCCACAGATTGTATTAAAAAACAGGCAATGGCAGGAGCAGGAAAAGGGTGAAATCGTCATTTTCCGGGAGCCGGAGGACGGCGTCCCCTATGTAATCGGCGGAGATACGGCAGGGGAAGGCTCTGACCGGTTTACTTTGCAGGTGCTGGATAACCGCACCGGGGAGCAGGTGGCCCGGCTCATGCGCAAATATGACGAGGACGAATACGCGGAACAGGCGTATTGTCTGGGAATGTATTATAACTGCGCTTTGATTTCTTTGGAAACCAATTTTTCTACCCATCCCATCCGGGTACTGGAATGGCTGCGGTATCCACGGCTGTACGAGCGGGAAGTATTTGACACCTATACGGGATCTATGCGGAAATCCTTTGGTTTTCACACCAACGGCCTGACCCGTCCGCTGGTCGTGTCGGGGCTGGTGACATACTTCCGGGAACATCTGCATTTTATCCATGACCCGGAAACTTTGCGGGAAGCGCTGACCTTTATCCGAAACGACAAAGGCAGGGCGGAGGCGGAAGAAGGGGAACATGATGACCTGCTTATGGGGCTGGGTATTGCCTTGCAGTCACGGACGCAGCAGAAGATGGAACAGACACAGACACGGCGGCGGAAGAAATGGACCCGCGACATGTGGGAGGATTACCGCGGCGCCAGCGCCAAAGAAAAAGCCTATCTGCGGGAAAAATGGGGAGATCCCATGTAAAAGGAGGTGAGGAAAGATGCGGTTTGTCATGCCGATTATGGATAAGCGGGTGATTTCTGACATTGGGGCGTATCTGCGGGAGAAAAACGAGCGGGACTATGTATTGTTTATGACCGGGGTATATTTGGGACGGAGGATTTCCGACATTTTAGAATACCGGGTACGGGACCTGCGGGGGAAAGAATACATAGAAATCCCGGAGAAAAAGACCGGAGATACCATCCGTCTAACGATTAACCCACATTTGCAGAAGATCTACCGGCATTATTTTTCCGGCAAAAAGGACTATGAATACATCTTCCGGCGGTCGAAGGGCGCAGAGAACCGCCCGATCAGCAGGGTACGGGCATGGCAGATCCTCAACGCCGCGGCGGAGGCGGTGGGCTACCGGGATCATGTCAGCTGTCACACCATGCGAAAGACATTTGCCTACTGGCTGTATAAGGACAGCGGCGGGGATATATCCATGGTACAGGATATTTTAGGACATGAGGACCCCAGCATTACCCGCCGGTATATTGGGATCGACCAAAAACGGAAGGATGCCGCCATCAATGGGCTGGACTTCCGGTAAAGAAGGGAGGAAAAGGAAGATGAAACAAAACCAGCTGCAAAAATGGCAGGAGCGGCTGTCGGAAAATCTGTCGGCCTATCAGTCTGAACTGAATTCCATGGACCGGCGGCAGGCACTATACAACGGTACCCGTGGGATACAGGTCATTGACAAGGAAAGCACGGCGGAGACAAAGAACGCCAATACGGTGCGGAATATTGTGACGGAGCTGATTGAGGCACAGGTAGACAGTTCCATCCCCATGCCGAAGGTATCCGCCAGACGGCAGGAGGACGAGGAAAGAGCCAAGACCATTGAGGACTATCTGCGCAACGAGACAGACCGGCTGCCGTTTGAGAAAATGAATGATCTGGACGAACGCATTACACCGGTACAGGGCGGGGATTATTTTCTGGTGGAATGGGACGCCGACCGGCATACCCACACGACACGGGGAGAGTTGACGGTCACACTGCTGCATCCAAAACAGGTGATCCCCCAGAATGGCGTAGCGGACATTGAGGACATGGATTATATTTTTGTGCGAATCGCCATGACAAAGGACCGTGTGCGGGAGCAGTATGGGATAGATGTTTCCCAGGAAGGCGAAGAGGCGCCGGAGGTCCGAGGCAACGGAAGTATGGCGGAGGATCTGGTAACGGTAAATTTTGCATATTACCGCAACAAAGAAGGCGGAATCGGGCGCTATGTATGGGTCAATGACATCGAGCTGGAACATCTGACGGACTACCAGGCACGGATGCTGGATCGCTGCCGAAACTGCGGAGAGGTCATGGAAAAAGGGAAATGCCCTTACTGCGGCGGAACAAAGGCGGAAAAAAAGACAGAGGATTACTTTGTTTTGCCGGAGGATGTGACAAGGAGTGACGGGAGCGTAATTCCGGCGTGGCAGGAGGCATACCGGTACCCGGAAGGGGTGGAAGAAATTCTGGTGGATCCTTATACGGGCATGGCGTTGGAAGGGGTGCCGGAGCTTTATCAGGAACAGACACGGATTCCCTACTATAAACCGGATGTTTATCCCGTTGTACTGCGGCGGAATGTAAGCGCTTTCGGAAAAAATCTGGGGGACAGTGATGTAGACAAGATCCAGGATCAGCAGAACGCTATTAAAAAATGCGACAGCAGGGTACAGGATAAACTGGGCAAGGGCGGCAGTATATTGACATTGCAGATGGATACAGAAATGGAATACAGCGACCGGCAATTAAAAATTGTACGGGTCAACAGTCCATCTGATTTGAGCTGTATCCGGCTGATGAATCTGCAGGCGGACGCATCCGGGGATATGGCTGTGGCAGAGCAGGCCTACCAGGCGGCCAGAAACATACTGGGAATTACAGACAGTTTCCAGGGAAGGCAGGACAGAACCGCCACCAGCGGAACGGCCAAGCAGATTGCGGTAGCGCAGAGCGCGGGACGGCTGGAAAGTAAGCGAATTATGAAAAACGCCATGTATGCGGATTTATATGAAGTCATGTTTAAATTCCTTCTGGCCTATTCTGACGAACCGAGAACCGTAAGACGGGACCGGCTGGATGGGACAACGGAGTACAGTATGTTCAACAAATACGATTTTTTGGAGCAGGATGACGCCGGAGAATGGTACTGGATAGATGATTTTCTTTTTTCCGTGGATACATCCTCGGCGCTGGCATCCAACCGGGAAGCCATGTGGCAGGAGACACGGCAGAACTTCCAAAACGGCACCTTCGGCAATCCGCAGAATACGGAAACGCTGCTTTTATTCTGGTCCATGATGGCAAAGCTGCATTATCCCATGGCGGAAGAAACAAAGACCATGATAGAGCAGCAGTTACAGCAACAGCAAATGGCACAGCAGCAGATGATACAACAGCAGATGGCACAGCCAATGGCGCAGTCGGGACAGGTGATCCCGGAAGGAGTGGGAGGTGGAATCAGTGAAATGTGAGTTATGCGGTGTAGACGCTTTTATCTCTAAAAGTGAGATGGTAGTGGAAGGAGACGAAAGTCCGGACACACAGACAAAGATTTTTCAGCGTCTGCATTTTCAGTGCAGAAACAAAGAATGTACCAATTTTGAAAAAGAGATCGGTACAAAGGATATTCAAGTTTATTAGGGATTTCCGAAAGCAAGTTCCCCTTAAGAAAACAACTATTTTCTTATTCCTTGATTTCTCAAGGGGAACTGCGACGGCTGTCTTCATAAGAAAACAATTCCAATCAAAATTAAATTGATGAATCCTTTTAGTTACAAGGATTCGGACAATATTTGTTTTCTTATGAAGATGCCCTAAAAGGAGATGTCTTTTTTTATTGGGGAAAGGAGGTGAGCGGATATGAAAAAAGGACCCAGACTGGATATTGGCAGAGGCAGCGCGCAGATGATCGAATCCCCCAAGGGTGCGACCGGCGGCAAGAAGCCCAAGAAGCAGACAGGCAATGACCTGAGAACTGGTAAGTAAGGAGGAATAAAAGATGGATGCGGAAATGATGAACCCCCAGGAAGATTTAGGAACAGAATTTGACGATTTTTTGGAAAATGAAGCGGATGCCGACACGTTAGGCGGCGGAGGTGATCCAGAATCTATGCCCCAGGATGAGGGCGAGGAAGAAACACAGGAGCCGGAGGTCAACGAGGAGGCGGAAGAGAATCAGGAACCGCCCGCACAGGAGGACCAGGGAAAACCGGATGACGCGGAGTTTCAGCGCAGGATGGAGGACTACGGCAAACAGTGTGTAGACAAGTTTATTCAAAAGCAGTTTGGGGACCAGGTCAATCCTTTTACCGGCAGACCCATCCGCACTGTGGCGGATTATGAGGCATACCGCCAGCAGTATGAGGAAAAGCGTCTGCGGGATGCATTGGAAGGTGTGCAGATGGCCCCGGAGCTGCGGGAGCAGATTTTGCGTGACCGGAGGACCGCGGCGCAGTCTCAGGAATATATGCGGCAGCAGCAGGAGCGGGAAACCAAGGAGTTTACAAGAACACAGTTGGAAGAGCTGGCAAGAGAATATCCGGAAAGCAATATCAAGAGCCTTGCGGATCTGGCGCAGACACCTTCCGGGAAGCGGGCTATTGACCTGTGGACCAAAGGCGTTTCCCTGAAAGATGCGTATTCTGTGGCATTTCAGAAAGAGATTGCCCAGGGAAGAACAAGGGCGGCCAAACAGCAGGCGCTGAACGAGGCCAACAGCAAAGGGCATATCGCGCAGCCCAAAGGCGGCGAGCGTCAGGAGGAAGTAATGAGCAAAGAAGATTTGCAGATCTGGCGTAATTATTATCCGAACAAAAGCGATCAGGAAATCAGAAAAATCTGGAAACAGAACAGATAAGGAGTGAGAGAAATATGATTAAAATTCACAGCAAAAATGTGGCGGATACAGAGGTTTTGCTGTATCTGCCCGCAAAGGACGCAGAAACATTTTCTATTGGTGAGGCGCTCAGTTTGGGGGCTGACGGGCTGACAAAGTGCGCGGCAACCACAAGGCCCATGTATCTTTGCCGAGGGGAAAAGCGCACGGACGGCACAATGCCCGTAGGCGCAGTCATGGAAAGCACTTACTACGAAGTGCCTTATACAGCAAAGCCTACGGTGGGCACAAGAGTGACCCTGCACACAGACGGGCTTCAGGTAACAAACACCACGACAAACGGTGTTTTTTTTGTGGAAAGTGTGGATGAGGAAAACGGCGTTGCCATTGGCAAGTTTGACTTTGTCATGGGCGCAGGAGCAGGAGCGTAAAAAGGGAGGTAGAAAACTATGGCAGGTATTATTTACAGCGAAGGCAGCGGCCTGAATAACAGCATCATTGGCAAGCAGCTGGCGCCGATCCGCGCGGTGTTGAATGAAAACGCGGAGGCTTTTGAAAACAAAAGCATGATTAAAGAACTGTTCTACATGGACAAGAGCAAGCACTTTGCGGAACACTATACATCTGAAACCGCGCTGGGACTGTTCCAGGATGTTGGTGAAGGCGGCAAGGGTCCTGTAAACGGTTTTCAGGAAGGCTTTGGAAAGACCATTGAGCCCTTTGTGTGGAAAAATAACTTTGTGGTAACAAAAGAAATGCTGGATGATGCGCTCTTTGGAAAAATCAAGTCCAGAGCCAATGCGTTTATGACAAGCTACGGCAGAACAAGAGAGATGTTTGCGGCGGCTATGCTGGCAGGCGGCATCAACAAAAAAACTGTGATTTGGGGCAAAAGCTACGATACAACCGGCGCGGATGGTGTTGAGCTGTTCAGCAAAAGTCATCCTTCCGCAACTATGGGTACGAAGTTTTTGCAGTCCAATATTTTTAAAGCTGCTTTCAGCACCAGCATTATGGATCAGGTGCAGGAAAATATGCAGTCCTTCTGTGATGATGACAAAAATCTGCTGGCACTTGCGCCGGATACCATCATCATTCCCAATAACGCAAAACAGAAGCGGGATATTCTGGCGGCAATCGGTTCCGAACTGGATCCTAATACAAACAACAATGCTATGAACTTCCAGTGCGGTCTGTGGAATCTGCTGATCTGGCCTTATTTGCCGAAAACACTGGGCGGCCAGCCCTATTTCATGATGGCGGACAAGCAGTTCCTGCAGGACTATATGTGTATGCCATGGATTGAGAGAAAACCTCTGGAAATATCCAACTACAAGGACGAAAACACAGACGATATCGTCTACAAAGGCTATGCCAGATACGGTGCTGGCTTTAACAACTGGCGCGGTATTGCCATCTGCGGCGCCGGTCTGACAAACGGTACAGAACTGACAGCGTAAAAAGGAGTGATGGGGCATGACATGGGAAGAGCTGCAGATCATTTCCCTGCAAAAGATGTTTGAGACATCAGAGGCCACTCTGGTGGTAGATGACAGTACCCAGGATTACCTGAACGCCATGCCCGGCGCGGCCAATGAGGCACTGCTTTTGCTCTGCACCAACGGGAAGTATTTCAAAAAAACGGCGGAGATTGTACAAGGGGGCGACCAGCCAACGGCGCCCACCTTTTCCGCCGGAAGATACAACGGGTATGATCTGAAAGAGCTGACGAATGATTTTTACACCATGTATCAAGGGTATATCACCTTTACGGACGGAAACAGCTACGGACCGGCCAGCAATTATACCATGGAGGGGGACAGTATCCTCCTGCTGGACAAGAACACGGAAGGCGTTTGGAAAATCAGGTACAGCGCCTATCCGGAGAGAATCACCAAGGATACGCCGAAGGAGACGGAGATTTCTCTTGACCCGGAGGCGGCGTCTATGGTGGCGCTGTATATTGCCGGTCAGCTGTATAAAGAGGATGATGTGACTCTGGCGCAGATTTATATGAATGAGTTCCTGCAATGGCTTTCCGCTCTGCAAATGAGCGCGGCGAAGGCCAGAACGAAGAGCGGCGGGGAGCAGTTTCACAGCGTATACGGATGGTATTAAGGGGGGGATATGAATGGCATTTGATGTACCAAGCCCGCAGAGTATCAGCGTGGCAATGATTGAAGAGTTCAAAGGGGTGGATTTGAACTCTTCCCCTCCCAATGTAGAACTATACCGCAGTCCTTATGCCATGAATATGATACGGGATGTTCCTGGAAAAGTCAGAAAACGACAAGGATACGAAAGAACAGGAACATACGCGGGAAGTATCAACGGCGTATTTCGACTGAATGAGAAGGTGCTGATTCATGCAGGAACTTCATTATATCTGAATGGCAAGGTTATATATTCCGGTATGAAAAATGATCGAAGCATGGGCCGGCAATTTTTTGGAAAGCTATTTATTTTTGACGGGAAAAAGGCCATATGCTACGGCGAGTTTCCTAAAAATGGGCAGGAAGATGAAGAAGAACCGGAAAAAGAATGGGTGGTAAAAACACTGGAAGAGGCGGCCTATGTCCCCACCATCATTATTTCCAGAAATCCCACCGGCGGCGGGACTACGTTAGAGCCGATCAATCTGATTGGCCGGAAGTTCAAAGAAAGTTTTCTTGGCACGGAAGAAGATAAAGTGTATCAGATGACAACCGACAATCTGGATTCGGATACAGTCAAAATCCGTGTGCTGGAAAAGCAGGCGGAAACAGAGGACGCAAAAGATACCTGGAAGGATCTGACGGAAGGGAAAGACTTCACCGTAGACCGAGCAACAGGAAAGGTTACCTTTACCACAGCACCGGGAAAAAGCCCCGTCAGCGGCATGGACAATATCGAAATTACCGCGGCAAAAACGCGGGACGGCTATGCCGATAAAATCAACAAATGCCGGATCATGACTCTGTTCGGGGTAAACGGCGCCATTGACCGTATCTTTGTCAGCGGAAACAGCGAGTTCCCAAATCAGGACTGGTATTGTCAGATCAAAGACGGATTTTACTGGGGCGATTTGTGGTACAGCGTCTTGGGACAGGACGGGAGTGCGGTAGTAGGATATTCTGTCATCAATGACCGGCTGGCGGCGCATAAAAGCATGGCGGAAGAGGGCCGGAACATCATTCTTCGGCGGGGGGACCTGGACGACGAGGACAACGCCACCTTTCCTATCATTGGGTCTTTGATCGGCAGAGGTGCGCTGGGGGAATATGCCTTTGGCTATCTTGGCAGTGAACCTTTGTTTCTGACGGATTTAGGGGTATACGCCATTACCGCGGCGGATATTACCGGGGAGAAATATTCCCAAAACAGAAGTTTCTATATCAACAAACAGCTGACGGAGGAAAAAAATCTGGCAGGCGCTTTTGGATTTGTGTGGCGTGACCTGTATCTTTTGAGCATGGGTACTGGGCTGGTTTATGTGCTGGACGGACTGCAAAGAACTTATGAGAGGGATAGTCCATACAGCAATTTCCAATACGAATGTTATGTATGGGATAATGTTCCGGCGCGGGTATTCTGGGAGGACGAGGAAGGCCGTCTGTGCTTTGGTACTGCATCAGGAAGGACATATCGTTTTTTTGACAATGTGACAAGTCAGAAAAGCTACAATGATGATGGTGCCGCCATTAAGGCAAGATGGGATCTTCCGGATCTTTCCGGGAAATATTTCTATCGGAACAAGACATTCCGCTATGTAAGTGTACTTCTTGCTGCTGCCATTGCCACAAGTGTAGCAGTCTATGCCAGAAGAAAAGGTATCTGGACTCTGGTTTATGAGAGCGGCGCAAAGGCTATGTATTTTGACTTCACATACATCAACTGGGAAAGAATTAACTTTTCCTCGGATAATACGCCCAGGACATTGGGAAAAAAAATCAAGGTAAAAAAGGTGGATAAAGCCGGTTTTTCTCTTCGGAATGAAGCGTATAATGAGCCGTTCGGGCTGTTCAAAATTGCTCTGGAATACAGGGAAAATGGAAGATACAAGGGATAGAAAGGGGGAAAGAAAATGGATGTTGACAGCTACAAAATTGCAGAAAAGGATTTTGAGGGAAAAGGCGTCAGCGTACAGTCTAACCCTATGGAACTGCCGGAGGCAGAGGCAAAGGCGGTCTTTGACCAACTGACGAAAGAAGTGGTTACACCAAAATTCAACGCATTTGTGGAAGCCTTCCGGGAATTGGACTTGACCAGTGACGAGGATAAGCCTATTTCAAAGGATACGCAGGAAGCGCTGGATAAAAAGGTCGATAAGGAGTTTAGAACAGGCAGCGAAGACCAGTATAAGGTGCTTTCGGATAACAACTTTGATGATACCGCCAAAAAGAATGTGGAGGACAGCGCAAGAGACCGACATACACATGAAAATAAGAATATTCTGGACACGCTGGACGCAGATTGGAAAAAAAATATTCTGTACAAGGACAACACAGAGATTTATGAACCAAAGGGAAAATATAATCCTGCAACAAAGGATTATGTGGATCAGGCAGTATTTAATACAGGCGCGGCAGATATGACAAAGGCGGTATATGATCCCAACGGTAAACGGCAGGATATATTTGCTTATGCGGATCAGGCGGCGAGAATTTATGATGAAAGCGGGAATCCTTATTGGTTTAAAGTAAAAAATGGCGGCTTATGGATTGAACCGCTGGAAGGAGGGGAATAAGAATGGCGGGTTTTGAAATTGCAAGAGAGGATACGCTAGTAAAAGTAGAATCTGCTGTTGGGACAGGCGATGACCAATTATTTTATGGTACAGACGGTACAGTACATGGAAAAGAAAATGCCGTGATACGTTCAATGGGGTTTGATAAGATTGCGGAGTGTGCATCCAGCTATAAAATAAGCAAAATTTTTCCATGCGAAATTAGAAGCGGTTTTTTTCTTGATGGAAACTACGCATATATATTAGGTTTTTATTTACAAAAACTAAATCTTACGAATGGTTCTATCGAGGCGTGTTCAAAATTCTCATTTTCGATAAGTGATAATTCATTTGTTGAACTTGTTTTTGATTCAAATTATGTTTATGTAATAAATTATAATTATAAAAATTTAATAGTATATAAACTTGATATAAACACATTAAATCTTGTATCACAATCTGCTACAAAATCATCTTTACCTGAGGCAGCAGGTTTAAAGGTATTATTTGACGGCAATTATATTGCGGTTTGCATCAAGAATGCTATTTATGTGTATGATACTGCAAGCATGGAGAATGTATACAGTTATACAGATGAAGGTTTGGGAAATTGCGGCGGAGTTCCTTTTTTTACAGAAGACAAAACGAAAATTTATTTCATTAAAAACGTGATTAGTGGAAGTTTGAATCAATTTTATTTGTGCAGAGCTTCTTTCCCTTATTTAAGCGATGTAACTCAAGGAGCAAAACTTTTTCAATTATCAACTACAAATGAAATCAATTTTGTGCAAAGTTATTATAATAATAATTATGCATTTTTCATCTACAGAGAAACGGATAAAATTGATACAAGCCGTGTACAGATTTATTTTATAGATATGAGAAAAAGTTTTACTTCTGTATCAGCTTATTCAACCTATTGTTATACTGCTTATGGCAGATCATATGAAAAAATATTATTTGCCAATGAGAATCAAATTATACTTAAAACCGATTCTGAACAAGGAGATATTATTTATTTATACAATTACTTTTACAACACATCGACTAATTATATTAGCTACGAGATTCGGAGGCTATGTCTTAATGAATCATTTGATGCTTTGTTTGATGGAACTTTATGGATTGGAAACAACAATAACAATAAAGGTTTGAGAAGTGGTTGTATTGCTAATTTGAGTTGGGAGGAATAAATATGTTTTATGTTTTAGAAGATGGAAGAATTTTTACTGAACAACCTCAAAGAGGTATATATTACGCTTGCGAAAATTATCCAGAAGCACCATTTGTGGAAGGGAAAATAGGATATATCTCTGGTACAGATGGAGAAAATTTATTTTTTCAGTATGATGACATTCCCGTTGATGAGAAAGAAGTTTCGGAATTTGTACAGATTTTAACATTACTACAAAAAAGAGATGATGAAATTGCTTCAGAAACGGTAGCGGCCTATGATACGGCGCTGAACGAGGCTTACAGGGAAGGGGTGAACAGCTTATGATGAGCAAAGAGGAATGTCTGGAAAAGATGCGGGAGAAGGGCGCTCAGGACGCCCAGCAGGTACAGGAGCAGGCGGAAAGCATGACCGGGACGGAGCTGAACGGAAAAAAAGAGGTAATCCCTGAATTCCGGGCGGCAGTGGAAAAGATGAATATGCTGGAGCGGAAAGTGGGCTTTGTCTGCAAGTCCACCGCCGGAAGAGTGGTACGACTGCTCCAGAAATATGATTCCAGCATTTACACGGCGGAACCGGAGGATCTTCCGGCTCAGTGGGGCTTTGTCTGGTCAGACGATCCGGCCCACGCTCTGCCGTTTATCGCCTTATCCACCTCTCCTTACAGCGAAGGAAACTGCTGTACGGAAAACGGCGTTGTATATCGTTCCAAAATCAACAACAACGTATGGGCGCCGTCAGCCTATCCCCAGGGCTGGGAAAAGGTGGAATAGGAGGTGCGCCATGGATTGGATGGAATTGGTGAAGGACTTTATTACACCGGTTTCTGTTGGGATCTTTATGATATGGGTGAACAAGCAGAACAGCAAACGGCAGGACGCGGAGGACGAGAAAGAACGGATGTGGCTCTTTGCCATGCGCAGTATCAACGCCTGTTTGAGTTTATGCCTGGAAATGGCTGAAATCATCCGGGAGAACCATGATACCAGCGATAACGAAGGCTTTCAGGAAAAATACGAGTATGCCAAGAAGGTGAAGCGGGAACGGAAAGATTTTATGGAGGAGAGGGCGGCGGAAAAATTTGTATAAGAGGAAAAGAAAACGGCGCTTTAAAATCAATGACGATACCATGACCTCTATTGTGGTGTATTCGCTGTTGTTTTGCGTAGGAATTGTAATTACGGGATTTATTTATGCCGCAAAGGGCATAGATGTTTCCGCGTTGGCGGATGTATCGCTGAAGGTATTCGGTACGGAGCTGGGGATCTGCGGCCTCATGAAAATATCGGAACGGTTTCACTCCATGCAGGACCGGCGCATAGAGGCGGAAAAACAGGCAAGAGAGGAACGGCGAAAAAGACGGGAAGAAAGGAGAAATATGAATGAAGGAAGTAATTGAATTTGTGCTGGAAAACTGGTATTTCGTAATTACGGCTGTTGTGATGATCGCAATGGCCGTTATTGTTTGCGTGAACTTTTTCAAACTGCCGGCAAAGGAGCAGACGGAAAAGGTAAAGGAATGGCTGCTGTACGCTGTGACGGAGGCGGAAAAACAGCTGGGCGGCGGCACAGGCCAGCTGAAGCTGCGGCAGGCCTATGATATGTTTGTACAAAGATTTCCTGCCGTCGCTGCGGTAATTTCCTTTGACACTTTTGCCATGTGGGTAGATGAGGCACTGGATAAGATGCGCAACATGCTGGCGCAGAATGAACAGGCAGCGGCCTATGTGGAAAGCGGTGTTTTGGAAAAGGGGGCTGGCTATTGATGGCTAAAGTAACGGCGGCGGAACTGGTGGCTTTTGCAAAAAGCAAGCTGGGGACGCCATATGTATACGGCATGAAGGGGGAGGTCATGACCCTTGCCAAGTACAACTATTTGAAATCCCTGTACGGGGATTATGTATGGGACAGCGATAAAAGCAAGGTGGGAAAGGTCTGCTGTGACTGCTCGGGTTTGATCTCCTGGGCCACCGGCATTATCCGCAGCTCTCAGGGATACCATGACACGGCCAGAAAGGTAAATCCCATTTCCAGTATTGCCAAAGCGCCTATCGGCGCGGCTGTCTGGAAAAAAGGCCATATCGGCATTTACATCGGTAATGGGGAATACATTGCCGAGGATGGCAGCGCCTACGGGTGCCGGAAAAATAAACTGAGCCGGGCGGATTTTACGCACTGGTTTGAAATCTCAGACGTGGAATATGAGGAGGAAAAGGAAATGGTGGAAAAGGCAAAAATCATTGTTGACGGGAAGGAATACACCGTAGAACGGATTTTGAAAGATGGGACGAACTATATCAAGATCCGGGATCTGGCGGCGGCGCTGGGTTACGAAGTCGGCAATCAGGGCAACACAGCAGTATTGAAAAAGAAATAAATAACCGCGGAACAGAAGCAGAGAGAATGATACGTTCTCTCTGCTTTTTTTATTGGAAGGGAGGAAAAGAGAATGGCTTTTGAGAAAGATAAGGATTATGCAGCGGCGATTGCGGCGGAAAAAGACCCGGCGAAAAAGCAGCAGCTTGCCAGTGA
Organism: Anaerotignum lactatifermentans; assembly: GCF_016902535.1. Classification (GTDB taxonomy): domain Bacteria; phylum Bacillota; class Clostridia; order Lachnospirales; family Anaerotignaceae; genus Anaerotignum; species Anaerotignum lactatifermentans_A. Next base: position 185,885 of record NZ_JACSNY010000002.1, on the reverse strand, counting down.
GCGGGAAGAAAAAATCAAATGGCAGCAAAGTCAGGGCAACAACAAATATTCCAATGATGTATATAAGGGCCAAAGCTGGTACAAGCCTTCTTCCGGAAGTTCCGGCGGAGGGGGGAGCAGCAGCGGAAGTTCCGGAAGCAGCGGTTCCAGTGGGTATTTTCAGAAAGATTTGGACTATGCCGCCGCCATTGCAAAGGCGAACGCGGAGAAAAACACCGCTCTTGCAAATCAGCTGATAGAAGAAAGGCAGAACAAAATCGACTGGTTAAACGCTACCGGACAGAATAAATATGGCGCAAGCAATGCCATTTACGGAAACATGAAAAAAGATGTGAACAGCGGTATCAGCCAAAATTACAAAGACTATACCGAAGGGATCACCATGGGGCAGACGGCATATGACACTGTAAGGCAGAGCATTGACAGTATTATTCGTGCTATGGAAGCAAACAGCGCCATGTGGAACAGTGCCAGCGATTCGGATAAATTGGTACTGGCTCAACAGAATCAAGACTATGCAAACCAGCTGCGGCGTTTGGGCGTGAACACCGCACAATTAAAGGACGGCAGATGGTATTACCTGAGCAAACCCTTTAATTCCTCGGATATTCACGCAGAAGATGATGGGACAGGGTACTACCGTTTGTACGATATGGAACTGACCAGCGCAAATGATACATGGAAACCGGGAGATGGGCTGATTTCTCCCAGGGACAATATCTATTTCCAGGAGATGCTCAACGGAGGCGCATTGAGCAATTATTATTTTGGCGGCATGGGAGACGGAACAGGAGGGATGGACAGCATTATGGAACAGTTTATGAGTATGTATGATCCCTTGGTAGAAGCGAGAAACGCGCAGCTGGAACTGGCTCTGGCGGAGATTGAAGGACAGAGGGGACAGAACAACGATCAGTATGACGATATTGCCAGACAGGCATATATCGCCAAGAGACAGGGAGAAACGGCACTGCCTCAGCGGCTGGCCGCCTATGGCATTTCCGGCGGCGGAAGCGAGACAGCGGATCTGAGTTTGCAGGCAAACTATCAGAACAACCTGTATGCCAACGAAAAGGCCAGACAGCAAATGATGGAACTGATGGATCAGAACGCATTGTACGCCAACGCCCAGGCGCAGTCTGATATCAGCAATATTCTGGCACAGGCACAGCAGCAGGCTTATCAGGCTTACCAGCAGGAACGGGCTTATCAGCTCCAGCAGGAGCAGTTTAGACAGCAGATGGAATGGGAGCAGTACCAGTATGAAAACAACCTGAAACTGAGCCAGGCGGACAGTGATTGGGCAAGGCAGCAGTATGAAATCGAATTGGCCCTGCAGATGGGAGATTACAGCAAATTGGCAAACATGGGATACAACACATCCTATCTGCAAAAGCTGCAGGATTATGAATTGGCCGATCTGGCGGCACAGGCATTAAAGGCAAGCACAAGCAGCAGATCCAGCGGCTCTTCCAGAAGTTACAGCGGCAGTTCCAGCGGCGGAAGTACGGGAAGCGGCAATGATGTAAATAAGGAGTGGGCTTTGTTGCAAGCACTTAGACTGCAAAGTGCCGCATTACCTGAAATGGCTCAAAAGAACTATTTTGAAACTGCCGCGCAAAAATTATTGTTAAACGGTCAGGTTTCCGCGAATGTATATAATGCCTTTAATCAGGCGATTTAACGGAGGGTGGTAAAATGGCAAAGTATAAAAGCGCAGAAGAACTTTTAAGAGGAGAATTTTCACCAATTCCAGCAAAAAAAGTTGGAACAACCAAGGCAGAGACTTCGGTCTCTGCCGGTCCTGCGAAAGCGTCTGTACCTGTTTTGAAAAATGTTACCACAAAGAAGGAATATGACTCCATTCCCTACGGCCCTGCAACGGCGTCTACGCCAAAATTACAGAACACAGTCAACGTGAAAAAGGCACTGTATGAAAAGGATGACAAAGACCTCTCTCCCAGAGAGATCCTCACGAAATACGAATATGTGGCAAATGACACCGACACAGACGATAAAACAAAAAGCAAACTGATTTCTCAAGGGAAAAAAAGCCTCGCGAAGGTGATAAAAAGCAATCCCGACATGGATACATACCAGAAAGTTTCGGAGCTTCAGACAAAGCTGCAGGCCCAGACAAAGAGCGGGGCTTTCGCATCCGGTTTTTGGGATGAGATGAGCGCCTTAAAGGACTTTGCCGCCAAAAGGAGTGCTCTGCTGACAGAACAAAACAAAAAGCTGGAGAGTCAGCTGGAACAGGCTAAAGCGGCCCAGAGCGGCTACTATTCCGGTGGACAGATGGCCGGGGAGTTGGCGAAACAGGCCGGTATGTACACCCTTGTAGGGGGAATCGGTGAGGCGGCGCTTCCGGCTCTGGCAAAGCAGGTGCCAGGAATGCAGAAAGTAATGGACGCGGCAGGGAAAAACGCTTTGACAAGGTTTGGTTCCGGCGTGTTGGCACAGCAGGCGGTAGATACGGCCGCTATGCAGCCTCTTGTGGTCGCGGAAGGCATGGCAGAGGGCAAGAGCCGGGAAGAAATCATACAGGATATGAAGAGTCAGGCTTTTATGGATCTTGTATTTAACGCGGGCTTTGGCATTTTGGGTGAAGGCGGAAAAGCGATTGCCGGAAGAGCGAAAAAATCTAAAGCGGCGCAGGCGGCAACAAAAGCGGTCAAGGATCTTAGTCTGGAAGAAGAATATCGTATGCTGAAAGACCCAGATTATTTGACAAAGCAATTTGGGGAGATTATGGAGAAAGACGGCCTGGACGCCGCCCATGAGTTTGGCAGAAAGGCCAGTGACCGTTTGAAAGAAATTGAAGAGGAAATGGAAACGGCGAAAAAAGCCGGCGGGAACATCCAGAAAAGTTTGACGCCAGAGGAAGAATATCGTCAACTGCGGGACGGCGATTATTTGAACGCCAGATACAGAGAGATTTTTGAAAAAGACGGGGAAGAAGCGGCTTATGACTTTATCAGGCAGGTGGACCAGCGGCAAAAAGAACTGGAGAAACAGTTGGTAAAGCCTTCCGCAAAGGGAACACAGGCCGAACAGAGCTTAAAGTCTGAATTAAAAAAAGAGCTTTCCAGCCTTCTTTCTTACAGCGGGAAGGAAAACAGAGCCACAGCCAAAAAGGCCATTGAGGAGGCTATGACAGAAGTACGAAGGACCGGAACTCTCTCACAGGAGACAAGAGAAAACCTTTACCGTCAGCTTTTAAATCTGGGGGAAATTTCCAACGAAGGCGATATTGATAAGGAAATCAGGGATATTCTGCGGAAAACAAAGGTTTCCATCAGCAAGGAAGATGCCGCCAATATCGCGGACTACGGTAAATTCCGTCAAAGTACCATGGGCAAAATCGGCGCCATTGACACCAACGGGAAACATACACCCATTGATACGCTGTATGGCGAACTGGCAGAAAGATTCCCACAGTATTTTTCCAAAGACATTACACACCCGGCAGATCAGCTCCAGCAGATGGTAAATGTGGCCGAGAATATGAAAGAACGGAAAACACCTTTAAAAGATGCCTTGGACAAAGAAGGGGAGCTTCTGCTCCGGCAGGAATTTGATGAAATCCTTGACAGGGCCGTAGGAGGATTCCAGAAACTGAATCAGTTCGACGCGGAGCGAAAAACGAGAAAGCTGCGTGAGATTATGGAAATGCCACCAGAAGATTTAAACTATCAGCAGATTCAGGAAATATACAAACAGCGCTATCAAACGAAAAAAGCATATGAAAAATTTCAAGCTAAAAATGTTTTGACGGAGGGAGAACAAGCCATTTTACAGAAAATGCTGGCAGGTGAGATCAGTGAGGATACCGTAAAGAATCTTCCCGGTTTTGATACAGAAAATCTGTTGAAGGCATATGAGACAGAAAAGCCCTACCGTCAGGCGCAAAAAACCATTACACAATACAAAAAAAGCAGAAAGGCGGCGATCCGGGAAAATGTCGAAACTATGACCGGAAATCTGGATATCAGAACCAACCAAAAGGCCGGATGGAAAGACCGAAACAATTGGAAAATGGCACGGGAAACACAGGAAAGGATTCTGGATCAGGTGGCCCCGGATAAAGAGACGGCGGAAAGAATCAAAAAGCAGCTTTTTGAGCCTATCCATACCAATGAACGGGACAAACAGCTTTTTATTCGTGACACCGCAGAGCGCATCAAAAAACTGGGCATTGACACCAAAAAGAGATACACCGTTCCGGTGGGAGATTCCTCTATCAAATTGAGCGAAAGCGGCATGGTGCAGTTTTTAGGAGAGAACCGATACCGTTTACAGCAGCTTCAGGGGAAAAAGATGCTGAAAAAAGGTGAACTGGAAGAGAAAAAGGCTTTGGAAGATATGCTTGCCAATGCGGAAAAGCTCCTGAACGCAAAGCAAAAGGAAAAAATCAATACGGCCATTGCGGAAATTCAGCAGATCTACAAAGAGATCCATCCAAAAATCAATGAAACTTTGCTTAGAAACGGTTATGATCCGGTGGGATATATTGATGGATATTTCCCTCATATGTTTTTTGATGACGCATCAGATCCCATGGGAAAAGCATTGCAGAGATTAGGATTTGATTTTGAATCAAAAGAACTGCCCATGGATATTGCCGGAAGGACGGAAACCTTCAAGCCGGGGAAGAAATGGTCCGGAAACCTGCTTTCCAGAGAGGGTACATCTACGGATTATGACGCGCTGCGCGCTCTGGAAAAATACTTGGATGATATCGGGGATGTGGTATACCATACAGACGATATTCAGAAGCTGCGGGCATATGAGGACAATATGCGTTATCAGCTGTCTCCGGAAGGCGTGAAAGAAGAAGTAAATAAAATCCGGGCAAGGGATGATCTGGACGAATTGGAAAAGCAGATAAAAATTGACGCTGAGTATGAAAAGGTAAAGGGACACTCCCTGCAGAACTATGTAAACAATATCCGTATGTATACGGACCTGCTGGCAGGGAAAAAGCATCCCCTGGACAGGTTTTGGGAGAATAACTTTTTCTCCCGTAAAGTGTACAAGGCCATGAATACCATCGAGAACAAAGTAGCGGCGAACATGGTCGGCGGCAACATTGGGTCTGCTCTGACGAACTTTATTCCCATTACACAGGGTATGGCGACAACATCAAAGAAAAACGCCGTGAAAGGGCTGGAAGAGGCCCTGATCTACATGGGCAAAGACGGCATGGATGATCTAACCAGAAAAAGCGCCTTTCTTGCTACAAGAGAAGGGCAGGAACGGTTATACCGGACAGGAGTACAGAAATTTTCCGATTTTATCAGCAAACCTATGGAGATTGCGGACAAGTTCAGCACTCAGGCCGTATGGCGGGCAAAGTATTATGATCTGCTGGGAAAAGGCATGGAGGAAAAAGAAGCCGTTTTGGCGGCGGATAATTTCGCCAGAAATCTTTTTGCCGGGAGAAGCAAAGGTGCCATGCCAACCATTTTTTCCAGTAAAATGGCAAAGCCTTTGACTATGTTCCAGCTTGAGGTGAACAACCAGCTTGATTTTCTGCTGAAGGATATTCCAAAGGAACAAAATGGAAATATACGCAAAATAATGAACTCATACGCACAAATTGTGATTGGTTCCTACCTATATAATGATGTGTATGAAAAGATCACCGGCAGAAGATCCGCACTTGACCCGTGGGGATTTGTCAATGAAACAGTCGGGGACTTTACGGGAGAACGGATGCGGAATACATTGGACATTCTTTCCGATCTGGCCAGCGGAAACGGATTTGTGCCTTTTGAAGAAACGGAGGAGCTGGGCGGATCACAAGCTGTGGAAGAACTGTTGACAAGGACAGGTGAGCAGATGCCTTTTATTGGCGGTCTGTTTTTTGACGGCGGCCGTATTCCATTGTCCAGCGCAGGTATGGATATTCCGGAGATTGCCGGAGCATGGGCAGATGTGAAAAGAGGAGATGCCTCTTCCGCCTCTGCCAGAGATAAAACATTAAAGGAAGTAACTTCTTCTCTGCTTTACCTTCTTCCGCCAGCTGGCGGCGGCCAGATCAGGAAATCTTTGGATGGATTGAAAACAATGCAGGAAGGAGGAAGTTATAGTTCTGGGAAGAAGGGAGATAAGCTGCAATTCGCAGTAGACCAGGAAGATCCTCTTGCTTGGGTACAGGCGGGAATTTTTGGGAAATGGGCGCTTCCGGAAGGCAGAGAATACATTGAAAACGGATTTAAAGGACTGTCTGTTAATAAAACAAAAGAACAGATAAGAATGAATGAATTGTACGGAACCAGCGCAAAAAAATATATGGAGGTATATAACAGCCTCAAAAGCATTGACAGCAAAAAGGAAAAATATGAAACGCTGATGTCACAAAGACTTTCACGGGATGAATCAGAATTTTTTTATTCACATGAAATCTTGAGCAGTACAGAAGAATGGGAAGAATACAATTTCCTGAAAAACAAAGGTCTATCATATAATGACGCTGCGAAAATTCAAATGAAGATTCAAAGTATAGAAGAAAGCTATAGAAACAGAATAGATTTATTTTCTGATTCCGCAAAGGAACAGCGAAAAAACAATGAAATTTATGATTATATTAACAGCACCTCTTTAGATCAGAAGATAAAAAATGAATTGTTCGAGCGTTTCTGCTCAAAAGCTACTAAACTAACCAAAAAATGGGAAACTAGCGGAGGTGTGCTTTCTGTTGATGATTTTGAGCGGCTTTCTCTTCAATTAAAAAAGTTGAGTTGGGAGACAGACAACAGCTATGAAAAGAATACAAAGCAGATCAATACCATCAAGCAGTTTACTCCGGGAATGAGCAGCGCAGACAGGAGAAAGCTGTATGAGGCATTTGGTGTGGCAAAGAGTTACTGGTATTGGTAAGTATAAAATGCAAGGAATAGTATAAGTATTTTTTGTATCTAATATTGACAGCTTGGACTGGCAGGAACACGGCGTTCAGTCAGAGATCAATCAGGTCCTGTCTCATAAGCACTTATCCAATGGGTCGATCATATTGTTTCACAATGATGCAAAATATACACCGGAAGCACTGGATACCATTCTTAAAGGCTTGAAGGAAAAAGGCTATGAAATCGTTCCGGTTTCTCAGTTGATTTATCACGAAAACTATACCATGGATCACGAAGGCAGACAGCATTTGAACGAAAATAATCCATCTTCGCTTTCCAATTCCATCTGAATCCTTCTCCTTCTCCGACAAAATAACAAATGCATTTACTTTCTTTCATTCAATAAAAATATGTTGCTTATGTACAAAAATAAATTCAGAATTTTGTACAAAAAGCAAAGGAAAAACCAGCATGTTTCTGACAGGTGGAAAAATGTTTCTGAAAAAAAGACAAAATCTGTTGACATTGGCTTTTTTCGTGCTAAAATCTTAATATCACAATCAAAGGATATTGATAAAAAACATGTTTGGAGGAGAGTCAATGGAAGACAGTGTGAAGAAGATCGCTTTATTGGGAATGGGTACAGTCGGCAGCGGCGTTTATGAAATCATAGAAAGACAGAAAGTGAATATGCCCGATAAAATCGGCTGTGTTTTAGATATCGCAAAAGTTCTGGTGCGGAACAAAAAGAAATATGAAAATACAGTTCCCGCGGAAAAACTCACCGATCAGTGGAGCGACATTATCAATGATGACAGTATTGATATTGTGGTAGAGGTCATGGGCGGACTGGAACCGGCCAGAACCTATATTAAAGAAGCCTTGGAAAAGGGCAAACACGTTGTAACTGCCAACAAAGATCTGATGGCAACACATGGCCATGAGTTATTGGATGAAGCTAAGATCCACGGATGTGATCTGCTGTTCGAGGCGGCGGTAGCAGGCGGTATTCCCATTATCCGGCCTTTGAAACAGTGCCTGGTCGGCAACGATATTTCCGAGGTCATGGGAATTATCAATGGTACAACCAACTTTATTCTGACTAAAATGACAGAGGAGGGCATGGAATTCGCCGATGCCTTGCAGTTGGCCACAGATCTGGGCTACGCGGAAGCAGATCCTACAGCGGACATCGAAGGCTATGACGCAGGCCGCAAGCTGGCAATTCTGGCGTCCATCGCTTTCCATACTCCTGTAACATTCGATGATGTATATACAGAAGGCATTTCCAAAGTAACAGCAAAAGATATCCGCTATGCCCACGAACTGGGCTGTGAGATCAAACTGCTGGGAATCGCCAAAAATACGGAGGACGGAATTGAGGTTAAGGTACATCCAACCATGATCCCCATCGATCATCCTCTGGCATCGGTTAAAGATTCCTTTAACGCAGTCTTTGTTCATGGTGATGCCGTAGGGGATACCATGTTCTATGGACGCGGCGCGGGCTCACTGCCCACAGGTTCCGCCGTCGTAGGCGACATCATGGATATTGCCAGAAATATGCGTTTCCAGTGTACTGGACGCATTGGCTGCTCCTGCTATAAACGCATTCCTATCAAGGAAATGAAAAACACTCGCAGCAGCTACTACATCCGTATGAAACTGGAAGACAGAGCCGGTACACTGGCAGTGCTGGCCGGACTGTTTGGCAGCAACAATGTAAGCATTTCCAAACTGCTGCAAAAGACAAAAGAAGGGGATATGGCTGAGGTTGTTATTGTAACGCACAATGTAGAGGAACGCCAGTTCATGGATTCTATTACTGTCATTGCCGCCATGTCCATGGTACAGGAGATTTCTTCTGTAATCCGTGTTTATTCCGCAGAATGATTCTTATATAAAAAAACAGGCGTAAGACTCTGTCAGGAGTTCCACGCCTGTTTTTTTATGTAATTACTGATAAAAGGTTTTCATAGCCGCCAATGTTTTTTCCAGCAGGGTATCCAGTTCCCAGCCCAGCTGTTCCGCACCTCTGCGGATCGTATCACGGTCACAACCGGCAGCAAAGGATTTGTCTTTAAATTTCTTCTTCAGAGATTTCAGTTCCATATCCTGTACGCTTTTGGAAGGACGCATCAAAGCGGCGGCGCCGATCAGCCCTGTCAATTCATCTGTGGCAAAAAGCACTTTTTCCATTTCATGGACCGGCTCTACATCACAGCAAATACCATAGCCATGGCTGGCAACAGCATGAATCAGTTTTTCATCCAGATCCAGCGCTTTCATGATTTCCTGGCATTTAATGCAGTGTTCTTCCGGATATTTCTCAAAATCCAGATCGTGCAGAAGACCTACAACTGCCCAGAATTCCGCATCATCACCATATCCAAGCTCTTTTGCGAAATAGCGCATTACACCTTCTACTGTTTCGCCATGCTGCAGATGAAAGGGCTCTTTGTTGTATTCCTTTAATAATTCCCAAGCTTCCTCTCGTGTCAATGTTTTTGACATAGGTCACGCCTTCTTTCTTATGTGTAGATTTTAATACATTATATACGGTCATGCCGTTTTTTGCAATGGGTTGTATGTTATGTATTGAATTATGGGGAAAAAGAAGGTAGAATAGGAAAAGATCAAATTTGGAGAGGAGAAACAATATGGACGTAACCAGCTTTGGCATAGATCATAACAAGCTGCTGAGAGGAATCTATGTTTCCAGAAAAGACACCATCGGCAGTGAGATCGTAACAACATTCGATGTCCGCATGAAAGAACCCAATAGAGAAATGGTCATGGATACTTCTGTGATGCATACTATTGAACATCTGATGGCAACCTTTTTCCGCGGCCATACCGAATGGGCCGAAAAAACCATTTATGTAGGTCCTATGGGATGCCGTACCGGCATGTATGTGATTTTTAAGGGAGACCTGGAATCCCAGGATGTAAAAGATATTATCAGAGAATCCTATGATTTCATGGCGAATTTTTCCGGAGAGATTCCAGCAGCAAAACCTGAAATGTGCGGAAACTATCTGGATCATAATCTGGAAATCACAAAAATCGAATGTAAAAAATTTCTGGAAGAAGTACTGGAACAGATCAAGGAAGAAAATATGGTCTATCCTAGACAAAATGAAGCCTGAATCCTATGTAGAAGGAAAGAGCATTGCTCTTTCCTTTTTTTGTGGTCATCTGCAGCCCCGATGCATACGGTTGCTGATGCAGGAATTTCCACAGGTGCCGCAGGCGCCCTGACTGCCGCAGCCGCAGGAATCACAGCTGTCAGCACAGTCGCAGTCTGTTTCCTTTACGTTGCAGTTAGGGGAACCAATGGTTTCCCCAAAACCGCAGCAGGATCTGGGTTCCGTGGAGGGAGAAAACAGATCCAGAGGGAAAGGAATGGAATCAAAGCCCTTGCAGGGATCACAGCTGTTGGAAGTAACAGTACATTCTTCCGGTACACATCTGCCGCGGGATTCCACCAGCATATTTACCGTGCGGAACATTTTAATGATGGTGAACAGACCAATGGTAACATTAACCGCAATCGGCGCTCCCATGGACGCATCGCCACAGTTGTCCCCGCAGCCACAGCCACATCCACAGTTACAGCCGCAGTTGCAGTTGCAGCCACAGCTGTTGCCGCAGCCAGGATATTTCAGTTCAGCGGCCAGACCAACTGCTTTCCCTTCGGCGGATACGAAGGGGCCGCCCTGGGAATTGCCGCAGCAATCATACAGATCTGTCGCTGTAGTCACATCGGATTCTGTAGAACCAAACAGCGTTACCTTCAAATTGTAGGAGCTGTTGGCATCAACGCAGCCGATAGGGCAGCCGTCTGCGCGGCGGAATTCCAGTGTGTAATCAAACACATAGCGCAGCTCCATGTCCCAGCAGCCTTTCTGGAAGCCGTTGGGGCATTTTCTTAAAATGTCGATTCTGCTCAAAACAGGGTTGTGCATTGTTACACTGGCGGCATTGACAGGGGGAATAATGATATCGCCGTCACAAAGCATATCGCCGCAGTTAGGTCCCTGGTTGCAGGCGATTCTTGCAGGTCCCAGAATATCGCTGGTCAAACATTTCTGTACCCGGCACTGGTCGAAGATTTTCTGGGCGATGATGCAGGCTTCGCCTCGTTCCTGACCGCAGCCGCAGTTTCTTGCCTGCAGATCGGATGTGTGTTCAAATTCAAAAGCTCCCATAGGATAGCCTCCTTTAAAAATGGTTTGGATTCTTCTACATAGTATGTGAAAGACAAAAATGGGTGAATGATATTTCAAAAAATGCACAAAAGAAGCACGTCATAGAAAAACATTTGTATTTTTGTGGCGGATTTGGTGATATTTTTCCCGTATTTTGTGGTATACTGAAAGCAACCACTACAATATCATTACACGCAAGGAGGAGATGGACATGGGCTTAGATTTTTCAGTGATAAGAAAGGCAGATCCTCAGATCGCCGCAGTCATTGACGCGGAACTGGACCGCCAGCGTCATAACATTGAACTGATCGCATCAGAAAATATCGTATCAGAGGCAGTGATGCTGACAATGGGGACCCCGCTTACCAATAAATATGCGGAAGGCTACCCCGCAAAACGGTACTATGGCGGATGCGAAAAAGTGGATTTAGCGGAAAATCTGGCCAGAGACCGCGCAAAAGAACTTTTTGGCTGCGAACATGTCAATGTCCAGCCTCACAGCGGCTCACAGGCCAATCAGGCAGTCTATTTCGCCATGCTGGAACCGGGGGATAAGGTGATGGGCATGAATCTGGATCAGGGCGGTCACCTGACGCACGGCAGTCCTGTCAACATGTCCGGAAAATATTTCGATTTTTATTCCTATGGTCTGGACAGTAACGGCTTGATTGATTATGAAGCATTTCGTGCCAAGGCATTGGAAATCAAACCAAAGATGATCGTAGCTGGTGCCAGCGCTTATGCGAGAACCATCGATTTTGAATATATGGGCAACGTTGCCAAAGAAGTAGGGGCTTACTTTATGGTAGATATTGCGCATATTGCCGGTCTGGTAGCCACAGGCTATCATCCATCCCCGGTGCCTTACGCCGATTTTGTTACAACCACAACACATAAGACACTGCGTGGACCCAGAGGCGGTATGATTATGTGCAAAGCAGAGTATGCACAGAAAATCGACAAAGCGATTTTCCCTGGCATCCAGGGCGGACCTCTGATGCACACCATTGCCGCGAAAGCCGTTTGCTTTAAAGAAGCGCTGACGCCGGAATATAAAGAATACATTGGCCAGGTAGTGAAAAACGCCAAAGCCATGGCGGACGCTCTTCAGAAAAACGGTGTAGATCTGGTATCCGGCGGCACAGATAATCATTTGATGCTGTTGGATCTGCGTTCCTTAAATATCACTGGCAAAGACGCGGAAAAGGTATTGGATGCAGTAGCTATTACTGTCAATAAAAATACCATTCCTAACGACCCCCAGTCGCCTTTTGTGACCAGCGGCATCCGGGTAGGAACACCTGCCGTTACCTCCCGCGGCATGAAAGAGGCGGAAATGCAGGAAATCGCCGAAATTATGGCAATGGTATTAAAAGACCCGGAGGGAACAAAAGCAGAAGCAGCGAACCGTGTACGGGCGCTGACCGATCGTTTCCCGATTTACGAATAACGTATGATTTTCCACAGTAAAAAAGGGAGGACCCGTATTTTCGGGTTCTCCCTATATTTATTATGATTCACCTGACTGTTCGCCTTGTGTTCTGGATACGTGCTCAGACCGATAACGGGACATCAGTCCATGGAACAGTTCCATGGCCGTGGGCGGTGTAAAGCTGATGGCATTGGCACCGGCCTCAATGGTTCTGGAGATGCTTTCCCGGGTAGGGCCGCCGGTCGCAATAATAGGAATATTCGGATATTTCTCACGAATCTTCTTTACCACCTGCGGTGTCCGCGCCGCTGCGGAAATATTCAGAATACCGGTTCCCGCCGCAATTCTGGCGTCAATATCTGTATTTTCATCCAGCACCGTAACGACAATGGGAATATCCACGACTTCATAAATCTGCCGGATAATTTCATTGCTGGTCGGCGCATTCAAAACTACCGCCATAGCACCCAACGCCTCTGCGTCCTTTGCCAGCATAACAACACGGAGACCAGTGGTTGTACCACCGCCAACCCCGGCAAAAACGGGAATACTGGAAGCAGTAATAATCGAATTGGTGATTACCTGCTGAGGGGTAAAGGGATATACCGCCAAAACAGCGTCAGCGTTGCAGTTGCGGATCACAGCAATATCCGTGGAGAAAACAAGAGACTTAATCCTTCTGCCCCAGATTACGATGCCGCTGGCTGCCCAAATCTCCTCAGGCATGGAAACGATATGCTTTCGCAGCTTCGTATCAATACGAGGCGGATTTTTTTCTGCCATAAAACTCACTCCTTTTCAAGGAATCATTTATTCGTATTTTTTTCATTAACAATAGAATATTACGATTTATTTTGTTTGTCAAGCGATGGAAAACGCTGGAAACACCGGCTTCTCTGACAGCATCTGGCAAAAAACTTGACAGAAATATTGTTTCAGGATACACTTTGTAGAGAAACGAGAAAGATCCGCAAAAGTTTTTTGGAGGTAGATGGCATTTTGGAAATTATCATCGCTTTGATCATATCAGTCGCCGTCAATTTTTATCTGATTGCGAAAGTATTGAATATGAAAGAAGCGCAGCAGCAGAATAACGTGACAGAGGAAGGCATCCGTATGATGGTCGATGCAGGTGGAGACAACGGCAGTATTGACGAATCAGAAAAAGAGATGATCAATAACATCTTTGAACTGAGCAATACCTCCGTAGAAGAAATCGCTACCCATCGTACTGATATTGTCGCAGTTTCTGTAGAGGCAAAACTCCAGGAGATCAAGGATGTGCTCATGGAGGAAAAGTATTCCAGAATCGTAGTTTATGAGGAAAATATTGACGATATCGTTGGTGTTTTCCACGTAAAGGATCTGGTAAAATACATCCTGACAGATTCCGCCAGAATGCAGGAAGAAAATTTCTGTCTGAAAGACATCTTAATGAAACCCTATTTTGTACCATTTTCTAAGAAGATCGACGAGCTTATTGAGGAAATGCAGCGGGAGAAAGTCCATATGGCGATTGTCATTGACGAATACGGCGGCACTTCCGGCATTGTTACCATGGAAGACGTTATGGAAGAAATCGTCGGAAACATCTTCGATGAATATGATTTGGAAGAGGAAGAGGATATCTGTCTTTTGGACGAAGACACTTATACCATCAATGGTACTACGGACCTGCAGGATGTAGCAGAACAGCTGGAGATCTCTTTTGGTGAGGATGCTGATGATTACGATACCATGGGCGGTTTCCTGATCGGACGTTTAGGCAGAATCCCGGAAGATGGGGAAACGCCGGAGATTGAGGCTGGCGGATGGCTGTTTAAAATACAGCACTTTGAAGAAAAACGAATTGAAAAGGTACTGGCAAAACGTTTGCCGCCGCCGGAGGAACCCGAGGAAGAGGAAGAAGTCTCCGACGATAAGGCATAAGAAAATATACAGTGTAAAAGGAGGAAAAACAAATGCTGGACAAAAAAGTTGTAGAATTGCTGAACAATCAGGTAAACAAGGAATTCTATTCCGCATATCTGTATCTGGACTTTGCAAATTACTACGAAGCAAAAGGACTGGATGGATTTGCAAACTGGTTTAAGATTCAGGCACAGGAGGAAAGAGATCATGCGATGCTGTTCTATCAGTATCTGCACAACAACAATGAAATCGTAACCCTGGAGGCGATCGCGAAACCCGATGTTGTAATCGAAAAGATCATGGACCCTCTGCAGGCATCCCTGCGCCACGAGGAATACGTCACAGAACTGATCCATACCATTTACGCGGCAGCACAGCAGGCAAACGACTTCCGCACAATGCAGTTCCTGGATTGGTTTGTAAAAGAACAGGGTGAAGAAGAAACAAATGTAAACAACCTGATTACAAAAATGGAACTGTTCGGCAGCGATCCCAAGAGCCTGTATATGCTGGATAATGAACTGGGCGCAAGAGTATATGCAGCACCTTCTCTGGTTCTGTAATTCTGACATAACTGCTAATAAAACAGCTAAGATCCCGTTTGGATTTTAGCTGTTTTTTATTTTTCTGAATCTACCTCTCAAAAAACTTATCTAATCTGTGTTTTTAAAAGTAGTTTTAGAAAAGTTATTGTTGATTATGTTTCTGTCCTGTGTTAATATGAAAAAAACATTTGTTTTCGGCATTTTGTTTTTTTATAAAGACAAAACGAAAATTTTTACTATAAAAATGGAAATCGGGATTTGACAGAAACAGGTGATGAATGCATGACGCCGAAAAAAATTTCCACGGCACAGCTGCGGAAACAAAACAGGAATCAGGTTTTTCGTGCCGTTTATGACGCGGAAAATCCCATGACAAAACAGGAGATCGCGCAAAAGCTGCATTTAAGTCTTCCGACTGTAACGCAGAATCTAAAAGAGCTTTTCGATGAATGCCTGCTGGCTTATGCGGGAACAGACGCTTCCACCGGCGGAAGAAAGGCCAGATTGATCGCTCTGGATGAAAACGCCTATTTTTCTGTGGGCATTGAGCTTTCTCCAAAACATATCCGCTATATAGCCATCAATCTGAAAGCAAAAGAACTTGCTTACGAACGAGTGGAGCACGCTTTTACCAATACATCGGAATACCGGATTTTTTACGCGGAAAAACTGGAGGAATTTTTAAATAAATTCCATTTGTCCAGAGAACGGCTGCTGGGAGTCGGAATTACGCTTCCCGGTATTGTCAGCGAACAAAAAGAGATTGTAGAGATTGCGCCGGTACTTCATATCCGCCGGATGAAGCTGTCTTTGTTTACAGAAAATATTCCCTATCCTACCTTTGTGCAGAACGATGCCTCTGCCGGCGGGGTTGCGGAATGGTGGAATTATGACGGTCCTTCCGCTATGGCCTACCTTTTTGTAGGGAAAGGCGTTGGCGGCGCTTTGATGATGGATGGAAAATCCTTTGAGGGGCAGAACAGACACAGCGGTGAGTTTGGTCATATGTGTATCGTTCCAAACGGAAGACCCTGCAACTGCGGCAGAAGAGGGTGCCTGGAAGCCTATTGCTCCACCTCCTGCATCACAGATGATCTTGGCCTATCGCCGGAAGAATTTTTTACGGCTCTGGCCAGAAATGATCCGAAGGTTACGGCTATCTGGGAAGAATACAGTGATTATCTGGTGACCGCAATCCATAACATCCATATGGTTATGGACTGCGACATCGTTCTTGGAGGCTCTCTGACGCCATACTTCCAAAGTCAGCTGCCATATCTGAGAAAAAAACTTCGGGAAAGATCTTTCTTCCCTGATGAAGAGGATTTTCTTTTCCTGGGGAAATGTGAAGGCAAGGCAAACTGTGTCGGCGTCGCACTTCATTTTATTGCCGGTTTTCTGGAGTCTATCTGATCGTTTTAAAAATGCAGAACGAATAAGTTTTAAAGAGCGAATTTCTTTTATGAAAGTCGCTCTTTTTGACATAATATAAACATGTCATTTATTAAAGAGAAGCAAACTGCGTATCATGACGATTCACGGAGAAATGCATATCTTTTTGGTAAGTATTGTCAAAGGAAACAAAATTTCTTTATAAGAAATTAACACAGGACAAAAACAGCAGGAATAGACCCTCTCTAATGCCGGACAAACTATTTTTTATATAAAAAAAGGTCCATCTCTTTTGTATATAATATGGTAAAATCCACGTTGCAATCAAAAAATCTAACAAATATTTAATAAAGATTTTATTTCTTTCACCGAAATATAGGGATTTCCCCTAGATGTATTGACATCAAACTTATAAATTGATACAATATGCACATAACTTAGAGAAAGCACATTTACAAAACTATTTGGGTTTTCTCGCAAAAAAGGTTAAAAAATGGAGAGGAGAGGTATCAACATGAAAAAGAAATTTTTAGCATCTCTGATGGCCATGGTTATGGTCTTCGGCCTGGCAGCCTGCGGCGGCAGCGACGACGCAGCAACTGACGGCGACAGCGGCGAAGCAACCGGCGGTAAGATCGGTGTTTCCATGCCCACGCAGTCCCTGCAGCGTTGGAACCAGGACGGCACAAACATGAAAGCTGAACTGGAAGCAGCAGGCTACGAAGTTGATCTGCAGTACGCAGGCGACAACGACATCCCCACACAGGTTTCTCAGATTGAGAACATGATCGCTGGCGGATGCGAAGTTTTGGTAGTTGCAGCGATCGATGGTTCTTCCCTGACAGAAGCTCTGAAGGGTGCAGCAGAACAGGGTATCCCCGTAATTGCTTATGACCGTCTGATCATGAACTCCGAAGCAGTTTCTTACTATGCAACATTTGACAACTACAAAGTTGGTCAGATGCAGGGCGAATACATCCGTGACGCACTGGATCTGGACAACGCAGAAGGTCCTTTCAACATCGAACTTGTTACAGGTGCTCCCGATGACAACAACGTAAACTTCTTCTTCGGCGGCGCTATGGACGTTCTGACACCTTACATCGAAAGCGGCAAACTGGTAGTTCCTTCCGGCCAGACAGAAAAAGCTCAGTGTGCAACAGCTAACTGGTCCACAGAAGAAGCTCAGAAACGTTTCGAAAACATCATTTCTTCCGTTGGCTATGCTCCTGACGGCGTAAAACTGGATGCAGTTCTTTGCTCCAACGACTCCACATCCTACGGCGTACAGAACGCACTGCTGGCAGCAGGTTACACAGCTGACAATATGCCTATCATCACTGGTCAGGACTGTGACAAACCTAACGTAAAGAACCTGGTAGCTGGTTACCAGTCCATGTCCATCTTCAAAGACACACGTACTCTGGCTGAAAAAGTTGTAGGCATGGTTGACGCGATCATGAAAGGTTCCGAACCTGAAATCAACGATACAGAAACATATGATAACGGCGTAGGCGTTGTTCCTTCTTATCTGTGTGATCCCGTTATCGTAACAGTTGATAACTACAAGGAAATGTTGATTGACTCCGGTTACTACACCGAAGCAGACATTGCTTAAGACCTTATTACTCTCAAGTTGAAAGCCGACTGAAGAGTGCCGGGCGGCAGAAGTGACTGCCGCCCGTTCATTTTGTATAAATATATTGAAAGGAGGGGTTTCAGTGGCAGGGACCATTTTGGAAATGCGTAATATCACAAAAACTTTCCCCGGGGTTAAGGCACTGGACAACGTAAACCTCAAAGTAGAAGAAGGAGAGATTCATGCGCTCGTAGGGGAGAACGGCGCCGGCAAATCCACGCTGATGAACGTTCTGAGCGGAATTTATCCTTATGGTTCATACGAGGGCGACATTATTTATCAGGGGGAAGTTTGCCAGTTTAAAGTAATTAAAGACAGTGAAGCAAAGGGCATCGTAATCATTCATCAGGAACTGGCGCTTGTACCTTACTTATCCATTGGCGAAAATATGTATCTGGGCAATGAAAGAGGGAAATCTCTCTGCATTGACTGGGATGAAACCTATAATAAAGCAGACGCACTTCTGGCGGAGGTTGGTCTGCATGAATCCTCACACACACTGATTAAAGATATCGGTGTCGGTAAACAGCAGCTGGTTGAGATCGCAAAAGCGCTTTCCAAGGACGTTAAGCTGCTGATTCTTGACGAGCCTACGGCATCTCTGAACGAATCCGACAGTAAAGCTCTTTTAGAACTGCTTCTGCAATTCAAGAAACAGGGCATGACCAGCATTATTATTTCTCATAAACTTAATGAAATTTCCTATGTTGCAGATAAAATCACCATTATCCGTGACGGTTCCACCATCGAAACACTGGTAAAAGGTGTGGATGACTTCTCCGAAGACCGTATTATCAAAGGTATGGTTGGCCGTGATATGTCCAATCGTTTCCCTACCAGAGAATCTCACATCGGTGAGGTCATGCTGGAAGTGAAAGACTGGACCGTTTACCATCCTCTGTTTGAAGGCCGTAAAGTATGCGACAACGTATCCATGAATGTCCGTAAAGGCGAAGTAGTTGGTATTTCCGGATTGATGGGCGCTGGTCGTACTGAGCTGGCTATGAGTATGTTTGGCCAGAGTTATGGCGCAAATATCAGCGGTACCTTAAAACTCCATGGCAAAGAAGTTCATCTGAAAACCATCAAACAGGCCATTGAAGCCGGTCTGGCCTATGTTACAGAAGACCGTAAAGGCAATGGGCTTGTTTTGTCAAATCCTATCCGTGTAAACACAACTTTGTCACGCATGGAAAAAGTATCCCACCATGGCGTAATCGACTTTGACAAAGAAAGAAGCGTCGCAGAAAACTATCGGGTAGCATTAAAAACAAAAACACCCAGTATTGAACAGAATGTCGGCAACCTTTCCGGCGGTAATCAGCAGAAGGTACTGCTGGCAAAATGGATGTTCGCTGACCCCGATGTCCTGATTCTGGATGAGCCCACAAGAGGTATCGATGTCGGCGCGAAATATGAGATCTATTGTATCATCAATGATCTGGTCGCACAGGGGAAATCTGTTATTATGATTTCTTCCGAGCTGCCCGAAGTATTGGGTATGAGCGATCGTGTATATGTAATGAACGAAGGACGCATGGTTGCAGAGTTGCCTATTGAAGAAGCTACCAGTGAAGTCATCATGGCTCGTATTCTGCAGTCCAGCGCGAAAAAATAAGAAATTGAAAGGAGCGTACTCCGTATGAATAAAGTAAAAGAGGCCATGAAGAAAAACACCATGCTGTTTGTACTGGTCATCGTTACAATTTTGTTTCAGGTTTTAATTACAATAAATGGCAAAGGCTCCATGTTCGCGCCTACAAACGTATCCAATCTGATTATGCAGAACAGCTACGTTGTTATCATGGCAACAGGTATGCTGCTGTGTATCCTGACCGGTGGTAACATCGACCTGTCCGTAGGTTCTATTGTTGCTCTGGTAGGTGCTGTTACAGGTATTCTGATCGTAAATATGCATATGAATATTTACGTTGCCATTATTCTTTCTCTGCTGGTTGGTCTGGCAATCGGTATCTGGCAGGGCTTCTGGATCGCTTATATGAACATTCCGCCTTTCCTGGTAACATTGTCCGGTATGTTAATCTGGCGTGGTCTTGCAACTGTATTGCTGAACGGTACTACAATTTCTCCGTTCCCCGACAACTATCTGAAATACTTCACATCTTACATTCCTTCTTCCGGAAATGTATTTGTTGTATCTATCGTAATTGGTATTGTTGTCTGTGTCATTATGTTTGCGGTTTCCCTGTACAGTCAGGCAAAGAAACGGAAAAAAGGCTATGAAACAGGGAATACAACTATGCTGGTTATCAAACTGGCAATCATCAGTGTTGTTATTCTGGCAGTATGCTACCTGCTGGGCAAGAACAAAGGTATCCCCGTTGTTCTGATCCTGCTGGCAGTTGTCGTTCTGATTTACAACTATCTGACCACACGCACCGTTCCCGGCCGTCATCTGTACGCACTGGGCGGCAACGCGAAAGCAACACAGCTTTCCGGTATCGATACTCGCCGCATCATGTTTGGCGCATATGTAAACATGGCATTCCTGGCAGCCGTTGCTGCTCTGGTCTGCGTAGCTCGTTTCAACTCCGCAGCTCCTTCCGCTGGTACCAACTATGAAATGGACGCTATCGGCGCTTGCTTCATCGGTGGCGCTTCCGCATACGGCGGTACTGGTACTGTCGGCGGTGCAGTTATCGGTGCGATCTTTATGGGTATCCTGAACAATGGTATGTCCATTCTGGGTATCGACGCAAACTGGCAGAAAATGATCAAAGGTCTGGTACTGCTGTTTGCCGTAGTATTTGACGTAGTAAGTAAGAAACGTTCCAAATAATTTTGAACGGAAAGAGAGGGCTAATTCATGAATTATCTGCTTGGGATCGATATTGGTACTTCCGGTACCAAAACAGTGCTTTTTGATGAGAAGGGCAGAGCAATGGCCTCTTATACTGGTGAATATCCTATGGCCCAGCCGCAAAACGGCTGGGCAGAACAGGACCCTGCTCATTGGTGGCAGGCAGTCTGTGACGGCATCCGTGCTGTACTGGACAAGAGCGGTATTGATGCCGCTTTGATCCGGGGCATTGGGTTGTCCGGCCAAATGCATTCTCTTGTACTTCTGGACGAAAACGGCGAAGTGCTTCGTCCCTCCATATTGTGGTGTGACCAAAGAACCGCAGAAGAATGCGAGGAGATCCACCAGCGGATGGGAGGCAAGGCGCGTTATATCGAAATCACCGCAAATCCCGCGCTGACAGGCTTTACAGCCGGAAAAATCCTTTGGGTTCGTAAACATGAACCGGAAATCTACGCAAAAGCACGCCATATTTTACTGGCAAAAGATTATATCCGCTATAAACTTTGTAATGTATTCGCAACGGAAGTTTCCGACGCATCCGGGATGGGTCTGTTGGACGTGCCGAACCGTTGCTGGTCCAGCGAAGTTCTGGAAAAACTGGAAATTGATTCTGCTATGCTGGCGAAAGTATACGAAAGTCCCGAAGTAACCGGAACAATCACTGCGGAAGCAGCAGCATTAACCGGTTTGAAAGAAGGGACCATCGTCGTTGGTGGTGCAGGGGACAACGCCGCTGCCGCAGTAGGTACCGGTGTTGTAGAAGATGGTAAGGCTTTTGCCACCATCGGCACCTCTGGTGTGGTTTTTGCCCATACCAACCAGCTTTCCATTGACCCTCAGGGAAGAGTACATACTTTCTGCTGCGCAGTGCCCGGCGCATGGCATGTCATGGGCGTAACGCTGGCGGCAGGTCAATCCTTGAAATGGTATCGTGACAATTTCTGTGATGGAGATAAAATAGAAGCCGAAAAGCAAGGCGTAGATCCATATGATCTGATGACTGCTGAGGCGGCAAAAACACCTATTGGCTCCAATCGCCTGATTTATCTGCCTTATCTTATGGGCGAAAGAACACCTCACCTCGATCCTGACTGCCGAGGCGCATTTGTGGGTCTGTCCGGTATGCATACCAGATATGATCTTGTGCGCGCTGTGATGGAGGGGGTTACTTTCAGCCTGCGTGACTGTGCGGAAATCCTGCGCGGCATGGGTGTTCAGTCAGATATGATTCTGGCTTGCGGCGGCGGCGGTTCTTCCGCCTTCTGGCGTCAGATGATGGCGGATGTTCTGGGATGTCCCGTAGCAACTACCATCAGCAAAGAAGGTCCGGCGCTGGGCGTTGCAATCCTGGCCGGTGTTGGTGCTGGACTGTATCCTTCCGTTCCGGAAGCATGTCGTGAGATCATTGGTGTAAACGCCGCACAGGACCCTGTTGCGGAACACATGAGCGAATACCAGAAATTCTATGAGATCTATCGCAGCCTCTATCCTGCGCTGCGTGATTCCTGGCATAATCTTGCCAAATTATAAAGAGAAGGTGAAAAGATGAAAATCGAATCTATATTCGATGATGCTTTCCGGGCCTATGGGAAGGTCGTGGAAGGACTTGATGTAAAAGAGCTGCTGGCTGCTCTGGAGAAAACAGAAAAACCCGCAGACGCTGTGGTTTATGTTCCCAGTGAAAAAACACTGGAAGCAACACCGGCAATGAAACAGCTGGAAGACAATGTATACGGCGGTATGCCCATTCAGATTGGCTACTGCAACGGTACAAACACCAAACTGAATTGCCTGGAATACCATAGAGACAGCGAAATCAACATTCCTACACAGGACATGATCCTGCTGCTGGCACTGGAAAAAGACGTTGTAAATGGCAAACTGGATACAGCAACAGTACGGGCATTCCTTGTTCCCGCTGGTACAGCCGTAGAAGTTTACGCAACAACGCTGCATTACGCTCCCTGTGATGCCGTAACAGGCGGCGGATTCCAGGTAGCTGTTGTTTTGCCCAAAGGCACCAACACAGACAAACCAGAATTAACAGCCGTAAACTGGGAAGACGGTTTGCTGTGGGCCAGAAACAAATGGCTTATTGCGCATCCCGAAGCTTCTGAAGCCGCTCAGGGCGCATACGTTGGCCTTACCGGCATAAATGCTGATATTGCTGAAGATATTAAATAAACTTAGGAGGTAACTTAACATGCAAAATATTCCTGTAATTAAAATGGGTATTATTTCCGTTAGCCGTGGATGTTTCCCCGTTGCGCTGTCTGAAATGCGTCGTCAGAACATCGTAAAGGCTTACGGTGCAGATCTGTATGAATGCCCTATCTGCGTAGAAACTGAATTGGATGCCAAAAACGCTGTTGACGATGTAAAAGCAGCAGGTGTAGACGCTCTTTGTGTTTTCCTGGGCAACTTTGGTCCTGAAACACCCGAAACCATGATTGCAGATATGTTCGATGGTCCTATCATGTACACATCCGCAGCAGAAGGCGACGGCGATTTGATGAATGGCCGCGGCGACGCTTACTGTGGTATGCTGAACGCATCCTATAACCTGGGCCTGAGAGGCAAAAGAGTATACATCCCCGATTATCCTTGTGGTACCGCGGAAGAAGTTGCAGAACAGATCAAAGAATTCGTTCCTATCGCAACTGCACTGGTTGGTCTGAAAGGCCTGAAAATCTTCGCTTTCGGTCCCAGACCCAACGATTTCCTGGCTTGCAACGCTCCTATTAAAGCACTGTATGACCTGGGTGTCGCAGTAGAAGAACATTCCGAACTGGATCTGCTGGTTGCTTATAACCAGCATAAGGATGACCCTCGTATTCCTGCTAAAATGAAAGAAATGGAAGAAGAACTGGGCAGCAACAATCCTTATGCAGGCGTACTGCCCAGACTGGCACAGTATGAACTGACACTGGAAGACTGGATGAGAGACAACATGGGCTGTTCCAAATACGCAGCATTCGCAAACAAATGCTGGCCCGCATTCCAGACAGAATTCGGTTTCGTTCCCTGCTATGTGAACTCTCGTTTTACAGGCAGAGGCATTCCTATCTCCTGTGAAGTAGATATTTATGGCGCTCTGAGCGAATACATCGGTCTGTGCGTATCCGGCGCACCTGTTACACTGTTGGATATCAATAACTCTGTTCCCGCACAGATCTATAACGAAGACATCAAAGGCAAATGCGATTACCGTCTGAATGAAACATTCATGGGCTTCCACTGCGGTAATACATGCTCCAGCCTGCTGTGCAACCCTCATATGAGCTATCAGCTGATTATGAAACGCCAGCTGGAACCCGATGGCGAGCCTGATATCACCAGAGGTACCATGGAAGGCGACATCAAAGCAGGGGATATCACATTCTTCCGTCTGCAGTCCACAGCTTCCACCAGCCTGCGCGCTTATGTAGCACAGGGCGAAGTTCTGGATGTTCCGACTCGTTCCTTTGGTTCCATCGGTATCTTCGCAATCTCCGAAATGAATCGTTTCTATCGTCATGTATTGATTGAAAAACAGTATCCTCATCATGGCGCAGTTACCTTCGGTCACCACGGCAAGGCGCTGTTTGAAGTATTCAAATATCTGGGTGTAACAGATATCGCTTACAATCAGCCCAAATCCTTGCCTTACCCTACAGAAAATCCCTTTGCCTGATTGGGCAAACTGATTTTTAACCTTCCTTTCTTTTTTTAAACTGGGAGTATCTCCCAAAACAAAAGCGCGTTTTGAAACGCGCTTTTGTCTTTTCGTTACATAAAAAGGGACAGGCCTGTTAATAATAACAGGCCTGTCCCTTTTAGAATACTGTGATTATTCTTCTGCCATACGATATCCTACGCCTACCTCTGTAAAAATATACTGCGGCTGCGCCGGATTTTTCTCTATCTTTCTGCGAATATTGGCCATATTTACACGCAGGATCTGGTTATCCTTGATTGCGTAGGGCCCCCATAACTCTGTAATAATAGAGTCATAAGTCAGAACCCTGCCTGCACTTTTGGCTAAAAGAGACACAATCTTAAACTCGATCTGTGTCAAATGCACCTCTTTGCCTTCCACTGTAACCTGACGCTTGTCAAAGTTAATGGTCAAACCACGCAGACTAAAAACATCACCTACCAGAGCACTGTTGCCGCTTTTTGCACTGTGGCGCAGAGCGGTACGGATTCGAGCCAACAGTTCGGAGGTCCCAAAGGGTTTTGCAATATAATCGTCTGCGCCAAGATCCAGCGCATTGACCTTATCCGCTTCCTCAGTTCTGGCGGAAACTACGACAATGGGAATATTTCCATTCCACTGCCGAATCTTTTGCAGAATCTCCGTACCGTCAATATCCGGCAGCCCCAGATCCAGCAGAACCAGTTCCGGACAATGAGAAGGAATCATGGAAAGCGCTTCATTACCGGAGCGCGCTAAAATTACATTATAATCATTTGCTTTTAGTGTTGTCGCAATAAAATTGCTGATCGCTTCCTCGTCTTCTACAATCAGAATTTTAATTTTATTAGCCATTTTCATCTTCTCCTTTCATAGGCAGAACAAAGGTAAAGTTTGCGCCGCCGCTTTCATTATTTTTCGCATAAATCTCACCGCCATGCGCGGTAATAATGGATTTACAGATTGGAAGGCCAATTCCGAGCCCGCGGGAGGAATCACTGGACTTACTGGTCGTGGTTCCGTCAAAAATATGAGGTAAACGCTCCGGCTCAATCCCAATGCCCTGATCCAGCACAGAAAAATAGACATTATTCCAGAGCCGTTTTACAGTCAGATAAACCGCCTTATCCGAACGGGAATGACGGATCGCGTTTTCCATCAGATTGATCAGTACCTGTTCAATCAACATGGCATCCATGGGAACCAGAAGCAGTTCATCCGGTACACGAACACGGATCTCCGCTTTGGAAAATCGTTTCTGTATCTTTGTAACAGCTTCTGCTACAATTTCTTCTACAACCTCTTCCTGCTTCTTCACCTGCGCACCTTCGCCGCTGATACGGGTAACGGAAAGAAGATTTTCCACCATCTGTATCAGCCATTCTGCGTCATGATGAATGTCTTTAAGCAGCTGATCGCTGATATCTTCCTGCAAAAGGCTCTTGTTTTCCAAAAGGGTGGCGCTGGAACCAAGAATACAGGTCAAAGGTGTTCTCAGATCATGAGAAATGGCACGAAGCAGATTGCTTCGCATTTTTTCTTTTTCTTTTTCCAGCAGAATCTTCTGGGATTCTTCAAAAATCTCCTGACGGTCCATAGCGATAATGGTCTGCGTAGCCATAAGATTGGCAAACTTAAGCGCATCCGTTTCAACATAAGAAGCCTCTTTAAACAAAAGGCCGAGGACGCCATAGGTCTTGTCTTTTTTGGCAAAAGGCACATAGGTTCCCAGACAGTTCTGGACGGTATCATTTGTTCCAACGCCTGTATTTTCACCATTCAAAAAAGCCTTCTGCGCCACTTGTTTTTCCAGCACGCTTTCCATAATCCTTTCATCATCCGCAGAAAGGTATTTGGAAACCACCAGTTCCGGTTCCAGCGGAGAGCCGATATAAACAGCGACACTACATTGATTTGCCGCATATACATTATCCAGCGTAATCTGCATGATTTCATCAAAAGTATTGGCGCTGAGCAGTTCCTTACTCATGGTATTCAGACTTTCCGAGCGCTTTTCCCGGATAGAGGAAAGGATCGCCGCTTTCTTTACCTTTGCCGTCAACGCACTGGACATAATAGACATAAACAATAAAATCGCAAAAGTAACCGGATAACCCGCCAGCGTAAAATTCAGTGCAAAATAGGGAAAAGTAAAGAAGAAATTAACACCGACAACGCCGCAAAAAGAACCAATGATGCCCCAGATATAGCCGCTGGTAATGGAAGACGTCACCGCTACGGCCAACATATAAACACCATAAATATTATCACTGAGAACATCTGCCTCTTTTAAACAAAGAGCAAAGGTCGTTGCTATCAAAAAAACAAGAATTGTCTTGAAAAAATCAAATAATATTGCCGCAAAATGGCTCTCCAGATTTTTATATCTGCGTTTCATAAAAGCACCTCATTTTGGTCAGACTGTTATTCATTTATTATAGCAGAAATCTTATAAAATGAAAGTGGTTCTGCGGAATCCTTATGGAAAATAAATCCATTTATTTCCAATTTGCTCTCAATTACGATATGGGAAGTTTTCTCCCCGAAAATACCGGATTTTCCCCGGCGGATAGTTGAAAGAGAGGAAAAAGTATGATATAATTTTTGCCGGCAGTGAAAGCATTCGGATTCCCTCGTGGTTTCCCTCTCTTTTTTTGCCGTTTTTCGGAAAACGGGGCGCAGCTTCGTAAACCGTAAGAAAAATATATGTGGAAATTTTATGCAGTTTGTGATACATTTATTAGGTAAGGAGGCTGTTTGGTATGTATAAAAGAATCGTACTGAAATTAAGCGGAGAAGCACTGGCAGGCGATAAAGAGGGCGTATCCTTTGACGATACCGTGATTACCGGTCTGGTCAAACAGATCCGTCAGGTCATGGATATGGGCACACAGGTTAGTCTGGTTGTCGGCGGCGGTAATTTCTGGAGAGGCAGAAGCGCTGACTCCGGTATGGACAGAACAAAAGCTGACCAGATCGGCATGCTGGCTACCGTTATGAATGCCATTTATCTGGCAGACGCTTTTCGTCAGCAGGGCACACATGCAGTTGTTATGACGCCCATTCCTTTTGGCACCATGACCGAACTTTTTTCCAAAGACAGCGCACTGCGCCATCTGGAAAATGGAAAAGTCCTGATTTTTGCCGCAGGTCTGGGACATCCTTTCTTCTCCACAGACACGATCACAGCCTTAAGAGGTGCGGAGCTGGATGTTGACGGTCTGTTCTTTGCCAAAAATATTGACGGTGTTTATGACGATGACCCGGCAAAAAATCCCAACGCAAAGAAATTCGATACCATCACATCTGAGGATATCGTGAAAAAGAACCTGAAGGTAATCGATACTTCCGCAGCCGCTCTTTGCTTTGAAAGAAAAATACCGGTAGTTATTTTCGGCCTGAATGAACAGGACAGCATTATGCGTGCTGTCAAAGGCGAAAAAATCGGTACACTTGTAACCGTATCCTAAGAATAAATCACAGGAGGAATCACTATGGCATCTGAATACACAAAACCCTATGAAGACAAAATGAATAAAACTCTTGCCGCTTTGGACAGCGACTATGCTACCATTCGTGCCGGCCGTGCAAACCCCCATGTATTGGATAAGATCATGGTAGATTATTACGGCGCACCTACACCCATCAACCAGGTAGGCAATATCACTGTTCCCGAAGCGCGTATGATCCAGATCCAGCCTTGGGATAAATCTATGCTCAAAGCTATCGAAAAAGCCATCAATATGTCTGAACTGGGAATCCATCCTGGCAACGATGGTACCGTAATCCGTCTGATTTTCCCCGAGCTTTCCGAGGAAAGAAGAAAAGATCTGAACAAAGAAGTAAAGAAAAAAGCAGAAGCTTCCAAGGTTGCTATCCGTAATATCCGTCGTGACGCTATGGATACCTTCAAAAAGATGGAAAAGAAAAAAGAACTGACAGAAGATGATCTGAAAGATCTGGAAGAAGAAACCCAGAAAATGACAGACAAATATATTGCTGACATTGATAAAAAATGTGAAGCAAAATGCAAGGATATTCTGGCTGTATAATCAAAATTTACAAAAAACTGCCCCTCTCATAAGGAGGGGCATTCTTACATGGAGGAAGCACTATGTTTTTTCAACCGAAAGAAACTTCAAATTACATATTAAATCCAGATAATATTCCATCTCACATCGCCATTATCATGGATGGCAACGGCAGATGGGCCAAAAAAAGAGCGCTGCCCAGAAAAGCAGGCCATAAAGCGGGGGCGGAAGCCTTAGAGCGCATCATTACCGATTGTCGTGAGTTGGGCGTAAAGCACCTGACTGTATATGCCTTTTCTACGGAAAACTGGAAACGTTCTCAGGAAGAAGTCGATGCCATCATGGATCTGCTGCGTCAATACCTGAAAAATTACTTCAAACGGTTCTTGAAGGATGATGTGCGTATGGACGTCATCGGAGACATTACCCGGCTGGATCAGGATATTCAGGAGCAGATTCTGGAGATCGAAGAGCTTTCCAGAGAAAAGCATGGTCTGGCGGTACATATCGCATTGAATTACGGCGGACGGGATGAACTGCGCCGTGCCGTAAAAAAATTAGCGGAAGATGTGGAACAGGGAGCAGTCAAAAGCGAGGAAATCACGGAAGACACTATTGCTTCCTACCTGGATACCGCCGAAATTCCCGATCCAGAACTGGTGATTCGTACCAGCGGGGAAGAGCGGATCAGCAATTTCCTACTGTGGCAAATCGCTTATTCCGAATTCTATTTTACGGATACACTGTGGCCTGATTTTAATAAAAACTCTCTGACCGAAGCCATTTATTATTATCAGAACAGGGAGCGCCGGTTTGGCGGCAGATAAGAAAAGAGGGAGTATGTATGAAAACGAGAATCTTATCCGGTATCGTGTTGCTGCCTGTGCTGATCTTTCTTGTAGTCAGCGGCGGTATCTGGCTGAAAATCGCCATTGGCTTTCTTGGCATTGTCGGAATGTATGAATTCTATCAGGCCTTCTCTAAGGAAAATAAAGGCCTGCACGCAATTTGCTATGCCTTTGCCATATTCTACATGATATTCATTGAACAGATTATCAACGGAAATAACTATTTTAATATTTTTGTTTCTGTTTTTCTGGTGGTACTGCTAATCTATACAGTCATCTGCCATAACAAAACAAATGCCATGGAGGGCATGACAGGTTTTTTTGGCTTTTTCTACGCTTGTTTCCTGCTGTCCCATGTCTATCTGGTACGGGAATATACCTATGGGAAACTTCTGGTATGGCTGGCTTTTATTGCCGCCTTTGGCTGTGATACTGGCGCTTACTTTGCCGGCGTAACCTTTGGCAAGCATAAACTGATTCCGTCTCTCAGCCCCAAAAAAACCATCGAGGGCTCCATTGGCGGTATCCTGACCGCAACGATTCTGGCTTTGATCTACGGATACTGTATCAGCCGTTTCTTTGTTATGGAGGATGTCAATGTCCTCTTGCTCTGTGGCTTAACAGGCTTCTTCGGCTCCTTCCTGGCACAGATCGGCGATTTAGCCGCTTCCGCCATGAAGCGTCTGACGGGAATCAAAGATTTTGGCAAACTGATCCCCGGTCACGGCGGCGTATTGGACCGCTTCGACAGCGTCATCCTGACTGCGCCAGCTGTATATTACATCATGTTATTTTTGATTCAAATCAACAACTAATTTCGAGGTGACATTATGAGAGCAATCTCAATTTTAGGCTCTACTGGCTCCATTGGCACACAAACTCTGGATGTAGTAGAGGTACTGGGCGATATTCGGGTCGCTGGCATCAGCGGTAATCACAATATCGACCTTTTGGAACAACAGGTCCGGAAATTTCGTCCAAGACTGGTAGCTGTCATGGACGAAGCCGGTGCCAGGGAATTAAAGATACGGCTGGCAGATACATCCTGTACCGTAGTAGCCGGTATGGATGGCCTTGTAGAAGTGGCGACCATGGAAGAAATTGATACCGTAGTTACCTCTATTGTCGGCAATGTTGGTCTCAAGCCTACCTTTGCTGCTATTCAGGCAGGGAAAAATATTGCTCTGGCCAATAAAGAAACCCTTGTTTCCGCCGGCCAGCTGGTCATGGATCTGGCAAAGGAAAAAGGGATTTCCATTTACCCGGTAGATAGTGAACACTCCGCTATTTTCCAGTCTTTACAGGGGAATCAGGGCAACCCGATCCGCCGTATTCTGCTGACAGCCTCTGGCGGTCCTTTCCGTGGGAAAACCATAGAGGAACTGCGGCATGTTACAGCAGCAGACGCGCTCCATCATCCCAACTGGTCTATGGGCAAAAAAATTACCATCGACTCCGCCACATTGATGAACAAAGGCTTGGAAGTCATGGAAGCAAAATGGCTTTTTGGCGTGGATACAGATCAAATCGAGGTATTGATTCATCCTCAGAGTATTATGCATTCCGCAGTAGAATACGAGGACGGAGCCATTATTGCACAACTTGGAGAACCGGATATGAAAGTCCCGATCCAGTACGCGCTGACATATCCCAAACGTGTGGCCAATCCTTTTCCCAAGGTGGATTTTACCAAAAGGAATCATCTGACTTTCGATCATCCGGATCTGGATACTTTCCGTTGTCTTTCTCTGGCTTATGAGGCGCTTCGCATCGGCGGCACCATGCCTGCTGTTCTCAACGGTGCCAACGAGATCGCCGTTGACCTGTTTTTAAAAGGAGCAATCAAATTTTTGGATATTCCACGGTTAATAGAAAAGACCATGAACGCATATACTGTGAAATACCAGTATGATCTGGAGGACCTGCTGGAAGCAGACCGATGGGCGAGAGAATTCGCCCGCCAGGCAAAATTGTAATCTCATTTCGGAGGTGATCGTCATTCTGACGTCTATCATCATTGCGCTGATCGTCATCGGCATGCTAGTTATTGCCCATGAATTCGGACATTTTATTGTCGCAAAAAAATCCGGTATCTGGGTAGAAGAATTTGCTGTCGGCATGGGGAAGAAAATATTGTCGAAGCAAATAGGAGAAACAGAATATACTCTGCGGCTGTTCCCTCTGGGAGGCTTTTGCAGAATGCACGGAGAAATGGAGGACGGGGAGATTGATGACAGGTCTTTTTTCGCCAAATCCGTTCCTGTTCGACTGGCGGTTATGGCCGCAGGGCCTTTCATGAACTTTGTTCTGGCCATCATTATGATTTTTGGCATTTCTGCCACATCCTACATCATTGAACCAGAAGTCACAGCAATACAGGAGGGATATCCTGCGGCACAGATCGGCCTGCAGGAAGGGGATGTGGTATACAGCATCAATGGGAAACGTATCCATATTTACGATGAAATGCAAAACTTCATGTACCAGAACGGCGGAACTCCTATCGAATTAGGCATCCTACGGGACGGCTCCGTTTATCTCTATGAAATTACGCCCCAGTATTCTGAAGAGACAGGCAGTTATCTGGTTGGATTTACACCCAAAGTTGTAACAGGACTGTTTGCTGATTCCGTGGAAGGCTACGAGGAAGCCTCTGTGCTAGATACCATAGAATACAGCTATTTCGCTATGCTGAACTATATCAAAGTAACTGCGCAGGGTCTGGCTCGTGTCTTCACCTTTACAGCCTCACAGGATGAATACGGCGGTCCCATCTCGATTATACAGGTAGTGGGGGACAGCTATGAAGTCGGCATTTCTTACAGTGTAAAAGCGGCCATCCAAAACGTTGTCTATGTGGCGGCCGTTCTGAGTGCAAACCTTGGGGTATTGAATCTTTTCCCGATTCCCGCTCTGGATGGGGGAAGAATCCTGTTGCTGCTGATCGAAGGCATCCGCAGAAAGCCCCTTCCCGTGGAAATGGAAAACAGGATACAATATGCCGGGTTTCTTTTCCTTATGGGATTTATGGTATTTGTAATGTACACAGACATCACAAAAATATTATAAAAAATAACGAAAACAAAACCACAGAAAGAACATCAAAATTTGACAGTTCTGCTGTGGTTTTTTCTCTCTTTGGCATAATAGAAGCCACGAAAGAAGTGTGTTATACTAAACTTTAGAGTCATAGAACAAATAAAAGGAAGTGCAGATATGCTGAGAACAGAAACAAGAGAAATAAAAATAGGAAATATCAAAATGGGCGGCGGAAATCCCATTGTGATCCAGTCCATGTGCAATACAGATACAAGAGATCCGGAAGCCACAGTAAAACAGATTCTCGCGCTGGAAGATGCGGGCTGTGAACTGGTGCGTGTGGCCATTCCTGACATGAAAGCCGCTGATGCCATAGGAGAAATTAAAAAACACATCCATATCCCTCTGGTGGCGGATATCCATTTCGATTACCGTCTCGCTCTGCGGGTAATGGAATTAGGTATTGATAAAGTACGCATCAATCCGGGGAATATCGGCGATATTGACCGCATCCGTCAGGTAGTGGAAATGGCGAAAGCCAAACACATCCCTATCCGTATCGGCGTCAACAGCGGTTCGCTGGAAAAAGAACTGGTGGAAAAATACGGCGGTGTAACACCTCAGGGGCTGGTAGAAAGCGCGCTGAAGCACGTTCGTATTTTAGAGGACCTGGAATTCTACGACATTGTTGTGTCCATCAAGGCATCCGATGTGCCTTTTTCTCTGGAGACATACCGTATTCTGTCAGAACAGATTCCTTATCCCATTCATGTGGGCATTACGGAAGCAGGGACATTATACAGCGGCACCATCAAGTCCGCTGTTGGCATAGGCGCCATCCTTGCGATGGGAATTGGCGATACCATCCGCGTTTCTCTCACAGGAGACCCTGTGGAGGAAGTAAAGGCCGCAAAAGAAATTTTGAAAAGCCTCGGTCTGCGGAAATTTGGTCCTTCCCTGATCTCCTGTCCCACCTGCGGCAGAACACAGATCAATCTGATTTCTATTGCCAATGAGGTAGAAAAGCGTCTCGCCTCCTGTCAGAAGGATATCAAAGTTGCTGTCATGGGCTGCGTAGTCAATGGTCCGGGCGAGGCCAAAGAAGCGGATATCGGTATCGCCGGAGGCAACGGTGTGGGCATTCTCTTTAAAAAAGGCGAATTGATCCGCAAAATGCCGGAAAGCGAGCTGGTAGATGCTCTTATGACAGAAATTGAAAAAATATGAGCAGAGATAAAAACAGAAAGGAGCGGGCACAATGACTGCCAGAGAATTTCCGGCTGTTTTTGAAAAGGTCTCTCTTTCCGCTCCCCTGAAAGAAGCCTTTCAAAATACAGTCGTTTGCTCACTAACCATACATAAAAAAGAAAAAAGCGTTGTTACGGAGATTTCTTCCCCAGAAGTAATTGCTCCTATCTGGTGGAAAAAACTGCGGGAGGAAATGCTGCAGCAGCTCCCCGGGGTAAAGGAAGTCCACCTTTTTCCGAAATATACCTTTGCAGATAAAGAACCACAGACCATACTTTCGGATTTCTGGGAGACCATCTGCGCTTTGCTTTCCGCGGAAAGCAAAATCTGTACAGGCTTGATGAAAGACGCCAAGTGGGACTATTCCGATGGTATAATGCAGATCTTTGTCAAGCATAATATGGCCTATTACCTTTCCAGAAAAAAACTGGATGAAAAGGTCCAGAAAGAGATCTTGAATGAAACCGGACTTTCCGTAACAGTGCGTTTTAAAAACGCCTTGACCACAGAAGAAGAAAAAACACGCCTTGCGCTGGAACAGAAATCAAAAACGGAAGAACTGATGCAGCAGATCCAGTCTACGGTAGCGGCAGCGGAAGAAGCCAAAACAGCGGCGGAAGTTAACGCTGTCAGTGCGTCCGTTTCCCGTGGTATCCTCTTTGGCAAGGAATTTACCGGCACACCGGTCAAAATTACGGAAACAAAGATCCCCGGCGAGGCTGTTATCGTAGAAGGCAGCATTTTCAACATCGAAACAAGAGAAATCAAAGGAGAAAAATATATTGTTTCCTTTGATATTACAGATAAATCCGACTCTACCACCGTAAAATTTTTCGTAAAGCGCTCTGTCTTCGACAATGAATTGCAGGATAAAATCAAAAAAGATGCTTATCTGCGGGTACAGGGCGAAGTACAGTTCGATAAATACGCCAAAGAGATCAATATTATGGCGAAAAACATCATGACAGCACAAGCGCCGCCTAAGCGTATGGATACAGCAGAGGAAAAAAGAGTAGAGCTGCATCTGCATACACAGATGAGCAGCATGGACGGCGTTACACCGGTGAAAACCTACATCAAACGTGCGCTGGAATGGGGCCATAAAGCCATTGCCATTACAGACCACGGCGTCGTACAGGCTTTTCCTGATGCCATGAATGCGGCAGATAAAACAGATCTGAAAGTAATCTATGGGGTAGAGGCTTATCTTATTGATGATTTGGGAAGCGCTGTATTTTCGCCTCGCGGGCAGACCATTGATGATACTTTTGTAGTATTCGATATTGAGACCACCGGTCTTTCTCGAGATCGGGACATGATTACGGAGATCGGCGCTGTAAAAGTGGAAAGCGGAAAAATCGTAGACCGATTCAGTACCTTTGTAAATCCGGAACGACCTATTTCCGCAGAAATCACAAAGCTTACCGGTATCACAGACGAAATGGTAGCCGATGCGCCTGTTATTTCTGAAATCCTTCCGGAATTTCTGGAATTCTGCAAGGATGCCGTTCTTGTGGCACACAACGCGCCTTTTGATACCGGCTTTATCCGTGTTGCGGCTGAACGATATGGTTTAGGCGAAGTGGAGCATACCATCGTTGACACCGTAGAACTTTCCAGAACGCTCTTGCCTGAATTGTCCAAGCATAAACTGGACATTGTCTGTGAACATCTGGGCGTAGAGCTGAAAGGACATCACAGAGCCGTCAACGACGCGGAAGCAACCGCAGAGGTTTTTCTGAAATTCCTGGATATGCTGGCGGAAAAAGAGATTTATACACTGGATCATATCAATATTATCGCCAGCAAAACAGTGAACTATAAAAAGCTGCGGGCATACCATGCCATCATTCTGGTAAAGAATTATACGGGCCTGCGGAATCTGTACGAACTGATTTCCATGTCCCATATAGATTACTTCTTCCGCCGCCCCCGTATTCCCAAAAGCAAATTTATGGAAAAGCGGGAAGGGCTCATATTAGGCAGCGCCTGTGAAGCCGGAGAACTATATCGTGCCATATTAAACAGCGAATCCAAGCAGCGGATCGAAGAACTGGTTCGTTTCTACGATTATCTGGAAATACAGCCCTTAGGCAATAATAAATTTATGGTAGACTCCCCCAAAGCGGAGACCATTCACTCCATG
The DNA here is from genome assembly GCF_016902535.1 of Anaerotignum lactatifermentans. Lineage (GTDB taxonomy): Bacteria > Bacillota > Clostridia > Lachnospirales > Anaerotignaceae > Anaerotignum > Anaerotignum lactatifermentans_A. The sequence goes on along the minus strand of NZ_JACSNY010000002.1, from coordinate 150,089 downwards.
GAGGATCTGAAAAATATCAATCGCCGGATCGTTGCTTTAGGCGAGGAATTTCAAAAACCAGTGGTAGCTACCTGTGACGTCCATTTTATTGATCCTGACGACGCGGTTTACCGTAAAGTAATTATGTCAGCTGAAGGATTTGCAGACGCGGACAATCAGGCACCGTTGTACTTCCGCACAACAGATGAAATGCTGGCGGAATTCGATTATCTGGGAGAAGAAAAAGCCAGAGAAGTGGTGATTACCAATACCAATCTGATTGCTGACCAGATCGAAAAGATCAAGCCTATTCCCGACGAAACCTTTCCGCCGAAAATTGAAGGCGCCGATGAAGAGCTGCGGCGCATCTGTATGGATAAGGCCTATTCTATTTATGGCGATCCTTTGCCCCAGCTGGTGCAGGACCGTCTGGAAACAGAGCTAAATTCCATTATTTCCAACGGCTACGCGGTGCTGTATATCATCGCCCAGAAGCTGGTATGGAAATCCGTAGCTGACGGATATCTGGTAGGCTCCCGTGGCTCCGTTGGTTCTTCCTTTGCCGCCAATATGGCCGGAATCACGGAAGTAAACTCGTTGCCGCCTCATTATGTCTGTCCCAACTGCAAATATTCCGATTTTGAATCGGAAACAGTGAAAAAATTTGCTTTGGAAGAGGCCAGCGGCTGTGATATGCCAGATAAATATTGTCCCGTCTGCGGAACCTTGCTCCATAAGGACGGACATGATATTCCTTTCCAGACCTTCCTGGGCTTTGAAGGGGACAAGGAACCCGATATTGACCTGAACTTCTCCGGCGAATATCAGCAGTGTGCCCACGCGTATACAGAAGAACTTTTCGGCGTTGGTCATGTGTTTAAAGCCGGAACCATTGGTACATTAGCGGATAAAACAGCTTACGGATTTGTCAAAAAATACTTTGATGAACGTAATATCACCGCCCATAACGCGGAAATCATTCGTTTGATGAACGGCTGCACTGGCGTCAAGCGAACCACCGGGCAGCATCCTGGCGGACTCATGGTTGTACCCAGTGACCACGACATTTATGAATTCTGTCCTATTCAGCGGCCAGCCAACGATATGAATTCTACCGTTACCACAACACACTTTGACTATCATTCCATCAGCGGTCGTCTTCTGAAGCTGGATTTACTGGGCCACGACGATCCTACGGTCATCCGTATGCTTTATGATTTGACGGGCGTAAATCCCCAGACAGTTCCTTTGGGAGACCCTGCCACCATGTCTTTATTCGAGTCACCGGCGGCTCTGGGCGTGACACCGGAGGACATTGGCTGTGAAACGGGTACGCTGGGTATCCCGGAATTTGGTACAAAATTTGTACGCGGCATGCTGCTGGACACGAAACCCAAAACCTTCGCTGACTTGCTGCGTATTTCCGGTCTGTCCCACGGTACAGATGTATGGCTGGGAAATGCCCAGACCTTGATCGAAAACGGCACCATTACCCTGAAAGAAACTATTTCCACACGCGACAGCATCATGATTTATCTTATCAATAAAGGAGTAGAGAAAAAGAAGTCCTTTAAAATCATGGAAAAAGTAAGAAAAGGGAAGGGCCTGACAGACGAGGATATTGCGGATATGAAGGCGGCAAATGTACCTGACTGGTACATTGAATCCTGCCAGAAAATCAAATACATGTTCCCGAAGGCCCACGCGGCAGCCTATGTTATGATGGCCTTCCGTATCGCGTATTTTAAAATCAATTATCCAGAAGCATATTACGCTACCTATTTTACCGTCCGCGCCTGTGACGATTTTGATTATAGCTGCATGTGCAAAGGGATGGAGGTAGCCAAAGCGGCCATGAAGGAAATCCATGCCAAAGGTATGGATGCCACGGCAAAAGATAAGGCAAAGCTGACGGTACTGGAACTGATTGTAGAGTTTTACGCCAGAGGCTTCCACTTCCTGCCCATCGACTTGTATCGTTCCGACGCCAGAAAGTTCATTGTAACGCCGGAAGGGTTGATCCCGCCTTTTAATTCCCTTCAGGGACTTGGTACCAATGCGGCACAGAGCATTGTAGACGGCAGAGCGGCAGGGGAGTTCCATACCATTGAGGAAATCAAAGAGCGCACTTCCTTAGGACGTTCTCTCATTGATCTTTTAAAGGAAAATGGAGTATTAAACGGGATTCCGGAAACAAATCAGCTGAGTTTGTTCTGAAAAATGACAACTGCCCTTTAAAAAGGGCAGCTCTTTCAAAAAAAAACCGCAAAGCAGAGGAGGAAAGAAATGGTTCATCTACGCAGAATTTTCGCTTTTATTTCTTTAATTCTGATTCTTTTTGGAATGTGGAATCGGCAGAAAGAGATTGCACTTTTGGAAACGCAATATGCTCTTCCTGTGGAGACCATATTATCTCAGTATAAAAATGAGAATCTGGAAGGAATTCGTGTCAATACAACCACCCAGGACAGCGGTCTCGTTTCTGCCTCCTGCAAACATAAAAAGCTCTACGGAAATTCCCAGACAGCAAAGATAACCGCTCAGTATGATACCTCACTGCTTCTTTCCGGTACACTGGAAAAAGGGGAGGGAAAAGTTTTGGTTCTTAATAATGAGGACGACATTCTCTTTCAATCAGAACTTCCCGTTGCACAAACAAGCATTCCTCTGACCTCGGGAGAATATGAAGTCATTACCCTGGGAAAAAAATGTACGACAAATATCCTTCTTTCCGGAACAGATCTGGAAATCAGTATAGAATGATTCCATTTCATAAAAATTCTTTTTACAGAAGATTTCTAAAAAAGATCATGTTCCTGATTTTTCAGGAAAAGACAAAGATAAAAAAGATTTCTTTATATTTCATGCAAAAATAAAATCGCTGGAATTCATATATCAGAATTCCAGCGATTGTTATTTCTTATGTATTATTGTTTTCCCATAGAAGAGGGGAGTGCATTATTTGAAATATCTGTTGTACAGACCCAGGAATGCTTTACCGTGTCTAGCTTCGTCACGAGCCATTTCATGTACTGTGTCATGGATTGCATCCAGGTTAGCAGCTTTTGCACGTTTAGCCAGATCTGTCTTACCAGCTGTTGCGCCGTTTTCAGCATCAATACGCAGTTCCAGGTTTTTCTTTGTGGAATCTGTTACAACTTCACCCAGCAGTTCTGCGAATTTTGCGGCATGTTCAGCTTCTTCCCAAGCAGCCTTTTCATAGTACAGACCAACTTCGGGATAACCTTCTCTATGTGCAACTCTAGCCATAGCCAGATACATACCAACTTCTGTGCATTCGCCTTCGAAGTTTGCTCTCAGGTCAGCCATGATGTCTTCGCTGGAACCCTGTGCAACGCCTACAACGTGTTCAGCAGCCCATTCCATTTCTCCGTCTTTCTGTTCAACGAATTTATCAGCGCCAACATGGCAAACAGGACATTCTGCGGGTGCGGAATCACCTACATGTACATAACCACAAACGGAACAAACAAATTTTTTCATAATCTTATCCTCCTTGATTTTACTAATATTAAAAATATAATGTAAATTACTTTTACTTGATAATGATTATAAATTAGACCATGTCTTTTGTCAAGTACTTTTCTAAAAAAATTTAACCTTTAAGGGAATTTTCTCGAAATCTATGATACACTATAACAAGCAAAGGAGGTTATACCAATGAAAAAATTTGAACTCGGGAAAACATATCACGGTTTTCTGCTGGAGCAGACCATGCCTCTGGAAGAGATCCATGCGGAAGGCTATTTATTTACCCATATAAAAAGCGGCGCAAGACTTTGCTATCTTGCTTCCAAAGATAATAATAAAGTATTTTCTATTACCTTTAAAACACCGCCCAGAGATGATACTGGCGTTGCCCATATCCTGGAACACTGTGTTCTCTGCGGTTCCGAAAAATATGGTGCAAAAGATCCCTTTAATGAACTGGCAAAAGGGTCCTTAAACACCTTTTTGAATGCCATGACTTATCCGGATAAAACCATGTATCCCATCGCCAGCTGCAACGAAAAAGATTTTCGCAATATGATGGATGTTTATCTGGATGCGGTCTTTCATCCAAATATCTACCATAAAAAAGGAATTTTCCTCCAGGAAGGCTGGAGATTGGCAGAGCAGGAGGGAAAGCGTACTGCCACCGGCGTTGTGTTTAATGAAATGAAAGGAGCGTTATCCGATCCGGAAAGCAGGCTGGCAGGCGCCATTTCCAGAAGTATTTTCGGCAAAACGACGTATGGCTTCGAATCCGGCGGAGAACCGTCCGCCATTATTGATCTGACCTATACGGATTTTCTCAATTACCACAGAGAATGGTATCATCCTTCCAACGCATACCTTTATCTCTACGGTGACATGGAGATCATGCGCTGCCTGGAGCACCTGGATCAGGCTTATCTCACACACTATGAAAAATCTCAACAACTTCCTATAATCAAAGATACAAAAGTTCCGCTGAAGAATGAAGTCATCTATGAAACATTCCCCGCGGAAAATGAGACAGATGACAAGGGATACTTTGCCTACAATTTTAAAATCGGTCACTGCACAGACACGAGAGAAAATCTCACCATGCAAATCTTAGGCTATTTACTTCTGGAGACCAATGCCTCTCCCTTAAAAAACGCGCTGCGCGATGCTGGTATCTGTGAAGAAGCAGAAGGCTATTTCGATTCCTCTACCTATGAAACTGTATACAGCATTATCGGGAAAAACGGCAAAAAGGAGGACTTTGAACACTTCTGCAACATCGTTGAGGAAGTCCTTTCCCACGCTGCCAAAAACGGCTTTGGGAAAGAACTGCTTCACAGCAGTCTGAAAAAAATGGAATTCCTGCTGCGGGAAGAGGACTATGGCAGTCGGCCGAAAGGTCTGATCTATCATACCCGCCAGATGAAAAGCTGGCTCCACGGAGAAAATCCTCTTTCCTGTCTTAAAGTATTAACCACATTCCTTTCCTTAAAAGAAGAAATACAGAAGGGATATCTTTCCGCCTTCATTCAGGAAAAATTCCTGTGTAATCCGGAAAAAACAAAGCTTTGCTTCCTTCCGGAGTGGGGAAAACAGGAACAGGAAGACGCTGCGCTGCGCAAGAAAGTGGAAGACCGCCTGTCATCTATGACAGAAGCTCAAAAATCCATTCTGAAGGAGGACGACAACTCCTTAGCTGAATTCCAAAACGCGGAAGACACACCAGAGCTTTTGGCACAGATCCCTATATTGCAGAGGGAAGATATTGATAAAAAACCCATGCCAGTACCAAGAAAAGAAACTATCGTTTCCGGTAGCAAAGTACTGCATATCTCCATGGAAAGCCAGGGAATATTCTATGGACAAATCCTCTTTCCCACGGAGGTTCCTCAGGAGCAACTTTTCTATGCCGGTCTTCTGGCAGAAGTACTAGGTAAACTGGATACAAAGAAAACTGCTTTTGCAGAGCTATCAGCAAAAACAGACCGTATTTTCGGCGGCTTTTCCATGTCAAACGACATATACAGCAGAAACAACAGGGATTATCTTCCATTTTTAACCATTAACTTTAAAATCCTGAAAGAAGATCTGGAAGAAGGTTTTACTTTTTTGAAGGAAATCCTGACTGAAACAGATTATACCAATGTGGAAAGCCTTTTAAAAATAGTAAAGTCTGCTAAATTGAAAGGGGAAATGTACTTCCAGAATCAAGCCCATTCCACCGCCATTTTCCGCAGCAGAGCCGCTGTTTCTGCCGGTGCCGCGACAAAGGAACAAACCTCCGGCATTTCATATTACCACTTCCTCTGCAATACAGAGAAAAGCCTTCTGGAAAATCCTTCAGCTGTTGTGGCAGGTCTAAAGGCTATCGCGAAAAAAATCCTTGTTAGAGATCAAGTGCAAGGTACTGTGGGATGCAGCAAATCGGATTTTGCAGAATATGCTCACTGGTTTGCAGACCTGAAAAAATATCTTCCGGAGGGAAACATGGAGCGAACCACAGTCCATTTTCAGCCAAAAGAACGGAAAGAAGGTTTCCGAATCTCGTCTAAGGTACAATATAATATCAAAACATGGGATCTGGCGATGGGAAATATTCCGTACCACGGCAATATGCAGGTGCTGAAAACCATTATAACGCTTGAATATCTTTGGAACCAGATTCGGGTACAGGGCGGTGCCTATGGCTGCGGCTGTAATTTCCAAAGAAACGGGGGCGTATATTTTTATTCCTACCGCGATCCAAATCTTCGCAAAACATATGATGTTTATGGAAATTTGTCCGACAAGATTAAAGATTTTCAGGCAGATGAACGGGAAATGACAAAATATATCATTGGAACCATCAACCGCTTCGATCAGCCCAAAACAAACGGAGAACTGCTGGATTACGGTACAGCGCTGTATTTTGCGGGCATTACAGAGGAAATGCGGCAACAGGAACGTATGGAGATCCTGAATACGTCAGCGGCTGAAATCCGGCAATACGAAGATCTGCTAAAAATGATCGCAAATTCCGAAAATATATGTACCATTGGCGGCGAAGAAATTTTAAATGCACAAAAGGACTATTTTGACTCCGTAGAAAATTTAATTCGTAAGTAATTACGGATTCTTAAAAAAGATGCGGAAAAAAGAAACCGGCAGAATAAAAACTGCTGGTTTCTTTTTTTCTAAAACAATCTCAAACAGAACAAGGTGCTATAGCAAAATGCAGATTTTGATAATCATATGATACTGCAACTTAAAAAGCTGTTTGGAATAAAAACAGGGGAGCAAAACATCGATTTATAATTATTCGCAAAACGTAACTTTTGCGAATTTACTCTAACAGAAAATACTTACCATCGGTCTTCCATAAATACATTCAAACAAAATAAGAATTGCCGGGATCTCTTAATATAATAAGGATTCCGGCAATATTTTAAAGATGCTTCTGAACCATTCTATACTTTTAACCTGCCCGTATAGATGAATCTAAGCAATTTGTTGAGATTTACACCGTTACATTTTTTCTTCTATACATCTGATTACTCTCTGACAGATTTTATGACCTTAGCCGGTACACCTGCAACAACGCTGTAAGACGGTACATCCTTTGTCACAACCGCCCCCGCTGCGACAATGGCACCATTCCCAATAGTCACACCAGACAGAATCGTCGCATTTGCGCCAATCCAGACATCTTTGCCTAATCGAATTGCTCCTGGAAACATATCTCCTCTGTGCTCCGGGTCAGGATTATGATTTAATGTTGCAAAAACAACATTGTGTCCAATCAATGCGCCGTCACCGATATAAATTCCGCCTTGATCCTGAAAACGACAGCCACTGTTAATAAAAACATTTTCCCCAATGGTAATGTTTTTTCCGCAATCTGTATAAAACGGCGGAAAAATCCGAAAAGTCTCCGGTACTTCTTTTCCTGTCAGTTTAGAAAAAATAGCAATAATTTCTTCCGGTGTATGATAAGTATTGTTCAGCTCCGCTGTGAGACGTAAAGCCTCCTGCGCTAAATCATGCATAAAAAGATGCGTTTCCGATCCAGCACATATTTTCTTGCCAGTTTCCATTCGTTTGATAAAATCCTTTAAATCCATCTGTCATTTCCTTTCTAAGATATATCATGCGATAAGAGTTTACATAATTTAATTATGGTAAATAAAATATTCTCAATAAAAAACCCGGTGTATTCCGTTAAAGAAACACCGGGTCTATATTGCTTAGTAGCCTACATTTGCAACGCCCAAGTAAGACTGAGGATTTACATAGCTGCCGTTTACCAGTACAGAGAAATGACAATGATTACCTGTGGACATACCGGTACTACCGCATTTCGCAATAGTCTGTCCTCTTGTCACAGTCTGTCCTTTGGAAACTACCAGGGAAGAATTATGACCATACAGTGTTGTCAAGCCGCCGCCATGACTAATCATAACTGTATATCCGTATCCGTTCATCCAGCCCGCATAAGTTACCAATCCAGATTCCGCAGCCACAATATCCGCACCATAAGAAGCAGGAATATCATAACCACTGTGAGACTCCCACTTGCCTGTAACAGGGTTTGTTCTCTGTACAAAGCCACTACTCAGACTGGAAGAAGAAGCCGCTCTGGACGGAACCGGCCATCCCAAAGTTCCGTTTCCGGTATAATAAACTGTTGAACTACCCTGCTGTTTCGCGATTTCATTTAAAACTTCCTGGTCGGCTTTCTTATTTGCCGCAATCAACTGCTCATATTTGTCCATATCGGCCTCGTAAGAAGCTACCAACGCTTTCTTTTCGTCCAGCACAGTCTGCATGCTTGCTACTTTTTCATTATACAGGTCCACGACTTCCTGCTGTGCAGCCTGCTCTTCTTCAATCTGTTTTGTTTTTTCCTCGATGGTCGCCTGAATTTCCTGCAGTTCATCCAGGATCTCTCTGTCATAAGACATAATGTCATTAACATATTCCATTCTCAGGAACAAATCCTGAAAGCTTTCCGCCTCCAGCAAAATCTCAAGATAACCGGAGGAGCCTTTCTGCTGCAAATACTTCATTCGTTTGCCCAGCAGATCGAACTGATCGTCACGCTTTTGCGTTGCTTCCTCCAGATCTTTCTGGCTCTGCTCCAAAGCAGCTGTGATGGTATCCAGATCCGCCTGAGCCGCGTCTAATTCCGCCTGAATACTGTTCATCGCCTGGTCCATCGTCGCAATTTCTTCTTCTACAGAAAGCTGTTTGGATTCCAGATCTTCAATGGCCTGCATTGCTTTGTCCGTTTCTGCAGATAAAGCTTTCCGCTTTGCCTCCAATTCGGAAATCGTCGCACCACTGGCACTGCTTAAAGGCGCCGCACTCAAAAGAAGAACAGCGCTCAATATCAAGCATCCTATTTTTTTATGTTTAATCATAGCATCATGTCCTTTTTTTCCTAAGATTACTTCTTTTCGCAAGAAATATTATACCTGATTTTTCGACGTATTGAAAGAAAAAGTTTAAATATTTAATAATTTGTTAATATTTATGTCCTTCACCTGTAAACAGCATATTTCTTTTTCCCGGAAACACACGGACGCAACCCATTCTCCCAGAAATAAGGTCTGGATAAAACAGTCCTCCCTCTTTGTTATGAATGTCCCTTCAGAAACCATATCCAGCTGGTTTGCCTGGTCAAAGATCCTCTGCCCTTTTTGTTTTACCGCAGCTTCCTTCATCGTCCACAAGCGAAAGAAAACAGCTTTTTGCTCTTCTTCAGGCTGGCTGTGTAAAAACGTCAGTTCATCCGATGATAGAATTCTGTCCAGTCTTTTGGGAATCTCTTTTCTGACTTGCTCTAGATCCACACCAATCTCACAATCAGACAGTCCTAACAGAATCATATCTCCAGAATGAGACAAATTGAAATAAAAATCGCGACAACCTTTTAAATAAAGTTTTCCGTATTGTCCGGAAACACAGTCGGACAACTGATAACCACGATCTTTTAATTTCTGCTGGAGAAGAAGACGGGAACAAACATAAACCCTCTGCCGCTGTCTGCTTTTAAATTGTGCCGTTTTTTCCTGTTCTTCTACGGGAAGACGGCCTAATACTCTTTGAAAAACATGTTCGTCTTTTAAGGGGCTGCTGGAAATCATATACAGCTCTGTCATACTCTCGTCCTCCTTTCATCCAGTCAATGGACACATTCTTTTGTATATAATCTCTGCTTTTTTACCTGTAACCAATCCGATGTTTTCAAACAGAGAAATTCTCTCTCATTCTTCAAACACTCAGATATCTGTTTTTTCTGAAAAACATAGTTCATCCTAAAGAATACCATATTTTTGGATGTCTTTCATTCCATTTCCATAAAAATGACGCAGATCATACTCTACAATCTGCGTCATTTCTATCTATATTAGATCAACTTCTGTCATCCTGACATCACGGCTCTATTATTTCGCAATGATGTTTACGATTTTACCAGGTACATAGATCTCTTTTACAATGGTTTTGCCTTCCAGACGAGAAGCCAGAACTTCTTTTGCCTGCGCCAGAACCGCATCTTTATCTGCATCAGCAGCAATCTTCATGGTATCTCTGAATTTACCGCTTACCTGCAATGCAATTTCGATGGTATCCTGTACCAGTTTGCTCTCATCCGCTTTCGGCCAGCCTGCTTCAAATACAGAAGTGGTATGACCCAATTCTCTCCACAGTTCTTCCGCAATATGAGGAGCAAAAGGAGCCAGCAGGATAACCAGTGTTTCCAAAGTATCTCTGTCTACACCGCCGTCTTTCTTGCTCAGTTCAATAATTTTATTAGTATGTTCCATAAAACCGCTGACTACGGTATTCATCGTCAATGCTTCCAGACGTGTGGTAATATCACAGATCAGTTTATTCCGAACATATTCCATATCTTTGCTGGGAGCGACATTCAGATCCTTGTTGTTGTAAACCAGTTTCCAAACTCTGTTCAGGAAACGGAATACACCGTCGATACCGCTGTCATCCCAGTCACAGTCCATTTCAGGGGGACCTACGAACAGTTCATACATACGCAGAGAGTCGCAACCGTATTTCTCTACCAGATCGTCAGGAGAAACAACATTCCCCAGAGACTTACTCATTTTGCCGCCGTTCTTTGTAATCATACCCTGGTTGAACAGCTTCTGGAAAGGTTCATCAAAAGGAACCGCACCGATATCATACAGGAACTTGGTATAGAAACGAGCATACAGCAGATGCAGTACGGCATGTTCGATACCGCCTACATACAGATCTACAGGTGCCCATTTTTTCAGTTTTTCCATGCTTGCCAATTCCTGATCGTTGTGGTTATCTACATAACGCAGGAAGTACCAGGAAGAACCAGCCCACTGAGGCATGGTGTTTGTTTCTCTCTTTGCAGGGCCGCCACATTTCGGGCAGGTTGTATTTACCCACTCGTCGATATGTGCCAGAGGAGATTCACCGGTATCTGTGGGTTTATAGGATTCTACCTGCGGCAGCAGTACAGGCAGCTGGTCTTCGGGAACAGCAACCGCACCACAGTGCTCACAATGAACAATAGGGATAGGTTCGCCCCAGTATCTCTGTCTGGAGAATACCCAGTCACGCAGCTTATAGTTTACAGTCTTTCTGCCCAGACCTTTTTCTTCCATAATATGAGGTACTTTTTCTTTTGCTTCAAAAGCCTTCATACCATTCCAGTCGCCGGAGTTGATGATGATACCATCGCCGGTATACGCTTCTGTCAATTCTTTTTCTTCTTCGCCTTCCGGCAGAATTACCTGTACGATAGGCAGATGGAATTTTGTCGCAAACTCAAAGTCACGGTCATCGTGTGCAGGTACGCACATTACGGCGCCGGTACCGTAATCAGCCAGTACATAGTCAGCAACCCAAATAGGGATCTCTTTGCCATTGACAGGGTTTACGCAATAAGAGCCTGTGAATACACCGGTTTTTTCTTTGTTTGTCATACGATCAACGGAAGACTTTGTGGATGCCTCGAAGCAGTATTTTTCAACCTGTTCCTTGCAATCCGGTGTTGTCAGAGCTGCAATATCCTTGTATTCAGGAGCCAGTACCATAAATGTGCAGCCGTGGAGCGTATCAGGTCTTGTGGTATAAACAGTGATCTTCATATCGCTGCCCACTACTTTAAAATCTACTTCTGCACCATAGCTCTTGCCGATCCAGTCGGACTGCATCTTCTTAACTTTTTCGGACCAATCCAGTTTCTTCAGATCTTCCAGCAGTCTGTCAGCATAAGCAGTAATCTTTAGCATCCACTGACGCAGGTTCTTCTTTGTTACTGTAGAACCGCAGCGTTCACAGGTACCATTTGTTGCTTCTTCATTTGCCAGTACGCACTTACAGCTGGGGCACCAGTTCAAAGGCATTTCCTTTTCATAAGCCAGACCGTGTTTGAACATCTGAACAAAGATCCACTGTGTCCATTTATAGTAGTTGGGATCTGTGGTATCTACTTCTCTATCCCAGTCATAGATCGCACTGATCTCATGCAGCTGTCTTTTTACGTTTGCAATATTGTTGGCTGTTGCGATGCTGGGGTGGATATTGTTCTTGATAGCGAAGTTCTCTGCAGGCAGACCGAATGCGTCCCAACCCATGGGATGCAGCACCTGGAAACCCTGCAGGACTTTATATCTGCTGACTACGTCACTAAGTACATAGCCTCTCCAGTGGCCTACATGCAGGCCTGTGCCGGAAGGATAAGGGAACATATCCAGGCAGTAAAACTTGGGTTTTACATCATCCTCTTTGTTGATGGGATTCTTTTCCCATTCCGCACGCCATTTCTTTTCGATTTCTCTGAAATCATAACGATTATTCATTTTTGCGCTCCTCCTTTTGTAAACTACGCACTGTATACAGTGCCAAAAAAAACCCCTTCATCTCATTAGAGACGAAGGGATGCTCCGTGTTACCACTCTAGTTTGCTCTTCCGCAGAAAAGCACACTCTTGCGCCTGATAACGGCGGCACCCGTAGACGCCTACTGGAAAATCTTTCAGCGCTAAACTCAAAGGCCAGTTCCATTTTTTCTCCTTTACTGTCTCGCACCAACCGACAGCTCTCTGGAACAGAGTCCAAATGTACTACTCCTTATCAATGTCTTTATACGAAACCATTTATACCATATTTACCAAAATAAATCAAGTGATTTTGGGAACTTTTTTGGTTTTGAAGTGAAAAAAAGCCCGTTTTCTCGGAAACCATACTGATTTTGCCCTCTATTTTGTATACAAATTGCAGTAATCTCTTTTTTTACTTTATGCATAATGCATACAAAAAACGAATTGATTTACATAATTAAATTATGGTAATTTAAAAGCAGTATTCCCTAGAATACTGCCTCTGATTAAAGCACATACTGAAACATAAACGCAATATGAAGAGAACTGCCTACCAAAACGAACACATGAAAAATCTCATGAAAGCCGAAATATTTCCAGGTGATGTTCGGCTTTTTCAGAGCATAGATTACTGCACCAATCGTATAGGCCAATCCCCCGGCCAACAGCATCCCAATGCCGCCCCAGGATACGGCTCTTTCCAACGGTACAAAAGCGATTACCGCCAACCAGCCCATGACAACATAAATCAGTGTAGACAGCCATCTGGGAGCGTTCATCCAAAAAATTTTCATGCCGATGCCAAACAGCGCAAATGCCCAGATCAGCCCCAGCAGAGTCCACCCCCAAATCCCGTGGAGAGAAACCAGACAGATGGGTGTATAAGTCCCGGCAATCAACACAAAAATCATCATATGATCTATCCGGCGCAAAACCTTTGTTTTTTCAGGGGACAGCACCAGTGTATGATAAATGGTGCTGGCGCCATACAGTAAAAGCAGTGATAATCCAAATACAAAAAAGCCTGCGCTGTGCCATGCTGTGGCATATCTTCTGGATAATTCCATCAATATGATAAATACAGGAATGACTGCAAGAAATCCAAAAAAATGTGTCCCTGCGCTTCCAGGGTCCTTGATTTTAAAACCTTTTATCGACATAATAACACCTCTTTATATAGTTTTTAATACTACATATTATCATGATATAATATTACCATCCACGGATGAAATATGCAACGTTTTTTTCTATGATTTCTTGAAATGTAGTTTTAATTACTATATAATAGAACAAATACATTCTGGAGGTGAAAAAATGGGGACTTTTGAAGAAATACTGGAGTCTGTCAAGAAAAAAATCAATACGGTCCACGTGGTAGAAATCGATGAGATTCCTTCCATTGAACTATATATGGATCAGGTAACAACGTTTATGGATCAGGTTTTATCCGAATACAAGCGTACACCGGATGGCAAGATCCTGACTAAAACAATGATTAACAATTATACGAAAGCGAAAATTTTCCCACCGCCGGTAAAAAAGAAATATGGGCGGATGCATTTAATGCTTTTAATTATGATTTTCCATTTGAAATCCGTTTTATCCATTCGAGATATCGGTATTTTATTCCAGCCTATTCTCTGCTGCCCCACACCGGAACTGATGGAACGGCAGACGGAAAAAGTATATGGCGGATTTGTGGAGCTACAGAAAATCAATCTGGCTCATTTAAAGGCGTCTTCTGAAGGCCGTTCTGAAGGAAGTCTTTTTGAGCGGGAGATCCTGAGCCGCTATGAGGACAATATGAAATCTTTGATGCTGGTTCTGCTTCTTTCTATTCGTGCCAACAGCGATAAAAATCTGGCGGAACGTGTCCTGGATCTCTATTTATAAAAAACCTATTGGCTTTTCCGAAGAAAGCAGGATCAAGGAATTTCAGCGGCGTTTTGAAAAAAGAAGGAGAAAGTCCGAAAAATAACTTCTCCTTAAAAAGCACTTGTCTTTCCCTGTTTGATTTTTGAAAGTCTATTGCAGCGGGCTATCTTCAGAATAAAGTCTCAATAACAATAAAAAAGCCAGAATCTTTATCAATACAAAAGATTCCGGCTTTTTTTGTTTTCTTATAAAGACGCCCGAGAGAACCGTCTGTCTTTTCTATTTTGAAAAACCTTTGTTTTCTAATCTTCTTATCGTCTTTCATAGGGGGTAATCACCCATTTGATACATCCATCCAGCTTATTTTCAAATACACGATACCCTTCCATAACATCATTTAAAGGCGCACGATGGGTAATCAAACAGCTGGTGTCTATTTTGCCGCACTGGATCATTTTCATAATATCCTCACAACAGTTGGCGTCCACACCGCCTGTTTTAAAGGTCAGGTTTTTCCCGTACATCAGATGCAGAGGCAAAGCCTGTTCCTTAGCGTAAAGAGCTACCAGAACAACAATGGCATTGGGTCTTGCTACCTTCCAGGCCATCTGGAAAGTGTCCTCACCGCCAGCCACTTCAAAAACACGATCAGCGCCGCGGCCTTCCGTCAGCCGCAGAATCTCCGCTTCCACATCTGTATGCAGAGGATTCAGACAGACATCCGCCAGTCCCTGCTCTTTTGCCAACGCCATTCTTTCTTCGCTGACATCTACCACAATCACCTGAGCGGGACTGTACAGACAAATACTCATCATAGTGCATAACCCTGTGGGGCCTGCGCCCAATACCACAACAGTATCCGCCGGCTTGATCTCGCCAATAGAGGCAGCCCAGTAACCGGTAGCCAAAATATCCCCGTTAAATAACGCCGCTTCATCGCTGACGTCATCGGGAATTTTTGTCATTCCCTGGTCTGCGATGGGCACACGCACATACTCCGCCTGACATCCGTCAATGCGGCAGCCCAGTTCCCATCCGCCTTCTACACAGTTGTTCACATAGCCTCTCTTGCAGAAAAAACAGTCTCCGCAGAAAGTCTCTACATTGACAGATACTCGGTCACCTGCCCGAAATTTCTTTACGGCAGACCCAACCTCTACCACTTCCCCCACAAACTCATGGCCCAAAATCACATTTTCTTTCGCTCTGGGGACTGTTCCGTGTTTAATATGCAGATCACTGGAACAAATGGTAGACCGGGTCACACGAACAATAGCATCCCGTTCTTCCTGAATTACCGGCACCGGTCTGTCTTCCAATGCCACCTGTCCATGCCCTTTATATACAACCGCTTTCATCATATCGCTCATTTTCGTTCCTCTTTTCTTACAGTTCATCCAGGACTCTGTCCGCTTCTTCCATGGCTTCCCGCATGATCTCATTGACAGGACGGATTCCCAGATCCAGACCATCTGCCGCTACACAGTCATAACGATCAATGCCAAAGAATCTACTCATTGCTTCCAGATAAGGAGAGCCCATTTCCATAGGATCTCCCTTGGGATATATTGCACCTCTGGTAGTCAGGAAAATCATATGGTCCGCCTTGCACGTGCCAAACATTCCCGTTTCGTCACAGCCAAAGGTAATGCCTTCCACACAGAGATTTTCAATATATACCTTTAACAACGCCGGAAAGCTCAGATCCCAAAAGGGCGCCGCAATAATAATTTTATCCGCTTCAGAAAACTGGTTAGCATAACGGAACCGCGGATGATCGTAATTCTTCTGGGCCAGAAGACGTTCTCTCTGCTGGAAAAATCCGTCACTAAAATACGTCAGATTCTCATCCATCAGGCAAAGTTCTTCCACCTGGCAATCACTTCTTTCCCGCAGGCGGTGAAACACATGATCCGCCAGTTTTTTCGTACGAGAATCCTCTCTGCGGATACAGCAGTCAATAAATAACACCTTTTTCAATGCCTTCCCCTCCTTATTCCAAAACCTCTACATCCAACGTACCAAATATCTGTTTTTCTATTGCTTCTTCTACCTGTGCCAAATAGGGCACAGAATCGGAGGCCCCGGATTTGCCTATGGCAATGGCGCTGGCCGTTGTTGCCAGCAGCAGCGCCTGAGGAATGGATTTTCCATTCAGTACGCCATAAAGGAAATATCCGCTGAAGGTATCTCCTGCCGCCGTAGTATCCACCACATCTACATCAAAACATCCAATGCGGTACTCCCTGCCTTCCGTAAAGCAGCGTGCCCCGCGGCTGCCCAGTGTCAGCAACACACTGCAGGAAGGATATTTCTCCCTCAGCACCGGAATAATATCGTCATCGGAAGTACATCCGGCGATCTGTTTTCCTTCTACTTCGTTTACAATCAGCCAGTCCAGCAGATCCAGGGGATAAGACGCTACACCTTCATCCATAGGCGCCGCGTTCAGCGCTGTTTTCAGTCCCCTCTTATTGGCCTCCGCAATAATGTGTCCCACCAGATTGGTCTCATTCTGGAGCAGTACCAACCCCTCATGCCCAAAAGCATCCAAAGAACGGTCAATATATTCCTCTGTCAAAAGCTGATTCGTACCGCCATACAGAAGAATACAGTTCTGCCCCTTATCATCTACCTGAATGATAGCATGGCCGCACTGCTGTGAGGAATGGTCCAAAAGCGAGGTATTTACGCCATTTTCTTTCAGCTGTTTTTCCAGCATTTCGCCGCCGTTTCCCACAATGCCGCAGTGATATACCTCATTGCCGGCTTTTGCCGCCGCTATGGACTGATTCAATCCCTTGCCGCCGCAGTTAACCATCAATGACTGGGAGGATTTTGTCTCTCCCGGCTGTATAAAGGTATCCACGCGATACACATAGTCTAAATTCATAGAACCAAAATTCAAGATCTTCAAATGCTCTCCTCCTTCACCAGTTTTCTGCGTTCCCGCATTTTCACCTGTTCGCGCCATGCGATTCCCGCAACGATCAAAAATATGCCAATAATCCGCTTAATGCTGAAAATTCCAAAAAAGACATAGTCCAGTGCCACCGCCATGCCCAGCTGACCCAGCAGTGTTAAGATAGTGGAAACCATAGCGCCGGTACGGCTGGTACCGATAATCAAAAAGATCATTGCTACCAGACCGCAGACGCTGCCTGTATAGAACAGCACAGGCACCTGCGCCATATGCGAAAAATCCAGTTCCGCGCCGTTGCCGGAAACAAAGATCAGCAGAAAAGACAGTATTGTTGCCTCCACGTAATTGATCAGGGCGCCGTTGGTAGGCCCAAGACATTCTCCCGCCTTTACATTTACCATATTATTGATCGTATTTAAAAAACCGTTGGCTATGGCCGTAATATAAAATATCATGCGTACTGTTCCTCCTTATCCCACAGATACCAGCCAGACACCAGCCAGTACCAGCAAATAGGCCGGCAGCTCCTTCCAGCTGAAAGCCTGTTTTTTTACACCAAACATCCCATATTGATCTACTATGGCTGATGAAATCATTCGCCCAATGACCGACAAACCAGTCATGGCCGCCGCACCGATGGCAAGGGTACACCAGCTGCTGCTGGCTACGATACCAATACCCATCAGACCCACCAGATAAACATAGGGCGGAACCCCACGCAGGTGGATCTTTTTGCGTTCTTTTAATTTGATATAAAGAATCAGGAGCACGGCCGCAATCCCATGCACAAAAAAACAGATGCCGAACATGGAATAATAATTCCCCAACTGCCCATTGAGAGAAATCATCATTCCCTGCAGCATGCCCGCAAGTAACAAAAATAATAAATAAACCATGTGCTTACCTCCGAAAAATGGCAAATTTCTATTCTATCTTAACATAAAAAGCCATGGATTCCTACCCATCCTCTGTTGATTTTTTTTACAAATTCATGTACATTGAAAGAAAAGCATTTAAGGAGGAGATTTCTATGGATATATTACAGCCGCATATTCAGCTGGGAAACAATTTAGGAATTCGGTACGCTCTATTGCCCGGTGACCCTACCCGTCTGGACCGTATCGCGCCTTTTCTGGAACAGGTCGAAGAATTAAAATTCAACAGAGAATACCGTAGTCTGCGGGGAATTTACAAAGGTGTTCCCGTGCTTGCCATCTCCACAGGGATCGGCGGCGCTTCCGCCGGCATCGCCGTAGAGGAACTGCGCCAGATCGGTGTAGAAGCCATGATCCGTATCGGCAGCTGCGGCAGTCTTCAGCCTCAGGTGAAGCTTGGTGATCTGATTATTGTCAGCGGCGCGGTGCGAGATGACGGCGCCTCCAAAACATACATTGAAGAAATATTCCCTGCCGTTCCTGACGCGGAACTGATGATGTACTGCATAGAAGCGGCACAGGAAAAAACTCTGCCCTACCATGTTGGTATCGCCAGAAGTCATGACAGCTTTTATACAGACAACGAAGAAGCTATTGACGCCTACTGGTCCAAACGGGGTGTACTGGGCTGTGATATGGAAACAGCCGCCCTCTTTACCATCGGCCATCTTCGCGGCGTAAAAACCGCCTCTCTTCTCAATAATGTGGTGGCCTACGAAGAGGACACTTCCGAAAGCATCGCCTCCTATGTAGATGGAGAAAGCCTGTCCATGCAGGGAGAACGAAACGAAATTCTGACCGCTCTGGAAGCTTTTGTGAAACTGGAGAAAAAAAGAACTTCCCTTTAAAGCAAAACAGACCGCAAAACTGAGGTTACACTCAGTTCTGCGGTCTGCTTTATTTTTTCCGAAACCATGCTTTCATGGTATCCAGCACTCTGATCAATTCCTCTTCCGAAATAATATAAGGCACCATAGCATACAGATATCGCAGAAAAGGTCTGGCAAACACGCCTCTTTCGTAAGCAAACCGCTGATATCCCGCCAAGATTTTTTCCTCTTTTACTTCCACACAGACACAGGCGCCCATAATACGGATTTCCTCTATTCTAGGATCGAAAAAACCAGCCAATTCCCGTCGGGTGATTTCTTCTATTTTTCTGATCTTTTCTATATAATTTTCCCGCTCAAAAATAGAGATGGACCGCAGGGCTACACTGCAGGCCAATGGATTTCCCATAAAAGTCGGGCCATGCATCAGTGCGTGGGAAGGATCATCACTATAAAAGGCATCAAATACCTTTTGATTGGCAACAGTAACCGCATGGCCCAGATAGCCACCTGTCAACGCCTTTCCCAACACCAGAATATCCGGCTGTACCAGATCTGCCACAAAACGATGGCCTGTACGTCCAAAGCCCGTTGCCACCTCGTCAAAAATCAGCAGAACACCATATTGGTCGCAAAGCTCCCTTGCCCGCTCCAGAAACGAAATATCGTACATCCGCATCCCGCCGGCACCTTGCAGAAGCGGCTCTGCCAGCATACAGTTCAACCTGTCATGATATCTGGCAAAAGCGTCTTCCAGCGCGTCAATCTCCGTAGGAATATGTACCACATGAGGGCTGGGGCCGTAGGCTTTCAGTACAAAATGATAGTCCTCATCATCTCCCGCTTCCATAGCTTTAAAGGTATCCCCATGGTAGGCGTGTTCCAACGCAAGAATCATGGTACGCTTCGACTCCCCTCGGTTCATGGCATACTGCAAGGCCATCTTTAAAGCCACCTCTACCGCCACACTGCCGGAATCCGAAAAAAACGTATAATTCAAGTCACCGGGGAGAAACTCCTCCAGTTTTTTGGAAAGCCGTTCCGCCGGTTCATGGTTCAGCCCGCCCAGCATCACATGGGAAAACCGATTTGCCTGAGAAATCAGCGCTTCATTCAATTCCGGATGACCATATCCATGGATAACGCTCCACCAGGAGGAAATGGAATCAATGAGTTTTTTCTCTTCTGTGTAAAGATATACGCCCTCTGCATTCACAATTTTATAAGGCATCTCCATGGTTTTCATCTGGGTATAGGGATACCAGATCATAGTTTCTTTCCCTCCTCAAAAAGCCCGCACAACGCATCCAGAGACAGGTTTAGATTTTCGTCTCCATCTTTCACACAGGCAATGACCTTTGTGCCGGTCAAAGATTCACACATCCGGATATTATCCTCCTGCATAATGCTACCAGGAAGATAATGGTTGAATATAATCCCTTTTAACGAAATATTCCGCATCTTTAAGTAAGCGGCTGTCAGCCCCACATTGTTGATGACGCCTAAACCAGCATCCGCCACCAAAATACAGCTTAGTCCGAGAGATTTTATAATATCTTCCAACCAGATTTCTTCCTTCTCCATACGAATCGGGCAGAGGATGCCGCCGGAGCCTTCCATGGCAACATAGTCATATTTTTCCAAAACAGAAGCAAAACCTTCTTTCACCCCTTCGAGAGAGACCGATGTTCCTTCCAGCTGTGCGGCCAAATGAGGAGAAACCGCCGCTTCATAAACATAAGGGCACATTTCTTCTAAAGACTGCCCTATACCGCTCATATTCTTGACAAAAACCCCATCTCCGGGAATCAGACTGCCGTCCTGCCGCCGTTGGTTACCGCTCATAGCCGCTTTGTAATAGGCGGCAGAAATCCCATTTTCCTTCAATTTCTTTAAAATCAGCCCTGTGATATAGGTCTTTCCCACGTCTGTTCCTGTCCCCACAATGAATATTTTTTTACCCACGATCTCTTCTCACCTCAAATCCCAGTTCAGCCACAAACTTTTTGTCTGTTTCCGGCGAAATCCCCGCTGTTGTCAGCATATCACCCGTAATTGCCGCATTTGCTCCGGCGCAGAAGCATGCCCTGCCCCCATCCGCCAAAAGCCCTCTTCCCCCCGCCAAACGAATGGATGCCTTTGGCAGAATAAATCTGTATACCGCTATGATCCGCTGTAATTCTTTCGCTGTCAGCGGTTTTTCTTTTTCCAGCGGTGTACCAGGAATGGCGTTCAACAGATTGATGGGAACGCTCCCGATCCCTAACTTCCGGAGAGAAAAGGCCAGATCCAGCCGATCCTCCGCCGTTTCTCCCATTCCCATAATACCACCGCTGCAAACCGTAAGCCCCGCGGCCTGCGCCGCCCGGATGGCCTGTATTTTATCCTCAAAGGTATGCGTCGTACAAATATTGGGGAAATTCCGGCGGGAGGTTTCCAGATTATTATGTACCCTCGTAACTCCGGCATCTTTCAGCCTGCGAAACTGATTTTCTGATAGCAATCCAAAGGAAACGCAAATAGAAAGACTGGTTTCCTTTCGAAGCTGATGCACCACTTGGCACATCTTGTCTACCTCCGCATCAGAAAGACATTTCCCGGATGTGACAATGGAATAGCGAAGCACACCCTGTGCCTCATTTTTTCTGGCATCCGTCAAAATAGCTTCTTCTCCTAAGAGCGGATATGCCTCGGTTCCCGTAGAATAGTGGATGGACTGCGCGCAAAACCGGCAGTTTTCCGAGCAGCGGCCACTCTTTCCATTGATGATAGTACATAAATCAAACCCATTCCCACAGAAGTGGGAACGTATCCGGTCCGCCCAAAAGGAAAGCTCCTCCAGCGGCTGTTCATAGAGCCACCGGGCTTCCTTCCTTTGCAGTTCATCTCCCTGCATCACTTTTTCTGCCGCTTCTTCCACATTCGTCAGCACAATAACCCACCTCTTCTTACAATAGGCAGCAGACGTTTCGCCAATACGGCTCCCAGAATACAAAGAGCAATATCTCCCGGCACCGCCAGCACAAAGCAATAAAGAAACAGAGGCCAAAGGCCAATGGAATTTCCCAGATAAAAATTACTCATCAGGTAGTAATACAGCATGCCAAATCCATAGACTACAACCAGCCCCGCGAAATTGGCGGCCAGAAGATGTTGATAAGTCACCTGTTGTCTCCGCCAGGCGATAACGCCCGTCACATAAGCTCCAGCCGCAAATCCAAGAAGATAGCCGAATGTAGGCTGAAATATATAGCCAATACCACCGCCCTGAGAAAATACCGGCAGTCCCAACAACCCCAGAAGAATATAAATCCCTACTGTACCTGCACCTTTTCCGGGTCCCAGCAAGAGCCCCGCCAGCATTGTAAACAAAAACTGAAGTGTAAACGGCACCACAGGCACAGGTACTTTCATAAAGGCTCCCACGGAAATCAGTGCTACAAACAGCCCGCAGAGCATCATGTCTTTTGTTTTTTCTCTTCTCATCTCATCCTCTTCCTCCTTAGACAGTGTTTCCAAATACTGTTTTTTGTCAGAAGGAGTATAACAGTTCCGCTTTTTATTGTCAACTATAATTATATATATAGGTTTACAATAAGACTAAAAAAACCCTCCGGGCAGTGCCGGAGGGCATGGCTTTCTTATTTTGCTGCCTGATCCACCTTATACATATGTGCAATAAGATCAACAACCTTGTTGCTGTAACCCCATTCATTATCGTACCACGCAATCAGTTTTACAAAGTTGTCATCCAGCATGATACCTGCTGTTTCATCGAAAATACAGGTATGGTAATCCCCCAGCATATCGGAAGAAACCACTTCGTCCTTGATGTAGCTGATAACATTTTTCATATCACCCTCGGCTGCTTCTTTGATTTTTGCGCAGATCTCAGCGTAGGTAGTCTTTGTTTTCAGTCTTGCAGTCAGGTCTACAACAGAAACATCGTTTGTAGGTACGCGGAAGGACATACCGGTCATTTTCCCTTTCAGTTCAGGAATAACGCGGCCTACGGCTTTGGCAGCGCCTGTGGTGGAAGGAATGATATTATTGAATACAGAACGGCCTGTTCTCCAGTCACGTCCCGCTCTGGCGTCAACAGCTTTCTGTTTCGCTGTCGCGGAGTGGATCGTAGACATCAGTGCCTGTTCAATACCGAAGTTTTCATGAATTACTTTTGCCAGAGGCGCAAGGCAGTTTGTGGTACAGGAAGCGTTGGAAACGATATCCATGTCCGTTGTGTAAGTTTCATTGTTTACGCCCATTACGAATGTAGGCATAATATCGTCCTTAGAAGGAGCTGTCAGAATGACTTTTTTCGCGCCGCCCACCTTATGCAGCGCTGCTTTTTCCATGGTATTAAAAGCGCCTGTGGATTCTACGATATACTCCGCACCACATTCCGCCCATTTAATCAGGGATGCATCACTTTCACTGAATACACGAATCCGCTGGCCATCTACCACCAGATATTCACCGTCGATCTCAATTTCTCCGGTAAAGCGGCCAAAAATACTGTCGTATTTCAGCTGGTATACCATATAATCCAATTCCGCATTACGCAGGTTGATACCGCAAAGCTCAAACTGATCCTTTCTCTGCATCAGTACACGAAAAACCACTCTGCCGATTCTGCCGAACCCGTTAATGCCCACTTTAATAGCCATGATGTTCACTCCTTAAGATATCCGGTAAGTATTGTTTACTCACTTATTTTAGCACAGCGGCAGAAAAAGTCATTGGATTTTTGGAAATTTCTTCTTTTTCGGAAGTCTCCACAGAATTGTAATTTAATTCGGCAGGTTCCTTTATTGATATTGGACACTTAGCGTCCCACCAACTTTTTTCTTCAGCAAAATCAATAAAAAAGGATGCCTTAACGGCATCCTTAAATATTATTCGTTGTCTACTTTGTACATGTGTTTGATCAAATCCAGCGCTTTGTTGCTGTAACCCCATTCGTTGTCGTACCAAGCAACCAGCTTTACAAAGTGATCGTTCAGCGCAATCCCTGCCTTTGCGTCGAAAATGGATGTGTGAGGATCGGAAAGGAAGTCGGAGGATACAACATCATCCTCTGTATAATCCATGATCCCTTTCATTTCATTTTCACATGCCGCTTTGATAACAGCTTTGATCTCATCATAGGTTGCAGGTTTTTCCAGACGGCAGGTCAGATCCACAACGGAAACGTCAATGGTAGGAACACGGAAGGACATACCGGTCAGTTTGCCATTGAGGCTGGGGATTACTTTGCCTACTGCTTTTGCAGCGCCTGTGCTGGAAGGGATAATGTTGGCAGATGCAGCACGGCCGCCTCTCCAGTCCTTTTTGGAAGGACCGTCTACGGTCTTCTGTGTTGCTGTTGTGGAGTGTACTGTTGTCATCAGACCTTCCACAATGCCAAAATGATCGTGAACAACCTTTGTCAAAGGTGCCAGACAGTTTGTTGTGCAGGACGCGTTGGAAACAACGGTCATGTCTTTTGTATATGTTTCATTGTTTACGCCCATTACGAACATGGGAGCGTCAGCGGAAGGAGCGGAAATAATAACCTTCTTCGCGCCGCCCGCAAAGTGTGCGGAAGCTTTTTCCACAGTTGTGTTCAGACCGGTGGATTCCAGAATATATTCTGCACCGGCATCTTTCCAGGGAATTTCCTTGGGGTCCATAATGTTGAACACAGTTACTTCGTGACCGTTTACCACCAGTTTACCGTCTTTATTGGACATATCCGCGTGGAAACGGCTGTGTGCTGAATCATATTTCAGCATGTAGATCATGTAGTCCACATCGATAAAAGGATCGTTGATGGCTACGACATCCACGTCCCCTCTTTCCATTGCGGCACGGAATACAAGACGCCCAATACGACCAAATCCGTTAATACCAACCTTTACCATATTCAATTCCTCCTCTTTTTTTACGTTAGCGGCCGCTTTTAATTTTCGGCTTTACGGCCACCACTAATGCTTAGTATACCACATTTTTCCGAATGTACCAACAAATTTTCATGAAAAATATGGTTTTTTTCGAAATATCCGACTTCTCTTTTCGCTCAATATTCTTCTTTTCTCAGAAGGTCGACGATGGATAATGTCAAAAGCGCAGCGGATAACGCAAAAGTAACGGCACTAATCACAAGCTTAGAAATTTTCATACGCAAGTCCTCCCAACTCATAAAATTATTTGCATTAAAATCAAAAATATTTTATCATGGAAAACACAGGATGTAAAATAAAAAGTACGCGAAAAGAGGGATATTTATGATCTTTATCGGCGGCATTTCCATGGGACAAAAAATGCTGGATTTCATACAGACCATGATCTGCAAAAACTGCGGAAGATACGCGGGCATTTCCGTATTTATGACGTACACTTATTTTTCCTTTTTCTTCATTCCTTTATTCAAATGGGACAAAAAATATTATGCCGTAACCTCCTGCTGCAAAACGGTCTATGCCATCCCGGAGGAATTAGGAAAAGCCATCGAGCGAGGAGAATCTGTCACGCTGACAGAAGAAGACCTGAGCCCCACCGGCGAATCCATGGAGCGGGACAATAAATGTCCCAGTTGTGGATTTCCTCTGCATGACAACTACACCTACTGTCCCGGCTGCGGCAGAAAATTATAATATCCATCCTCTGAGAAATCGGATAAAGCAGGGCTGGAATTCTTAGTAAAATAAGAATTCCAGCCCTGCTTTTTACAAAACCGACTTTTTATAAACAAACTGAGGCTGATGCATCATACTCCTTCTGCTTTAGAAAATCCGCCGCACATCAGTATTTAATCCCCTACGCCAAAATCTGTTTTTTCGTACAGTACTTCCACAGAAGGGTCTTCCAGCAGCCAGTCATAGGTTTTCATAAACCACTCTACCAACGCTTCATCTCGCTTTACAGGCGTGCTGTTGTTGGTAAATACATTGATAGTCCCCCGAGGGAAATATTTTTTCAGAAGCTCAATATCTCTGGCAATCATTTCTTTTGTCTGTCCCTGGATTCCTACCATCAAGCAGGGCGACTCAAAATATACCCGTACTTCCTCCGCCGTATGAAAATCGGCATGTTTGTTCAGATAATTTTCCCGAAAATCCCAGTCAAAGGTTTCCACGCCGATTTTAAAGACAATGGGAATGCCCATAAACTGCCGCATTTGCTCCAAACGATGGCGATACATCCAATGGGCCTCAAAATACAGCTTCTGTATTCCTTTCTCCCGTACCAAAGCACGAATCTCTTCCAGCGTCTCCTGAGGCAGTTCAAAACAGCTCCCGGAATTGATCACCTCCAGAACACCGAATTTTCCCGTAACCCGGGAAAGAACCTGGTGATTCAGCCGGACCATGGCCTCCGTGTCTCTGGAATTATCATCAATATAGTCACAGAAGAAACATTTCCCCCAGGCACAGGGACGTCCCTGAAGCAAAACGATCTCCCGCTGATTCTTATTCGTAATCTCATTATACCGTTCCATGATGGGACCGTCCTTTCTCCGTTTTTTCCCGGAAAGACGCAGGCAAAAGCCGATACAGCACAATCGTGCAGCATACCATTACCGCCCGGTCCACATAATCCGTCAACGCCTGTACCACGCACACGCTGGCCGTCATGCTCAACCCACTCCCATGCAGCAGCTGTACCAGTATGCTGGAACCAGAAGAAGTGATTCCGCCAAAAACCACTGCCGTGATTGCAGAACTGACAACAGTGCCGGGCAGAGAAATCAAAAGCGCCGTCAGGAATATCTTCCAGATCTGTCTGCCGTTGGGCTGGATTCGCTGAAAGAAAATTCCGGCCATCAGCCCCACTACCATCTGCACAGGAATATAATAAAATGAGTAAATATCTGTGGTGCATCCGCTGATGACACCGCTGGCAATACCGGGGAACATCCCGTAAACCGGTCCCAAAACCGCTGCCGCCAGTATTGTTCCCAGAGAATCCAGATAAATGGGCAGCCGCAGGAGCAAAGCAATATTCGCCCCCACCACATTCAACGCGGCTCCGATGCCCAAAAGACAAATCTGCGCAACTGTCAGCTTTTTCATTCCGCAGCACCTCCTCTCTGCCAAGAGGTGCATGCGGTATCTCTCCGCTGCCATACCAGCTTTCCGGCATCTTTTACCATAATCTGTTTAAGTACCCTGCGGACCTCATCCTCGGAAACATCAAATACCCGGCTGATGAAAAATTCCATAAATCGAAACGGATCTGTTTCCGTCAGGATCAAACTGTTTTTTTCTTTTTTCCAAAAATCATAGGTGTCTACCACGGTTTGACCCATAGCGACTCCTTCGGTCTGTACATCTGTATAAGCCAAAAATCCGCCACACAGGCTGCGATCCACAAAATAAGCCACCGCCAGCGGATCATTGATGACACATCCAATGACTCCCTCTTGTTTCCAGTGGAAATCAAAATAGAATCGTGTAATATTCCGGATAAAGTCACCTGTTTCTTTGGAAAGACAACACATATATTCCACCAGATTCGGCGTCAGGACAATGTCTCTTGTCACATCCAGACCAATCATATTTAGATGCTTTCCCTTCAGCGCCGGCTGTACGGAAAATGCTTCGAATACCATCTTCGCCGCATCAGGATCACACCAGTAATTATATTCTGCCACAGGGGAACAGTTGCCATGGCTTCGATAGCTTCCGCCCATGGTCACCAATTCCTCCAGCCCAGAAAGGGCGTCCGGGTATCTTTCGATCAGTCTTGCCAAATTGGTCAGCGGCCCTAACGCGATCACAGAAACGCCTTCTTCCTCCCGAAGCGTCTTTGCCATAAATTCCACGGCGCCCTCTTTAGACGAAACATCGCTGCTGCGCAGAAGGAAGGTCTCTCCCAGTCCATCTGCGCCATGTGTATCCATCGCGTCCACATATGTTCTGACGAGAGGTTTGGTTTCTCCCAGATAAACAGGAATATCCAGCCTTTCCAAAAATTCCAGCGCCTTCAGGGCATTCTCCCCACCTTGCGCTGTCGGTACGTTTCCACATACCACAGTGATGCCCAGTACATCCAGTTCCGGCGAGCGCAGTGCCAGCAGCAGCGCCAGAACGTCATCAATTCCGGGATCACAGTCAATGATTACCTTTCTTGCATTCATTCTCCAATCTCCTTTCCGATTTTTGTTCCACCCATCGGTTCCCACCGCAGCGGCAAAATCCGATGCGCGGCTGAGATACTTGGTTTTTTATACTGGGAAGTTCACGAACCAGTCCGGCGGTATTGGTATCGTTTCCGCCGATTGTATAAATGCAGAAGCAAGTATACCACATTTCATGTAAAATGTATAGTTTTTTCCAAAATCATACAAAAAGCCGCAGTATTGTCATACCAGACAACACCACGGCTTTCTCCGCCCTGATAGGCAGTGTTCAGCCTTCCGATAATTTTTTCCGCAGAGACTGAAGTACTTTTTTCTCGATGCGGGAAACCTGCACCTGGGAAATCCCCATTCTTCTGGCAATATCCGTTTGCGTTTTATCCTCGAAATAACGCAGAAGGATTACCTGACGTTCTCTGGGCGGCAATTTTTCCAGCGCCTCCTGCAGCAGAATACGTTCCACCACATTTTCCTCTTTGCGCTCGTCGGGAATACATTCTTCCAAGGACAGCCCTTTTTCCCCTTCTTTGGCAAATACAACAGAAGAAAGACTCTCCACATCCCTTCCCGCCTCCAGCGCCGGCACCAGCTCCTCTACCTTCATTTCCATAGCCTCCGCCAGCTCCAGCAGAGTGATCTCCCTGTTTTTTTCCTTCATGAGCCTCTCCCGCACACCATAGGCCCGGATGGCTGTTTCCCGCAGAGGCCGGCTTACTTTAATCATGCCGTCATCTCGTAAAAACCGCCGTATTTCCCCTAAGATCATTGGAACGGCATAGGTGGAGAATCTAACGTCATATTGAAAATCAAACTTGTCTATGGCCTTTAACAGCCCAATAACGCCAATCTGAAAAAGGTCCTCCGGATCATGCCCCCTGCCGTAAAACCGCTTCACTACGCTCCAGATCAGTCCGGTGTTTTCTGTAACCAATCTTTCTCTGGCGGTGCCATCTCCCTGCTGAGCCAGTCGAATCTGTTCCCGTATGGTCTCCATAGAAACCACCTCATTCCCGGGAAAGATATTTTTCCATATAGATTCTGGTGCCTTCTCCCGGACGGCTTTCTACCCGCATCCCGTCCATAAAGGTCTCCATAATGGTGAATCCCATGCCGGAACGCTCCATTTCCGGCTTTGATGTATACAGCGGCTCCAGAGCCTGGGGGATGTCTTTAATCCCGATGCCCTGATCCGCCACCTCCACATAGAGCTTCTCCTCATCATAGGCACAGTACAGCTGCACTGTTCCGCCTTTTCCCTCATAGCCATGAATAATGGCGTTGGTCACCGCTTCCGAAACAGCTGTTTTCACATCGGTGATTTCAGATAATGTGGGATTCAGTGCCGAAAAAAAACCTGCCGCCATCATTCTGGCAAGGCTCTCATTTTCCGATCTGGCCTCAAAGCAGGCCCGCATCCAATTTCTCATTTGCCTCTCCCTCCCTTCAGATAGCTAATCGCTTCCTCCTGAGAAGAAAACAAAGGGATCAGAGAGGTCAAGGCCGACATTTTCAAAATCATTCCCACACGTTCTCCCGCACAGGCGATCGCCATTCTTCCTCCCAATCCCTGAACCCGCTTAAATCTGCCCAGCAATACGCCGATGCCTGCGCTGTCCATAAACGTAACCTCCTGAAAACAAAACAGCAGATGCTTGCCGCAGATCTTGTCCAGCTGTTCATCCGTTCTTTCCCGCAGCAAAGTGGATGTATGATGGTCGATCTCTCCTTTCACGGATACCACCAGTATATTCTCTTTCTTTTCGTAACTTACTTCCATAATCTGCCTCCTTTCCTGTCTACTATACCGGATTTTGTCCCGGTATCAGGAGGCATTCTTTCGCAAAAATTCCCCTTGTCCGTCCTGTCCTTCCAAAAAAGGACATCAAAAAACAGATTCAGACACGCACAGCGAAATTTGTCCGCACATAAGATAAAGCAATCCCTCTCTTCCAATGCTTCAGGAGGTGTTGTTGTGTTCCTTTTCTGTCTTTGCTCCTGTTTTTTCTTTGGCTTTTCCACATCGGGTTCTTTTCCGAAACCCCTTACCAAAGAGGAAGAGGCAAAATGGCTGACGCTCTATCAAAACGGAACAGAAGAAGAGAAAAAAGAGGCCAAGGATCATTTGGTCCTTCATAATCTGCGATTGGTGGCGCATATCGTTAAAAAGTACAGCAGCGCCCAAAAAGATACGGAAGAAATGATCTCCATCGGCACCGTTGGACTAATGAAAGCCATACTGACCTACGACTGCGAAAAAAACATCCGTTTGGCTTCCTATGCCTCCCGCTGTATCGAAAACGAACTGCTGATGTTCCTGCGTGCGGGCAAAAAAAATCAGCATGACATTTCTCTTTACGACCCCATCGGTACTGACAGGGACGGAAATGAAATTGTCATACTGGATATTATCAACAGCGATACGCCGGATTTTGCGGAAACACTGGATCTTTCCATACAGACCAAACGGATGCTGGAAGCGGTAAAGTCGGTCCTGACAGAAAGAGAGCAAAAGGTGATCTGTCTGCGGTATGGTCTTTTCCAGCAGGATACGCTGACACAGCAGGAAATCGCGGAAATCATGGGAATCTCCCGGTCCTATGTTTCCAGAATCGAAAAAAAGGCATTGAAAAAACTCAATGCCGCCTTACAGGAATTCCAGGGCTGATGCCCTGTTACATAGCGAAACTTCATTATTTGCCCACAAAAAAAGCAGGTAAAAGTTACCCGCTCTTTTTCTTTGTTTCATTAAAAATGTTTTCCTTCCGCGATCACACGAAGCTGATTTTTCAGAAGCAAAACCTCCTCTTCCGAGAAGCATTTCAGCACTTCCGCATTTACCTCGTCAATAATCTGAGAAATGGGTTCTTCCAGCGCCTTCCCCTTTTCCGTTGGGATTACACGGACTTCCCTGCGGTCCTCCCGATTGATGACACGATCAATCAGACCTTTTTTCTGCATACGATCCAACACCCCAGAAATGGTAGACGTCTCCAGACAAAGGATCTCAGAGATCTGTTTGGGCGTAGCAAATTCTCTCTGCCACAGGCAGCTGAGTACGCCATACTGGGACGGAGTGATGTCATATGCGGATAATTTTCCGTTCAAATACTGAAATACGGAATGTTGCGCCGTAGTCAGCAGATAGTTGATACATTGTGTTAATTCCATATTACTGTCCTTTTCCTTTTCCATTTATAGCTATACATATAGAATATCTATAATTTCATAGAAAATCAAGTTTTTTTATTCGGTATGCGAAATAAATTTGCGCATCATGTCAAAAGTATGTACCGGCTCTGTAAATTTGACCCGTAGCTTTTGCTGAGGATGAGGCGCGGATTCCACGGGATTTCCCTCTTCATCCCAGATCTCGGAAACTGTCATGGAAAAGGACGGACCTTTCGCCGGCATCACTTCGATTTCTTCTCCCACAGAAAATTTATTTCTCTGCTCAATCCAGGCATACCCCGCCTCATCGCTGTCCTCTGTCACGACACCAATAAAGTCAAAGGGTCGAATATAGCTGTTGTTGGTATATACCTGCTGGTTCCCGTCGGGCTTGCCATAGTAAAAGGCAGTCGTATAATCTCTATGGCTGGCTTTGGAAACTTCTTCCATATAATAGGAAAGATTTTTCTCGTACAGAGCGGGGTCTTCAAAATAATCATCAATGGCACGGCGATATGCCTTAATGACCGTACCCACATAAAAAGGTGTTTTCATGCGTCCTTCAATTTTCAGACTGACCACGCCGGCTTCGATCAAGTCAGGAATGTGATCGATCATACACAAGTCCTTGGAATTATAGATATAAGTCCCTCTCTCATTTTCCTCTACGGGCATATATTCACCGGGACGGGTCTCCTCCACCAGATGGTATTTCCAGCGGCAGGGATGGGCGCAGGCGCCTTTGTTGGAATCTCTTCCGCTAAGGTAGTTGCTCAGCAGACATCTTCCGGAATAAGAAATACACATAGCCCCATGGACAAATGCCTCGATCTCCATGTCTTCCGGAATCTTTTCCCGGATCTCACGAATCTCGCCCAGGGAAAGTTCTCTGGCAACTACCACTCTCTTTGCCCCCAGGCGGTACCACATGCGGGCACTCTGGTAATTAGTATTATTGGCCTGGGTAGATACATGAATCTCCAGATTGGGTGCAGCCTCTTTCGCTACGGAAAAAACGCCAAGATCAGAAATCAGCACCGCATCTGCTCCCAGTTCATAAACTTCCCTGAAATATTCCGCCATCCCTTCAAAATCGGCATTATGAGCAAAAATATTCGCTGTAATATATACCTTCGCGCCATGCTCATGGGCAAAGCGAATCCCTTCGGCCATGGTCTCTCGGTCAAAGTTCTTTGCCTTCGCCCGCAGACCGTACGCTTCTCCGCCAATGTAAACCGCGTCTGCGCCATAAAGTATGGCAATCTTTAATTTCTCCAGATCACCGGCAGGTGCCAGCAGTTCCGGCTTTTTCTTATTCATCATCTTTCTGTTCTCCTTCCAGAGGAATCTCTTTTTTCTTGTAGCACAGGGCCATCCCATCCCCAATGGGAATAATCGACGTTTCCAAGGCGTCATTATGGGTGATTTCCCACAGGAAATTCCGCAGACGCTTATGGATGGTACGCTGACGTCTGGGCACGCTGAATCTGGTCTGCGCAATGGTACCGCCCTGAAGCACATCGTCTACAATCAGCAAACCGCCAACGGGCAGTAGCCGCAGACAATGGGGCAGAAAATTACCATACTGTCCTTTGGCCGCATCCAGAAAAATCACGTCATAGGGGCCTTCTAAGGTCGGCAGAATATCCGCCGCGTCCCCTTCCAGTATTTTGATCTTATTTTCCAGACCCATCCGCTTGATATTGACTCTGGCATCTTTCAGCATAACCTCAAACCGGTCAATGGTCGTTACGGTTCCGTCTTCCGGCAGATAGCGGCACATTAAACCGGCGGAAAAGCCAACGGCTGTACCGATTTCCAGAATCTGCTTTGGTTTGTGCATGGTCAGCAGCACACTGAGCAGACGCGCCGTTTCCAGAGGGATAATCGGCACTTCCGCCGCCAGCGCTTCCCGCTGGATTTCTCCTAAAACCCCGTCATACATAGGCTGTACCGTGCGCAGATAGGCGTTCATGGTATCATCTGTTACATAATTCATTGTTTCATTCTCCTTGTTTTACTGTGAAAGGCTGGCCTGATATGTTTCCTTTGCCGCCAGGAACTGTTCATAGGTCTCGCAGAATACATGGTTCGACTGACCTTCCGCCTCTAATACATAATACAGATAATTCGTCGTATCGGGATATACAGCCGCACGGAAAGATGCCTCGCCAGGGTTAGCGATGGGACCTTCCGGTAGCCCCTTATTCAAGCGGGTATTATAAGGCGTATCTTTTTCCAGATCTTCCTGCGTCAGTGATCCACTGTCTCTGCCAAGTCCATAGAGTACCGTGGCGTCAATGCCAAGAGACATATCTTCTTCCAGACGATTATAAATCACGCTGGCCGCTTTGCTTCTTTCATCGTCCAGGGTAATCTCTTTTTCCACCATAGACGCGATGATAACAATTTCATCCAGAGTATGGCCGCTGGAAGCCACCGCATTCTGATATTCTGTGGTATACATCTGGTCAAAGCGCTTTAACATCATATCAATCACATCATGGGCTGTCATATTCTCCGTCAGGAAATATGTATCCGGGAAAAGATAGCCCTCCAAACGATATTCTCTGTCCGGCAGATCATTCAGAAAATCATATTCAAATACTCCCGTATTTGCTTCCTCTATAAATTCCGCCGCGGTACAGATTCCAAGTTCTTCCACTTTCGCGGCAATCTGTCTGGTATTGTACCCCTCTGGAATGGTAAGTTTATTGTCCGTTGCCACTTCGCCGGACTGGAGCAAATCCATAATCTGTGTCTGTGTCAGGCCTGTATCAATTTCATAGGTCCCCTGTTTGAAGGTTCCGTCATAGCCATTCAAACGACTGCTGATTCGGAAGGACAGTTTGCTGCCGATCAGTTTATTCTCTTTCAGAATATCGGCGATTTCAGACGTGCCCGCGCCTTCCGGAATGGTAACCATTACTGTTTCGCCTGTAAGAGTTACCTCTTCCGTACTGGAGCCCATCAGGCTTTCTCCCAACCGGAAACAGAGTATCCCTATAATCAGCGCCGCAATCAGCACAAGAATCAGCCGGAACAATTTCTGGTTGCGCCGTTTTCTTTTTCGTTCAGCACTGTTTTTCTGCGTTCCCCGTGTGGACGGATGGCGCTGACTTCTTTGAGGATTTCCTTTCTCCTCGTTCCATCCGCCAAACTCCTGCTGCGCGGACCGTTCCATCTTTATCTCTGATTCCGCCTGCGCCCTTCTTGGTACCCGCGTCTCATAGCGGCGTTCTTCTCCTGTATCCTGCCGCTCTGTCTGTTTTTTTTCTGCATCCGCATTTTCTATTCTGCGGCGTCTGGGATAGGCCGTTTCCTCCCGCGCGGGATAGCCGCTCTTCCCGGGAATATAAGTATCCTCTCTGACGGGATATCCGCCTTTTCCAGGCACATAAGTTCTTTCTCTGACAGGATATCTGGTATGGCTGAGCTGGTCCTCCATCTCCCGCCTTTTTTCTTCTTGCTGCGAAAATCTGTAGTTGGAATTCCCTTCCGGCAGATACCGGCTGCCGTCACGGTCTTTTCTTTCTTCCATAATGGCATTTGCCTCCTTGTCTGACTCAAATCTTTTTTATTATACATTTTTCTACCTTTTGGTACAACCATTTCTTACCCTTATCCACCGGAAAATAAATTATTATTTCGGTTTTCTTAATCATCTTGCAGAAAAATCCATTCCTGCTATAATATTGTTCAGACTGAAAAGGGAGGAATTATGATGAATTATCAGCAATCCATAGAGTATCTGGAAAAAGAAGTCGGCTTTGCCTCTGTGCCCGGTCTTTCCCGTATCAAGGCACTTTTAGCACGTATGGGAAATCCACAGGATCAGCTGACCTGTATCCATATTGCCGGCACCAACGGAAAAGGCTCCGCGTCTGCCCTGCTTTCCTCCATTCTGACAGTCCACGGATACCGCACCGCGGTTTATACGTCTCCTCATCTGGAGAAATATAACGAGCGGTTCCGCATCAATGGAACAGATATCTCCGATGAAGATTTTGCTGCGGAAATCACCCTGGTACGAGGCTTCTGCGAACAGATGGACGCAGCGGGGGAAGAAGTTCCCACGCTCTTTGAAATCGTAACAGCCGCAGCCTTTCATTATTTTGCCCAGAAAAAGGTTGATCTGGCCATTATCGAAGTAGGCCTTGGCGGACGTTATGACGCCACCAATGTCATCACCGCTCCTCTGCTCAGTCTCATTATGTCCATCAGCATCGACCATACCGCTTTTCTGGGGGATACCATAGAAGAAATCGCGGCGGAAAAATGCGGAATCATCAAGAAAAATTCCCCTGTGGTGTTGTATTCACAGGAAAAAATAGTATATAATATTGCTGAGGCCGCCGCGAAATCTGTCGGCGCGCCCTTCTACTGCGAGACGGAGTCTGTGATCCATGTTACATCCCAATCCATGGAGGAAACGGTCTTTTCTGTAAAAAACCGCCTCATCTCTTATCAGGATCTCCACCTTCCCCTTTTAGGCAACTATCAGATTCAAAACTGTGTCACTGTTTTAAATGCCTGCGCAGTTTTGCAGAAACAGGGACTTTCCCTGACAGAAGAAGGCATTCGGGAAGGCGTGTGCCGCACAAAATGGGCGGGACGTATGGAGATCTGCGGAAAAGATCCTTTAATCCTTCTGGATGGCGCGCACAACGCCGATGGAATCAAGCAGCTGGCTTCTTCTCTGCCTGCTTACGCAAAAGATAAAAAAATTACGCTAGTATTGGGCGTTTTAGGTGATAAAGAATATGAACTGATGACATCTGAGATCTTTCCATTGATCCATCAGGCCATTTTGACAGAACCTGCCAATGAAAGAAAACTGGATGTCCGACTTTTGGAGAAAACCGTGCTGGCTTACGGCAAACCGGTTTATGTGGAAAAAGAAATCGAAAAGGCCTGTCAGAAGGCCAAAGAACTGACAGCCAAAGAGGGCATGATCCTCTGCTGCGGTTCCTTGTACATGATCGGTGAGATCAGGAAACTACTTTGCGAATAATACTGGGGGTTTAGATATGATAAATTTTAAAGAAGAACTGGCAAAATACCGCCCCATTATGGAGCTGGATCAGATAGAATCCTCCCTGCACCCTTCTCAAATGCAGGATCTTTTGGATATTTTACAGCATATCGCCAATGAGAAGCAAAAGGAGAGCGCAAAGGACGCTGTGGAAGAAACGGAATAAAAGGAGTCGATCAATATGAAATGTCCAAACTGCGGCTTTAACATTCCCACAGGCTTCCATTGCAGCAACTGCGGCGTAGACGCTTATGTCTTTGCCAAAAGCAGACAGGCTTCCATCCGTCTGTATAATCAGGCACTGGAAAAAGCCAATGCCTCGGACCTTTCCGGAGCTATTGAGGAACTGGAACAAAGCCTTATTTTTGATAAAAATAATACTTCCGCCAGAAATCTGCTGGGACTGATCTACTGTGAAACCGGCAGGATCGCGGATGCTCTGAAGCACTGGATCATCAGCGCTTCTTACAAAAAAGAACATAACCCGGCGCAGAACTACATCGATGCTTTGCAGAAAAATGCCCGGGAAATGGAAAAATATAATGACGCCGTTCGTCTGTACAATCAGGCACTGCAATATTTAAAACAGGGCAGCGATGATCTGGCGATTATCCAGCTGAAAAAAAGTATGGATTTCAACCCCAACTTTATTGACGCTTATAACCTTATGATCTTATGCTGTCTGATGGAAAAAAACTACAAACGCGCCCGTCAGTTTATTGAGCTTGTACTGAAAAAAGACGTCAACAATCCAACAGCCCTGCACTATAACGCTATGCTCAGCGAACAGGGCATCGCACCCGGCAAGCAGACAAAGCAGGGCAAACTGAATACAAAACAAAACAACGGTCAGAAGGTTTCCGTTCTGAAAACAGACAGCAATCCTCCCCTGCCCCGCTATAAACGAGCAGAAAAGAAAGGCTCCAAGGTTTTGGAACGCCGGGATCTGATTGCTTTTGGCGCTGGTATTCTGGTAACGGCCATTGTTCTTCTGGTGCTGGTCGTGCCCGCCATCAACGACGCTAAGGACAAAAAAATTGAAACCTTGCAGGCACAGGTAGAAAGTTTCACCGGTGAAACCAATATGACGCCGGAAGAAGTTCTGGAAATGCGGACTCGTCTGGAAACACTGGAAAATGAAAATAAACAGCTGCGCAGTGAGGAAACAAAGCAGGCCAATCTGGAACTGCTGGAAACAGCCGTATCTCAGATGACTGATGGAGATTACGAAAGCTGCGTCACCACACTGGACAGCATTGAAACCGTAGGCTTCAGCGAGGAAGATCTGGCAAAATATAACAGTGTTAAATCCACGGCCTATCCTAAAGCTGCCGACAGCTATTACACCAAAGGCAAAAGCGCCTTCCTGAGCAATCTTTATGACGAAGCGAAAATTGACCTGGAAAATGCCATGAAATATACCAATGGCGAAAACTTTGTGGATGATATCCTCTACTATCTGGGCATGATCGCTCTGGAAAACCAGGATACGGAAACAGCAAAATCCTATTTCCAGCAGGTCATCAACGATTATCCCGATTCCAACCAGCTGGAAAATACACGGCTGGCTATGGAACAGATTCCTGACGCGTAAATCTGAAACAGTCTGTCGGACCGGCAGACTGTTTTTCATTTCTCTTTTCAGAAAGGAGTTTTATTATGAATCCACAGCAAAGAATCATTGTTGGCTGCATGCGCCTCTGTGAGAAAAACCAGACCGAAGCTTTCCGGTTTTTAGATCACGCCATGGAAGCAGGCTGTTCCTTTTTCGACCATGCCGATATTTATGGCCAGGGAGAATGTGAGCGTATCTTTGGCAAATGGCTTTCAGAAATACCTTCCCGGCGGCAGGAAATCTTTCTCCAGACAAAATGCGGTATTGTTCCCGGAAAAATGTACGACTGTTCCAAGGAATATATTCTAAAGGCCGTAGATCGTTCTCTGGAACGTCTTCAGACTGACCATCTGGACCGACTCCTGCTTCACCGTCCCGATGCTCTCCTGGAGCCGGAAGAAGTGGCGGAAGCCTTTGACCAGCTGGAAAGAAGCGGAAAAGTGCTGGAATTTGGCGTTTCTAATTTCAACGCCATGCAGATTTCCCTGCTTCAAAGTGCTGTAAAGCAAAAAATCATCTGTAATCAGCTGCAATTCAGTGCCGCCCATACAGTATTGGTTACCAGTGGTATGGAAAACAATATGAAAACGCCCGGCGCCGTAAATCGAGATGGCTATACTCTGGATTACTGCCGTCTGCATCAAATTCAGGTACAGGCATGGTCTCCTTTGCAGTACGGCATGATCGAAGGCATCTTTCTGACCAACCCGGACTTCGCCCAGCTGAACCAGACAATAGCAAATATTGCGGACCAATACGGCGCCACACCCGCTGTCATCGCCATTGCATGGATTCTGCGGCATCCCGCCAACATACAGGTAGTCTGCGGCACCATGAATCTAAAACATCTGGATGAAATGGTCTCCGCCCAGAACATTCGCCTTACCCGGGAAGAATGGTATAAAATTTATCTTGCGGGAGGTAATATTCTCCCTTAATTTCCAAAACAAAAAAACGCTGTGCTTTTTATGGATATCCCGTAAAACACAGCGTTTTCTATTTACAGTTTCATTATTAATGGAACAAACCGGTAAAATCAAAGGTAGCCAGATAATCCTCCGGTGTTTCCGCCCGACGGATCAATTCTACCTCCCCGTTTTCTTTCAGCAGCAACTCCGCGGAACGAAGCTTGCCGTTGTAGTTGTAGCCCATGGAATGTCCGTGTGCCCCGGCGTCATGGATAAAGAGGTAATCTCCCATTTCAATTTCAGGAAGCATACGGTCAACGGCAAATTTATCGTTATTCTCGCAAAGACCGCCAACAACATCATATTTATGGTCACAGGGCGCATTTTCCTTTCCCAGAACCGTAATATGGTGATATGCGCCATACATGGCGGGACGCATCAGATTTGCCGCGCAGGCATCCAGACCGATATATTCCTTGTAAATATGTTTTTCATGGATGGCTTTTGCCACCAGCGCACCATAGGGCGCCAGCATATAGCGGCCCATTTCCGTAAAGATAGCAACATCTCCCATGCCTGCCGGTGTCAGGACTTCCTCATATACCTGACGCACGCCTTCCCCGATGGCCATAATATCACAGGGTTCCTCATCAGGATGATAGGGAATGCCAACACCGCCGGACAGATTGATAAATGCGATATGCACATCCAGTTCTTCTTTCAGCTCTACCGCCAGCTGGAACAAAATCTTCGCCAGCATGGGATAGTATGTATTGGAGCTGGTGCTGCTTGCAAGGAAAGCATGAATACCAAAGTGCTTTGCCCCTTTTTCCTTCAGCATACGGAAAGACTCCTTCAGCTGTTCCTTGGTCATGCCATATTTGGCATCGCCGGGATTATCCATGATTTCGTTGCTAACCTGGAACACACCGCCGGGGTTATAACGGCAGCAAACTGTTTCCGGGATAGGCGCAATCTTTTCAAAGAAAGGAATATGGGTAATGTCATCAAAATTGATGATGGCCCCCAGTTTTGCCGCTAAAGCGAAATCCTCCGCCGGTGTCATATTGGAAGAAAACATAATGTCGTGACCGGTTACGCCTACCGCCTCAGAAATCATCAGTTCCGTGTAGGAAGAACAATCAGCGCCGCAGCCCTCTTCCTTCAGCACCTGTAAAATACCGGGTGTAGGTGTGGCCTTTACGGCAAAATATTCTCGAAAGCCTTTGTTCCACGCAAAGGCCTGATTTACTTTTCTTGCGTTTTCCCGAATACCTTTTTCATCGTAGATATGGAAAGGTGTAGGGTATGTTTCCGCAATTTTCTGGATCTGCTCCAAAGAAACAAAAGGTTTTTTCATTTGTCTGTCTCCATTTCTGCAAAATTTGATACCATTATAACAAAGAGGGTTTCCATTTTCAACCAGATATCCCCATATTCCGACTCAGACTCGATAGGTGGAAGAAGATCTGCGTACCTTCAGGTTTGTCACATCAAAACCGAAATGACCCAATAGCTGAAACACATCCTGATACATCAGCCGACAGTTCGGTCCAATGATAATTTCCTGTATCATATCGTTGGCGGATGGTTCCCCCGCGGAAAAATCAAGGTCCATATAGGAAATAATGTCATTTTCCGTAGGGCGGAAGCATAAAGCCTTAGGGAACAGCTTTTGCAGGACAGTTTTATCCTTCTGAGGATACCGGGACCAGTTATAAATCTGCCCCCAGTCCTCTTCGCTTTTGATGATTTCATCCTTTAAAATCAGCCGCCATTCCGTTTCTTCCGCAAAAGAATCGTCTTTGTAGAAAAAAGAATCCTGTAACAGCGGCAGGAACCACTGCCCTTCTTCTGTGGCCATATAGGAGCCGTTTAAGATCTGCTGGGTCTTATTCTGATCGATATAGGACATGAGCGTATGAACCAGATTAGAAGCATGGACACTGATACTCAGATCACACTGCTGGGTATCGCAAAACAAGGTGTTGACATCGGTATCAATGTATCGTACCTTGCGGAATTCCAGCTGATGTGCCTCCTCTTCCCTTAGCAGCTCCTGGATAGCGTCCACGTCAAAGCCAATGGCTACCCCCCTGCCGTCATCTCCATAGCCCCGCCACTGACTCAGACAGTCATCAGATTCGGAAAAGCAGGCGATATAGGTTAAAAGATCATGATATCCCTTGACCTGGTCAATCATTTTATCAATCAGATAAACTACAAACTCCCGATATGCCATCCCGCCCATGTACTGCTCATCCTTTTCCTCCAGATGGGACAGCATCAAAGAAATAGCGCGGTTTCTGGTAATATGCAGCAATGCCTTGCTCTCATTGGAATCGTTGAGTTTATTGATATCCGAAAGACGGATGGTTTTATGCTCCAGAATATTCAGCAGTGTTTCCAAACTGCAGTAATGATAGACCATCTTTCCCATAACGTCTGCGCCTCTCCTTTCTCCTGCCAGGGTCTGCCTTTTTGTAAAGAAAAACCCAAACCACGCGCGGGCATGGTTCGGGCTTTTATCAGCTGTCAAAAATCAGTTCATTGCTTTTGCAACTTCATCAGCGAAGTTTTCTTCTTTCTTTTCCAGACCTTCGCCTGTTTCGAAACGAACGAAACGTGTGATTTCGATGGGCGCGCCAACTTCTTTTGCAACGGAGTCAATGTATTTCTTAACTGTCAGATCGCCGTCTTTTACATAGGGCTGTTCTACCAGACAGAATTCTTTCATTTCCTTTTTCAGTCTGCCTTCAATCATCTTTGCGATGATGTTGTCGGGCTTGCTTGCATTCTTAGGATCGTTCTTAGCCTGCAGTGTCAGGATTTCTGTTTCCTTTGCGATGAAATCAGCGGGAACGTCTTTTTCGGAGAT
Organism: Anaerotignum lactatifermentans; assembly: GCF_016902535.1. GTDB lineage: Bacteria > Bacillota > Clostridia > Lachnospirales > Anaerotignaceae > Anaerotignum > Anaerotignum lactatifermentans_A. Next base: position 108,476 of record NZ_JACSNY010000002.1, on the reverse strand, counting down.
GAATTTAGGGTTCAGAGCTGCAATCTGCATTGCAACGTTTTTACCCAGTTCTTCCAAAGCATCGCTTTCATTGTCGCAAGCCAGTTCGATCATAACACCGATTCTGCCGCCGCCGTGGATATAAGAAACCAGTTTGCCGGAGCCGGATTTTTCATATTTCTCAAAACGTCTGATGTTCAGGTTTTCACCAATAACAGCTACCTGCTGGCTCAGCGCTTCTTTTACTGTGAACTGAGGGTCCAGATCCCATTTTTCAGCGAAGAATTCGTCCATATCTTTTGCTGTGGATTTGGAAGCCTGTTTTGCAACTGCTGCAACGTAGTCTCTGAATACCTGGTTCTTTGCTACGAAGTCTGTTTCGGAGTTTACTTCTACGATAGTACCGATCTTGTTGTCATCGCTCAGGTAGATATCAACGATACCTTCGGAAGCAATACGGCCTGCTTTCTTAGCGGAAGCTGCCAGACCTTTTTCTCTCAGCAGTTCTACTGCCTTTTCCATATCGCCGTCAGTTTCTGTCAGGGCTTTTTTGCAGTCCATCATACCAACGCCTGTCATTTCTCTCAGTTCTTTTACCATTGCTGCTGTAATAGCCATGTCTTTTCCCTCCGTATAGTTAGAATTTAATGAAAAGAGCTTCAGCCCGTTAATCCGGCTGAAGCTCGGGCAAGTCAGTGTATAAATTATTCTGCTGCTACTGCTTCTTCAGCAACTTCTTCTGCTGCTTCCTGTTCCCCCTGTTTGGATTCCAGAACTGCGTCAGCAACCTTGGAAGCAATCAGTTTTACGGCACGGATCGCATCATCGTTACCGGGGATTACATAATCGATTTCATCGGGATCGCAGTTTGTATCAACGATCGCAACGATGGGAATACCCAGTGTATGTGCTTCCTGAACAGCGATTTTTTCTTTTCTGGTATCAACAACGAACATCATATCGGGAACCTTTTTCATGTTCTTGATACCGCCCAGGTTCTTTTCCAGCTTTTCCATTTCGTGCATCAAAGCTGCAACTTCCTTTTTGGGCAGAACTTCGAAAATGCCGTCTTCCTGCATTTTTTCCAGTTCTTTCAGTCTTGCGATTCTTGTTTTGATTGTGCTGAAGTTTGTCAGCATACCGCCCAGCCATCTCTGGTTTACATAGTACATGCCGCATCTTTCAGCTTCTTCTTTGATGCATTCCTGTGCCTGTTTCTTTGTACCTACGAACAGGATCTCGCCACCGTCTGCTACCATATTGCAGATTTCAGCATAAGCTTCGTCTACTTTTTTCACGGTTTTCTGCAGGTCGATGATGTAGATACCGTTTCTTTCTGCGAAGATGTATTCTGCCATTTTAGGGTTCCATCTTCTTGTCTGGTGACCAAAATGTACACCTGCTTCTAACAACTGTTTCATTGAAATTACGCTCATAGCGCACCTCCTGTGGTTTGTCCTCCGCATTCTCCCCCGTGTCACCGATCACATCGGCACCAGACACAGGGCAACAAATGCGTGTGTTTTTAAGTTACCTATGGGATTATAGCATATCCTCAGAAAAAAAACAACTGAAACTTCCTATTTTTTTTATTTTTTTCATAAGATTTCGCTGTTTTCCTCTTCTTTTTCTTCCTCAGCCTCTCTGATATAGCCGCACTTCTCATTGGAACAGACAATCTTAGGGTTTTTCTTGCCCTTTTCCTCCAGGAAACTGCCGCATTTGGGACATTTTTCTCCGGTGGGCTTGTTCCAGGACATAAAGGAACATTCGGGATTATTTTCACATCCGTAGTATGTCCGGCCCTTTTTGGTCTTTTTGATGAGTACCTTTCCGCCGCACTCCGGACAGCTTACGCCCGCTTCCTCAAAGAAGGGCTTCGCGTTCTGACATTCCGGGAATCCGGGACAAGCCAGGAATTTCCCGTATCTGCCATATTTGATGACCATATTCCGGCCGCATTTTTCACAGATAATATCCGTAACCTCGTCTTTGATTTCAACTTTCGCCAGCTTTTCTACGGCGTTCTCCACCGCCTCATGGAACTCGGGATAAAAATCACGGATGACCTGCTTCCACTCTTCTTTCCCCATTTCCACTTCGTCCAGACGCTCCTCCATATGTGCGGTGAAGTCTATATCCACAATATCCTTGAAATAGGTTTTCATAATTTCATTGACCGTTTCTCCCAGTTCTGTGGGATACAGATTTTTGGCCTCTTTCGTCACATAATTTCTGGCCTGGATAATGGTCAGGGTAGGCGCGTAGGTGCTTGGTCTGCCGACACCGATCTCTTCCAGCGTCTTAATGAGAGATGCATCGGTAAATCTGGCAGGAGGCTGGGTAAAATGCTGTTCCGGCAAAATCTCAGCCGCTTTCAGCATATCTCCCTCCCGAAGTTCAGGAATCTGCATCTGTGCCTCTTCCTCTCCTTTATTATAGACTTCCAGAAAGCCCTTGAACGCCAGTCTGGAACCAGAAGCACGGAAGGAGTATTCCCCTGCCGCCATTTTAACCTGCAATGTATCATACACTGCGGGACTCATCTGGCTGGCTACAAATCTCTCCCAGATCAGTTTATAAAGTTTGTACTGATCCTTGGTAAGAGACTCCTTAATGCTGTCCGGTGTCCGGAACACATTGGTAGGACGAATGGCTTCGTGGGCATCCTGTGTTTTTCCTTTGGATTTATACTGTATTCTTTCGGGATTGACATTTTCCTTCCCGTAAGTTTCCGTAATAAAATCCACCGCCGCTTCATAAGCCTCGTCAGAAATACGGAAACTGTCTGTACGAATATAGGAAACCAGACCTACATTGCCTTCGCCTTTGACATGGATACCTTCATACAGCTGCTGCGCAATCATCATGGTCTTCTGGGTTGCCATATTCAGATGCTTGCTGGCTTCCTGCTGCATGGTACTGGTGGTAAAAGGCGCCACCGGCTTTTTCTGTCTGGTTCCTTTTTTCACTTCTGTGACTGCAAACTTTGCTTTTTCCAGACCTTTCAGCACCTGCTGCACCGTTTCCTCATTGGGCAGCTCCATTTTTTCCTCGCCCTTGCCATAAAATCTGGCTTCAAAGGTCTTTTTCTGATCGTTTTCCATTTTGGCGCCAATGGTCCAATACTCCTCCGGAATAAAATCCCGGATTTCTTCCTCTCGGTCACAGACGATCCGCAGAGCAACAGACTGTACACGGCCGGCGCTGAGACCCTTCTTTACCTTCTTCCACAGAAGGTCACTGATGGTATAACCCACCATTCTATCCAGCACACGTCTGGCCTGCTGGGCATCTACCAGATCCATGTCAATATCTCTGGCCTCTGTAATAGAGCGTTTTACCGCCGCCTTTGTGATTTCATTAAATGTAATTCTGCTGACAGGTTTATCCTCTCCCAGATTCAAAGCGTGAAGCAGATGCCAGCTGATGGCTTCCCCCTCACGGTCCGGGTCAGTTGCCAGATAAACTTTATCGGCGCTTTTGGCGTCCTTTTTTAGTTTGCTCAAAAGATCGCCCTTGCCTCGAATCGTAATATACTTCGGTTCAAAATCATGCTCGATGTCTATGCCCATCTGACTTTTGGGCAAGTCCCGGATGTGGCCCATAGACGCCTCGATTTTATAACTGCTGCCCAGAAATTTGCCGATGGTATTGGCCTTTGCGGGAGATTCCACAATAACCAGATACTTTTTGGAGGCAGATTTCTTAGGCGTTTTTTTCGTTTTTGCCGTTTCTGTTTTCGTCATAATTCACCCCATGTTCTGATGATCTACTGCCGGATATATCCTGCCTGACGCAGCTTCTGGATATGTCCGGAAATCTCTAAAAGAGATAGCATATACTGTACATCCTGTATGTTCCGTTCCAGCTTTCGTCCGATCTCTTCCGCTGTGATCGGTTCTGTCTCGGAAATCAGGCCGTAGATTTCCTGTTCCTCCGGCGAAAGATTCGCCGCTACTTTTTTTCTGAATTTTTCTTTTTCGCCTTCTTTATAAGAAATGCCCAGTTCAAATAAAATATCACCGGATTCTGTAATAGCAGGACAGCCCTGCTTCAGCAGGTTATTGGTCCCCTCGCTCAGGGCACTGGTCACATTTCCCGGCACCACAAATACATCCCGTCCATTTTCCAGAGCCAGATCCGCCGTAATCAGGGTACCGCTCTTTTTGCCAGCTTCCACTACCACAATCATTTTGCATAGACCCGCTATGATTCGATTGCGATACGGAAAGTGGTACGGAATCGCCGGTGTCTGCGGTGGATACTCAGATATGACGCATCCATTATCCATAATGCGCTCCATCAGTTCCCGGTTCTCTGCCGGATAACATACATCCACACCACAGCCCAAAACAGCAATGGTCCTTCCTCCGCCGTCCATAATCCCTTTGTGTCCCATGGAATCTACGCCGCGGGCCATACCACTGACAACGATTACATTGGTTCTGCCCAGTTCCTTCGTCATACGGTAAGCCACCGATGCGCCGTACTGGGAACAGCGTCTTGCACCGATAACACCGACTTTATCAATCTCGTCCTCCGGCAGTGTGCCTTTGACATAAATACCGAAAGGAGGATTGTGAATCTCTTTCAGCAAAGAGGGATACTCCGGATGATACAGAGAATAAAATCTGATTTCCTTCTCCTCTAACTCCCCGATCCATTCATCCAGCTGTGTCCCATCTCTGTTCGCAAGCAAAGTATCTGCCAATTTGGGAGAAATATACGGACAAGCCCTTAATTTTTCCGGTCTGGCACGCCAGATCTCTTCCGCCGAACCAAAATAAGAAATCAGAGAACGGGCTTTGTTCCCCTGATGCACCATAAAGCGGGAAAGCCACATCAAGTAATATTCTTCCATAAGACACCTCCGCCTGCCTTTGAGTTACGAAATCTACTATATATGCTTTCTTCTCAAAATTCAATGATTTTTTTTGAAATTTTTGATATTTTTGTGAATTCACCCCTATTATATAGTAGAAATCCCTAAAATAGATTGCACCGATTCGTAAATATTGATATGATAAATAAGAAAAAATTTCGAAAAAGAAGGTGACAAGATGCTGGCCATTGTAAACAGTTCAGCTCTTATGGGAATAGATGGGTATCATGTCAATGTAGAGGTAGACCTAAGCAGCGGTCTGCCTGCCTTTGATATTGTGGGTCTGCCCGATTCCGCCGTAAAGGAATCCCGGGAACGTGTTCGCACCGCCATCCGCAATTCCGGTTTTTCCTTCCCTGTTAAACGCATCACCGTTAATCTGGCTCCCGCAGACACAAGAAAGGAAGGTGCATCCTTTGACCTTCCTATTGCGGCAGGGATTCTGGCCTGCTGTGAAATCCTTCCTGTCTCTGCGCTGGAAGGTATTCTTTTTGCCGGAGAGCTTTCTCTGGACGGTTCTCTGCGGCCTGTCAACGGGATTTTGCCTATGGTCTATGGCGCCCTGCAAGAGGGCATACAAAAATGTATCGTCCCCTTTGAAAACGCGGAAGAAGCGGCTCTGGTAGAAGGCATGGAAGTTTACGCGATCCACAGTCTCCGGCAGATGGTATCCTTTCTGACAGGAAAAGAAACGCTGTCTCCCGTTTCGTTAGATCTTCAGGCTCTTTATGAGGAAAGCGGCGGAGATCCTCTTCTGGATTTTTCTCATGTAAAGGGGCAGGAAAACGCCAAACGTGCCATGGAGCTGGCAGCAGCAGGCGGACACAATATCCTCATGATCGGACCACCCGGCTCCGGCAAAACCATGCTGGCAAAGCGGTTCCCCACGATACTGCCGGATCTTTCCTTTGCCGAAAGCATCGAGATCACAAAAATTTACAGCGTAGCGGGCCTGTTAAAAAACAAAAACGTGCTGATTCATCACCGGCCTTTTCGTTCGCCCCACCATACCATTTCCGCTTCCGCTCTTACCGGCGGCGGCAGAGTTCCCAAGCCGGGAGAAATTTCTCTGGCACACAACGGCGTGCTCTTTTTGGACGAACTCCCGGAATTTCAGAGAACGGCTTTGGAAGTCATGCGGCAGCCTATGGAAGACCGAAAAGTCACTATTGCCCGTGTCAACGGCACTCTGACCTTCCCTTCCGATTTTATGCTGGTGGCGGCCATGAATCCCTGCCCCTGCGGCTATCTGGGCACAGGGGACAAATGTCGCTGTACCACAGCGGAAATTGCCAAATACCAGGGGAAAATCAGCGGACCTTTGCTGGATCGTATCGACCTGATGGTAGAAATGCCCGCCGTAGGTTATGAGGATCTGGAAAACGCCCCTCAGGGCGAGACCTCCGCACAAATACGGGAACGTGTGGTTCGAGCACATAAAATACAGCTGGAACGATATAAAGACGAAGGGATTTTCTTTAACGCTCAGTTAAATGCCGCGCAGATAGACTCTTATTGCCAACTGGGAGAGATGGAACGAGAGCTGTTGAAAAAAGCCTTCGATACCATGGATCTTAGCGCCAGAGCCTACCATAAAATACTAAAGGTTGCCCGTACGGCGGCAGATCTGGACGGCGGCGGGCCAATTACGGTGCGTCATTTAGCGGAAGTCCTTCAATACCGGGCACTGGACCGAAAATACCTGATGTAACGGAGGAAATATCTTATGCCAATACATACCAATCAAATGTCCGATTCCTTCCGTCTTGGTGCCATGCTGGCAGTGGTAGGCGGATTTTTGGACGCCTATACTTATCTGGCCAGAGGACAGGTCTTTGCCAATGCCCAGACAGGCAATATCGTCCTTTTGGGTGTGCGCCTTTCCGAGGGAGACTGGAGAAAAGCCCTGTTTTATCTGGTGCCAATATTTGCCTTTGTTCTCGGTGTATTTACAGGAGAATGGATTCACCGCTGGGAAGAAGGCCGTTTGGCCCTCCACTGGCGGCAGCTGGTACTTTTGCTGGAAATCGTCTGTCTGGTGGTAGTACTGCTTTTGCCATTGGGTTCTGCCGACGCCATCGCCAACGCTTTGGTTTCCTTTATTTGCTCTTTGCAGGTACAGAGTTTTCGTAAGGTCCACGGTATGCCCTTTGCTACTACCATGTGTACCGGCAATCTGCGCAGCGGCACAGAGCATCTGGTTCGTTTTTTGGAAACCAGAGACAAAACTCGTTGGGAGAAAGCTTTGCACTATTACGGCATCATCCTTTTCTTTATTCTGGGCGCCGGTCTGGGCGCCGTTGGAACGAAGCTGCGAGGCAGTCTCGCTCTTCTCTTCTGCATTTTGCTGTTGGTGATTGCCTTTTTCATGCTGTTTGTAAAAGAAAAACCATTAGAAAGCTGAATCATGAAAAAACAGCCGTCCGGATATTTGCCGGACGGCTGTTTTCTCTTTAACGCAATTTTTCATGAAATCTTCTTGCGTATTCTTCTTTCAGTTCTTCCCGGAAATCCGGATGGGCAATGGCAATCAATTCTTTTGCCCGTTCCCGCAGCGTCTTTCCCCAAAGCTGGGCTATACCATATTCTGTAACTACGTAATTGATTTCCGCTCTTCCCGTGGTTACCACGGCTCCGTGATCCAGAAAAGGCACGATTTTGGAAATGGTTCCTTTCGCCGCCGTAGAGGGCAGTGCCATGATGGCACGGCCGCCCTTGCTCATATTAGCGCCCCGGATAAAATCCACCTGACCGCCTACACCGCTGAACTGCATCCCTTTGACTACTTCCGCGTTGGCCTGTCCCATCAGGTCTACCTGAATACAGGAATTGATAGAGACCACATTATCGTTTTGGGAAATAATATTAGGGTGGTTCACATACTGGACGGGATGAAGCTCAAAGGCCGGGTTATCATCCAGAAAATCATAGAGCTTTCTCGTGCCTGCCGCAAAAGTGGCGATACTTTTTCCCTTATTGATCTTTTTTCGTTTATTATTGATATTCCCGGCTTTTATCAGATCCACAACACCATCCGCCGCCATTTCCGTATGAAGGCCCAGATCTTCTTTTTCCGTCAGAAAAGTCACCACTGCATCCGGAATACCGCCGATCCCCAGCTGAAGCGTATCTCCGTCTTTCACAAGAGAGGCACAGTATTGGCCAATCTTACGCTCTACCTCCGTAATTTTTGCCGGGGACAGCTCCGGAATAGGCCGATCCGCCTCCACCAGATAATCAATTTCGGATACATGGATAAAGCTGTTACCCATAACTCTGGGCAAAGAGGGATTCACCTGCGCAATAACGATTTTCGCGTCATCCTTCAATTCCGGCAAATGGTCAATCCCCATTCCCATGGAACAATATCCATGCTTGTCCGGCGGTGTAACAGAAATCAACAGAACATCCAGACCGCCTCTGGCACGCAGCATTTCCGGATACTGATGGAAATAACAGGGAAGATATTCTCCTCTGCCTTCCGCCACGCCTTTTCTGGTAGAGCCTCCCAAAAAGATGCCATGAAAGCGGATATGTTCCTCCATCCCCGGCACCATATAACCGGCATCGCCCAGAGACAGCAAAAAATACAGACTTACGCCCCTATAACGCTCCTTCTGGCGCACCATTTCCTCCAATAACGCAAAGGGTTCCGAACCTACATGGGCCACAGAGACACGATCTCCTGATTTGATATGAGCCACAGCCTCCGCCACTGATACCAATCGTTCCTGATATATACTTTTCCAGTCTTTCATCCGTTCCACACCTTTCCCCTTTCTTTGTTTTTAGTATAGCACGAGTTCTCCTTTGGATACAATACACGTATTTCTTTTTTCCGAGATTCTCCTCCTATAAATAAAAAGGAACGTATAGAAGCATTTTCACCAGAAAGCAAAAATTGCCGGAATCCCTCTAAATACAAGGGAATCCAGCAATTCTTTTCTGATAGAAACTATTTTCTTAGGAAGATAGTCATTTGCAATCCCCTTGAGAAAACACATATTTTTCAAGGGGAGCCTGCTTTATCTTTACTTTTTGATATGCCTTTTACAGAACATTGTATTTCACAATGCTTTTCGGAATTATTCCTCACCCTGTACAAAGGAAACCAACAGATCGCCCTGGCTGACTTTTTCGCCTTCCACCGCATAAATCTTGTCGATCTTGCCGTCTTCCTTGGCTACGATGGAGGTTTCCATCTTCATAGCCTCGATGGTCAGCAGCGCCTGGTTCTTCTTGACTTCCTCGCCCTCTTTTACCATGATCTTGCTGATGGTACCAGGGATGGAGGAACCCAGATGGAAAGGATTGTTCTTATCCGCTTTCAGCTTACCGTCACTCTTAACTTCCAGATGTTTATCCAGAACCTTGACTTCACGCATTACGCCGTTGATCTCAAAGGTCAAAGCACGGAAACCATTCTGATCCGGTTCGGACATGTCGATAAATTTGATGATGATATCTTTACCTTCGCCGATTTCAATGGAAGTTTCCTCACCTTTAGCCAGACCAAAGAAGTAAACATCGCTGGTCAGTTTGGATACGTCTGTGTAGTATTCCCAATGGTCGCAGTAATCGTCATACACCTTAGGATACAGGGCATAGCTGATGACATTTCTGGAGTTTACACTCTTCATAACATGTTTTTCTTTCAGATGCTTGCCGATGGCTTCAAAATCCGCAGGAGGCAGCAGCGCACCTGCTCTACCATCGATGGGTTTTCTGCCCTTCAGCACGATCTCCTGCAGTTCCTTGGGGAAACCGCCTTCCGGCTGACCGATGTTGCCGATAAAGTAATCCACAACAGATTCAGGATAGGAAATATCTCTGCCTTCTGTCAGGATGTTGTCTTTATTCAGGCCGTTCTTGGACATAAAAATGGCCATATCACCTACTACCTTGGAAGAAGGTGTTACCTTTACAATGTTGCCCAAAAGCTCGTTGGCTTCTTTATACAGGTGTTTGATCTCCTCGAAGTTATCCGCGGAGCCCATGGATTTTACCTGTGCCAGCAGGTTGGAATACTGACCGCCGGGAATTTCATATTTGTAGATTTCTGTGTTGGGTGTCTTCATTTCGCTTTCAAAGCCAGTGAAGATCTGACGAACGCCCTGATAGTAGTGGCTCAGTTCTACCAGCTGATCGGGGTCCAGACCGGTATCTCTTTCTGTGCCGCGCAGTGCTTCCACAACAGCGTTCATGGAAGGCTGGCTGGTCAGGGAGCTCATGGACTGGATTGCCAGGTCGGCAATATCTACCCCTGCTTCCGCAGCCATCAGCACGGTGCTGACACCGTTGCCTGTGGTATCGTGAGTATGCAGGTGCAGAGGAATATGCAGTTCTTCCTTCAGGGCCTTAAACAGCTCCTTGGCAGCGTAAGGTTTCAACAGACCTGCCATATCCTTGATGGCAAAAATGTGGCAGCCCATTGCTTCCAGTTCTTTTGCCTTGCGGATATAGTAATCCAATGTATATTTTGTTTCCTTGGGGTCCAGAATATCGCCGGTATAGCAGATCGCGCCTTCTACGATCTTGCCTGTTTTCAGTGCTTCTTCTATGGGCATCTTCATGTTTTCCAGCCAGTTCAGGCTATCGAAGATACGGAAAACGTCAACGCCACGTTCCGCGGAAACTTTGATAAACTCTCTTACTACGTTATCCGGATAGTTTGCATAACCAACCGCGTTGGATGCACGCAGCAGCATCTGAATCAATGTATTGGGCATCGCCTGAGAAAGCTGCTGTAATCTTCTCCAAGGGGACTCTGTCAGGAAACGATACGCAACGTCGAAGGTAGCGCCGCCCCATGCCTCTACGGAGAAAGCATTTGCCATCGCCATATTGGTTGCAGGCGCTGCCACGATCAAGTCGTTGGTACGCAGACGTGTCGCCATCAGAGACTGGTGGGCATCACGCATGGTCGTATCTGTTACCAGCAGACGTTTTTCTTTCAGCAGGCTCTGTGTATATTCTGCCGCGCCCATACGCAGGAACTTGTCCTTCGCACCTTCCACCTGAATGATCTTTCCGTTTTCGTCCTGACCAAAGGAAGGTGGAACAATGGGATCGAATTCCGGTTTATGTCCTCTGGACTCGTTAACGATCTTGTTGCCAATAAATTCGGCGATCTTTGTCGCTCTGTCTTTGCCCAGTACGATATGGAACAGCTCCGGTGTTTTTTCGATAAAAGTTGTTGTGCATTTGCCCGCGTTCCATACATCGCTCTGCAATACGTTGATGAGGAAAGGAATGTTCGTTTTTACGCCACGGATTCTTGTTTCTTTAATGGCACGAACAGCTTTTCTTGTCACACCTTCAAAAGTCCTGTCATGAGCAATAATCTTTACCAGCAGGCTGTCATAGAACGGTGTAATTTCCGCGCCGGTATGGGCTGTGCCGCCGTCCAGACGGATACCGTTGCCGGCAGGAGAACGATATACGCTGATCTTGCCGGTATCCGGCAGGAAGTTGTTGGCAGGGTCCTCTGTGGTAACACGCAGCTGGATGGCATAGCCGTTGCAGGGGATCGCATCCTGAGAAGGAATGTTGATCTCAGGGGAATCCAGAGGATAGCCTTCTTCAATGAGGATCTGTGCCTGCACAATGTCGATGCCTGTTACTTCCTCCGTAACGGTATGTTCTACCTGGATACGAGGGTTCATTTCAATGAAATAGTAGTTCTCGTCGGCATCCACCAAAAATTCCAGTGTACCGGCGTTTTTATATCCTACATGCTTTGCCAGACGAACCGCGTCCGCAAAGATTTTTTCTCTGACAGAATCGCTTACGGTAAAGGCGGGAGCAAACTCCACTACCTTCTGATGACGGCGCTGTACGGAGCAGTCACGGTCATACAGATGTACCACGTTGCCGTATTTGTCTCCCAGCACCTGTACTTCGATATGTTTCGGATCGCGCAGATATTTTTCTACGAAAATCTTATCATCACCAAATGCTTTCTTTGCTTCGTTTCTTGCTTCCGCAAATTCCTTGGGCATTTCTTCCGCTGAATTTACGATACGCATACCACGGCCGCCGCCGCCGTTGCTGGCTTTCAGCATAACGGGATAGCCGACTCTTTCAGCAACCTCCATCACCTCATCCAGACTGCGGATCGCATGGTCTACGCCGGGAATGATGGGCACGTTACATTCAATGGCCATTTTTTTAGAGGAGATCTTGTCCCCCATGGCATACATAACATCCAGATTGGGGCCGATAAAAGCAATCCCCGCCTTGTTGCAGGCATCTACAAAATCCGGATTTTCGGACAAAAAGCCATAACCGGGATGGATGGCATCTACGCCCTTTGCCTTTGCAATGTTGATGATATTGCGGATATCCAGATATGCGTCAATGGGACCCTTTTCCGGATTCAGCATATATGCCTCATCTGTTTTTGTACGGAACAGAGAATATTTATCCTCTTTAGAGAAAATACCTACTGTCTGGATTCCCAGTTCATTCAGCGCACGGTAAACACGAATGGCAATTTCACCACGGTTGGCTACCAGCACCTTTTTAAATTTTTTAATTTCTGCCTTCTGCATCCTTCTCATACCTCCTTTTCTTTTATCCATCACTGTAAAACAGTCAATCTCCTAAATGCCTATTGTTTTATTATAATATAGGTTCTTCTATTCGTAAACTAAAAAAAATGCAAGAAATGATAGGAAAAGTGTATCAAACAACCAAAATTTACCTTTTTCCGGGAAAAATCAGTCTAATGACCTCCGATAAAGTACGACATTCCGCCACCCGGATATGGGCATATTCCACAGAAGGGGCCACATTCTGAGCTGTAACCACGCAGCTGTATCCCATACGATCCAATTCCCGGATTCTGCTTTCCAGTCCCGGCACTTTTTTCAATTCTCCCGTCAACCCCACATCAGCAATAAACGCCCAGTCCGGCGGAAGGGGTTTTTCCTTTGCGGAGGACAATATACTCATCAACACCGCCAGATTTGCCGCCTGCTCCTTCAGACGCAGCCCGCCGGTGGTTTTCACTACCACATCCTTATCGTGAAGCTGTATGCCGCCGCGCTGTTCCAGAATCGACAGCAGTGTATGAAGGGTTTCCCGCTTCATGCTTTCGCTGATTCGGGAAGGATAAGGAGAAAACGACCGGGAAACCAGACTTTCCACCTCCGCCACCACAGCTCTAGAACCTTCCCGCAGCACCGTAAGAGCACTGCCGGAAACAGCCTGTTCCCTGCTTCTTTTTGTTATAAAATAAAGAGACGGATTGTCGATAGATACCAGCCCCTTTTCAGTCATAGAGAAAAATCCCATCTCTCCTGTGCTGCCGAAACGATTTTTTGTCGCCGTCAGCCCCCGCAGCTCATCGGCTCCTTCTCCTTCCATGACCAGTACCGTATCCACCAGATGCTCCAGCGCCCGCAGTCCGGCGATTTCGTCGTTTTTGTTCATCTGCCCGATCATCAGTACCGCGCGGGGTGTTTTCTTATTTTTCGCACACTGAACCAATGCGGAGGCACATTCCATGGTCTGGGTAGGATTGCCCGCCCGGGCCGGATAATACTCTGCCAGCGCGAAGGTCTGTATACTGTCCAATATAATCAGATCCGCCTGGATTTCCTCTATGGCCGCCAGCACGGCATCCATAGAAGTATCTGCCAGAATCCAGATATTCTCCTCAATGATACCTAAAATACGGTCCGCTCTGCTCTTGATTTGCGTTTCGCTTTCCTCACCGGAAGCATACAGCACACGAAATCCCTGTTTTGCCGTCTCGCAGGCTGCCATCAGCGCCAGGGTGGATTTTCCTCCCCCGGGCGGAGAGGTCAAAATAGTAACAGAGTCCCGCACCATGCCGCCGCCCAGCACACGGTCAAATTCTGAGATCCCTGTGCATATCCGTGCATCTTCCCTGTTTTCAATCTGCGCCAGGCGGGAAAGCACCGGTTTATCCCGCAGGGCCGCCTTCTTCTGCCCTTTTATTTCTTTTTTCTCGGACAATGTATTCCATTCTCCACAATTCGGACATTTTCCCATCCATTTTGGAGATAAATAACCACATTCACTACATTCATATATGATTTTCTCTTTCAACGCTCCACCTCCTTCGATCCTATATAAAATAAAATGGATAAAACATTTTACGTTTTATCCATTTCGCAGTTCAACTTTTTCTATTCCGCCAATCAGCCGATCTTGCTGATCTTTACAGCGTACTCTTCCTTCTGCACTTCCAGACTGAACGTTACTTTGCCGGCCATATTGGTTTTCATCTTGCCCAGGTTCACGTCGTCCACCAGGATGCGGTATTCTGTTTCCGCCTCCAGTTCCAGTGTCATCTGAAGATCTTCCTTGGCCTCAACCACAAAGGAAACACCTTTTTCGCTCATCAGGAAATTATGTACGGTCGCACCGGGTACGACCTCCAGCAGCATTTTGCCGTTCTTTTCCAGTTTTGTGATTTCACGGAATGTTTTCACTTTATACAGATCACCCTGGACCTCGAAATCCAGAACTTTTTTCTTTTCATCCATCAGATAGTTGCCGAAGCTGATACTGCCGTCATCTTCTTTTCTGATCAATTCTTCAATTACTGCCATTTTCGGTACCTCCCAATATACTCTTCTATACCTGTTTTTTTCGCCCTTTTGCAAAGACGTGATTGGTTGCCTTCTTAATCAGAGTCATTATATCACAAAACCCTCCGCAGGTATATACCAAAAATCGGTTTATTTCTGCAAATAAATCACAGCTTATTTCACAACCCGGAAGGAGAATCCGCCGGTCTTAAGACCAATGGAAACATGATCTCCGGCATGAAAAGCACCCTGAAGATATTCCTCGGCAAAGGCGTCCTCGATATGAGTCTGGATGGCCCGGCGAAGAGGTCTTGCTCCATAAGCTTTGTCGTATCCCGCTTCCGCGATCTTTTCCAGCGCCTTTTCCGTAAAGGTTACCTCGATGCCCATATTTTCCTGAATCCGTTTGGACAGACTCCGGCACATCAGTTTCACAATCTCCAGCAGATCCTCTTTTTCCAGAGAATGGAACACAATGGTATCATCGATACGGTTCAGAAATTCCGGCTTAAAGATCTGTTTTACTTCTTCCATCACGCTTTTTTTCATGAACTCATAGCTCTGTTCCGCTGTTTCCATGCTGGTAAAGCCCATGCGCTTTGGAGCGGCGATGCTTCTGGCGCCCGCGTTGGAAGTCATGATAATAACAGTGTTTTTAAAATCCACTTTCCTGCCCTGACCATCTGTAATATGGCCATCATCCAGTACCTGCAGCAGGACGTTGAACACTTCCGGAGAAGCCTTTTCGATTTCATCGAACAAAATTACGGAATAGGGATTCCGACGCACCTTCTCACTGAGCTGGCCACCCTCTTCATAGCCTACATAGCCCGGAGGAGACCCAATCATACGGGATACACTGTATTTTTCCATATATTCGGACATATCAATGCGGATCATGGCATTCTCGTCTCCGAACAAAGCTTCCGCCAGCGCCTTGGAAAGCTCTGTTTTCCCGACACCCGTCGGCCCCAGGAACAGGAAAGAACCAATGGGCCGATTGGGATCTTTCAACCCGACACGACCACGGCGCACGGCGCGCGCTACAGCTTTCACCGCTTCCTGCTGACCGATGACACGCTGATGCAGCACATCCTCCAAATGCAGCAGCCGCTGGCTTTCCTCCTGCCGCAGGCTTTGCAGAGGAATTCCCGTCCAGCGGGACACTACCTCAGCTACCTCTTCTCGGGTTACCATCTGATCGGCGCCGCTGTGTTTTTCTTCCCACTGTTTCTTGGCTTCTTTCAATTCCCCCCGCAGCTGATCCTGTACCCGTTTGATCTCCGCAGCTTTTTCAAACTCTTCCGTTTTGATGGATTCTTCTTTTTCCTTTTCCATCTCATCAATCTTTTTTTCCAGCTCTGCTACATCCGCCGGTGCCGTATAGGCTTTCAGCCGCAGACGGGATGCCGCTTCATCAATCAGATCAATGGCTTTATCGGGCAGAAAACGATCCGGCACATACCGGGCAGATAGCTTTACCGCCGCTTCGATGGCGTCGTCCGTAATGGTTACTTTATGATGAACCTCATATTTATCCCGCAGTGCCCGCAGCATTTCCACAGCGGCGCTTTCCTCCGGCTCCTCCACCTTTACCGGCTGGAATCGGCGTTCAAAGGCCGCGTCCTTTTCAATGTGCTTGCGATATTCTTCCACGGTAGTTGCCCCAATCAGCTGTATTTCCCCTCTCGCCAGAGAAGGCTTCAGGATATTGGAGGCGTCAATGGCCCCCTCCGCGGCGCCGGCTCCAATAATAGTATGGATCTCATCCACAAAGAGAATGATATTCCCATCGGCTTTGACCTCATCCAGCGCCTTTTTCATTCTTTCCTCAAATTCCCCGCGGTACTTGGAACCCGCCACCATAGCAGACAGATCCAGACTCACGATTTTTTTATTTTTCAGTGTATCGGGAATATTGCCCTCGGCGATCTTCTGGGCCAGCCCCTCCACAATGGCAGTCTTGCCTACACCGGGATCACCAATCAGACAGGGGTTATTTTTTGTGCGGCGGCTCAAAATCTGAATAATCCGCTCGATCTCATTATCTCTTCCCACAATGGGGTCAAATTTGTTTTTCTTTGCCAGCTCCGTCAGATTCCGGCTGAATTTATCCAATGTTTCCGTGGCGCTTTTTTCCTGCTGCTCCGACTGAGGATTCATGCCGTAGACATTATTTGTCTGGTTTTCTCCCTCGCCCAGCATCACCATGATATCATCATACAGCCGCTGGAGATTTACGCCCAATGCGGTCATAATCCTTACAGCAATATTATCATTTTCCCGGATCAAAGCGATCAGGATATGCTCCGTGCCGACATAGCCGGTCCCCATACGGAACGCCTCCTGCACACTGAACTCCACCACACGCTTTGCCCTCGGTGTAAAATCGGACGGAATGAAATATGACGTATTGCCAACGGTCATATTCTGAATTTTCTCCATAATCTGGTGATAAGTCACACCCTGCATTTCCAGCGCCTTGTAAGCAACGCTGTCATTGACCAGTGTCAGCCCCAGCAAAATATGTTCTGTACCGACGTATTTATTTCCCAGCTTCAAAGCGGCCTCCTGGGCTCTTTGAATGACTTCCTGCGCTTTTTTCGTATATTTTCCCTGCATAGATCTCACCAACCTTTACATTTTTGTTAGCCATTTCGCTTTGTGATTGCTAATCTTATCCTGAAAATAAAAGAACATCGCTGTTCTTTTATTCTGTCTTCTATCAAATCAATATTATAATACAAATCGCAGGAAAAAGCAAAGTATTCTTTTCTACATTTTTTCCAATATTTCCATAAAACGCGTGAAGGGGTCCTCTTCCGGAAACGCTTTCACACAAAGAGACCAGTTCTTTTCCAGTTTTCCCTCCATACCGCAGGACCAAAGGGCTATTTGGCCTCCCTGCGCCGTTTTCGGGGAAGGATGATACTTCCTGTCTCCCCAGATCGGCAATCCCCGACTGGAGGTCTGTACACGAATCTGGTGGTGCCGTCCTGTCATCAGATGGATACGCACCAGAGAAAGCCCTTCCTTCTCTCCCAGAACCTCGTAGGACAGCCGCGCCAGTTTTGCCCCCTTTTTGTCCTTGGAAACCACCTCCGACAAATTGGTACGGCCGTTTTTCCAGAGATAATCCTCCCAAAGGCCCTCTTTTTCCTGGGGCACACCGCAAAGCACCGCCAAATATGTTTTTTGCAGCTGACCGGCCGCCATGGCCTTGGCAACAGCCGCCTCTGCCCGAGGCGTTTTCGTCAGCAGCAGTACCCCGCCTACGGGCCGGTCCAGACGATGGGCCAGATGAACCTTGTGTCCGGTTTCTTCCTCCAGCGCCGTCAGAAGATCTTTGTCTCCCGTTTTATCAGGCTGCGCCGGCATCCCCGGCGGCTTCACCACCGCCATTATGCCTTTTTCATCATATAATATCCGAATTCTCATTCTTTCACTTCTTTCAAAAGCAGACCGCTTCTCGGTGGCATCGTTAAGCGCAAAATGCCGTTTTCTACCGTCAGAATCTTATCCTCGGGCAGCCGGTATCCCCTTTCGTCCGTTTCCATCAAAACACGCATCCCTGTAAAAAGAGATACCTCCATTTGCCAAAGCTCTACTTCCAGATATACTTCCGTTTCCAAATTATTGCAGAGTACCGCCATACGGCTTTCCTCATCAAACCTGCCATAGGCCAGAATCCCCTGCTGAGAAAGCAGCTTCTTCAAGGAACCCTCCCGCAGCACAGGATTTTCCTTCCGCAGAGAAATCAGCGCTCGATGGTAGTCTGTCAGCTCCTGATCCTCTCTGCCCCAGGGGAAGGTACGTCGGTTATCCGGGTCCGTCCAGCCGGTCAGCCCCGCTTCATCACCATAGTAAATCGTCGGCGCGCCGGGCCAGGTCATCTGTACCAGTACCGCCTCCCGCATCACCGGCATCTGAATGCCTTCCTCCATGGTATGACCAGTTTCTGTATGAAGTCTTCCCGTCTTTCCATTGGTTCTGGTAAGGAACCGGGAATGATCGTGATTGGAAAGCTCATTCATCGCCGTCTCTCTGGCCTGTACCGGTATTTTTCCCATTTGATAATCCATGGTGCCCCAGAAATAGTCGGCATTATTCAGCAGGTCTCCCCGATACTCGGTACTATGCTTATTCACGCCCGTAAAGAACCATGTCACAGGCTCCATAAAGGCATCGTAGTTCATAATGCTGTCCCACTGGTCGCCCTCCAGCCATCTGGCCGCATCGCCATAATGCTCCGCCAGAATCACTGCCTCCGGATTGGCTGTCTTTACCACGTTTCGGAATTCCTTCCAGAACTGATGGTTAAATTCTTCGGATTTTCCCAGATCCGCCGCCACATCCAAACGCCAGCCGTCAGCGCAGTAAGGCGGAGAAACCCATTTCTTTCCGATTTCCATGACCATTTCGCGCAGTCTGGTATTCTCATAATTCAGCTTGGGATGGTTTTCATAGCCCCACCAGCCCTCATAGGTGCCGTCAGGGTTCCAGTAAAAGAAATCGTGATAAGGGCTTTTCCTGCAATAAAAAGCGCCTTCTTTATCATGAAAATAAATCTTTTCCCGATCCAGCCATTTATGGAAGGCGCCGCAGTGATTGAATACCCCGTCCAGAATAACACGGATGCCATGGGCATGGGCTTTCTGAACCAATTCCGCAAAAAGTGCGTCACTTGCCTTCAGATTTTTGGGGTCGGTAGTACGGGCAATATATTTTTCCGCCCGGCTGTTTTTTTCGTTGCCATGAAGCAGTTTGCTTTCGTCCTTCAAAATCACGCCAAAGTGAGGATCTACATGACTGTAATCCTGCGTATCGTATTTATGACTGCTGGGAGAAACAAAAATCGGATTCAGGTAAATCACTTCTACCCCCAAAGAGGCCAGATATCCCAGCTTATCCATGACCCCCCGCAAATCGCCGCCATAGAAATTCCGAAAATCCTCATTTTCGGGTTTGGTATCCCATTTCTCGATACGTCTGACGATTTTTCCCAAATAACGGTATTCCCCGCTGACAACATCGTTGGTGGGGTCCCCGTTACAGAACCGGTCCACATAGATCTGATACATCACAGCGCCTTTGGCCCATTGAGGAGTATGAAAATCCCGGACAATGGAAAAAAGGCCGTCTCTTGGTTCTTCTTCTGTCACACCGTAACGGCTGTAAAAATATTCTTTTTCCATATGCTGAATGGAAAAGAAATACCACATCTGCTCCGCAGTCGGCGGAAGCAGTACACGGTAATAAGCAAACATGCCCTCTGTAAAAATCTTTTCCATCAAATATTTTTTATCGTTCATGCAAAGATACGCAGCCGCAGCCTGATTGGCGCCTACCCGCAGACGCACCTCAACAAAATCCTCTGCGGAAGGTTCCGCAGGTCTGCGATACCTTGGTGTTTCATCGCTGAATACGGCCTCCTTGCGGAAAACCGGATCATAGACCACTTTCTTTTTATTTATCAAATCAACATATGACATTTTTTCACCATCCTTGCGTTTCTCCATTATAATATGCCGGAAAAAAGCTGTCAAATGGGAATATCGCAATGAATCATCCGCATTTTTTCACAAAGGCCCCCACGTTTTTCACGCAAATGAAAATGAGCAACCTGCCGATGGCTGCTCATTTTCACAAAGAGAAGGTATTTCTTATTGGGATTGCGTTAACCGCAATGTGAAAATATTGGGGAGTTTTCACAGTTATGATTATAGCACGTGGGACGTTAAATGTCTAGCAATTTTTTACAGTCTTTTCAAAATCCACAAAAACAACAATTTTATCCATCTCTCTTTGTCTAACTTGTATAGTCTGATAATAATTTTGCCAGATTTTCCTCTCCATTTACACGGATTCCTTCCTGTAGCTGCTGCTGTTCCTCCAATGGCAAAGCGGTCACAGGGATATCCGTCTTTTCTGTCAGCGTTATTTGCTGTCCTTCCTTTTCACAATAAACGGCCAGATATCCTTCAAAGATCCCCAGCAGATAACTTTCTGTACTCACACCCTCCACGCTGCACCGCAGAATCACTTTCTCCGGCGAAAAATAGATCAGCTGCCAGCCCTGAAAAATACTTTCCAGCTGTCTTCGATCCAGTCCCACCAGATAATCCTGCGCCGGTTCTTTCTGTTCTTTTGTAATATCATCGTCGGTATAATAATATTGATAGACCATCTGCGTCTCTTTCTCTATTACAGTTTCTTTCGCCGCCGGCAGAATCTCCTCCGCCTCTGTCTGGGCAGGGGGCTGGGGCGCATAGGTATACCAAAATCCGAATGCCGCAAAGCACACGAAGACAAGAAAAGCCAAAAGTATGTCCCGAACTTTCATACGACCACCTCAGTGGGAGTATGGGCATCTTTTGGCTTTTTTATACATTTATTTCTCTTTGGGCAGATGGAAATGCACCGGCACGCCATGATGATAGGTGCAGGGCAGTTCTCCCTGAATCAAAGGCAGCAGATAATCCATCATTTCCTTTGTGATGTCATTTCCTTCTTCATTGATCCATTCCACTGGCACCTTCTTGCTTCTGCCCAGGATTTCCTCCACAGGAACCAAAAAGATCTCTGTTTCATAGGGCTCGTTGGCAACGCGGCGCAGGCAGACCATTTCGCCGGTCACGCCTTTTACGGCATAGGCAGCCGCTTCAAAGCCCAAACGTTTGGCTTCCTCTATATCTACCAGACTGGCTGCGTGAGACGCGCATCTTTGCATCAGATTCAATTCGATGCCTCGTACCTTGCATCCGATCTCCTGGCGGACAATTTCCTCCAGCCCCTGCGCGATGCCGCTGGCTACTTTATAGCCCAGATCCTCCTCTGCCTTTTCCTGAAGGATATCCACGATCCGAACGCCATTCTCGTCTCGCAGGCCTTCGCTGACCGCCACGATAACAGAACGCTTCTCCATCATTTTTTCCCTTATATCAAACAGGAACTGGTCAATGGAAAACGGTTTCTCGCAAAGATAGATCAGATCCGGCGCATCATCCTCATTGATTCGCGCCAGCGCAGCCGCTGCCGTCAGCCATCCGGCGTCATGCCCCATAATCTCTACAATGGTAATGGAAGGCAGCGCGTATACATTACAGTCGCAGGCAATTTCAGAAAAGGTAGTGCCGATATATTTTGCCGCGGAACCAAAACCGGGCGCGTGATCCGTCCCCTCCAGATCATTGTCTATGGTCTTAGGCGCGCCTACGATATTGATATCATAATGGTGATCCCGGCAGTACTGTGCCAGCTTGCCAACAGTATCCATAGAGTCTCCGCCACCGATAAACACAAAATAGCCGATATTATATTTTCGCAGTACAGCAATCACTTTTTCATATTCATAGGAATTTTCTTCCCATGGAGAAAGCTTCATACGGCAGGACCCCAATACAGAAGATGGCGTTTGACAAAGAAGCTGTCTTGCGTCAGCTTCCGCAAGAAGCTCGTTTAATTCCACCAGTCGCTCGGAAAGCAGCCCCATAATGCCGTTTCTTACACCATAAATCTTGTCGATCTCATCATTTGCCAGTCCCATTTCCACAACGCCGCACAATGTGGCATTGATCGCCGCAGATGGCCCCCCAGACTGCGCAACAAGCAAATTCTTTTTCATATATCGTCCGCCCTTCCCGCTTTACAGCAAATTAAACTGTTCTTTTTTCGTGTGTCGTAGTATCCATTATATCCCTAATCCCAAAAAGATACAATATGCAAATTCCCCGGATTCCATACAGTTTCCCACTGCGCACACAATCATTCGTTCTCTGGCGGACACGCCTCTGTTTTTCTGATTTCCACACTTTCAAATGACAGGTGTTTTTGATTCCAGAATCTCCGACCGCATTCGCCTGGGCAGCCGCTCCAGAAATTCTTCGCCGACTCCCAGACGGACTGTTTTCAAAGGATTGACCGCCTGACAAATTTCTAAATTTCCAATCAAATTCAGCAGTCGTACCGTATCTTCCCGTTTCCAGCCCTCATATTCCGTCAAAAGACCGCACAGATCCACGCAAACCTGCTTCGCCGCCTCGTCCAACGTTTCGGCGGAAGACAAAAGATACCAGCATCCTTCTGCATACACCATAGGAGAAGGCAGGCGAACTCCGCTGATTACTTCCACGCGCATCCAGACCGTTCCATAGGTTTCCAACCCGCTGTATCCGACTTCTCCATCTGCCATCAGGCCATGCAGATCTCCTGCCGAAAGCAGACCGCCTTCCACAAAAACAGGTAAATAGACCACAGCCCCCTCCTTTATGAGCCGGCAGTCCAGATTCCCTCCATGGGCCCCAGGCAAAAGGGTAGGAATCTCCCTCTCTGCCGGTGCAGTTCCCAAAACACCAATCATCGGAGAGAGCGCCAGTTTCTTTTCTCCATAACAAAAGCTGGTCTCCTCCAATTCATACACCTGAAAACTATCCTCTTCTACCAGTTCTCCCAGACAGCCTTTCCCCGCGACGCTTTCGATGACAGCCTTCTTGCCCAGCTGGATGTTCCGAATCTCTATACGCAGCACATCCCCCGGCATAGCGCCTTTCACATAGACCGCTCCCGTTGCCGGATTGGAGGGCGGCATTTCTTCTTCCGCCGTCCCGTAATACATATTCCCAAAACAGTCCAGCGTATCCAGCGCAAAAAGTTCCCTCGGCTCTACCACAGCCGCCACCGGATTATTTTTTGAAAATTTCTCAATAATATATTCCGTTGTAATCTTTTTCATCGTACCGCCTCCTTTTTTTCATTATATCTGATGAATTGACATTCCACAAACGAATCTTTATCATATTAAATATGATAAAATAGAATGATTGTGATTTCATGATACAAAAATACAGAGCTTATTTATCCGTTATCCATACCGGCAGCATCACAAAGGCGGCAAAACAGCTAGGCTATACACAGTCCGCTGTCAGCCGTATGATCGCCCAGCTGGAAGAGGAATGGGATCTGCCGCTGCTGCTGCGCAATCGCGGAAATCTCAGCCCCACCTCAGATGGTTTGGCTCTTCTGGAAGAACTGCGCAGTATCTGCCAGTCACAGGAAACGTTGGAAGAAAAGATTCACCGGCTTCATAAGGCCGAGGCCGGCTTTGTACGAATCGGCGCCTTTTCCAGTGTCAGTGCCTCTTTTCTGCCTCATATTCTTGGAAAATTCCAAAAAGCATTTCCCCAGATTTCCTTTCAGCTCTTTCACGGAGAGTACGCACAGATCAGGGAGTGGCTTCGTCAGGGCATCATAGACTGCGGCTTTTTGCCTTTGCCTGCGGAGGCGGATCTGGAAATACATCCTCTTCTGCAGGACAGACTGGTTGCCGTGCTGCCCATGGACCATCCTATGGCCAAGGAACAGACTTTCCCTCTGTCGGCCTTTGGGGGCCAGATCCTTTTGCAGCCGGTGGAAGAGCGGGATCAGGAAATCCGGCGTATCCTCGCTCAGCTGCCGTTGGCACAGGCTATGATCCATGCCGTCAGCGATGACCACGCCATACTTTCCATGACGGAAGCCGGTCTGGGCATCAGCCTTCTCCATGAACTGGTGGCGGACACCTCCCGTTTCCGGGTCGCGGCTGTCCCAATTCATCCTGCCTCTGTCCGTACCATTGGTATCGCCATAAAAAAGAACGCCCCAGTCTCCAAAGGTACCGAAGCGTTTCTGTCTCATCTGTCCCACTGCCAACTCAGCTGAATACGACCGTCAGCACCGTAAAAGCGGCAATAGAGATCAATGTATATAAAGATATGGTCGTAGAAGTATACGCCTTATCCCGCTCATCCACAGCATAGAGCGGACTCATAAAGCAAGGCGGCATAAAAGCATACAGAACAATGGCGATAAACATTTCCCGTTCTGTAACAAACCGGCTAAGAATCAGCCATACGCCCGCCAGAAGCACAGCCTGCAGAACCAGTCTGATCGCCGCGGATTTCCCCGCCGCCGTCAGGACCCGTCTGTCCAGCTGGAGATCATAGCCAACACACAGCAAAATCAGTGCGGATACTGGTGTAGTAATCATGCTCACTAAAGCGGAATAGATTCCACCCACAGAAGAAGCCGCCACCTTTGGCAGGATTCCCGTTACCCCCAGAATCATACCGATAGCTACACCATACATGGCAGGTGCGTGCAAAACAGTATTGAGCAGTTCTCTGCCGCTGTTCTTTCCTTTCCCTGTGGCCGTAATCAATGCCAGATATACGGTAAAGGTAAAAATACAGTTTGCCATATCTAACGTTGCAATATTAGACAGCATCGCAGTTCCGCAGATTGCCATATACAGCGGATACCCCATCATGCCACCCTCAAAGCTGGCTGTCAGAAAGGGCAAATATTTTCCACTGCCGCCCACCAGCGGACGAAACAGGTACCCGGCCCCCAGAGCGATCAGCAGCTGCACAAACATGACAATCAGGATCAACAGCGTCGTGGCGTTATATTCCGCAGTTCCCAAAGCATCTACCAATACCACCGGCAGCATGATATTGGTAGCCAAAAGCTTGATCCCATCCATACCTTCTCTTGAGATCAGCTTCATACGGCTGCATGTCATCCCCAGTGCCAGCATGACGAATACCGGCAGCACAATCGATAGCACTTCCATAGACTCCCCCTCTTTCTTTTACAAAAAATACCTAAAGAAAAGTATACGTCAAGTACTACACTTTCTCAACTATAAATTTAGAAAAAACAGACTTTTGCCCATGAAAAAAAGCAGAAAGACTCTTCCGCCAAAGAACCTTTCTGCTTTTGATTTTTCAAAATCCATCCTGCTTATGGATTGCAGATCTTGCATCCACGGTATCCCTGTGCCAGTGCCTCTGCCGCCGAAGGCAAGGATACCTTATTTTTCTCGCTCATCCGGGCCACCGAGCTGCAGTCCGCTCTATGGAAGATCATGGAATTGCTGTTTCCAATGTAAACGGCCGTACTTTCCACCGGCTGAGATGCCGCAGGCTGCGAAGGCGTTGTAACCGGCGCCGCAGCGGACACAGAGGAAGTGGTCTGGCTGCCGCTTTTGGCGCCAACATCCGCCATTGTCAATTTTCGGCTTGTCTGGAAAGAAATCTCACTGCCGTCTGTTGTCATCACAATATCCCCGGAGCGGAAGGTGCCATATACAGCTGCGCCGGTATTCAAATATGCCGAAAGGGCTTCCTGATGAGGATGTCCATAGCGGTTATCCAATCCGGCGGAAATCACCACATACTCTGGCTGTACCCGCTGCAAAAAGGCGGCACTGCCCGCGGTACGGGAGCCGTGATGCCCCGCTTTCAAAACATCCACATCGCTGAATCTGGAAAGATTGTTCTGTTCTACCTCCGTCGAGGCGTCTCCCATGAACAAAACCTCCACATCATCATAATCCAGCAGTGTAATCACACTGGTATCATTGGCGTCTGTATAATTTCCGCTCATAGGAAGGATCTCCAGTTTGGCACCGCTGGGCAGTTCAATAGTTCTCCCCTGATCGGCAGTTTCATACACACACTGCTCCGCGGTACGTTTTTGGCTGTACAGCGTATAGATCGCGGAGTCCGCGCTTTTTCCGCTGTCGATAACCATATCCACCGTGTAGCGGTCAAATACCGCCGGAAGTCCGCCGATATGGTCCTCATGGGCATGGGTAGCCACAAGAACATCCAGATCTCCGTCCACATACCCGGATAAATAGGAAACCACCTTACTGCCTTCCGCTTTTGTACCGCCGTCAATCAATACCTCAAAATCTCCATCGTCGATCAATATGGCATCCGCCTGATCCACATCCAGAAAATGCACCTGAATCTGGCCATTCTCATTTACGGAAAGAGAGACCTCTACCATATTTTCCGCACCATTCCAGACAACCTTTGCCCCAAAGCTTTCCAGAACCACACGAATCGGCAAATAGGTTCTGCCACCCTGAATCAATGCCGCCGTATCATTTTCTACCTTTACACCATTACGGTAAATATTCTTCTCACCGATGGGCGCTTTAACTACAATACCATCCTTGGAGGCCACAGCCGTCTGTGTATTTTCCTCCCATGATACCTCGCAGCCAAATTCCTCCATTGTCTGGCGAAACGGCACTTGTGTCCTGCCCGCCGTATCCACAAACGGCTTTCCCGAGGAAGATGTATAGACCACTTTGTCCCCGTCGATGGAGACACCGATGCCCTCACTTTCTCCCACTCCTACTACGGGAAGCAATAAAAGCATTCCCATCAAAAGCGCAACGACAATCTTTTTCAATGTATTGTCCCCCTTTCCATTACTTTGCTCTCATTATATCACAATTCGTAATTCTCATTCAATCATAATACGAACATATATTTGTTTTTGTCGATTTTATATAAAAAAACAGTTTTATTTATAAAACATACGTTCCTTTATTTTCACAATTTGCATAATTAGAACACAAAAAAACAAGGAGGTCCGTTTTCGGGACACCCCTTGCTCTCATTTCTATTTTCTTTCGTATTTTTAACCAGTGGAGATCAGGATAATACCTCAGCCAATTCGTTGACCGCCGCTTCTTCGTCCACACCTTCGGCAATAATCAGCGCAGACTGTCCTTCCTGCATATCCAGTGCGATGGTACCCATGATGCTTTTGGCATTGATTTTCTTGTCCTCAATGGCAATACGGATTTCGCTCTTGAATTTGCCTGCAGTCTGTACAAAGAAGGCTGCCTGTCTTGCGTCTAAAGCCGCTTTGATCGTAACTGTTTTTTGTGTCATTCTACTTCACCCTTACCCTCTCTCAAAGATTCCGCGATACTGCTGATTTTACGCAAACGATGATTAACGCCGGATTTTCCCACAGGCTCTGAAAGATATGTTCCCAGCTCCTTCAGACTCTTATCCGGGTATTCCAGCCGCACCCTCGCCAGCTCCTCCAGCTGTTCCGGCAGCTGCCCCAGACCTATGGTCTGTTCAATATAGGCAATATCCTCCAGCTGTTTTACAGCAGCGCCGACCACCTTGTTCAGATTTGCCGTTTCGCAGTTTACCTTTCTGTTGATATCATTGCGCATTTCCTTTACGATCCGAACATTTTCCAGATCCATCAAAGCCACATGCGCTTCCATGACATTAAACAGATCTACGATCTGCTCTCCTTCTTTCAGATATACAACAGAATGGTCTTTTCTTTCCACCATTTTGGCGTCTAATTCAAAGGAATTGATCAGGTCTTTCAGCTGTACCGCCAGCTCCGCGTCAGAAAGAACAAATTCCAGATGATAGTTCTTTTCCGGATTATTTACTGAGCCCGCCGCAATAAAAGCCCCTCTCACATATGCCCGCCGGCAGCATACAGATGCCGTCACAGGAGGATAAATACAGTTTTTCAGTCTGCTCTCTCCTCTTTGACGATGCAGCACGCCGACTGCCATCAAAACCCGCTGCGCATCCGCAGAATCCCGGATCAAAAGAAGATATGACCGCTTTTTCCGGCTGCCGCTGCGTACGGATAATTCAACTCTAATATTAAAAGCATTTTTCAATAATGTAAAGCACTTTTTCACTACAAAAAAATTCTCTGTATGTATTTTTAAACAAAAAGAATCTCCAAAAGTGACGATCTGTCCACACATATTTATATAGGCAGCCAGTTCCGCGATCATACAATGACGGGCATTCCCAAAATGGGCGGACAACTCCTCTTTAACCTTATATGAAAATGACAAATTTGCGATTTCCGTCATAAAATCCTCGTTCCTTCTTCTTCCTTTCAGCCTTTTCTCTTGGCATCTTTTTCAATGTCATTATGCTTCAAAAGGACTGTATGCTTTTCCTGACTCAGCGCCGCGAACAAAGCGTTTGCCAATGTTACTGAACGGTGTTTTCCGCCTGTGCATCCAATGCTGATGACGAGGCTGTTTTTTCCCTCTTTGATATAGTGAGGGATCAGGAATTCCAGCATATCCACCAGCTTGTCCAAAAAGGCCCGGCTTTCCTCAAACCCCATCACATAATCACTGACCGGGGCATCGTTTCCTGTCAGTTCCTTCAATTCGGAAATGTAATAGGGATTAGGCAGGAAGCGCACGTCAAATACCAGGTCGCTGTCCGGCGGTATCCCGTATTTGAACCCAAAGGAACAAACAGTAATAACCAGATTGTCGAATTTCTCATCATCCTGAAAGATCCGGTTGATCTGCTCCTTCAATTCTCTCGTTAATACATTGCTGGTATCAATAATATAGGTCGCCTTCGACTTTACATCCCGCAGCATTTCCCGTTCCTTGGAAATGCCTTCTTCAATGGACCCCTTCCGGGACAACGGATGACTCCTTCTGGTTTCTTTATACCGTTTGATGAGTACACTGTCCTTTGCGTCCAAAAACAGGATCTCGTATTCATAGCCGCTTTCCTGCAGCTGGAATAATACGGAAAACAGATCATAAAACAGTTTTCCGCCACGGATATCAATTCCGATAGCTACCCGTTCAAAGCCGCCGTCCTGCTCAAAACAAAGCTCCGCAAATTTGGGCAGAAGCGCCGGCGGCATATTATCTACACAAAAATAGTTGATATCTTCCAGAAAACGCAGCGCCGATGATTTCCCGGCACCGGACATCCCCGTAACAATCACGAACCTCACAGACGAAACACCTCCCTTTCCGTCTTATTGCTCCCCGATAAATTTCACTTCCGTTTCCAGCTTTACGCCAAACTGCTCCCATACCGTATCCTGGCAGATCCGGATCAGATCCAAAATATCCTGGGTCGTGGCACCTCCCTTATTCACCAGAAAACCGGCATGTTTTTCCGAAACCTGCGCACCGCCTACACTCCGTCCTTTTAGTCCGGCATCACTGATGAGTTTTCCCGCAAAATATCCCTGCGGTCGTTTAAAGGTGCTTCCCGCGCTGGGGTACTGCAAAGGCTGTTTTTCCCTGCGTTGTTTTGCCAGTTCCGCCATTTCCTCCCGGATCTTTTCCTGATTGCCCTTTTTCAGGCGAATCACACCGCCCAGAACGATATATTCCTTTTCCGGCACGATGCTGTGACGGTAGGAAAGCTCCAGTTCCTCCGCCGGCAGCGACAGAACCTCCAGATCCTTTGTCAGTACATCCACACTGACCAGAACATCCTTCATTTCACCGCCATAGGCCCCCGCATTCATCACAACGGCACCGCCAAAAGTGCCAGGGATGCCGGAAGCAAAAGCAAAGCCTTCCAACGACGCATTTGCTGCCTCCGCCGCCACTGCGGAAAGCAGCGCGCCGCATTCCACATGGATCTCCTCTCCACTGACCTGGATCTTCTGCATTCGGCTGTACAGCTGGATCATGGCGCCGCGATAGCCTTTATCGCCTGCCAGCAGGTTGCTGCCGTTGCCCAATATATAATAGGGGATATTGGCCTGGCGCAGCTTCGAAATGGTTTCTTTCAGCTGCTGTGCAGTTTCCGGCATCAGAAAAAGATCCGCCGGGCCGCCTGTTTTAAAGGTTGTATGCAAGGCCATGGATTCCTGTTCCAGAAGGCCCTCCGCTCCCAATATTTCTTTTAAACACGCTACTGTCTTTTCCATGGCATACTCCTCTGTTTACTTTGAATTTTTGCACTTCATCATCAGTCTGGCTTCCAGCTCTTTCGCCGTATTGGTGCCCATTTTCTTCTGACGGTTGGTAATGGCCGCAGATTCACAGATTACAGCCACATTTCTGCCGGGACGAATGGGGATAGTGTTACAAAGAACTTTATTCCCCAGGATGTCAATATATTCCTCGTCCAGACCAATCCGGTCATAGCCGCCGGTGGTGCCGTCCCACATTTCCAGACGGATCACCAGGTCAATGGTTTTTTTCATTTTGATTGCGCCGACGCCAAACAATTCCTTTACATTGATGATACCGATACCTCGCAGTTCAATGAGATAACGGATCAGCTCCGGACAGGAGCCTACCAGCTTCTTATCCGCGATCTTCCGGATTTCCACAGCGTCATCCGCCACCAGACGATGGCCTCTTTTAATCAGCTCCAGTGCAGTTTCGCTTTTGCCGATACCGCTGTCTCCAATAATCAAAACGCCTTCCCCGTAAATATCCACCAATACCCCATGGACAGTCTCCCGATCCGCCAGTTCGTCATGAAGCCAAACGATCAGTTCCGCCACAAAGCTGGTAGTCGTATCCTGGGTACGGAAAATCGGCACACCGTATTTTCTCCCGTAATAAAGCATTTCCGGGAAAATCTCCAGATTTTTACAGATAATCAGACAGGGGATATGATACTCAAACAAATGGCAGATAGCCTGACGGCGTTCTTCCGGGTCCAGCGTCAATAGATAGCTGTGCTCTACCCGTCCAATGATCTGTACTCTGTCATTGTCAAATCTCTCATAAAATCCTGTCAGCTGAAGGGCAGGACGGTTGACTTCCTTCCGGCTGATGACCCGTCCTTCCAGGTCAATCTCCGGCAGAAGATTTTCCAGTTCAAATCGTTCTACAAATTTTTTAATATCCGCAGAATACATTTCCGCAACCCCTTTCCTCGCCAAACAATATGATTACTATTTTATCATACCGAAAAATACAAAAGGATGCAATCAATCTCCATGGAAAAAAGCATAAACCGCTTCCGCCGAGGGGATATTCATTTCCTCCACCTCCAGCAGTTCCGCCACCTCCGCCTGCGCGATCCGCTCCACAGAGCCAAAATGACGCATCAGCGCCTTTCTTCTGACCTGACCGATGCCCTTGATATCATCCAAAGCGGAATGGAGGGCTTTTTTCTGCCGCAGCTGTCTATGGTAGGTAATAGCAAAACGATGCACTTCATCCTGTATCCTTGTCACCAGACGAAAACCTTCCGAGGACAGCGGAAGGAGAATTTCTCTTTCGTCAAAAAACAGCCCTCTGGTGCGGTGCCGGTCATCCTTTACCATGCCGCAGACAGGGATCTCCATGCCAAATTCCGCCAGTACCTCCTGGGCCGCGTGGACCTGTGTCCTGCCGCCGTCCATGAGGATCAAATCCGGCAAACGGGTAAAGCTGTCGTTCTTCCCTTCCATTTGTACCTTGATGCCATGATTCAGCCTTCTGCACAGTACCTCCTGCATGGAAGCAAAGTCATTGGCCCCCACTACTGTTCTGATCTTAAATTTTCGGTAATCACTGTATTTCGCCTTTCCGTCCTCAAAAACCACCATAGAGCCCACAGACTCAAATCCCTGAGTATTGGAAATGTCATAGGCCTCTACTCTATGCAGTGTCTGGGGCAGACCGAGAGCCTGCCGGATTTCCTCCATAGCCCCTTTCGTCCGCATTTCTTCCCTGCGCATCCGCTCCCCAAACTGTTCAAAAACAAGGTTGGCGTTTTTGTAAGCCAATTCCACCAGCTTCTGTTTCTCCCCTTTTTGGGGCAATGTGAAAGTCACCTTGCTGCCCCGCTTTTCCGAAAGATATTCCTCCAGCAGCGGTGTTTCCTCTTCCAGCAGCGGCTCCTGCAATATGATTTCTTTCGGAATATGGGCCGTGCCGCTGTAAAACTGCGTAACAAAGGCTGTCATAATCTCGCTTCGGCTCTGCTCCTCCGGCGCCGTCAGCGTAAAATTCTCCCGGCCCGTCATTTTGCCGTCCCGGATAAAAAATACCTGTACCAGGCACTGGGAAAAAGCCCGCACCAAAGCGATGACATCCGCCTCCTGCATTACCGTATTCGCCATTTTCTGTTTCTGGGCAATACTCTGGATGGCCTGTATTTTATCCCGGAGAGAGGCGGCCTTTTCAAACTCCATTTTTTCCGCCGCTTCCATCATCTCTTTTTTCATTTTTTTCAGGATATCCTCATGACGTCCTTCCAGGAAATCCATAGCGTCCTTTACGTAAAGACCGTATTCCTCCTTGGTTATCTGCCCGCTGCATGGCGCCAGACACTGCCCGATATGATGGTTCAGACAGGGACGCTCCTTACCGATGTCCCTCGGAAATACCTTCTTGCATTTTCGAATGGGAAAGAGCTTATGGAGGGTCTCAATGGTTTCCTTCATGGCAAGGCCGTCTGTAAAAGGCCCGTAGTATTTGGCCTTGTCTTTTTCTCTTCGCCGTGTAGCAAAAATCCTGGGAAAATCCTCCTGGAGGGTCACTTTGATATAGGGATAGGTTTTATCATCCTTCAGCATGATATTATATCTTGGGCTGTGCTTTTTGATCAGATTACACTCCAAAATCAGCGCTTCCATCTCCGAATCGGTGACGATATATTCAAACTCGGCAATATGCGGCACCATGCTTTTTGTTTTCAGCGTATGATTTTTACTGCTCTGGAAATACTGCCGCACACGGTTGCGCAGATTGATGGCCTTCCCCACATAAATAATCTCGCCCATATCGTTTTTCATCAGATAAACACCGGGCTTCTGCGGCAGCTTTTTCAATTCCTCCGCAATATCAAACATCAGCTTCCCTCCTCTCTTTTTTCCTCTGGATATACAGAAGGGGAGCAGCCGGAAAAATCTTCATTTTCCCCTTCCACTCCCCTGTTTCTTCTAAAAATTACAGCAGATGACACCGCCGCAGCATTGGTATCAGTCTGGTTCCCCCGGGAATATGCTGGAGGTCATCCTCCGTGATCCCTTTGATAACCAGCATAACCAGACCATAAATCACAATAGCGATGGCAATGGCGATCAATGTGCAGGCTGTGTTATTGGGCAGCAGCAGATACAGCCCATGATATACCCCCAGCGCTGCGGCGCCCATAATGGCAGAGCCAATGATGGGTTTCAGGAAACTGCCCATAATATCAAATTTTGTTCCTGTATAACGGGACAGCATAGCAACATCAAATACCGCCGCTACGAAATAGCATCCCGTGGTGGAAAGCACCGCCCCATAAATATTCAGGCTGGGTCTGGAAATCAGAAGCAAATTCAAAATAATCTTGGCGACCGCTCCCAGCAGGGCGCCGACCACCGGTACTTTGATACGTCCAATCCCCTGTAAAATCCCCGTAGAGGTCTGGCAGAGGGCCAGGAAAATAATGGAGACCGCTCCCACTGTCAGCAGGCTTCCGCCTTCACTGGCGCTGGGAAATAACATAGCAATAATCTGTGTGCCCAGGGCGCCGATCCCAACAGCGGCGGGCACAGAAATAATCATGGAAATACGATAGGTCAAATCCATTTTCTTACGTACCTGTTTCTTCTCCCCCAGCTTTACGGAAGCGGCAATACTGGGCAGTACCGCCGTTGCAATGGCCGTGGAAATAGATACCGGCAGCGTCGTCAATGTCACATACTTACCGGAAAGCTGTCCATAAAGAACTTCTGCTTCATCATGGGTATAGTTGATGCTTTCCAGAATCCGCATCACCATACTCATATCAATCAGATTGGTGATACTAAACACAGCCGTTCCCGCAATAATAGGCCAGGCCGTCTGCAACACCATTCCCACAGCTTCCTTCCTGCTGATCTCCACTGGCTGATGACATCGTCTTGCTCTTCTGGTCAGTGTAGGGCGGATCAGCATATAACTAAAGACAACAACCACCAATCCGGCAACAGCGCCAACACCAGTACCCATAGTACCGCCAGCAGCCCCCAGAGGAATATTTTTTGTCATTCCCTCTGGAATATACAGTCCTAAGAATACATAGGCCAGATAAACGCTGAAAAATGCATTAAAAATCTGTTCTATGATCTGTGAGATTGCTGTGGGAACCATGGTATTCATTCCCTGGAAATATCCGCGGTATGCTGACATCACCGCAACAACCAAAAGCGTAGGTGCCAAAGTTTTCACGCAGTAAGAGCTTTCTGGTATCCCAGAAATCACAGCGATTCTGTCACTGAATACAAAAAGTATGATGCCGAAAAACAAACCCATACTCACCGAAACGATCAGTGCCGCCTGAAATACATGATGAGCGTTTCGATACTGCCTGAGCGCCAGACGTTCTGAAACCAGCTTGGAGATAGCCGCAGGCAGCCCGGCGGAAGAAAGGATCAGCAAAAAGGTATAGATATAATACCCAGCGCTGTATATGGCATTTCCCTCGTCCCCGATCATATTGGTCAGGGGCAGACGATAGACAAAGCCCAAAAAACGCACCAGGATACCAGCAGAAGCCAGAATCGCCGCCTGCTTTACAAAAGATCCTCTTTTTTTCACCTTCACCGCCATGGGTACACCTCTATTCCCTTCCACTGTTTTCCTGTTTTTTCAAAGCAGTTTCTTACTTATGCCTGTTTCCCGTGGATTCTAAATTTTCTGCGCTGATTGCAGTCAAGTATTTTTTTCCGCATACGAAGACTAACTGGTGTTACTTCTACCAGTTCATCATCACCAATAAATTCCATACACTGCTCCAGAGACATCTGGATAGGCGGAGTCAAACGAAGAGCATCGTCAGAACCCGATGCACGTGTATTGGTCAGCTGTTTTTTCTTGCAGACGTTAATATCCATATCATCGGCTCTGGCGTTGCGGCCCACGATCATCCCTTCGTATACCTTTACGCCGGCGCCAATGAACAGATCGCCTCTCTCCTGTGCGTTATACAGACCATAGGTAATGGCCTCACCGCTTTCAAAAGCCACCAGAGATCCCTGAGATCTGGTAGGGATCTCTCCTTTGTAAGGAGCGTAGCCGTCAAAAATAGAATTCAAAATACCGTTACCCTTGGTATCTGTCAAAAATTCATTTCTATAACCAATGAGACCTCTGGCGGGGATAGAGAACTCCAGACGGGTATAGCCGCCTTTGGAAGGCGCCATATTGGTCATTTCCCCTTTTCTTGCCCCTAGTTTCTCAATGACATTTCCCACAAATTCTTCCGGTACATCAATGGTTACTGCTTCCATAGGCTCGCATTTTTTGCCATCGATCTCGTGATACAGAACTTCCGGCTTGGATACCTGGAATTCATAGCCTTCTCTGCGAAGGGTCTCGATCAGAATAGACAGATGCAATTCCCCACGGCCAGAAACCTTCATGGCGTCCATAGAATCTGTATCCTCTACCCGCAGGCTCACGTCTGTATTCAGTTCTTTATACAGTCTGTCACGAATCTGACGGGAGGTAACATATTTTCCTTCCTGACCGGCAAAGGGGCTGTCATTGACAGAGAATGTCATGGAAATAGTAGGTTCCGAAATTTTTACAAAAGGCAGCGCTTCCGGTTTCAGAGGAGAACAGATGGTGTCCCCGATCATAATGTTCTCAATACCGCTGAGAGCTACGATACTGCCTACGCTAGCCTCTTTTACCTCTACTCTCTGCAAGCCGTCAAATTCATATAGCTTTGTAATGCGGACCTTTTTCTGGGTTTCCGCGTTGTGCATATTCAAAACCACCACTTCGTCATTGACATGGATGGTGCCGTTTTCGATTTTGCCAATACCGATCCGTCCCACATATTCGCTGTAATCAATGGTGGAGATCAGTGCCTGCAAGGGCGCGTCCGCATCGCCTTCCGGCGCGGGAATATGGTTCAGAATGGCCTCAAACAGCGGCTTCATATCTCCTTCTCTGGCTTCCGGATCTTCGGAAGCGTAGCCGCCTCTTGCGGAAGCGAATACAAAGGGAGAATCCAGCTGCTTATCGTTGGCTTCCAGTTCCAGGAACAGCTCCAGGACCTCGTCCACCACTTCCTGGGGACGCGCCTCCGGTCTGTCTACCTTATTGACACAGACTACAACAGGATGATCCAGTTCCAGCGCCTTGCGCAGAACGAATTTTGTCTGGGGCATAGGGCCTTCAAAGGCGTCTACCACCAGAACAACGCCGTCAACCATTTTCAGAACACGTTCTACCTCACCGCCGAAGTCCGCGTGTCCCGGTGTATCAATAATATTGATCTTTGTATTGCCATAGTGAACAGCAGTATTTTTAGACAGGATAGTGATTCCACGTTCCCGTTCAATATCTCCGCTGTCCATGACACGTTCCTGTACCACCTGGTTGGAGCGGAAGATACCGCTCTGACGCAGCATCTGATCCACCAGTGTGGTTTTGCCGTGATCGACATGGGCAATGATAGCTACATTTCTGATATTCTCAATTTTCTGTCTCATGATCTCAAACTCCGTTTCCTTCTTTTCTTACGTACATCATATTATTTTAGCACAGCCCTGTTTTTGATGCAATTATTTCTTGACAAAAAACCCCATTTTCCCCCGATTGTTCACAGAAAAAACCCTTCGCATTCCTGCGAAGGGTCTCTTGACATAACCGAATGATATTCTATATCCTTTCAATGCGTAAGCATCTGCAATTCAATAAATAAGATTGATTAAGCCTTTGTTACGTTTGCAGCCTGAGGGCCTTTTGCACCCTGTACTACTTCAAATTCTACTTCCTGGCCTTCTTCCAGAGTCTTGTAGCCTTCAGCCTGGATTGCGGAGAAATGTACGAATACATCATCTTCGCCAGGTACGGAAATAAAACCGAAGCCTTTTTCTGCATTAAACCATTTTACTGTACCTTTTTTCATTGATAAATCCTCCTACTAAAAAAATAAAAATGTTACATCCCGATACTACCATATATTTCTAAGGGTGTCAATGCATATTTCCCCTGCGGATTTTTCATTTTTATTACATTTTTTACATATTTCCGTAATTCTCGTCTTCCTGCAGGTCCCCGGAAACAATGGCCGCCCGTGCCAGTTCGTCGCAGCGCTCATTCCCCGGATTATCGGCATGTCCCTTGACCCACTGAAACCGCACTTTATGCCGTTCCAGCTGTACCAGCAGCCGTTCCCACAGATCCACATTGGACGCCTTCTCCTTCTTATTCCGGTACCAGCCATTGGCCTTCCATTTTGTAACCCAGCCTTTTTCAATGGCATCCACGACATATTTGGAATCACTGTATAATATGACACTGCAAGGCTCTTTCAGCGCCTCCAGCGCCGCAATAACCGCCAGCACTTCCATACGATTGTTGGTTGTCAGACGATACCCGGCGGAAAGCTCCTTTCTGGCACTGCCATACATCAGGATCGCGCCATAGCCGCCGGCCCCCGGATTCCCGGAGCAGGCGCCATCTGTATAAATCACGACTTCCTTCATGCTTTTTCCTCCCTGATAAACGCTTCCGCGATCACAAGATCCTCTTTTGTCGTAATCTTGATATTGCGGTAGTCTCCTTTGGCCACATAGACCTGCCGTCCCATATGCTCCGCCACAGACGCATCATCTGTTCCCAGAAAGCCGTCCGCTTTCGCTTTTTCATAGGCACGGCAGATCAGTTCCCGCTGAAAGGTCTGGGGGGTCTGTATCTGCCATAAGGTACTGCGCTCCGGCGTTTCCACCGCCATCTGGTTCTTGTCACAGACCTTAATGGTATCCTTTGCCGGAACACCGATGACACAGCCGCCATAACTTAAAGCGCCCTCAATGCTTTCCCGGATCATCTCCTCTGTCACAAAGGGACGGACGCCGTCATGAATCAATACGACCTCCGTTTGAGCGGACAGCAGCTCCAGCCCATTTGCCACAGAATCCTGGCGTTCCTTGCCGCCCAGCGCCACCTGACGGATTTTCTTCCAGCCATATCGGTCACAAAGCTCCTGTACTTCTTCTCTGCCTTCTTTTCCCGCCATCAGGATAATTTCATCCACCGAGGGACTGGCCTCAAACTTTTCTACCGTCCAGGCAAGGATTTCCTTTCCGCAGACCGGCAAAAACTGCTTGCTGATATCTGTGCCCATCCGTTTTCCTTTTCCTGCCGCCATAATGACGGCCGTGCAGTAGGGTCTCATGGTTTCTCTCCCTTTCGTAAAAATAAGGGGATAACGCCTGAAAGCCTTATCCCCGCTTTTCCTCGATCACGCAGCCGCGACCAGCTTTGTAAAGATCATACGGCCTGCCGCCGTCTGAAGCACACTGGTAACCACAACGGTTCTTGTTTCTCCAATATGCTTGCTGCCGCCATCCACAACGATCATCGTGCCATCGTTCAGATACGCCACACCCTGGCCCGCTTCCTTACCAGCCTTGATGATGGTCACCTGCATTTCTTCTCCCGGCAGCACCACCGGCTTGATGGCATTGGCCAGCTCATTGATATTCAGTACCCGAACACCCTGGAATTCCGCGACCTTATTCAAATTAAAATCATTGGTCACCACGAAGGCATCCATGCTTTCCGCCATTTTCAGCAGCATTGAATCTACTTCCATGGGCTGATTTACACTGAACTCCTTGATTTCCACCGGAACTGCCAGCTGTTTTTGGATCTCATTCAAAATATCCAGACCACGTCTGCCCCGATTCCGTTTCAATCCATCCGCCGAATCCGCAATATGACGCAGCTCTTCCAGCACAAAATCCGGAATGATAATCTTGCCTTCAATGAATCCAGTCTGAAGAATATCCATGATCCGACCGTCAATGATTACACTGGTATCCAGTATTTTAGGGCGCCCATATACGACGCCTTCCTGCATCAGCGGATGATTCTGCATCAAAATCCGCTGAAGGTTGGTCACATTGACTTCATCCTTCTTTTTTCTGGCCACACGGAACCCCAGCACACCAAAAAGGATATTCAGCAAAACTACAATAAATGTCCCTGCCGCACCGAATCCCCGGAAGGCCAAACCGATCAAATTGGCGATCATCAGACCAAACAGACATCCCAGTACAGAGAAAAACAATTCTTTGACATTCATTCTGGACAGCCTGTCCTCCGTCTGTGCCAGCCGCCGCATCATCATTTCCGTCACAGCCGATGCAATGATAAAATAGAATATGAGTCCGGTCAATACCGCCAGTCCTATGGGCAGATATCTTGTAAAATGTGTTTCCAGCTGGAATACATTCAGTATGAAAATAACATGTAAGATTGCGTACATCGCCGCCGTAACCAGCAAACTAATGATAATTTCAAGCAGCTTTTTCATCTCTTTCACCCCCTTTCGCCCAGCGCCACGGAAAAAAGTATAAAACCCCTCCTGCGCCTTATTCAAATTTTATCAATAATTCATGAAATTGGCAAGGAGTTCTTTCGCTTTTTTTTCGTCAATATCCAAAATAAATCGGATTTCACTTTGTATAATTTGTCTAGCCAGGCGTTTCATGCGGATCTCACTGGCGGACAACGGCTTTTTCCGCTCCTTTTCCTCCAGCCGGCGTAGCACTGATGCTACCTGTTTGATTTCTCCGCTTTTCAGGCTTTCGGCGTTCTCCTTTCGCTGCTGTCGCCACGGCTTCTCCTGTGGGATCTGCGCAGTCTTTCCCGCTTCCAGCTGTTGAAAAAAATCCCCTTTTGTCAGAGGATAGCGCAGTCCGATGGCCGCTGCCCCTTTTTGTGAAACTTTAATATTAACATTCTCTTCCGCCAGATGGATCTGATAACTTCCGTCCTCCGCGATCCCTACCACCGTTCCGATGCCATGAAGCGGATAGAAGATGGTTTCCCCCGCCAAAAACATACGCATCCCTCCTTTTGGAGAGTATCTCCAATTATTGAATATTTATACAAAATGCATCCAGTTTCTTATACTACATAACGTGTTTTTGTATATTGTAAATTGGCGTATTCTGTGCTAAATTTATGTTAAGAATATGATTCTCAGGAAGGAGGCGCTTATGTCTAACGTTTTTATTTTTTCCGACGGGTCCTGCGACCTGACCAAAGAAGAGTCTGCTCGTCTGGGCATCTCTGTCATTCCTTTTTACGTATCCATGGGTGGACATCAATATCAAAAAGAACTGGAGGAATTGTCTCTGGATGTCTTTTATCGCTTTATGCTGGAGGAAGACGGCTTTCCTTCTACCTCTCTGCCCTCTGTCCACGACTATGTGGAAGCGTTTACCCCCGTTCTGGAACAGGGCGGGCAGATCATCAGCTGCCACATCACCCATACCCTCAGCGGTTCCGTGCAGTCGGCCCAGACTGCCAAGTTGATTCTGGAAGAGACCTATCCGGATGGAGAAATCTACATCATCGATAGCTGGAACGCCACCGGTTCTCAGGCCCTTCTTCTGAAAGAGGCCGCAAGAATGCGGGATGCCGACAAAACCGCTGTCCAAATCGCTTCTTATCTGGAGCAAGCCAAGGAAGACGCACGGATTATTTTCATGATTGGCGGCCTGAAGCATCTTCAACAGGGCGGACGAATCGGAAAAATCGCCGCACTTTCCAGCAGCCTTCTGAAAATTAAGCCCGTCATCATCCTCAAGGGCGGAGAAATCCATGTAGGCGGCGCTGTACGCAGCCGGAAAAAAGGACTGCAAAAGCTGGCGGAACTGGCGCTTTTCCATTTTCAGGAATCGGGAGAGGACCCATCACAGTATCTGGCAAATATCGGTGTTACGGATTTGTTTGAAGAGGTTCCTCTTTTGCGGGAATATTTGCGGCAGCATCTTCCTTCCCTTCCTCTGGAGCCTTTTTATCAAATTGGCGCCACCATTTCCAGCCATACCGGTCCCGGTACCACCGGCGTCTGCTTTGTAAAACGCTTTGAAGCATACAATCTGTAAAAAATAAGGCCATCGGAAGATTCCTCTTCCAACGGCCTTTTTATGCTTATTTCTTTTTCAGATTATAGGAAAAATGTTCCCGATCCTCCGGCAGGATCAAATCTTTTTTGCTGTCTGCCTCTGTTATTTTCCGCACCGGACGGCAGGGATTCCCATAGGCCAGATACCCGGAAGGAATATCCTTTGTCACTACGCTTCCCGCGCCAATGACCACATCATCCCCGATATGCACGCCCCCGGTTACAATGGCGTTGCAGGCGATCCATACATTATTCCCAATATGGATCTCATCGGCGTATTCCGCCATGGTGGTCTTTCCTTCCTCATCCAGCCCCATTCGTTCCTGCGCGATCAAAGGATGGGAGGTAGCCATTAAAGATACATTCGGCCCAAAACAAACATTATCCCCAATATAAATTCTGGCGTCATCCATGACCGTCAGATTGAAATTGGCAAAAAAGTTTTCCCCGATAAAGGTATGAGAGCCATAATTAAACTGAATGGGTCCCTGAAAATAATATACGTTGCCGATACCGCCGATAAACTCCTTCACGATCGGCAGACGATCCGGATCGTACTCGTCCATCTGGTTATATCTGAGGCAGGCGGCGTGGGCCTTATGCTTAATATCCTTCAATTCCTGTTTTCTTGGGTCGAACATTTTTCCCGCGAAAATCTTTTCTTCCTCTGTCATTTCCATCATCCTTTCCAAAAATATCTCCTTCGTCTATTTTAGCACACCCAGGAACATACTTCCAGAAAGAATCCGTCTTATGCCAACCGCAGGAATTTGGAGATTTCCGTCTTTGTATCTGGTTCCATATAGGAGCCATCATAAATATAAGGCCCGTTTTGTGTGACTCCGACAATCTCCAGATAAGAAATCATATTTTCATACAGCAGTCTTGTAATTTCGTCAGAATCATAAGACATCATCCTCTGTGCTACTACGTCATTGGGTGCCATGGCTTTAATGGAAGGCTCATACTGGCTGCCATCCTTTGCCCAACGGACATCAGAGATATTCCATCCACCTTCTTCCTTCGTAAAGAACAAGCTGGCCGGAACGCTGGACCCGCTGATTTGTTTCATGCAGTACCCCTTTTCCTTCACCCGCATGAGACAATACTCTCTTGTATGCACCACACAGCTGACAGTCATCCAGTTCTCTGATTTCGAGATATCTAAAATCAGAGGTGCAAAAATCGTCATCCTATGCCCATCTCCGGCCTCCTGTTCATACAGTGAAGACAGCGCTTCATAGACAGCTTGTACATCGCTGTTCTTGGATATCACCGTAGAAGCTGCCGCTTCTTTGGAAAGCGACAGATAGCTGGTCTGCGGCATAGCGGCATACTGTTTTTCCATACCCTTGTAAAAAGAACCAAGATAAACAGAATCCAGAGCGTTGTAAAAACTATACCACTGGGCAGGTGTGGTCTGTGCCAGTTCCGCCGGATCCTTCTCACCAAAGGCGATCTGATCCGCTGCCAGCATCATAACCATGCTTTCCGTATCCTCCCCGGCATAAACAGCAAAATGACTGAGACAATAGATCAGGGTATCATCCCCCAGTTTGCACAAAGCGTCAAACTCCGGCTGCTGGCGGATTTTCTCCGCCCAGGATGTAAAATCTCCCTCCATTGGCAGTTCTGCCAATGTGGCAATATATTGCCCTGCCTGCCTCTGGTTTTCTTCCCACGTTGCGGATGTTTCTGCAAAAGCATCCTCTGTCAGCGGAGAATCAAAAAGCTGACTCAGTTCCTCCACAAAAGTTCGGAAAGTTTGCGGGTCTGCTGTAAAGGAACGCAGGTCTGTATCCCCATAATATTCCTCCGCCATTTTGCGGTCATAACGATAGGTTACCAAAACAGCGTTTTCTTCTCCATGGATGGTGTATTCCACAAAATCAGCGTTATTTACCAGTGCCAAAAACAAATAGGCGTTTCGTTCAAATGCGGCGTCATCTATTTCAGAGGAAATGGTTCCCACAAAGGTCAAATGACGATTGACCCCCATTGGCGCCGTCTCATCGGTAAACAACTCCATGCCCTCATCGTGAAAGGCCAGATATTCCGGCAAAGGCAGAAGCCCAAGAATTTTGCCTACGGCGGAGGCATTTCCGATATAGTCTGTCTGTGCGCTGTAAAGCTTTGAGATCAAATCTGTCTGTTCTGTTTGCTGCGGCTCTTCCATCTTTTGGCAGCCAACCAGATTCACCGCGAAAAAAATCATGATTACCAAAGCAAGTTCTAAGAAGCGGGTTTTCTTTTTGGGTTTCACATCCATAATGTGCTCCAATCTGTTTTTCAACGTCTTTTTGTTTTCCATAAAAGCTGTAGACATCCGGCTTCTCTTTCTATTGCCCTCCCGAATGCTGTTCAGGATAGTCATACAATAGTTCTTTTTCTCCTCCTCAGACAAATCCCGCACAACTTCCTCATCACAGCCCATTTCTATGATCTGATCCATTTTCCGTACATACAGATGCACAAAGGGATTAAACCAGTGCAGAGTCTGCAAAATCAACATCCCTACTTTGCTTGAAAGGTCTCCCCGTATGGCGTGAACCAGTTCATGGCATAAAATCCATTTCGTATCTCTCATATCCCGATCCTGAGAATCTATATAAATCTCCTGCCGAATCAGGCCAACGCAGAGCGAACTGGGAAGCCCTCTATGATAATAGATCGCAGGCCGCTCCCAATCCTGTTTTTTCCATCGTTTCTGATACTGCGAAAATATCATGGCATACTGATCCAGAATCTCCGGGTCCTTGATCCGTTCCCTGCCCCGACGCAGATAGACGGTCATTCTGGCATATTGTATGATATGATACATCAAAAAAAGCAGCGCACCCATCAACCAGATGGAAAAGAGACTAAACCGGAATCCAGAAGCCATCTCCTCCGGCGGCTGTGAGGATACTCCCAGAAATTCCTCCCGTTCCTTTAAATCCGCTCCATCAGAAACAGTGACATTTATTTCCTGATTCCCGGAAACCAGTTCTTCTGTCTGCGTTGACAGCGGAACTGATACGGCATCCTCCACACCATCGCTTTCCCAGTGGATCACAGAGGGAATCGACACCAAAAATCGATCCATCCTCGCATTTGCGTAAATCGTTGGAAAAACAGATATGAGTATCATCAGATTGAGGCAGATCCACATCCAGCCATAGCCCAACCGTTTCCCCAGCACCTTTGCAGCGCAAAGAAGCAGAAGTACAGAAATCGTCACGCCGGGCGTAATGGCCCAAATGGCCTGAAACATCCATTCCAGCAATCTAATCAAAAGATTCTGTTCCATTCCTTTACGCCCCTCCTCTCGTCTTTTCCTCAATGAATTTCGCCAGTTCGTCCAAATCCTCGTCTGTAATGGAATTGCTCTGATACAAAGAGGCCACCAGCTTTGTCAGAGAATTTGCGTTGACTTTCTGCAAAAACAGACTGTTTTCAAAAGCCAGATAATCTTTCTCCTTTATCTTCGTCTGATAATACCGGCTCTTTCCTTCTTTATAGGAATCCAAAAATCCACGGTCAATGAGACGATTCAACAGTGTCTGCAAAGCGGATATATTCCATGGCCGATGCTCTTCCAGCAGTTCTTTGATCTCTGATGTGGAAAGCACACGTCCCTCCTTCCATATCACCTGCATGATCTCCAGTTCCGTATCTGGTAATTTCTGCATAATTTCCCTCCTTTCTATTCCTACATCTGTATGTTTTACTATATCATACACTTGTAGGAGTTTTCTGTCAATGCTTTTCCTCCAAAGAAAACGGGTTTTCCTTGACTTTTCCACCGTTTATGATATGCT
This sequence comes from Anaerotignum lactatifermentans, assembly GCF_016902535.1. Lineage (GTDB taxonomy): Bacteria > Bacillota > Clostridia > Lachnospirales > Anaerotignaceae > Anaerotignum > Anaerotignum lactatifermentans_A. The sequence goes on along the minus strand of NZ_JACSNY010000002.1, from coordinate 63,793 downwards.
AATAAAGTGATTTAAGAAAGAGGGTGTTATTATGAGCAAAACATATATTCCTGAAGGCTATCAGTCCGTCCTGACATTATACGAAACACAAAATGCCATCGGCCTGATCCATCAGACATTTGAGGAGCATCTGTCCCAGACACTGAATCTGAAACGGGTATCCGCTCCCCTGTTTGTGGACCCCAGCACCGGCTTAAATGATAATCTGAACGGTGTGGAAAGACCCGTCAGCTTTGAAGTACCCGCCACCGGCGTAACAGCCGAGGTCGTACATTCTCTGGCAAAATGGAAAAGAATGGCGCTTTACCGCTATGATTTCCGCCCCGGCAAAGGTCTTTACACCAATATGAACGCTATCCGCCGGGATGAAACTCTGGATAACCTTCATTCCATTTATGTAGATCAGTGGGACTGGGAAAAAGTCATCACTCCGGAGAAAAGAAATTTACAGGAACTGAAATTCACTGTTCAGGGCATCGTCATCTGTATTTGTGATACCCTGGAGGTTCTGAAGAAAAAATATCCCCGCATCAAAACAGAGCTGTGCCGGGAAGTTACTTTTATCACCTCTCAGGAGCTGGAAGACAAATATCCCGACCTGACACCGAAGGAACGGGAAAACGCCTTTGTTAAAGAACACAAAACTGTCTGCATCATGCAGATCGGCGACAAACTTCGTTCCGGCGAACCTCATGACGGACGTGCGCCCGACTATGATGACTGGCAGCTGAACGCGGACCTGCTGTTCTATAATCCTGTTCTGGACAACGCTCTGGAAGTCTCCTCCATGGGTATTCGTGTTGACGCGGCTTCTCTGGACAGCCAGCTGACAAAAGCAGGCTGCGACGACAGACGTCAGCTGACCTACCACAAAATGCTGCTGGAAGGCAAACTGCCCTGCACCATCGGCGGCGGTATCGGTCAGTCCAGACTGTGCATGCTTCTTCTGGGCAAGGCGCACATCGGTGAAGTACAGTCCTCTATTTGGGATCAGGAAACCATCGATGTTTGTGAGAAAGCAGGCGTTACACTGCTGTAAACCACAAAAAGCAAAATATTCATTTCTTTTTGAAAGAAATGACGGATCAAAACAACACGCTGAAATCCTCTGTGTTACAAGGATTCCAGCGTGTTGTTCTTTTTTATAAGGATGTTCTCAGGCTTTCACTTGTCACATTTCCGGTCTCTGATTCCTTTTTCTGCCGGAAATAATTTCGATTATACGCCACCGCCGGATCATTTGGTTTCCATAGCGCCGCCATTTCGTTGCAGGTTTCGGCCCTCTCGTATTCCCCCAGCCGGTCATAGCAAACACAAAGCTGGATACAGGGCAAATATCCATAGCAGTCCTCCTGAACAAATCCGCCGGTCTGCTCTCTTTCCCGGCGCAGCGCCGTTTCATACCAGAAGGCTGCCTTCCGCCATTCCTTTTGCCGGAAATAGATCCCACCCAGCATACAGCAGGTCTCCGCCCGGGGCAGATCCAGTAAAAAGCTGTCATACAGCACACGAAGCTGTTGTTCCTCCTCTCCCAGCCTTCCATAACATTCCGCTAGTTGACGACTGGCTTCCAACTGATTTTCCAGCCATCCGTCCGGACGCTGTAAAAATTCACGAAAAGCAGCGGCCGCCTCTTCGTTCCGATCATGATAATACAATTCCCGACCATAATAATACAGTTCCCGGGCAGAGAAGTCACAACCCTCTGCCAGCATGGTTTCATAAATCCGCAGGTTTCTGTCTCCATCATGGGGCTTTTCCTTTTTATGGCGGATATGCACATCTCCATAAACCACCTTTCCCCACGGCGTAATGACTTCATGAACTCTCCCCTGCCAGCGGCTCAAGGGACCTCTGCGCAGAATACGCTCCCGAAAATAAGTAAAGATAGCTCTGCCTTCCTCGTCAAACGCCACATCATAGGGCGTCATCACCACATCCGGCTGCTCCTGATCCAGACGATTTTTCCATTCCGCCAAACGCCGCTGGTTTTCCTCGTCCAGAACATCATCGGCATCCAGCCACATGCAGTAATCCGATACGGCCAGAGAAAAAGAATAGTTTCGGGCGGCGGAAAAATCCTCCTGCCACGGGAAATCAAAAACTTTGGCCCCTTCCACAGCAGCGATCTGCCTTGTTTTATCTGTGGAACCCGTATCCACTACGATCATTTCGTCCACGATCCCCTTTACTCCTCGCAGACAACGAGCCATGGTCTCTTCCTCATTTTTCACGATCATACACAGGCTGATGGAAGCCATACAGCCACCTCCAAAGACCTTTTCCTTTCAGTCTATGAAACTTTCTGTGCTTCGTGCCTGTTTAAATAGCCTTTCGGAACAACGCCGTTAATGTCTCCACAAAATGTCTTTCTACCTTTTCACTGTCCACACCAACGCAGACCTTTACTCTGGGTTCCGGCGTCCTCAGCTTGGCAGGATCACCAATGGTACGCCCTGTACCTTCTCCTTCCGTAATTACCGTCATATGCATGGGCAGCATAGTAAACCATTCGGGATGTGCGGCACAAATGACCGCAGAGGGATCATGGAGATAGGATGCTGTTGCGCCGCTGTGGGGATGCTGCGCAATATAATAATCTACCATATCGGCAAATACCCTGCCGGACATGGTCTGTACCTGACGCCAGGTCTGCGTATCCTGTTTCGTCAGCTGAGAACGCTCGGTGACATCCAATCCCACCATAGTAAGATCGATACCGCTTTCAAAAAGGAATTTTGCCGCATGAGGGTCCTTGGAAATATTGGCCTCGGCATAAGGGCTTACATTTCCCGGCACAGTCAAAGCACCTCCCATTATGACCACAGGCCCGATGATCTCTTTCAGCAACGGCGCCTGCTTTAATGCCAGTGCCAGATTCGTCAAAGGCCCCGTTGCTACAATAACCAGATCCTGACGGTATTTTGTAATGGCCCAGATCAGGAAATCCACGGCTTTTTTTTCTTCTATGGGTCTGGATGCCATAGGCAGATCAACATCTCCGACACCATTTTCTCCGTGGATTTTCGCGCTGATCTCATGGCGGAGATACCGTTCTGTATGCAAACTATGCTTCGCGCCACAGTAGACGGGTACATCAGAATGGCCCAGTACCTGCAATACATTCAGCGCATTCTGCGCACCTACTTCCGTATAAACATTTCCGTATGTCCCTGTTACACCAATCAGTTCAAAATCAGAACTTTCCACTGCATAGGCCAGCGCCATGCTGTCATCAATACCAGTATCCAAATCCAGAATCAGTTTTTTCATGCTGATCCCTCCTTTTGCGCTTATTTTTGTTTTATTATACCGCAGCTGATGTTTTTTTGCATTATGCAAAAAAACACGCGGGATATTTTTGATAAAATATCCTGCGTGTTTTTTACGAAACTCAGGCGTGTGCCGCCTCGTCCCGCGTTCTCTTTTCTTCGATGGCTTTTTTCAAAACCATATCCTTTACCTTCATCATTCTGGTTGTGCCGGCTCTTTCGTTTTCTTCCAGCTTCATGGCGATGAATTTAATGGTTTCCTGATAGTTGGGGATCATAACGTTTTCCAGCGCGTTTACACGGCGGCGGGTACGTTCGATCTCCTGCGCCAAAAGCTGTGCTGTTTTTTCACTTTCCGCCAGCCGCAGCAGCGGTTCCATGGCGTCAGAGAAGGAATTCATGGCGCTGTCCAGTTCCCCGGAGGTAAACGCCATACCATAGGGATAGATATCGCCGCTGCCCTCTTCCTTCTTAAAGTCAAATACAGGCACATTTACGCTCATGATGTTTCGTCTGGTCACCTTAACGGAGACAGCCTGCTGGGGGATCATCAAGGACTCGGACAGAGAGCTTTCGCTCATGACCGCTCTGGCGATAATGAAGTTGCGATAAGCCTCTTCCAAGGCCGCCTCCGCCTGCTCACGCAGACGTTTATTTTCTCTGACAATCTCCAAAAACTGCTTCATCAGTTCATCCAGTTTATCCTTCAGCAGTTTATGCCCTCTGGTCGCCGTTTTCAGCTGACGTTTGAGCCTGGTCATTTCCATTCGGGTAGGATTGACGTTTAATTTCGTCACAGTTCATCACTCCTCATCCGGCAGATATTTTTCCAGATACTCGTCACGAATACGTTTGAGCTCACTCTTCGGCAGCATCCGCAGCAGCTTCCAGCCGGTATCCAATGTCTGTTCAATGGTACGGTCTGTACGGAAGCCCTGAGAAACATACTGTTTTTCAAATTCATCCGCAAATTTCGCATACATCAGGTCAGTCTCGGACAATGCGCTTTCGCCCAGGATTGCCATCAGTTCCTTCGCATCTTTACCACGGGAATAAGCCGCGAACAGCTGGTTCATGGTATCCGCATGGTCCTCTCTTGTCTTGTCTTTGCCGATACCTTTATCCTTCAGACGGGACAGGGACGGCAGTACGTCGATAGGAGGCTGGATACCTTTTTTATACAGGTCACGGCTCAGAATAATCTGGCCTTCTGTAATATATCCTGTCAAGTCGGGGATGGGATGTGTCTTATCATCCTCGGGCATAGTCAGGATGGGGATCATGGTAATAGAGCCGGGTTTTCCTTTGATACGTCCGGCACGTTCATACATGGTCGCCAAGTCAGTATACAGGTAACCAGGATAGCCACGGCGTCCGGGAACCTCTTTTTTCGCCGCGGATACTTCACGCAAAGCCTCGGCGTAGTTTGTAATATCGGTAATGATGACCAGTACGTGCATCCCCTGTTCAAATGCCAGGTATTCCGCAGCGGTCAGTGCCATACGAGGTGTGGATACACGCTCTACGGCAGGGTCGTTTGCCAGGTTTACAAATACAACGGAACGGTCGATGGCGCCTGTCTGACGGAAATCATTGATGAAGAATTCCGCATCTTCAAAGGTGATACCAACTGCCGCAAATACTACGGCGAATTTGGAATCAGTACCTCTTACTTTCGCCTGTCTGGCGATCTGTACTGCCAGATTTGCGTGAGGCAGACCGGAACCAGAGAAGATTGGCAGTTTCTGACCACGAACCAGTGTATTCAGACCATCAATGGCGGAAACGCCAGTCTGGATAAATTCCGCAGGGTATTCTCTTGCCGCAGGATTCAAAGGTGCGCCGTTAATATCCATTCTCTTTTCGGGAATGATTTCGGGGCCATTGTCGATGGGTTTGCCCATGCCGCTGAAGACACGTCCCAAAATGTCAGGGGAAACGCCAAAGTCCAGGCTCTTGCCCAAAAAACGCACTTTACTGTCGGAAAGGTTGATACCAGTAGCAGATTCAAACAGCTGTACCAGAGCAGTATCGCCGTTTACCTCCAGAACCTTGCATCTTCTTACCTCACCGTTTGCCAGCTCGATTTCACCCAGCTCGTCGTATTTTACGCCTTCAACACCGGATACAACCATCAGAGGGCCGGCAACTTCCTGAATGGAACGATATTCCTTTATCATAATTCCTCAGCCCCCTTCTGAATCAATTCTTTCATTTCGGATTTAATATCCTGCTCGATTTCATCGTAACTCTTGTCTACGTTGATCTCTTCCACATATTTTGCACGACCGATACGTTCTACAACGTCCAGCTTTGTGATCTTCTGGATGGGAACGCCCTGTTTGATAGCCTCCCCTGCTTCTTCATAGAAGTTCAGGATCAGTTTCAGCATACGATACTGCTTATGCAGAGAAGTGTATGTGTCCACTTCGTGGAAGGAGTTCTGATGCAGGAAGTCCTCACGAATGGAACGTGTTGTTTCCAGAATCAGTCTGTCGCTGTGAGACAGAGAGTCTACACCAACCAGCTGTACGATTTCCTGCAGTTCCGCTTCGGTCTGCAGCAGACGCATCGCCAGAGTACGTTGTTCGGAGAAATTGGGATCGACATTTTTGTCCGCCCAAACATCTACCTTATCCTGATACAGGGAGTAGCTGGTCAGCCAGTTAATAGCAGGGAAATGTCTCTTGTATGCCAGAGACGAATCCAGACCCCAGAATACCTTGACGATACGCAGTGTCGCCTGAGATACAGGTTCGGAAGTATCGCCGCCGGGAGGGGATACCGCACCGATGGCTGTCAGAGTCCCCATTCTGTTGTCAGAACCCAGGCAGACTACGCGGCCGGCTCTTTCATAGAACTGTGCCAGACGGGAACCCAGGTATGCAGGGTAGCCTTCTTCACCGGGCATTTCTTCCAGACGACCGGACATTTCACGCAGCGCCTCAGCCCAACGGGAAGTGGAGTCTGCCATCAGCGCTACACTGTAACCCATATCACGGAAATATTCCGCAATGGTAATGCCTGTGTAAATGGATGCTTCCCGGGCCGCTACGGGCATATCGGAAGTATTTGCGATCAGAACGGTTCTCTGCATCAGAGACTCGCCGGTACGAGGGTCTTTCAGTTCGGGGAACTCGTTCAGTACGTCTGTCATTTCGTTGCCGCGCTCGCCGCAGCCGATGTATACAACGATATCCGCATCCGCCCATTTTGCCAGCTGATGCTGTGTTACTGTCTTACCGCTGCCAAAGGGGCCAGGGATAGCAGCAACGCCGCCCTTTGTAATGGGGAAGAACGTATCGATAACCCTCTGACCTGTTACCAGCAGAGAGTCGGGTGTTTCTTTTACCTTGTAAGGTCTTTCCTTACGAACGGGCCATTTCTGCATCATGGTTACTTCGATGTCTTTGCCTTTTTCATCTGTAATGATACATACGGTTTCTTCTACTGTGAAGTCACCGATATAGATTTCCTTGATGGTGCCCTTTACACCAACGGGTACCATAATACGGCATTCTACTACCGCTGTTTCCTGTACCTTGCCGATGATGTCGCCGCTTTTTACTTTATCGCCGACCTGGCAGGCAGGTTCAAATTTCCATTTTTTCTCGCGATCCAAAGAAGGTGCCTCTACGCCCTTATGGATATTTGTGCCGCTCAGCTCATACAGCCGTTCCAGCGGACGCTGAATCCCATCATAAATGGTAGAGATCAGGCCGGGGCCCAGCTCAACGCTCAAAGGCATCCCTGTGGAAACAACTTCCTCACCAGGGCCCAGACCGGATGTTTCTTCATATACCTGAATAGATGCTCTGTCCCCGTGCATCTCGATGATCTCACCGATCAAGTGCTTGTCGGATACACGTACCACGTCGAACATATTGGCTTCCCTCATGTTCTCCGCGATGACCAACGGGCCGGACACCTTCACTATCGTGCCTGCTTTCATATCTTCACTCACCTACAATCCTTATTCACCAAATAGTATATCCGCACCGATGGCACGTTTCGCCGACTCTCTTACTTCGTTCATACCCAGGCCCATGCTGCCGCCGATGCCCGGAATCACGATGATCGCCGGTAATTCAAAATCCTTATATTTCGCAATACTCTCTTTCGCCTGCAAGCTGGCTTCTTCCGTGATATAAATGATCGCGTACTCTTTTTCCGCCAGATTGTGGATGGTCTTTTTGATGTCCTCGGGAGTATACGCGGGAAAAATATTGATTCCCAGAGCGAGGAAGCCCAGAATACTGTCTTTATCGCCAATGATACCAACTTTAGACATATACTTCTCTCACCCTTTCTTTGATGATCTCCGCATCGATCTCATGCATTTTGCAAGTCAGAATGATCCGGACGCATTTCGCTTCTGTTTCCTTTGCCAGTATATAGGCAACAACCGGTTCCGGTGTCAGTGTTTTATACTTGGCTTCTTTTACATAGTCCATCAGATAATCGTCACAGGCCTTTTCAAATACCGTAAAGCCCTGCTCCATATTCTGTTCACACAGAGAACCATATGCCGTTTCCTTCAACACCGGAATCAGGCTCTCGTCCCGGAAAGCCCGGACAAAAATATCCAGCCGGATACTGCCGCCGACAACATAAGCGTCCTCAAATGCCTGGAAAGGCCGTCTCATCATTTTTACGCGCAGCGCTGTTTTCAGATTTGTCAGATCCGCCAGGATCATAACATACTTCTGCACAAAGCGGTTTTTCATTTCCGCCGCTCTGGCCGCCATTGCCGCAAAGCAGGCTTTATCCAGAACTGTATCAATGTACTGGCCGTTTTTCGTCTTTGCGTACAAGGCAATGGCCTCTTCCACAGCATCTCCGTCAATGGTAGGCAGCTCCGCGTAATTGCGTTCCCGGAAACTCTTTACCAGAACCTCCAGCGGGATAGTACCGCCTCTGACCAGCAGACGCTTGCCGCTGACACGGGAAATTTCCTCCTTAATCAGAACTTTCACATTGTGATAGTCGTTTTTATAAAGGAAAATATCAATCAGCGCTTCGTCCGGGATCAATTTCGCCACGGAAGTATAGGTTTCCTCCAAATGGCTCTCGATCATCTGCTCAAACTGATGCACATCCTGAATCTGTGTCTTGCCATAAGCGGTATCCGACAGCATACGTACTGCCTCCTCCACAGATTTGGCTTCCGCCATCTGCATCAGCTTCTGCTTGCTCAGCAGCTTGTTTTCCATGGAACGAACGCTCGCCACGGCGAAAGGGTAAATTTTATTTTTAGACATTTCTACCCCTCCTTAAAACAATATTTTCGCTGCTGTCTGCTGAATCTCTTCTTTTTCTACCATAATGATCGCTTCAAAGGAATAGTTATATTCGATATCGCCGTTCTTTACAATAAAACCGCCATCGATCTCTCTTGTTTCGTCGGACAGCACCAGTCCCTTTTCGGCAATCACAGCCGCCAGACGGGAATGATCCTTTTCAGAAACGATGATTTCCTTGCCTTCCGCAGGGTCCAGACGATCCAGCATACCGCCAATGACTTTTGCATATTCCTCATCAGGCAGCTGTTCCAGTCTTGTTTTTGCCTCGTCGATTACCTCGCTCAAAATGGCCTGCTTTTCCTGCAGCAGGGATTTTTTCGCTTCCATTTCAGCGCCGGAAACCTCTTTGGCATGTGCCTTTCTGGCTTCTTCCTCAGCTCTTTTGCGGTAGGATTCCTTTTCCTTGCGGGCTTTTTCCTGGGCCGCCTTTAAAATGGCGTCTGCCTCTTTTTTGCCCTGACCCAGGATTACCTGGATCTCCTTATCCGCTTCCTGCATGATTCTGTCTATAATGATTTTACCGTCATTCATAGGAGTGATTCCTCCTTTTTTACGAATTACAGCTGGAGGCTGTTGAGCATCAGGAAGGATACCAACAGCGCCAATACTGCGTATGTTTCTACCATAGCCGCAAACAGCATACCTTTTGCCAGCTCACTGGGTCTTTTGCCTACCAACATAACGCCTGCTGCCGCTGCCTTGCCCTGAGCGATGGCAGAAACCAGACCAACGATACCGATGGGCAGGGATGCCATAAAAATGGATGCGCCCTGTGCTACGGACAGATCCAGCATACCGTCGCCGCCCAACAAACCTACTTTAACCATTACGATGAAGGCGATCAGCAGGCCATAAATGCCCTGTGTGCCGGGCAGAGCCTGCAGCAGCAGAACCTGACCGAATTTATTGGGGTCTTCGGATACAACACCGGCAGCAGCCTGACCTGCTACACCTACACCCAAAGCACTGCCGATACCGCCCAACGCTGCGGCGATCGCCGCGCCGGATAATGCCAATACCTGACCGTTTAATAAACTATCTACCATCTTCAACATCCTCCTCTATAATCTTGATATATTTGGTCTTTCTTTCAAAAGGACGGAACTCTCTGCCGCCGCCTGTATAAAATTTACCGAAGAATTCAACGTACTGCAGTCTGCAGGAATGTACGAACGCGCCCAGAGCATTGATCGCGATATTAAATACCGTACCTGCCAGGAACACAACGATCAAAACGATGGAACCAACGATGCCGCCGCCTGCCAGGGAGCCCAGCGTGTTGACAACCTGCGCTACTACGCCGGTCGCCAGACCCAGCGCCAGCAGTCTGGAATAGGAAAGCACGTCAGACAGGTAGCTGGTGATGCCGTAGAGGCTGCCCAGACCGCCTGTAATCTTGCCAATGCCTTTTTTCTTTCTGCCGCCGGTCAAAAGGATGCCAACAGCGCCGACGATGGCCATATATTTGCCTACCGCAGGGAAGGCGCTTCCCAGGGTACCGCCGAAACCGAAGAGTACCAGACCGATCAGAAGCAAATACCAAAGGCCGATGTCAAATACCGCATCCAGCGGATGACCGTCTCTGATGTACATATAGGCCTGCACGCCCATACCAACGAAGATGTGAATTCCGCCCAGAATCAGGGAGAAGATCAGCAGCTTCATAGGTTCTTCCAGAGGGTTGAACCAGATCGCCGGAATGGTAAAGTCCACGCCGAACATGGTCCTTGCGGCCACGGTGAAAAAGTCACCGAACCAACCGCCAAACAATGCGCCCCACATAAATGTGGAAATACCGCAGTAGAAGAACATTTTAAACATACGATACATGGTGCCTTCCAGCTTGTATTTCTTCAATACAATGGCACATCCCACAGAAAGGATAATACCATATGCCGCGTCGGAGAGCATCAGCCCGAAGAACAGGAAATAAAATGGCGCCAGAAGCGCTGTGGGGTCCACATCATGACGGGAAGGAAGGCTGTACATTCCTGTAATTCCCTCAAATGCCGTTACCACACCGTTGTTGTGCAGCAGAATCGGCACTTCCTCGTCGGGATCCGGTTCCTTGATCTCATAATAAAACTTATAATCCCGAAGCAAAGATTCCACTTTGTCCCGACTTCTTTTCGGAAGCCAGCCGTCAAAATAGAATACTGTTTCCGTGCTCAGCATATCTCCGACTATGCGGGCTCTGTCACGCCGCATCGTCAAGCTGTCGTAAAGGAATTCGATATCTTTTCTTACCGGAGCCATACCGCCCAGAATGGTTTCGTTTTCCTTTATCTTTTCTTCCAGCTCTGTTATCTGGCCTTCATAAGCCGTTACCAGATCCGCCGGCTTGCCCTTGCTGTCAGAAAGCGTGATCGGCGAGAAATTATATTCCCGCAGAGCTTCTAGTGCTTTTTCTCTCTCCTCTTTCAGAGAGATCAGCGCAAGGTATTTCTGCTGCTGATCGGCGCTGATTTCCAAAACCACTGCCGACGGCGCTTCCGCCGGAACTTTTGTCATTACCTGAGACGTATTGGTCTTGGCACTGACTGTTCCCAGCATCATGCAGGCAAACTCTGTTTCCGACATCTCCAGAGGAACATCCAGCTTTTCCCAGGGCTTCAGACCGGCGATCACCGTACGCAGACGATTGATCTCACTTTGGGCATCGGCAATGGCCTTTGCCGCCTGAACCGCTTTGTCCACATTCCGTTCTGTTGCCGTTTTGGTTTCGTCCATATAGCGAACGAATTCATTTCTGCGGATTTCCTTTCTGGTATGAATCAGGGGTTTTTTCCCTGTATCATACCTGCCGATGGCATCCAGCGCCACACTGACGCGGGAAAGATCGGCTTCCAGTCGGGATACATCCGCGCTGTTACTGGTCCGGAAAATGTCTGGCATCCATTCCTCATCATTGACAACGCCCTCCTGGGAATTGATCTCTACAACCCCCAGACGCATCAATTCATGGAGAAAAGGTGTACGGCTGCTGTTCAAACCGATGACAGAGAGCTTGCACATCTCAACAACTGCCATAAGTTCCCACAACCTTTCCGATTACCGCCTGAATTGCTTTTTCCTTTTTGCCTGCAGCCTGACTTCTGATTTCCGAACAAGCCTCCTGGGCATCGCGGCGAATCCCCTGAATGGTAACCACACTGTCTTCCACAGCGCGCGCTACTGCGTCATCGATCTCCCGCAGGCCCTCTTTGCGGGTGCTGTCCAGCAGGGCCGTGCTCTGTGCCTTTGCTTCCGCCTTCATATTTTCGGCTTCCGCATTGGCCTGACGTTTCTTTTCCACAGCCTGTGCTTCCGCATCCACAATACTTTTCAAAATTTCATAAGCCACCTTCATCACCTCTCTTGCTGCAATTTTTTGTTACTGTCTGCATAGGTGTTTCATGTTCCGATACAAAACATATTGTTAATAATATAACATAATCATGTTTCCAGTAATACCCTGTACCCTTCCACGCAAACCAATGCATTTCCTTCCTTTCCCATTCATTTAACACAAAAAAGGAAAACATTTTGCCGGTAAAAAATGTCAAAATTTTATAAGTTTTATCGGCAAATCCGGGGTATGACTTGTATTTATACCATACCTTATTTTAAATAATACTGGAACGATTCCATAATGTCAATATGCACTTCCGCCCCGTTGTTTATATAAAAATGCAGAATCGTCGACATTATTGTTAAAATTAAATCGAAATATATTTCTCAGAAAAACAAAATCCTTAATTTATCGGGATTTGTCTATGGTATTTTGCATACTATTTATTAGCACACAAAATCTAAAGTCGTGAATACTTCTACTGTTCAAAAAAAAGCTATTGTGAATTCACACAAAATAGACTTGTCTTTTTCATGGTTTTTTTACATATTTTTAACATTTGTTTCCGCAAAATAAACGGATTCCCTTGAAAAAATTACACATAACATTGGGTTTTGCAGGATTTTCTTCATTCTGATTTTCTTCACAAAAAAACGCGTTCTTTGCCATAGGCAAAATCACGCGTTTTTCCCAAACTGCTCCAGGCCCCGGAGCAGATCCCGTTTCATCCAAAAAGGCAGTGTGCTCTGCGCCACTTCCTCTCCGGTCATCCATATGTATGCTTCATGTTCCTCACTCAGGCGTACCTCTCCCGCTTCCCAGCGGCACGCATAAGTGAAGATGCAGAGGTGAACCTGCCGCCGTATCACATCGAACATGGAAACCGGCGTTCCGATGCTGACCTGGAGCGTTGTCTCTTCCCGAATCTCCCGCCGAAGTCCATCCTCTGCCTTTTCGTAAAAATGCAGTCCGCCTCCGGGGAGATCCCATTTCTGGTATTTATTCATGTAGCTGCATTCCATTTCCCGACGGGAACGGCGCAGTACAAGAACTTTATCCTCTTTCACAATGACTGCCTTCACAGCCACGGCAAAATCACGCTTCACAGGCTCACCTCCTTTTTTCTCCCTTCACAATCAAAAAATCATTTCGCACTTTCCAGCAAAGTCCGCAGTTCCTCTTCCGTAAAATCGTACTCTTTGGAACAGAAATGACAATGCAGGTTTGCTTTTTTGTCCTCATTGATGATCTTTTCCAGTTCTTCCTTACCAATACTGATTAAGGCCTTTTCTACACGTTCCTTCGTGCAGTTGCAGTAGAATTCCGCAGGTACCTTGTCCATGATCTTCAAATCCATATCTCCCAGAATCATCTCCAGGATATCCTCCGGTGTTTTTCCCATATCCAGAAGATCTGTCATATAAGGAATGGTGTTCAGCCTCTGTTCCAAGGTAGAAATCGCTTCTTCCGTTGCGTCCGGCAGCAGCTGAATCATAAAACCGCCTGCCTGACGGATAGAAGTGTCTGTATCCACCAGTACACCAAGACCTACCGCGGAAGGCACCTGTTCCGACTGAGCGTAATAATATGTCAGATCCTCCGCGATCTCACCGCTGATCAGCTTGATCCGCCCCGCGTAGGGTTCCTTCAGGCCGATATCCTTGATGACGCTTAAATAGCCTTCGCCAATGGCACCGCTGACATCCAGCTTGCCCGGATACTTACAGGGGATATCCACACTGGGATTAAACACATATCCCTTGACTCTGCACTGGGCGTCCCCGGAAACCACAATGCCTTTCAGCGGCCCCAGGCTCCGGATCTGAAGGGTCACCAGATCCTTCTCCCCCTTCAGCATGCTGCCCATCATAGCAGCCGCTGTCAGCATTCTCCCTAATGCGGCAGACGCCACAGGAGAGGTATGATGAATTTCTCTGGCGTGCTGCACCAGATTTTTTGTGCTGGCCGCAAAGGCACGGATGCTGCCGTTGCCCGCCGTTGCTCTGATTACATAATCCTGCATCTCATTCTTCCTCCGTTTTCTCTTTCCTCTTTTTTGCCAGAACACAGATTCTCTGGCACGTTTCTTCCGGCGCCTGCCAGCGGTAATCATCATAGACACCCGCCACACAAAGGCCGTTTTCTTCTAAGGCCTGCTCTATTTCTTCCATAGAATAGGCTCTTTCATAATGATATTCCTCTGTTCTTTCATAGCTGCCATCCGGGCGGCGCAGAAAGAAATTGACCGCATATTCATTGATGGAGTCTTCCTCGTCATAGGTATTCTCCCAGATATAGGCCGCATCCTCTTCCACGGAAGCATAGGTGTTGTCTCCGTAGATCTCCCGGAATTTGTAGGCTGTATTCATATCAAAGAAAAACAGCCCATCCTCCGCCAAATGTTCTGCCACACAGCCAAAGGCTGCCGACAGTTCGCCATCCTCTGTCAGATAGTTCAGACAGTCACAAAGACTGATGATACAGTCTGCCTTTTCCGGCAGGGAAAATTCCGTCATATCCTGGGCAAGCAGCCTGGCGGAAAGATTTTCCTGACGCAGCTTGTGCTCCGCCTGAGCCAGCATATCATAGGAGAGATCCACTCCCGTCATTTCATAGCCCGCTCTGGCCAGAGGCAGCAGAACATTGCCCGTACCACAGCCCAGATCCGTAATCCTTTGGGGATGTACCCCCTCCTTCTGCCAGATCTCCCTGAGAAAGTCGATCCATGCTTCATAGGGTATCTCATCCATAAAAATATCATATACTGACGCAAAGAGCTGATAAGTCTCCATTGGTCTCCTCCCTCATTCGATCCTGCCATAGTCTAATTTTAAATTATATCTCCTATGACATTCTAATGCAAGTATTTTTATAGGGTTTCCTGCTGTTTTGGCTGTTCTTTTTTACATTCCCGTTTCCGCTTCCCCATAATGCCCCCGATACGTCCGCTTTCCCGTGAAGTCAGCGCCTTCCAACCCTCCTTTTCTATTTTGTCCGCCAATCCCAGTTCTGCCGCAATCTCATATTTCATAGCCAGATCCGCCTTCTGCGCCGGTGTCAGTTCTTTTTTCTTTTTCTGTTCCATACAAAACGCCTCCTTTTTGCCATAGGATGCGCCAAAATCCCCTTTTTCTTTCCTGCAAAAATGGATTTCCCGCTTTTTTTGGAAAAACCGCAGAAATGGTTTGACAGAATCACTTTCTTTTGCTAGACTATACCATAAGTAAATACAAAGGAAGTAGAGGTGCATTTTTCAAGAGTACCCGGGCGAATATCATAAGGGATACACGAAGCTCGGCAAAAGGGGAAAATGCCGAAGAAGGAAAGAGCCTTATCTGTTTTCTTCTGGTTGTGCGGATAAGATCCGTATGACTGTCATTGGGTCTTCCCCAATGGAGCGCTACGATCTCATTTTACCATGGAGAAATCACTTTATTTTCTATGGTTTTTTGCAGTCGGCAGCGCCGGCTCTTTTTTGTTTCTACGGATACAATAAATCAATACATAGGAAAGAAGGTATCTTTAAAATGAAGAAAGTAAATCTTGCCGTTGTAGGCGCAACAGGTATGGTAGGCAGAACCTTTTTGAAGGTTTTGGAAGAAAGACAGCTGCCCATTGAAAATTTTTATGTAATGGCATCCAGCCGTTCCGCAGGCTCCACCCTTACCTTCAACGGGAAGGAATATGTGGTAGAAGAACTGACAGAGCACTCTTTCGATAAACCCATTGATATTGCCCTGTTCTCCGCAGGCGGCAGCACCAGCGAGAAATTTGCTCCTATCGCGGCGGCCCACGGCTGTATCGTCATCGACAACAGTTCTCAGTGGCGTATGGACCCGGAAGTACCTCTGGTCGTTCCCGAAGTAAATCCCGAAGATATCGCCTGGCACAAAAACATCATTGCCAACCCCAACTGCTCCACCATTCAGGCCATGGTTGCTTTGAAGCCTCTGGACGACAAATATAAAATCAAACGTGTGGTATATTCCACATATCAGGCAGTATCCGGCGCAGGTCTGGCAGGCTGGAAGGATCTGGAGAACGGTCTGAAAGGCGAAGCTCCCAAGAAGTTCCCTCACCCCATCGCCAACAACTGCCTGCCCCATATTGACGTATTCCTGGACAACGGCTATACCAAAGAAGAAATGAAAATGGTAAACGAAACCAGAAAAATCCTGCATAACGACAATATGCGCGTAACAGCAACTACCGTTCGTGTGCCTGTATTCGACAGCCACAGCGAATCTATCAATATTGAATTTGAAAAACCCTTCGATCTGGATGAACTGATCGAAACATTAAGAAACGCACCGGGCGTTGTTCTGCAGAACAATTCTCAGGAAAATGAATATCCTCTGGCCATCAACGCGGCAGGTCATGATGAAGTATTCATCGGGCGTATCCGTCGCGACGAAAGCGTAGAAAGCGGCGTTAACCTCTGGGTTGTAGCTGACAACATCAGAAAAGGCGCAGCCACCAACGCAGTACAGATCGCAGAAGAAATTATTAAAAATATGCAGTAAACATCATCAGGAGATTTTTAAGGAGGTAAATGATTATGTCTATTTTTAAAGGCGCGGGCGTAGCCCTGGTAACACCTACATATGCTGACGGCAGTGTAAACTTTGACAAACTGAAAGAACTCATCGAATTCCAGATCGCCAATGAGACAGACGCTCTGATTATCTGCGGCACCACCGGTGAAGCATCCACACTGAGCGATGAAGTACAGATCGAATGTGTTCGTTATGCCAAAGAAGTGGCAAACGGCCGCGTTCCCGTAATTGCCGGCGCAGGCAGCAACGATACCGCACACTGCATCGAACTGGCGCAGGGTTGTGAAAAAGCAGGCGCAGACGCTGTTCTGCTGGTAACCCCCTACTACAACAAAGCAACACAGAAGGGCCTGATCCTGCACTATACCGCAGTAGCAAACAGCATCAAGATTCCCGTAATCCTGTACAATGTTCCCGGCCGTACCGGCTGCAACATCGCTCCCAAAACAGTTTATGAACTGTCCAAGGTAGAAAATATCGTAGCCGTAAAAGAAGCCAGCGGCAACTTCTCTCAGATCGCTGAGATCGCTGCACTGTGCGGACCCGATTTCGATATTTACAGCGGCAACGATGACCAGATCGTTCCCATGCTGGCATTGGGCGCAAAAGGCGTTATTTCCGTACTGTCTAACGTAGCACCCAAAAACACCCATGATATGGTTGCTAAATTCTTCGCCGGCGATATTGAAGGCGCAGCAAAACTGCAGCTGGATGCCATCGAACTGATTAACGCGCTGTTCTGCGAAGTAAATCCTATTCCTGTAAAAGCCGCCCTGAACCTGATGGGCTATGAGGTAGGTCCCTGCCGTATGCCTCTGTGCGATATGGAAGAAAAGAATCTGGAAACACTGAAGACCGCTCTGAAAAACTACGGTCTGCTGTAATTCAATATTACAATCAAAAGCCCGTCTGCCTGTTCTGTTTCAGACAAGGCACCACGGGCTTTCCCATTTTATAAGGAGGTTTTGACTTATGACAAATATTATTATCCATGGCTGCGGCGGCAGAATGGGCCATGTCGTTGCTGAAATCATTAAAAATGATCCCCAGTGCCAGGTAGTAGCAGGCATTGATCCCACCACACCCACGCTGGATTTCCCTGTTTTCGCTTCTCCCGCGGAATGTACCATAAAAGGCGACGTTATCATTGACTTCTCCACCGCCACAGCGGTACCCGCTCTGCTGGACTACGCCAAGGAAACACAGACCCCCGTTGTTCTGTGTACCACAGCGCTTTCCGATGATACTCTGGCAAAAATGAAGGAAACATCCCATCATGTTGCCATCCTGAAATCCGCCAATATGTCCGTCGGCATCAATCTGCTGCTGGATCTGGTACAGCGTGCGGCAAATATCCTTTATGACGCAAACTTCGATATTGAGATCATCGAAAAACACCATAACCAGAAAATTGACGCCCCCAGCGGCACCGCAGTAGCTCTGGCAGACGCCATCAACGAAGCTCTGGACCACCAGCTTCACTATGTATATGACCGTTCCCAGAAACGGGAAAAGAGAGAACGCACCGAGATCGGTATGCACGCGCTGCGCGGCGGTACCATTGTCGGTGAGCATGATGTGGTTTTCGCAGGACGGGATGAAGTGATCACCCTTAGCCACCACGCTGCCAGCCGTGAAGTATTCGCGGTCGGCGCGGTAAAAGCGGCAAAATTCCTGGCTGGCCAGCCCGCCGGTCTGTACTCCATGAAGGAAGTTCTGGCATAAGCAGATTTCAATTAAATATAGATGCGACAAAGCAGCACAATTGTCTATTGTGCTGCTTTGTTTTTTCTTTCATAATTGGATTACGAAAAATCTGAATGGAGGACTCACATGAGAACTATCTGGTACATATTCCGAAAAGACCTTTTATCTGTATTCCGAAATCCTTTTGCGGCCCTGATTGCCGCGGGCATTATGCTTCTGCCGTCCTTGTACGCCTGGTTTAATATCGCGGCCAACTGGGACCCCTACGGCAATACCGGCGGGTTAAAAGTCGCTGTTGTCAATGAGGATATGGGCTTTCGGCCCGCGGATCTGGATCTGCCGGAACATGCGGAAAGCCTTCTTTCCGACACAGAAATCAATATCGGGGAAATGGTCATAGACAATCTGAAGAAAAACAATCAAATCGGATGGCAGTTTGTAGATGAAGAGGATGCCATGAATGGTGTTTCCGATGGTTCTTATTACGCCGCCGTCGTGATCCCCGCCTCTTTCAGCCGGGATATCGCCAGTATACTGACAGAAGATGTGACCCATCCGGAAATCGCCTATTATGTCAATGAGAAGAAAAACGCCATCGCCACCAAAATTACGGACAAAGGCGTAGGCACTATCCAGCAGCAGGTGAACGAATCCTTTGTGGGCGCCGTTTCTCAGGCCCTCTCTTCCGTTATGAATCTTGCGGGAGAAGGCCTGTCCGAATTGGAAAATAAAGTCTCCTCTAATGTTCTGGAAATCCTTTCACGGATGCAGGAGGATACCAAACTCCTTTCTACTAATTTAAAGGCCCTTGAAGGGACTCTGCGGGCCGCGCAGCAAATTGGAGACACCGCCCGTGATCTTTTGCCGGATTTTTCCGAAATACTGCCAGAAGGTCAGATCAAGACGGAAAACATGACTTCCGCCATTGATGCCGCCCATCTGCTCACCAAAAGGACGCTGGATCAAATGGATGACATTCTCTCCTCTATGGACGATCTGGCTGCCGCGGCGGAAAACGCTTCTGATTTTGCCTGTTCCATTGCCGAAACAGATAGCGTCAAAGTGCAGTCCGCCCTCCAAAAGGCCATTGACCTGAACCAGAAGCTCCTGCGTCTTCAGGAAGGTATTTCTGCCGGTCTGACGGAATTGGACCATTTTCTTCCCGGAGACAGCCACCCCGCCACAGAGACGCTCCTGCAAAAAATGAGCGCCCAGATCGACCGCACCCAACTCATAATTGATCGGCTCTATACGGCAAAATCTAACGTCTCCAAAGGTGTACAGCTTTCCGAAAGCCTGTTGAACGAGCTTTCCCAAAATTATGATGCTCTGGAGAACGCCCAGAGAGATCTGGAGCAATATTATCGTAAAAATGTAAAAAATGATTTGTTGACTTCTCTGGATGACATATATGACGTCCTTTCTGCCGCTTCCAACCGGATGGCCCTGCTGGAATCCAGCCTGCCCCATACAGAAGCGACGCTGGACGGTCTGGATATAACTTATGCACATCTTTTGGATGCCCTTTCTCAGCTGAATACGGCCGTAGATTACATGAACGATCATATGGACAGAATTTATCATGAAGGGGAAAAACTTGCGGCTGGAGGCGATTTAGACCAGCTCCTGCGGCTGATACAGACTGACCCGGAGTCCATCAGTGAATTTATGGCCTCCCCTGTGACGCTGACCACCCATAAGCTCTACCCTATTGAGAATTACGGCTCCGCCATGACGCCCTTTTACACTGTCCTTTGTCTTTGGGTTGGCGGTCTGATTCTTGCGGCCATTCTTAAATGCGAAATACGGGAAGATGACGTCATTGCCAAAGCGACCCATTGGCAGAAGTATCTGGGGCGGTATATGATCTTTTTACTCTTTGCTGTTGTACAGGGGATCGTTGTGGCGGCAGGAGATCTCTTGCTTCTAAAAATACAATGTCTCCATCCCGGACATTTCGTACTGGCCGCCATTTACACCGCTTTTGTATTCAGCCTTTTCATCTATACACTGACCATCTCCTTCGGAGACGTGGGCAAAGCCATCGCAGTAGTTTTTCTGGTGATTCAGGTAGCCGGAGCTGGCGGCACCTTCCCCATTGAAGTAACGCCGCTGTTTTTCCGTGTACTGAATCCGCTGATGCCCTTTACTCATATGATTAACGCCATGCGGGAGTGTGTCGGCGGTATGTATGAAAACGCCTATTGGATGGATTTTTTGAAGACATCCCCTTTTATCCCGATTTCTCTGCTGATCGGTATTGTGCTGCGTACACCGCTGATCCGCCTGAAGCATTTCTTTGAAGAAAAACTGGAGGAAACCGGCCTGATGTAACCATAAAAAAGCGTGGACAACTCCATCTGAGTTTTCCACGCTTTCTATTTTCCTGATTGATTATTTTTCCGGAACGATCTGATAAATACTGTTGGCTCTTTCTGCCACACCACCGGGCAAGCCAGACCCCGTTAATATCATATCCATATTTTCCGGCCGCTTTTCCATCAGCGCAACTACATCCGTCTCCGGAAGGAAGCCCTCTTCGACACATTCCAGAATACCATCCAGCATCAGCATCTCACACTCGCCTGTATCCAGGATTTTTTTGGCGAAATTATAGGCATTGCGGATCTCTCCGGCGATTTCCTTTCGGATCTCCTCCGTAATGACCTCGCCAGTACGGTTTTTCTCGAAATGGAACACACGAAAATCCGGTTCCAGTTTTTCCAGAAGCGCCATCTCCTTGTGGCTATGGTAATCCATAAACTGGATCATTACGACCCGAAGATCTTCTCCCAAAGCACGCAGGCCTCTGCCCAGCGCCACGCAAGTTTTTCCTTTTCCCGCCCCGTAATATACTGAAATTTGTCCTTGCTTCACTTTTGTTCAACTCCTGTTTTTTTATACGGTCGGCGTTACGCCTTCCCCGCCTTTTTCCGTCTTTTCCCCTGTATGTCCTTCCGCCAGACTGATCTGGGAAACCGAAACCTCATAGGCCACTCTTTCCTCCACCACATCTCCCAGTTTTTTCTGGTAGGTGCGGCTTTGAATACGGCCTCGGATTTCAATGGGAGTACCTACCTGTACCGTATCCACGTACCGGGCATTCCTGCCCCATACAATACAGGGGATATAGTCTGATTTATTATAGGCTCGGTTCACTGCCACCAGAATATCGGAGATTTCCCGGCCAAAGGGAGTCTTTCGGTAAATAGGTTTTTTACAGATATATCCCTGCAAATGAATCTCATTGACCGCCGCCGTAGTCTCCTCCGGACGAAGGGACAGCTCTCTGGCGAATATGGTCAATACCAAACGGCTCTTTGTTTCTGTGTAATTATTATAACTGCGCAGCTGGCCAACTATGCGTATCCTGCTGCCTTTTTTCAATTCTCCGCCGGAAACTGCCAAAATCCTTTCAGAAATCATCACCGGAAGGATATCCGCCTGATCGCTCAAACGTTCCGAGGCAATCTTAAATGTGTAAAACCCTTCTCCGTATACTTCATGGCTGAAAGCCGCTTCTTCCGCTACGATCCCCGTAACAGTCACTTTGTTGTTCTCCGGCCAATTATTTATCTGCATGCTTTCTCCCCTTTTCTCTGCCAAAAAAAATTTCTTTTCAGCATTGCTTTTCTTTAAACAGTCTATTCCGCAAAAACACGTTTAGAAGTCTGTTTTAAAAAAGCGCCTTTTCCGCATCGGCGAAATTCTTTCTCCGTCCTCGCGGGAAAGTATTTTTGTTACAACGATTCGGTCTCTTCCGCCATTATATTTTTTCCGTTGCGGAAAACAAAACCGATCTTCACGCAGTCTATGGCGACGACCATGGTATAATCCTTTGTTTTATAGATCAAAGGCTGTCCGCCCTTTTTCACCACGACAGCATCGACCTTTTTCCCCTCTTTCGTCCAGTAGGAAAGGAAGAAAAAGTCCTCCGACTCCTTGACTGTCCATTCCAGATCAAGCAGGGGCTTGATGAAAAAATCACTGTCACAACCAAAAAAATCCACTACTCTTTTTCTGGACTGCTCAAAATCCAGAACTGGTTCCCTTTTCGCCATACACGCCTCCATTTGTTTCTACATTCTCTCTCTATGGTACTGATTACAAGGACAAATGTCAATATCAACCTCTGGTCCCAAAGGAAGGGTACAACAGAAAAAACCTTGCAAAATCAAGGAAAATCCTTCCTTTCCACAACCAGAAATTTTTTCTGTTTTTTTTGCACAAGCCCCAAAAACCCAAAGGAAAAATCCCCATTCTCATGCAACTTTCACAGTTTTCTCTTCCCGGCTTTGGCAAACACTTTCCAAAAAATGCAGGAAGGCCGAAAATCTCCCTTCCCGCGGGAAATCCTCGGCCCGATTTTCTTCCTGTCTTGCCACATGGATCACTCTTCTTCTACGATCCGCATGATAAATCCTTCTTCGTCCTCACCATCGGCAGTCTCCTCCTCTGTTTCCGCCGCGCAGCAGGGGCAAAACTCCTTGAGAAAACGTACTGCCAGCAGCGCAGTTGACGCAACAAACAATACCCCGCTCACTGCCAGAGCAGGTTTCTTTTTCTCTCTGGGCAGACTTAACCCCAGCATCACGCCAAAAGCGCAAATACAGGTTTTCATCAGCGCAAGATCCTTCCATTCGCATTCCAGAACATAACCGTTCAGCAAAGCAAGTAATTTTTTCATGGCCGTCCTCCTTATCTGTTCACCGTTTCATATGTAAAGTCATTGTCACGCCCTTCAAAGGAAAATACCGCCGCGGCCCCTTCTGTGGCAATGACTCTGCCGTCCTCTGTAATCAATACCGCCTCAAAATCATCGCTGTTTCGCCAGAAATCCAGTGCTCGATCCAGCCCCATAACGAACAGCGCCGTAGAAAGGGCATCCGCCTTTGTGCCGTCCTCACTCAGGATCGTCACGGACAGCAAGCCGCTTTCCGCCGGATAGCCTGTATCGGGATCAATAATATGGTGATACCGTTTGCCGTCCTGCTCAAAATACCGCTGATAGCCGCCGGAAGTAATCAGGAAACAGTCAGAAACCTGGAACAGTCCCACATAATCTGTTTCGTCCAATGGATTCGCCAAGGCAGCCTCCCATAAAGAGCCGTCCGGTTTTGTACCGATACAAGCCAGATTTCCTCCCAGAGAAATCAGTGCCGATTCTACGCCTTCCTGCCGCAGCAGATCCGCTACCACATCGGAAGCATATCCCTTGGCAATGGCCCCCAGATCTACCGCCATGCCTTCCTCCTCCAGATAAGCGGTATTATTTTCTTCCATCAGAAGCTGGTCCTCATCTACCAATGCCATAGCCTGGTCGATTTCCGTCTGAGAAGGCACATGATGCTCTTCCTCCGTAAATCCCCACAGCTTGACCACAGGGGAAATGGTAATATCAAAGCTGCCGCCGGTCTCAGTGGAAATCTCTTTGCTGGTTTTCAAAAGAGCGTATGTTTCCTCTGAAAGCGCAGTTTCCTCTTTTCCGGCGTTAGCGTTCAGTTTGGAAATATCACTGTCAGCCTTTGTAACAGAAAACAGTCCTTCTAAACGCTGGATCTCCTGCTCCACCTCCAGCAAAAGCTCCTCGCCTCTCTCGTCATATATAGTGGTATTGATCACCGTATCCATGGCCAGTGTCATGGAATCATACCGGTCTTCTTCCTTTTGCTGCTGCAGCATCTGCTGGGCTTGCTCCCGTCTTGCGGCACAGCCGGAACAAAGCATCATACCGCCCAACAGGCATAACATCATCCGTTTTCCCTTCATCCTTCTTCTCCTTTGACAATCTTTGTTTTTATTTTACATGGCAAAATGTCCTCTGTCAAACAAACAAAAAGGCGAACTGCCTTTTTCCGAAAAACTCCCGGAAAACCGCTGTTCGCCCTCTTTTATTTATACCAGAATATAAAGCATCGCTACAGCAAGACCAATGCCGATCATCAGAAGGCTTCGCGCAAAGCCTTCCCGGTATACAGTCTTGTCCGTTTCCCCATCGGTATAGGCGGAAAAATATTTGTCCTCCGGCGGGATCACACGACCATTGTCATCGTTGAATATCAGCATACGCAGGATAGAAATAAAACCATCCGTTAATGTTGCCGCCAATCTTGCGAAGAAACCGCCGATAAAAGGCAGTACCGTCAACAGCAGCGGACGATATACCTTTTCTTCCAGATCCAGCCATTTAGGCCAACGATCCAGATAAACCACATTTCCAGCCGCGTCCCTGCGCATAAGCACCTTTCGGATAAACAGGAAATATACTACCGCGCCCACAGCCAGGGAAATCACCGCGCCTTTCAGATTGACCCAGGCAAAGTATTCCACAGCGTGTTCCGGCGCGTGGGCACCCAGAAAACCTCTGCCCAGCTCCGCCAGACGGTCCTGCGTCATATAAGGCAGCATGCCGCATACGGGCAGTGCCAGAGCGCATACAGTTAAAATTACCGCATTGACCTTGCTCATATAAGGGCCTTTTTTCTGCACCGGCAGAGGGTTGGGGTTTTTATCCACAAACACAGCCACAAAAATCTTTGTCATATAGGCCAGTGTCAGACCGCCCGCAAACAGGAAAAGATATTCTACCATCTGCATATAAGCCGCCGACTGCCCTGCTTCTTCCAGTAAATGAATGTATTCCACAATACTCTCATGCAGCAGCGTTTTGCTGATATAGCCGTTCCAAAGAGGGATACCGCCGATCCCCAGCAGGGCCATCAGGAAAATCCCCTTCAGCAGCGGCTTATCTCTGCCAAAGCCCTTGATCTTATTGAGATCAAGCTCCTTCAGACTCATAAACACTACACCTGCGCTGAGGAACAGCACCAGTTTCAGCATGGAATGGTTGATAAAGTGGAGCAGTGTACCTGCCGCCGCCAGGGCGTTATGCTCGCCCAAAATTCCCTGCATGGCGATACCCACCATAATAAAACCAATCTGTGACATGGAAGAGCATGCCAGCGTCCGTTTCAAATTGATGGAAAACACTGCCAGTATTGCCCCCATAAGCATGGTAATTACGCCAAGAATCAGCACAAAATTGCCCCACACAGCGTCGTAGAGGAAAATCTTCGCCGTAATGGCCATCGCGCCAAATACGCCTGTCTTTGTCAGCAGACAGGACAACAGCGCGCTGGCAGGCGCAGGCGCCAAGGTATATGCCTTCGGCAGCCAGATATGCAGCGGAAACAGACCCGCCTTCGCGGCGAAACCGAAGAACACCAATACGCCAATGCAATAATAAGCGGATCTGTCCTCCATCACGGAAAAAATCTGCTGTAATTCATTCATCTGTAATGTACCGGTCTTTTGATAGAGCATGAACAGCCCCATGAGAGTCACCAGACCGCCCAGCACCGCCACTGCCAGATAAGTCTTTGCCGCCTTCATGGCTTCTTTTGTCTCGTCATGCATTACCAGCACAAAGGAAGTAAAGGACATGATCTCAAAGAAAATAAAGGTGGTAAAGAAATCCGCCGAAAGGAAAATACCCATGGTAGCCCCTTCCGTCAGCAGCATAAAAAGATAATACCGGTTCAGGTTTTTATCCTGCGCGAAATATTCTTTAGAAAATACTGTCGTCAGGAACCAGATCACACCAGTGAGCACCGCCAGAATCAGCTGAAACCCGCCACTTTCCATCTGCAGGCCCAGGCCGCAAATGCCCACTGCCGCATAGCCTTCCTCTCTGCCCATCAGCAGAAAGGCGCCGATACAAACCACCAGTGTAACGGCCATGGCCCAGAAATCTCTGGCTCCCTGATTCCGTCTGCCGATGATATAGCCGATCAGACCGCCAATCATAGGGAAGAAAACAAGAAACGGCAGCAAAACGTTATTCATAACCTCTGTCATTTTTTCTCCCCTCCTTTACGACAAACGTGATACAACGCCGCCCAGGATATCCAGAAGCTGTCCCGGGATCAGCGCCAGAACAATAGACGCGATCGTCAAAACGATCAGCGGGCCCTTCATATACCAGTTGGGATCAGATACATGATCGTAATACCCAGCCGGATATTCCTTTTCCCTGGGGAAAAACGCCCGCACAATAATATAAAATACATACAGCGCCGTCAGCAAAGCAGAGATAATCAATGCTGCAATGCCGATATAAGCTACCGGATTGCCGGTCTCCACCGCCGCCGTCGCCAAAGCCCATTTACTGTGGAACCCTGCAAAGGGCGGGATACCTACCAGCCCGATGCCTGTAATGGCCATGGCTATAAAAGTAACCGGCATGTACCTGCCAAAGCCCTCCATCTCATAAAGATATTCTCTGTGCGTTTTATAAAGCACCGCCCCGGCTGTAAAGAACAATGTGATCTTTAAAACCGCGTGGTACAGCATATGCAGCAGGGCCGCCGCTAAGCCAACCGGCGTCATCAGCGCGATACCAAAAATGATATAGGAAAGATTGGATACCGTTGAGTAGGCAAATCTTCTTTTTACATGTGGTGTACGAAGTGCCACCGTAGAACCAAACACAATGGTAATGGCCGCCATGACCAGCATTACATTCTGCGCCCAGGTACCAATCAGAAAAGAGGTGCCAAAGCTGTAATAGGTCAGACGAATGATGGCAAAAATACCGGATTTTACGACAGCCACGGCATGAAGCAGCGCCGTAACGGGCGTCGGCGCAACGGATGCCTTCGGCAGCCAGCGGTACAGCGGGAACACTGCCGCCTTTACGCCAAAACCGAAGAAAGCCGCCACAAATACCATCTGCAAGGTGCCTTCATGACCCGCTACCAGCGCCGGGTTCAATACACCGCCGGGCACAAAGTCAATGGTAGAACCATAGCAGTAAATAAATACGAATCCAATGAAGGCCAAAGACGCGCCGAACATCATGTAAAGGATATACATTTTTCCGGCATAGCGGGCCTTATTGTCCATGGCGTGCATGACCAGAGGCAGCGTCGCCAGAGTCAGGAATTCATAGAATAAATACATCGTCAGGAAGTTGCTGGAAAAGGCAATCCCCAGCACAACGCCAAAGGTCATGGTAAAGAAGGCGAAGAATTTATCTTCCCTGCCCTCGTGTGTCATATACTCAAAGGCGTATATGGTCGTAATGATCCAAAGAACAGATACCATGGTACCAAATACCTTGGAAAGACCATCAATATCCAGCGCCAGCGTTAATTTATCACTAAAGCGCAGGAAAGTCAGCGGTTCCGCCATACCGCCATAAATGGCGAACAACGCGAATATAGCGTTAAGAACCGTGATCGTGAGAACCCATCGTTCTCGTTGTTTTCTGTCTTTAAATTTTACCGGAAGCAGGCACACGCCCGCGATCATTGGAAAGATCACCGGTAAAATGGTTATAAATGCGCCCATATCGTTCCCACCTTTTCCTTAGAAAATAACGCTGCTAATATTCAAGATCCATTGCATCAGGCCACCGGGAAAAATCCCAAAGGCCAATACGGCTGCCGACAGCAGAACCAGCGGCACCGTCATCAGATAATTCGGTTCTTTTTTCTCCAGCTTCGTATCATCAAAGTCTTTTCCGGGGAAGAACGCGTCAATTACAATGGGAAGCAAATACCCCGCTGTCAAAAGGGCGCTGACCATCAGCACCGCTACGCCGACCAGTCCCAGCGTACCATAAGCAGGGTCCAGACCAGCCTGGGCCAGGTACCACTTGCTGACGAAACCGCCAGTGGGCGGAATACCGATCAGAGAAAGAGAGGCGATGGTAAAGCACCACATCACCACAGGCATCTGTTTGCCCAATCCCTTATACTGATCTACATAGGTTTTTTCTGTTTTATAAATGATAGCACCGGCGCCAAGGAAGAGGATATTCTTCGCAACCGCGTGGAATACCACCTGCATCAGCGCGCCCACAAACCCAATGGGATGCAGTGTCATTAGACCAAACAGTACATAAGAAACCTGACTGACGGTGGAATAAGCCAGCCGCCGCTTCAAAAGCCGCTCTTTATAGGCCAGCATGGAGCCCATAAATACGGTAATGATAGCCAGGGTCAACAGCGCGGTCTGTACCCAGCTGCCTCTGATAAAGTCCGCCCCCACCAGATAGAAGGTCACACGAATAATGGCAATAACGCCGCCTTTGGTAATGATGCCGGACAGTACGGCAGATGCCGGGGAAGGCGCTACGGGATGGGCCGTAGGCAGCCATGCGTGCAGGGGGAACATACCCGCCTTACATCCAAAGCCGATCATCATCAGGAAGTAAATCAGCAGCATCAGGCTTCCATTTCCGCCCAAGAGCCCCTGATCCAATGTACCGCCGGGCACAAAGGAGGTAGAGGTGCAGTAGCTGTTCAGGAAGAACAGCCCCATCAGCCCAAGGCCCGCGCCGAATACGGAATACCCCAGGTACTTCATACCCGCGCGTACTGCTTCCACCGTTCCCGTATGGATGACCAGCGGAAGTGTCAGCAGGGTCATATATTCATAAGATAAATACAATGTTACCATATTGGATGAGAAGCAAAGGCTCATCAAAGCCCCCAGCGCCATGGTATAAAACATAAAGAACCGGGCAGGCTTATGTTCGTGCTTCATGTATTCAAAGGAGAATACTGCCGCCAAAAGCCAGATCGCGCAAATCATAACAGCGAAAAACTTCGCCAGACCATCCGTATGGTATGCCAATGAGAGCCGGTCCGTCATCTGCCAAACCACCAGAGTATTGCTTCCTCCTGCCAGATATACCACTACGGCAAGCTCAATGGCTATCGTTATAAAAACAAGCAGATTTCGCTGCTTCTCCTGCTTTTGAAAACCGATGATAATACCGGCGATCAAAGGAAAGAGCAGCGGAAAAAGCATTATTGCGTTTCCGTTCATTCTCAATCACCTATCCCCTCTTGCGTTTCGATTTACTGCAGCAGACTGATACCCATTTCAATCATGGAAATGAAAGGACGATAGAAAATGCCCATTCCAATATTGATCAGGATAAACAGCACGATAGAAACGCCGAAAGCAGGAGAAATAACTGCTTTTTTATTCTCCTCGTCCTCGTTCTTCACCGGTGTCCAGATGGCGATGACAGAAGGCAGGAAATACAACGCATTCAAGATCATACTGATCCCCAGCACAATCAAAACCGCCGCCATTTTGCCCGGCGCGTAAATAGAAGCCGTCGCAAAATACAGCTTTGAAATAAATCCGACAAACAATGGTACACCGACCATAGATAGAGCGCCGACAGTAAAGCCAATACCTGCCAAAGGGTTGCGCAGACCCGCGCCGCGCATATAGTAGATCTGCTCTTTGTTGCCGCAGTTTTCTACCATACTGCCGCAGCAGAGGAAAAGCATGGACTTCGTTACCGCATGGGCCAGAATATGGAAGCAGGCAGCTACCATACCGATTCTGGAAGCCATGCCGATACCCATATAGATATACCCGATCTGCGCTACGGAGGAATAAGCCAGCATACGCTTCATTCTGGTTTCCCTCATCGCATAAACAGACCCCATAACCATGCCCGCCAGACCGAAGACAAAGAGAATATCCATAATCTTCAGATTCAGCATAACATCAACAGAAAATACGCTGTAAATCAGCTTGATCCCCAGGACGATATAGCTTTTCAGCACCAGACCGGACAGAATACCGCTGGAAGTAGGTACTGCCGCCTGATATGCTCCGGGCAGCATAGAATGGAAGGGAAACAGCGCACTTTTGATGGCGATCCCGATAAACATAAAGCCCGTAACAACCAGCAGAGGAAAAGCATATTCCCCCGTCTGATACAGTTCCATAACGGCCTCCTTGATCTGTGGGAACAGCAAATGGCCTGTGATACTGTACAGGATACAGATGCCTAGCAACACCAGACCGGAACCCAGCAGACTGATGACCAGATAATGTGTTGTGCCCACCATAGCCTGTGCAGTACCTTTTGCCATAATCAGTGCACAGGAGGCAATGGTAATGATCTCAATAAATACGTATGCTGTAAAAATATCGTTGGTATACACCAGCGCCAGCATCGCGCCAAAAATGGCGTTCATCATGATAAAATAAAGACTTTGTTTTTCAGGCACCACATCATGGTAAATAAATTCGATGCCGCCGGTCACCGTCAGGAACATAACCACACTGAAGGTCAGAGCCATCAGCGCCTCCAGCGGGCCAGCCCGCAGCTCGTTGCCCCAGGGTGCAGGGAAATGCCCCATCATAAAGGTAAAGGATTCCCCGTTCTTGACTACGCTCATCAGCAGAATCGCTGACATCACCATTACAATCAGTACCATAATCATATGTACCTTATGCGCGACCTTTCCGTTTTTGAGCAGCGGCGTAATAATGCCGCAGAACATGGCAAGAAAGATACTGAAGAAGGGTATATTATGTACCAGATTTACGTGTTCCATCACTCACCCTCCCTCTCTCTGGATAATTTCATGATTTCATCCATATTCAGCGTGCCGTAATGCTTATACAGCCGCTGTACCAGCGCCAGAGAAAACGCTGTGACACTGACAGATACAACGATCCCTGTCAATACCAGACCAGCCGGCACAGGATTGATATAATAATCCGCATCAATCACACCGTTGGTCAATATGGGCGCTACTCTGCCGAAAATGTAGCCTTTGGCCGCCAGGAACAGATACACCGCCGTATCCATAATATTCAAACCAATAAATTTCTTAATTAAGTTGTTTTGCAGCAGCAGGTTCATAAATCCGATACCGAAAAGGATAACCGAAGCCGCTTCATAATAATTTAAAAGCAAATGACTCATATCACATATCCCCTTTTGTAAACAGTGCGTAAAAACCATACATTGTGCAAGCAACAATCAATCCGACGCAGATATTCAGCGGAAGGATAAATCCCGCGCTGAGGATATTGCCCGGAATGCCCTTCGGGATCTCATACCCTACATGGTTGGCGCCTGTAAAGAAGGAATAGCTCTTGCAGCCACAATAAGTCAGCAAACATCCTACGCTGATTAAGGTAAATGTTTTAAATGTAAAAAATCTGTGCATCTTTTCATGTCCATTGGCCGCAGCGTAAAGAATCAGGCCAGCGCCGATAATGGAGCCGCCGGAGAAGCCACCGCCGGGAGAAAGATGACCATTCAGTACTACATAGATCCCATAAAGAATGATTACGGGGGAAAGATATTTCGCGCCGATCTTCAAAATAGACTTGTGATCCGATTTATCAAACCGCTCATCTTCCTCCGTTTCCCGATCCTCTCTGGCATCAATATTTTTCTTGTCGCGTTTCAGCAGAATCAATACGCTGATGACTGCCAGGAACAATACATTAGATTCACCGAAGGTATCGAAGGCTCTGTAATCCAGGATCATACCTGCCACAAAGTTGATGGCGCCGGTTTCCTCAATGCCTTTTTCCAGATACCGTTCCACTACCTCGTTATTCGCAGGGTTAATTGGCTGACCGAAGGTAGGCAGGTTCGCCACAACCGTCAGCATAATGGTAATAAATACCACCGATACCAGTACGCAAAGGAACCAGTAAAGCCCTTTGTTGGCCTTGATTCTCTGGAAATCCGGTTTTCTGATCCAGTTCCTTTCACGGGGCAGTTCCCGTTTTTTAATATATTCATCCGCATGGAGCATGGCTTCCTCTCCATTGACCCATGCCTGAAGGTGTTGCCAGAATGTTTTTTTCTCGTTCATATTATCCTTCCCTCGTTCCTTTCAAAGCGTGTACCTTTTTCAGCGTGAGGAAGAATAAAACGCTGTCTACCCCCGCGCCAACGGCCGCCTCTGTGATGGCCAGGTCGGGAGACTCCAAAAATACCCAGATAATCGCCATAATGGAGCTGTACCCCATAAAGACGATTACCGCCAGAAACAGGTTTCTTGTGATCGAAACCCCGATGGCGCTGGCGATAAGGAATACAACCAGGACCATCTGTATGATTGTGCTTAATTCCATACTCATTTGCCATGCACCCTTTCGTCATAATCCTTATTTGTCAGCATTTCCACCTTCCCGATCATGTGGGAAGCAATGGGACTGGACATCCAGAAAAACAGTATAATCAGAATATACTTGGCGATATGGAATACATCCTTGCCCAGGATCATCAGACCAATGGTCACCAGGCCAAGACCCATGGTGTCTCCCAGCGCCGCCGCGTGGATTCTGTTCATTACATATTTCAGGCGGTAGATCCCCAAAAGTGCTACCACAAATACCAGCATGCCCGCTATGATAAAGACTGCCGCTATGATCTCTCTCATGAGTTTTCCGCCTCCTTCTCCTGTTTTTCTTTCAGATGCAGTTCCCGGCCTTTATGGTGCAGTGTAACCACATGGCAGATAATCACCACGGCCAGGAAGCTCAGCAGTGTATATACCAGCGCCACATCCACCAAAGAGGTTTCTCCCAAATAAGCGGAAAGTATACAGATAATGGCGGTGGTCATGGTACCAATCATATTGATGGCCACAATCCTGTCGGTAAATCTTGGCCCTTGCAGCGCTCTCACAAATGCCAGAATGATCCCAACGGCCAGTACCAGCATACTGATCTCCAATATGGTATGTAATATCTCACTCATACTGATTCCTCCAACTTTCTCAGCTGTTTTACAAATACGGATTCGTCAATCCCCTCCGTAAATTTTTTGTCCAGCGCATGGACAGTATATGTATTTCCTTCCAAACCGCAGGTATAAGTACCAGGCGTCAGCGTAATACTGTTGGCCAGTGTTACTCTGGCTACTTCTGTTTTTAAATCTGTCTGGAATGTGGTGAAGGTGGGCTCACATTCCAATCCCGGTGAAAGCACGATCCGGATGACTGCCAGATTGGACTTGATGACCTCACATACCAAGGTCACGCCATAGAGCAGGAACAGCGGGATCTTCTTTATCAGAGCAATATCTTTTTTCACATTGTAATCCATGTACTTTGTCATGAACCAGTACAGCCAGCTGCAGATCACCAGACCAAACAATGCGATCTCCAAAGTGATCTTTCCACTGAAAATAAACCATAACAAAAGCAATATCAGGTACATCCCATCACCCTTCCTTCTCATCACGCAGTACCCTGAAAGAATACCTCTTTTTACCGCGGTTGGACACCAAAATTATCCATTTTTACGGTATTTAACGATTCTATTATCGGTGAATCCTGGGAAATTGTCAAGTATCGTAGTGCTATATGCCGATTAAATTCCTAACATTTTCTTAACGAAACACATATTTCTGTGCTAAATGTATATTATTTTCTATTTTTATTTCAATAAATCATATAAAATGAATAAATTACAGCATTCTTTTCCGCTCCCATTTTTTTGTATTTTTCCGTCAAATCCTTAGTTTTCGGGGGCTGGCAAAGACAACTGTCCTTCTTCCAGGTTGTCCGACAAACAAAACCCTGATTTTACCAGTGCATTGATAAAAATACATTCCTCCGTCACCGAAAGAACAATAGAAAAAAAAATAATCACTTATTTTCCATTTTTTCCCTTTTGTTTCTATTTTCATTTTCATAAATTTAACAAAATTCGTGATTTTCTTTAAAGGAAACTTATATGTCCCCTACGAAAATTTATTTTCTTTTTTCCGCCTAAATTGCAAAAAAAGAAAGCATGAAATCCCTTTGTGAGATTTCATGCTTTTCGTTACGAGGAAGCCCCTCTCATATGATATCGAAAGATCCGTACCTGCCGTTCGTGGTCCGCAGATACGGGGGAATCAATTCCTCAGGTCAATAATCACATGTTTTTCTTTTTTGTCGTTGTCGCATAGATAGGCAGACCGATCAATGTCAGGATGATACTGCCAACAGCCAGCAGAGTTGTTGTCATACCGGACATGAACAGCTGGTTGATAATTACATACAGACCACTGATGATAGCGATAATAGGGATCACAGGGTACAGAGGTACTTTGTATGTTCTTTCTCTGTCAGGCTGTGTTTTACGCATGCTGATAACTGCCATAAAGGTCAGTGTATAGAAGATCCAGCAGGAGAATACTGCCAGGTTTGTCAGTGTATTGAACTGACCGCTGACTGCGTACAGGCAAGCCAGAACGCCGATCAGCAGGATGGAGTTTGTGGGAACCTGTGCTTTGTTGATCTTTGCCAGTTTGCTGCTGAAAGGCAGTGTGCCTTCGGAAGCCAGGGAATAAGCAACACGGGAACCGGACAGAATAAAGCCGTTTGCCGCACCGATAACGGAAATCATGATACCAACGGAGATCAGCTTGCCGCCGAAATCACCGAAGATTGCCAGAGCTACTGCGGAAGCAGGAGCTGCCAGGTTCATCATTTCATCTGCGGGCAGTACCCACAGGTAAGCCAGGTTGATTACGAAGTAAACAGCCATGATAACGGATACACCGCCAACGATCGCTATAGGCAGATCTTTGCCGGGGTTCTTCATTTCACCGGCGATCGCACCTACGTTTGTCCAGCCTTCGAAAGCGAACAGTACGGCGATCATCAGCTGACCCAGTACAACTACGGGGCTCAGGCCTTCACCGATCATAGGATTGAAAATAGGGTTTTCGCCGGATCCTCTCAGGAAACCAAAGATAATCAACAATACAATAGGGATCAGCTTACATACTGTAAAGATGATCTGTGCGGCACCGCCGACAGCGGAACCCAGGTTGTTCAGAATAATAACAAAAATGATTGCTACGATTGCGGTAGGCAGCATAAACCCATCGCCAATAAATAAAGATGCCTGTTCAGCAAATACAACCGCAAGGGCTGCGATCATGGCAGGATAGAACAGTACGCTCTGCATCCAACCAGCAAGGAAACCGACTTTTTTACCAAAAGCCTCTTCCAGATAAGCTACCATACCACCTGTTTTGGGGATCATGATAGCGATTTCAGCGAATGTCATCGCTGCGGCGATACATACCAGACCAGTAATCAGCCAAGCCAGCATACCCAGACCGGGTGCGCCGCCAGTTGCAGTATAAATCGCCTGGGGTTTGAAGAATACACCTGAGCCGATTACACAGCCGACAACGGTTGCCATAGCGGTGGACATGCCAAGATTCTTCTTCAGTTCTTGTTTGTTTTCCATTCCAAATTCCTCCCTCTAATAATTTAGAAAATCTTCCCCTTTCGCACAAGAAAAAAGGACATCCGGGCAAAAGGTATGCCTGATATCCTCTGTTCCTTTACCTGAAAGCTTTACTTCTACGGTGACCTCCCCTAAGGGAAATTCTCTCCAGAGTTTCCATCCACGAAAGGTCTTTTTGCCCGAAAGTTTCTCTGAAATTCGGCCGTTTTCAGATTGCATCTTTGGCATCCCCGATGGAAATTTTCCCTCTCGCTTCATTTGGGTATTCATGATTTTCTTACTGTAAATTATATACAGAAAAAGTATTTTTGTCAACAAAAAGAATGAACTATTTTTTAGTTGATACGCATTTTTTCATCCCATTTTTTGTAAATATTTAGCATAAGAAATAAATTTTGTATACTTTTACAAAAGAAATCATAAGTATAGTACAAATTATTCCCAATAGGTGCGTTCATGAGTAAAAAGCAGCTGATCCAAAGTACAATCATCCTAACTTTCGCCAATCTTTTTACAAAATTTCTCGGTTTTTACTATCGGATCTATATGTCGGAAGCCATTGGGGCGGAAGGCATGGGCCTCTATCAGCTTATCATGCCCCTTTACGCCTTGGCGTGGAGTGTGACTTCCTCCGGATTTACCACCACTGTTTCCCGTCTGACCGCAAGAGAATCCGCCAGGGGCGAAACAGGGAATATGGGCCGTATTGTAAAGCAGGCGCTGGGGATGTGCCTGGTCCTCAGCGCCGCAGCAGGAGCAATTCTCTTTTTTGGCGCGGAGCAAATCTCTGCTGGAATTCTCCATGACGGCCGGGCGGCTCTGTCTCTTCGTCTGCTGGCGTTCGCCATTCCGCTTATGGCGGCCGGGTCCTGTCTGCGGGGCTTCTTTATGGGCTTACAGCAAATGCAGGTTCCTGCCCTCTCTCAGGTACTGGAACAGATTGTTCGCCTTCTGACGATTTTCCTTCTGGCGGATCTTTTTGTTCCCCTTGGGCTGTCTTATGCCTGCTTCGCCGCTGTCTGCGGCATTTTTGCCGGTGAAACCCTTTCCTTTGGCTTTACTCTGTTCTCCTACCTGCGCTTCAAACGCCGCAGAAAACTGATAAAGCGTCCCTCTCTTTCTTCCCGGAGTGCCGCTTTCGTGATTCTGTCTATGGCGTTGCCGCTGGCCGCCACCAGGATTTCCTCTTCTCTGCTTTCCGCCGCGGAAAATATTCTGATTCCCGGCAGACTTCAGGCTTATGGCTACTCCGCGGAAAAGTCGCTGGCTCTTTACGGGGAACTGACGGGGATGGCAATGCCTCTGCTTTTGCTGCCCTCGGCTTTTTTGATGGCGGCCTCCACCTCTCTGGTGCCGGAGATCACACAGTCCTGTGCCGCCGGCCAGTCCCGCCGGCTCTCCCGGACCGTATCGGCTTCTTTACTCTTTACCTCCGTCATCAGCGTTGGCGCCGCCTGTTTCTTTGCGGTGTTCCCGAAAGAGATCTGCTATCTCATCTACGGAAAGCCGGAACTGGGCAGACTGCTGCTGCCCCTGGCTTTCCTCTGCCCCCTTCTCTATGGGCAGACCACTTTATCCGGACTCCTCAACGGACTGGGAGAGCAT
The DNA here is from genome assembly GCF_016902535.1 of Anaerotignum lactatifermentans. Taxonomy (GTDB): domain Bacteria; phylum Bacillota; class Clostridia; order Lachnospirales; family Anaerotignaceae; genus Anaerotignum; species Anaerotignum lactatifermentans_A. The sequence goes on along the minus strand of NZ_JACSNY010000002.1, from coordinate 26,982 downwards.
ATCTTTCTCTTTTGGAGCCATATTCTCTCATCCGCCATCACCATCGCTTTCGTCTGGTTTGCTATGCCCATTTATGGCATTTCCGCTTTTCTGGCGGGATGGTTTCTCAGCCTTCTGCTAACTACGGCGCTGGCTCTGCTTCGGCTGAAAGGGGCCACCGGAGGAATGCCCTCTCCTCTTTCCTGCCTTGGGAAACCGCTGCTGGCAGGACTGGGCACCGCTTTGCCCATTCGATTCCTGATTTTGAACGGAACACCGTCAAAGCCCTTTTTTCTTTTGACTTTTTCCGGCATGGGGCTTCTGTATCTTCTGCTTTTGTTTCTTCTGGGCTGCCTTTCCAAAGAAACGCTCTTTCCCTCCGGAAAGTCTCTCTGATGCAGAACACACAAAAAGCACGAGGGAAAGCGGAGCACTCGCCAGAAAACATTTTTTTGTTTTCTGAGGGAACCGCCTCAAACCTCGTGCTTTTTTCATTACAAAATACCGAAACCTTACAGTACTTTCGCCAGGAATGACTGCAAACGCTCACTCTTTGGATCGGTGAAGATCTCCTCGGGAGTCCCCTCTTCCACCTGTTTGCCATCGGCCATAAACATAACGCGGGTACCCACTTCTCTGGCAAAGCCCATTTCATGGGTCACCACTACCATGGTCATGTTTTCTTTCGCCAGCTGTTTCATAACCTCCAGTACCTCCCCAACCATTTCGGGGTCAAGCGCGGAGGTGGGTTCGTCAAATAGCATCACTTCCGGCTGCATACAAAGGGCCCGGACGATGGCGATACGCTGTTTCTGACCGCCGGAAAGCTGAGAAGGATAGGCATTGGCACGATCCTCCAGCCCAACACGGCGCAGCAGACTCATGGCCATCTCTGTTGCCTCCGCCTCGCTTTTGCCCTGGAGCTTCATGGGCGCGATGGTCATATTTTTCAAGATCGTCATATGGGGGAACAGATTAAAGTGCTGGAATACCATCCCCATTCTCTGGCGATGGACATTGATATCCGTCTTCGCGTCTGTAATATCCACACCCTCAAAGAAGATATGGCCGCCGGTAGGTACCTCCAGCAGATTCAGGCAGCGAAGGAAGGTGGATTTTCCGGAACCGGAAGGTCCGATTACTACAACAACCTCGCCTTTTTTGATCTCTGTATTGATGCCGTCCAGCGCCTTAATGACGCCTTTATTATAATGCTTCTGCAAATTTTCCACTCGAATCAACGCTTCATTACCGCTCACTGTTTCTCAGCCTCCTTTCCAGTCTGTTTACCAGGAAGGTAAAGAACATTACCATTGCCAGATAAATCAGTGCCACCGCAAATAGGGGCATATACGGACTAAAGGTAGCGCCGCGGATAATATCGCCGCCTTTGGTCAGATCCTGCATGGCGATATAGCCGGCAACAGAAGTTTCCTTCAGCAGTACAATAAACTCGTTCGCCAGCGTAGGCAGCACTGTTTTCAGCGCCTGCGGAATGATAATATAACGCATGGTCTGTACATAGTTGAAGCCCAGGCTGCGGCCCGCCTCAAACTGGCCCTGGTCCACAGACATAATCCCGCTTCGCACAATCTCCGCCACATAGGCACCGGAGTTGATACCAAAGGCAATAGTACCTACCAGCAGCTTGCTGCTGGAGGAAGCCAGGATGATATAATACATAATCATCAGCTGGACAACCACAGGAGTACCACGAATCACCGTCAGATACACCTTCGCGATAAAGTTCAGAAATTTCAGGATCAGGCTCCCCAATCCCTTATGCATTTCATTGATATTTTTGTCATGGGTAGAGCGGATCATAGCAATAACAACACCGATGACAATACCGATCAAAACCGCGCAGAACGTCAGCTGCAATGTAACAACCAGGCCGTCTCTCAGATATTTCCAGCGATCATCCGCAATGAAGTTCATCACAAACTGCTTCTGGATGCCCTCCCACCAAAGTTGTAATCCTTCCAAAAGAAATCCTCCTTACTCTTTTTATTGATTATGGGAACTCTCAAAAAAATATTTTCTGCACCAAAAATTTCCACAAAAACCATACATAAGAAAACAGGGACGGTTTCCCGTCCCCGGATCTTTGACTGATGTTACAATACTGTCTGAATTATTCAGCAGTGATGTATTTGTCGATGATGCTCTGAACTGTACCATCTGCGATCAGTTCCTGCAGAGCTGTGTTGATGGGCTCTGTCAGTTCGCTGTCTTTTGCCAGAGCGATAGCGTAATCTTCTGTTACATATTCTGTATCCAGGATCTTCAGACCTTCGTTTGCAGCTACGAAAGATTTTGCGGGTTCGTTGTCGATAACAACGCAGTCGATTTTGCCTGCCAGCAGGGATGCTACTGCGTCAGCGCCTTTGTTGTAACGTTCTACTGTGCCCAGGCCAGCGTCTTCGATATCGCCTGTTGTGTAGATATCGCCTGTGGTTGCTGTCTGTACACCGATGATGTGGTTAGCGCCTTCTGCGAACAGATCGTCAACGCTTGTGATTTCGGAACCTTCAGGAACGATGATAACCTGTACGCCTGTTGCGTAGCTGTCTGTGAAGTCAACGCTTTCCAGACGTTCTTCTGTTACAGTCAGACCAGCCATAACCATATCTGCTTTGCCGGAAACAACAGCAGGAATGGTGGATTCAAAAGCCATATCTTCGATTTTCAGTTCATAACCCAGCTTGTCAGCGATTGCTTTTGCGATTTCAGCGTCGATACCAACAATTTCCTGACCTTCGTAGTATTCATAAGGAGGGAATTCTGCGTTTGTTGCCATAATCAGAGTTTCTTTCCCTTCTGTGTTTGCTGTGTCATCTGTTGCTGTTTCATCTGTTGTTGTGCCGCCGCAGCCTGCCAGAGCAGCTGTCATAGTCAATACCATTGCAGCACCAAAAATGCTTTTCAAATACTTTTTCATGTTTGAGTTCCTCCCTCTTTTTTCTCATGCTTTTGGGACCGGCCTCTGCCGATCACATAATGGCATTATACTTGATCTGTGCATAAAATTCAACCCAAATCACCACCGAGAAATCCAAATTTTAGGCCTGATTTTTAGGCATTATGCACAAAAACTCAACCTTTTTTCTAATTTATAGAGAAACCCGTTCTCATTTTTACGGAGAAAACTCGCCTCTTGTCACACGACAAATGCATATTGAAATGTATAAGTGAATATTTCATTCATCAATGGACTTTTTTATTGATAAATTCAGGCTTCATCTTGGAATACATGATCTTCTGTTCCGAGTAAAGTCCATAATAGCCGGACAGCATGTAGCTGATGGCACAAACCAGAGCGTAATAGCCAATCCCCTCCATACCAAACAGCTCCAAACATAAAATCAAAGACGCCAGCGGGCAGTTGGTCACACCGCAGAAAAGAGCCGCCATCCCCAGCCCTGCCGCAAAAGAAGGCGACAATCCCAACAACGGCCCTGCCACACATCCAAAGGTCGCACCGATAAAGAAAGAAGGCACGATCTCGCCGCCTTTATAACCGGCTCCCAGCGTTAAAGCCGTTAATATGATTTTCAGCAGAAAGGCCTCTGTTTCTGCGTGTCCACGCATGGCTCTGGCGATCACATCCATTCCCGCGCCGTTGTAATCCCGAGTGCCAAGCAGCAGCGTCACGCCAATGACAATACAGCCGCCAATAAAAATCCGCAGATAGGCATTGGGCAGAAATCTGCGATAAACCGCCCCTGTTTTTTCCATAACCAGACAGAAAACAATACTGAGCACCGCGCAGAATATTCCAAGAATCCCAACGCTCCACGCCCCATTCAGGCTCATTTCCGGGACTCCCAGCAGCGTATACCCTGCCGGAGCGATGCCCACACCATAGGAAAGCCCCGCCGCTACCAGCGCGGATATGACACAGGGCACCATAGCAGAATAATGCATAACACCAACGGTAATGACTTCCATAGAGAAAACCACAGCGGCAATGGGCGTCCCAAAAAGAGCCGCAAAGCCTGCGCTCATACCGCACATGGTCATGATTCGCTCGTCTTTTTCGTTCATTTTAGCCCATCTGCCCATAGAGGAGGCAATACTGCCACCAATCTGCAAAGCTGCCCCTTCTCGTCCGGCAGAGCCGCCGAAAAAATGTGTCAGCACCGTACTGATAAAAATCAGGGGCGCCGTTTTAAAGGTGACTTCCTCATTGGCCCGGACAGCCATCAATATGAAATTGGTGCCCTTATCTTTTTCCATATGCAGGATACGATACAGGAACACAATCGCCAGACCGGCCAAAGGCAGCAAAAAAATAATGGCCGGATGGGCGGTACGGTAGGAAGTCACAAATTCCAGCGTCACATGGAAGGCAATTCCCACCAGCCCCACAGTCAAACCTACAATACTGCTGGCCATAGCCCAGGACAGAAAGATCAGAAATCCATCCTCTCCGCTTTCCAAATATTCTTTTAGCCAGCATATTTTTTCCCGCACCGTTGTTTCCTCCATTTTGATCGAAAAATTTACATTTCAAATATACCTGATTCTCCGGCAAAAAACAAGCGGTCCCTGAGAAATGACAGTCCAGCTTCTTTTGTTTTCATACGCAAAAAAGTCTTTCCGGCAAAAACCGTCTTTTGCCCGGAAAGACTTTTTTCTTAATATATAGATTGTATCATTCTTGCAGCATTTCTTCGTCTGCTTCTGAAGGTTCTTCCTCCTGTACCAAGGTTTCTTCCTCTTCCTCCAGTTCATCCTCCTCTGTAATCCACAAAGGCATGCTGACGATTGCCTTGAACAGATCGCCGTCCACCTGTATGCCAAAGGTGCCACCCTGCAGTTCTGTCAGACTTTGGGTGATCGAAAGACCCAGACCGCTGCCTTCCGTCGTTCTGGAAGAATCCCCGCGGACAAAACGCTCTGTCAATCTGGTAGCGTCAAAGTCGATGGGCGCAGCCGAAACATTTTTCATCACTAATATGCCATGCTCCTCCGTTCGGAAAATATCGACATAGACTCTGGAATTAGGCATGGAATACTTGGCGGCGTTTGATAAAAGATTTTCCAATATCCGCCACATATGCCTGCCGTCGGCATCAATATAAACGGGCTCCGGGCAACTGAGTTTGACCTGAAGGCCGGAGCTTTCGATTTTTTCCTCCATTTCACCCACAGCCTGCATGACAAGCTGGTGAAAATCCACCCGCATTTTTACTACTTTCACATTACCACTGGAGGCCTTGCTGGCTTCGATCAGATCCTCAATCAGCTGCTTAAGACGGTAAGACTTTTCATATAAGATCTCTACGTATCCTTTCGCCGTAGTATTCACCAGCTTTTCCTGTTTCAGCAGATCCACATAGGTGATGATCGACGTCAAAGGTGTTTTCAGGTCGTGGGAAACATTGGTAATCAGCTCTGTTTTCATCCGTTCCCCTTTGACCGCTTCCTCTACGGCATTTTTCAAGCCATCCTGTATATTGGCGATATCCTCGGCAAAATTCAGGAAAGAAGGAGAAATCTCCGCCAAATCCAGCTGATAGGCCAGATTTCCCTTGGAAGTCTCCCTGGCGGAAATCATGATTTTTTTCAAAGAACGCAGTGCCCGCAAAAACAGATACAGGCAGAAAACATTAAAGGCCACCAGTGCCAGAAAAGCCGGCAGCATCAGATCTGAGTACCAGTACATGCACATGAAAAATACCAGCACCCCATTTCCCATGCCGTATGCCAGCATTACCAGTACCATCCAGCCCCGGAAAGTAGTTCCCGTAAAGAGAGAGGAAATCTTTCGAATCAGAGCAGAGACCAACGTGTTTCTGAAAAACCGCCTGCCCTTGATCTGTCTTGTCACCGACAGAATATAACTGAGCCCTACCGCAACAGAAGCAATATAGATCAGCCCCAGCAGCGTAATAAATACATAGGACCAAAAAGGCATCGTTTCCATATAAATGGTATCCAGCATGGAAAATCCCGCGAAAAAGGCCAGCAGCGCAAAAGCACCTACCAGCAGAAAATGCACCTCATTGTACATACGGTCCACCAGCAGATAAGTAACCTCTCCGCCCTTTTCCCGCTGCCCCGCTACTCGGATCAAATAGATCAGGCAAAACAAAAAAACAATGCAGGAAACGATGGAAACTCCAAATAAATAAGGCAGGCTCGCTCTGGCAAAGCGAAAATCCTGATACAGATCATAAAATCTGTCGCCTGCCTCCAAAGGCTCTTTGACTGCGGCATACACACGGTAGTTGCTGTTTTCCAGATAATAATTGCTGTACGGATAATAGGTATCCTGGCTCAGGTTATCGCTGCTGAATTCCCGGGACAGCATAATGGTATGGTCCATACTGCTGACCTCTCCCCGGGTAGCGTTTCCTCCCAGGATATTCCCATTTTCATCCTCTACAAAATACCGGAAATTTACCAGATCTTCCAATGCCCGTTCCGCCGCTCTGTAATCATCCAGCTGGTTTTGGATATAAATTTCCCGATATTGGGGCAGTCTGCTTTCCACCAGTTCCTGATATTCCAGAAAATTGCTTTCCAGCGTAGGCGGGATGATGCCATGCACCTCAAGCCCGTCATAGGTATCATTGATTTCTGTACTGCCTGTAATGACACCGTCAATAATGCCGTAATAGCGTTTGAACCCTTCGATCAGCGCTTCCCTGTCGATCTTTTCACCTTCTTTGATCTTGGCTTCGCTTTCATAAAATACATCCGCCAGCACAACATCATCCAGGGCATCATATACAGCGTTTCGAAATTCCAGTGTATCATAGAAATCCTCTGCGTAAAGAGCGTCTGTACGCCAGTTTTTAGAGATATTGGTAAAAATGACGCCGCTGAGAAAAATCAGCAGCGCACTGATGAAAAGCAATATGACCATACAGACCTTCCATCTGGTCTGATAGCTTTTATATTTTCTCGATTTTGTAGCCAATCCCCCACACCACCTTCAAATATTCCGGCTCCTTAGGATTGATCTCAATCTTCTCCCGGATACGCCGAATGTGAACAGAAACTGTATTCTCCGGCGCAAAGGACAGTTCATTCCATACCTTTTCATAAATCTGATCGATAGAAAATACCTTTCCGGCGTTCTCCATCAAAAGCTGCAAAATACCGTATTCCGTCGCTGTCAGTTTTACAGCCTCGCCTCTTACCTTTACTTCTTTAGCATCCTTGTCCAGTTCCAGATCGCCGATCTTGATTACATTGCTTTTTTCCGCAATAGAGCCAAGAGCAGTATAACGGCGCATCTGGCTTTTTACTCTGGCCAACAGTTCCAGAGGATTAAAGGGCTTTGTAATATAATCATCGGCGCCAAAATTCAGCCCCAGAATTTTATCGGTATCTTCCGATTTTGCAGACAGAATGATAATGGGAATGTTCAAAGTCTCTCTGATCTTTACTGTCGTGTTCAGCCCGTCCATTTTTGGCATCATAATATCCAGCAGAATCAGATGGATCTCATTTTCCTCCAATGCCTGCAGCGCTTCCAGCCCGTTATAGGCCTTGATTACATTATAATTTTCCTGCTTCAGATAAATTTCAATGGCGTCTACGATACTTTTATCGTCGTCACATACCAGAATATTAAACTTTTCCATAAAACCGCCTCCCCGTCCTGCGTTTCTCTTCTGTTATCCTGATCTTCAGCTTATCAAATAGAAATTACAAAATTCCATGAACTTCCTTACAAAATTATTAAGTTTCATCCAGTGTATCATGTTCTTGGCCAAAACACAAAGGCTATTTTTGCCGTACCCATTTCCCGGGAAATAAAAAAGAAGAACGTCCGGAACGTCTTTATAAGAAAACTCGTACTGCCGGAATCCCTATTCCAAAGAAGATTCCGATACTTTTGCTAGAAAACCGCTTTATTTCAGGACTTCTTTATAAAAAACGCCGGAATCCTTGACACGCGCAAAGGACTCCAGCGCTTTTCTCTTTCCTCCGATAGAGGCCACTGTTTTTCATTCTTTTGGGCCATGTCACATTCCCATGGAAACTGCCTTTCCCATGGCGAAAGAATACAAATAAACCTCTTTTACCGGTCGATCCGTAACTCTTTCCAGCGCCTCACGATACAAGGCCATCTGGATTTGATAGCGTTCTTTCAGGATCTCCTCATCATAGACCCTGTCGCTTTTGTAATCAACCAGCACCACACCATCTTCCTCATAAAAGAAGCAGTCCATGATCCCGTTGATCTGGATATATTCCTCCATATTACAGTATTTTTCTTCCCGAAAAATATCCTTTGGCTCCACCAGCATAGAAAAAGGCCGTTCTTTTTCTATCCTTTCCGCCACTCTCATACGTTTTGACAAATCAGAGCGGAAAAAGGCCAGCAGTTCCTTTCGCCGTACTGCCGCCGCCTCCCGGGCGGATAGTCTGTCCTCCGCCACCAGCTCCGCCAAAAGCTCCTGAATCTCTCCGGCATCATATTCCCGGCGAAAATCGGCCGCTTCCATAAACACATGCATGGCTGTACCTATCTGGGCCGCCGTCAGACGTTCCGTCCGAACTTTTTCCGAAAACCAGGGCATTTCCGCAGGAGTCGGCTCTTCTCCGGTAATCTCGGCGGCATTTCTGCGCTTGATCTCAGAAATAGAAACCTTTGCCGGTAACGCCGTTTCTTCCCCATAAGGATACTGCCAGGACAGAACACGGAAAATCTCCTGTCTGCTGCCGCTGTAATCCCCAACGCTCTCCCAGTTCCGATAATATTCTTTTAAATCCCTAGCCACTTCTGTTTCTTCCTTTTCCTCTAAATAGAGATCCATACGGCTGCGTACCTGCCAGCTCCAACAGGACTCGTCCGGCAACGTTCGCCCCGCTGGCTCTATTCCCCACTCCTGCGCCATGGCTCTGCCTGTGGGATGACGCAGAAAGGCTGGCATGATCCAGTCCAGATAGTTAGCGCCCCGCCGCAGACGGAACAAAGGCAGGCGTTCTTCCTGGCTGTCCGCCGTTTCCATCCATTTGGTCAACGATTTTCTGATATCTTTTACCGCGCCTGTCAGGATGAGCTTTTCCTTGGCTCTCGTCAACGCCACATACAGAACACGGACTTCCTCCGAAAGATTTTCCAGCCGCACCTCCTCCGCCAGAGCCGTTTTTGCCAGAGTGGAATATACCGCTCTCTGCTCCAGATCCGTATAGTCCATACCATAGCCCCACTGCTGGTGGGTAATGACAGGCGCCCTTCCGTCGGCCTCATTGAATTTTTTCACGGTATCCGCCAGAAAAACCACCGGAAACTCCAGACCTTTGCTCTTATGTATAGTCATGACCCGCACCAGATCTTCTCCGGCATTCTGGAGCTTCGCCGAGGAGGATTCCGCTTCCGCCGTCTTCATGCTTTCTACAAAACGGACAAAAAAGAAAAGTCCCCGCCTGCTGTTTTTCTCGAACTGCTCCGCTTTTTCCAAAAGCAGCCGCAGATTGGCCTGCCGAAGTCTTCCTCCTGCCGTCAGACCAACATAATCATAATACCCGGTCTCCCGATACAGCATCCGCAGCAGTTCCGTCAAGGATAGCTGACGCTCCTCCTGCCGCCATCGACTCAGGTCTGTCAGAAATTTCTCCAGTTTGTTGCGTATATCTGTTTCCTCGCCATCGGCGGCATAGGCCAGTACACAGTCATAAAACCGCCCCTCCCCGCCAAAAAGGCGAATCTGTGCCAAACCGTCGGCGTTGATGCCGTAAATGGGAGAATGCAGCAGTGACAGCAGCGGAATATCCTGCAAGGGATTATCTATGAGCCGCAGCAGATTCAGCACCGTGTCTACCTCCGGCACATCGTAATAGCCGGATGCTGTTTCCGCAAAATAGGGAATCCCCGCCCTGGCAAAACAATCATCCAGCACAGAGCCCCAGTTTTTCACACTGCGCAACAGCACCGCCACATCCCCAAAGGACATAGGGCGATACTCACCATGATCCAGCACCTGGTATCCCGCCGCCATCATCTCCTTGATCTTCGCGGCAATAGCAGTTGCCTCCAGTTCTCTGCGGCCCATTTCCTCAATCTCTTCCGGCAGTTCGCTTTCCTCCGGCAATGCCGTTTCCACCAGAAGAATTTCGTTATCTCCTCCGCAAAGGCCCTGGCAGGCCGGGAACCTGGCCCCGGCATACAGCGCCGCCTCTTCGTTATAATCCACATCCCCGAATTCCAGACTCATGATCTGGCGGAAAAGAAAATTGATGCCATCCAGCACATTTTTTCTGCTGCGGAAATTTTTGGAAAGTATGATCTTCCTCGTTTTTCCGCCTGCCTGGATGGGATAAACTCTGTATTTTTCATTGAACAGCTGCGGCATAGCCAGACGAAAACGGTAAATACTCTGTTTCACGTCTCCCACCATAAAGCGGTTGTTCTTTCCTTCCCATTCGCCCGATACGGCGGAAAGCGCCATTTCCTGCACCAGATTGCTGTCCTGATACTCATCAATCATGATTTCATCATATTTCCCGGCAATTTCCCTGGCCGCGTCAGAAGGGATCACATGGCCCGGCTCACTGCCCTTTTCCGTCAGAATCTCCAAAGCAAAATGCTCGTAATCATGGAAGTCAATCCACAGCTTTTCTTTTTTCGCCTCAGCGAAACGGTCCATAAAGAGTATGGTAATCTCCGACAGGGCTTTTGCCACAGGGTAAAGCTGACGGATAAGGCTGCTCTGAGTCTCCTCGCCGTAACGGAAATACTTTTCCCCCAGCTTGCCCCATGCCGCCTTGGCCTCATTCCGAAGACCCTTCACATATTCCGCGCTTTCCTTATCCTCTCCCCGATAAGCGGGAAGTCTGGCAAATTCCATGGCCACATATGCCATGTGCCAACGCCGGTAATTCCGTTCCTCCAACACCAGCGCCAATTCCTCCGCAGCGGCACACTCCGCGCCGAGGCGTTGCGCATAGGCTGTGAAGCCGCTGTCTCCGGCAACGCGTTCCTCCGCTTTTTTCAGCAGATAGCGGACAAAATCCACGCCATTTCTGATGCCTTCCTGCACCAGTTCCATCCAAACGCAGGTGTCTACCGTATCCTCCGGCCGCAGGAAAAACATTTCCGCCATTCGTTCCAGCAGGACTTTAGGCTGAGGATATCCCTGCGCAAATTCATAGACCTGCAAAATCAGTTCCTGAAGCTTTCGGTCTCCGGTAGCCTCTCCATAGGTTTCCAGCAAAAGAAGAAAATCCTCCCGTTCCTCGCCGTAAAGCTCCTCAAACAGATCCGCCAGCACTTCTTTCTGCAAAAGAGATATTTCCGAAGGGTCCGCTGTCTTTACCGCCGGGTCCAGATCCAGTCTGCTGTAATATTCCCGGATTACCTGCAAGCAAAAAGCATGGATGGTTTTGATGTCCGCCCGGTTCAGCAGTGTCAGCTGATTCTGCAGATGGGCATTGTCCGGCTGCTCCTCCAGCTTTGCAGAAATGGCCGCGCCAATTCTCTGGCTCATTTCCGAAGCCGCCGCCTTGGTAAAAGTCACCACCAGCATCCGATCGATGTCCCTGGGATTCTGCTCCGCCGTTACGGCGGATATGATTCGTTCCACCAATACGGCCGTTTTGCCGCTGCCCGCCGCCGCGGAAACAAGAATATCGCTGTCCTTTGCCTGAATGGCCATTTTTTGCTGATCGGTCCATGTATTGCCCATTTGCTTCACTTCCCTGCTTTCTTTATCCTGCCGTTACCCGTTTGCGTCTGATATGAAAGGGAACATAACCCGTATAGGACGCCATAAAACTACTGTATGAATTATACCAGAAGTTCATCAAAAAGGCCAATAAAAAGGGGGTCAGCCAGGTCAGGTGAAACAGATACCGCGCCGTTGTACGTGAAAAAAGATCAGGGAAACGATTCTGGTACAGGCAGGCACAGCGGTATAGAATCTGTGCCATCTCCATTTCCGTATCACTCAGCCCGTAAACCTGACGCATCTGCTCTTTCATCTCGTCCCACGCCAATTCTTTTTTTCGCCGCCGCAGCACCCGGATGGTATGATGGATCCCCGCCAGCTTATAAAACCTCTGCGCCGCGCTTTCATCCAGCCGCTCCATATTTTCCCGAAAAAAATTAGCGGCGCTGTGGTCCTCAAAAAATATCTCCCATCCGTCTGCCGCTGTACTTTCCACACACTGGGCATAAAACCCGCTGTAAAACAGATTATCCAAAGCATACGCCCGTTCCAGAAATACTTCTCTGGCTTCCGCTAAATTCCGGCGGGCTTCCTTTTCCTGTTCTTTATTTTTTTGTCCCAATTTCATGGCACACACTCCTCTCTGGTTCTATTGTAAAATAGAACAAAGAGAAATAAGAGAGGGCTTTCGCCGCAAATACAGCCGCCCTTCGTTGTTTTTCCGCAAAAAAAGATGGCACAGACAAAAGTCCATACCGTCAAGAAAGAGGAATCTTGTATATTACATTACCAAATACCCAGCAGATGCTGCATACCCAGGCTGACGCAGGCAATGGCTACCCAGCAGCAGAACCCCATAGCAATGGGCTTACCGCCAGTTTTGATGAGCTTTACAATATTTGTGTTCAGCCCGATGGCGCCCATGGCCATTACAATGAAGAACTTGGACAGTTCCTTCAGAGGAGAGAAGACAGACGCGTCTACCCCTGCGGAAACAGATACTGTGGTGATAATAGAAGCCAGCACAAAGAACAGAATAAAGAACGGGAAGATCTTTGTCAGGCTGAAGCTGCCTTTTGCTTCGCCGCCTGCCTTTTTCGCCTTTGCAGTCTGGCGCAGTGCCAATACCAGCGTAATGGGGATGATCGCCAATGTTCTTGTCAGTTTAACAATGGTTGCCTCTTCCAGAGCGCCGGCACCGGGATGCATTCCATCCCATGCGGAAGCAGCCGCCGTAACAGAGGAAGTATCGTTAACCGCTGTACCTGCGAACAGACTGAAGCCCTGATTGCTCAGTCCCAGCGCATTACCCATGGTAGGGAAAATCAAAGCGGCGATGACATTGAACAAAAAGATAACAGAAATGGCCTGCGCGATCTCTTCGTCATCCGCGCCAATAACAGGTGCCGTAGCGGCAATAGCGGAACCGCCGCAGATGGAGGAACCAACACCTACCAGTGTGGAAATATTGGAAGGTACCGCCAGCAGTTTATGGATCACAAAGGATACAATCAAAGAAGTTGCTATGGTAGAAATAATAATCGGCAAAGAAGTTGCGCCTACTCTGGCGATCTCTGACAGATTCAGGCCAAACCCCAGCAGAATAACCGCGTACTGCAGGATTTTCTTCGATGTATAGGTAATACCGTCTTTTGTCTTATTCCGATTCTGATAAAAAATAGCGATGACCATACCGATCAGAATCGCAAATACCGCTCCGCCTACAATGGGGAACTTCTTGCCCAGCAGCCAGGACGGCACCGCAATTACCAGACAAAGGGCAACACCGGGCGCCAGCTTACTTACTTTACTCACAACAATCCCTCCTAAAATATTCCATCATGTTTGTTAAACTTATTGTAAATGCTCTTAACAATAAAGTCAAATTATAATAGTTTATTTTTCGATAATTATATGTTATGGTTATAGGAGAAATATTTTCCAGGAGAAAGGAGGTCTTTTTATGCTGGATTTTCGTGTAGAAACCTTTTTAACGGTTTGCCGGACCATGAACTTCACCAGGGCGGCAGAACTGCTCCATATCACACAGCCCGCAGTGACCCAGCATATTCATACATTGGAAAAGCAGTACGGCGCCCGTTTTTTCCGCTATCAGGGAAAACAGATATTTTTAACGGAAGCGGGACAGCTTTTCCTTCAAACGGCTACTACCTTTTATCAGGACGACCAACATCTTCGGGATGCCATCCGTCAGCTGGGCACCCGCCGCAGCATCCGTTTCGGCGCTACCCTCACCATCGGAGAATATGTCATGCCTCCGGTTCTGACCGGCCTTTTAAAGGAGGAGCCTACCCTGCGCCTTCGAATGATCGTGGAAAATACAAAAGAATTGCTGCGACTGTTAGATAACGGAGAAATCGAATTCGCCATTGTAGAAGGCTTTTTCCCGAGACAGGAATACGAAAGCCTCTCCTATTGTATCCAGCCTTATATCCCCGTATGTGCCCCTTCCTACACATTCTCCAGACCGATTCTGCGTCTGGAGGATCTATTAGAGGAACGTCTTCTGATCCGGGAACCCGGTTCCGGCACCAGAGAAGTCCTCTCCCGTGCCTTGGAAGATCATAACCTGACACTATCGGATTTCCCTCTGATTACAGAGCTGGGAAGTCTGAATGTTATCAAAAAAATGGTCTGCGCAGGAGCCGGTATCGCCTTTTTCTATCTGCCCGTCGTTCAGGAAGAACTGGAAAAAGGACAGTTAAGAGAGATTTCTCTGGAAAACTGCGCCCTCTCCCACGCCTTTAACTTTATCTGGCGGAAAAACAGTACCTTTGATACATATTATCAGGATATTTTCCGCCTGTTTCAAACAGAAGAAACCTTCCGTACAAAGACCACAGAATAATTGCATTTTCAACTCATCTGCGCTGAATCATTCATATAAAATAAGTCTTTTTGATTCCCCGGCATAGCCGGGTTTTTTTGTTGGCTGACAAAAAAATCAGCCATAACCGCTTCATAAAACGAGGTTATGGCTGACGATCTTGACAGATGATGAACTCAAATTTACTATTGTTACTGCTTTTCCTGCCAGTTCTTTCGTTCTCTGCGGAAACGAACCATCATAAAGCTGGCCAGTACCCGGATTTGGGTATCGTCCTGAATTGCATAGCGGGGATTATCAACACCGATAAATCCAGCCACTTGACCGTTGGACATCAACGGTACGGCAATCACGCGCTGAATATCCTGACTATTCAGGATCTCCCATTCCAAAGGTGATTTTTTCCGCAAAGGCTCCAGATTATAAAGCAAAATGGAGCCCTGCGTGCGGAATGCTTCCATCCACCGTTCCACAGCTTCCGGCGGTACCTGCTGAAGATTATCCTTCTGAGGCGTTACCCCCGGCGCGCACCACTCAAAGGTATTGCTCCAATAGCCGCTTTTCCCCGGAACTTCTTCAAAAAGATAGGCACGGTCTGCCTTATAAAACTCTCCCATACCTGCCAGTGCCACATTCACGACCTTACGCCATTCCTTCTGCCGGCCAAGCAGATCGGCATAACCCGCAATACGATTGGCAAATTCCAGACGTTCTCTGGTTTTCTGGCTGACGTACTCCTGTTTTGTAATATCCATTGCTACCTGGAATCGTACCGTCTTGTCACCGATATCCATGAGTTTATCCTTCAATAGGAAATGGCGGTCGCAATACTCATTTCTATCTTCCCAGATATGAAAGGTATCATGACGCAAAATATCTTTGGGGCAAAATTCGCATGGCATACTGCGACCTCGCAAAGCCTGATAGCATTTCCTTCCACGATAGTCTCTTACACCAAAAATCCGCTGCGCTGCCGGATTCAGATAGTAAAGCTCATGAGTAACCATATCGCACACTGTAATCGCATCTTCTGATTTTTCCAAAACGGCGTGTTCCAATATGGTTGGACTTTCCAATGAGCTTCCTTTTGCGCAGGAAGTATGCTCCATCTACTGGCACTGCTCTTTAAACCGCTGCATCAGACTATTTAATGCAAAATGCTCCGGCGGAACCGGCTTTGAAAAATAAAAACCCTGATATAAAGCAGGCTGTAATGTCTCCAGCGCGGCCAATTCCTCCATCGTCTCCACACCCTCGCAGCAAACCCGGAGAAAGCCGCTTTTAGCAACTTCAATAATATTGGACACAAGACGCAGATTATACACGCTATGCTGGATACCGCTGATAAAACAGCGGTCAATCTTAATTTCATCAATTTCCAGTTTTTTCAGCCAACCCAGACTAGAGTAACCAGTGCCGAAATCATCTACGGAAATCTCTATCCCCTCTTTTTTCCATGCACTGAAAATGGCATTCAGATATCCATATTCCTGCAATTCAATGCCTTCCGTCACCTCAATGGTCAAGGCGCTGCCCGGAAGATCATTTTCCCGGAGTTCCGAGAGTACCTCGGCCTGAATCTCCGGACACCGCAGCTGCGTATAGGACATATTCACACTGATTCGGAAGGAAGGCAGTTTTTCCCGCCATACCCTGCACTGGGCCAAAGCGGTACGGAGCACCCAGCTTCCTACGGGTATCATCAGACCGCTGCGCTCCAAAATGGGTACAAATTCCGCCGGCAGCACCATCCCCCTCCTCGGAGAATGAAAGCGGACCAATGCCTCCGCGCCGGCCAATTCAAAGGTTTCGGAACGAACCTGAGGCTGGTACCGAAGGGAAAACCCGGAAAAATTCTCTTTTACAGCCTCTTCCAGCTCCGCCTGCAACTCTATTTCGGCCAGCCTTCGTTCATAATCCTCGGGGTGAAAGAACACCAACCTGTTTTTTCCGTTCAGCTTTGCAGTATCCAGCGCACTTGAAGCATAATGCACCAGCAGCTCACTGCTGGGAACCTGAAATTCCTGCAATGACACACATCCTCGAGACAAAGTGCATTGTGCCTGCATATCCTGCTGTAAAGTACGAAAATATGACTCTACTATCTCCCTGTGTGTCCCCGTAACCAAAGTGCAAAAACTGCTGTGCCCATTTCGGAAGGGGCGGGAAAACCGGGACTGCGCACTTCCCATGCTGTTCTCCAGATTCCGGAGAATGCCGTCTCCAAATTCCCGGCCGTATTTCAAATTGATCTGACTCAGGTCATCCACATTTACCATCAACAGGTAACCGTCTTCCCCCTGACTGTGCAGAGCGTTAAGTTCCTGCAAAAATGCGGCTTGACGAGTTTTCTCATCATCGTCCTGCCGTTCTTTGGGAACTACGAGAAATCCCAGAAAATACTTTGGATGCCCCTCCTCGTCAAAGGTACATTTTCCCTTGCTGGTTACCCAAACCAGCTGACCTTTTCGATTACGCAAACGGTAGTTGAAATTATATTTTTCCTCCGTCCTATGGAATAAACCATCGACATACCGCTGCAGTCTGCGCCGATCCGACTCATAAATTACCTGATACCATTGTTCCAGAGAACAAGAACAGTCGGTAATTTCGGCAGTCAGTTCTCCAATGTTATCGGAAAAGCAAAATATTTTCTCCCCAAAGTGATAGAACTGGCAGCACATTCCCGCACTGTTGCCAAATTGATTCAATATTTTTTGCCGAAGCTGAGGTTTTTCCCAAACAGTTTCCATTTCTACCACACTTTCTTTTTCTGCCTGCGCATCCGGTGACAAGCATTTTATAGTTACAGATTTATCTAAAGTATAGCGAATTCATGCTCCATAGATAAAAATAATCATCTAATACCATACAATCAAATCATTTATAGACTCTCTTTGCTATTTTCTTTGCATAAATTATAGCACACTTCTCGTTTTCGTGCAGTCTTTTTTTGTGATGAAAGGATCTTATCATCGCTGCCCCAGTTCTCCGCCTTGCCATTCCGCCCCCAACGAACACCATTGGCCTGTTCCCGCAGAATTATATTCTTTGCACAATTATATTAACTGCGAATTTCGGGATCACACGCACCATAAATTTTTCCGTTTGTTTTTTTCCATTTCTGCCATAGTTTCCTCTTCTTTTCCGTTTAAAATATCTTAATAAAATTCCCATATACGGACCTCCTTTTCACTATATTTCCTGCAATTGGCAGAATGCAATCTCATGATAGGGAAATGAAGTTTTGCTTCTGCCTCAACGCCGGAAGGCTTTTTTGAACCACGCGTCTAACGCGTGGTTTTCCTTATACAAAAAAGGGTTATGCCAAAACATAAGCCTTTTTCTTTAAATTCTTTTAATAAACTTCTGTCCAAATTTCATCCGCATTTGCAGATTCTCTTACATAATCATTGCAATTTGCCGCTTCCGACATAACAATGAAGTTACCACTTTTTTATCTGTTTCAGATAAGCAAATTATCAAAAACTACTTTTTCGGGCGGTAGAGGAACTTGAGGAACAAAGCATTCCTCAGCCGAAATCCATTTCTCACAAAGAAAAAAACGGCTTGAATGATACAAGTCTTTTCTTTGATGAAAGCGGGACAACTATTCAACATCCTGTTAACATGTCCCTATCATTTCATTTATTATTGTATACAAAACATACTCACAATGGTACAATAAAGAACACACAAAATAGACCAGTATATCCCGAAAGAATGCACTGGAAAAAAGTAAATGAGATATATGGACAAATTGAGTCAGGCTGACATTACAAAAGAATAAAAACTGGTTTTATGAACTTACGACACCAATAAAATTCTGAGCATGTATCGCCTAGTAATGATGTACTGCAGAATGTGTAACCGAATTCGATGATGGTACAATGGTAATGAGTACGCTGTGCTTGTGGTATCGTCTGTACGCAGTTGTTCCAAAAGCAGTGCCATAGAAAGGCTGCTGGAATCTGTAAACAGACTTAAACAAATCACAAGTACAAGCAATACCCATAAACACAACGTAAATGAACTCCCTTTAAGTTGCCATGATATTATCTATTTCCTCTGTCAGATTGGGATATAAAATTTTCGCCATATAGGCATAACTTTCCGCCCAGCGCGCGTTGGGTTTGTAGTGGAATAAATCTTTTGGCAATACATAGCATTTGTCCTGCTGCACGGCGTGCAAGCCTGCCCACGCAGGATTTGTCATAATACCTTTTTCCAAAGCGGTTAAAGCTGCTTGCTCACTTCCCATGGTAGTAATAAAAATATAATCAGGGTCCTCTGTAATGATTTCCTCAATGCTCAAATCTTCTAATAAACTGTCATGGCGTGCAACGATATTATCAACACCCAAATCCCGCATGATAACACCGGTCTGGTTATCCGCACCTTTTGCCTTCGCACCTGTAGAGAACGCACGAATCAACAAGCCCGTCGGGTTGGGCTGCAATGTCACAAGTGCTTTAATTTCCTGTACTTTATCATACACAGATTCTGCGTTTTGCTCATACAAATCTTCGCGTCCGTTCAAATAGCTGAAAACATGCATCATTTCCACATAATCCTCCACAGTATCTACGCGAAAATAGGCATACGGAATACTCGCTTGCTGTAATGCTGGTTCTAGATTTACTTGTGTGGCAACATCAGCGGACAATATGACAAGGCTGGGAGAGAGTGCGATGATTTCCTCGAAATTAGGCTCTTTGACACTGCCAATCATGGCAACATCTTCTCCCAAATCCATATTGCGCTCTTCTATGGCGTCCTCAGTTACGCCAACCAGTGTACCGCCTGCCAGTTCCCAAGCCTCGGCAAAAGAACCATACAGCGCAACTACACGTTTTGCGTTTTCCGCAGTCAATTCCTGTTCTCTGTCGAACGCATCGTGATAGGCAATATATCCTGTATCGCTCGCTTCGATCTGTTGTGTATCTTCTGTTTGTTTTGTTTGCTGTGTTTGTTCCGCTGTATTTGTGCAGGCGTTTAAACTGAACAAAAGCAGCAATGTGGACAGTCCTGCTGTACACATACGATGCCAGTTTTTTTTCATGTTATGTTCTCTCCTTTATTGGTGCTGCTAAGCCGTAATTCCTTTTTGCCGAAAAGGCTTTTTCCGGTCAAATAGTTTAAAAAGAAATGCCAGATGGTTTTATGATTAGATGAGAAGTCATTTTTTGTTTCTGAGTGTTTGCCGTACGCCTTGGCGATGATTACTGCCGGCTACGGCATTTTTAGTGTATTGTTTCTCCCTGCTTTGACAGGAAAAGCAGGCTCGCCCCATATGACATTGGTTCTGGCCAGACTGCCGTCAGCAGTGTTTTGTCTTCCAATATGACGTATTGATTGTGTTTTCAGATAATATCATAGGCACAACCTGATTTTCAGCAGGCAGTTTTTCTGGTATCCTTATTTTTTACAAAAAGATGTAAAATAATAAACTTTTTCCCTTTCCGCAAAATGTCCCTGTACACCAAATAGCGTATCTAATAAACCATTTTCATAAATCCTTTCCGGACTATCTAACGCAAGGATCTTTCCCTTTTCCATTAAAGCGATCCGATTGCTGTAAGATAGAACATGAGCCAAATCATGAAGTACCATAACAATCGTTTTGCCCTCGCTATTTATCTTTTTCACTAAATCTAATATTTCAAACTGTTTGCCGATATCTAAATATGTCGTCGGTTCATCTAAAAACAACACATCCGTATCCTGCGCAATCACCATGGATAAAAACGCTTTCTGCCGTTCCCCTCCGGATAATTGACGCAAATCTCGTTTTCTGAATGATACAACACCTGCCATCTCCATTGCCTGTTCCACCTTCTCTTTATCCTCTTTCGTAATTTTTCTGCTAAATCCCAAATATGGAAATCTACCATGAAGTGTGAGATTCTCAACAGAAATTGCTGGCGTAATTGGCATTTGTGTTAAAAATGATATTGTTTTTGCAAGTTCTTTTTGTGGATATGAAGAAAGCATTTTGCCTTTTAACAAAATTTCTCCGCTTTTTAATGGAATCTGGCGTGAAGATGCTTTTAGCAGAGTTGATTTCCCACTGCCGTTGCATCCTGCCAGAGTAAGTATTTCGCCTTTCTTTATTTCCAGTGAAATATCGGTTAAAATTGTTGACATGCCATAACCTGCTTTTACATTGTGAAGAGAAAGAATTGTTTCATCATTCATAAATACGCCCCCTTTTTTTTGCAAAAAGAAGAAACAAGAAAAAGGGGCTGCCTAAAAATGAAAGAACAATCCCGACCGGGACTTCAAAAGGCGCAAACAGCAATTTCCCTAAAGAATCACATAACATTGCGAAAATTGCTCCTATGGCAGCCGCATAGAAGATCAGCTTACGATAGTCATGCCCAACCAAAGCGCGGCAAATATGCGGTACGATCAAGCCAATAAAGCCCAAAAGCCCCGCAAAACTAACAGCGGCTCCTGATAACAACGCAGACACCGTAATAACCAAAAGACGCAGAGAAGATACCCGCAAGCCCAAACTGGCTGCTGTACTTTCTCCCAAAGCAAGAATATTCAAATCATAACTAAAAACGAAAGCAAACAAAATACCGATACCAATGAGAAAAACCGCTGGAAACAAGGAGGAAAATGTTATTCCCGAAAAACTTCCAACCATAAATCCAGTAGCACCAATAACATCATCTGGATATAGTATCGTAATCAAATCTATCCCGGCTGAAAGAATTCCGCTGATTGCGACACCAGACAATATCAAAGTAATTCTTGAAGCACCAGTTTTAACTGCAATCAGGTAAATCAACATACTGGTCAATAATGCTCCCCAAAAAGCCGATATCGGTACAAGCCCAGGATACATTGGGAAAAATGACGCACTCAGCAATGCAAAAAAGCCTGCACCAGAACTGACGCCAATAATATTAGGACTTGCCAATGCATTATTTAATACCGCTTGTATTAAAGTACCGCTGACTGCCAGAGCAGCACCAGCTGCTATAGCCGCCATTGTTCTTGGCAAACGGGAATACATAAAAATACGATATTCCGTTGTATTTGATTGTCCCTGAATAAAATCATTCCATAATTTTAAAGGCGAAAACATCGTATTGCCTGTAAATAGGCTGAAACAGAGTGTCAATACAAATAGTAAAATAATTATAAAAGATAAAATTAACATTTTGCTTTGTGTTTTCATCCTTTTCCTCCACAAGTAAAGTATTTTAAATATAATTCTCAGAAATTCTTTTTGATGCCGGATCACAGGCACATTTTTAAATTAGTTTGATGTATGCTATCTAAAATAAATATTCCGCTTCTTGAATTTTGTTACCTTTGGGGATTTTCATCTAAATAACAAATCCGTCTTTCTCTCCGCATTTTGCAAACACAATTCTTTCAGCAGAAAGAATCCCTATATCATGCACTAAGGCCGCACATGCCGTAATAAGTTTTGTTTTCATGTGAGCTTATTCTCCGGAACACTGAAATTGCGCAAACCAATACATTTACACAAAATGTAGGATTTGATCTGCATTTCTTTGAACAAAGCAAATCATTTTCTCAGTTAAATCATCTATAAAATTTCTACTGTTCATCTTCCTGGCACCTCGTTTTTATATTCCTCATACTTATTTTTTATAGTCGAAAAGAAAGAAGCAGAGTCTCTCTATACTCCGCTTCTTTCTTTGGGTGAGTTCCAAATATTTCGCTGGTTTAATATGCTGATATTTCATAAAATTATTTGAAATATCTCCCTCCGTCCCCTTAAATTTCACAGAAAAGAGGATTTTTTTCTATTCCCAACTTAAATAAAGCTTTATATAGGAACTTAATTATTTAATTCTTCGATGATGCATTCTATTCTTTGATTCATCACTTTCATAGCCTGACTTAATCCCAGTGATACACATAACAATTTTTCCTGAGCAGATTCTACACATATGGAGTAAGACACAGTGCTTTCCTTATTTATAACGGATTCCGGACCAATACATAGGAGATGTAATTTCCGCTTTCTCTGAGAGATGTACCCCTTTCATCGCCCATTTATAGAACTCCTCAAATCCTGTACGGTCTACGATATAACCGATGTGTTCCTTTCCGCCGGGAGCTTCCGGATCAATATATTTTTCCACATATTCGTACGTATTCAAAATAATCTGAACGATACTATCCGCATCAATCCACTTGACGAAGTTTTCTCCCAATCTGGGATTCTTTTTCCCAGATCTGCCCAGCAGTGTCAAACGATAGTATTTTTCCTTGCTTCTTGTCCACGCCATATTAGGACAAGCCAAAACACACTCTCCGCAACCAATACATTTTTGCGCGTCTCTTTGGGGGCGGAAATTCACCATTGTCAAAGCACCTGTTGATTTTTTTGTGCAGGCTTTCACACAAGCACCACAGGTTACGCATCTGTCAGGCTCAAACTGTGGTTCTGTCATGCCAATGATGCCAAAGTCATGCATTCTCACCTTCGCACAGTCATTGGAACAGCCCGTCAGCGCAATCTTAAAATGAAGATCATTAGGGAAAACAGCTTTTTCAATTCTCTGAGCAAAAGCCGTTGTGTCATAACAAGCATAGGGACAAACACGATTCCCAACGCAAGCAGAAATATTTCTTGTACCTGCTGCCGGATAACCCCCATTTTCTTCTTCACGATTGATATCCATGCCTGTGATGATGCTTTCCAACAAAGCGTTTACCTCTACCATCTTTTCAAAATCAATGCCCGGAATCTCAAATCCCTGACGGTTGGTAATATGCAACGTTCCATCACCATATGCTTCCGCGATATGCTGCAGCACAGGCAAGTATTTTGCCTCCAGATGACCGCCGGGCACACGGATACGGGAAGCGGTTTTATTCCGCACCTTTGTCACACGAAATGCGTTTTTCTTCAATTTTTTCGTATTGATATCCATTATGTTCCCTCCTCAATCCAACAGATTTTTCCCTACTGTATAGGGAAATACTGGTCCATCCAGACAAACATATTTATCGTTGATACGGCAATGACCACATTTTCCAAGCCCACAGCACATTTTTCTTTCCTGAGAAATCCAGATATTTTCTTCCCGGAAGCCTCTCTCCAAAAGCGCAGCCGTCGAAAAACGCATCATAGCGGGAGGACCTACTACAATGGCTTTCGCGGATGCGACATCTTTCAGCTCCAACTGTGGAATAAACGATGTGACTAACCCAACCTGACGATCTGGGGAAGGTTCACCTTTATCAACTGTCAAAATCACATTCATTTGTTTTTTCCATGTTTCAAAATCCATGCTGAACAAAATGTCATCATCCGATTTAAAGCCTGCAATCAAAGTCATTCCATCATGTTCCTCAGGATGGTTCCCAAAGTGAGAAATGACGCCACGAACAGGAGACACCCCTGTACCTCCGGCAACGATAACCAGTTCACCGCCTGCATAGTCCGAAACCTCAAATCCATTTCCATAAGGCCCTCTCAAAAACAGAGAATTCCCTTCATATTTTTCAAAAATCTCATGAGTAACTTTCCCAACACGACGGATAGTCAAATCCACATAGCCCTCTCCGATGCCGCTGACAGAAATGGGAGCTTCTCCATATTTTGGCATGGAAACTTCAAAAAACTGTCCCGGTTTTACGTTGCCATGGTATTCCATACGAAATGTGTACTCAATGGATGTATGCCGAATGACCTTCTGGATTTTTGACAAAAATGGTACATATACGTTTTCATTCATTTTCCATTACCTCCTTACAAGCCTTTTTCAACCCATTTACGCAATGAGAGAATGAGATATATTCCGGACAAATATCATCACATCTGCCGCACCCTACGCACATAGGATAGCCATGTTTTTTCTGGAAATCCCAGACTTTATGGAGCACTTTATAGCGCATACGTTCCCCGTGTTTTTTTCGATAAGTACCGCCGCCGGCAACATCCGCATAACCATCTACCATGCAGGATGCCCATACTCTGCGTCTTTCTCCAGCCTTTCCGTTTTCTGTATAATACATATCCTGCATGGTAAAACAGGTACAAGTGGGACAAACAAAATTACATCTGCCACAGGCAATGCATCTGCCGTCATATTCTCTCCATAAATCGCTTTGCAGCATGGTGTTAGGCATCTGTACCGGCAAATTTACATGAGTTTTCGTTTCTGTTACATAAGCAGGCTGTACATCCTGAACCCTTTCCGCGCTTTGCGCAAACAGTTCTGTCCATTCTTCTATTTTGCAGTCCATATAGTATTTGTCATTGACTTTATCAATGCTCATATCATAATCTGTGCTTTTGTTTGTACCCATATCTACGCAAAAACATGTATCAAAAGCCTTTGGACAGCCCATTAAAACAAATTTCACTTTATCTCTGAGGCGCTTATAATAGCTGTCAATAAACCCCTGTTCCAAATATACAGCATCCAACCGCTTGATGGCATGCAGGTCGCAGCTTCTTAGAAAAACCAGCATTTCTTTTTCTTTGCAGGCGCTTTCAAGAATCTGATCTTCGGTAAAGTAAAACAAAGTTTCCGCATTGGGCAGAAGAAACTCTTTCGCTGAATATTCCGCTTTCTTGTCAAACACAATCTCTGTTGCGCTATGCACCTGCCCATACCGCACACAGTCTGTATCGGAAAACCTTCCCTTTCCCGCAAAGCGCTTAGGTGCGTAAATATCATACCGCTTTTCCAGTTCACTCCAGACAGACATCATCCCATCTTCTGTAAAACAATAACCCATAATTACACCTCTTTCTTTTTCCCAATGATTCCATAAGGAATTGCAAGACCTAAGATTGCTCCTGCCATGTTTCCCAACGTTACAAAAAACAAATTATACAAATACCCATTCAGGGTGATCGTTCCTGTTCCATCCAACAAGATAGCGGATGTGAACAGTGTCATATTGGCGATGCTGTGCTCAAACCCCGTTGTAATGAACGCAAAGAGACACCAGAAAATCATCATCAGCTTTGCGCTTTCGCTCTTGCATCGAAATCCACACCATACTGCCAAACATACTAACATATTGCACAACACACCCCGGAAAAACAGAGGCAGCATACCGGCTGACATTTTTGATGCAGCAGATGTAATCATAAAATCTCCAATCTTGTTTCCTTCTGCCAGTCCAGTACCTGCAAAAACTGCTGCAAGGACAATAGCGCCCAGCCAATTTCCAAAAAAACACACAATCCAAAGCGCTATGGATTGCTGCAAACTGACTTTCCTTTGCAGCATGCCACCTGCCATAACGAAGTTGTTACCGGTAAAAAGTTCTGCACCTCCTATAATCACCAAACTCAGGGCAATACCAAAAGAAATACCCATCACCACCTTTGTGTACGATGCCCCTGCTAATTGCCCGCCAATGGAAAAAATCAATAAGATACCAAATCCCACATAAACTCCCGCTAACATAGATGCAAGAAAATATCCTATGGGATTCTTTCTTAGGAAATTTACTTTTCCAATGGACGCTTGACCTACTGCCATAAATTCTTCTTGATACATAACATTGCCTCCCTTCTTGTTATTAAAATAACAAAAAACAACCACCTTTGACGTTGCGCAGGCAACCCAACCAAAATTTTTTTAAAAAAAGGACCTCTTGTCAGAACAAAAGGTCTCTGTAAATTTCTTTATTTTGTCAAAATACGAAACTGGTTCTTTTTAAAAGAGATCAAGCCATCCTCCTGCATACTTACCAATTCTCTTGTAATAGCACTACGATCTGTGCATAAGTACTCTGCCAGTTCCATACGCCCAAGAGGAATGGTAAAGTACTCTGTCCCTTGTTTCTGCGCCTCAAAAGATAAATACGTCATCAACTTATCACGAAGGTTTTTCTTAGATACGATTTCTATTTTTTCCATCAATCGCATATTTTTTTCGGCAATACATTGCAGCATATTCTCAATAAGCCGATGATGGTACCTGCAAGTCAAAGAACATGTATGCATCACTCTATCATAATTCAAAAACAGAATTTCCGTTTTTTCTGCCGTTACAAAAGAAACTTTTGAAGCAAACAGCGCACTGCAAACAAAAGTTTCCCCAAACAACTCGCCGGGAAGCATATGTACCAAAAGGGTTTTATTGCCCCAATAATCTTCTTTTATCATTTGTACACTGCCTTTACAGACAATACCAATATATCTGATTTCATCCTCTGTCATAGCCAGATAATAACCTTTAGGAAAACTTCTGTACTGCACATGAACACAATGGAGAATTTCCTCCAAGGCTGTTGGCTGTAAATTTCGAAATAATGGATATGTAAGTAGCCGGTCTATATTTTTCATAATTCCCATCCCATTTCGCTGATAGATAATCCACAGTTCATTATTTCTTTCATGATCGCACGTTTTCGGAAAATTAGCCTTCCTCCCCTATTTCATCTCAACATAATGGATCTATATTAAATAAGTAGACACGATTTATAAACAGATGTACCATAATGTTAGACACCAAAAGGAGGTATCTTTATGACTAAAAAAAATTATTATGATGAGGATTT
>NZ_JACSNY010000001.1 GCF_016902535.1 Anaerotignum lactatifermentans | reverse complement strand
AAAGCAAAGTGGATGAAATGAACAAACGTCCCAGAAAATGTTTAAGGTATAGAACGCCTTATGAGATTTATTATTCAGAGGTGTTGCATTTAACTTGACAATTCAAGCGCAAAAAAACAGACGAGACCGCTTGATGATACAGGCGGGATACGTCTGTTTTTGCTTTTTTGTATATTGCAGCTTAGAAAAATGTGGGAGTCATGGACCAGATGGAAACGCAGTCTTCCTTCCCACGGTTGATGTATTTATGGGGCAGGGCGCTGCTGAAATAGATACTGTCGCCTTCCTCCAATACGTATTCGTTTCCGTTGAGATAAACGGTCAGCTCGCCTTTGAGCACATAGCCGCATTCTTCCCCGTCGTGGGTCAGAGGGTTCTGCTCATAGGTATAGCCGCTTTTTAAAGTAATCTCTACCATATCCAGAAGCCGGCCTTCCGCGCCGGAACTGAGCAGTTTATAATAACTGCTGTTGCTGTGGGTAATGATGACTTTATGCTCGTTCTTGCGAATGATGACCTTGTCGTCCTCCGTCGGTTCGTCAAAGAAGTAGTTGATGTTGGTATCCAGTGCTTTTGCCAGACGCCAGATGCTGACAACAGAAGGGATGACCAGTTCCCGTTCGATCTGACTGATCAGGCCTGTGCTGACTTCGGAAAGTCTGGAAAGCTCTGCGATGCTCATTTTTTTGCTGTTACGCAGTTCACGCAGTCTGCTGCCGTTGAAAAGTGCCATGGAATCTGTCCTTTCTAAACAAGATGAGAGATGTATTCTCCATATTATATTTTAACATCTTTTCCAAAAGGGGACAAGAGGAAATCTCCCGGGCTGTCGTTGCAAAAACAGACTGGATATGCTATGATAAATGTTATTGAACTTAGAGAGAACGAAAATGGAGGAAATTATGTTAACAAGTAAACAGAGAGCCTTTCTGCGCTCTATGGCAAACGGAACAGACGCGATTTTTCAGGTAGGGAAAAACGGTGTGACGCCGGAACTGAGAGACGCGGTGCATAATGCGCTGGAAGCCAGAGAATTGGTAAAAATCAGCGTTTTGGACAACAACCTGCTGGGTGCGGCGGAAGCTGCGGAAATGCTGGCCAGCAGAACGGGCGCGGAGATTGTACAGGTCATCGGGAACAAATTTGTATTGTTCCGCCGCTCCAAAACAAAGCCGGTCATTGACCTGCCCGCGGCAAAGAAGTAAGTGGAAGGGAAAGGAAGCAATCATGCGCAACGAGATCGCGAATTTTAAAAACTGCAAGAGTATCGCTATTATGGGCGGCACTTTTGATCCCATCCATTATGGCCATCTGGTAACGGCGGAAGCGGTACGCCACCGTTTTCAGGTAGACCGGGTGGTGTTTATCCCCACAGGCCGGCCGGCCCATAAGGCCGACAAGCAGGTAACCCATAACGAGCACCGATATTTGATGACGGTGCTGGCTACCATGCGTAATGAGAATTTTGAGGTATCCCGGATCGAGATCGACCGCCCCGGCGCTACCTACACCATTGATACCATCGAGCAGCTGAAAGAAATGTGCCGTCCTGATGTGCGTCTTTATTTTATCACCGGCGCAGACGCTATTCACCAGATCATGAACTGGAAGGAGCCGGAGCGTCTGCTGACATTATGCGACTTTGTGGCGGTAACCAGACCCGGGTATCAGAAAAACAGACTGTTTGAGGAGATCGGTGAGATCAGGGATAAATTCGCCAGCAGAATCCATTATATGGAGGTGCCGGCGCTGGCCATTTCGTCCTCGGATATCCGGGAGCGGGCCAGAAAGGGAATGCCCATCAAATATCTTCTGCCCCAGGAGGTAGAGGACTATATTTATAAATTCGGGCTGTATCAGGACAGAGAAAAGGACGAGGTGAAGTTTATGCTGCCGCTGGAAGTGATGCAGGAAAAATTGCAGTCCGCTTTATCCGTAAAGCGGTATATTCATACCATGGGCGTGGCGGAGGAAGCCTCCCGTTTGGCGGAGATCTATGGCACCCAGACAGACCAGCAGAAAGCCAGAGTAGCCGGTCTGCTTCATGACTGCGCCAAGGACTATCCGCCGGAGCTGCGGAAACGTTTCTGCAAAGAATATAAAGTGAAAACAGATGAGATCATGGAACAGCAGACGGATCTGATCCATCCCTTTTTGGGGGCGGAGGTAGCCAGACGGGAATATCAGATCACAGACGAGGAAATCCTCAATGCCATCCGGTTCCATACCACAGGCCGGGCCAATATGTCTCTGCTGGAAAAGATCATCTTTATTGCGGACTATATTGAGCCCAACCGGGAAAAATTCGACGGTTTGGAAGAAGCCAGACGTTTGGCGTATCTGGATCTGGATATGGCCATGAAATTTATACTGGAAGAGACCATCGCTTTCGTAAAGGCACGGGGCAGACTGCTGCATCCCCTGTCCGTAGAGGCGCTGGATTACTATAAGAATCAATAACAGAAGGAGGAAATCGGATGGAAGCAATGGAAGCTGCGAAAATCGCGCAGGCAGCGTTAGATGATAAAATGGGACAGGATATACAGGTACTGGATCTGAGAGGACTGTCCAATGTAGCGGAATTTTTTGTCATTGCCAGCGGGAATAATGTGAACCACCTGCGGGCTATGGCGGATGAAGTGGAACAGAAGCTGTTTCAGGCCGGTGTGAAAATGCACCATTCCGAGGGTTACAGCGGCGGCACATGGATTCTGCTGGACTTTGGCAGTATTCTGATCCACCTGTTCAATAAGGAAGAACGGGAATTCTACGGTCTGGAGCATGTATGGAGCGACGCAAAGACCATTTGAGCAAAAAAATGTCCGACATAAGGAGAAGAGGAAATATGGGGTTTTTGGGATGAGAGGACAAGGCCTCAGGTAAAAAAGCTGTATTTTTATGGGTGCGAAACCAGAAAAAATTGTGCGAAAACACAAATGTCTCCAATAGAAGGTAATTTTTACCATAGAAATTGTATTTTTTTTGATACTTTTGAACATTTCCATGGAACTGGAAAAAATCCGGCCCAGGCCTTTACTTTCTCTTTTCTTTGTGTTAGTATGAGAAAAATAATAAAACGAAAGGGATATGCAAGATGATTCAACAGATGAATTCTTTCGCAACTGCATACTTTTATTTTTACCGTGTTTTCAGAGATTCAAAGTGAATTTTACTGTTAGGAAAAGACGGTTCGTTTTGTTGTTTTTTTCTTTTGGAAGACAAGGGACTTCGCAGTGAAATTCGCTGCGGAGTCTTTCTTTTTTATACGGAAAAGTATGAAAGAGAAGCAAAGGCAGTGGAAAAAGCGTATGACCCGAATCGGGATGGAAAAATGAAAAGCTAAGGAGGAGAAGAAAATGATCGTAGTATTGAAGCAAAACACAAAACCGGAACAGCTGGAAAACTTAAAGGCGTGGATTCACAGCATGGGCATTGACACTCATGTTTCTGTAGGCCAGAACCATACTATCATTGGTCTGGTAGGCGATACCTCTCAGGTAGACATGGATCTGGTCGGTTCTTTGGACATTGTAGAAAGCGTAAAACGTATCCAGGAGCCCTTCAAAAACGCCAACCGGAAATTCCACGAGGAAGATCTGGTGGTAGATGTGGGCGGCGTAAAGATCGGCGGCGGTAACTTCCAGATCATCGCGGGCCCTTGCTCCGTAGAGAGCAGAGAGCAGGTATGCTATGTAGCGGAATGTGTGAAAAAATCCGGCGCGGGCCTGCTGCGGGGCGGCGCATTCAAACCCCGTACTTCCCCTTACGCTTTCCAGGGCCTGAAGGGCGAGGGCATTGAACTTCTGCAGGAAGCCAAGGAAAAAACAGGGCTGCCTATCGTATCCGAAATCATGAATATTTCTCATCTGCCTATGTTCGAGCCTGTGGATCTGATCCAGGTAGGGGCAAGAAACATGCAGAACTTCGATCTGCTGCGGGAACTGGGTCGGACCAATAAGCCCATCCTGCTGAAAAGAGGTCTGGCAAATACCATTGACGAATGGCTCATGAGCGCGGAGTACATCATGGCAGGCGGCAACGAAAACGTTATCCTTTGCGAAAGAGGGATTCGTACCTTTGAGACAAGAACAAGAAACACACTGGATCTCTCCACGATCCCTGTACTGAAAAAACTGACCCATCTGCCTATTATCATTGACCCCAGCCACGCTCTGGGATACTCCTACATGGTAAAACCTATGGCAATGGCGGCAACAGCGGCAGGGGCAGACGGTTTGATGATCGAAGTACACAACGATCCTCCTCACGCACTGTGCGACGGCGCGCAGTCCCTGACACCGGAGGCATTCGATGATGTGGCGAAGGCGGTATTCCAGATCCGTCCCTTTGCCTGCAAATTTACACAGGACTAAGACAGTATCAGAATTGGGGTGAACACATATGAAAGTTGGCGTAGTGGGTTTGGGCCTGATCGGAGGCTCTATGGCGAAAGCCATCCATAAAAAAACAGAACATACAGTAGTAGGATGGGATATGTCGGAAACAGTACGGCTCAGCGCGAAACTGCTGGAAGCGGTGGATGAGTTCATGATTGACGGCAATCCCAAGGATTGTGATATGGTGCTGATCGCTGTCTATCCGCAAGCCACCGTGGATTATGTGCTGAAGCATGCCAAGGACTTTAAAAAAGGCGCTGTGGTGGTGGACTGTGCCGGTATCAAGCGGCTGGTCTGCCGCGGCGTGCAGCAGGCGGCGGAGGAAAACGGTTTCCTGTTTGTGGGGGCGCATCCCATGGCTGGTATTGAACGTTCCGGCTTTAATTTCTCCAGTGAGAAAATATTCGAGGGCGCGACCATGATCCTGACGCCTTATCAGGGGGCGGATATTGCCGATGTCAATAAAGTATGCCAGTTCTTCAAGAGCGTTGGATTTTCCCGGATGCAGATCGCCACAGACGCGGAGCACGATCAGATGATCGCCTACACCTCCCAGCTGGCCCATGTGGTTTCCAGCGCTTACATCAAGAGCGAACTGTCTCCCAGATTTAAAGGCTTTTCCGCTGGCAGCTTCCATGATATGACCAGAGTTGCCAAGCTGAATGAGACCATGTGGACGGAACTGTTTTTGGAGAACCGGGACTATCTGGCGGATGAGATTGATGGCCTGGTGGAACGGCTCCAGGCATACAGCAAGGTCATTCGGGAGGGCGACGCGGATACCCTGAAGGCGATGCTGAAGGACGGCAAGGAAAAACGACTGGCTGTAGACGTAGTAAAAGAATTTGATTGATACTGAGGTGACAGGATGCGAAAAGTAACGGTAAATACATCCACGTCTTACAATATACTGATTGGCGGCGGCCTGCTGAAACAGGCGGGGGAGGAGATCCGTAAGCGGATTCAGCCCTGCAAGGCGGCCATCATTACAGATTCCACCGTAAAAGAACTGTATGAAACAGAGGTCAGAGGATCTCTGGAGACGGCGGGCTTTGCGGTATGCACCTATGTTTTCCCGGCGGGAGAGGCCTCCAAGCGGATCGGAACTCTTGAGGGAATTCTGGAGTATCTGGCGGGAGAAGAAATGACCAGACAGGATATCATCGTTGCCCTGGGCGGCGGCGTAGTGGGAGATATGGCGGGCTTTGCGGCGGCGGTATACCAGCGGGGCATCCGTTTCGTACAAATCCCCACCACCTTTCTGGCGGCCATTGATTCTTCCGTAGGCGGCAAAACCGCCATTGATCTGGCGGCGGGAAAAAATCTGGCGGGAGCCTTTTACCAGCCCCATCTGGTGCTTTGCGACACGGATACGCTCCAAAGCCTGCCGGAAGAGGTTTTTGCCGATGGCATCGCCGAAGCGCTGAAATATGGCGTCATCGGCAGCCGGCCGCTCTTTGAGAAAGTAGCCTCCGGGGATTTCCGGCAGGAACTGGATGAAGTCGTAGAGACCTGCGTTTCCATGAAGCGGGACGTGGTGGAAGAGGATGAATTTGATACGGGAAAACGGCAGCTTTTGAATCTGGGCCATACTTTTGGCCATGCCATTGAGCAGAAAAGCCATTTTTCCCTGACCCATGGCCATGCCGTTGCCATCGGGCTGCATTTGATCGCCCGGGCGGCGGAAGCGAAGGGGATGGCACAGCCGGGAACGGCGGAAGAAATCCGTCAGGCGCTGGTAAAAAACCATTTGCCGGTGGAAACGGCATTTTCTGCGGCGGAAATCGCCGAAGGCACTCTGCGGGATAAAAAACGCAGAGGCGGCGCCATCAGCTTTGTATTTCCCAGAGAGATCGGTTCCTGCCAGATTCGGAAGATTCCTGTGGAGGAGGTACAGGCGCTGGCGGAAACAGCAATGAAAAAAGAGGGGGGACCCTTATGAATATCAAAATAAGTGTGGGACAGCTCCACGGAAAAGTGAATATGATTTCGTCCAAATCTGATGTACACCGTCTTCTGGTGGCGTCGGCTCTGGCAGACGGACCTACGGAGATCCTGATGAATGGGTCTTCGGCGGACATTGAGGCGACGATTTCCTGCCTGAAGGAGCTGGGGTGCCGGATCGAGAAAACAGAGGGAGGTCTGCGGGTAACGCCCGCGCCGCCTTTTCAGGCCTCCGTGGCGGTACTGGACTGCGGGGAAAGCGGTTCTACCCTGCGTTTTTTGCTGCCGGTGGCCGGCGCTCTGGGCCGGAACGCCTTGTTTGAGGGCCACGGCAGACTGCCCCAGCGGCCCATTGGCGTGCTGAAGGGGCAGATGGAGCAGCATGGATGCCGTTTCAATGCGGAGCATCTGCCTTTGGAAATCAGTGGACATTTGACTGGCGGCGTATATGAATTGCCGGGCAATATCAGTTCCCAGTTTATTACGGGGCTGCTCTTTGCTCTTCCTTTGCTGGAAAAGGACAGTGAGATCCGACTGACAACGGCAGTGGAGTCGGCGGGATATATCCAGATGACACTGCATACCCTTTCCCGCTTCGGCATTGAAGTGGAAACAAGGGAACAGGGATACGCGATCAAAGGCGGGCAGAAATACCATTCCCCCGGCGTGATCCAGGCGGCAGGCGACTGGTCTAACGCGGCCTTTTGGCTGACGGCGGGGGCTGTGGGCAGTGAAGTGACCTGCTGCGGTCTGCAAATGGATTCCCCCCAGGGGGACAAGGCGATCCTGCCGATTCTGGAGCGTTTTGGCGCGACGATCACCATTGGCGAGGACAGCGTTACGGCAAAGGGCGGAAAGCTGAAAGGATGCAAAATAGACGCTTCCCAGATCCCCGACTTAGTGCCGATCCTGAGCGTGGCGGCGGCTATGGCGGAAGGAGATACCCATATTGTCAACGCGGGCCGTCTGCGGATCAAGGAAAGCGATCGTCTGCGGGCCATTGCCGATTGTCTGGGGCGGCTGGGTGTACAGGTAGAGGAGCTGGAGGACGCTCTGGTGATCCATGGCGGCAGCAGAGAGGCTTCTTACCGGGAAATCCATATCGACTCCTATCAGGACCACCGGATCGTGATGTCCGCCGCAGTGGCGGGCGCGGTCATGGGCCAGCCCTTGATGATCGAAGGGGCGGAAGCCGTAGGAAAGTCCTATCCCGGTTTCTTCGCGGAATTTATCAGACTGGGAGGTGGCGCGGATGTCCTCTAATTTTGGAAAAGAAATACAAATCTCCATTTTTGGGCAGTCTCATTCTGAGGCCATCGGCGTTGTGATTGACGGGCTGCCGGCGGGAGAAGAGATTGATCTGGAACGAATCCAGGCCTTTATGGGCCGTCGGGCGCCGGGACAGCACAAATACGCTACCCCCAGAAAAGAAGCGGATATTCCTAAAGTGGTATCCGGACTGTTTGAGGGAAAAACCTGCGGCGCGCCGATCTGTGCCGTTATTGAAAATACAAATACCCGCTCCAAAGACTATTCTAAGCTGGTAGACGCACCCAGACCGGGTCATGCCGATTTTACGGCGGCGGTGAAATATGGCGGGTTTCAGGATTACCGGGGCGGCGGTCATTTTTCCGGCCGTCTGACGGCGCCGCTGTGCTTTGCCGGGGCGGTTTGTATGCAGATTCTGGAGCGGAAAGGCATCCATATTGGCAGCCACATCCTTTCCATTCATGGGGAGAAGGATTTGCCCATGGATGATGTGGAGATCACGGCGGCACAGCTGCGGGAAGTGACGGCAAAGACCTTCCCCGTATTTTCCGATGGAGCGGGAGAGAGAATGAAGGAAGTCATTGAGGCAGCCAGAATGGAAGGCGACTCTGTCGGCGGCGTAGTGGAAGCCGCGGCGGTAGGATTGCCTGTGGGCATTGGCGAGCCGATGTTTGACGGGCTGGAAAGCAGGCTGGCGGCGATCCTGTTTGCCATTCCCGCTGTGAAAGGCGTGGAGTTTGGCGCGGGATTTCAGGCGGCGGAGCTTTACGGCTCGGAAAACAATGACGCTTTTTATTATGATGAAATGGGTTGTGTCAAAACGAAAACCAACCACCATGGCGGAAGCCTGGGCGGGATTTCCAGCGGCATGCCCTTGACGGTGCGAGTGGCCTTTAAGCCGACCCCGTCTATATCCAAAGAACAGCAGACCATTTATCTGAGCCGGAAGGAAGGCCAGCAGCTGCAGGTAACAGGCCGGCATGATCCCTGTATCGTGCCGCGAGCTGTGCCGGTAGTAGAGGCGGCATTGGCTGTGGGACTTATGGATCTGTATTTGATGAAGCATTGAAGAACAAGGAGGAGAATAACATGAATCTGGATGAAATCAGAGGAAAAATCAACAATATTGACGATCAGATGGTAGACTTATTCGTAGAACGGATGAAACTGGCGTCTGAGATTGCCGGGGCAAAGGCGGAGAAAAATCTGCCGGTGCTGGATCTGAAACGGGAAAATGATGTTTTGAAAAAGGTTATGGATCGTGCCGGTGAGGATTTTGAGCTGTATGCAAATACACTGTATCATACCATGTTCGATGTCAGCAGAAGCTATCAGGCAGGTCTGCTTATCAAGGAAACCCCTCTTTCCGAGGAGATTCTGGCAAATATCAAAGAACCCCGTCTGGAATTCCCCAGAAAAGCGGTTGTAGCCTGCCAGGGTACAGAAGGCTCCTATGCAGCCAGAGCCTGCGGCAAGCTGTTCAGTATGCCAAACACCATGTTCTTCAACAGCTTCGAAAGCGTATTCAACGCCGTGGAAAGAGGACTTTGCCAGTATGGTGTGCTGCCTATTGAAAACAGCTCCGCTGGTTCCGTTTCCGAGGTTTATGACCTGATGGTCAGCCATAAATTCTATATTGTAAGAAGTCTGAAGCTGCATATCAATCATGCGCTGCTGGCAAAACAGGGCGTTCAGCTGTCCCAGATCAAGGAGATCATCTCCCATGAGCAGGCGCTGAGCCAGTGCAGTGAATTCCTGAAATCCATGCCCGGCGTAAAGGTAACCATTTTCGAAAACACAGCAACAGCTGCAAAATATGTGGCAGAAAGCGACAGAACAGATATTGCCGCTATTTCTTCCTCGGAATGTGCCGGTCTGTATGGCCTGTCTATTATTAAAGATGATGTGCAGAATAATCAGAACAACTATACCCGTTTCATCTGCATCGCTAAGAGCATGGAAATTTACGCAGGCTCCGGCAAGATCAGCCTGATGCTGTCCGTAGCCCATAAGCCCGGCTCTCTGTATGCCATGATCGGTAAGATCGCCTGCCAGGGCATCAACCTGTGCAAGCTGGAAAGCCGTCCGATCCCCGGTAAGGATTTCGAGTTCCGGTTCTATTTCGATTTGGATGCTTCCGTATTCTCCAAGGATGTCATCACACTGCTGAAGGATATGGAACTGGCGGCGGATAAGTTCTCCTTCCTGGGATGCTATTCTGAGATCGTATAAAGGAGGCGGAAGAGATGAAAATACTTGTACTGAATGGACCAAACCTGAATATGCTGGGGATTCGGGAAAAACATATCTATGGCACAGAAACCTATGAGGATCTTCAAAAGCAGATTACTTCTCTGTGTGAAAAAGAGAATATTGAAGTGGAGATGTTCCAGTCCAACCACGAGGGGGCGCTGGTGGAC
This sequence comes from Anaerotignum lactatifermentans, assembly GCF_016902535.1. GTDB lineage: Bacteria > Bacillota > Clostridia > Lachnospirales > Anaerotignaceae > Anaerotignum > Anaerotignum lactatifermentans_A. The sequence goes on along the minus strand of NZ_JACSNY010000001.1, from coordinate 292,726 downwards.
CGCATCCAAGCGGCGTATTTCGACCATACGGATGCCATCGTCATCAATCCGGCGGCTTATACGCATACCAGTGTGGCTATTCTGGACGCTTTGAAGGCGGTAAATCTTCCGGCGGTGGAGATCCACCTGTCGGCGGTGGAGAAGCGGGAGGACTTCCGGCAGATTTCCTACGCGGGCATGGCCTGCGAAAAAACCATTACCGGCAAGGGGTTTGCCGGATATACAGAGGCGATCCTCTATTTAAAGGAAAAATACGGAAAATAATACCGATACGGCCATGGGAAAGGAGGAAGGACTATGGTTTCAAAGAAAATGAAGGAAATGATCGAGCGCAGTGCGGCTCTGGGGGCCATGTTTACGGAAGGAAAGCGGCTGAAAGAACTGTATGGCGAGGAAAATGTATTTGACTTCGGCATCGGCAATCCCAACGTAAAAGCGCCGGACGCTGTCAATGAAGCCATTGTGGAGATCCTGCGGGAGGTAGATTCTCTGCAGATCCATGGGTATACCGATGGCAGCGGCATCCCGGCCGCGCGCCAGGCCATCGCGGAGAGTCTGAACCGCCGTTTCGGCACCAGCTTTTCCGCAAAAAATCTAATAATGACCGTTGGAGCCGCGGGAGGACTCAGCGTCATCTGCAAGGTACTTATTGACGAGGGCGATGAAGCGCTGACCTTTGCCCCTTATTTCGGGGAGTATGACAACTATGTCATCAATGCCGGCGGCACGCTGCTGGCGGTTCCGCCCAATCCTCCTTCCTTCCTGCCGGATCTGGCGGCGCTGGAGGAGCGGATCACAGCCAAAACAAAGGCAATTATCCTGAACTCTCCCAACAACCCTACGGGCGTTGTTTATGACGCGGAGACCATTGGGGCGCTGGCCGCGGTATTGGAGCGCAAGGAAAAGGAACTGGGCACATCCATTTATATTATCGCGGACGAACCATATCGGGAGCTGGTATATGACGGGGCGGAAGCGCCATATATTCCGCTGTACTACCATAATACCATTGTGGCGTATTCCTTCTCGAAATCCCTGTCTCTGCCGGGGGACCGGATCGGCTATCTGGTGATTCCCTCGGAGGTGGATGATTTTGCCGATGTGGCGGCAGGGGCGGAAATCGCCAATCGCTGTCTGGGATTTGTCAATGCGCCGGCATTACAGCAGATGGTGGTGGCCCGGTGCTGCGACGAGCAGACAGATGTGGCTTATTATGATAAAAACAGATTACTGCTCTATGAGGCGCTGACTTCTTACGGCTATGCGTGCGCAAAGCCCCAGGGCGCATTCTATCTTTTTGTGAAGGCGTTGGAGCCGGATGAAGAGGCTTTCTGCGAAAAGGCGAAAAAACATGGTTTGCTGATGACGCCGGGGAAAGCTTTCCGCTGTCCCGGCTATGTGCGGATTGCCTATTGTGTGGCGAGGGAGACCATTGAACGCTCTCTGCCCTCTTTCCAGGCGTTGGCCCAGGAGTATAAAAACTAAAACCAAAGACAGAAAAAGACTGTTTCTTTCCTTATTCTGGGAGGAAACGGTCTTTTTTTATTTTTGGAGAGAAAAACCATTTTTTTCTTCAGAAAAAAAGATTTTATGGCGGTGGAGGATGGCGGATGGTGTACAGATATGGTGCGAAGGGAGGAAAGTGGAGGAAATATATGGGATGATTGAAAAAATCCTTGAATTCTGGGCATTTCCTGCGGAAAAAATCGGGCAAAAAAATGGTTTTAGGGGTTGTTTTTTTGTTACAGGTATATTACAATGTGGTTAATAGTGGCGCAAAGTGGCTGATTTTGGAGTAAAAAAGAAAAAATCCTGTTCTGTGGGGAGAAAGGTGGTGACGGCAAAATGTTCATGGGTGAATATCAACATTCTATTGACGCGAAAGGGCGGCTGATTGTGCCTGCTAAGTTCCGGGAAGGCCTGGGCGAGCATTTTGTCGTGACAAAAGGCCTGGATAACTGCCTGTTTGCCTATCCCAGAGAAGAGTGGAAGGTCTTTGAGGAGAAGCTGAAACAGCTGCCTCTGACCAGTACTGGCGCCAGAAAATTTGTCCGCTTCTTCTTTGCCGGCGCGGTGGAGTGTGAACTGGACAACCAGGGACGGATTATCCTGCCGTCTAATCTGCGGGAATACGCCGGACTGAAAAAAGACATCGTTTCTATTGGTGTCAACAATCGAATTGAAATCTGGAACAAGGAAAACTGGAAAGAATATAACGAGGAAGAAAATTTCATCAGCAACGATCTTGCTTTTGAAATGGAAAACCTGGGAATATAACATGATTTTGGAAAGCGGAGGTGTACGCAGTTGGAATTTCATCATATCTCTGTTTTGCTGAGAGAGTGCATGGAAGGGCTGGACATTAAGCCGGAGGGCGTTTATGTGGACGGCACCATGGGCGGCGGCGGACATTCTCTGGAGATCGCCAAGCGGCTGACCACAGGACGGCTCATCGGCGTGGATCAGGACTGGAACGCGCATGCGGCGGCAAAAGAACGATTGAAAGAACATTTGGACAAGGTGACCTTTGTCCATGACAATTTTGGAAATATCGGCAGGATTCTGGACGAGCTGGGCATTGACAGAATCGACGGAATGCTGTTGGATATCGGCGTGTCCTCTCATCAGCTGGACGAGGCGGAGAGAGGATTTTCCTACCAGCAGGACGCTCCGCTGGATATGCGTATGGACGCCACGAAGCCTTTCAGTGCTTATGATGTGGTAAATACTTACAGCGAAGAGGAGCTGAACCGCATTATCTTTACTTATGGAGAAGAGCGGTGGGCGAAACGCATCGCCCAGTTTATTGTAGCGGCCAGAGCGGACAAGCCTATTACACGGACAGGCGAGCTGGTGGAGATTATCAAAAAGGCGGTGCCAAAGGGCGCCAGAAAAGACGGTCCCCATCCGGCGAAACGAACCTTTCAGGCTATCCGTATTGAGGTAAACGCGGAGCTGGATGTGCTCCAGCGGGCCATTGACGACGCGGCGGCAAGATTAAAGCCCGGCGGCAGGCTCTGCATTATTACCTTCCATTCTCTGGAGGACAGAATCGTAAAAGAGGCATTCAGAAAACAGGAAAATCCCTGCATCTGCCCGCCTCAGTTCCCGGTCTGTGTCTGTGGACGCAAACCGACAGGAAAAGTAATTACCAGAAAACCCATCGTTCCTTCTGCGGAGGAACTGGAATACAATCATCGCGCCAGAAGCGCGAAACTGCGGATTCTGGAAGGGGTCAGCACAGACTAAATGAGACGGGGTGGAGGCCATGGCTGCGGAAAGAAAAAGAATGCAAAGAGAATACAGAGGTTCCTATTATACCTATGGAAACGTAGCTCATGAGCTGGAGCCGGATTACAGACCCTATTATGAGGAAGAGGAAAGAAAGGAACGGCAGAAGGAGGCGCAGCGTCAGGAAGCGGCGGAGCGCCGGGAAAACAGAGCCCATGCCTGGAAGGTATGCTTTGTTGTGCTGATTCTTTTTGTGGGATGTATCGCGTTTATGGGGATGCATGTTATGGTAGCCAATGTGGAGGTACAGGTGCGCCAGCAGAAAAGCGATCTGACGGATCTGAAGGCGCAGAACGCTATTTTGGAGGCGGAACTGGCGGAACAGGTAGACCTGGAATATATCAAACAGGAAGCCATCAACCGTCTGGGTATGTCAGAACCACAGTCCTATCAGATTGTGTATATTGATGTACCGAAGCAGAGCTATACCATTCAGTACGCTTCGGATACAGCGGAAGCGGAGACGGAAGGAAATTCCGTTCTGTCCTTCTTTCGGAATTTATTGACAAAGGAATGATGTTATGAGAAAAAAAGTCGGGGGAATAAAAGCAAATGGGAAATTTGTTTTTATTCTCTTTGCATTTATCGCTGTTTTTTGTCTGATGATGGGCAGAGTCCTTTATTTAAAGGTGGTCCATGGCGCTGAGTATGAATCGGCGGCAAAGAACCAGCAGATCAATCGCTATGATATATCCGTGACGCCCAACCGTGGCAGTATTGTGGATCGAAACAATCAGGTTCTGGCCATCAGTACCACGGTGTATAATGTGGTATTTGACGCCCTCCAGCTGGCGGATGTAAAGGACGCGGAGGAACAGGAACGCACCATTTCCACTTTGTGCGAATACTTCCCGGATCTGGATTACAGCACCTTGAAGCAGTATATTACAGTGAACCCGGAAACGGGAGAGATCTATCAGAACAACCACTGGAAGTATTTAGTGAAAGGGATTGACCGCGCCTTAAAGGAAGAGATTGAAGCCTTGAATCTGAAGGGCGTGGTATTTGAAAAAGACAGCAAACGTTCCTACCCCCTGAATTCTCTGGCATGCCATCTGATTGGCTTTACCCGCGGTGATGCCAAGTGGGGGCTGGAAGGATATTACGCGGAATATATGAACGGTACACCGGGACGTTCCTTTATCCTGTATTCCGGGGCGGATAGCGTGACCTATCAGGATTATGAGGCCAAGGATGGCGATACCGTTGTTACAACGCTGGACTATAATATTCAGCAGATGGCGGAAGAAGTGGTTATGGAAACGGCGGCGGAATGGCCCTCCAAAAATGTGGCGGCCATGGTCATGGACCCCAATACAGGGGAAATCATCGCTATGGCGGAATCCAATGCCTATGACCTGAACAATCCCAATGAGCCTTTGGCGGTACAGAGTGATACGGCCTTTGCTGAAAAATGGGCGGCCATGTCCTCGGAGGAGCAGGTGGAATACCTGCAGACGATTTGGCGAAATTTCTGTGTCAGCGATACTTACGAGCCGGGGTCCATCTATAAGCCCATTACCGTAGCGGCGGCCCTGGAGGAAGGTGTTATTACGCCGAATTCCAGCTTTACCTGTAATGGGTCCATGTCCATTGGCGGCTATACTATTGGATGTCACCTGCGCAGCGGCCACGGTACTATCAATGTAGAAGAAATCATGGCCCAGTCCTGCAATATGGGCGTAATCCAGATTGCCAATCTTTTGGGCGCGGATAAATTCTATGAATACCAGATGGATTTTGGCTTCGGTCAGAAAACAGGCATTGACCTGCCCAGTGAGGATGCCGGTCTGCTCCATGATCTGGCAGGCATCGGCCCGACAGAATTGGCGACCATGTCCTTCGGGCAAACCTTTAACTGTACCACCATTCAGGCCATTACGGCTTTTTCCGCGCTGATTAACGGCGGTAATCTGGTAAAACCCCATGTAGTATCTCAGATTGTAGATAAAGACGGCAATATCGTTCTGGAGAATAAAACGGAAGTGGTGCGCAAGGTCATTTCCGAAGAGACTTCTGCCTATATGCGTACAGCTTTAAAGGCAACCGTAGACCACGGTACCGGCAAAAAGGTAGATATCGAAGGCTATTCCATCGGATGTAAAACAGGTACGGCGGAACAGGGCGACAGAAACAGAGACGACCTGTGGACACTGACCTATATGACTTATTTCCCGGCGGAAGACCCCCAGTACATCGTCTTTACGGTTATCAATCAGCCGGAGGAATATGTGGACGGCGTGCAGACTCCGGCGGCGATGACAAAAACATTGATGGAAAACATCATTAAATACAAAAATATGGAACCCACAGAAGCCACAGAGGACGCGGTAAACCTGTCCTCCAACAAGACCGTGACCGTCGGCGACTATACCAACAGCGTAATCTATGGCGTAGTCGGCGATCTGGATGGCAAAGAACTGACCTATAAGGTAGTAGGCACCGGCAATACCGTCACCAATCAGGTGCCCAAAGGCGGCACAACGGTAGACGTGGGCAGCGAGATCATACTGTATGTCACAAAGTCGGAAGCTGACAGCGGCACCGTCAGTGTGCCCGACGTAGTAGGCAAGACCTATGCGGAAGCGGCGGCGGCTCTGGAGGAAAAGGGCTTTACGGTGGCCTTTGAAGGCGATCAGAACGGCGTCGTGGTGTCTCAGGACCCGAAATACGGCGTATCCGTAGACAGCGGCACCGAAGTATTGCTGTCCATGGAGAAAAAAGAAGAATCCGCGGAGGATACCGGGGGCAGCGATACACAGTCCAATTCCTCCTGATCCCCGCAGATAAAAAGAGCAACTGCATAGACTCCCTGTTTTTTCAATATATTAGCTAGTAAGATCTTGAAAAGGCAGGGAGTTTTTTATGGAAAGACCCTCGATCAAAGAAAAACGGCGGCTGATGCTGTTTCTTGTCTGTATGACGGCGGGATTTCTGCTGCTGCTGGGACGGCTGGCCTTCATTGACCTGTTCCGGGCGGAGGAATGGCAGGAGCTGGCCTATGAGCAGCAGACCCGAGACCGTCTCATTACGCCGAAACGGGGTAGTATTCTGGACAGAAACGGCACAGGTATCGCCCAGACCCAGACGGCAGCCGCCATCAGCGCTGTGCCCGCACAGGTCACCGACAAGGAGTCAACGGCGGCAAAGCTGGCGGAAGTGCTGGAATTGTCCTATGAGGATGTACTGGAAAAATTAGAGCAGAAGGTGGCGCTGGTGCGTATCCAGTCTAAGGTGGATATGGATACAGCGGCTCAGATCCGGCAGCTGTCTTTGCCCGGCATCAAAGTGGATGAAGATGTGGAGCGCGTGTATCCTTACAGCGAAATGGCGGCGCAGGTCATAGGCTTTGTAGGAAAGGACAATCAGGGGATTGTCGGACTGGAGGCCAAGTATGAGGAATATCTGAAAGGAGAGCAGGGAAAAATCCTGACCCAGACAGACGCCAGAGGACGGGAAGTCGGCAGCGGACAGGAACGCATCCCGCCGGTGGACGGAAAGAATCTGGTGACAACGCTGGATGTGGTGATTCAGGAGTATGCGGAGCAGACGCTGCAAAAGGCGGTGGAGTCCAAGGAGGCCAAACGGGGCGTGATTATTGTTATGAACCCGCAGAATGGGGAAATCTACGCCATGGCCAATTATCCTTCCTTTGACCTGAACGACCCGTTCACCGTGGAAGGTGAGGAAAATATGACGGAGGAGGAACTGACGGACGCCAGAAATCAGATGTGGCGGAATTTCGCCATCAATGATACATATGAGCCGGGCAGTACCTTCAAAATGTTTACATCCTCGGCAGGGCTGGAGGAAGGCGTCATCACGCCGGATTCCTCCTTTTACTGCAACGGCTATCATATTGCCGGGGATCGGATGATTAAGTGTTGGCGGTATCCCAGAACCCATGGCGCCCAGACCTTTACCCAAGGGGTACAGAATTCCTGCAATCCCGTCTTTATGGAGGTGGCGGAGCGGCTGGGTGCCGAGACTTTTATGGAATATATGGAGAAATTCGGTTTTACGGAAAAGACCGGTGTGGATTTGGCGGGGGAGGCCGTGGGTATCCTGCATAAAGTGGAAAATGTGGGGCCGGTGGAGCTGGCGACCATGTCCTTCGGCCAGTCCTTCCAGATCACGCCCTTGCAGCTGCTACGGGCGGCCTCCGCTGTGGTCAACGGCGGTTACCTGGTGACGCCCCATTTTGCCATGGGGTTGGCCGATGAGGAAGGCAATCTGACGGAGACCTTTTCTTATGAAAAAGGGGAACAGGTCATTTCCGCCGAAACCTCGGCTCAGATGCGCCAGATTCTGGAAAGCGTTGTTTCCGAGGGAACCGGCAGCAAGGCCGCCATGGAAGGCTATGCCATCGGCGGAAAAACGGCCACTTCCGAAAAGCTGCCCCGGCGCAGCGGAAAGTACATTGCCTCGTTTATGACCTTTGCACCGGCGGATGATCCCCAGGTTATGTTTTTCGTACTCATTGACGAGCCGCAGGGAACGTATTACGGCGGGACTGTGGCGGGACCGGTGATTCTGGAACTGATGGAAAACGTACTGCCCTATCTGGGCTTTTTGCCGGAATATACCACAGAAGAACAGGAGGAACGTCTGACGGCCGTGCCGGATGTGACGGGTATGACAGCGCAGGAAGCGAAAAATGCCCTTTATCAGGCGGGACTTTCGGCGGACTGGAACGGAGACGGCGGTGTGGTGGTCTCTCAGCTGCCGCCGGCAGGGCAAAGGGTCAATAAAGATACCAAGGTGATCCTGACTTTGCAGGAGGAAAGTTTTTTTGAAAATACGGGGGAAAATTAGAAAAAAGTTTGGTTACGGGAGAGAAATGTGCTATAATCAACAGATATGGGTAAAAAGGAGGAAGTACCGTGAAATTGCGAGAACTGCTGGAGCAGATTCCTTATCAAATCATACAGGGCAGTGCGGAGACGGAAGTCAGCACCATTGCCTACGATTCCAGAAAAGTGGAGCGGGGCGGCCTGTTTGTGGCCATTTCCGGCTTTCAGACCGACGGCCATAAATTCATCCCCATGGCGGTGGAAAAGGGCGCGGCGGCCATTTTGGCGGAACATGCCGTAGAGGGCGTTCCGGAAAATATCCCTGTACTGGTAACAGAAAATAACCGGGCGGCGCTGGCGGCCGCGGCGGCGAAATATTACGAAGACCCTACGGCGTCCATGCAGGTCATGGGTGTGACGGGGACCAACGGAAAAACCACTACCACATATCTGGTACGGTCTGTATTGGAGCGCATAGGACGGAAGACTGGTCTTGTGGGCACCATTGAGAACCGCATCGGGGATACGGTGATCCCTACGGAGCGGACGACACCGGAGTCTCTGGAATTACAGGCTTTGTTCCGGCGGATGACCGAAGAAAGGGTAGAGGATGTGGTGATGGAGGTTTCCTCTCATTCTCTGGATTTGCACCGGGTAGACGGCATCCATTTTGATGTGGCGGTATTTACTAACCTGACACAGGACCATCTGGATTATCATAAAACCATGGAAAACTATAAAAAGGCCAAAGGGCTGCTTTTTGCCCGGGCGGATAAATCCGTCATCAATCTGGACGACGAGGCGGGGGCATACATGGCGGACTGCGCAAAAGGCAGCGTCATGACCTATGCCATCGACCATCCGGCGGACCTGCGGGCGGAGGATATTTCCATTACGGCGGAAGGCACCGCTTTTACGCTGGTCTATGAGGGCGGGCGCTATGGGGTGCGTCTGCATACGCCGGGGCGCTTCAGTGTATATAACGCCTTGGGCGCCATCGGCGCCTGCCTGTATCTGGGCGCGCCCATGGAGGAGATTCTGGCGGGACTGGCGGAAAATCCCGGTGTTTCCGGTCGATTCCAGACCATCCGCAGCAAAAAAGGCGTTCAGGCTATTGTGGACTATGCCCACACACCGGATGGACTGGAAAATGTGCTGAATACGGCGGCGGAATTTGTCAAAGGGCGGATTATTACCGTATTTGGCTGCGGCGGCGACCGGGATAAGACAAAGCGGCCCATTATGGGGCGGATCGCCGGGGAACGCTCCGGCTACTGCATCATCACTTCCGACAACCCCAGAACGGAAGACCCGGAACAGATCCTGCGGGATGTGGAAGCGGGCACCAAAGAAACAGGATGCCCGTATGAGAAACAGGTGGATCGAAGAGCGGCCATCTGCCGGGCCGTAGATCTGGCGAAGCCGGGCGATGTGATTGTGATTGCCGGAAAGGGGCATGAGACTTATCAGATCTTCCCGGACAGAACCATTCATTTTGACGATACGGAAGAAATTAGAAAAGCGTTTGGAGAGGACTGCTTATGAAAAAACTGACCATCGGGGATATCGCACAGGCAACCGGAGCGAAAATCCTCACAAAAGAAACGGATAATGTAAAAGAACGCTGTGTCACAAAGGTAATCACCGATTCCCGTCAGGCGGCGGAAGGCGCGCTGTTTGTGCCCTTGAAGGGGGAAAAGACTGACGGCCATCTGTTTATTGACCAGTGTTTTGAAAAAGGCGCGCTGGCCTGCTTTTCCGAGGAGGAACGTCTGCCTGCGGACAAGGGCGTGATTCTGCTGGTGGAAAACTGTGGGCAGGCACTGCTGGACGCGGCTTCTTTTTACCGCGGCAAGTTTGAGATCCCTTTTGTGGGCATCACCGGTAGTGTAGGCAAAACCACCACAAAGGATATGGTGGCTTCTGTCCTTTCTCAGAAATACAATACCCTGTGGACACAGGGCAATTATAATAACGATATTGGTGTGCCGCTGACCCTTTTTGGTCTGGAGGAGAGCCATGAGGCGGCTGTCATCGAAATGGGCATGAACCATTTCGGGGAGATTCGCAGGCTGGCCGCTGCGGCAAGACCGGATATCGGGCTGATCTCCAACGTAGGGGTAGCCCATATCGAATATCTGGGCAGCAGGGAAGGCATTTTGCAGGCGAAGTGCGAAATGTTTGAACATATGGATGAAAAGGGCGTAGCCATCCTCAATGGAGACAACGATATGCTGGTTACCATGGAAGGCAAGCTGCCCCAGAGAATCGTATGGTTCGGCGTGGAAAACAAACGGGATTTCTATGCCGACGGCATCGAGATGGTAGAACTGGAAAAAACAAAATGCACCATCCATACACCCAAGGGCAGTGTGGAGGTCAATATCCCTCTGCCGGGGAACCATATGGTGCTGAACGCTCTTTCCGCGGCGGCGGTAGGCATGGAATTGGGCCTGACGCTAGCGGAAATCAAGGCGGGTATTGAGAATTTCGTACCCACCAAAAACCGCATGGCGGTCATGGAAACAGAGGGCGGATTTACTCTGCTCAACGACGTATATAATGCGAATCCGGTATCGACCAAGGCGTCTTTGGATATTCTGGCCAACGCCAAGGGCAGAAAGGTTGCCTTCCTGGGCTTCATGGGCGAGCTGGGAGAATACGCGCCCCAGATGCATAAGGAAGTGGGCGCCTATGCGGCGGAAAAGAAGATCGACCTGCTGTTCTGTGTGGGAAATTTCTCCACGGATATGGCGGCAGGCGCCAGAGAAGGCGGCATGGAACAGGTATACTGCTATGATACACAGGAAGAATTCTGGGAGAAGGGCATGGACCTGCTCCGGAAAGGGGATACCATATTGCTGAAGGCATCCCGCAGTATGGGATTTGAAAAAACAGTGGAAAAATTGCAAGGAGTGAAATAAAGTGGGTTCTTTGGAACAGGCGGTTTACGCCATTATCATATCATTTGTGCTGGGAGTGATCCTGTGCCCCATTTTGATCCCTCTGCTGCACCGGCTGAAGTTCGGGCAGAACGTCAGGGATGACGGGCCGCAGACACATTTGCAGAAGCAGGGCACGCCGACCATGGGCGGCATTGCCTTTTTGATCGCTTTTGTGGTGGCGTCGCTGTTTTTCCTGAAGGGAAACGCCGATGGCATCGCAGTGGTACTGATGACATTGTGCTATGGTATTATCGGCTTTTTGGATGACTATATCAAAGTGGTGAAAAAACGCTCTCTGGGCTTGCGGGCATGGCAGAAGCTGGCGCTGCAGCTGATTGTGACGGCGGTATTCTGCTGGCACCTGCTCAAAAATGGCACAGGCACAGCCGTTTATATCCCCTTCGCGGGAGGCTATGAACTGGATCTGGGTCTGTTGTTCATTCCCTTCCTCTTTGTGGCGGTACTGGGGACGGTCAATGGCGTAAACCTGACCGACGGTCTGGATGGTCTGGCCGGCGGTGTGACGCTGATCGTAGCGGCTTTCTTTATGATCGTTTCCTGGGCGGCAGGCAGTGCCATTTCGCCTGTGTGCGGCGCTATTGCCGGCGCGCTGCTGGCCTTTTTGATCTTTAACTCCTATCCCGCCAAGGTGTTTATGGGGGATACAGGTTCTCTGGCTTTGGGCGGCTTTGTGGCGTCCGCCGCTTTTGTACTGAAAATGCCCATTTTTATTGTCATTGTCGGCTTTATTTATCTGTGGGAATCCATTACGGTTATGCTGCAGGTAGGTTGGTTCAAGATCACCAAGCGCAAATACGGCGAGGGCAGACGACTGTTTAAAATGGCGCCCTTCCACCATCATCTGGAGCAGTGCGGCTGGAAGGAAACGAAAGTAGTGACACTGTTTTACGTCATTACGGCTATGCTGTGTCTCATCGGCTTTTTGGGCTGTAAATATATGTTTTAACGAAAAGAGGGAAATGACATGAATGTTGCGGGAAAACACGCGCTGGTCTGCGGCATGGCAAAAAGCGGTATTGCCGCTGCCGCTCTGCTGCATCATATGGGGGCGCAGGTCACCTTGCAGGATATGAAAAAAAGAGAGGATGTGCCGGCGGAAGCGCTGGCATTGGAAGAAAAGGGCATTACGCTCTATACGGGACAGAACCCGGATGATATTGCCTGTGCGCAGGATCTGATCGTTTTGAGCCCGGGTATTCCCTGTGACCTGCCTTTTATCGCCGCGGCAGAGGCCGCCGGGGTGGAGGTCATCAGTGAGGTGGAACTGGCATACCGCCAGACACCCTGCCCCATTACTGCCATTACCGGCACCAACGGCAAGACAACTACAACAACACTGACAGGGGAGATCATGAAGATGGTACGCCCCGGCACCGCTGTGGTGGGCAATATTGGTGTGCCTTATTCCGCGGAGGTGGAACGGCTGACGGAAAAAGACTGGGTAGTTGCGGAAATCAGCAGCTTCCAGATGGAAAAAGCCAGAGAATTCCATCCCCACATCAGCGCGGTGCTGAATATCACACCGGATCATCTGAACCGTCATAAGACCATGGAGGTCTATATTGCCATGAAGGAGCGAGTTTTTGCCCGTCAGACGACGGAGGATTTCTGCATCCTGAACCATGGGGATGAGGTCTGCCGCAAAATGGCGGAAAAAACAGCGGCAAAGGTGTTTTTCTTCAGCAGTCAGGAGACTCTGGAAGAGGGCATTTTCCTGCAGGGAAAGGATATTTTCGTAAAATGGCAGGGCATCGACGAAAAGCTGCTGTCTGTAGGTGAATTGCAGATTCTGGGTGTGCATAACTATGAAAATGTCATGGCGGCAGCGGCCATGGGCATCTGCGCCGGCGTTTCTCTGGAAGAAATCCGTACCGTACTGCGGAACTTCAAAGGCGTTGCCCACCGTATTGAATATGTGGCCACAGTAGATGGTGTGGACTACTACAATGATTCCAAGGGCACCAATACGGACGCGTCTATCCGGGCGGTGCTGGCTATGGAAAAGCCCATTGTTCTCATTGGCGGCGGCTACGACAAGGGTGTGTCCTTTGATGACTGGACGAAGCTGTTCCCCGGCAGAGTGAAGCATCTGGTGCTGATCGGCGTAACAGCGCCCCAGATTCGGGCTTCGGCGGAAAAATTTGGCTTTACGGAGATCACGGACTGCGAGACCTTTGCGGAGGCTGTAGACCTTTGCCGCAGCAAGGCCCAGCCGGGAGACTGCGTCCTGCTTTCTCCGGCCTGCGCAAGCTGGGGAATGTTTGATAATTACGAACAGAGAGGAGACCTGTTCAAGGAACAGGTGAAGTCCTATTTGAAATAAAAATCGGAACGAGGTGTGGGCATGAAACGAACAAAACAGGGAAACGCCGCAAGGCGCAGCGGAAGAAAACCGAAAAAAACAGAGCCCTTTGATTTTGCCGTGCTTTTTATTGTGCTGACATTGGTTCTTTTCGGCGTGGTCATGATTTTCAGTTCCAGCTATTATTACACCATGACAAACGCCAATTTTAACAACGATATGTTTTATTTCCTGAAACGGCAGGCGGCATGGGTAGTGATCGGATCTGCCGGGATGTTTATGGCTATGCGGATTCCCTATCAGTTCTGGAAAAGGCTTGCTTTTCCGGCATATCTGCTGTCCAATTTCTTTCTTCTGCTGCTGCCCTTTTTCGGGACAGAGGCCTATGGTCAGAAGCGGTGGCTGGGGATCGGGCCTTTGAGCTTCCAGCCCTCAGAATTTACGAAGATCGCTGTAATTCTGTATCTGTCGTACTATGTTCTGGAGCATAGGAGTGAGCTGGCGAATCTGAAGGGATTTCTGAAAGCTTTGGGCATACTGCTGATTCCGGTGGGCTTGATCGCCGTTTCCAACTTCTCCACGGCCCTTCTGCTGGGGTTGGTAGGCATGGTGATTTTGTTTATTGCCAGTCCAAGAATATGGTACTTTGTGGTAGGGGCGGCTCTGTTGGTGCCTTTGGGCGCGCTGGCGGTATTGATTCCTCAGTTCCGCTATCGTTTGGATCGTATTCTGATCTGGCTGGACCCCTGGTCTGATACACTGGGGGATGGATACCAGATCATACAGTCGCTGTACGCGGTAGCCTCCGGTGGGCTGTTTGGCCTGGGGCTGGGACAAAGCCGGCAAAAAACATTTATCCCGGAACCCTATAACGACTTTATTTTCTCTATTATTTGCGAGGAACTGGGCCTGATCGGCGCCGGACTGGTGGTGGCGCTGCTGGCTGTATTGGTTTGGCGAGGACTTCGGATTGCCATGCGGGCCAGAGATAGTTATGGGATGCTGGTAGCCACTGGCATCACCTCTGTCATCGGATTTCAGTCCCTCATCAATATCGGTGTTGTGACCAATACCATCCCCAATACGGGGCAGCCGCTGCCTTTTATCAGCTACGGCGGCACCTCCCTGATCTTTACCATGGGCATGATGGGGATTTTGATGAATATTTCCAGGTTCCCGAAGGAGCAAAGGAATACAGAATAATTTACAAAAAGCTATTGACAAATTTGGTTGTATTGAATAAAATGCTTACATATAAGCATCAAAAAAGCCAAAGACAAGGAAAAAGAGGAGTATGCGGGAGCCATCCGCCAGAGAGAAAAACCCAGAGGCTGAGAGGTTTTTTCGGGAGTCCGGTCCGCAGAAGGTAGCTTTGGAGTCGCTTTGCTGAACGAAAAGTAGGCAGAGCCGTCTGGTCCCGTTATCGACCGAGAGTGTCCGCCGTTTTTTGCGGCGGGAAATAAGGTGGTACCGCGAGCTTTCGTCCTTTTGGGAGGAAAGCTCTTTTTTATGTGACAAAGGAGGAAAAAAAGTGAGAGAGCTGGCAAAGAATTTTGATCCCGCAGCCGTAGAGGACAGACTCTACGCCATGTGGATGGAAAAGAAATATTTCCACACAAAAATCGACAAAACAAAGAAACCTTACAGCATCGTAATGCCGCCCCCGAATATTACCGGTCAGCTGCATATGGGCCACGCCCTGGACAATACCATGCAGGATATCCTGATCCGCTGGAAAAGAATGGCGGGCTACAACGCATTGTGGGTACCCGGCATTGACCATGCAAGTATTTCCACAGAGCTGAAGGTTGTACAGAAAATGGCTTCCGAGGGCCTGACCAAAGCGGATGTAGGCCGTGAGGGCTTCCTGGAACGTGCCTGGGCGTGGAAGGAAGAATACGGCGGCATCATCCTGAATCAGCTGCGGAAACTGGGCTGCTCCTGTGACTGGGACAGAGTACGTTTTACCATGGACGAAGGATGCTCCGAGGCAGTTCTGGAAGTATTCTGCCGTCTCTATGAAAAAGGCTATATCTACCGTGGGGAAAAGATTATCAACTGGTGTCCTGAGTGCCAGACCACCATTTCCGACGCGGAAGTAAACCATATTGACCAGGAAGGCGCCTTCTACCATATCGAATATCCCATTGTTGGTTCCGATGAAAGACTGCGTCTGGCAACGACCAGACCGGAGACGATGCTGGGCGATACAGCCGTAGCAGTTCATCCCGAGGATGAAAGATATCAGCACCTTATTGGCAAGACCTGTATCCTGCCTCTGCTGAACAAGGAGCTGCCTATTGTTGCCGATGAATATGTTGACCGGGAATTTGGTACCGGCGTTGTAAAGATTACACCGGCCCATGACCCTAACGACTTTGAGGTAGGCGTTCGTCATAACCTGCCCCGCATCAATGTTATGAACGATGACGGCACTATGAATGAAAATGCCGGCGAATACGAAGGCATGGACAGAATGGAAGCAAGAAAAGCCATTGTAGAACGTCTGAAAGAGGAAGGCTATCTGGTTGAGATCGAAAAGATCACCCATGCCGTAGGCTGCCATGAAAGATGCAACACAGCTATTGAGCCTTTGATTAAGCTCCAGTGGTTCGTAAAAATGGATGAACTGGCAAAACCCGCTATGGAAGTATATGAACAGGATAAGCTGCATTTTATCCCCGATCGTTTCGGTAAGATCTATATGCATTGGCTGGAAAATATCCGTGACTGGTGTATTTCCCGTCAGCTGTGGTGGGGTCACCGGATTCCCGCGTACTACTGCCAGGACTGCGGCCATATTACCGTAAACAAGAATACACCGGAAAAATGTGAAAAATGCGGCAGTACCAACCTGAAGCAGGATGAGGATACTCTGGATACATGGTTCAGCTCCGCTCTGTGGCCTTTCTCCACACTGGGCTGGCCTCATGATACGGAAGATCTGAAACAGTTCTATCCTACCAGCACACTGGTAACGGGCTATGATATCATTTTCTTCTGGGTAATCCGTATGGTATTCTCCGGTATGGAAAATATGCATGAGATTCCCTTCCATGATGTATTGATCCATGGTCTGATCCGTGACGATCAGGGCAGAAAGTTCTCCAAATCCCTGGGCAACGGCATTGATCCTCTGGAAGTTATCGCCAACTACGGCGCGGACCCTCTGCGTCTGATGCTCATTACCGGCAACGCGCCTGGCAACGACATGCGTTTCTACTGGGAAAGACTGGAAAACTGCCGGAATTTCTGCAATAAGATCTGGAACGCCAGCCGTTTCGTAATGATGAACATGGAAGACAAGCAGGAGACCAAGCTGCTGATGCTGACTTCCGCCGATAAATGGATTCTGTCCAAGGTAAATACACTGGCGAAGGATGTAGAAGAAAATCTGGAACACTATGAACTGGGTCTGGCGGCACAGAAGATCTATGATTTCCTGTGGGATGAATTCTGTGACTGGTATATCGAGATGGTAAAACCCCGTCTCTACAACAAAGAGGACCAGACAAGAGAAGCGGCCCTGTGGACATTGAAGACCGTTCTCATCAATGCGCTGAAGATGCTCCATCCTTTCATGCCTTTTATTACAGAAGAACTGTTCCTGCATATCCAGGACGAGGAAGAAAGCATCATGATCTCCCAGTGGCCTGTATATAAGGAAGAATGGAACTATCAGGAAAACGAGGAAGAAATCGACGCCATCAAAGAGGCTGTCCGCGCAATCCGTAATATCCGTGCGGAAATGAACGTAGCACCCTCCAAAAAGGCGCAGGTATTCGTTGTATCCGATAAAGAAGAAGTACGCTTCCTGTTTGAACACAGCAAGGTATTCTTCAAGACACTGGCTCACGCCAGCGAAGTAACGGTACAGGCGGATAAAGCCGGCATCGGTGAGGACGCCGTTTCCGTTGTGGTTTCCAACGCAACGATCTATATGCCCTTTGCGGAACTGGTAGACGTGGAAAAAGAACGGGAACGTCTGAACAAAGAAAAAGAAAAAATGCTCAAAGAGATCGAGCGTGTGGAAAAGAAGCTGGCAAATCAGGGCTTCGTAGCCAAAGCGCCGCAGAAGGTCATCGACGAGGAAAAGGCAAAAGAAGAAAAATATCGCGCGATTCTGGCACAGGTAGAAGAACGTCTGGCACAGCTGAAATAAAAAAACAGCGTATCGCATGATATGGATAGCAAAACAGCCGTTATGGGATTTCCCCATAACGGCTGTTTTTGGTTTTTTCAGAGGGAATAAAAAGAAAAGGCGGCACAGGGAGAATATGGATTTCCACAAAAAAAGCTGACGATTCCGGGCGGTTTGGCCCATGAAACATCAGCGATTCTTTTTGCCCAATGGTCAAAGAGATGACAGAAAGCCGTCTTTGACGAAAGAGTGCCTGTTTTTATCTTTTTTCTACATAGGATTTCAGGATCTCCACAACGTCATCCAACGCGATCTTAGAGGTGTTGATGGCAAGGTCGTAGTTTTCCAGCTTGCCCCATTTCTGACCGGTGAAGTAGTTGTAGTAGCCTGCACGCTTTTTATCTGTTTTCAGAACGGCGGATTCTATGTTTTTGGCATCCAGATGGTATAATTCCGTTGCGCGTTTTACCCGATCCTCCAGTTCCGCGTGGATGAATAATTTGATGCAGTTAGGGTTTTCTGCCAGAACATAGTCCGCGGAGCGGCCTACGATGACACAGCTGCCCTGTTCCGCTACTTCTTTGATAACCTGAGACTGGATCAGAAAGATCTTCTCATTCAAAGGCAGACCATAGGAATCGACTGTTGGAGTCAATGTAGTCAGGGAAAGCAGCAGATTTCCGGTAGATACGTTTTCCGCTTCTTTGAAGCAGTCCTTGGACAGGCCGGTCTTTTCTGCCGCCAGATTGATGAGCTCGTTGTCATAAAATGGAATACCCAGCTCGTCTGCCAGTTTTTTGCCGATGATTCTGCCGCCGCTGCCGTACTGACGGCTGATGGTGATGATTTTATGGTTCATGGTAAACTCCCCCTCTAACTGGAAAAAATACTTCTCTATGATGAATTGATCCGGTTCTAAACAATATAAAAACATTATACAACAAAGAAATTCAACTGACAACTCTATTTCTTGCGAATCCTTTGGAATTGCCCATTGACAAACGGGAAAAAAAGCGCATAATATATTTAGCAAGCTAAACAAAAATGGGAGGCATATTATGGAAAAAAGTTTTCATCATTTGCTGCTGCTGGCTCAGACGGCCTTTCAAAAGCAGGTGGTACTGGAGGCGGCGGCCCAGGGGCTTTTGCCGGGGCAATCAAAGATGCTGGATTTTCTGGCGGAGCATGACGGCTGTGAGCAGAAGGTTCTGGGGCAGAAATTCCATCTGGAACCGGCGACGGTAACGGGAATCCTGAAACGAATGGAGGAATCGGGTCTGATTTGCAGGCAGCTGATGGAAGGCAATAAGAAATCACGATATGTCTATCTGACGGAAAAAGGAAAACGGCTGGCCCTTGAGACGGTACGGCCCATTTTTTCGGCCTGTGAGGCCAAAGCCCTGGAAGGGCTGAGCGGGGAGGAGCAGGAATTCCTCCGTGAGATGCTGGAAAAGATCTATGAGAATATGATGAAGGGATGAAGTAAACATGGCGGTAAAAGCAAGGCGGTATTTTGTATTTTTGATTGGGCTGTTTATCAATGCCCTGGGCATTAGTTTTATTACAAAGGCGAATCTGGGAACATCACCTATTTCCAGTATCCCTTATACGTTAAGTTTGTATTTTCCTTTGACATTGGGGCAGTTTACCATTGCCTTCAGTGTGCTGCTGATTGTATTGCAGATAGCGATTCTGCGCAGCAGATTTGAAAAGATACAGCTTCTGCAGATTCCTGTTTCAGTGCTGTTTGGCTATTTTATCGACTTTACCATGGAACTGCTGTTTTTCGTGGCGCCGCAGAATTATCCCGCTAAGATCGTATCTTTATTTATTGGCTGTCTGATTCTGGGCTTCGGTGTTTATACGGAAGTGCTGGCCAATGTAGTGATGCTGCCGGGGGAAGGCTTCGTTAAAGCCTTTTGTACCGCTTTTCATAAGGAATTCGGCAAGATCAAGGTATGTTTTGATGCGACACTGTCCATTTCCGCAGCGGTGATTTCTCTGATCCTGTTCCACCATCTGGAAGGGGTACGGGAAGGCACTATTATTTCCGCATTGCTCATCGGCACCATTGCCAGCTTTTACGGCAGAAAACTGTATTTTCTGGATGGAATGCTCTTTGGCGCCAAAGAAGCGGCAGAAGAGGAACCGGCGGAAGATTCTTCCGGTCTGGTGATTACCATTGCCAGAGAATACGGCAGCGGCGGACATGAGATCGGCAAGGCACTGGCCCAGAAGCTGGGAATGGCCTTTTATGACCGGAACTTGATTGATCTGACGGCCAAAGAAAGCGGTTTGTCCAGAGAATTTATCGAGAAAAACGAGCAGTCTGTGAAAAATCCCATTTTGCAGCAGGTAATTTCCCAGTTTTACGCCTATTCCGGCGACGATATGCCGCCTATGGATCGGCTGTTTCTGGCGGAATGGAAGGTCATTTCCGAAGTGGCGGCCAAAGGCAACTGCGTTATCGTGGGCAGATGCGCTGATGTGATCCTGCGGCAAAGACCTCATACCGTACGATTTTTCATCCATGCGCCGGAGGATTTCCGGGAGGCTCACGCGGCGGCGTCCTACGGACTGACAAAGGAGCAGGCGGCGCTGAAGATCCGGGAAGTCAATGAGGAACGGGCAAAGCACTATAAAAAATATACCGGCGGTACCTGGGAAAGCGCCGAAAACTATCATCTGTCCATCGACAGCGCTCTCTGTGGCATCGATGGCACAGTGGATGTGCTTTACCGCTTTATCAAGGATATGGAAAAATAAGAGTTTTTTTGCCGTTGCGCTTTACTTTTTGGCCAAAGATGGTATGATAGTAAAAGAAAATTTTTATCTGTAAGGAGATTTGTAAGATATGGGAGAATCAATTACCGGCTTGAAAAGAAGCCATATGTGTACGCAAGTCAATGAAACCCTGATCGGCCAGGAAGTGACCGTGATGGGCTGGGTACAGCGCCGCCGTGACCTGGGGCAGCTGATCTTTATTGCTCTGCGCGACAGATCCGGTCTGGTACAGATCGCCATCGATGGCAATACGGCACCCAAGGAGATTTTTGAAAAAGCGGAAACGGTCCGCAGTGAGTATACACTGGCGGTACGCGGCACTGTTACAGCCAGAACAGAAGGCAATATCAACCCCAATATGAAAACAGGGAAGATCGAGATTATCGCTTCTGAGCTGCGTATCCTGTCCGAATCCGAAACCACACCGTTCCAGATCGAGGACAACATTACTGTAAAAGACGACCTGCGTCTGAAATACAGATACCTGGATCTGAGAAGACCTTGCCAGCTGAAGAACATTGTGCTGCGCCATCATGTAGTGCAGGCGCTGCGTTCCTTCCTGAACAGCGAAGGCTTCCTGGAAATCGAGACTCCCATTCTGGGCAAGTCCACACCGGAAGGCGCCAGAGACTATCTGGTTCCCAGCCGTGTGCATCCCGGCAATTTCTACGGCCTGCCTCAGTCCCCTCAGCTGTATAAGCAGCTGCTGATGGTATCCGGTATGGACCGTTATTACCAGATTGCGAAATGCTTCCGTGATGAGGACCTGCGTGCCGACAGACAGCCGGAATTCACACAGGTGGATATGGAGCTGTCCTTTGTGGATGTGGACGATATTCTGGATATCAATGAAAGACTGATGCAGAAGGTATTCAAGGACATCATGAATGTGGATGTACAGATCCCTCTGCAGCGTATGACATATAAAGAAGCTATGGAACGTTTCGGTTCCGATAAGCCGGATGTACGTTTCGGCATGGAACTGGTGAACATTTCCGAAGTGGTGGCCGGTACAGAGTTTGTGGTATTCAAATCCGCGCTGGAGGCAGGCGGCAGTGTTCGTGCCATCAATGCCAAGGGCTGCGGTTCCTTCCCCAGAAAGAAGATCGACTCTCTGGTGGAATTTGTGAAAACTTATCGTGCCAAAGGTCTGGCATGGATCGTGGTCAACGAGGATGGCAGCCTGAAATCTCAGATCGCCAAGTTCTTTACACCGGAGAAGCTGCAGGAGATCGTGGATAAAATGGAAGGCAAGCCCGGTGACCTGATCCTTATTTGTGCTGACAAGGACAAAGTGGTATTCGACGCTCTGGGCGCTCTGCGTCTGGAACTGTCTAAGATTCTGGGTCTGACCAGTCCCGATGACTTCCGGTTCCTGTGGGTAACAGAATTCCCTATGCTGGAATGGGATGAGGAAGAAAACAGATATGTGGCGGTACACCATCCTTTCACAGCGCCCATGGATGAGGATATTGCACTGTTGGATACAGATCCCGGTGCAGTGCGTGCCAAGGCTTATGATATGGTGCTCAACGGCTATGAGCTGGGCGGCGGTTCCATCAGAATCCACCGCAGAGATATCCAGCAGAAAATGTTTGAACTGCTGGGCTTTACCCAGGAGGACGCGCAGGAACGCTTTGGTTTCCTGCTGGATGCCTTCAAATACGGCGTACCCCCTCATGGCGGTCTGGCCTTTGGTCTGGACAGAATCATTATGCTCATGAGCAACGCGCCCAGCATCCGTGACGTCATCGCCTTCCCGAAGGTAAAAGACGCATCCTGCCCTATGACCGATGCACCCAATGTGGTAGATCAGAAGCAGCTGGATGAGCTGGCAATCTCTATTAACGAAGAGATTATCAAAGCGGCGGAAGAAACAGAAGCCTAATATTTGAATAAACAGCGCAGGCGTGAGAGCGAGACTTTCACGCCTGTTTTGCGGATTCTTGCTTTTTTCACGGAAAAAGACTTGCATATAAAGGAAAGCTGTGGTATCCTTCTGCGTGACTGAAACACGGCTTTCATAAGGAATGGGAAAGGACGGAAGACGGAAATGAAGGCAAAAAAGATTTATGGGGCGGCGTTATTTATCTTTATCGTAGCCATTATTGTTTTGGAATCCATGGGGAATATGGGAGACGAGATGTGGATGTTCTACGGCATCGTCATTGCGCTGTTTTTCGTCATCGGCATCAATGTGAACCGGAAATCCTTGGATGAACTGGCGGGAAAACTGGAAGCACTGGAGAACATTCGGCTGGAAGACCCGGATACCTACCTTGTGGAAATGGAGCAGTATTATCAGAAGGAAAAAAATACGGGAAAGGTCATGGAGGCGCGGCTGATGACCAATATTGGCAGCGGCTATATGGCAAAAGGCGATTATGAAACAGCGAAGGATAAACTGCTGACAGTGCCGGAGAAAGGACTGAAGGGGGAAGTGGCCCAGACCTATTACACCAGACTGGCCATGACGCTGTTCCATCTGGATAAGGACGACGCGGCCCGCAAACTCCTGTCCCTGAAGGAGGACCATCTGACGCTGGCACGGCAGAATCCCAAGCTTTCTGTGGAATATCATATCCTTCAGGTGATGCGTTACGCCACCGACGGCAGAAAAAAGGATGCTCGGGAATATTTGGAAAACCATCCGGAAATTGCGGAAACGCCGGGGCATGATGCTGATGTGAAGCTGATGCGGCGCAAACTGTAAATAACCAGAGGGGAAAAAAGAACTCTCCTGAAAAATGAAAACATCAACGGTGGAATCTCCTGTGACTGGGGGATTCCATTGTTTTTTATAAAGGTACGAAAGCGGTCGTTCTCCAGAAAAATTGCTTTCGTGAAAAAGACAGAGGGGGTTCTCTGGGAGAAAAATATCAACGAGCTTTGTTTTTCAGGGGAAAATGCCCCTGGTCCCCCTTCTTTTTTGCCATATTCAGGAAATATGGAAGAAAGAATTGCAAAAAGAACAGATACAGGGTATGATAAACAAAAGGAGTCTGTGCAAAAATCAGCTCCCATTCAGTCTGAGGACAAAAAGCGGCTTTGGGCCGCGAAAGAGGAGAAGGATATGGAATATGTATTTGGTATTGATGTTGGAGGAACATCTGTAAAGCTGGGCCTGTTTACCACAGCGGGGGATCTGCTGGACAAGTGGGAGATCCCGACCAATACAGCGGAAGGCGGAAAAGCCATTCTTCCGGACATTGCCCAGGCATTGCGGCATAAAATGGAAGAAAGGGGTATCCAGTCTGCGCAGGTAAAGGGCGCCGGCATCGGCGTTCCCGGACCGGTGACGGCCGACGGTATCGTAGATCACTGCGTAAACCTGGGCTGGGGCGTTGTGGATATTACAAAGGAAATGGAACGGCTGACAGGTCTGCCTTCCCGGGCGGGAAATGACGCCAATATCGCGGCTTTGGGCGAAGTATGGCAGGGCTGTGGTAAAGGCTACCAGGATGTTCTGATGGTGACCATCGGCACAGGCATTGGCGGCGGACTGGTCTTAGGCGAAAAGATCGTTACCGGCGCCACCGGCAGTGCGGCGGAGATTGGTCATATCTGCGTGAATCCCATGGAAACGGAATCCTGCAACTGCGGCAATCAGGGTTGTCTGGAGCAGTATACTTCCGCCACAGGTATTCTGCGGATGGCGAAAAAACGTCTGGCCCAGGAGGATACCCCTTCGATGCTGCGGGAAAAAGAGCATTTGACAACAAAAGATGTACTGGATGCGGCAAAGGCCGGAGATCCTCTGGCGGCGGAGGTCGTAGACCGTATGGCGAGGATCATGGGCATGGCTTTGGCGGGCTGCTGTGCTGTGACGGATGTGGCGCTGATTATCATTGGCGGCGGCGTATCCAAGGCGGGCGCTTTTTTGACGGATGCCATCCAGTCTTATTATCGGAAGTATGCCTTCCATACACAGAAAGAAACCGCCTTTAAACTGGCGGAGCTGGGAAATGACGCCGGAATCTACGGCGCGGCAAGATTGATGATCTAAAATTTAAGGAGAGAATAGAAAGAAATGGATATTACCAAACATCTTTTTGGGCAGACAAAGACCGGTGAGGCTGTGTTTGCCTTTGAACTGACGAACCGCAACGATATGAAAGTGACTGTGCTGACCTATGGCGCGGCAGTGCAGAGCATCTGCTACGCAGGCAAGGATGTGGTGCTGGGCTTTGAAAATATGGCGGGATATGAGGCGCAGGATAAATTTATGGGCGCCATTGCCGGCAGATTTGCCAACCGCATCGGAAGCGGTGTGTTCCGTTTGAACGGGACTGCATATACCCTGTACTGCAACGATGGGGAAAACCATCTCCACGGCGGCAAGGAAGGCTTTGACAAGAAAAACTGGACAGCGGATATGGAAGAGGACGCACTTTGCCTGCGGTATACCAGCCCCAATGGGGAAGAAGGCTATCCCGGCACACTTTGCACAGAGGTACGCTATATTCTGGATGACGAAGACCGTCTGACCATCGACTATCGCGCCGTCAGCGACGACGATACCATTGTCAATCTCACCAACCACAGCTATTTCAATCTGAAGGGCCATGACGCCGGCACACTGGAGGGTCATCAGGTCATGATTCCCGCTTCTTTCTATACGGAAAACGACAGCGCCTGCCTGCCTACTGGGGTCATTGCCTCTGTGGAAGGCACACCTATGGATTTCCGGACGCCACATGAGATCCTGGAACGGATCGATGAGGATTTCATCCAGCTGAAAAACGGCCATGGCTATGACCACAACTGGATTCCGGACGGATTCGACGGGGAAACGGTGCGTAAATGCGCCGAGGCCTATTGCCCGGAAACCGGCATCTGCATGGAGGTCTTTTCTGACCAGCCGGGGATACAGTTCTATTCCGGCAACTTCCTGGACGGCGAGGTAAAAGGAAAGGATGGAGCCGCATATCCTTACCGCAGCGGCTTCTGCTTCGAGACACAGGGCTTCCCTAACGCGGCGGCTTTTGGACATTTCCCTTCTCCTGTACTGCGTCAGGGAGATTTGTACCATAGACAGACCATTTTTGCTTTTTCCAAAAAGTAATTTATATTTGACAGGAAAATTGATATCCCGGGGAGCCAAAGAGCGTTTCTTTGGCTCCTGTGTTTTTGGAAAGGAGGGAAAAGATTGTATCGCTGGATGATGAAACGGACAAAAGTGGGCACCATACAAATGTGCCAGGAACTGGGTCTCCAGCCGGCAACGGCCTGTGCCCTGTCTCATCGGGGAGCCGGAAGCAGGGAGGAGGCGGAGCGATTCCTCCATCCCAGGCTGGAGGATCTCTGTGACCCGCTTTTGATGAAAGATATGAAGAAGGCGCTGGAATTGGTGGCCGGAGCCATCCGGGAAGGAAAAAAGATTGCTGTTTACGGGGATTACGACGTGGACGGCGTAATGAGTACAACCATATTGACCAGGACTATCCGCCGCTGCGGCGGGGAGGCGGTCTTTTACGTGCCACACCGTCAGAAGGAAGGCTATGGCCTCAACTGTGACGCGGTACGAAAGCTGGCGGAGGAAAGTGTAGGACTTCTTTTCACCTGTGACAATGGCATTGCGGCTATACAGGAAACGAAGCTGGCGAAGGAGTTAGGCATGGAGGTAGTGATTCTGGACCATCATGAGCCTGGCTTTGAGGAGGGCAGAGAAGGAAAACTGCGGGATATCCTGCCTCCTGCGGATGCGGTAGTAGACCCAAAACAACGGCTTTGCACCTATCCCTTTCGGATGCTTTGCGCCGCCGGAATCTCTTATAAATTCGCCCTTTGTCTTTTGAAGGTGTTTGGCACTGCGGATGAGGTGCTGGAAAAGGAACTGCTCTGCTTCGCGGCAGTGGCTACCGTCTGTGATATTGTGGATCTGCTGGAGGAAAACCGGGCCATTGTCAAGGCGGGGCTGGCGGAAATCCAGCATACGACGAATGTGGGACTGCGGGTGCTGCTGGAGGAAACGGGACTGGGAGACAAACAGATTACGGAGTACCATCTGGGCTTTGTGGTCGGTCCCTGTATCAACGCCACCGGCCGGCTGGAAAGCGGCAGACAGGCTGTGGAGCTGTTCTGTGAAACAGACGAAGAAAAGGCGGGAGAAATTGCCAGACGTCTGAAAGAGCTGAACGAAGAGCGGAAGGAACTGACCAAAGAGGCGCTGGAGCGGATCTCCGCTCAGGCGGAAGGAGACGGAAGTCTGTCCCGGCCGGTGCTGGTGCTTTACGACCATACCATTCATGAAAGTGTGGCCGGTATTGTGGCGGGGCGGATCAAGGAAAAGTTTTACCGACCCGTGATTCTGATTACGGACGCGGAGGACGGCGCCAAGGGGTCCGGCCGCAGTATTGAGGGCTACCATTTGTTTGAGGCGCTGTACCGCTGTCGGGAGCTGTTTACCCGGTTCGGCGGACACGCTATGGCGGCGGGCCTGTCCCTGCCCCATGAAAATATTTCGGTGCTGCGGGAACGGCTGAACAAAGAATGTACTCTGACAAAGGAGGATATGGTACCGGTGCTGCGGCTGGAAAAGCAGCTTTCCTTTGGGGAGATCCATCTGGATCTGGCCAAGGAACTGCGCCTTCTGGCGCCCTTTGGCAAGGAGAATCCGGCGCCGCTGTTTGCCTCCAAGGGCATCTGGGTGAAAAACCTGAGTCTTATCGGAAAAGAGAAAAACATCCTGAAAATGACGCTGATGGAGCCGGAAAGCGGCAGGTATCTTCCGGCCATTTCCTTTGACGGCTATGATCGTCTGCTGGAAATCCTGAAAGGATTGTATCCTGGGCAAGATTGTGATAAAATACTGCACAGCGGACATTTGTCCTTTCCCCTGGATTTCGTCTATCGTGTGGAAATCAATTCCTATGGGGGACGGGACAGCGTACAGCTAAATATACAGGATTTCAGAGCGGCGAAACAGGGAGGTTAAAACGCATGGATTTAAAAGAAATGATTAGAGAAATTCCCGATTTTCCGGAAAAAGGCGTACTGTTCCGGGATGTTACCACACTGCTGAAGGACGGAGAAGGTCTTTGCGCGGCGGTGGATCTGATCCAAAAGGAGCTGGAAGGCGTAGAATTTGATGCCGTTCTGGGGCCGGAATCCAGAGGCTTTATTTTTGGGATGCCCGTTGCCTATAATTTGAAAAAGGGCTTTATTCCCGTGCGAAAAAAGGGCAAACTGCCAGCGGAAGTTATCAGCAGGGAGTACGCCCTGGAATATGGCACAGCTACCATTGAAATACACAAAGACGCCATCCATCCCGGCATGAAGCTGGTAGTGATCGATGATCTGATGGCCACAGGCGGCACAGCCAGAGCACTGGTGGACCTGATCCAGGAGGCTGGTGCGGAAGTGGTGAAGCTGGTATTTTTGATTGAGCTGGATGATCTGAAAGGCAGAGAAGTGCTGGAGGGATACGATATCAGCTCGGTGCTGCATTATTAAAAAACAGAAGGAATACCCGTGAAAACGGGTATTTTTTCGGAAAAGAGGATGGAGAGATGTACAGTCGTTTTTTTATACTCTTTGCTATGGTGTCGATAGGGTATTATTGCTACAAAAAAGGATTTATCACCAAGGAGGTCAATAAAGGGCTGGGCAGTATGGTCATGCAGGTGACGATACCGGCGATGCTGGTGACTACTATCGCGGCCATTGATATTACTCATGAGATTCTGCTGGGATTTTTCCTGATGATGGCGGCGCAGGCGGCGGCGATGATCCTGTTTGGCCTGTTTATCCGGCTGTACGGGAAATGGCGGCATATGGACAGCCGTCTGATGGATATGCTGGATATTACGGCCGGGTCCCTGAATAACGGTTTTATCGGTCTGCCGGTGGCCATGATCTTTTTTGGAGATACCGGGGTCATGTATATGTCTGCCGGTGTGCTGGGGCTGAATCTGTATTTATGGAGCTACGGCGTTTATATTTTAAAGGGAAGACAGGGCGGCAGCGCGAAAGAAATGGGACAGACCTTTTTGAAGGGGGCGGTTAATCCCAACTGTATCGCTATTTTCCTGGGACTGGCGCTGACGCTCAGCCATACGGTCTCCTATGTGCCGGAGCCTATCATGGCCTTTTTGGAGGAACTGGGCGGTTTGTCTACGCCGTTGTCTTTGATCTATATTGGCGCACTGGCGGGAAGCAGCGGCATTTTGCAGGTATTCCGGGAAAAGGCGGCGGTGGAGATCAGTTTGGTAAAAATGATTCTGATGCCGTTTCTGGCCTGGCTGGTGATGCTGGTTGTGCCTGCGGGAAGCATGGCGAAATCCGTCTTTCTGGTGACGGCGGCTTTGCCCGCGGCGGTGGTAGTGCCTATGATGGTGGAAAAATATGGCTATGGGGAAAAGATGTCTTCGGATATTGTTATTTTGACTACCATTATTTCTGTGGTGGAACTGCCTGCCTGTGTTTGGCTGACGGGGATTTTATACTGAAAATACCGCAAAAAAACAAAAAAAGTTCTTGCAAAACACGCGGACGCATGGTATAATTTTTCATGTTGATTACGGACGGTCCAATGGCGCAGTATGGCGGTAAGAACGTCTTTGGGGAAAGGAGGAAACAAAATGGATATCATCAGAGAACTGGAAAAAGAACAGCTGAAAAGCGATGTAACTCCTTTTAACGTAGGTGATACGATTCGTGTTTACGCGAAAGTAGTAGAAGGCTCCAGAGAAAGACTGCAGATGTTCGAAGGCGTTGTTATTAAAAGACAGGGCGGCGGCATCAGAGAAACCTTCACAGTAAGACGTATCGCATCCGGCGTTGGCGTGGAAAGAACATGGCCTTTGCATTCTCCCAGAATTGACCGTATCGAAGTAGTAAGACGCGGTATCGTAAGACGCGCGAAACTCTTCTACCTGAGAGATAAGGTTGGTAAGGCAGCAAAGGTTAAAGAAGTACTGAGATAAGAAAAGTGAGCCTTGGTGAGATTTCTCATCAAGGCTTTTTTCGTGAAGGATAAAATGTGTTTTTATATTTGACGAAAAAAGGCCATCGGTGTTATATTGATAGGAGACTTGCGCAGACGGGAGGTTAAGGGCATGGCGGCAAGAAAGAAGGAAAAGGAAGAGAAAAAATGGGGCAGCTTTATTTTGCAGCTGGCGGTGATTATCGTTGTGGTAGTGCTGATCCGCTCCTTTGTCATCGGAACGATTTATGTAAAAGGTTCTTCCATGGAGCCCAATTTCCATCATGGGGATTTTCTGCTGATCAATAAGCTGGAAATGCTGATCTCTGAACCGGAACGGGGAGATATCGTGATTTGCAGCCTCCACGAAAACGGATATGATGAGAATATCATCAAACGGGTCATCGGTGAACCGGGAGATGTGATTGATTTTCGGGAAAATGACGGTTATTACGATATATATATCAACGGAGAAAAGTTGGAAGAGGATTATATCGCGGAGCCAGTGCTTTCCGCGGGAGACTGGGCTTATCCCATGGAAGTGCCGGAGGGCAGCTTCTTTGTAATGGGGGATAACCGCAACGCCAGCTCCGACAGCAGAAAAGAAACCATCGGTCCTGTATCGAAAGAGGATATCATGGGCAAAGTGGTACTGCGGATCTATCCATTCGGCAGTTTTGGCCTGATTTCATAAGGAGGAATTTCAGATGCATATACAGTGGTATCCGGGGCATATGACAAAGACCAGAAGAATGATGGAAGAGACCATTTCTTTGGTGGATATTGTCATCGAGCTGGTAGACGCCCGTATTCCATACAGCAGCAAAAATCCCGATCTGGATGAGCTGGCGAAAAATAAATTCCGGATCATGCTGATGAACAAAAGCGATCTGGCGGACCCTGCTGCGACGGCGGTCTGGACAAAATATTTTGAGGACAAGGGATTCCGTGTCATTGAAATGAACGCGTTGAAGGGCACCGGCATGGGAGAGGTGACCAATGCCGCCCGGGAGCTGATGGCGGAAAAAATCGAGAAGCTCCGCAAACGAGGCCGCATCAATGTGCCCATCCGGGCTATGATCGCCGGGATTCCCAATGTGGGGAAATCCACGTTTATCAATAAATATGTGGGCAAGACCACGGCAAAGACGGGGGATAAGCCCGGCGTCACCAGAGGAAAGCAGTGGATCAAGCTGAAAAAGGATTTTGAACTGCTGGATACGCCCGGTATCCTCTGGCCCAAGTTTGAGGATCAGCAGGTGGGGCTGAAGCTGGCCTTTACGGGAGCCATCAATGATGATATTCTGGACGCGCAGACATTGGCGACAGAATTTATCAATCATATGATGGTGGTGAATCCGGAATGTATCCGGCAGAGATATGGGATCTCATTTGACACCATTGCGGAGCCCCACGAGGTGTTGTGTCAGATCGCCGAAGCCAGAGGTTTTAAATTAAAAGGGAATGAGCCGGATCTGGAACGGGCGGCAAAGATTTTGATGGACGAATACCGAGGCGGCAAGCTGGGCCGCATTACGCTGGAACTGCCGGAGGATATTACGGAAATGCTGGCGGAAAAGGAACAGCGGGAAAAGGAAAAGGCCAAGGCTGACCGGGAAAGAAAAGCTGAATATAAAAAGAAGAAAAATTGAGGATGAAAAAAACGCCCTGCGGCCTTTGGAAATCATCGCATAAAATATAACAGCTGGAATGCTTTTTTGCAAAGCGTCCAGCTGTTTTTTTGTTTTCTTAGGAAGACACCCTCAAAGGGTGTCGTTTTTATCTCTGCGCTTGATGTTGGGGTAGTTCCTTGACGATGCTTTCGATGATCTGCGCTGTCAGCCCCCAAATGGTGCGGCCTTCGTAAAAATAAAACAGTTCCGGTATTTTGCAGCTGCTGAAGGGGTATTCCCTGCCGTTTTCGATGCGGTCATAGGGAAAATCCACAGACATATCCGCGTGCCAGTACATATAGTGTACCTCTGGCTGGTGTTCCAGAAAGAAAGAGACCGGGACGGTGAATACTTCCGCCACTTCTTCCTTCTGACAGCGCAGACGGCGGAAATCCTCGTAGGAGACCAGACCGATATAAGGCTGCACCAAACCGCCGTAAACGGTCAGCATAAAATTGCTCCGGCCCAAAATTTGAATCTGTTCCGCCGGAAGCCCCAGTTCTTCCTCCGTTTCCCGCAGGGCGGTGTGCTTCAGGTTTTCATCTTTTTCCTGATGGCCGCCAGGAAAGCAGATATCACCTGGCTGGCGCACGTGGGCAGCCCGTTTGGTCAGTACAAAGTGCAGGACGCCATCGATTTTAGTCATCAGAGCCAGAATACCGAATTTGCGCAGCTTTAAAATCGGTTCCGGCTGTTTTTGGCCGAAGGCGGACTGAAAGTCACGGGGAGACGGTTCATATGCCATAGGATCATTCCTTTCTCAGCTTGATATAGGAAGCGGCTTTGCGCCGATGGTCTTCCTCCATTTTGGCGTAATGTTTGGTGGTGGTATTGACGTCGGCGTGGCCCAGGGCATCGGCCACCAGATAAATATCGCCTGTTTCCAGATAAAGATTGGTGCCGTAGGTGCTGCGCAGCTTATGGGGCGTGATATGCTTCAAGGTGACGCCGCTGGCGTATTTTTTTACCAGATTCTGTACGGCCCGCACCCCCAGACGTTTGTTCTGGGAGGAAAGAAAGAGAGCGTCTTCGCCTTCTTCTTTTGGTACTATTTTGTTCCGCTCCTCCAGATAGTCCAGAAGGGCCTCCCGCACCTCGTCGCCGAAGTAAAGCAGGACCTCGTTTCCGCCTTTTCGCAGGACCTTGACGGCATTGTTCTGGAAATCCAGATCCTTTCGATTGATGCCCACACATTCGGAAACACGCATCCCGGTGCCCAGCATCAGCGTCATCAGAGCCAGATCCCGTTTTTTCATTTTTTCATGGCGGGCCTGCTGTCGTTTTGTGAGATTTTCGCCGGATTCCACCGCGTCCAGAAGCTCTGCTACCTCGTTTACGTCCAGACGGGTAATGGTTTTTTCGTGGATTTTGGGAGTATCCACAATGGCGGCGGGATTGGCGGAAATGGCCCCCTTTTTATAGAAATATTTGAACATGGAACGGACAGAAGCCAGTTTTCTGGCCTTGCCCCGTTCGTCGTTGTGGTATTCCGCCTTCCGGGTCTGGGCCTGGGGATTGATGTAGTAGGACAGATATTCCATGAATTCATCAATGTCCTCTGTGGTGATCTGATTCAGGTCTTCTGCTTTCAGATCTTTGGCGGGAATCCCGCCTAAGGAGCGGTGTTCCTCGTAGAGATAGCGGAAAAACACCCGCAGGTCGTAGGCATAGTTCAGACGTGTTTTGGCTGAGGTGGTCTGCGCGATACTGCGGAAAAACTGCGCCAGAAAAGGCGGAAGGTCCCGTAGGACTTCCCGCAGCAGCTGAGTATCTCTGACTTTTATTTCCTCATGGTACACAGACATTTATTCCACCTCGTTCTGGTTCCAGCCTTTGATTTTGGAGCGCTGGATGGCGCTGAATACCTTCCCCTGCAAATTGTCGTAGCGCTGGGAAAGCTCCGCCAAAAGCTCCTTGGTTTCCTGGCGTTTGGTGTTGCCGTCCGCCAGACAGGGGTTTTTGACGATCTGGATGCCGCTGTGGTTGACAAAGCTGCGGCACTCCCATTCGGGAATGTACATCAGCGGCCGGATAGAGTAGAGCTTGCTCCGATCCAGATAGCTGACGGGGGAGAAGCAGTTGATGCGCCCCTCGTAAAACAGGGACATGAAGAAGGTTTCTACCACATCATCCTTGTTATGGCCCAAAGCCACTTTATTGCAGCCCAGTTCCTCCGCCTTTGTATTCAATGCGCCCTTGCGCATTTTGGCGCAGAGAGAGCAGGGATTTTTTTCTTTTCGTTCCTCGAATATGATCTGCCCGATGTCTGTATGGACCACGGAATAATGGACGCCCAGTTCGTCGCAAAGCGCCTGGATATCTCCGTATTCCGCTCCGGGCAGCCCCAGAGAAACGGTAATAGCCTCCAGTTTGAAACGCTTGGGGTAAAACCGCTGTAAATGCTTCAGGGCGATCAGCAGGCAGATGCTGTCTTTCCCCCCGGAAACACCTACGGCGATTCTGTCTCCTTCCTCGATCATATGGTAATCGTCCACCGCACGGCGGACATAACTCAGCAGTTTTTGCAGCTTCATAAAAAATGATTCCTCCTGTTGTTCTCTTCTGTTTCATTATATCGAAATTCGGGGAAAAATAAAAGGAATACTGTTCATTTTTTGTGAAAAGGGATATAATGGTATCAATATGGAAGGGGGATGGAAGTATGGCGAAACGAGGCTTTTTCAGGCGGGGGCTGGCCTTGGCCCTGACAGTTTTTCTGCTGGGCGGATGCGGCGCCAAACAGGGAACGGACAGCGCCGGCGCAGAAAAAACACCAGAGCAGATGGAAACAGAGTGGATTGAGGAAACGCTGGCGGACATGACGCTGGAGGAAAAGGTCGGCCAGATGCTGATGATGGATTTCCGAAATCTTTCGGACGGCACACCTATGACGGAGCTTTCTGAGGACGCGGCGGAGCAGATCGAGGAATACCATTTGGGCGGCGTAATCCTTTTCGCGGAAAATCTGGATACGGCGAAGCAGACCAAAGCATTGACGGCGCAGATGCAGGAAGCGGCGGATCTGCCCCTGTGGATCGGCATAGACGAGGAAGGGGGCATTGTGTCTCGTCTGGATAAAAGCAACATCCCCCATGAACAGATCCCTTCGGCGGCACTGATGGAAGGGGATACCGCCCAGGCGGAAGAGGCCGGCAGAACCATCGGAAGGGAATTGAGAGAACTTGGCGTTAACGTGGATTTCGCGCCGGTGGCGGATATTTATACGAACCCGGAAAATACTGTCATTGGGGAACGGGCCTTTGGCACTGACGCCCAGACCGTTTCCGATATGGCGTCCGCCTTTGCGGCGGGATTGGCGGAGGAAGGCGTTCTGGCGGCGGCCAAGCATTTCCCCGGCCATGGCGATACGGCGACAGATTCCCATTATGGGGTGGCTATGGCGGAACAAACGCTGGAGGAACTGCGGACGGTGGAATTTGTTCCGTTCCAGCGGCTCATTGACGAAGGCATCCCCTTTGTGATGGTGGGCCATATTACGACACCGAATGCCACGAAGGACGGACTTCCCGCCAGTCTTTCGGCGGAAACGATAGGCCTGCTGCGGCAGGAACTGGGCTTTGACGGCATTGTTATTACGGATGCCATGAATATGGGGGCTATTACAGAGGCCTTTTCTACCGGAGAAAGCGCGGTGATGGCAGTCAAAGCGGGCGTGGATATGGTACTGATGCCGGCGGATCTGCCGGCGGCCTATGAAGGGCTTTTGGCGGCGGTTTCTGACGGGGAAATCACACAGAAGCGTCTGGATGAAAGCGTGCGCAGGATTTTGGAAGCAAAATATGACGCCGGACTGCTGTAAGAACAAGGGAAAGTATTGAAAATTCAACATAAAATTGATATAATTTAATTTAACGTTTTTAAATTTTGAGAAGGGAAATGGGGAAGGATTTATGACGAATGAAAAAGAAAGAGGGGTGACGAATATGGCAATCGGCGATGAATTATATCAGGAACTGGTAGAGCGGATCAAGACCTATCATCCTGCCAAGGATTATGATATGGTGGAAAAGGCATACCGTCTGGCTGCGGACGCCCATAAGGAGCAGAAAAGAAAATCCGGCGAGCCATATATCATCCATCCTTTGAAGGTAGCATATATCCTGGCGGAACTGGAACTGGATATGGAATCCATCGTGGCCGGCATCCTTCATGACACCATAGAGGATACACCGTATACCTATGAGGATATCAGCAATATTTTCAGCGAGGAAATTGCCATACTGGTAGACGGCGTAACCAAATTAGGGAAGTTGTCCTATTCTACCAAAGAGGAGATTCAGGCGGAGAACTACCGGAAAATGTTCCTGGCTATGGCGAAGGATATTCGCGTGATTCTGATTAAACTGGCGGACAGACTCCACAACATGCGGACGCTGAACTACATGACGCCGGAAAAACAGCGGGAAAAGGCACAGGAGACTCTGGATATTTACGCGCCGCTGGCGCATCGTCTGGGTATTTCCAAGATCCGGACGGAAATGGAGGATCTTTGCTTTAAATATCTGAATCCGGACGCTTATTTCGATCTGGCGGCAAAGATCGAGAAAAAGCGGATCGAGCGGGAATCCTTTGTGGCGGATATTGTCAAGGAAGTCCGGACCAAAATGGAAGAGGCCGGCATCCAGGGCAAGATCGAAGGCCGCAGCAAGCATTTTTTCAGTATTTATAAGAAAATGGTAAACCAGAACAAAACACTGGATCAGATTTATGACCTGTTTGCCGTTCGTGCCATTGTGGATACGGTCAAGGACTGCTACGCGGTGCTGGGTATTGTCCATACCATGTATAAGCCCATGCCGGGGCGGTTCAAGGATTATATTGCCATGCCCAAGCCCAATATGTATCAGTCTTTGCATAATACGCTGATCGGGCCTTCCGGCCAGCCTTTTGAGATACAGATTCGTACCTGGGAAATGCATCGTACCAGCGAATACGGTATCGCGGCGCACTGGAAGTATAAAGAAGGCAAAAGCGGCGATAAATCCAGCAGCAAGGAAGAGGCAAAGCTGGCCTGGCTGCGTCAGATTCTGGAATGGCAGAAGGATATGTCTGATAACAAAGAGTATCTGGATACCATCAAGCTGGACCTGAATATTTTTACAGACCAGGTATATGCCTTTACGCCTCAGGGCGAGGTAATCCAGCTGCCCAAAGGCTCTACGCCCATTGACTTTGCCTATATGATCCATTCGGCGGTAGGCAACAAAATGGTAGGCGCCAGAGTCAATAACCGTATGGTGACCATTGACTATAAGATCCAGAACGGGGATATTGTGGAGATTATGACGTCTCAGAACTCCAAAGGCCCCAGCCGGGACTGGCTGACACTGGTGAAGAGTTCTCAGGCCCGCACAAAGATCAAACAGTGGTTCAAGAAGGAAGAGAAAGAAGAAAATATCATCCGCGGCAGAGAAATGATTCTGGCGGATATGCGCAAAAAAGGCTATCAGGCTTCGGATCTGCTTCGTCCCGAGTGGCAGGAGCTGGTGATTGCCAAGTACGACTTTAAAAACTGGGATGCTGTTCTGGCGGCCATCGGCTACGGCGGTCTGAAGGAAGGGCAGGTAGTCAACCGCCTGCGGGATGAATATTTAAAGGAACAGCGAAAGAAACAGACGGCGGAGGATATCCTTCAGGATTTCGAAAAGAAGGTAGACCAGAAGCCTCTGAAGAAAAAGAGCAAAAGCGGTATTGTGGTGGAAGGCATCGGCGATGTGGCCGTGCGCTTTTCCAAGTGCTGCAGCCCTGTGCCGGGGGATGAGATTGTGGGCTTTGTTACCAGAGGCCGCGGCGTGACCATCCACAGAACGGACTGCATCAATGTGCTGAACCTCAGTGATGAGGAGAGAGGCCGCCTCATCAATGCGGAATGGGATGTACAGTACACCCATGGCGAGGTAGCGGCGTCCTATCTGGCGGAGATCCGTGTCATTGCCAATGACAGAGTGGGTCTGCTGCTGGAAATCAGCCGCCATCTGGCAGATGAGGATATTTCTGTCAAGGGCTTCAATATCCGCACTACAAAGGATATGACGGCAATTTTCAATATTACTATGGAAATCAGAACAAAAGACCAGTTGGAACGTGTGACCAAGCGTCTGAGAGGCATCAAGGACATTGTGGACATCGAACGTGTAACAGGTTAAGGGATACAGGAGGAGAACTATGCGCGCAGTATTGCAGAGAGTGTCACAGGCAAGCGTGACCGTAGACGGACAGGTGATCGGTGAGATCGGAAAAGGTGTGATGGTATTGTTTGGAATGCTGGGAACAGACGATGACAAGACCATTGAATATATGCTGGACAAGGTTGTGAACCTGCGTATTTTTGAGGATGAAAACGGCAAAATGAATCTGTCCCTGCTGGACATTGACGGAGAACTTTTGATTGTGCCTAACTTTACCCTGTACGGGGATACCAGAAAGGGCAGACGTCCCGGCTATTCTTCCGGCGCAGCGCCGGATGTGGCGGCGGATCTGTTCGAACGTCTGTGTGCCAAGGCAAAGACTATGCCTGTGAAAAAAGTAGCCACAGGCCAGTTCCAGGCGGATATGAAGGTGGCCCTTATCAATGACGGCCCTGTAACACTGCTGCTGGACAGCGAGAAAGTATTCTAAGAGAAAAAAGGATTTTTACGGATGATAGAATATATTTTACGGGGGCATCACCTGCCCAATGATGTACAAACCATGATTCAGGTGTTCTGCCCCAATCTGCATTATTATCAGACGGAAACCCCTTCTTCGGAAGGGATGACGGTAGAAAGCCGATGGGAAGGCGGGCAGGTGTCCGCTCTTCTTTATGAAAACGGCAGGGAAAAGGCCTGCTGGCGGATAGGGGCGGCGGAGGATATGGACGAAAAAGAATTAAAGCGGCTGGTGAAGCTGAGTCTGTTCGCCCTTCTTTCCAATGAAACGGGTATCGTGCCGCGCTGGGGTCTTTTGACGGGCGTCCGTCCGGCGAAGATTGTCAACGCCCTGCTGGATGAAGGGGCGGAGGATGCGGAATGTATGGCGTATCTGACCCAGAAGTATCTGGTCCATCCCCAGAAGGCGGCATTGACGCTGGAGGTGGCAAAGGCGGAGCGGTGTTTGCTGGCCGCCAATGGGAAAGAGGACATCAGCCTGTATATCGGTATCCCCTTTTGTCCGACCCGATGTCTGTACTGCTCCTTTACGGCCTATCCGCTGGCGCAGTATAAAAGCAGGGTGGAGGAGTATCTGGATGCCATGTTCCGGGAACTGGACTATCTGGCGGAATACGCCAAAAGGTTCCGTATGAAAAATATTTATATCGGCGGCGGCACACCTACCTCTTTGACGGAGGCGCAGCTGGAGCGTCTGCTGAAAAAGGTGGAAGAGCTGTTCCATCCCACGGAGGAAATGGAGTATACCGTGGAAGCGGGACGCCCTGATACCATCACAAAGGAAAAGCTGCGGCTGATGAAGGCATACGGCGTTAACCGTATTTCCATCAATCCCCAGACCATGAATGACGGGACATTGAAGCGCATCGGCAGAAAGCATACGGTGGAGGATATCCGCCGGGTATTCTATGAAGCCAGAGAGGTGGGCCATGACAACATCAATATGGACCTGATTCTGGGCCTGCCGGAGGAAACGCCGGAGGATGTGCGTCATACCATGGAGGAGATCATGGCACTGGACCCGGACAATGTGACGGTGCATACGCTGGCGGTGAAGCGGGCTTCCCGGCTCAAGGAGCAGTTTGATCTGTATACCATGACCACTGCCCAGACGCTGGAGGAAATGCTGGGGATCACAGCGCAATACGCAAAAAAAATGGGGCTTTCCCCTTACTATATGTACCGCCAGAAAAATATGGTGGGAAATTTTGAGAATGTGGGCTACTGCAAGCCGGGCAAGGAAGGCGTTTACAATATCCAGATCATGGAGGAAAAACAGACCATCCTGGCGGCAGGGGCAGGCGCCAGCACAAAGACCGTGGACCCGGAAACAGACCGGATCGAGCGGGTATTCAATGTAAAAAGTGTCGAGGACTACATCGGCAGGATCGAGGAAATGATAGACAGAAAGCGGCAGGGACTGCCGCAGGGAGGTAAGATATGATTCAGTTGGTAAAAGGCACCAAGGATATTTACGGCGCTGAGGTGAAGGCATGGCAGAGTATCGAGGGCAAAATGCGCAGACTTTGTGAGACCTTTGGCATTGGCGAGATCAGAACACCCGCCTTTGAGTTTACGGAATTGTTTGTCAGAGGCGTAGGGGAGACCACAGACATTGTGCAGAAGGAAATGTACACCTTTACCGATGACGGTGACCGAAGCCTGACACTGCGCCCCGAGGGAACCGCGGGGGTAGTGCGGGCCTATATCGAGCATGGGATGCATAACAACGCACAGCCCACAAAGCTGTATTATATTTCCCCTACCTTCCGCTGTGAAAATACACAGGCCGGCAGACAGAGACAGTTCCATCAGTTTGGCGTGGAAATGCTGGGCTCTTACAGCGCGGCGCAGGACGCGGAGGCTATTTCCGTGGCGGCGGCACTTCTGGAGGAAATGGGTGTAAAGGGCGTAGAGCTTCGGATCAACAGTCTGGGCTGCCCCGAATGCCGCGGCAGATACAACAAAAAATTGAGAGAGTTCATCGGCAGCAATCTGGATCGTCTCTGCCCTACCTGCAAGGAGCGTTTTGAGAAAAATCCTCTGCGTGTGCTGGACTGCAAGGAGGAAAGCTGTCAGGCAGTTATCGCCAACGCGCCTTCCGTGCTGGATTGTCTGGATGAGGAATGTACGGCGCATTTCCAGAAGGTGCAGGATATCCTGACAGAAATGGGTATCCCCTTTGTGGTAGACCCGAAGATCGTTCGTGGTCTGGATTACTACACCAGAACCGTATTTGAGTTTGTTTCCGACGGCCTGACAGTCTGCGGCGGCGGCAGATACGACAATCTGGTAGAGGAATGCGGCGGCAAGCCTACAGGTGCCGTTGGCTTTGGTCTGGGGATTGAAAGACTGGTAATGATTCTGGAAAAACAGAACGGCGCCATTGAGGAGCATCCGGAACGGGATGTATATATTGGTTCCATGGGCGAAAAGGGTCTGATCCGTGCCCAGGGCATTACGCTGGCACTGCGGAAAGCAGGCGTCCGGGCGGAATGTGACACAGTGGAACGCAGTGTAAAAGCGCAGATGAAATATGCCAATAAGATCGGTGCGAAATATTCCGTGATTCTGGGGGATTCCGAGCTGGAAAGCGGCCAGGTGGAACTGAAGGAAATGGAAACGGGGGAAAAAGAAACGGTTTCTCTGGCGGAATTGGCAGAGGTACTGCTGAAAAAAGTAAAATAAGGATAACAAAAAGGACGGAGATCTCTTTGATGAGATATTCCGTCCTTTGTTTTTTTATTTGTATTTTTGCAGACCATGGAGTTTCAGCATCGCCGCAATAAAGGCGATGGTATACAGCAGTATGGACAGTACGGCGGGCAGCCGGTACAGACTGCTTTCGGCAAAGCGGAAAAGGAAATAGGACAGGAGCATCAGCACGCCGCTGATGCCGGCGCAGATACCCACTGCACACAAAAGAGATCCGATTCGATTTGCCATATTGTCATCCGTACAGTATTCCATGGTAAAAGAGCAGTTTTTCGCTTTCGTTTCCTTGCCAAAGCGAAGGCCGAAGTAGGCCAGAACCGCCATCACAATGATATAAAGCAGCATGGGCATCCTCCTTTAGAAGTCCAGCAGTTTCATGATCTTGCGCAGGAAGAACAGACACAGCAGCAGGGCCGCAACTTCCGCGATGGGGAAGGCCAGCCAGATTTTGCCCAGTGTGGCGATCTTAGACAGCAGGAAAGCCACGGGAACCAGTACCACCAGCTGACGGACTACGGAAACGATCAGACTGAATACGCCGTTGCCCAATGCCTGGAACACGGAGGAACAGATGATGTTGAAGCCTGCCAGCACAAAGCTGATGGAAATGAGCCGCAGCGCGGGCACACCGATAGAGAGCATGTTGTCTGACGCGTCAAAGAGCAGCAGCAGCTTGTCCGGGATGATTTGGAAAATCACCAGACCAATGAGCATCATAACGGTGGCGTAGGTTACAGCCAGTTTTATGGTGTGCAGGATACGCTCCCGCTTTCTTGCGCCGTAGTTATAGGCAATAATGGGCACCATACCGTTGTTCATGCCGAAGATGGGCATAAAGATGAAGCTCTGGAGCTTGAAGTATACGCCGAATACGGCAATAGCCGTGGGAGTGAATACACCCAGAATACGGTTCATGAAGAACATCATGACGGAACCGATGGATACCATCAGGATAGAAGGAATAGCCACCTTGTAAATATTGTAAACAATAAATTTGGTAGGAAGCATGTTCCGGAAATCAAATTTGATATCGTGGTTTTTCGTCAGGTTAAAGAATAAAGCCAGACCTGCCGCTACAAACTGGCCGCAGACGGTGGCGATGGCCGCACCGGCAACACCTAATTCCGGCATCCCAAAAAGACCAAAAATCAGGATGGGATCCAGAATGATATTGACGATGGCGCCGCTGGCCTGTGTAATCATGGTATAAAAGGTACGGCCCGTAGCCTGGAGCAGTCGTTCCAGAGCGATTTCCGCATAGATACCCAGAGAAGCCACACAGCAGATACGCAGATAGGTATTGCCGTAATCCACGATCTCGCCGACGTTGGTCTGGCCGGCCAAAAAGGGCTTGGCAATAAATAAACCGATGATGATAAACAGAATCCAGTTCATGAATACCAGAAACATGCTGATATTTGCTGTTTTATTGGCGATCTTAATCCGTTTTGCCCCCAGGCTCTTGGAAAGCAGGGCGTTTACGCCGACACCGGTACCAGTCCCCACGGCGATCATAAAGTTCTGCATGGGGAAAGCCAGGGAAACGGCGGAAAGGGCGTTTTCGCTGATCTGTGCCACGAACATACTGTCAATGATGTTATACAATGCCTGGATCAGCATAGCGATCATCATGGGCAGGGACATGTTCAGAAGCAGTTTGTTGATGGGCATGGTACCCATTTTGTTTTCCTTGGTTGCTGCGGCAGCGCTCATACCATTTTTCCTCCTGTAAAGTAAAATCATTTTGAGACAGATATGGATAGCACTGCCGAAGCAGTGCTATCCAAAAATTATCTATGCAATATGATAAAACCAGATAGGGAAACTTGTCAACCAAAAACAGGAAATCTGCTGACAGAATCTGGCGAAAAACAGAGTGTTTTTTCAGCAGATTACACAGTGGGCACCGTTTTCCACAAAAGCAGGTTGTCCTCTACGTAAGCCTCTATTTTTCCGTTGTCAAAAAGATAGGAAAGATAGGAGCGAATGGTGCTGCCTATCAGAACATACTGGGCGTAGTCCATGGTCAGATCGAAGGAAACAAAGATCTCCTGCAGGATACGCTCGAAATTTTTGGGCTCCTGACAGATTTCCAGCAGTTTGTCCAGAATCTCCATGGATTTGTCCCGGTTGACCTTGACCAGAGCACAGACATCGGTGGTAGGCTCCGCGTGGGCGGGAATACACAGCTTGCCCTGGAACTGCTCCACATAGTCCATGGTATCCAGAAAGGCCTGGAGATCATAGACAAAGGAAACATGATATTTGGAAACGATGTTTTCGCCGAAAATACAGTCGGCCAGGAAATAAACGTCATCCGGTGTTTTGACACCGATCATCTGCCAGAAATGGCCGCCCAGCGGCAGGATTTCCATACCCTCCGGCAGTTTAGCCCCGGCAATATCCTGGGCCTTGGAGGGAGTCGCCATGAGGAATTTGCTCCGCAGCTTTTTAAAAGGATAGCCGCCGTAAAGGAAGGAAGGCTCCAGAATGGGCGCTTCAATGACGGCGTTTTCCATCGGTGTGGAGTATACGGCGCAGCCCAGACGATTTTGCAGCAGGGTATTGCCGCCCACATGATCCGCGTTGGAATGGGTATTGATGATGGCAGTCAGTTTCCAGCCCTGGGCCTCCAGAATTTTCTGTACCTTTCTGCCGGCGTCCTTGTCGTTGCCGCTGTCAATAAGCCAGACATCATCATCGCTGACACGATAGACCCCCATTTTTGAGGGACTGTTGATATAATATGTGTTTGCAGCTACCTGCACCAGTTCATACATAAAAACTCCTCCTTTTTCTTCCAATTTGATTCTATTGTAGCGAATGGAACGGGAAATAACAAGAGGATGTACCTTTTTTCATACAAAAAAATAAGGCACGAAAGCCTGTTTTGAAATCAGACTTTCGTGCCAAAAAGACGATTTTTTTGATTATTTCATGGAGTCTGTGGAACCGATGACGTTTTTAATCTTGTCTTCTACCAGTTCCTGGATCAGGTTTCTTGCATCGCCCAGATAGCCTCTGGGATCGAATGCTTCGGGCTTTTCGCCGAAGGATTTCCGGATGGCCGCAGTCATAGCCAGACGCAGGTCGGTATCCATGTTGATTTTGCAGACAGCCATGGAGGATGCTTTTCTCAGCATTTCCGCGGGAATACCTTTGGCGCCGTCGATCTTGCCGCCGTATTCATTGCACATTGCCACACATCTCTGGTCTACGGAAGAAGCGCCGTGGAGCACGATGGGGAAGTTGTGGAAGCCGGCAGCCTCCAGCTTTTTGGTGATGGTTTCCAGCCGGTCAAAGTCCAGCTTTGCTTCGCCTTTGAATTTATACGCGCCGTGGCTGGTACCGATGGCGATGGCCAGAGAGTCTACGCCGGTGCGCGTTACAAAGTCCACTGCCTGATCGGGGTCAGTATAGGTAGCGTTTGCGGCGTCAACTTTGACATCATCCTCTACGCCGGCCAGCTTGCCCAGTTCCGCTTCGACTACAACGCCGTGTGCGTGGGCGTATTCTACTACTGCTTTGGTAGTGGCTACGTTTTCTTCATAATCCAGATGGGAACCGTCATACATTACAGATGTGAAGCCTACTTCGATACATTCCTTGCAGGTTTCGAAATCCGGGCCGTGATCCAGATGCAGCGCAATGTCCAGACCGGTTTCTTCCACGGCCGCGTCTACCATTGCTTTCAGGTATTTGGGATGCGCGTATTTCAGCGCGCTTTTGGATACCTGCAGGATGACAGCGGAGTTCTGTGCCTTTGCGGCAGCTACAACACCCTGTACGATCTCCATGTTGTTGATATTGAACGCGCCGATGGCATAGCCGCCAACAAACGCCTTTTCAAACATTTCCTTTGTTGTTACTAAACCCATTGTAAACACCTCTTTCTCTTT
The DNA here is from genome assembly GCF_016902535.1 of Anaerotignum lactatifermentans. Classification (GTDB taxonomy): domain Bacteria; phylum Bacillota; class Clostridia; order Lachnospirales; family Anaerotignaceae; genus Anaerotignum; species Anaerotignum lactatifermentans_A. The sequence goes on along the minus strand of NZ_JACSNY010000001.1, from coordinate 248,568 downwards.
TTAAAGACAAATATCTTTCTTAAGGAAATTATAATACCTATGGCAGGGCTGTGGCAAGCTATTTTCCGAGGAAAGGGGGAATTCTTTCGACGGGAAATCTGTTTTTGGCGGGATTTGACAGGAGACGTCAGGATGTGTAAACTGGGGAAAAGGAGGAGGACGGTATGAAGGAAGCGGGTATGGTTGCCGGGATTCTGGGGCTGGATGCGGTCACGAAGTATCTGGCGGCAAAAAAACTGCCTTTGGGCGGCAGAAAAGAAATTGTAAAAAACAGGTTCTATCTCAGGCACATAAAAAACGCGGGAATGGCATATAATCTTGGCGAGGAACATCCCAAAGGTGTTCTGGCGGCAACGGGAGCGATGATATCCTATGGTTTCTGGAAGCTGTTTCGCCTGAAACGGGAAAAAGATCCCGCGGCGCTCTGGATGGCGGTGCTGCTGGGCGGCGCATTGGGAAACTTTCTGGAACGGCTGTGCTTTGGCAGAGTAACAGATTTTCTGTATGTAAAAATAAAAAAAGCTCCGATTTTCAATATTGCTGATGTGGCCATTGCTCTGGGCGCGCTGGGGATTCTGGCCGTTTCAGGGGTAAAAAAGGACAAATCATCATAATTTCTGATGAATTTTCCAGAAAAAGTGTATAGATTGCTATTGAAGAATGGAGAAAAACGTAGTATAATATGCTCAGGAAACATCCTGAAATGCTCGATAGCCCATCATAATTGAACCTACATGACTGAAAAGGGATTCCTATACGCATAAGATATGTCAGGCCTCTTCATAATTCCCTTTGGGCGGAGGAAGGCAGATTCTTAAGCTGCGGTTGCCCACCTGGCTTAGGCTAGGTGTCAAGAGATGGGAACGGCATTTCGGGATCTCCGACCGCAAAGACAAAAGGAAAGGCAATGCCTTTCCTTTTTTGCGTTTCCGGAAAAAATCTTTCTATTTTTCTGCCTTCCCGCATAGACTTGTACAAAGTTTGGAAGAGGGAGTGTAGAGAATGCGAAGGATTCTTTTTTTATGTCTGGGGTTATTGCTGCTTTGCGGATGTGCCCAGCAAACGGTAGACAGAGCTGTCCAGGGCAGGATTGGCGATGAACGTGCCGTCAGCCGGGCGGAAGCGGCAAAAATGATTTCTCTGGCCTTTTATGGGCCGGAGGAGTTGGCGGAATTGGAACAAACGGCGGAATTTCCCGATGTTTCCAAAGATGGAGACCAATATGCTTATATCAATGGCGCCGTGTCCATGGGATTTTTTTCCGGGGATGAGGATGGGAATTTCTATCCGGAAAAGGAACTGACCCTGACCCAGGCCCAGTTTCTGGTGGACAGGCTGGCGCCGGAGTTTGACAGCCAGATTATCCTAACAGAGGAAAATAAAAATCTGCCCGTTTCTTACAGTCTGTGGGTACAGCTGTGGGAAACGGCGCTGGAACACCGCAGGGGAGAGGAGGACCTTTCTTCCTACGGCATAGAGGAGCAGGAAAGCCTGCTCCTGAAAACGCAAGAGGAAAGCGGCTGGTTTGACAAAGGAAACTATTGGGCCGCGGGGATAGAGTTGATGCCCTATCTGGGAGAAACGCTGCGGTTCTGGCAAAAGGACGGAGAAATCGTGGCACTGCTGGAGGTGACAGAGGAAAACGGAACGGCGGAAAATGTATATTGTCATGCAACTGGCGGAAGGCTTCAGCTGGAAACAGGAAATGGAACGGTCAGCCTGCCTTACAGCGGTGAAACAGTGGATGGCATCTGTGATGTAGTCTGGCAAGAGGGGGCCCTTTCGGAAGTGATACCGGCCCAGACCATTGGATTGTGTACCGTCAAGCGGGTCAATGGACAGGAGATCTATCTGGGAGAACAAGGGCTGTTTTCCTGGGCGGAAGGATATCGCGTCTATGACGGCAGAACGGAAGAGGCGGAAGAAAAGACCGTTTCCGCCCTGATCTGCGGCATGGCGGAGGCGGAATATTTCATGAAGGATGGGAAAATCTGCGGTGCTGTACTGCGGGAGAGGGAGAATGTGGAGAACATCCGGGTGCTGGTAGGGGGCACGGATGGGCAGAAGGTGACTCTTTCGGCAGAGGGGGGATTTACCCTTTCCAGCAGTCAGACAGAAAAGGAATTTATGGATGCGGCGGCACTTTCCCAGGAAATGCCATGGTTCGATCACGGCATCGTAACGGCCAAAGGCAAAAATGGCGGCCCTATGAAAGTGGTGTTTTCCGACGGCACTGTCCGCAGTTACTACGGTACGCTGGAACTGGAGCGGCGGCAGGAGAAGCTCATCGTTATCAATGAACTGTCCATGGAAACGTATCTGAAAGGTGTGGTACCCCATGAGATGCCGGTTTCCTTTGGAGAGACGGCGCTGGAGGCCCAGGCCATTACTGCCAGAAGCTATGCCTATAACCGGATTTTTTCCAATGAGCTGTGCGGCTACGGTGCTCATGTGGACGATACTGTCAGCAGTCAGGTTTATCTGGGTGCGGAGGGAAACAGCCTTTCCGACGAAGCCGTTGACACCACAAGGGGGCTTTGCCTGACGTCAGGAAACGCTGTGGTTACTACGTATTTTTATTCTACTTCCTGCGGTTATGGCGCTTCCGCGGCAGAGGTATGGCAGTCAGAAGGAGAGGAAAAGACTTACCTTATTGGCGGCGTACATGGAGTGACGGGAACAAAGCCGGAAACAGAGGAGGAATGGCTGGAATTCTGGCAGGATTGGGATGCAGAAGGCTATGACAAGGACTCGCCCTGGTTTCGCTGGAAGGTCTACTTTGGAGTACGGCAGTTATCGGAGATTACAGCGGCCAAGCTGGCCCAGACGGCGAAAACCAGCCCAGGAAAAGTGGAAATCCGGCAGGAGGATGATTCCTGGAAACAGGGGACGCCGGAAAAGACGGGACTGCTAAAGAATATTTCCGTGGAGGAGCGGGGAGAGAGCGGTGTTGTCAAATCTCTTTTGCTGGAATATGAAAATGGGACCGTACGGGTGAAGGGAGAATATGCCATTCGTCAGGTGCTGTCTCCTATGAGGATGACCATTGGCGATCCTGTCTATCTGCAAAAATATGATGGGACTTCCACAACAGATGCCACTATGCTGCCCAGCGGATTTTTTGCCGTCAAAGCGATGACGAACGAGGAAGGTCGGATGACTGGGGCCGCTTTTTACGGCGGAGGAAGCGGCCATGGCGTCGGCATGAGCCAGTATGGGGCAAAGTCGCTGGCGGAGCAGGGGAAAACCGCCGCCGAGATTCTGGAATTTTACTATCCGGGCACGCAGGTACAGCAGGTGTACCAGTAATGCCCGCAGAAAAATCATGATGAAAAAAATCGCTGGAATCCTGTGTGCAAGGGATTTCAGCGATTTTTGATTTCTGATGAAAGTGTCAGACCTTCATGTTATTTTTTTACACAGCCGCCTGCGGGCTCTCCGTCAGGATGCTTTTCTTTGTATTCCTCTGCCAGATCCGCCAGAGAAATATTGTCAACGACATCATCCAGCGCTTCCTTCATTTTCTTCCATACGGAAAGGGAAACACAGGTATCGGAATTGGGGCACATGGGGTTGTCCACGCAGTCCACGGGAGACAGGGAGCCTTCCAAAAGACGGAGCACCTCTCCAATGGTAATTTCCATGGGGTTTCTGGTGAGGATATAGCCGCCCTGAGCGCCCCGGTAGCTTTTGACCAGACCGGATTTTGTCAGAGGGTTGATGATCTGTTCCAGATATTTTTCAGAGATGTCCTGTTCTCTGGCAATGGACTTTAAGGCCAGTGTGCCTTTTTCATAATGGAGCGCCAGACTTAACATCAGGCGGATGCCGTAACGGCCTTTTGTAGAGATTTTCATAGACTACTCCTTGTTCGTTTGGAATTTATTCTTCCCAGCCTTTGCAGACGTCTACCCATGCGGTGCATTTTCCATAGAGGTACAGCTCGTCACAGGTCAGCTCCACAGCGGAGTTGCTGCTGCCGGCGGCGGGAAATACAGTGTCGAAACGCTTCATGGAAACATCGGCGTATGCCTTTGTGCCTTCCGGCAGGGCAAAAGGACAGACCCCGCCAATGGCATGGCCTGTTGCTTCCAGAGTTTCCTCGGGAGAGAGCATTTTGGCTTTCAGGCCAAAGGTGTCTTTAAATTTCCGGTTGTCGATCTTCGCGTCCCCTGCAACGGCGATGACGATAGGGCCTTCCTTGGACATCAGGCAAAGTGTTTTTGTAATGCGCGCGGGAATCACGCCTGCTGCCTGCGCCGCCAGTTCAACCGTAGCGCTGGAGGTGGAAAATTCGATCACGTCTTTGGGACAATTCATTTCTTTCAGATATGCTCTTACTTTTTCGATAGACATTTTTGCTACATCTCCTCATTCGACAGTATTTTCATTATAAGAAATAGCATAGCAGAAACCTAGTATTTATGCAAGGGAAAAAGTATAAAAAGATGGAAAGAAAAGGAAACGGCCAAAGAAAGAAAAAAAGTGTTGACAGAGTACGGACACATGTTTATAATGTACAGAAAACAGTACAGAAGCAGGAGAGGTTTTTGCCATGAGACATTCTTTCTTTGACGCAAAACTTCATATGGGTATGATGATGAGCATGGGCATGATGATGTCTATGCTTTTTGTGATGTTCATATTGCGGGGACCATGGTTCTGAGACTGAAAACAAACTGGTAAAAAATGAAACGGCTCGGAAGCGGGGCCGTTTTTTTATTTCCCGGGAAAGGGAAAAACGGCACTCTTCCGGCTTACAAAAAGAAAGGGAGTGCTGTACATGCCTATTATCATCAAGGAAGAATTGCCTGCGTATCAGGTGCTCAACAAGGAAAATGTATTTCTGGTAACACCAGAACGGGCGGTCCATCAGGATATCCGGCCTTTAAAGATTGCCATTTTGAATCTGATGCCCAATAAGATCGAAACAGAGGTCCAGCTGATGCGTCTGTTAAGCAATACGCCTTTGCAGGTAGAGATCGAACTGCTGCAGATGAAGACACATAATTCCAAGAATACCTCTGCCGAGTATCTGGATTCTTTTTATAAAACATTTGATGATGTGAAGGAGGAGAAATTTGACGGCCTGATTATTACCGGCGCACCCATTGAGAATTACGATTTTCAGGAAGTGGATTTCTGGCCGGAGCTGTGTGAGATTCTGGAATGGGAGAAAAGCCATGTATTCAGTGTCCTTCATATTTGCTGGGGAGCGCAGGCGGCGTTAAATTATTTCTATGATATTCCAAAGTATTCTCTGTCGGCGAAAAAATTCGGCATTTATCCCCACAGGGTAGAGAAAAAAGACCATATTTTGATGCGGGGATTTGATGATGTGTTCTATTGCCCTCATTCCCGCCATACAGAGGTACGCTCCAGAGATATCCAGAAGGTGGAGGATCTGGAGATTCTGGCGGAATCCAAAGGGGCGGGGCCCCACATTATTGCCGATAAATCCGGCCGTCGGATCTTTATTACAGGTCATTTTGAATATGACGCCGATTCTCTGGCTAAGGAATTCTACCGGGATCTGGACCGGGGGCTGCCCATCCAGCTGCCCTATGGCTATTTCCCTGATGATGACCCGAAACAGGCGCCGACCATGCGCTGGAAGGCCCATGCCAATCAGTTTTATTCCAACTGGCTGAATTATTATGTATATCAGGAAACACCCTACAATATTAACGACATCAAGGAATGAAAGGCAGGAGAGGAACATGAAGGATTTACACATCGAAACAAAATGCATCCAGGCGGGCTATATGCCTAAAAACGGGGAGAGCCGTCTCATCCCCATTGTCCAGAGCACTACATTCAAATATGATACCAGCGAGGAAATGGGCAAGCTCTTCGATCTGGAGGCGTCCGGATATTTCTATACGAGACTGCAAAATCCCACCAGTGACTATGTGGCGGCAAAGATCTGCGAACTGGAGGGCGGTACAGCGGCGATGCTGACTTCCTCCGGCCAGGCGGCGTCTTTTTATTCTATATTCAATCTCTGCCAGGCAGGGGATCATGTGGTAGCCTCCGCCACCATTTACGGCGGTACCTATAATCTGTTTGCCGTAACCATGAAGAAAATGGGCATTTCCTTTACCTTTGTTCATCCTGACTGCAGTGACGAGGAACTGGAGGCAGCTTTCCAGCCTAATACGAAAGCGGTCTTTGGCGAGACCATTGCCAACCCCGCGCTGGTGGTACTGGATATCGAGCGTTTTGCCAAAGCGGCCCATGCCCATGGGGTACCTCTGATCGTAGATAATACTTTCGCCACCCCTGTCAACTGCCGGCCTTTTGAATGGGGCGCCGATATTGTTATCCATTCCACCACAAAATATATGGACGGCCATGACGCTACCGTAGGCGGCTGTATCGTGGATTCCGGAAATTTCGACTGGATGGCCCACAAGGAAAAATTCCCCGGCCTGACCACACCGGATGATTCCTATCACGGCATCACCTATGCAGAGAAATTTGGGCAGGGCGGCGCTTATATCACAAAGGCCACAGCCCAGCTCATGCGTGACCTTGGCTCTACGCCCGCGCCCATGAACGCTTTTTTGCTGAATCTGGGTCTGGAAACATTGGCCCTGCGGGTAGAGCGCCACTGCCAGAACGCCCAGAAGGTGGCGGAATACCTGAACGCTCATGAAAAGATCGCCTGGGTAAACTATGCCGGTCTGGAAGGAAACAAATATTATGAGCGGGCGAAGAAATATATGCCCAATGGCACCTGCGGCGTCATCTCCTTTGGCATCAAAGGCGGCAGAACGGCGGCGGAAAAATTTATGTCCAGGCTGGAGAGAGCCATCATTGCTACCCATGTGGCGGACGCAAGGACCTGTATTCTGCATCCCGCTTCCTCTACCCATCGTCAGATGACGGACGAGGAACTGGTGGCGGCAGGTGTTGGTCCCGATCTGGTACGTCTTTCCGTGGGCATTGAAAATGCGGAGGATATTATCGCTGACGTGGCACAGGCGCTGGCTTCTGTATAATGTGGAAAAAAACATTGTTTTCTCGCTGGTCCTATGGTATACTCAAAACCGATAGAAACTATCGGTATTGTTTGTGCAAAGTCTTTACCATCTGACCATGCGAGAGACAGAGCAATAATGATACACTGAAAATGAAGCTATGATACATTCCCCGTGTGTATAGCTTCATTTTTTTGCTCTGTGAAGTGGCGGATAGATTGTTGACTTGATTTTATGAAGGTGATATACTTTTTTGAGACTGCGCGTAGAAAAGGATGCGCAATCGGAATTGAGGGATTTAGATGATTCGGAATATCTTAGAATACGCCGAGGAGACGGCCCGCCGTTTCCCCGAGAAAACAGCTTTTGCCACGGATAAGGAAAGCATGACCTTTTCCCAGCTGGTGCAGAAGGCCAGACAGATCGGCACGGCCTTGACGGCGTTGGAAAAACACAACGCGCCCATTGCCGTCATGACGGAAAAAACGCCTGCTATGGTGGCGGCCTTTCTGGGCTGTGTATACAGCGGGAATTTTTATACGCCCATTGATACCACCATGCCGAAGGAGCGGATACAGTCTATTTTCACGACACTGCGGCCGGTGGCTTTGCTCATAGATGAAAAAAGCCGGAAACTGGCGGAAAATCTGGGATATGAGGGACAGACCTTCTCCTTGGAAGAGATCCCCCAGAATGTGGCGGAGGACAAGCTGGCAAAGATTCGCAGAAGGGCCATTGACACAGATCCGCTGTATGCCCTCTTTACTTCCGGCTCCACCGGTGTTCCCAAGGGGGTTGTGATTCCCCATCAGGCTGTTGTGAACCTGATCGAGTGGTATACGGAGACCTTTGACATCACAGAGCAGGAGATTATCGGAAATCAGGCGCCTTTTTACTTCGATTCTTCCGTAAAGGATATTTACGCTGTATTAAAAACAGGCGCTACTATGGAGATTATCCCGAAACAGCTTTTTTCCTTCCCGGTGAAGCTGCTGCCATATCTGGAGGAAAAAAAGATCAACTATATCGACTGGGTGCCCTCGGCACTGTGCATCATTGCCAATACCGATGCGCTGGAAAAGGTACGGCCCTCCGGCCTGAAAAAGATCATGTTTGTGGGCGAGGCTATGCCCACAAAGCAGTTTAATTACTGGCGGCGTCATTATCCGGAGGCACTGTTTGCCAATATCTACGGCCCTACGGAAACGACAGTGGATTGTACCTATTATATTGTAGACAGAGAATTTTCCGATGAGGAGCCCCTGCCCATCGGATACCCCTGCCGGAATACGGATATCTTCATATTAAAAGACGGCCGTCTGGCGGAGGAAGGAGAAAGCGGGGAATTATGCGTTAGAGGACGCTGTCTGGCACCGGGATATTACAATAACCCGGAAAAAACGGTGGAAGCCTTCCAGCAGAACCCTCTGAACCCCTATTATCCGGAAATGATTTATAAAACAGGGGATATTGCGAAGTATAATGAATATGGTGAGATCGTCTTTCTGGCCAGAAAGGATCACCAGATCAAGCATATGGGGCATCGTATTGAATTAGGTGAAATCGAGACGGCGGTGCGTTCCATCGACCTGGTGGAGGAAGGCGTCTGCCTGTATGATGAAAGCAGCCAGAAAATACTGCTGTTTTACTGCGGAAAAGAGGCGACACAGGCCTATATCCTGAAAAAACTGCGGGATAAGGTGCCGAAATATATGTTCCCTAATGTGATGATCCAGATGGAGGAACTGCCGCATACGCTTAACGGAAAGATCGACCGGCTGCGGCTGAAGGAGTATTATGATAACGAGTATCAAAGATAAAAAAACAATGGAGTCCATTGTCCGGGCCTGGCACAGCAAACGGACCCAGACCAATTTTCTGCTGCCGGAGGAGGTCTATCTGAAGGCGGCGGCGGAAAAACGGTGCTCCGTAGACCGATTTGAAGGTGGGTGCTACCTGTTTTTTCAGCAGGAGCGCCATATAGATTTTTATTTTTTTCTGGAAAAAGGAACGGCGCCGGTGGAGATTCCGGCTCTGCCCCTGCCTTTGGTGATGGAGCAGGTCTGTCTGGAGAAAAAAGGCCAGGAGCCGAAGGCTTCTCTTTGGGAGAAGGTAGGCTTTCGGCCCTATCTGGAGCGAAAGCGGCTGGTGATGCCTATTGTGGAAGGCGTTTCCGGAAGCAGGACCATCGTTTACGCCGAAGCGGCCCATGCCCGTCAGATTCTGGAAATGATGGAAGAAAGCTTTGAGCCGTATACCTCCGCACTGCCGGATGAAAAGACTCTGCTGGAATCTATTGCCCGCAGAGAAGTGCTGGCGGAGATCCGGGACGGCAGACTGGTGGGATTCCTCCGGTTTGGATGGGAGAAAAAGAACTGCGTTTTGTGGCAGATCGCCGTTCTGGAATCGGAAAAAGGCAAGGGCATCGGCAAGAAGCTGGTGCGGGACTGGGTATGGCTGGTAAGCCCGGAGGCGCTTCGATGTCAGCTCTGGGTACGCACAGACAATCCGGCGGCTATGAGAATGTATGAAAAAACGGGGTTTTTGCCCGATGGCAGAATCGCCCCGGTAATGATAAAAGAGAAAGGATAATGTGAAATGGAAAGCTTATTAAAAATTTTGGCAGAGATCAGACCTGATGTAGACTTCGAGGGCAACCAGGAACTGGTAGACAGCGGCGAGCTGGATTCCTTCGATATTGTGACCCTGGTAGGGGAACTGTGCGAGGAATATGATATCGAAATCGGCGCCGACGACATCGTTCCGGAGAACTTCAACTCCGTAGAAGCCATCATGGCGCTGGTAACAAGACTGCAGGAAGACTAAGGACAGGGAGAACAGGCTATGGCATTTACATCCATGGAGTTTGTGATGTTTCTGATCCTAGCTGTCGCCGCATATTATGTGACACCGAAGCGTTGCCGTTGGGTAACGCTTTTGGTTGTTAATTATGTCTTTTATTATTTCGCGGGGGTAAAGTATTTTGCCTACCTGCTGGCGACCACAGTGACCACGTACATCGCGACCAGAAAACTGGGAAAAATGGCGGAGGAAAACAAAGCCGCCTATAATGCCGTGAAAGCGGGACTGGATAAGGAAGGAAAAAAGAGCTGGAAAGCGGCTTTTACCAAAAAAAAGCGCAGAGTGCTGATTCCAACGCTGGTATTTAACTTTGGGATATTGGCGGTGCTGAAATATTCTGGCTTTGTCAGCGAGAACCTGAATGCGCTGTTCGTGCGGCTGTCGGCGCCGGTGGAACTGCCGGTGTTCCATTTTCTGCTGCCTTTGGGCATTTCCTTCTATACCTTCCAGACCATGGGGTATCTCATTGATGTATACCGGGAGAAAACACCGCCGGAAAAAAATATCGGGAAACTGGCGTTGTTTATTTCTTTTTTCCCCCAGATCGTGCAGGGGCCTATCGGGCGGTTCCAGACCTTATCGAAACAGCTCTTTGAGGGGAATTCCTTTTCTTATGAACGGACGAAATTCGGTGTACAGCTGATGATGTGGGGTGCTTTTAAGAAGTTGGTCATTGCGGACCGTGCGTCGGTAATGGTAGACAATATTTTTGGATTCCCCGATACTTTTGGGGGGACTTATGTGGCGGTTGCGGCGCTGATTTACTGCATCCAGCTGTATGGGGACTTTTCCGGCGGCATTGACATTGCCACCGGCGCGGCCCAGCTTTTTGGCGTGGATCTGGACAAGAACTTCGAGCGGCCCTATCTGGCGACCAGCATTCCCGATTTCTGGCGGAGATGGCACATCACGCTAGGGGCATGGTTCCGGGATTATGTGTTCTATCCGCTGTCGTTGTCCAAATTCTTTATGAAGGTGGGCAAAAAGGGCAGACAGGTGCTGGGCAATTATGTGGGCAAGCTCCTGCCGGTGCTGATTCCACAGTTTATTGTGTTTTTCCTCATCGGTATCTGGCATGGGGCGGAATGGAAATATATCGCCTTTGGTTTTTATAACGGTACCCTCATCGTACTGGGGATATTGTTTGAACAGCCTTTGCAGGACCTGGCGAAAAAGCTGGGGATTCGGACGGAATGCTTCAGCTGGCATTTGTTTCGTATCCTGCGGACGCTGGTACTGGTAGCGTTGGGCAAGATCATTACCCGTGCCGCTGGGTTCAGTATTTCTGTTGCCATGATAAAGTCTATGATCCTCAACTGGGATACGGATATTTTATGGAACGGCGGCCTTTTGCAGCTGGGGCTGGATGGGCCGGATATGTGGGTATTATTCCTTTCCTGTCTGGTACTGCTGGCAGTCAGCATTATGCAGGAAAAGGGCATCCATGTTCGGGAGACGCTGGCCAAGCAGAATCTGTATTTCCGCTGGGTCGTTTACCTGGGCGGCATTTTTACACTGATTATTTTTGGCGTATACGGTTTGAACTATAACGCTGCGGACTTTATTTACAGGGGGTTCTGAGATATGGGGAAAAAAATAAATATCATTGCCAGATGCTCTGCCTTCTGTCTGGTCTTTGCGCTGGTCTTTACGCAGATGACCCAGATGTATATCCGCAGAGACGACGAAACAAACGAGATCCACGCTTTTTACGGCGAGGAAGAAAATACGGTAGACGTGCTGTGCGTAGGCAGCAGTCCCCTGCTGCGGGGTGTATCGCCTATGCTCATGTACCGGGATCATGGCTTTACGGGCTATGTGCGGGCCTCGGCTTTGCAGGCGCCTTCGGTGACTTACGGCCTGCTGGAGGAATCTCTGAATTATCAAAGCCCGCAGGTAGTCATTTTGGGCTGCGATAATCTGTTCCAGAATTATGACTACGCTGAACGGGAGGGGGATCTGCGCCGGGCGCTGGATGGCATGAAGCTGTCCGGTTATAAATGGCGGATCATCCGGGAGGTGACAGAGGCCGATGAACGGCAGACAGAGCTTTCCTATATTTTCCCTTTGCTGCGGTATCATGAAAGATGGAAGGAAGTCAATCTGGCAGAGGTGGAAACAGAGCCGCTGATGCAGCATTCCTTCAAAAAAGGCCATGTTTACCTGCGGCAGGCGGAACCGCAGGCGTATCCGGAAAACTTCATGGAGCCTACGGGAGAAACAGTGGCTTTTGATGAAAGCGCGCTGGAATATACAAAAAAGAGTATTGCGCTTTGCAAGGAAAGGGACATTGAGGTGGTTATTCTCCATCTGCCGAAGATGAGCTGGACCTATGAAATGAGCCAGGCATTGGAGGAATTTGCCCAGGAGCAGGGCGTGGCCTATGTGGATCTGGACCGGGAGGAAATACGAAATGAAATCGGTCTGGACCCAGAGACAGAATACTACGATCAGGGCCATGTGAACCTGGCGGGATCTGTGAAAGTCACAGCCTGGCTGGGGGAATATCTGAAGGAGCATTATGATTTGCCGGACCACCGGGGGGATGAGAATTATGCCCAGTGGGACGCGGATCTGGCACAGTATCTGGAGGTTTCCGGCGTTTCCTGAAAAACAGCATCAAAAGAATCAGGTCAGGACAGCAGTATGTCCTGGCCTTTTTGTATGCGGAAAAATGTCTGTTTTCTATGGCGAAAATCTCCTGAGAATGGGCAGTTTTTAAGATGTTGGGTCAAAAAATATGAAATAATCCACAAAAGAAAATGGTAAAAAGAGGCAGATATTAAGAAAATTGTAAATAAACCATGGTTGTTTTGTAATAACTCTATGCTATAATAGGAAAAAATTAAAAAAGGATTAGAACAAAATGAAAAAAAGATAAGCAGCTTTTTTTCTGTGCCGAAAGCTGAGAAGCGTTCCGGCACTCATTTTTTCGTCCTTTTATTTTCTGGGCAGGGAGTGTGAAGCGTGGGAAAAAGTGTAATTATCATCAAAGACGTGACGAAAGTCTACCAGATGGGGAAGGAGTCCATCCGGGCAGTCAACGGCATCAGTCTTCGGATTCGTCAGGGGGAAGTCTGCTGTCTTTTGGGAAAATCCGGCTCGGGAAAATCTACATTATTAAATTTGATTGCGGGGCTGGAAAAACCCACCAGCGGCCAGATCATATTCAATAAAAAACATATCGAGCGGATGAATGAGGATCAGCTGGCCAGCTTCCGGCAGAAATACGTTGGTTTTGTATTTCAGTCCTATAACCTGCTGCCAACATTGACAGCGTTGGAAAATGTGACGCTGCCCCTGATTTTTAAAGGGGTGCCCGTCAAGGAGCGCAACGAGCGTGCCATGGAAATGCTGAAGGCTGTGGGGCTGGAGGAGCGGGCCCATCATAAGCCCAGCGAGATGAGCGGCGGCCAGCAGCAGAGAGTCAGTATTGCCCGGGCCTTTATCAATCAGCCCCAGGTGGTGTTTGCCGACGAGCCCACGGGAAATCTGGATACGAAGACCACTTATGAAATGATGGATTTGATTACAGGGCTGGCGAAGGAATACCACCAAACGTTGGTGATTGTAACCCATGATTTGGAATTGTCGGAGTATGCCGACCGGATTGTAATGCTGATGGACGGCAAGATTGAGAAAATAGAGGAAAGAATACCTTCAGAAGGAGGCATGGTGAAAAATGAGGAAAAGACCACTGTATAAAATATTTGCGATATTGCTGGCACTGACGGTGCTTATGGGGATACCTGCGCCGTCTTTTGCGGCGGATTTGGATGGAAGGCCCAGTGTTTTTGTATCGGGAGACGGTGTATATGAGATTGACGCAGCGAAAGAAACACGGCTTACGATACAGGTAAAAAATAAAGGCGGAGCATTGGCAGAATCCATTGTGATGCGTGCCAAAAGTGATGAGGCCATTCCACCGTTTAAGATCAATTTCTCGGCGGGGGAAAATGTGGGAAGCCTTGGTGCGAATGGCGTAAAGTCTTTGAATATGTATGTAGAAATCACAGGTACAGTGGAAAAAGCCAGCTATCCGATAACAATCTCCTACACCTATCAGGATGCAGCAGGCGGTTCTTACAGCGGTTCCGATACCATTTACCTCCGTATGAAGGGTTTCAACACAGAGCCGGATTATACCTTTGACCAGATGAAGCTGGCGCCGGAAAGCATGTCCCCTGGAACGGCGGCCACCCTCAGTGGTATTGTGAAGAATACAGGCAGTCAGGATATGTATATGACAGAAGTGTCTTTGAGCAATCTGTCTACGGAAGGCATTACCATCAGCGGTGGTTTTAATACGGTACAGGTGGGCAAGCTGACAGTGGGCCAGACAGCCAGCTTTTCCTTCCAGCTGGCATCCAGCGCGGATATGGTGGCGGGGAACTATCCTGTGACCATCCAGCTGAAATATCAGGATGCCTATGGCAAGGAATTTACCAAGGAACAGCAGTATTATGTGAATGTGGGTGGTGTTGGCGGCAAAACCTCCCAGCTGGAGATCCGCAATATGAAGGAGCCCCATGGTGTCTATGGCGTTAACCAGAATTTCCCGGTGCAGTTTGAACTGTATAACGCCGGACAGGTAGCGGCAAAGGATATTGTCATTACGGCGGAGGCGCTGGACCCTACGGCGGTTGTGCCCAAATCCAGCAGTGTAAAGACATTGTCTTCTCTGGCGCCGGGCGCTTCTATGCCTCTGAGCTTCACCTTCGCGGGTACCAATCAGGCTACCAGCCAGAATTATGCCATCCAATTTTTAGTGGAATATACCTCCGGCGGTACAAAGGTACATAGCTTCAAACAGTATGCGGGCGCTAACATCAGCAACCCGGAAAAAGATAAAGAGGGCGAGGAAGAAAATCCCAGCAAGCCCAAGATCATTGTCAGCAATTATGTCTGCGACCCTCTGATCGTTATGGCGGGACAGGAGTTTGACCTGAATCTTACGCTGACCAATACCCATGCGGCCAAGGGCGTAAAAAATATCAAAATGTTCCTGACACTGGCGGAAGAAACCTCTTCCGAAACAGAAAAATCCGGCAATATCTTTACGCCGGTCAACAGCAGCAATACCTTCTATTTTGACGCCATTTCTCCGAAAGGTACTGTGGAAAAGGATCTGCGGCTGTATGTAGTACCCAATGCCCAGCCCAAAACATATACGCTGACCGTCAACTTTGAGTATGAGGATGCGGAGGGCAAGGAATATACGGCCAAAGAACTTCTGGGCATCAATGTGGAGCAGGAGACAGAACTGAGCATTGATGAGTTCGTGCTTCCGGATACTGTGGATCAGTATACCCCACTTACGGTTTCTTTCAGTTATTACAATACGGGCAAAGTTGCCCTCAGCAATCTGATGTTTAAGGTGGAAGGCGATGTGGACTGTTCCCAGAGAAGCACCTATATCGGCAATCTGGATTCTGGTTCCAGCGACTATTATGAAGTGAGCTTTACACCCACAACCATTGGGGAAGTGCCTGTGGATATTGTAGCCGTTTACGAAGATCCCAGCGGTGAAACACAGGAGATCCGCCGTTCCTTCATTTTGAATGTTGTGGAACCGGTCATGGTGGACGAAACAGAAGGGGAACAGCCACAAACCGCGCTCAATATCAAAAATGTGGGCATTGCCATTGCCGTGCTGGTGGTACTGGCGGCGGCGCTGTTCTTCTTCATTAAAAAGCAGAAGGAAGACCCTGATGCCTTCGCGGAAAGTATGGCAAATGACGAGGACCTGGACGAAGAACTGGAAGAAGATGAGGATGAGGACGAAGAAGGGATGCCCTTATGAGTACGAGAGATCTGATCCTGATGGCAGTGCGTAATCTTTGGAAAAGAAAGCTGCGTACTTTTCTGACGGTGTTGGGCGTTGTTATTGGCACAACTTCTATCGTTGTTATGGTTTCCATTGGTATCGGCATGAATGAGAGTTTCCAGAAACAGGTGGAAGAATGGGGCAGTTTGCAGGTCATTGATGTTTACAGCAGCAGCGGCTATTATTACAGTGATGACAGCAGTCAAAAAGGCCCTAAAAAGGAAGTTCTGCTGGATGCGGCGGCAGTGGAGCAGTTTCGGCAGATGGAATATGTGGAGGCGGTCTCTCCCGTGATCCGGGAAAGCATGATGATCGTCTGTGGGAAATATGTCAATTCCGCCAGCTTTGTTGGTATCGACCCGGCGGCCATGGAGGCACTGGGCTACAAAGTAGAGGAAGGCAGGACACTGACGGCGGAGGATAAGGAAGGCATCGTTGTGGGCCGGGCGGTCCTCAATCAGATGTATAACCCCAAACTCAACTGGCAGATGCAGATGGAGGCGGGAACGCCGGAAATTGATGTTTTCAACGACAAGGTTATGCTGACGTATGACTGGAGCTATGGCAGCCGCTATGCCGACAAATCCATCAAGCCTATCAAGACCCAGGTGCTGGGGATTATGCCAGACGGCGGCAATAACAGCTATTCTGTGGTAATGCCCATCAAGCAGATGGAAAAAATACAGAAGGATAAACAGGCCTGGGAGAAAAAGCAGGGGTATTCCAATTCTTCCAGCCAGCAGAAAAAGAAGGAATACCAGCAGGTTTCCGTAAAGGTCAATGATCTGAATAAGGTGCAGGAGGTACAGCAGCAGATCAAGGACATGGGATTCCAGGCCTCCAGTCTGACAGACCAGCTGGAAGCTATGAAAGAGACCACCAAAATGCTGCGTATGGTGCTGGGAGCCATTGGGGCGGTATCCCTGATCGTGGCGGCCATCGGCATCACCAACACCATGGTTATGGCCATTTATGAACGAACCAGAGAGATCGGTATTATGAAGGTCATCGGCGCGTCTTTGCGGGACATCAAACTGCTGTTTTTGACAGAGGCGGCTTTTATCGGATTTGCCGGCGGCGTAGTGGGGATTCTGACCAGTTTTCTCATGTCGCTGGTGGTTAACGCCGTGGCTACGGGACAGGGGAGCGATATGAAATCCTCCATCCCCATCTGGCTGTATCTGGCGGCGGTGGCCTTTGCGACGGTCATCGGTGTGCTGTCCGGGTACCTTCCGGCGAAACGCGCCATGAAGCTGAGCGCGCTGACAGCCATCAAAACAGAATAAGAATATGCTATGGGGAGCCTTTCCGGGAGAAAGGCTCCTTTTTCCATGCCGGAAAGCAGATACAGAAAAAGAGTGCAGAAAAAAGAAAGGTATGGTATAATTTAGAAAATACGGCACAAAAAGGGGGCTTGACCGCTATGGTACTGACCCGTAAAATCTTGACAGACAGACAGACAGACAGACAGACAGACAGACAGACAGACAGACAGACAGACAGACAGACAGAATAAGTCTGTTCTTTTGTGCTGCTTAAAATTTAATATCCCTGTATTCAAAGGCGCGCTGCGTCTGCGGTTTTCCCGTGGGCGTGACGGGCCTTTTTTGCGTATGTCAAAGGCTCTGAACAGCGGATGACAGGAAATCCATTGATCTGGACAAGTACGTTCCTACCCGGGACGGTTACGAATTCGTGGGTTGGTACGCCGACGAGGCTCTGACAAAGCCCATTGACGAGATCACCCTGACAGGAGGCGCTACCATCTACGCCAAGTGGGAAAAGATAGAGGAAGAACTCGAAGAAGAGGAAGAACTTGAGGAAGAGGAAGAAATCATCGAGGAAGAGCAGGAGGAAAGTCTGTCCTTCTCCGACGTGCGGAGGGGAGACTGGTTCTATGACGCGGTATATTACGCAGTCGGCCACGACCTCATGAGCGGCATGGGCGGCGGTATTTTCTCTCCCAATACGCCTTTGCAGAGGGAAATGTTCGCCGTGATCCTCTGGAACCTGGAAGGCAATCCGGCGCCGGAGGATGTGGCGAAGTTTTTGGATGTGACCAGCGATAAATATTATGCCGAAGCCATTGCCTGGGCAAACGAAAACGGCATTGTGGCGGGCTTTGGCGATACCTTTGGTGTGGGCCTGCCTATCACCAGAGAGCAGTTCGCCGTGATGCTCCATAACTATGCACAGTACAAGGACTATGATGTTTCCGTGGGCGAGGATACCAATATCCTGTCCTATCCTGACGCTCTGGAGATCAGCGAGTACGCCTTCCCCGCCATGCAGTGGGCCTGCGGCGCGGGCATTATGGGCGGCAATGACGACGGCACCCTGAACCCTCAGGGCCGGGCCACCAGAGCCGAGGCGGCGACGATGCTCATGAATTTTTGTGAGAATATAGCAAAATAAAGCATACGAAAAGGATCGGAGAAATATCTCCGGTCCTTTTTTCCTGATTTTGGCGGAGGAGAATGGCGGAAAAGCGGGATATGATAACAGCAGGACAAAAAAAGGAGGAAAAAGGGATGGTTCTGTTCCAGTTGGCTTCCGCGCCGGTGCTGGCGGGAATTTTTTATCTGTATATCCGGGACAGGTACGAAAAGGAACCGTGGCGGATGGTGGCGGCGGGCACTGTCTATGGCTGGATCTCCGCTTTTTTGACTTATGGCGCGGGGACGTTGCTGGAAGGACTGCTGCCCCACGAGGAAACGCCTTTTTATACGGCTTTTTTCAGTGCGGCATTGATAGAGGAAGGTGTCAAGTTTTTACTGATGCTGGGCCTGATCCTTCCTAACCGCCAGTTTAATGAGCCGTTCGACGGCATTGTTTATGCCGTTTTTTTGTCACTGGGCTTTGCCTGGGTGGAAAATCTGGTGTATGTGGTCCATCCGGTTATGGGCGGCTATGGCACGGCCCTTTCCAGAGCGGTGCTGTCTGTGCCGGGGCATGGTCTGTTTGGGGTGCAGATGGGGTATTATCTGGGACGGCGGAAGTTTGGCGGTGGCAGATGGCAGAGATGGGCCGCTTTTATGGTGCCCTTTGCGCTGCATGGCGCATACGACTATTTCCTGCTCCGGCCGGAAAGATTCTGGGATATTCCTTTCTGGGGACTGGAGGTTTTCCTTTGGATACTGGGCCTTCGGCGGATGCGGGAATTGCTGGAAAGGTCCCCTTTTCGTCCCACAGGATAAAATTTGCCCCGATCCTGGGGAAAATTTCCGCTTTGTCTTGAAAAGGAGGGCAAAAAGCGGTATACTGATACAAAAAGCAGATAAAATAATATAGCGGAGGGAATGCGGTGATCGAAGCAGTAAGCTGCGGCGGCGTTGTGATACACAGGTGGAAGATCCTCCTGCTGTATAAGAACCAGAACGGCAGGTATATGGGCTGGGTACTGCCCAAGGGTACTGTGGAAGAAAACGAATCCTATCGGCAGACGGCACTGCGGGAGGTCAAGGAGGAATCCGGGGCCACCGGGGAGATCATCAAATATGTAGGAAAGACCCAGTATACCTTTAAGGGCGGCGAGGATACCGTCAATAAAACGGTGCATTGGTATTTGATGAGCACAAATTCCTTTTACTGCAAGCCCCAGAGCGAGGAGTACTTTGCCGACGCGGGATTTTATAAGTTCCATGAGGCCTATCATCTGCTGAAGTTTAACGACGAACGCCAGATTTTGAAAAAAGCATATTACGAATATAGTGAAATGCGTAAGAACAAGGAATTTTTGAAAAAGAAATTTATGCAAAAATAAAAGCGCAAAGGAGAGAGGAATTATGAAAAAATATTTTGAAGTAAGACCCAGCTTTGGCGATCTGAAGGAGAAGATCGTAGTATTGCAGGATAAAGACGAAAAGAAGACCCTGTTCATCGCGCTGGCAGTGGCTGCGGCTGTACTGGCTGTGGTTGCTCTGGGCGTGGTTTATCTGCTCAAGACCAAAATGGACGATGAGTATGATGAGGACTGGGACTATGACTGGGATGATCTGGATGACGAATGCTGTGATGATGAATGCTGCTGCACAGACAAAGACGTGGATGATTCCGTAAAGGTAGAACAGGTTTAATTAAGAAGCAAAAAGACAGCAGGTCTTTGCGCGGCTGATATGAGAAGAGAAGGGTTTTGCCGTTGGGTTTCTTATGTCAGCCGTTTTTTCAATAAAGGCGGGACAAAAAATGCAGATTGGGACGAAATGTGACCTATGAGGTGATAAAATGGAAGACAAACTGCATCTGGCAAGAAAGATCGTGCCGGATCTGACCGACGAACTTATCAAAAGATACCGCATTTTGAAAACGGTCAAGCTGTTGGAGCCCTGCGGACGCAGGCTGGTGGTGGTCTCTCTGGGCATGACGGAGAGAACGGTACGCAGTGAGATCGAAAAACTGAACGCCCAGGGGCTGGTAAAAGTCTCTAAAACGGGTATGGCCGTAACGGAAGACGGCATGGAGGTGCTGGATGGTCTCCATCATCTGTTTTCCGCTCTGACGGGTTTGACGGAGCTGGAGGAACAGGTCCGGGAGATTCTGGGCGTCAAAAGGGTCTATCTGGCCCAGGGAGATGTGGACGAAAGCGAGCGTACCCGCAAGGAAATGGCCCAGATCGGCGCCAGAGTGCTGCTGGATATGACAAGGAAGAGCAGTCATATTGCCATTACCGGTGGTTCTACCATGGCGGAACTGGTAGAGGCTGTGCCTATGATGTCCATGCCCAAGGCGGAAATGATTCTGCCGGCAAGAGGCAGTATCGGCAGAAAACTGGAGGTGCAGGCGGATACTTTGGCGGCCAAGCTGGCGGAAAAGCTGGAAGCCGATTATCGTATGCTGCATCTGCCGGATAATCTGAGCAGCAACGTACTGGAAGAAATGAGGGAAGAGCCGGAGGTGGCGGAGACCATAGAGGAAATGAAACGGGCCACCATCCTTCTGCTGGGGGTAGGCAACGCCATGGATATGGCCCAAAGACGCAGGCTGGACAAGAAGATCTGCGCGCTGCTGGAAGAAAAGAAGGCGGCGGCGGAGGCCTGCGGCTATTATTTCAACCATGATGGGGATGTGGTCTATGAGACCAACTCCATTGGGATAGATTTTCAGGATGTACATCGCATGGAGGCGGTTCTGGTATCGGCAGGCGGCAGCAAAAAGGCCGAAAGCCTGCTGGCTTTGAGCAAATCCATGAGCAACGCCGTATTTGTTATGGACGAGGGCGCCGCCAGAGGTATGCTTCGTCTGGCGGGGAAATAATTTTTCCTGCGGCGGGGGATCATAATAAGAGATAAATGCGGCAAAGGCCGCGGAGAGGAGTATTTCCATGTTACAGAAAAAAACAGTGGACGATTTACAGGTAAAGGGCAAAAGAGTATTGGTAAGATGTGATTTTAACGTACCTTTGCAGGATGGCGTTATTACAGACGATAACAGAATCACAGCGGCGCTGCCTACCATCAAAAAACTTATGGGCGACGGGGCGAAAGTGATCCTTTGTTCCCATATGGGCAAGCCCAAGGGCGAACCGAAGCCGGAACTGTCTCTGGCACCTGTGGCAAAGAGACTGTCTGAGCTGTTGGGCAAGGAGGTCGTATTTGCCAAGGATGATACCGTAGTAGGCGAAAACGCGAAAGCCGCAGTGGCGAAGATGCAGGATGGCGATGTAGTTCTGCTGGAAAACACACGTTACCGCAAGGAAGAAACAAAGAATGAGGAAAACTTCAGCAAGGAACTGGCTTCTCTGGCGGATATTTATGTGGACGACGCTTTTGGCAGCAGCCATAGAGCGCACTGCTCTACCGTAGGCGTGACAGAATTTGTGGAGGAATCCGCTGTGGGTTACCTGATGGAAAAAGAAATCGCTTTTCTGGGGAATGCCGTAAACAATCCGGTACGTCCTTTCGTAGCGATCCTGGGCGGCTCCAAGGTTTCCGACAAGATCAATGTTATCAATAACCTGCTGGAAAAGGTAGATACCCTTATTATCGGCGGCGGTATGGCTTATACCTTCGCTGTGGCGCAGGGCGGCCAGGTAGGCGATTCTCTGCTGGAGGAAGACAAGGTCCCTTATGCTAAGGAAATGATTGAAAAGGCAAAAGCAAAAGGCGTAAACTTCCTGCTGCCTGTTGATACGGTCATTACAAAGGAATTTAAAAACGATACGGAATACAAGACCGTACCTACCGGTGAGATCCCTGAGGGCTGGATGGGTCTGGACATTGGCGAAAAGACCAGAGAGATTTTCGCGGATGCCATCAAAGGCGCCAAAACCGTCGTATGGAACGGACCTATGGGTGTATTTGAAATGGAAAACTTCGCCAAAGGCACAAAGGCAGTGGCGGAAGCCATGGCGGCTATCGACGCGACGACTATCATCGGCGGCGGGGATTCCGCAGCGGCTGTAAACCAGCTGGGATTTGGGGATAAAATGACACATATCTCCACCGGCGGCGGTGCTTCCCTGGAATTTTTGGAAGGCAAGGAACTGCCCGGTGTAGCAGCGGTAGACGATAAATAAAAGAAAAGACAAGAGAGAAGAAGAATGAAACGATGGTTGACATTTTGCTTGTCCATGCTGATGGTATTGTCGGCGGGACCAATGGTATTTGGCGCTGAGACGGCAGAGGATATTTCCGGGATCAATGCCGAGATCCCGGAGGAGGTAACAGCGGAAATGGAGGACAGCCTTTCTATGGAAGAGGAGATCCTTTCCGCGGAAGAAGAAGCATCTGCGGACGAGGGCCAGATACAGGAGATCCCGGCGACGGATTATATTCCGGTGCTGATGTACCACCACTTTGCCCAGCGGGATATGGGACGCGGGAACGGCGTGGTAGTGACACAGGCGGAGCTGGAGGAGCAGATTAAATATTTTAAAGAGCAGGGGTACCGCATTATTTCTTTGGAGGAGCTGGATCATCTTCTGACCCGAGCGGAAATGAACCCCAAGGAAGAAAGCGGTTTGGGACTGAGCGCAAAGTATCTTTGCATTACCATGGACGACGGATATTACAGCAATTATGATCTGGCATATCCGATTTTCCGGCAGGAGCGTGTGCCGGCGGCTATTTTTGCCATTACCGACAGCGTGACCAATCATGTGGGCCTGCGGAAATTTACGTGGAAAGAAGCGGGAGAAATGGTGAAAAACAGCCAGGTGCGGATCTATAACCATACCAGCAACCACATCGCGGCAGATGATACCGATGAGGATAGCTTTGTGGCGGCGGTGCTGGAGGGACAGGAGGCCTTGGAGAGCCATCTGGCCCAGCAGCGGGATACAGTGACGGCTTTGGCTTATCCCAATGGGGAGAATACACCTGAGATCCAGCAAAGACTGCTGGAGGCAGGTGTGAGACTGCAGTTTACGGTGACCCCCGGCGTTGTCAACAGAAATACCTCCAGAACGGCGATCCCCCGGATCATGGTGGTTTCCGGCATGACCGGAGCAGAGATCCTGGAGCGGGCGAGTCGGCTGGCGGCGGCGACAATGGAATAACAGCGGAAAGAGAAGGAAGGAAAACACCATGAGAAAGAAAATTATTGCGGGAAACTGGAAAATGAACAAAACACCTAAGGAAGCAAAAGAGCTTTGCGCCCTTTTGAAGGACAAGGTAAATACCACAGAGGCGGATGTCGTGTTCTGCGTGCCTTATGTGGATCTGTATCCTGTGCTGGAAGAGCTGGAAGGCACCAATATTGCCGTAGGCGCGGAAAATATGCACTTTGAGGAAAGCGGCGCTTACACCGGCGAAATTTCCGGGGCTATGCTGAAGGAAATGGGTGTGTCTTATGTTATCATTGGTCATTCAGAACGTCGGGAGTACTTCGCGGAAACAGACGAGACCGTCAATAAAAAAGTAAAGAAAGCGCTGGAATACGGCCTTCTGCCCATTATGTGCTGCGGCGAGACACTGGAACAGAGAGAAGCCGGCGTAACCATTGAATGGATTCGGATGCAGATCAAACGCGGCTTGGCAGGCATCGGTGCCGAAGATATGAAGAAAATTGTCATTGCTTATGAACCCATTTGGGCCATCGGCACCGGCAAGACCGCTACATCCGAGCAGGCACAGGAGGTTTGCGCATCCATCCGTCAGGTGCTGGCGGAGCTTTATGGCCCCGCTGTGGCGGAAGAAGTACGGATTCAGTACGGCGGCAGTGTCAATGGCAAGAACGCGGCGGAACTGTTCGCTATGGCGGATATTGACGGCGGTCTGGTCGGCGGCGCCAGCCTGAAGGAAGAGTTTGCCCAGATCGTAAATTATAAGAAATAAGCCGGAGGCGGAAACAATGGAGAAAAAGACAACGGTACTGATGATATTGGATGGATTCGGTATCAATGAAAGAAAAGAGGGAAATGCCATCAGCCAGGCCAATACTCCTGTGCTGGATCATATCCTGGCCACATATCCCCATGTGAAGGGCTATGCCAGTGGACGGGCCGTAGGTCTGCCCGATGGCCAGATGGGCAATTCCGAGGTAGGACATTTGAATATCGGTGCGGGCCGTATCGTATACCAGGAGCTGACCCGGATCACAAAGTCCATTGAGGACGGGGATTTCTTTGAGAACCCCGCTTTGCTGGACGCGGTGGCTCACTGCAAAAAGAACGGTTCTGCCCTGCATCTGTACGGCCTGCTGTCTGACGGCGGTGTACACAGCCACAATTCCCATCTGTACGCTTTATTGCAGCTGGCGAAACGGAATGAACTGGAAAAGGTTTATGTGCATCTGTTCCTGGACGGCAGAGATACGCCGCCTTCTTCCGGCGCGGCTTACGCGGCACAGCTGGAGGAAAAAATGCGGGAGATCGGCGTAGGCAAAGCGGCGACCGTTATGGGACGGTATTATGCCATGGACCGGGACAAACGGTGGGACCGTGTGGAAGAGGCATATAACGCTATGGTTCTGGGCAGAGGCGAGGACGGCACAGACGCTGTGGCCGCTATCCAGAAATCCTATGAAAACGGCAAAACAGACGAGTTTGTGGTGCCTACGGTGCTGCGGACAGAGGACGGTCAGCCGGTGGCGAAAATCGGCGACGGCGACGCGGTGATTTTCTATAATTTCCGGCCGGACCGGGCAAGAGAAATTGCCAGAGCCTTCTGCGACCCTGATTTTGACGGATTCCAGAGAGAAAAAGTCCCTCAGGATCTGAAATATATTTGTTTTACGGAGTATGACCCCACCATTCCTCATAAGGAGGTGGCTTTCCAGCCCCAGCACCTGAACAATACTCTGGGAGAATACATTTCTTCTCTGGGACTGAAACAGCTACGGACGGCGGAAACGGAGAAATACGCCCATGTTACCTTCTTCTTCAACGGCGGCGTGGAGGAACCCAATCCCAATGAGGATCGGTGGCTGGTGCCGTCTCCCAAAGTGGCTACTTATGACTTAAAGCCGGAAATGAGTGCGGTAGAGGTCACGGACGGACTGGTAAAAGCGCTACGTTCCGGGGAATATGACTTGATTATTGTCAATTACGCAAACTCCGATATGGTAGGTCATACGGGCGTAATGTCGGCGGCGGTGAAAGCAGTGGAGACTGTGGATGCCTGCATCGGCAGAGTCATGGAGGCGCTGCTGGAGGTAAAGGGTCAGATGTTCATCTGTGCCGACCATGGCAACAGCGACCAGATGGTGGATTATGAGACAGGAGAAGCCTTTACGGCACATACTACCAATCCCGTTCCCTTTATCCTGGTGAACTACACCGATGGCGTAGGCCTGCGTGACGGCGGCAAGCTGGCGGATATCGCGCCGACGCTGCTGGAGATGATGGGTCTGCCCAAACCGGCGGAAATGACGGGAGAAAGCCTGCTGACAGGCAAATAAAAACAGGGGACAATGCCCAAGAGAAGCATTTCAATAAAAAGGAAAAACGAATTTTTAAGGAGGAGTTTCCAATGAAAGGTTATTATGAAATCACAGATGTATACGCAAGAGAGATTCTGGACTCCAGAGGGAATCCGACTGTTGAAGTGGAAGTAGTGGTAGATGACAGCGTGGTAGGACGTGCGGCTGTTCCCAGCGGCGCTTCCACAGGCGCTTTTGAAGCGGTAGAACTGCGTGACGGCGGCGACAGATACAACGGCACCGGCGTACAGGATGCCGTAGACAATGTAAACAACATCATCGCGGATGAAATCATCGGTATGAACGCGCTGGATCAGGTAGCCATCGACAACCTGATGCTGGAACTGGACGGCACACCCAACAAAGCAAAACTGGGCGCAAACGCCATTCTGGGCGTTTCCATGGCAGTGGCAAAGGCAGCGGCAGAAGCGCTGGATATGCCTCTGTATCAGTATCTGGGCGGCTTCAACGCAAAGACCATGCCCGTTCCCATGATGAACATTATGAACGGCGGCAAGCACGCGGACAACACCGTTGACGTACAGGAATTCATGATTATGCCTGTTGGCGCATCTTCCTTCAAGGAAGCGCTGCGTATGTGCGCTGAGATTTACCATATGCTGAAAAAGGTTCTGAAAAATAAAGGCCTGTCCACAGCAGTTGGCGACGAAGGCGGTTTCGCGCCTGACCTGCCCACAGCAGACGCTGTTATTGATCTGATTAAGGAAGCTGTTGAAGCGGCTGGCTACAAATGGGGCGAGGATATCAAGATCGCTCTGGACCCTGCTTCCACAGAGCTGTATGACGAAAAAGACGGCAAGTACCACTTCCCTGGCGAAAGCAAAATGGCTGGCAAGGAAATCGTTCGTACCTCCGAGGAAATGGTGGATTTCTGGAAAGCACTGGTGGAAAAATACCCCATCATCTCCATCGAAGACGGTCTGGCAGAAGAAGACTGGGAAGGCTGGCAGCTGCTGACAAAAGAACTGGGTGATAAGGTACAGCTGGTCGGCGATGACCTGTTTGTAACAAACACAGAAAGACTGCAGAAAGGCATTGACCTGAAGGCCGGCAACGCCATCCTGATTAAAGTAAACCAGATCGGTACACTGACAGAGACCTTCAACGCCATCCAGCTGGCAAACAGAAACAAAATGACAGCTGTTGTTTCCCATAGAAGCGGCGAAACAGAGGACGCAACCATCGCGGATATCGTTGTTGCTGTAAACGCTGGCCAGATCAAGACCGGCGCGCCCGCAAGAACAGACCGTGTGGCAAAATACAACCAGCTGCTGCGCATCGAGGAAGAACTGGATGAAACAGCTCAGTATCTGGGTCTGGACGCTTTCTTTAATCTGAAATAAGAAAACAGGAACCGGAAAAATCAATGTTTTCTTAAGGAGAACTGATTTTAGCGGAACAAAGAACACAGGCATAGGGATTTCCCATACAGGGACCCTGTGCCTGTATTTTTTTATTTCAAAATAAAAAATTCGTTTCGGCTTGTGACGATAATTTCCACCAAAGAAGGCAAAGCGGCATTTCACCGTTTGCTTTTTTCTGCATATTTTGGGCAGAATAACTGAGAAAGCATTGGTCAAATTAAAAAAGGAGCAAAAGGAAATGAAAAAATGGTGTAATCTGGAAAGGAGGTCGGTCTCTTTTTGCTCCGAAAAAACCATTGGGAGTGGAAAAAAATATGCAGGAAATGGAACAGGAAGGGAGAAAGCGGTGGCTGTGGCTGCTGGTGCCCATCTTTCTGGTCTGCGGATTGATCTGGTACCTGCTGCAGACCATTTTGCCGGAGGAACTGACTCTGGTAGAAGGACAGCGAATGGAATTTTCCATGGGATTGCCCATTTCCGCCAGATCAGAGGAAAGTGTGGAGGTGCTGGGGGTGACTACTACGCCGCTGGCCGATCAGACCCATTTGCAGTTAGGAACCTCTATTGCGGCAGAGCCTTTGGCACAGGGAGAGACAACGGTGACATTTTATCTTTTGAACGCCATCCCTGTGAAAACGGTGCCGGCACAGGTGGTGCCCCGGACAGAACTGATTCCCTGCGGAAAAACCGTTGGGGTGCAGATGGATACGGACGGGCTGCTGGTGCTGGATACAGGATATGTGGAAAATCGTGATGGAGAGAAAAAGACACCGACCAAAAACATTCTGCGGCCGGGAGATCTGATTTTACAGGCAAACGGAGAGGATCTGCCCAATAAGGAAACATTTCTGCGGGTGGTAGAGGAAAACGGGGAAAATCCCATGACGCTGGTGATCCGCAGAGAGGGAAAGGAGCAGACAGTAGAAGCGACGCCGGTATACAGTCCTGTGGACGGAGGATATAAGCTGGGGGTCTGGATTCGGGACAGTATTCAGGGTATCGGTACCGTTACCTTTTATGATGAGGAAACGGACAGTTTCGGCGCTTTGGGCCACGGGATTTATGATGTGGATACCGGCGGGCTTATGGAGCTGAAACAGGGGAAGATTACGGAATCGACGCTGACAGAGATCGTAAAAGGCCAAAAGGGCGATCCCGGAGAATTGAGCGGGCGGCTGGAAACGGATCAGGTGCTGGGGGAGATCAGGAAGAATACGGAGATCGGCATTTACGGCACCACGGATCAAACGGCGGTCTTTACGGGAAAGAGCTGTCCTGTGGCTTCTCAGACGGAGATTCATACCGGGGACGCAGTGATACTTTCCAATATCGAGGGCGATGAGGTCCGGGCCTATGATATTGAAATCGAAAAGATCAGCCGGTTCGGCAGTGACGCTTCCAAAGGACTGGTGGTGCATATTACGGATGAGGAGCTGCTGGAAAAAACCGGCGGCATTGTGCAGGGCATGAGCGGTTCGCCCATATTGCAGGAAGGGAAGCTGGTGGGGGCAGTAACCCATGTTTTTGTGCAGGACCCCACCAGAGGATATGGAATCTTTATCGAAAACATGCTGGAAGAGGAACGAGCGGCATAGAAGGGCGAAACCGGCATTTTCAGGGGCGCCTTCATAAGAAAACGCATAGCGTGAAAAGGCCTGAAGTGTATCGGAGTTCATGGGTTCTCTATGGAATAGATTCTTTATGAAGACAGCCGACGCAGCTCCCCTTAAAAAATACAATGAAGGGGAGCTTGCTTTGCCGATTTTTTTTTTGTTTTGCCGGTACGAGATGCCTTTTTTGGGCCATCAAAGGATAATGTGGCCGTTCTTCCGCCGTAACAGGTTAGGAAATCGGCATCCAAGTCAAATCCTCTGGAAGGACGAAAACTGTCATATTATAATTGATTTTGCACAACGGAGAAGGGAAGCTCCGTATCAAAAATAAGAAATGGGGGTCCTAATGATGGAACAAAGAAAATTAAGTGTGGTAATTGGAGACAGGGATCTGTTTTATTCCCAACGGCTCAAATATTCTCTGGAGCGGCGGGGAAGTCTCAGCGTGGTGGGGATGACGGATAATGGTCCGGAACTGCTGGAGATCATCAACAGATATCGTCCCGATGTGGTGCTGATGGATGTACTGCTGGGGGAGAGGGACGGTTTCTGGGTGCTGGAGCGCATGAAGGGCAGCGGCAGTCTGTGTATTATGGTTTCTGCCATAGACAATGATGTTCTGGTGCGCCGGGCCATTACTCTGGGAGCAGCTTATTATATGGCCAAGCCCATACAGGGAGATCTTTTGCTGGAACGGATGGAACAGCTGCTGGATCTGCGCTTAGAACGGCAAGAACTGTTAAAGAGCAGAAAACCGGCGGAGGCGCCGGTTCCCACTGTGAAACGAGATCCATGGGAGGGGCTGGAAGCGGAGGTATCTATCTGCCTTAGCCGCATGGGGATCTCTGCGGGACTGAAAGGATATCATTTTGTCAGACGAGCGGTTATCATGGCTGTGGAGGACCCGGAGGTTCTGACAGGCATTACCAAGGGGCTTTACCCGGATATCGCCAAAATGTATAAAACGACGGCCAGCAAGGTGGAACGGGCCATTCGCCATGCCATTACGGCGGCATGGAAGGGAAATGGACAGCAGGTATATTTTGAGATTTCCGGTTGTCTTATGGTAGAAAAGCCTACCAATGGCCAGTTTATTGCCATGATGGCGGAATATTTCCGCATGAAAAACAGAACGGCCATTTCTAAAATTGGATAAATATACATAAAAATGAATACGAAAGCGTCTGCTGCGAAAAAATGACGTGAAGAAAGCGGCAGACGCTATTTTTTTCTAAAAACTGGAAGAAAAAGGGAAAAGTCTGCACTTATGGAAAAAAAATACAATAAAGAAATCGTAAAAATAAAGAAAAACCCGTGTTCTTAACGGGAATTTTATAGCTTTTTTTCGTGAATAAATTTATAATATTTAATAAAGATACAAAGGGGAGGCGGAGAAGGATGGAACAGACAATGATTGAGCAAAAACAGATCGCGGATGAGAGGAACCGTTTTTGGACGGTGCGGTATTGGCTTTTGGCCTGTCCTGCGGAAGAAGACGGCCTGGTTTTCGGTGCGGCCATTGACCGCTGCAATGAGGAGCGGCTCGTAGAACGGGAGGAGGTTCCCGGTCTTTCCCGGCAAAAGGAGGATGTGCTGCTGTTTTTGGAACGGCTGAGCCGAGGCGACGCGCTGCCGGTGGAATTGATGGCACTGGCGGACGATTATATCTCCGAAAGAGAAGTTGGATAAGAAAAAAGAAAGTACGAAATTTTCCGCGGCAGGGAGTTTCGTACTTTTTTTACGCCGGTTTATGAAATTCAGAATTTTTTCAGGAGCCATTTCTGATCGTGGCTGTGGTAGGTCAGTTCATAGATCCGCTCCGTCCCGCGGATTACGCTGGAGCAGCGGAAGGAAAGCGTGGGACTGCCGCCGAACATGGTTTTGTCGGTTTGCAGGATTCGGCCAATCCGGACCACAACAGATTCTCCGCCTTCTTCCATGCGAAAGCGCACCGGCGTCAGAACGCCTTCTTTGGATGTCCATGAGATCATATCAATCTGCTGGTTTAAAAGTTTCATGACGTTCCCTCCTAAGTTGATCTATCTCTATTATATACGAACTTATGTTCTTATTCAAGAGGTATTTTTTGTGGGGTGAAGGAGAAAGAGGTCTTATGATTTTCTTACAATGAGGCGAGAAATATTGTCATTTGCTGGATCTTTTTGTATGATGGAAAAAAGGAATGATGACAAAACACAAGGGGGGCTTTACCATGGAAGCAATGGAAAAAAGAATGTTTGTTTGTCCGAAATGCGGCCATTATGGCTTTGTGCAGGATCAGTTCCAGGCCACAGGCGGCACATTGACGAAGATGTTTGATATTCAGAATAAAAAATTTATCACCATCAGCTGTGAGCGATGCGGATTTACGGAAATCTATCGTGAGGAAACCACAATGGGCTCCAATATCCTGGATTTTCTGATCGGCGGCTGAACACATTTGTACATCCTGTAAGGAAAAACACAGAGAAAGGGTCTCCTTTGCAAAGGAGACTCTTCTTTTTTCGTGAAATCAGTAGGACAGGTCTGCAAAATCACGAAAAAGAGGGCGCAGATGGGGGAAAAGGTGATGGAATCGCTGTTTTTTCTTTCCGACTGTGGAAAATCGTTGCAAAAGAGAAATGGGATTTGTATAATAAACATATCTGTTTTTTATAAAACTCAGCGGCGTTAGAAAGGACTGGCCTATGTACGAAAAAGTATCTATCCCCGAGATTTTCGGGATGAATGTATTTAACGATCATATGATGCGGGAGCATTTGCCAAAACCCGTATATCAGGAACTGAAAAAAACAATCGAGCGTGGGGAAATGCTGAATTCCTCCATCGCGGATATTATTGCCAATGCCATGAAGGATTGGGCCATTGAGCGTGGGGCGACCCATTATACCCATTGGTTCCAGCCCATGACAGGGATTACCGCGGAAAAGCACGACGCTTTTCTGGCGCCTCCCACCAATGGCAGAGCGATTATGGAATTTTCCGGCAAGGAACTGATTAAAGGGGAATCTGACGCTTCTTCCTTCCCCTCCGGCGGTTTGCGGGCTACCTTCGAGGCAAGGGGCTATACTGCCTGGGACTGCACCTCTCCCGCGTTTCTGCGTGAGGATGCCGGCGGCGTAACATTATATATCCCGACGGCCTTCTGTTCCTATACAGGGGAATCTTTGGACAAAAAGACTCCGCTGCTGCGTTCCATGGAGGCAGTCAGCAAGCAGGCAATGCGAATTCTGCGCCTGTTTGGGAATACAACCGCTAAAAAGATTACCGTTTACGCGGGGGCGGAACAGGAATATTTCCTCATCGACAGAGAACTGTATAAACAGAGAAAAGATCTGATCTTTGCCGGCAGAACCCTCTTCGGCGCGGCTCCTCCCAAAGGGCAGGAGCTGGACGATCATTATTTCGGCAATATTAAGGAAAGAGTTGCCTGCTTCATGCATGAGCTGAATGTGGAACTGTGGAAGCTGGGGGTTTCCGCGAAAACACAGCATAATGAAGTAGCGCCTGCCCAGCACGAGCTGGCGCCTATTTTCAGCGACTGCAATACAGCTACCGACCATAATCAGCTGATTATGGAGGCCATGAAACGAATCGCATCCCATCATGGCATGGCTTGTCTGCTCCACGAAAAACCCTTTGCCGGCGTAAACGGCAGCGGCAAGCACAACAACTGGTCTCTGGGGACGGACGATGGGCAGAATCTGCTGGACCCCGGCAAGACACCCCATGAAAACGCACAGTTCCTGGTGTTCCTGACAGCCATCATCAAAGGTGTGGATAAATACGCGGATATTCTTCGTCTGGCGGCGGCCAGCCCTGGCAACGATCATCGTCTGGGCTCTTCCGAGGCGCCTCCGGCAGTCATCTCCATTTTCCTGGGAGATCAGCTGGTGGATATTTTCGACCAGATCGAGCATGGCGAAGCCACCAGCAGTATTCAGGGCGGAAAAATGCGTGTTGGTGTAAATACTCTGCCGTATCTGAAACGGGACGCTACCGATCGAAACAGAACATCACCGTTTGCCTTTACGGGGAATAAGTTCGAGTTCCGTATGCCGCCGTCTTCCGGCTCCATTTCCGGCCCGAACTTTGTATTGAACACCATTGTGGCGGATGTTCTGGAGGAGTTTGCCGACCATTTGGAAAAGGCGGAGGACTTCAATCAGGCTGTTCATGATCTGATTCGTGATACATATATTGCCCATAAGCGGATCATCTTTGACGGGAACGGCTATTCCAAGGAGTGGCGGATGGAAGCGGAGCGCAGAGGTCTGCCTAATATCACCAATACGGTAGACGCTATCCCTGCTCTTGTTACGGATAAAGCTATTCAGCTGTTTGAGAAGCATCATGTACTGAATCGTCTGGAACTTCATTCCAGAGCGGAAATCAATTATGAAGCTTATATCAAACAGATCAATATTGAGGCAAAAACTATGATTGATATTGCCTCCAAGCAGATCAGACCCGCGGTCATCAAATATGCCGGCAGTGTGGCACAGTCCATGGCGGCGATGAAGGCGGTCGGCGGAGATACTTCTGTGGAAGAAGAACTGCTGCGCCAGATCAATGAAAATATGAAGCTCTTCCACGAAGGACTGAAATATCTGGAAGAAGTGGAAGGTCAGGCCCAGCTGCTCCAGGGCAGCAGCCGTTCTCAGGCGGTATTCTGCCGGGATTATGTGCTGGCGGCGATGGAAAAACTGCGCGAGCCTGCGGATAAGCTGGAGATGCTGGTGGATGAGGAGGTATGGCCCTTCCCCACCTACGCAGAGCTTCTCTACAACATCTGATATCTTGTAAGACAACAAAAAAATCAAGAGAAAAAGCATCGGAATTTTCATGGAAAAACATGGGAAATCCGGTGCTTTTTTATTGATTTTTCGCAATTCCGCAGCGCAAAACAGAAGGAAAAATTTGTCATACAAAGCGTAAAAAAGTATAAATCATTCATGAATTTTATTTAAAAAATATAGAAAATTTACAAATAGATCGCGTGATTTTAAAGCTTATAGGAGAAAAAGCGCCAGAGAAATCTTGTTTTTTTTTCAATACTTAGGAAAAATTATGTTAAATTTCTTGCAAAGTGCGCAGAAAGGGGTTATAATGTATACAGAAAGCAAAAAGGATGAACAAAAGGAATTTGAAAAAATGTTTTTTTATAGCAAAAATTTATATAAAAATATGCAAATATATGTTCGTTTGTTCAAATAGCATAATTTATAAAATGATATATTATGTTGCTTTATCGAATTTGGAGGTGAAACGGAATGGTTTCAGATGATAAAAGAATTCGTATTATTACTGGTCACTACGGCAGCGGCAAAACCGAATTTGCGGTCAATTACGTGACGGAGCTGAGAAAGCAGACGGATCGTAAAGTGGCGCTGGCCGATTTGGATATCGTAAATGTTTATTTCCGTTCCCGTGAAAAGAAGAAGGAGCTGGAGGAGCAGGGGATCTATGTGATCGCATCCTCTCTGGAAGGCGCCGGGCTGGATGTGCCTGCTGTATCGGCGGCGCTGACAACACCTGTACGGGACAAAGGCTGTGAATATGTCATTGACCTTGGCGGCAATGATGTGGGAACCATGGTGCTGGGACGCATCACTCCCATACTGGATCGCTCGGAAGTAGATTTCT
Source organism: Anaerotignum lactatifermentans (assembly GCF_016902535.1). Taxonomy (GTDB): domain Bacteria; phylum Bacillota; class Clostridia; order Lachnospirales; family Anaerotignaceae; genus Anaerotignum; species Anaerotignum lactatifermentans_A. Next base: position 214,394 of record NZ_JACSNY010000001.1, on the reverse strand, counting down.
TTATGGTAGTCAATACATATCGCCCTAATACCTCTACGCCGGAAGGCGTCATCGAACAGATGGAAAGTCTGGAGTATGCGTCGGGGCTGAAGGTGACAGGATTTATCAACAACACGAACCTGATTCGGGAGACAACGGCAGGGTGCCTGACCGACGGAGATGCTGTTTTGAGAGAGGTAACAAAACGCACAGGGGTTCCTGTGAAGTACGTTTCTTATGTCGAAGAGCTTTTGACTGAGGAGGTACCCGGGGGACTGGCCGGAGAATTGTTCCCGATGAAGTTCTATATGAGAAAGACCTGGATGTAAATTCAAATATTTATGGAGGTGTATTTTGAATGGCTAAAGGTAGAGTAACAATCAACGAAGTAATCTGCAAGGGTTGCGAACTGTGTGTTTCCGTTTGTCCCAAACACGTTCTGAAACTGTCTGAAACAAAGATCAACCCTTCAGGCTACAATCCCGCAGAACCCGTGAACGATGACTGCATCGCTTGTCTGAGCTGTGCAAAAATGTGTCCGGATTGCGCAATCACTGTTGAAAAGCTCGATTAAGGGAGGAGGAAACATCAATGGCAAAGGTTTTAATGAAAGGCAACGAGGCAGTTGGCAAAGCGGCGATTGAGGCGGGTTGCAGATATTTCTTTGGTTACCCCATCACTCCTCAGAGCGAAGTGCCCGAATATTTATCCGATGAACTGCCGAAAGTAGGCGGTACATTCGTACAGGCAGAATCCGAAGTAGCGGCCATCAATATGGTTTACGGCGCGGCAGCAGCAGGTGCTCGTGTTCTGACCAGCTCTTCCTCTCCTGGTATTGCACTGAAACAGGAAGGTATCGGCTATATCTCCAACGCAGGTCTGCCCGCAGTCATCATCAATATGATGCGTGGGGGCCCGGGTCTGGGTACCATTCAGCCCGGTCAGGCGGACTACAACATGGCAGTAAAAGGCGGTTCCAATGGTGACTACCACAACGTAGTTCTGGCGCCCGCATCTGTACAGGAAGCTGTTGACATGGTAATGGAAGCTTTCGATATCGCTGACATTTATGGCCTGCCCGTTATCGTTCTGGCAGACGGTCTGATTGGTCAGATGATGGAACCCGTTGAATTCAACTATGTTCCCAGACCTGGTATCCCTGAAAAGACATGGGCTTTGACAGGCAAAGGCAAAGGCGAAAGACATAACATCAAAAACCTGGTAATCGATCCCGACGACTGCGAAGCTTGGAACCATGAGCATTTTGAAGTATATGAAAAAGTAGAAGCAAACGAACAGGCTTGGGAAGAATACCTGCTGGATGACGCAGAATTCGCGTTTGTATCCTATGGTACTGCTTCCAGAGTTGTAAGAACAGCAATCGGCTACCTGAGAGCAGAAGGCTTCAAGGTTGGTATGCTCAGACCTAAGACTCTGTGGCCTTTCCCTCAGAAAGCATTCGATAAATGGAACGACAAGATCAAAAAATATCTGGATGTAGAAATGTCCATGGGCCAGATGGTACAGGATGTTGCTTACGCTTGTAACGATAAGAGCAAAGTAGTATTCCACGGCAGAACAGGCGGTAACGTACCTACTGTTGATGAAGTGGTTGCATTCGGTAGAGAAGTCATGGGAGGTGACAAATAATGGCAGTTGTATTCGAAAAAACAAAAGCATTAACTGATGTCAAATTGCATTATTGTCCTGGTTGTGCGCATGGTATCGTACATAGACTGGTAGCAGAAGTTCTGGAAGAACTGGGTGAAGTGGAAAACGCCATCGCATGCGTACCCGTAGGCTGTTCCGTATTCGCAAACAACTACTTTAACTTTGATGCCATTCAGTGCGCACATGGCCGTGCTCCCGCAACAGCAACCGGTATCAAGAGAGTACATCCCGATAATATCGTTTTGACATATCAGGGCGATGGTGACCTGGCATCCATCGGTACTTGTGAGATCATCCACGCAGCGGCAAGAGGCGAAAAGATCACAACAATCTTTATCAACAATGGTATTTATGGTATGACAGGCGGTCAGATGGCTCCTACCACACTGCCCGGCATGAAAGCAACAACAGCGAAAAAAGGCCGTGATCCCAAGATCAATGGTAACCCTCTTCGTGTTTCCGAAATGCTGGCAACATTGACAGGTCCCGCTTATATTGAAAGAGTAAGCGTTTCCACACCTGCACAGGTTACAGCAGCAAAGAAAGCCATCAAAAAAGCATTTGAGATCCAGAGACAGGGCCTGGGCTTCACACTGGTTGAAGTCGTATCCAGCTGCCCTACAAACTGGGGTCTGACTCCTGTAAAATCCATGGAATTCGTAAGAGAAAAAATGATTCCTTACTATCCTCTTGGCGTTTACAAAGACATTACAGCAGAGGAGGGCAAATAATATGAGTACATTTTCTTCTATCATTGCAGGTTTTGGCGGTCAGGGTTCGTTGCTGATGGGTAAGATTATGGCTTACTCCGGTATGCTGGAAGGAAAAGAAGTATCCTGGTGTCCTTCTTATGGCCCCGAAATGCGTGGCGGTACTGCCAACGTAAACGTAATCATTTCCGACGAGGGCATCGGTTCTCCCGTAATCACAAAAGACGCGGACTGTATCGTAGCTTTGAATCAGCCTTCCTTGGATAAGTTTGCGCCTGTAGTAAGAGTAGGCGGTTCTTTGGTTATCAATGCTGACCTTTGCAGCATGGATCATGTTGAAGCAAAAGAAGGCGTAAAAGTATTTGAAATTCCCGCAAACAGAATTGCAACAGATGCATTTGGCGGTTCCAAACTGGCAAACCTGGTTATGCTGGGTGCGGTTGTATTCGCAACAGGCGCAATCAAACAGGACGGTATGGATGATACTTTTGCACACGTTTTTGAAGGCGGCAAAGCAAAATTCATCCCCGACAACAAGAAAGCATTTGAACTGGGCTTTAACTATGCAAAAGAACATTGCTAAAATGCAATACAGCACCCTGTTTTAGATTCTTCTGAATACGGTGTTTTAGCGGATAGATCATTGGAAACAATGATTTATCCGCTTTTCTTTTGAAATGGGGGAATGGGATAGAAAATATTTTCATTCCCTGTGGTTTATGGTATAATATCGGCAAAACGAAGTTTTGCGGCCCGGGTTATGGGGCGGAAGGAGAACGTGGTATTTGTGAAAAACAAGGTGCGAATTACGATAGATGGAAAGTCCTTTACTCTGATGGGGAACGAATCAGAGGAACATATGCAGAGTGTGGCGGCTTACATCGACCAGAAAATGCGGGAGATCCGTCAGACGTCTCAGTCGGTGTCGCTGGACTCCAGTCTGGCTTATGTGCTGACTTCTATCAATGTAGCGGACGACTACTTTAAAGAAGTGGAGCGGAGTCTGTCACTGGAGGCGGAACTGGATGAATTGAAGCTGCAGTGCATGACAATGAAAAATACCATATCGGAATTGGAAGAAAAACTGGAGCATGCCCGCGAAGCGCACGAGGCAGACCAGACAGCCGTGGAAAAAGAACCGCAGGAGAGCGGAAACGGCGGAAGATATAAAAATCGTAAACGATAAGAACAAGGAAAGCAGCAGAGGCGATCCGCCCAGGAGGAAAGAAACTGCTGTTTTCCTTTTTCATGGATAGAACAGGAAGGAGAGGGAACATGCCTTTTGGAAGAAAACCGGAGCTGCTGGCTCCCGCCGGATCTATGGAGAGCCTGCGGGCCGCGGTGAATAATGGCTGTGATGCCGTATATCTTGGAGGGAAAGAATTCAGCGCCAGACAATACGCCGGAAATTTTTCCCTGGAAGAACTGGAAGAGGCTTGTGACTACTGCCATTTGCGCGGTGTAAGGGTGTATGTAACGGTGAATACAGTATATAAGGACGGAGAGCTGGCTGGTTTTCTTTCCTTTATCGGGCGGCTGTACCATATGGGCGTAGACGCGCTGATTATACAGGATATTGGCGCTGTGAAGCTGGTGAAAGAGCATTATCCCGCTATGGAGCTGCATGCCAGCACCCAGATGACGGCCAATTCGCTGGCGGATGTGAATTACTGGTACGGACAGGGCTTCCAGAAGGTAGTCCTCAGCCGGGAACTGACGCTGCCGGAGATCCGCCATATTACAGAGCATACGGAGGCGGAGGTAGAAACCTTTATTCATGGGGCGCTTTGTGTCTGCTATTCCGGACAGTGTATCATGAGCAGCATGCTGGGAGGCCGGAGCGGCAACCGGGGCAGATGCGCCCAGACCTGCCGCCTGCCCTATACACTGTACTGCGGCTATGACAAGGTAGCGGAGGGATATCTGCTTTCGCCCAAGGATGTGGCTACGGTGACCATTCTGCCGGAACTGATGGAGGCGGGGATCGCCTCTTTGAAGATTGAGGGCCGGATGAAAAATCCCGAATATGTGGCAGGAGTCACAAGAATCTACCGGAAATATATCGACCTGTATTTTGAGGACCCGGAGCATTATGAGGTTTCCGCAGAGGATATGAAGGAGCTGACCCAGCTGTTTAACCGCGGCGGTTTTACGGAAGGGTATTATACGGCCCGGGGCGGTCTGGATATGATGAGTGTGGAACGTCCCAAAACATGGGGGTTGAAGGTAGGCATGGTAGACGCTTATCTGCCTAAATACAGGAAAGTGACAATTCGTACCAGAGAGCCTTTGATTCCAGGGGACGGCATTGAGATCTGGACCCAAAAAGGGCCTCATGTGGGCTGCAATATCACAAAGTCCTCCAAAGCGGGAGAATTTATCACGCTGACACTGGAAGGGGATATTGAAAAGAATGATGTGGTTTATCGTACCTATGGCAAGGCGTTAAACGATGAGTTGAGAAAAACCTGGGAAAAGGACAGCAGAAAGCTGCCGGTTTGGGGCATATGGAAGGCCAGAGTGGGAGAGCCTATGGCCCTGCAGCTGTGGGATAACCGGGGCAGCAGCGTTTATGTGACGGGAGATGTGGTGGAACGTGCTTCCAACCGTCCTCTGACAGAAGAAGCGCTGCGGCAGCAAGCCGAAAAAATGGGCGCGACACCCTTTGTTTTCGCGGAGTTGGCCATTGAAATGGATGAAGATATTTATATTGGCATCAGTTCTATCAACCGTCTGCGTAGAGAAGGCGCACAGGCGCTGGAGCAGGCGATCCTGAAAAAATCCAAGCGCAAAGAAGAAGCGCAGGAGGCGCTGCCGGAAAGAAAAACGGAGCGGAACCTTCTGAAGAAGCGGGTGACGGTACTGGTGCAGACGCTGGAGCAGTTTGAGGCGGCAGTTCGTCAGAATGGCGTAGCCAGGATTTATCTGGAATCGACAAAGGATTTTGCCGGGCAGTTGGAAAGCTGTGTGGAAAAATGCCGCCAGAAGGGGATCGAGTGCTTTGTTGCGCTGCCCCGTGTGGACCGGGAACGTCCGGAGGACGAAAAACGGCTGGCCCAGTATTTGCATAGTGAATTGGACGGTTTTCTGGTGCGTTCCGCCGGGCAGTTGGGGGCAGTGGCCCAAAGCGGGAAAAAGATTGTGGCGGATCATAATTTGAATGTGATGAACCGCTCTTCTGTGGAATTCTGGAAGGCGCAGGGAGCGGACGAGGTCTGCCTTTCTGTGGAAAACAACTTACAGGAGATCCGCGCTATGGCGGACCGGGACTGTGAAATGATTGTTTACGGCTATCTGCCGCTGATGACGACCCAGCAGTGTCCTGTGGGGAACTTTGCCGGAGGGAAAAAGAGCGGAGAGTATTGCAGTAAACGGTATCATGAGGATTTATATTTCCTTCGGGACAGAAAGGGAGAAAAATTCCCGCTGATGACAGACTGTGAACGGTGTGTCTGCGGCATCCTGAACGGGAAGCCTCTGTTTACCCTGAAATTTTATGATGAAGTGCTGGAAAACGCTGTGGGCAGTGTGCGGCTGCAGTTTACAAAGGAAGGCCCCGGGCGTACAGAGCGGATTCTTCGGGCATATTGCGAAATGACAAAGGACCCTCAGCGCTGTGGCGCCGAAACGAAGCAGCTGCTGCAGCAAATGAGTGAAAAAGGAAGTACCAAAGGGCATTTCTTCCGTGGAGTGGAGTGAGACGATGTTTGACTTAGTGGTAATGCTGAGCAGGTATTTATTTGTGATCTATATTGGGCTGTTCCTGTGGGAAGCCATTGTATATATCGCTTATGAACAGGGCGGCTATCTGGGCAGTCCTTATCGTGCGGTATCCATACAACGGCGGCTGGTGGTGCTGATGCACCTGACGGCGTTTCTGATTCTTTCCTATGATACACAGACCCATTTGTTCCATTGGCAGGCGCTGGTCTTTGGCGCTGTATCGCTGGCCTTTATTCTGGTGGCCATTCAGCTTCTGGACCGGTTCTATTATGAGGGCTGTCCTCTGATCTGGACGGGGATGCTGTTTTTGATGGATGTGAGTCTGATTATTCTTCATCGGGTAGACGCGACTTTTGCCTATAAGCAGCTGCTCTGGATGGCCATAGGACTGGCGGGGATGCTTCTTCTGCCGTCGGTGCTGCGGCTGATTCCCCGGTTTGAGGTTTTTGAATGGGCTTATATTATCGTATGTTATGGCCTGCTGCTGCTGACACAGATCGTGGGCGTGGAGCATGGCGGTTCCCAGAACTGGCTGCAGATCGGCAGTATTAGTTTCCAGCCTTCCGAGATTGCGAAATTCCTGTTTGTATTTTATCTGGCCAGTGTGTTCCGCAAACGTGTGGAACTGCGGGAATTCCTGATTACGGCGGTTCTGAGCGCGGGGGTAGTGGCGCTTCTGGTGCTGCAGAAGGATCTGGGCAGTGCCCTGATCTTCTTTATGACCTATATGGCGATGCTGTATATTGCCACGTCCAACGAAATTCTGGTTTTGCTGGGCATGGGCTCCGCCAGTCTGGCTTCCGTGATTGCCTATAAGCTCTTTTCTCATGTGCGTGTCCGTGTGGCGGCATGGCGGGATCCCTGGGCGGATATCGACAGCGGCGGATATCAGATCGTAACGTCTCTGTTTGCCATTACTACCTACGGCCTGTTTGGCAGCGGTTTGACAAAGGGTATGCCGGTCAGCATTCCTGTGGTGGAAAGTGACTGTATTTTTGCCGCCATCTGTGAGGAAATGGGCGTGCTGTTCGGCGCGGGCATCATTTGTATTTTTATTATGATATTATATCGGGGAATCCGGATTACGCTGGACTGCACCAGACGATATTACAGCCTTTTGGCGGTAGGCGTTATTGTGATGCTGTCTTTCCAGGCTTTTCTGATTATTGGCGGTGTTATCAAGCTGATCCCTTTGACCGGGGTGACGCTGCCGCTGGTCAGCTACGGCGGCAGTTCCGTACTGGTGAGCCTGATGATGATGGGGATTCTTCAGTGGGTCTGCGTATACTGCGAACAGCATAACCAGGCGGCGGAGGAGCAGCGGATGCAGTATCTGGAAGGAGGCTACTACGGCGATGAATAATATGAAGAAAAGCGCGCGGAGAGTCTTCTGGCTCCTGGCATTATGTTTTTTTCTCCTGCTGGGATATCTGGGCAAGCTGGCCCTGGTAGACCGGGAGGAAATCTCCGCCAATTCCTATAATATCCGGATGCGCACCGATGTGGACGGTATCCAGAGAGGGGATATTCTGGATAAAAACGGGGAAGTGCTTGCCACCAGTGTCCAGCAGGAGGATGGTTCCTATCTGCGGGAATACAACAGAGCCAGGATGGCGGCGCACATTACGGGATACAGCAGTGTAGGGAAAACCGGCGTGGAAGCGGCGGCCAATTTTGAGCTGATGACACCTTACCGGGAACTGCTTCAGCGGATACAGGGACTGCTTTCCGGCACAGATCCCAGAGGGAATGACGTGGTGCTGGCAGTGGATATGGATATCCAGAGCATCGCCGGAGATCTGCTGGGCAGTGCCAAAGGGGCCGTTGTGGTGATGGAGCCCTCTACGGGCCGTGTTCTGGCTATGCAGGCGTATCCCGATTTTGACCCTAATACGGTTTCTGCGGATTGGGAGTATCTGGTTTCCGATGAGGACAGTCCTCTGGTGAACCGGGCAACCCAGGGGCTTTACCCGCCGGGATCTACCTTTAAAACCATCACAGCCCTGGCGGCTATGGAATATTTCCCAGACTGGCAGAACTTTACTTATACCTGTACAGGGGAAGAGGAATTCCAGGATAAGGTTATCCACTGCTATAACAATAGAGCCCATGGCACAGTGGATATGGCGGGGGCGATGGCGGCCTCCTGCAACTGCTATTTTGCCGCGCTGGCGGAAGAGATCGGCGCTGATAATCTCAGCAAGGAAATGGAGGCCTGCGGTATTACGGCAGATTATGGATTTGATCTGGCGTACAGCAACAGCATCATGCATCTGAATGCGGATTCCACCGAAAGCGAGTTGGTGGAAACAGCTATTGGCCAGGGGAAAACCAGTGTATCCCCGCTGTATATGGCGATGCTGATTTCTGCTATTGCCAATGACGGAATTATGATGGAACCGTATATTATTGATCATATGCAGTATTATAATGGAGAAACAGGAAAAACGACGGTGCCCAACAAGCTCATGTCGATCTGTACGCCGGAGGAAGCGGCGGCGCTGAAGGAAATGCTGATCGGTGTCGTAGAAAGCGGCACAGGGACGGCAGCCCAGATCAGCGGCGTGACCGTTGCGGGCAAAACCGGTACGGCCGAAAACGCTACGGGCAAGGATCATTCCTGGTTTGTGGGCTATGCGCCGGCGGAAGATCCGCAGGTAAGTATTGCCGTGATTATTGAAAATTCCGAGGCTTATGGCAGTGCTACGCCTATCGCCGGAAAAGTATTGAAGGCGGCCCTGGAAAAAATGGCGGAATAGGAGAAGATATGGAGCCAAAACTGGATCTGACAAAAGAATACGCAGTGGCGCTGGAAGGCGGCGGTGCCAAAGGGGCCTACCAGATTGGTGTCTGGAGGGCCTTAAAGGAGGCAAGTGTAAAGATCTGCGCCGTTTCCGGCACATCGGTAGGCGCCCTGAATGGTGCGTTGATGGTGATGGATGATCTGGCATTGGCGGAGGAGCTTTGGCGTAATATCCGATTTTCTCAGATCATGGACGTGGACGATGAGCAGATGCGGGCATACTACCACAAGGAACTGCATGGAGAAGAACTGCGGGAATTTCTGTGGAACATGGCGGAGGTGATTCGGCAGGGCGGATTTCGTACAGAGCCTTTGCGGCGTTTGCTGGAGGAGACGGTGGATGAGGAAAAGATCCGAAACTCCCATAAAAATTTTTATCTGGTGACGTATTCTGTCAGCGACCGGGAGGAACTGGATCTGGATGTCAAGGACATAGAGGAGGGCAGGCTGGCGGAAATGCTGCTGGCCAGTGCCTACTTCCCCGCTTTTAAGCCGGAACGGCTGGATGGGAAATATTATACGGACGGCGGCATACAGAATCTGGTGCCCATTGACAGTCTGCTGAAACGGGGCTACCGGGACCTGTTGGTACTGAGAATTTTTGGCGTAGGCATAGAAAAACGGGTAAAGATCCCGGAGGATGCCTGCGTGACGGTCATCGCTCCCAGAGAAAAGCTGGGCGGAGTATTGCAGTTTGACAGCGAACAGGTCAGAAGGGATATGCTTCTGGGATATTACGACGGCCTGCGGACCATTTACGGTCTTTGCGGTCAAACCTACTATATTGACCGGCAGTGGAGTGAGGCAAGAGCCTATGGAATGCTCAAAACCATTTTGCAGAAGGAAGCGGAAAAAGACGGAGAAACTCTGACACTGCGGGAGCTGAATGAGGAGCACCTACCCAGGCTGGCCAAGAAGATGAGGGTCAAAGGGGACTACTATGAACTGGCCCTGGCGCTGTTGGAACGCCGGGCGGAGGAACTGGGGATCTCCTGCTTTCAGGTTTTGACAGAGGAAAAACTCTTCTCGCTGATTCTGGAAAAACAGAAAAAAACGGAAAAACTATAAAACGAAGCCATTTTGCGGCAGAAGCCGCAGGGCTTCGTTTTTTTATAGACAAAAGAGCCGGACTTATGTGGATCTTTAACAAATTTTTGCCGATAATTTAACAAAATCTACTAAAACAGAAGGATTTCCTATCCAAATAATTCGCATACGAAGCAGTTTTAGGCCATTTGTCAGCTAGGAATTACAGGACGGAAGTGTGCAGGAATGACGGCTGGAAAACTTTAAAAAGCCTGCAACTATGGAGAATTTCACAAAAAAGGAAAAGAAAACGGTAAAAAAAGGAAGGAAAATGTCAATGACGGGGCGGGATTGTATACAAAATTCCTTGTTTTGCAGGGACAGCGTTTTTTTTCTCTTAAAAATGGAAAATTAGAATAAATTTTTAACAATATGGTTGCAATCAAAATACAAAGATGCTATAATCAAAACAAATGGCGGGTGTGGAAATTGCATGCTGACCATTGTAAAACGTGAAAGACTGATGTGTTTACGTTGGTTTTCGCGTGATCCGGAAGGGATTCCTTCCAGCGGGAAATACATGATTACGGGGCGTATTTTTCCGCTTAGATCTAACGATTTCATGTTTCATTTGTTTTTATCGCATGGTCAAATATAGATATTTAAGGAGGTCAAAGGATGTACACATTGGGTATTGACGTTGGTTCCGCTTCTTCCAAGGTTGTGATCCTGAAAGACGGGAAGGACGTTGTGGCTGCGGAAGTTGTTCAGGTAGGAACAGGTTCCAGCGGTCCCCAGAGAGCTTTGGAACAGGCTTTCAAAGTGAGTGGCCTGACAAGAGAGGATATGTCTTTTGTTGTGGCAACAGGTTATGGCAGATTCGCTTTTGAGGGCGCTGATAAACAGATCAGCGAGATCAGCTGCCATGCCAAAGGGATTTACCATTTGGTACCGACTGCACGCACCATCATTGATATCGGCGGTCAGGACGCGAAAGCGATCCGTCTGGACGATAAGGGTGGCATCAAGCAGTTTTTTATGAATGATAAATGTGCAGCGGGTACAGGACGTTTCCTGGAAGTAATGGCAAGAGTACTGGAAACGACATTGGACGAAATGGCAGACCTGGATGCGCAGGCAACAGATACGGCGCCCATCAGCAGCACCTGCACCGTATTTGCGGAGTCTGAAGTTATTTCCCAGCTTTCCAGCGGCGAAAGCAGAAACAACATCATCAAAGGCGTGCATTTGTCCGTAGCCAGCAGAGCCTGCGGTCTTGCTTACAGAGGCGGTTTGGAAAAGGACGTTGTCATGACTGGCGGCGTTGCCAAAAACGCGGGTGTGGTAAGAGCAGTTGCCGGCGTATTGAAAACAGACGTAATTGTGGCACCAAATCCACAAACAACAGGCGCGCTCGGTGCAGCACTGTTTGCATACGAAGCCGCTCAAAAAAAATAAGAAAGAGGGATTAGAATGAGTTTAACACAAGGCATGAAAGCAAAACAATTGTTAGGCTACTATCAGAACAAAGCCGATCAGGACGCTAGAGAAGCAAAAGAAAGAGGCGACCTGGTATGCTGGTCCGCTTCTGTAGCTCCTCCGGAATTCTGCGTAACCATGGGCATCGCTATGGTTTATCCCGAAACACATGCAGCTGGTATCGGTGCTAGAAAAGGCGCTATGGATATGCTGGATGTAGCAGAAAGAAAAGGCTACAACATCGACTGCTGTTCTTATGGTAGAGTAAACATGGGTTACATGGAATGCTTGAAAGAAGCTGCTACAACAGGCGTGAAACCCGAAGTTCTGGTTAACTCTCCCGCAGCTGACGTTCCTCTGCCCGACCTGGTAATCACATGTAACAATATTTGTAACACACTGCTGAAATGGTACGAAAACCTGGCAGCTGAACTGGATATTCCCTGCATCGTTATCGACGTACCTTTCAACCACACAATGCCTATTCCTGAATATGCAAAAGCATATATCGCTGATGAATTCAGAAATGCTATTTCTCAGCTGGAAGTAATCTGCGGCAGACCTTTCGACTGGAAGAAATTCCAGGAAGTTAAGAACCAGACACAGCGTTCCGTATATCAGTGGAACAGAATCGCTGACTTCACAAAGTATAAACCCTCTCCTCTGAATGGTTTCGACCTGTTCAACTACATGGCTTTGATCGTTGCTTGCCGTTCCTTGGACTACGCTGAAATCACATTCAAAGCATTCGCTGATGAACTGGAAGAAAACCTGAAAGCAGGTATCTACGCATTCAAAGGCGCTGAAAAGACACGTGTTCAGTGGGAAGGTATCGCTGTATGGCCTCACCTGGGTCACACATTCAAGACTCTGAAGAACATGGGTACTATCATGACAGGTTCCGCATACCCTGCAATCTGGGATCTGACCTATGATGCAAACGATGAATCCCTGCACTCCATGGCAGAAGCTTATACAAGAACATACATCAATACCTGCCTGAGCAACAAAGCTGCAGTACTGATGGGTATTATGGAACATGGTAAAGTTGATGGTGTTATCTATCACCTGAACAGAAGCTGTAAGCTGATGAGCTTCCTGAACGTAGAAACAGCCGAAGTAATCAAAGAAAAGAACGGCCTGCCTTACGTAAGTTTTGACGGCGACCAGACAGACCCTCGTGTTTACTCTCCTGCACAGTATGAGACTCGTGTTCAGGCTCTGGTTGAAATGATGGAAGCTAATATGGCAGCAGAATAAGGAGGAGAAAACGATGAGTAAAGTTGAAGCTATCTTATCCCAATTAAAAGACATTGCAGCAAATCCCAAAAAAGCAATGGACGATTATAAAGCAGAAACAGGGAAAGGCGCTGTAGGTATCATGCCTATCTACGCACCCGAAGAAATGGTTCACGCTACAGGTTACCTGCCTATGGGTATCTGGGGCGCACAGGGCAAGACAATTTCCAAAGCTCGTACATACCTGCCTCCTTTCGCTTGTTCCATTATGCAGCAGGTTATGGAGCTGCAGTGCGAAGGCGCTTATGACGACCTGGCCGCTGTACTGTTCTCCGTACCTTGTGACACACTGAAATGCCTGAGCCAGAAATGGAAAGGCACATCTCCTGTTATCGTATTCACACATCCTCAGAACAGAGGCCTGGAAGCAGCAAACACATTCCTGGTAAAAGAATACGAACTGGTAAAAGCTCAGCTGGAACACTACCTGGGCGTTAAGATCACAAACGCTGATCTGGAAAGATCCATCGCAATTTACAACGAAAACAGACAGGTTATGCGTGAATTCGTGAAAGTAGCAGCTGACTACCCTCAGGTAATCGATGCTGTTAGCCGTCACGCTGTATTCAAAGCAAGACAGTTCATGCTGAAAGAAAAACACACAGAACTGGTAAAAGAACTGATCGCTGAAGTAAAAGCTATGCCCGTTCAGCCTTGGGCAGGCAAGAAAGTTATCGTTGCCGGCATCCTGCTGGAGCCCAACGAACTGCTTGACATCTTCAACGAATTTGGTCTGGCTATCGTAGACGATGACCTGGCTCAGGAATCCAGACAGATCCGTGTAGACGTTCTGGATGGCGAAGAAGGCCCTCTGTACAGAATGGCAAAAGCATGGCAGCAGATGTATGGCTGCTCCGTAGCTACAGATACAAAGAAAGGCCGCGGCAAAATGCTGATGAACAAAATGGTTCAGACAGGCGCAGACGCAGTGATCATCGCTCAGATGAAGTTCTGTGATCCCGAAGAATGGGATTACCCTGTACTGTACAGAGAATTCGAAGAAAGAGGCGTTAAGAACCTGATGATCGAAGTTGACCAGGAAGTAACCTCCTTCGAACAGGTTAAGACAAGACTGCAGTCCTTCGTAGAAATGATGTAATCAAAACTCTTTCGAAATGAAGCAGATGTAGTACCATAAAATGTTGGGACACTGGGGCAGGAGACTACCCCAGTGTCTTAGAATTATGTAACACAAGATTTAGGAGGATTTTAACGATGAGACAAGTTAAAATTATTACTGCTGAAGAAGCAGCGAAACTGGTAAAAAATGGCGATACCATTACAACCAGCGGTTTCGTAGCAAGTGCGATTCCCGAAGCTCTGAACAAAGCGGTTGAAAAAAGATTCCTGGAAACAGGCGAACCTAACAACCTGACATATGTATACTGCGGTTCTCAGGGTAACAAAGATGGCCGCGGCGCAGAACACTATGCACATGAAGGCATGCTGAAAAGATATATCGCAGGCCACTGGGCAACAGTTCCCGCTCTGGCAAAAATGGCTCTGGAAAATAAAATGGAAGCTTACAACGTATCTCAGGGCGCTCTGTGCCACCTGTTCAGAGATATCGCTGCACATAAACCCGGTACATTTACAAAAGTTGGTCTGGGTACTTTCATCGACCCCAGAAACGGCGGCGGTAAAGTAAACGATATCACAAAAGAAGATATCATCGAACTGGTAAACATCAAAGGCCAGGACTATCTGTTCTACCCTGCATTCCCTATCAATGTAGCTATGATCAGAGGTACTTACGCTGATGAAAGCGGTAACATTTCCTTTGAAAAGGAAGTATCCCCTCTGGAAGGCACTTCCGTATGCCAGGCTGTTAAAAACAGCGGCGGTATCGTTATCGTTCAGGTAGAAAGAGTTGTAAAAGCTGGTACTCTGGATCCTAGACTGGTTAAGGTTCCCGGCATCTATGTTGACTATGTAGTAGTAGCTGACTCCGCAGATCATCAGCAGACACTGGATTGCGAATACGATCCTACTCTGTCCGGTGAACAGCGCAGACCTGAAGTTGCTCCCGAACCCCTGCCTCTGTCCGCTAAGAAAGTAATCGGTCGTCGTGGCGCAATGGAACTGGAAAAAGACGTTGCAGTTAACCTGGGCGTTGGTGTTCCTGAATATGTTGCATCTGTTGCAAACGAAGAAGGTATCGGCGACTTCATGACACTGACAGTAGAAGGCGGCGCTGTTGGCGGCGTTCCCGCTGGCGGCATTCGTTTTGGTTCCGCATATAACGCAGACGCTCTGATCGACCAGGGTTATCAGTTCGACTTCTACGATGGCGGCGGTCTGGATCTGTGCTACCTGGGTCTGGCAGAATGCGACGGCCATGGTAACATCAACGTTTCCAGATTTGGTCCCAGAATCGCTGGCTGCGGCGGCTTCATCAACATCACTCAGAACACACCTAAGGTATTCTTCTGCGGTACATTTACAGCAGGCGGCCTGAAAGTAGCTGTTCAGGACGGCAAAGTTGTAATTCTGCAGGAAGGCAAACAGAAAAAATTCCTGAAAGAAGTAGAACAGGTTACATTCAACGGTGACATCGCTCTGAAGAACAAACAGCAGGTAATGTACCTGACAGAAAGATGTGTATTCCATCTGCAGGAAGATGGTATGCATCTGACAGAGATTGCTCCTGGTATTGATCTGCAGACACAGATTCTGGATATGATGGACTTTGAGCCTATCATTGACAGAGACGAAAACGGCCAGATTAAACTGATGGATGCAAAACTGTTCACAGACGGTCTGATGGGCCTGAAAGAAATGAAGGAAGGCTGCTAATTTCATTCTTTTTGCATAATGGAACGAAAGGAACTCTCGAAAGGGAGTTCCTTTTTTTGTACTGAAAAATAGAGGATGAATGTTTGCCGCTGTAAATGGAATCGTTATACTGTGAATAAGGGAGATTCTGAATCTGGAATATGGCTGAGGGAGGAACAAAATGTGAATTTTCAAGTTTTGATAGTGAGTATATTTTCCAGGGAAAAGTTGCGGCCGATTACAAGTATACAGTATGTATAAAACTATCATATATTTTGAATAAAATGTATAAATAAAATTTTACAATGCTTTATTGTATGACAAGTTAGATTTTAGAAAGTTGCCACAAAAATAAAAAAGTGTTTTCGGAAAACAGTTGAACATAGGTGCAATAAAGTGGGAAATCCATGTAAATAATTGATATATATTATGGGAATTATAGAAATTTAGAATAATATAAATAATTTATTTTGTTGATATTCGTGATTGATTTTTAGAAATTATGCTTAAAGATAGTTTAAATAAGATTTATTTGGCCAAAAAATAGGAAAAATCATGATTCTGAACGAATCATTCAAAAAAATGAAATATAGTATTGAATTTTGAACAATATGTTTTTATAATGTGTCAGTAAAGTAGACATCGAATCAAAAATTAACCGCGGTAGAACATTCGAGTTTGCAAAACAAGTCCGGGAGGAGGTTTAAAGTATGACAACATTTATAAGTGGACTTGTTATTTTATTGATCGGTGGTTTCATCTACGGTAAATTTATAGAACATATTTTTCGCCCTGATGATCGCCAGACTCCGGCTGTGAGAAAACAGGACGGTGTTGACTTTGTTCCCATGAACAAATACAAGAACGCATTGATTAACCTGCTGAATATTGCCGGAACCGGTCCTATTTTTGGTCCAATCCAGGGGATTCTGTTTGGTCCCATCGCTTTTATTACCATTCCCATTGGCTGTGTCATCAGCGGCGCAGTGCATGACTATTTAAGCGGTATGATGTCCCTGCGTCAGGATGGCGCGCAGATGCCCGGCATTGTGAAAAAGTTTCTGGGCAATAAAACCTATCAGGTATATAATATTTTCCTGTGTATCCTGATGCTCCTGGTTGGCGCTGTATTTACCTATACCCCTGGGGATCTGTTCGCAGTACAGATTGCGGGCATTCAGGGGGTAAATATCTGGACATGGATCATTTACGCTGTGATTCTGGCCTATTATCTGATTGCCACTCTGTTTCCCATTGACAAAATCATCGGCAGAATCTATCCGATTTTCGGCGCGATCCTGCTGCTGTCCGCTATCGGTGTATTCGGTGGTATTTTCCTGAAGGGTTACGAGCTGAATAATCTGGATTTCACCCATGGTTTCAAAGGACTGTTTCAGCTGTATCCCATGTGGGATGCGGCGGGCAATACTGGCGCTGGCACAGCCTTTATCCCCGTATTCTTTGTAACGGTAGCGTGTGGTATCACATCCGGTTTCCACTCTACACAGTGTACGTTGATCGGACGCAGTGTTACCTCTGAAAGAGAAGGGAAATTTACCTTCTACTGGACCATGATCCTGGAAGGTCTGATAGCCATGATCTGGGCCGCTGCGGCCATGGGCATCTATAACGCTGGCTCTCTCAGCGGCGCGACGGGTGTTGTTGGCGAGGTAGCGCTGAATATGCTGGGTCCTGTTGGCGGTATCATCGCAATCTTGGGCGTAATTATTCTGCCCATTACTTCCGGTGATACAGCATTGAGATCCTGCCGCTTGATGATCGCGGATTATCTGCATATCAGCCAAAAGGAAAAAAGAAATCGTATCGCGGTGACACTGGGCATCTTTCTCCCTGTAATTGCAATTCTGGTATTTGCGAAATTAAATACCCAGGGCTTTAATATTTTGTGGAGATACTTCGCATGGGCAAACCAGACTATCGCTGTGTTCGCTTTTGCCGCCATCAGTGTTTATCTGATCGCCAAAAAAGGCGCGCCAAAGTTTGCGTTCCTAGTATCTTTGGTACCGGGTACATTCTATTTCTTTATTATCGCGTCCTTCCTTTTGAATCAGTCCATCGGTTTTGGACTGCCTCTGCACCTTTCTTATGGAATCGCAGGTGTGCTTGCGGCGCTTTATATTGTAGGAGTCGTGCATACAGGCAGAAAATACGCGTCCCACACAACGGAAGAATGATTTTGAACAAAGTGTTTTCGCACGATTTATGAAAAAAACGCTGGAATCCCAAAAAAATGTAATGGATTCCGGCGTTTTTTTACGGTGTTCGTCAGGTCTTTTTGAGGAATTTATGTTTTGCGCTTTCTTATATGGAAAAGCCTATTTTTTATGGAAAAACAAATGGTTTTATGCTATGCTGAAACAGAAGCGTAGTAGGAACAAAAAGGAGGAAAAACCATGCAGTTTTCACCATATCATATAGGAACAATGTCACTGAAAAACCGCTGGATTATGCTGGCGGCACATACCGGATTCGCGGAAGGAACGGCGCTGGGAGAGCGGGACTATGCCTTTTATGAGGAACGGGCCAAAGGCGGTGCCGCCGCTGTGACGATGGTACTGGCAGTCAATGAAGACGGTGCTCTGAAAGGAATGTATCAGGGTGGCACACTGGAAGAAGACAGCCTCAGAATTCTGGCGGACAAAGTGCATCAGTATGATTGCAGGCTGATTGTTCAGCTGTTCCACTGTGGGCGGAATGAAAGCGGGAAGCATCATGAGGGGAAAGCGCTTCTGGCGCCCTCGGCGGTGGCATCCCCTATTTTCCGAACGGAACCCAGGGAAATGACAGAAGCGGAATTAGAGGAAACAAAAGAGGCTTTTGCCAAAACAGCGGCTCTTTGCCGGAAATGTGGGGCAGACGCTGTGGAGATCAGTGTGTCCGCGGGATATTTGCTGTCTGAATTTCTTTCTCCCCTGACAAATCTGCGGAAAGATTGCTATGGATATGAGAAGGATCAGGGAATGACCTATCCGCTGGAGGTGCTGGCGGCGGTTCGTCAGGCCGTGGACGATCTTCCGATGCTGGTCAAGGTATCGGGGGCACAGATGCTGGATGGCGGTTATGATTTGACGAATACGGTGGTATTCTGCCGGAAGGCCAGGGAATGGGCGGATGCCTTTACTGTTACCGGCGGATGGCACGAGTCTCCTGTGGAGCAGATCTCTTATTTTGTAGAGAAAGGCGCCTATGGGCCTTTTGCGGCGGCGGTGCGGAAGTATACAGAACTGCCCGTGATCGCCTGCAACAGAATTCAGGATGAGGAAACAGCGGAAAGACTGCTGGAGGAAGGTGTCTGTGATTTGGTAGGATCTGCCCGTGCATTTTTGGCAGACCCTCATTTCGTGGAAAAATTAGAGAAAAAAGAAATATATAATCCCTGTCAGGGCTGCAATCATTGTATTGCCGATGTGCTGAAGGGAAAAGAACTAAAATGTGCTTTCTGCCCGGAAACAGGACGGGAATACATGGAAAATCAGCGGCGAAAAATCGCTACCAGAAAGGAAGTGCTGGTCATCGGCGGCGGCCCTGCCGGGATGTATGCGGCGAAAAAAGCGGCAGAACGAGGATTCAAGACGACATTGGTTTGTCAGGAGGCCGCATTGGGTGGTCAGCTGAAGCTGGCGAAGCTGCCTCCCCACAAGGAGGATCTGGGAAGATTCGTTTCCTGGCTGGAGCAGGAATTAGAGCGTCTGGAGGTAAATGTGCTGCTGGGGCAAAAGGCAGATGTTTCTTTTGTAATGGAGAAGAAGCCTTATTTGACTGTGATCGCTACCGGAAGCAAACCGCTTTTCCCTCAGCTGGAAGGCCTGGAAAGAGAGGATGCTTCTCTGGCCCAGGAAGTTTTGGCAATGACAGAGGAGGAGATGTCGGTCTTTGGACAGGGACAGACAATTCTCATCGGCGGCGGATCTCTGGGAATGGAAACGGCGGCTTATCTGATGGCAAAAGTACCGGAGGCAAAGATCAAGATTCTGGAGCAGGGCAGTAAAATGGGCAAAGACCTGGGGGCATTGGCCAGACCGTTGCTGCGGGAACTGAAACAGGCCGGTGTACAGCTGATGGCGGATTCTAAGGCGGTTTCCGTATCAGAGAAAAAAGTCTTTATTTCTCTGGCTGGACAGACCTTTTTCGTGCAGGCGGATCATATCATCACGGCCGTAGGTTCCGAAGCGGCGCCGGAGCCGGAAATCGCCATGGCGCTGATGGATGAGCGGCTGTCCTATGCTGTGGTAGGAGACGCGGACCATCCGGCGGATGTGGGCGAGGGCCTGGAAAGTGTATTCTCACTGTTTTCCAGATTTTATCTGGCATAGAAGATTGTTTGACAAGAGTTGTTTATTCTGATGAATATTAGTGAAGGCAAGAGAATATTTTTCACAGTATGTTGTAAAAAATGGTGTATTGTGCTACAATTAGTACAACGTTTTGGCAAATCTGACGTTATCACTGAACATTCAAGGAATGAAAGGAAGCGGATGAAATGGACTTTATTAGAAGAACCTGGGCAGAAATTGATTTGGATGCGCTGGATTACAACATTAAGAGCATCAAGGCAAAAATGAAAGACGGACAGAAAGTCATGGGGATCGTAAAGGCGGACTGTTATGGTCATGGAGACGGCTTTATTTCCCGCAAACTGCAGGCAGCTGGTTTTGACTGGTTTGGTGTTTCCAATATTGAGGAAGGTATGAGCCTGCGCAACGAAGGCATTGAAAAACCGATTCTGGTTTTGGGCTATACACCTGTGGACTGCGCATCTATTATGGCAGACAAAAAGATCACACAGGCGCTGATTGGTATGGAATACTGCCGCGCACTGCAGGATGCAGCTGCGAAGGCTGGCGTAGTGGTAGACGGCCACATCAAACTGGATACCGGTATGACCCGTGTTGGTTTCCAGACCGATGACGAAAACTTCGAGGAATCCCTGAAGGAGATCCGGGAAGTCAGCAAAATGCCCAATATCCATATTACAGGTATTTTCACTCATCACGCAGTAGCGGACGCTTACCAGGGTGATAACCCTCAGTTTACAGATATGCAGTTTGCCCGCTTTACAAAAATGATCGAGGCTCTGCAGGCAGCCGGTGTAGATGTAGGTCTGCGTCACTGCGCAAACAGTGCGACCATTATTTCCTATCCTGAAAAACATCTGGATATGTGCCGTTCCGGTATCATTACATATGGTATGCTGCCCTCCGGCGAATGCGAAGGCCGCATTGATCTGAAACCTTTGATGACACTGAAAACCTCCATTGGTCTGGTAAAACATGTAAAGGCTGGTTCTCAGCTGTCCTACGGCAGAACCTATACTGCAGAAACAGACCGTGTTATCGCGACAGTACCCATCGGCTATGCGGACGGTTACAACAGAAACCTGTCCAATAAGGCAAGAATGCTGGTAAACGGCAAATTCGCGCCCGTTGTTGGCCGTGTCTGCATGGACCAGTGCATGATCGACGTAACAGATATCCCTGACGTAAAAATGGGAGATGAAGTTGTTGTATTCGGTAAACAGGGCGATCAGTGCCTGCCCATTGAAGAACTGGCAGATATGCTGGGCACCATCAACTACGAATTAACCTGCGTAGTAACAAAGAGAGTACCCCGTGTATATCTGGAAGGCGGCAAGATTGTTGGTATCGTAGACCACGTTCTGCATCAGTACAAATAAAAAGTTCAAAAGTAAACGCATATGAATCAAAAAACGGAGCAAGTCCCTGCAAGAGACCTGCTCCGTTTTTATTTGTGCATTTTTTACATAGTCTTTTTTCCTTTTGAGAGGAATATACCTCAAGAAGAGGGCTCTGCGGCGGGTCGGGTTTTTAACGACAGGACAAAGACCGTTGCCACAATAAACAGGAAGCCCAGATAATCGATCCATTCCAGATGGGTATGCAGCCAGAGCACAGAAGCCAATGTGGAGGAAAGGGGTTCTACACTGGCCAGCAGGCTGGCTTTGGTGGGCCCGATATATTTTACGCCGTACAAAAAGGTAATATAAGGCAGCATAGCGCCGAAAAATACCACAAAGAGCAGACAGCCGATGGAAACCGGACTGACAATCCCCTGGATGTGCCAGAAGGGGGTCACCAGATTGGTACAGATGCCGCCCAGCAGCATCCCCCAGGCAATCAGCAGGATGGTGTTGTATCTTCTTAACAGACGCTGGGGGTAAGCGGTATAAAAGGCCAGTGCTACGGCGGAAAGAAGTCCCCAGAACAGCGCCGCGCCGGAAATATTCAGAGAATGGATATTCCCATGGGTTGCCAGCAGAAAGGTACCAATCAGCGCAAAGGCCACAGCCACCGCTTCCGCCAGAGAAGGCCGTTTTTTGCTGCGAATGGTGCTATATACCACCAGCATGACCGGGGCCAGATATTGCAGTACCGTAGCGGTGGCGGCATTGGAGTAGCCAATGGCGACAAAATAGCCGTATTGCACAAACAGCATACCCAAAAGCGCAAAAATCAGAAGCTCTTTGGCATCCTTTTTTCGTTTCCATATGTAAAATACTTTTTTCCCAGCCTTAAAAAACAAATAGCTTAAAAGAAATATGCCTGCCAGAAGCATACGCACAGAGGCCAGCCATTTGGAGGAAAACCCCATTTCCTGAAAAAGGAACTGACCCACAGTGCCGGTTACGCCCCAGAGGGAGGCGCTGAAAATACAGAGCAGAGAGCCCGTCAAAGCCCGGTTACGAATCATTGGATACGCCGTCCTTTCTTTATAATGATATAAGCAGAGGTATGCTATCACAAAAAAATCCAAAAGTCAATGAATTAGGAGAGTTTATATCAAATTTCCTGTAAAATTATATTCTGGGAGAGTTTTTGTTTTACATAGATTTAACAAAGGCAAGATTTTAGATTTAACAATAAAAGATTATATTGTAGAAGAACGAAAACAAGAAGAAAAAAGGAGAGAGAAAATATGAAAAAGTTTTTTGCATTGGCATTGACGATGGCAGTTGCTGTATCCGCGCTGACAGGCTGCGGCGGCAGTGGTGAGGAAACAACAGGAGGCGATACAGCAGCCAGCGGTTCCATTTCCGTAGTATCCAGAGAAGACGGCTCCGGCACCAGAGGCGCGTTCATTGAACTGTTCGGGATCGAAGCGGAGAATGAAGCCGGCGAAAAGGTGGATTACACAACACAGACCGCCGAGATCACAAACAGTACCGCTGTTATGATGACAACTGTTGCCGGAAATAAAAACGCCATTGGTTATATTTCCCTGGGCTCTCTGGATGACAGTGTTAAGGCACTGAAGATCGATGGAGCCGATGCTACCGTAGAGAATATCAAGAGCGGAACATATAAAGTATCCCGTCCCTTCAATATCGCCACAAAAGCGGATCTTTCCGATGTAGCCAGCGACTTTATCACATTTATCCTCAGCGATGAGGGCCAGGCAGTGGTAGAAGAAAACGGCTATATCAGCGAAGGCAGCGCAGGTACATATACCGCTTCCGGTATGAGCGGCAAGATCGTTATTGCCGGTTCCTCTTCCGTTACACCAGTGATGGAAAAACTGAAAGAGGCTTATATCGCTTTGAATCCCGATGTGACCATCGAAGTACAGCAGAATGATTCCACCACAGGCATGACTTCCGTAGCGGAAGGCGGCTGCGATATCGGTATGGCATCCAGAGAAGTAAAGGATAGTGAACTGGAAAAAGGCCTTCAGCCTACCACCATCGCGCTGGATGGCATCGCGGTAATCGTAAATCAGGAAAACAGCATCAGCGATATGACCAGCGAAACAGTAAAATCCATCTTTACCGGAGAAATTACAGACTGGTCTGAGATTGCCTGAGCAAAACGAAAGAGAAAGTAAAAAAAGAGAAGGAACATTTTATGCCGGAAGAGTACTTCTTTCGGCATAAATTTTGAGAAAGGAGCGAAGATAGCCAATGAAAGAAGGCGTAATGAAAATCGTTTTCTTGTTAGCGGCGTGTTTCTCCATACTGGCTGTGGCGCTGATCTGCATTTTCCTGTTTGCCAACGGTGTGCCGGCCATTTGGAAGATTGGCGTCCTGGATTTTCTGCTGGGGCAGAAATGGATGCCGGCCAATCAGTTGTTTGGTATTTTCCCCATGATCGTCGGCAGTGTTTATGTGACGGCGGGGGCGATCATCGTCGGTGTGCCCATGGGGATATTATGCGCGGTATTTCTGGCAAGATTCTGTCCGGAAAGATTGTATAAGATCGTAAAGCCTGCTGTATCTTTGCTGGCGGGCATCCCTTCCATTGTATACGGATTCTTTGGTCTGGTGGTCATCGTACCCATTATGCAGGATCTGACAGGAGGAAACGGCAAAGGTGTTTTAACAGCTTCTATTCTGTTGGGCATCATGATTCTGCCGACGGTCATTGGCGTATCGGAATCCGCTATCCGGGCGGTGCCCAATTCTTACTACGAAGGCGCTCTGGCGCTGGGCGCTACCCATGAAAGAAGTGTCTTTTTTACCCTACTGCCGGCGGCAAAACAGGGGATTTTAGCCGGTGTAATCCTGGGGGTAGGCCGGGCTATCGGCGAGACCATGGCAGTTATTATGATCGCCGGGAATCAGC
Source organism: Anaerotignum lactatifermentans (assembly GCF_016902535.1). Taxonomy (GTDB): domain Bacteria; phylum Bacillota; class Clostridia; order Lachnospirales; family Anaerotignaceae; genus Anaerotignum; species Anaerotignum lactatifermentans_A. Next base: position 190,332 of record NZ_JACSNY010000001.1, on the reverse strand, counting down.
CGGTGGTGCCGGACAGCATTTTTGGCGGTGTGCGGACGCTGACGGCCAATATCGTCATGGAAATGGGGTATGCGGCAGATCTGCATAGAGAAGCGCTTCTGGGTACCGGTGTAGTATTGTTTGTATTTATCTTAATCATCAATTTGTCCTTTTCCGCTTTGAAAAGGAGGAGATCCTAATGCGTGTACAAAATAAAGAAAAAATATCCCAGCGTCTGCGCAGCTACAAAAAACAGCCTTTATCCGCGCTGTTGTTTTTGCTGGTTATGTTTTCGGCTGTGGTTACCCTTTCTGTGCTGATTGCGCTGATTGCCTATATCCTCTTTAAGGGGATTCCTAATTTAAGTCCGGAACTGTTCGCCTGGGAATATACCACGGAAAATGTTTCCATGATGCCAGCCATCATCAATACCCTCATTATTACGGCGCTTTCCCTGCTGTTTGCGCTGCCGATCGGCATCGCGTCGGCCATTTATCTGGTAGAGTACGCGAAACGGGGCAACAAGCTGGTATCTCTTGTGCGGGTTACAACAGAGACGTTGTCCGGGATTCCTTCCATCGTATATGGTCTGTTCGGGTATCTGTTTTTCAACATTTTTCTGGAATGGAGCTATACGATTTTGGGCGGTGCCCTGACGCTGGCTATTATGATACTGCCGCTGATTATGCGTACCACAGAAGAGGCGCTGATCGCGGTGCCGGATCTGTACCGGGAAGGCAGCTTTGGTCTTGGCGCGGGAAAACTGAGAACGGTGTTTCGCATTGTACTGCCCTCGGCAGTGCCCGGTATTCTGGCTGGTGTGATTCTGGCCATTGGCAGGATCGTCGGCGAAACGGCGGCGTTATTATATCCCGCCGGAACGGCGGCGCAGGTGGCCGACGGGCTCATGTCCTCGGGCCGTACGCTGGCGGTGCATATGTACGCTTTGCTGAATGAAGGGTTATATATGGAACAGGCATACGCTACGGCAGTGGTACTGTTGGTAATGGTAATCGGCATCAACGCTTTATCCGGGTTGATTGCGAAGAAGGTAGGAGTGAAGGAATAAGCATGGAAAAATTCGAGATTTCCAATTTGGATCTGTATTACGGCGACTTTAAAGCGCTGAAGGATATCAATTTAAAAATACCGGCAGGGGAGATTACGGCATTTATCGGGCCTTCCGGCTGCGGAAAGTCTACCCTGCTCAAATCCCTGAACCGGATGAACGATCTGGTGGAAGGATGCCGTATTGACGGGAATGTGCTGTTGGACGGCGAGGATATTTATGGGAATATGGACATCAATCTGCTGCGCAAGCGGGTGGGCATGGTGTTCCAGAAACCTAATCCCTTTCCCATGAGCATTTATGACAACGTGGCCTATGGCCCCCGTACCCATGGCATCCGTTCCAAAGTAAAGCTGGATGAGATTGTGGAAAAAGCACTGCGGGATGCGGCCATCTGGGACGAGGTAAAAGATCGCCTGAAAAAGAACGCCCTTGGCATGAGCGGCGGCCAGCAGCAGCGTCTTTGCATCGCCAGAGCGCTGGCGGTACAGCCGGAGGTACTGCTGATGGATGAACCCACTTCTGCCCTGGACCCCATTTCCACATCCAGAATCGAGGAACTTGCGGTAGAATTGAAAAAAGACTATACTATCATTATGGTGACGCATAATATGCAGCAGGCAGCCCGTATTTCCGACAGAACGGCCTTCTTCCTTCTGGGGGAAGTGGTAGAGTTTGGAGAGACGGAACAGATCTTCTCCATGCCAAAAGATAGTCGTACAGAGGATTATATTACAGGGAGGTTTGGCTGATATGCGTACAAGATTTGATGAGCAGCTGGATCAGCTGCATATAGAACTGATAAAAATGGGGGCGCTTTGTGAGGAAGCTATTACAGCGGCACTGAAATCCCTTTTCGATAGGGATAAAAGTTTGATTCCCGTGGTGCTGGAAAAGGACGGAGAGATCGACCGGAAAGAACGGGAGATCGAATCTTTGTGTATGCGGCTGCTGCTGCAGCAGCAGCCTGTGGCCAGAGACCTGCGGACCATATCTTCCGCTCTGAAGATGATTTCCGATATGGAACGAATCGGCGATCAGGCGGCGGATATTGTGGAGATCACAGAAAATATGCATGATAAAAAATTTGAGATCGCCAGCAGTATCCATATCCGCTCCATGTCTCAGGAAGCGGTGAAAATGGTGACCAACAGCGTAGATTCTTTTGTAAAACGTGATCTGGAACTGGCACAGGAAGTAATTCGCTATGATGATATTGTGGACGATCTGTTCTCCAAGATCCGGGGAGAATTGATTGAGCTGATGCGTCAGGGCGGTACAGATGGTGAGGTTTATATTGACCTCATGATGATTGCCAAATATCTGGAACGTATCGCCGATCATGCCACGAATATCGCGGAATGGGTAGAATATTCCATCACAGGCGTCCATGGAAAAATGGACGGAGGAGAAGCATGATTACATTTGAGCAGATACAGAAAAATGAAGATATCCGCACCTATATCAAAAGAGCGGATGAATCCTTGAGCGCGTTGGGTTATACGGAACATTCCTTTGCCCATGTAACGAGGGTGGCGGAAACGGCAAAGTATATTCTGGAAACACTGGGGTATTCGGAACATGAGGTGGAACTGGCACGCATCGCCGGATTTATGCATGATATCGGGAACGTGGTAAACCGTGTGGATCACTCCCAGAGCGGAGCCGTCATGGCTTTTCGTATTCTGGATAAGCTGGGGATGCCGGCGGAGGATATTGCCACAGTGGTGGCGGCCATCGGCAATCATGACGAGGGCCATGGCGTTCCGGTCAATGCCATCGCGGCAGCGCTGATTCTGGCGGATAAGTCTGATGTACGCCGGACACGGGTACGCAATCGGGACGAAAAGACCTTCGATATCCACGACAGAGTGAACTATTCCGTAGAAAAATCTGTGCTGAAGATCAATGAGGCCCATACGCTGATTAAGCTGAAGCTGTCGGTCGATACCCATTACAGTTCCGTAATGGATTATTTCGAGATTTTTCTGGAACGGATGATGCTTTGCCGAAAGGCGGCCCAGACACTGGGTCTGCGGTTCCAGCTGATGATTAACGAGCAGTCCTTGATGTAAGAGGTGAGAGAAGATTGATCTATCTGGTAGAAGATGATAAAAGCATACGGGAGCTGGTGGCCTATACCTTAAACAGCGCAGGGCTGGAAGCGGAGGGCTTTGAGAGGCCTTCGGAATTTTGGGCGGCCTGTGAGAAAAACCTGCCGGATCTGGTGCTGCTGGATATTATGCTGCCGGAAGAGGACGGCATACAGATCCTGCAAAAGCTGCGGCAGAAGGAGGCCACAAAGCGGATGCCGGTGATCATGCTCACCGCAAAAGGCAGCGAGTATGATAAGGTATTTGGTCTGGAAAACGGCGCCGATGATTATGTGGCAAAGCCCTTCGGCATGATGGAGCTTCTGGCCAGAGTCAAGGCACTGCTGCGCAGGACGGAGGATCTGCGGCCGAAAGCTGAAGAAAAGGTCTATCGTCTGGAGGAGCTGGAGGTGCATGTAGACCAGTACCGGGTGCTGTCACAGGGAGAAGAAGTGGCTTTGACGCGCAAGGAATTCGAGATGTTATGTTACTTATTGGAAAACAGGGGCAGAGTCCTGACCAGGGACCAGCTTCTGAATAAGATCTGGGGTTACGCCTTTGATGGGGAAAACCGTACGGTCGATGTGCACATCCGAACCCTGCGCCAGAAACTGGGCCAGTGCGGAAAATACATCGAAACCATCCGGGGCATAGGGTATAAGATAGGAGGAAACGGATGACAAAGAGGATTTTCCGTGCCATATTCTATGTGACACTGGTCATACTGATTGCAGCAATGGTGATTATTTTGGCCTTTATCCGAGATTTCAACAAAAATAATTACCGTGAGCAAATGAGAAATGAAGCGATATATATTGCCGATGGTTTATCCTACGGAGGCATTTCATATCTGGAAAGCCTGCCGAAGGACAGCAATCGGATCACATGGATCGATCAGGACGGCGTTGTGCTGTATGATTCACAGGCCGACGCGTCGACCATGGAGAACCATAAGGAAAGAGAAGAAGTGCAGGAGGCTTTGGCAAGCGGACGGGGAGAAAGTTCCCGTTATTCCAAGACGCTGGCAGAGAAAACAGAAAATTTCGCCCTGCGGCTGGAGGATGGCACGGTGCTTCGGATTTCCGCAACGACATTGACAACGCTGAGCATTTTCCTTTCCATGACGCAGCCAATGGCGCTGGTACTGGTACTGGCGTTGGTGCTGGCGCTGTTTCTGGCGTCCAAAACGTCCAAATATATTACAAAGCCTTTGGAGGAGGTAGATCTGGAACATCCGGAGCAGGCGCTGGTTTATGATGAGCTGTCTCCCTTCCTGCGGCGGATCGCGGCCCAGAACCGGCAGATCCAAAAGCAGATGCGCCAGATGCAGCACAGACAAAGAGAGTTCCGTACCATTACGGAGAATATGCAGGAGGGCATTCTGGTGCTGGATACGAAGGGCGAAGTCCTTTCCTACAATACCGGAGCGATACGGTTATTGGGCATCGACCATATTTCGGAAAAGGAAACTATTTACGCCCTGAATCGCAGTGAGGGATTCCGTACCTGCGTGGAAGCGGCGCTTCATGGCAGCCACAGGGAGACGACGCTGGAGCAGGGCGGCAGAAGCTGTCAGCTTTTGGCCAATCCTGTCATGGAAGAAGAGTTTGTGGCAGGGGCGGTGCTGGTGCTGTTTGATAATACGGAGAAGGCGGAGCGGGAAAAACTGCGCCGGGAATTTACGGCAAATGTTTCCCATGAGCTGAAAACGCCCCTGACTTCTATTTCCGGCTTTGCGGAGATTATCAAAAACGGCATGGTACGTCAGGAAGATATCCCGCGGTTTGCGGAAAATATTTATCAGGAGGCCCAGCGGCTGATCTCCATGGTACAGGATATTATACAGCTTTCCCGCCTGGATGAAGGCGAGAGCGGTATGGAGAAAATACCAGTGGATCTGGCGGCGGTTGCCCAGAGCGCTGTTTCCCGTCTGCGTCCGCTGGCGGAGCAAAAGGAAATCGACCTGCAAATAGATGTGGAACCGGCACAGATCATGGGAGTGCCGCATGTGCTGGAAGAGATTCTGTATAATCTGTGTGACAACGCCATTCTTTATAATAAAGAACAGGGCAGTGTCTGCCTGCGGATAAGAGATGAGGGCGCACAGGCCTCGGTAACGGTGAGCGATACGGGAATCGGCATCCCTCAGGAGGAACAGGAGCGGGTATTTGAGCGATTCTATCGTGTCAGCCGCAGTCGTTCCAAAGAGGTGGAAGGCACTGGTTTGGGGCTTTCTATTGTAAAACATGGGGCAATGCTTCATGATGCGTCGGTATCCCTGAAAAGTGAACCGGGCGAAGGCACTGAAATTCATTTGGTGTTCCCGAAAAAAGCGTAGGGCATTGGAGCAAAGGCTCTAAAAAAAGCCTGTTTGGCAGGTGAAATAAGATAAAAAAGTGTGGATTTTTCCTTGTTATGGAAAACCACACTTTCTTTTTTTTGTCTGGGGAGAAGAAAAACCTCCATTTTTTTCTGAAATAAGTCGGCAAAAAAAGAAATATCCGAGATTTTTTGCGATGAAAAATCGGAAACTCTTCTTTGGATTTTCGCAGAAGGCTAAGTCTCGACCTTTATTTTTTTGGGAGAGTTTTGCGAAAAGGAGAAAAAGTAAAATGTACTAAAACAGATACATAAAAATTGTAAGGATAAACCATAAAAATAGGACATAAATTTTTTTTGTCGGGATTTCTGCAATAAATTGGAATCTTATGGAAAAAATGCAGAATCAGAAACGTGGCAGAAAGGGGAAACTTTTTTAATTGGACTCTCCAAAAAATGGATGAAAACGGGTGATTTCGTATTGACTATCCATTTAAGGTATCCGTTATATTTGGAACTAACAATAGAATATCGTCAAAAAATTTCGGAAATCCCTTATGGGGAAAGGACGGAAAACAGGTATGACCGCGGATACCAGGGTGATATTTTACGGTTTTCAGTAGGTTTTTTTGTGCGGTGGCCGACACGGGCAGCCGGTACGAAAACAAATCTGGTTCTTAGGAACACGGCAATTATTTTCTCCATTATATCACGATACAAAGGAGGTTTTGTCTATGTCTGGAAAACAACAACAAGAAGGTGCGTTTAAGAAGGATCTGCGTAAGATCGACATTTGGGCGTTAGCCCTTGGCGCGATTATTGGTTGGGGCTGCTTCGTAATGCCCGGTACCAACTTCCTGCCCAAAGCCGGCCCCATTGGCTCTATTGTGGGTTTGATGCTGGGTGCCTGCATTATCTGTATTATCAGTATCAGCTACGGCTACATGATCCGGAAATTCCCTCTTTCCGGCGGTGAGTTCGTATATGCCGACTCGGCTTTCGGCAAAAAACACGCGTTTGTCTGCGGATGGATGATCGTTTTGGCTTACTGGTCTCTGATCCCTCTGAATTCTACGGCGTTGGCCATGGTTTCCCGCTACATCATCCCCGGCTCTCCTTTCCAGGTAGGGTATCTGTATACCATTGCCGGATGGGATGTATATCTGGGTGAGATCGCTCTGGCTTATGCCTTTATCATTGGGCTGGGGATTGTCAACATCAAAGGCGTTAAAAGCGCCGGCTGGTTCCAGACGCTGGTAGCGGTTGCTCTGTTTGGTTCCGTTATGTTCGTATTGATCGGCGTATTGCTGACAAAACCTGACTTCTCCAATCTGCAGCCTCATTTCCTTTCCACAGAAGAAGGCGGCAGCAAGTTCGCACAGATTATGGCTATCGTTGCGTTTACGCCGTACTGCTTCGTAGGGTTCGACTGTATTCCGCAGGCGGCGGAAGAATACAGCTTCTCCCACAAAGCGGCCTTGGGGCTGATGATTACGGCGATTTTGATCGGCGGTATCATTTACTCCGCAGTTGTATTCGTTACATCCGTTGTTGAACCTTGGCAGACCATGCTGGCTTCCAACCCCGACTGGGCAACCGGCGAAATGATTCTGGAATCCATTGGTTATATAGGCGTATTCTTTATTGGTCTGGCGATGCTGTGTGCCGTTGTAGCTAGTATCAACGGTTTTTATCTGGCATCCAGCCGTCTGCTGTACTCCATGTCCTATGCGGATGCGCTGCCCGAGAAATTCGCGCACCTGTCTCCTCAGGGCACACCGAAAACAGGTATTATCTTCATGATGGTTCTGGCGCTGATCGCTCCTTGGTTCGGCCGTCAGGTATTGACATGGATCGTAGATATGACTTGTGTAGGCGCTGGTATGGGCTTTACCTATACATGCGCTGCCGCAGCGGTCGTTGCGAAGAGAGATGGCGAAACAAAACAGATGTGGATCAGTATTCTGGGTGTTGCGGTTGCTTCTGTCTTCCTGATTATTACCTTTGTACCCGGCATGCCTGGATTCCTGTCTGTACCTTCCTTCATCATTCTGGGTGTTTGGGTTGTGATCGGCATTATCTTCTACTTCTCCATTAAACAGCGTTATATCAACGGGAAATGGAAGGGAGTATCTGTAGAACAGATTTTGTATTCCAAGATGAAAGAAGAGGGCAAAATCTGATTTCTGACAACAAGGTTGTTTCGCGGTAGAATCGGATTTTGCAGAAAGAAATACTGTGATAGAGTATGGCGTTGAAAAAGACGTCATACTCTTTTTTATGTGTGTGGAAAATACCCATTTAAATAAGTGGTGTTATCTCAGGGAAAGGAGGAGGGCTGATGGGAAAAACGAATCGGAAAGGGCGGAGGAAACCATGGAGAAGGCAATATTCAGGCTTGTGGAAAGACGAAATGAACCGATACAGGGAAAATCCCAAGGTGCAGCGGAACTGTTTGAGGGCCAGCAGAATACAGGAGGAGAGCGGCGTTGGATTTCGCAGAGCTGGGAAAAGACCGCGAAGGCTGGGGAAAAGAAGGACCCTGGTTTTGCGGTATGGAAAAAGAATCGGGATAGGATTCCATGAAAAATCCCCTATCTGTTTGCTGTCTGCCTAAAGCAGAACGGAAGATAGGGGATCTTTGAAAAATTATCCGTTTGCCGATCTGTTTTTTTTACGAACCTACGCTTTTTTTACGGGGATGATGATTTTTGTGATATGGTTTTCCTCATTACCTATATCGACAGGGGAAATGACGTATTCTTCGGAAATAGGACCGGAGATCTCGTAACCGTGCTGATTCAGCCATTTAATGGCCTTGGCATGCACCTGGATGATCTCATCGTTTTTTCCCACATGGATGGCGGTAACAGCGGTAAAACCACCGAATTTTTTAAATTCAGTGCTGGGTCTGGATTCGCTGACCTGAATGCTGGCCTCCAAATCACAGTCTTTGTTGAAAAACTGTTCCAGAGGAGCGTTATGATAAGTTAAGATAACGGGACCGGTGATATTCAGATTATGCTTGCTTGCCATTTCAAACAGCTCGAACCAGCGGTCTACCGATACATCTGCGTTGTGATAATCGGATTTGATTCTGCGTGTGAAGATTACGTCTGTGACAGGAATATTTTCGATGCGTATGCCGTCGTCTACACCTTTTGTGTCGGCGGCCTGAAGGATCATATCGCCTTCGTGGAGCCGGTTCAAAAGACGTTCGCCGACGGCATACTGCTCTTGAAGTTCATGAATCGTTTGTGAAATTTCGTTCATCCGCGTAACGATGCACTGTTCCATGACAGTAGTATCGCTATTATAAATAATGGACTGTATCTCTTTTAAAGAAACACCCAGCAGCCGCAGTTTCCAGATAATAAACAGTGCCAGCAGCTGATTATGTTCATAATAGCGATAATTACTGCCTTCTTTTCGGTACTGGGGAACCAGCAGACCGATTTTATCATAATAACGTAGGGTTTTTACCGGCACATTACAAAGTGAGGATACTTTGCCTATGGAATAATAATTTGAGCGCTCAGACATGGCTGTTACTCCTTTCTTCGTAGTGTATCCAGTGAAGTACTAATGTTTTATTCTACCAAATAGATAGAGGGGAATACAATATTTTTTACTGTGAAGTATCAAATCGTATGGTTCTTGCGAAGTTCCTCCAGCTTTTCGGGAGAATAGCCCAAAAGCTGGCTGTATACGGCATCATTGTCCTCGCCTAACAGGGGCGCGCCTTTTTGTACTTCGTCCGGTTCTCCATGAATCTTGATGGGGGTACCGGGAATACGGATTTCGGTATCCATACCTTTCTGGTATACGTTCCAGAGCATGTTTCGGGATTGGAGCTGAGGATGTTCCGCCGCTTCCGGAATGGTCAGAATTACACCGAAGGGGATGGCCAGACCGGTGATGATTTCTTCCAGTTCCCGGATGGTCTTTGTCATGGTCCACTCTTCGATAAGGGGTTTCAGGCCGTTCAGATAGTTGTCACAGCGTGCCAGATTTGTTTTGAACAAAGGATTTTCGATGAGATCTTCTCTGCCCATGGCACCGCAAAGCCCTGCAAACATTTTGTCGGTGCCGCAGCCCATAACAAATTCGCCGTCTTTTGCCCGGAAGGAGTCAAAGGGGGCGATACTGGGGTCCTGATTGCCTGTGCGATGAGGTGTTTTGCCGGCGATGGTATATTCTACAACAAAGTTTTCCATTACAGAGAACAGGGTATCTACCATGGCAACGTCAATCCGACGGCCTACACCGGTTTTTTCCCGTTCATAGAGTGCCATGAGGATACCCATGCAAAGCTGTGCGCCGGAATAGTTGTCGGCAATGGAAGGACCGATTTTGCACGGAGGACCATCGGCAAAGCCGGTGACACTCATCATGCCGCTCATTGCCTGGGCAACGATGTCGTAGCAGGGGCGGGAAGCCAGAGGGCCTTCCAGACCAAAGCCGCTGATAGAGCCGTAAATGATACGGGGATTGATTTCCTTTAAGACTTCGTAGGAGAAGCCCAGTTTTTCCAATACGCCGACTTTGTAGTTTTCGCAGACAACATCGGCTGTTTTTACCAGTTCCCGGAAAACTTCTTTGCCTTCGTCGGAAGCCAGATTCAATGTAATGCCTTTTTTGTTGCGATTGATGTAAGCATAGTAGCCGCTGAAATCATTTTTCATAGGGCCCCAGCCTCGGGTCTGATCGCCTGTACCGGGACGTTCGATTTTGATGACTTCCGCGCCGTGGTCAGCCAGATTCATGGTGCAGTAGGGGCCGCTGTACGCCTGTGTCAAGTCCAGCACACGGATACCTTCTAATGGTCTGTTCATAGTGCAACACCTCTTTCTGATAGATATTCTGTAGATACGCCATTGGCTGCAAAAAGGCATGTATACAAAAATCCCAAGACGAAGGCGATTCGTGATGGGATTTTTGTCATACCGTTATGGCCGCTTATATTTGGGGGGACTTAGGAATTATTCGGGATGTTTCGCATCCTTAAAGGAAGATTCCTGAGGACCTCTCTGATCTTTCTTTGCAATGTACAGGCTGCCGGTTGCTCTGCCGCACAGTACAGGAGGTTCGCATGCTGTTGCAGCTGTGTGTGCGATGCCTGTCATATCTGCGTCTGTCTGGTTCAGCATTGTTGCAACTTTCCAAGCTTCAAATTTGCAGGTGTAGGACTGGTTGCCAACTTTTTCGATCCAGCCGTGGTATTCCATGAAATCGCCTACATAAACAGGAGCTGTGAATTCGATGTCTTTGTAGCCAAGGAACAGGCTGATGTCACCGTCAACATAAACCATCAGTTCTGTACCAACGTCGCCCCACTGGTTTACGATTCTGGCGCCGTTTACCAGATCGCCAACATAGTGACCGTCTTTTGCGCTCATCATCAGATGATGTACTACCTTTTTACCTACCATAATCAATTCCTCCTTTTTATTTTTAATGGCTTGTTTTTTTCTATGTCCTAACTTTAGTACATACTCTAAATGGAAAGTCAACAGGGCATAAAAATTTTTTTTCGAGGGTTTTTTCGGAAAAATGGGGAAACTCTCCTCTAACTGGAGGCTTTGAAAATGGCAAAAACAGATGTTTTTCAAAGAACGACAGGGGAAAACAAGAGGAAAATCCCTGATTTTCGGGGAGAGTTTTTTTGAAAAAAATAAGGAGGAATTTTAGAAGAAAGAGGAAAAGGAGGGATAAAATGGAACAAAAAAACCATCCGCGAGGGATGGTTTTTTATCGGAAAAATTTTTAATTCATAGAGGCGGAGCCTTTCTGTACAGCAATCAGGCCGGTACGGGCTACCTCTACGATGCCAAAGGGCTGGAGCATTTCCAGGAACAGATTGATCTGCTGGGGTACATCTGCCATTTCTACTGTCAGAGTTGCGGCGGAGATGTCGTCAATCTTGGCGTGCATAATATCGCAGAGATCCTTAATATTGCGGCGGGTGGAAGGGGTTGCGGAAACCTTGACCAGAATCAGTTCCTTGCCGATCATTTCCACATTATCCAGCCGTTTCAGCTTCAAAACGCAGATCAGCTTGTTCAGCTGCTTTTCCAGCTGGTCTACAGCGTTGTGGCCAATATCAATAATCATGGTGATACGGGACACGCTTTCATCTTCTGTGACGCTGACCGCCAGACTTTCTATGTTAAAGCCTCTCCGGGAAAAGAGACCTGTGATCTTATTCAATACACCCGGCTGATTTTCTACCAATACGGATATTACCTGTTTCATCTTGTGGGCCTCCTTTACATATTTACTTTTGAATTTTCTGCTTCAGATACGATGCATTCCAGCAGATAAGGACCGTCGTAGGCCAGCATTTCCGCAACAGCGGCGGCCATATCCTCATCCTGACTGATGCGGCGGCTTTTTACGCCGAAGGCGTCTGCCAGTTTGCCAAAGTCGGGGGTATCCGGCAGAGCTACGCCGAATTTATGGCGGTTGGCGATGCGCTGCAATTCACATACCATGCCCAATGTCCGGTTGTTCAGCAGGACGATCTTTACATCGCAGCCCTGTTCTACCAGTGTAGACAGTTCATTGTTGGTCATCTGGAAAGCGCCGTCGCCGCAGACAACAACGGTCTGTCTTTCAGGCTGCGCGATCTTAACGCCAATGGCAGCGGGCAGAGCGTAGCCCATGGTGCCCAGGCCGCCGGTGGTCAGGAAGCGTCCTTCCTGCATAGGCAGGTATTTGGCCGCCCAAATCTGGTTCTGGCCAACGTCGGCAACTACGCAGGCATCCGCGGAGACCTGTCTGCCGATTTCCGCCATCAGACGCTTGGGCTGAATGGTGCTGGGGCGAGGGTCCGGCATAGTATGTTTTTCCGCGTCGGCTTCTTTTTGCAGGTATTCCGACCACTGAGTGCAGTTAGAGCTGGGGTGTTCTGCCAGAAGGCTTTCCAGCACTACGCGCAGATCACCTACCAGAGGCACGGTAGGGCTGACGTTTTTGCCGATTTCCGCCGGGTCAATGTCGATATGGATGGTTTTGGAATGACTGCTGATTTTTTCCGGAGCGGTAATGGCACGGTCACCTACACGGGCGCCGACCAGGATCAGCAGGTCTGTCTGAGACAGTGCCATATTGGCTGTTTTATGGCCAAAGGAACCGATCATGCCGATATTGAGAGGGTGGGCTGTAGGCAGTACGCCCAGACCCATCATGGTGGTAACCATAGGGATTCTTGTTTCTTCGCAGAATCTGCGGACCTGCTCCTGGGCCTTTGCGCAGAAAGCGCCGCCGCCGACACAGATCAGAGGACGTTCCGCTGTGCCGATGGTCTCTACTACTTTTTTCAGCTGTTTCAGATTGCCGTTGACCGTAGGCTTGTAGCCGCGGATATTGACTTCTGTGGGATAAGAAAAATCGATTTCGGCCTCCTGCATGTCAATGGGAACGTCGATCAGCACGGGGCCGGGACGTCCTGTGGTGGCAATATGGAAGGCTTCCTTGAAGACGCGAGGGATATCCTCCGCTTTTTTAATCAGATAAGTATGCTTAATAAAAGGGGAAACGGCGCCGGTAATATCTACCTCCTGGAAAATATCTCTGCCCAGCAGATAACTCTGTACCTGGCCGGTAATAGCGATCAGAGGGATACTGTCCATATAGGCAGTGGCGATGCCGGTAATCAGATTGGTGGCTCCCGGGCCGGAGGTTACAACGCAGACACCAGCCTTGCCGGTGATGCGGGCATAGCCTGATGCCATGTGTGCGGCGTTCTGTTCCTGCCGCACCAGAATGTGCCGAATGGATTCGCTGTGATACAATGCTTCATAAAAAGGGCAGATGGTAGCGCCCGGATAGCCGAAAATGTGGCTAACATCCTCTTCTTCCAAACAACGTACCATACTTTGCGCACCAGTCATATTCATAATAATCGCCTCCATTTTTTCTTTCGTATGTAAATAAGACAGCGGAACTGATCCAGCCCGCTGTCTTTTGCTCTTGTGTACTTTATACCGATTAAATTTCCGCGCAGACCAGACTGCCGGCTTCTTTTGTACCTACCAGAGTCATTCCCTCCGTATAGATATCGGGGGTGCGGTAGCCTTTTGCCAAAACAGCCTTCACGGCGTTTTCAATGGCATCGGCTTCCTTGGAAAGACCAAAGGTATACCGCAGCATCATTGCGGCAGACAGGATGGTAGCCATGGGATTGGCTTTGTCCTGACCGGCAATATCGGGAGCGGAGCCGTGTACCGGCTCATACATGCCGAAATTGCCTGCCGCCAGGCTGGCGGAGGGCAGCATACCAATGGAGCCAGTAATCATGCTGGCTTCGTCGGAAAGAATGTCACCAAAGATATTCCCTGTAACGATGACATCAAACTGCTTGGGATTGCGTACCAGCTGCATAGCAGCATTATCGATATAAAGATGTTCCAGAGTGACCTCGGGATAATTTTTTGCGGTTTCTGTTACCACGCGTCTCCACAGGCGGGAGCTTTCCAATACATTGGCTTTATCTACGCTGGTAACCTTTTTATTGCGTTTCATAGCCATATCAAAGGCTGTGACGGCGATGCGTCTGACTTCTTCCTCGGCATACTGTTCCACGTCATAAGCGGCGGGGCCCATGGAAGTTTCTTTTGTGCCTCTTTCGCCGAAGTAGATGCCGCCGGTGAGCTCTCTGACGACAACGAGATCCAGACCGCCTTCCACGATCTCCGCTTTCAGAGGACAAGCCTCTGCCAAAGCGTCAAAGAGAAGAGCGGGGCGGATATTGGCAAATAGACCCAGTTCTTTGCGCAGGCCCAGCAAAGCCCGTTCCGGACGTTTGTCGCCGGGCAGAGTGTCCCATTTCCAGCCGCCTACGGCGCCTAAAAGGACGGCATCCGCTTTTTTGCAGGCATCAATGGTTTCCTGGGGCAGACACTCACCTTTTTGGTCGATGGCGCAGCCGCCGGCCAATAGCGGGGTATAGCAGAATTCATGACCGAATTTTTTTGCAACAGTGTCCAGTACATGGACGGCTTCATTGACCACTTCAGGGCCGATGCCGTCGCCATGAATCAAAGCGATATTATATTTCATAAGGCAAAATCCTTTCTTTTGTTAGCGGATAGAATTGAGCAGGCCGCCTTTTGCGATAATTTCCTTGATAAAATCAGGGAAGGGCAAGGCCTGATAAGTTTCGTTTCTGGTGACGTTTGTAATAACGCCCGTATCAAAGTCGATGGCTACCTCATCGCCGTCCTGAATCTTATCGCTGGCTTCCTCACATTCCAGAATAGCCAGACCGATATTGATGGCGTTGCGGTAGAAAATGCGGGCAAAGGTTTTGGCGATGACGCAGGAAATGCCCGATTCCTTGATGGCGATGGGGGCGTGTTCTCTGGAGGAGCCGCAGCCGAAATTCCAGCCGCCTACCATAATGTCGCCGTCTTTTACTTTTTTTACAAATTCCGTGTCGATATCTTCCATACAATGGCTGGCCAGTTCTTTATGGTCTGCTGTATTCAGATGTCTTGCGGGGATGATTACGTCTGTATCAATATTATCTCCGTACTTGTGTACGCGTCCGTTTGCTTTCATGGTAAAACCTCCTTATTGATTACTGTACTTCGTCGGGACCGCTGATTTTGCCGGTGATGGCGGATGCAGCCGCTACGGCAGGGCTGGCCAGATAAACTTCTGATTTTACATGGCCCATACGTCCTACAAAGTTACGGTTGGTGGTGGCTACGCAGCGTTCGCCTTCCGCCAGGATACCCATATGGCCGCCCAGGCAGGGACCGCAGGTAGGGGTGGAAACAACGCAGCCAGCGTCAATAAAGGTTTCCAGATAGCCTTCTTTGATACATTCTTTATAGATTTTCTGTGTGGCGGGGATCACAATGGCACGAACGTTTTTATGGATTTTCTTGCCTTTGAGGATCTCTGCCGCTGTTTTCATATCGGACAGACGGCCGTTGGTGCAGGAGCCGATGACAACCTGATCGATGGGGATATCGCCCACTTCATCAATGGTCTTTGTGTTTTCCGGCAGATGCGGGAATGCAACGGTCGGTTTGATGGAGGACAGGTCGATGTCATATGTTTTTACATATACGGCGTCTTCGTCGGGAGCGTATACGGTGAAAGGACGGTCCACACGATCTTTTACATATTCCTGTGTGATTTCGTCTACCATGAAAATACCGTTTTTGCCGCCGGCCTCGATGGCCATATTGGAAATGCACAGGCGGTCGTCCATGGACAGGCTCTTCAGGCCTTCGCCCATGAATTCCATAGAACGGTACAGCGCGCCGTCTACGCCGATCATGCCGATGATATGCAGGATTACGTCCTTGCCGCTGACATTTTTCTGCAATTTTCCTGTCAGATTGAATTTAATGGCTTCGGGGACTTTGAACCATGCCTGACCGGTTGCCATGCCGGCTGCCATATCTGTGGAGCCTACGCCGGTGGAGAATGCACCCAAAGCGCCGTAGGTGCAGGTATGGGAGTCGGCGCCGATAATACATTCACCGGGAGCTACCAGACCTTTTTCCGGCAGCAGCGCGTGCTCGATGCCCATGTTGCCTACATCATAGAAATTGTCGATGTCAAATTTTCTGGCAAAGCTGCGGCACTGACTGCACTGTGTGGCAGCTTTGATGTCTTTATTCGGTGTAAAATGGTCCATGACCATGGAAATTTTGCTTTTATTGAACACACCCTGGAAGCCGGCTTTTTCAAATTCGTTAATGGCAACAGGGGAGGTAATATCATTTCCCAGCACCATATCCAGATTGGCGCGGATCAGCTGTCCCGCTTCTACATGATCCAATCCGGCGTGTGCCGCTAATATTTTCTGTGTCATTGTCATTCCCATAGAAATTCTCTCCTTTACTTTTCTTTTGTGCAAAAAATTGTGCAAAAAAGGACAGCTGCCGTGACAAACTGTCGGGGCGGCACCTGTCCTTTATCGGCTGATCTTAATCTGTGATAAAGTGGCTGTATTTGTTCTGGCGGTTGATGGCGCTGACCAGCGCGTTGATGGAAGCCAGAATGATGTCCTGATGCATACCTACGCCCCAGAATACCTTGCCTTTGCTGTCAGCGATGGCAACATAGGCAGCGGCGCGGGAATTGGATTCTTCTTCCAGCGCGTGCTCTGTGTAAGTAACGAAGGTATAGTCAAAGGTATACAGTTCGGACTGACGCAGCGCGTTGCTTACGGCATCCAGACGGCCGTTGCCGCTGGCTGTAAAGTCATATTCCGTGCCGGCGATATTTACATGGATATCTACGGTATAGCCGTCGTCTCCTTTATAAGTGGAGTTCTTGCGGAATGTAGCGTCAGTGATGTCAATGGGATCAAATACATTGATATATTCCTTTTTAAATGTTTCGTATACTTCCGCGGGTTTCAGCTCTTTATGGCTGTGATCGGAAACTCCCTTAATCATATAGCCGATCTCTTCTCTCATCTTCATAGGGATGTGGAAGCCGTAGTTGTGTTCCAGGATATAAGCGATACCGCCCTTACCAGACTGGCTGTTGATACGGATAACGTCCGCGTCATATTCTCTGCCGACATCATGAGGGTCAATGGGCAGGTAGGGTACCATCCACTGTTTCATATGACGGTCTTCACGATACTTCATGCCTTTTGCGATAGCATCCTGATGAGAACCGGAGAATGCGGCGAATACAAGCTGCCCGCCGTAGGGCTGACGAGGATGCACTTTCATATCTGTATATTTTTCATAGGTTTTTACGATTTCAGGCATATTGGAAAAATCCAGCTGGGGATCTACACCATGAGAGAACAAATTCATTGCCAGTGTAATAATATCTACATTGCCTGTTCTTTCGCCATTGCCGAACAATGTGCCTTCAATTCTGTCGCCGCCGGCCAGCAGGCCCAGTTCTGCGTCCGCAACAGCGGTGCCTCTGTCATTATGAGGGTGCAGAGACAGCACTACGCAGTCGCGATGGTGCAGGTGACGGGACATATAGGAAATCTGAGCCGCGTAAACGTGAGGCATAGACATAGCCACCGTAGCGGGCAGATTGATGATAACTTTTTTCTCAGGAGTAGGTTTCCAAACGTCGATAACGGCGTTGCAGATTTCTTCCGCAAAGTCGATCTCTGTACCGGTAAAGCTTTCGGGAGAATACTCAAAACGGAAATCGGTTTCCGGCATTTTTTCTGCGTATTCATTCATCAGCTTCGCACCGCTGACAGCGATTTCAATAATTTCTTCCCGGCTGGCGCGGAAAACCTGTTCTCTCTGTGCCAGAGAGGTGGAATTGTACAGATGCACGATGGCACGTTTTGCTCCTTTCAGAGACTCAAATGTTTTTGCGATGATATGTTCTCTGGACTGTGTCAGTACCTGAACGGTAACATCGTCAGGAATCATATCCTGCTCGATCAGAGTCCGCAGGAATTCATATTCTGTTTCAGAAGCGGCAGGGAAGCCGACTTCGATTTCTTTAAAGCCAAGTTTTACCAGGAACTGGAAAAATTCAATTTTTTCCTGTAGACTCATGGGAACGATTAGGGCCTGATTACCGTCGCGAAGATCAACGCTGCACCACTGGGGAGCAACTTCCAGATGATCCTTTGTTACCCAATCCATAGAGGGCTCCGGCGGCATAAAATAACCTACTTTGTACTTCTCACAATTTTTCATCATAATAATCAAACCTTCTTTCTTCCGCATAACGGATTCTTTTGTTAATATTGGACGTTCCCATGTCCTGTATTTTGTATGTTTTGCTGATCCCTTGGAAGATCCTTCCTATTAAGGTTCCGAATGGATTCAATTAGGAAAGAAAATCGAATGGATTCTGCAAAAATTGATTGTGATGCTAGAGATTGTACTAAAATTAGAACAATATGTCAAGTGTATTTTCACAAATATAGTGTAAAAATTTTCTTATGCACATCTGACAAAAAAACCTATTGACATTTAGCGAAAGTGTAATATAATGGGTGTATTAAAAAAAGTACACATCAACAAACAAAAAAGCATGCAAGCTACGAAAGAAAAAATTGGGAAGAGAGGGATATGTTATGCAGCTGACAGGATCACAGATCATCATGGAAATTCTGCTGGAAATGGGCGTAGACACTGTATTCGGCTATCCGGGCGGTGCGGCTCTGAACATTTACGACACATTATATTCCTATCAAGACCGAATTAGACACGTGCTGACTGCTCACGAACAGGGCGCGGCACACGCAGCAGACGGCTATGCAAGAGCAACTGGCAGGACCGGCGTGGTATTTGCTACCAGCGGCCCGGGAGCAACTAATTTGGTTACAGGGATCGCCACAGCGTTTATGGACAGCATTCCCATGGTAGCCATTACATCTAATGTAGCAAACAGCCTGATTGGCAGAGATGCTTTTCAGGAAGTATATATTACCGGCATTA
The DNA here is from genome assembly GCF_016902535.1 of Anaerotignum lactatifermentans. Classification (GTDB taxonomy): domain Bacteria; phylum Bacillota; class Clostridia; order Lachnospirales; family Anaerotignaceae; genus Anaerotignum; species Anaerotignum lactatifermentans_A. The sequence continues at coordinate 171,469 of NZ_JACSNY010000001.1, read as the reverse complement.
CGATGCCCATTACAAAACATAATTTCTTTGTAAATAAGGTAGAAGATCTGGCACACGCCGTCAGAGAAGCCTTCCGTATTGCCGAAACCGGCAGAAAAGGCCCCGTTCTGGTGGATGTGACAAAGGATGTATCCGCGGCTCTTTGTGAATTTGAACCTATGGCAGAGAGAAAGAAAGTGGAAATGCCCAAGGCAGAGAAGGAGGAAGTAGAAAAAATCGCTTCCTATATCAATCAGGCGAAACGTCCTGTCATCTACTGCGGCGGCGGCGTACCTGCATCCGACGCGGTAGAGGAACTGAAAGCGCTGTTCCGGAAGGCGGATATCCCGGTGACCTATACCATGATGGCCGTAGGCATCGTAGGGTATAACGATACACATTCTCTGGGTATGATCGGGATGCACGGCAGCGTAGCGGCCAATAAAGCGGTAGACAACGCCGACCTGGTATTGGCGCTGGGTACCAGATTTTCCGATAGAGTGGCGCTGAACATGGAAAAATTCGCCAAAGAAGCGCTGAAGGTTCAGGTGGACATCGACGAAAGCGAAATCAATAAAAATGTCATCGTGGATATGAGCGTATTATCCGATGTGAAATATTTTCTTCAGGAGGTACTGCCTCTGGTAGAAGAGAAGAAACGTCCCGATTGGCTGGAACAGGTGGGAGAATGGAGAAAAGCCTCTATCGCGGCACAGTGTCCTGCGGCGAAGCTCCATCCCAGAGAAATCATCGGCGCGGTATGCGACATGACGGATAAAGAAACAATTTACGTGACAGATGTAGGCCAGCACCAGATGTGGGCGGCTCAGTTTATCAAACATCAGAATACAAAGGCATTCCTTACCAGCGGCGGTCTGGGCACCATGGGCTTTGGCTATGGCGCGGCCATCGGCGCACAGGTGGGATGTCCCGATAAACGGATCGTACATTTTACCGGCGACGCATCCTTCCATATGAATCTGAACGAAGCATGCACCGCTGTTTCCGAAAATTTACCTATTATTACTGTTATCATGAACAACCATGTGCTTGGCATGGTTTATCAGTGGCAAAGCGCGTTCTATGAAAGACGGTATTCCGCGACTACACCCCAGAGAAAGACAGATTTCCTGAAGGTGGGCGAAGGCTTTGGTGTAAAGACCTTCCGTGCGGAAACACCGGAGGAATTCCGGGAAGCCTTTGCTGAGGCGCTGAAGGTGAACGGCCCCGTCTGGATCGAGTGTATCATCGACCAGGAAGAAAAAGTCCTGCCTATGATCCCCAACGGCGGCACAGTGGCAGACATCATTTTGAATTGATGAACGGGAGGCGACAGTATGACAGAATTAAAGGTAGATAAGAATGCACCCAGACAAGTGGTGCGCATGCTGGTGGAAAACCAGCCCAATGTACTTGCCAGGATCTCCAGTCTGTTTGGCAGACGGAATTTCAATATTAGCACTATTACCGCTTCCGAGACCCATATTCCCGGGGTAACACGTATTACGGTAGTGACAGGAGAAAGCGATGAAAATGTGCTGCATCAGATTATTTCTCAGACAGAAAAGCTGGAAGTAGTCAAAGAGATTTATCTGCTGGATATGAAAAACAGCGTATACCGTGAGCTGCTGCTTTTGAAACTGAAAGCAGATAAGACGAATCGGGCTGCGATCCGGGAGATCGTGGAAATTTATCGCGGGAAGATCATTGATCTTTCCAAGAGCAGTATGATTATCGAATTGACGGGCTCCCCTGAGAAGCTGGATGGGTTTATGAATATGATGGACTGCTATGACATCATTGAAGTATGCCGTACCGGTATCACAGGCATTGAGAGAGGCCTTCAAGAATAAACAGAAAACAAAAGAGTAAAAAGAAAAGGAGAGAGCACAAATGATAAAGAAGTATTATGATCAGGATTGTAATTTAGGAATGTTGGATGGTAAGACCATCGCAGTTATCGGCTTTGGCAGCCAGGGTCACGCACATGCGGAAAACCTGAAAGAAAGCGGCATGAACGTAGTTGTTGGTCTGAGAAAAGGCTCCGCACACACTGCAAAAGCAGAAGCTGCCGGCCTGAAAGTAATGGAAATCGAAGAAGCGGCAGAAGCAGGCGATGTAGTAATGATGCTGGTACCTGACGAACTGGCTGCTGATATCTATAAAAATCAGATTGCGAAACACATGAAAGACGGCGACATCCTGGCTTTCGCTCATGGTTTTAATATCCACTATAATCAGATCCAGCCTGCAAAGGGTCTGGACGTTATCATGATCGCACCGAAGGGCCCCGGTCATATCGTTCGTAAGCTGTACACAGAAGGCGCTGGCGTACCCAGCTTGATTGCTGTATATCAGGACGCTTCCGGCAAAGCAAAAGACTATGCTCTGGCTTATGCATGCGGGATCGGCGCAGGCCGTGCCGGCATTCTGGAAACAACATTCAAAGAAGAAACAGAAACAGACCTGTTTGGTGAACAGGCAGTTCTGTGCGGCGGCGTAACAGAATTGATGAAGGCTGGTTTCGAAACTCTGGTAGAAGCTGGTTATGAACCCGAAATGGCATACTTTGAATGTATCCATGAAATGAAGCTGATCGTTGATCTGATCTACGAAGGCGGCTTCGACAAGATGCGTTATTCCATCTCCAACACAGCTGAGTACGGCGATTACATCGCAGGCACACGTGTTATCACAAAAGAAGCAAGAGAAGGCATGAAGAGCCTGTTGGCTGATATCCAGGATGGTACTTTCGCAAGCACCTTTATCCAGGAAATGAAAGCCGGCGGCAAAGCAAAATTCCTGGCTTCCAGACGTGTACAGGCAGACCACCAGCTGTGCCATGTAGGCGCAGAACTGCGTAAGATGATGAGCTGGCTGAAAAAATAATTAAGACAAGAAGGAGGAAGGGGAATTCCTCAGTAGGGAAAAGCACCTGCCAAAAGCAGGCTCCCCTTAAGAAAACATTGTGTTTTTTTTCCTTGATTTCTTAAGAGGAACTGCGATGACTGTCTTTAGAAGAAAGCAATTCCAATCAAAATGTGATCGCTGGAATCCTTCATGATGCAAGGATTTCAGCGATATTTTTTTCTGATGAAGATGGACGCGAGGGTGCTTTTTCTGTATCGAAAGAAGTCCCTTATAAAAAGTATGAAAAATCTGAGAAGTGCGAATGTAACACAGGGCGTAGAAAAAGCGCCGATGCGCAGCTTATTCTATGCTATGGGCTATACCAAGGAAGAGCTGGAACGTCCTCTGATCGGCGTTGTGTCCGCTCACAGCGAGATCGTTCCCGGTCATTTCCATCTGGATAAGGTAGCGGACGCTGTCAAGGCCGGCATCCGTATGGCTGGCGGCACACCCATCGAAGTGCCTGCCATCGGCGTTTGCGATGGGATTGCCATGGGCCATATCGGCATGAAATACAGTCTGGCCAGCAGAGAACTGATCGCGGACAGCGTGGAGACCATGGCCATGGCACACTGCTTTGATGGTCTGGTGCTGGTGCCCAACTGTGATAAGATCGTTCCCGGTATGGTTATGGCAGCGGCAAGAATCAATCTGCCTGCCATTGTTTGTTCCGGCGGCCCCATGATGCCCGGCGTTGTGGATAACTGCCATAAGAGCCTGTCAGAAATGTTTGAGGCAGTAGGCGCCAGAAAAGCAGGTCTGATAGATGACGCTAAGCTGTATGAATTTGAAAATAACGCCTGCCCCGGCTGCGGTTCCTGCGCTGGTATGTTTACAGCCAACAGCATGAACTGTCTGTGTGAAGCCATTGGTATGGCTCTGCCCGGCAACGGCACCATTCCTGCTGTGGACAGCGGCAGACTCCAGCTGGCAAAACATGCCGGTATGAAGATCATGGAGCTGGTGGAAAAAGATATTAAAGCAAGAGATATTATTACAGAAGCATCCATCCGCAACGCTGTTGCCTGTGATATGGCACTGGGCTGCTCCTCCAACAGCGTACTGCATCTGCTGGCAATCGCCAATGAGGCAGGTGTGGATCTGAATCTGAATATTTTCAACGAAATTTCCGCAAAAGTACCCAATCTGTGCCATCTGGCGCCGGCCGGGGACACATATATTGTTGACTTGCAGCGGGCTGGCGGTATTCCCGCGGTACAGGCGGAATTGTCTAAGAAAGGTCTGCTGAATCTGGACTGCATGACGGTAACAGGCCACACCCTGAAGGAGAATATTGCGGGCGCGTACAATAAAAATCCCGAAATCATTCGTCCTGTGGAGAATCCGTACAGCCGGACCGGCGGTATTGCCGTACTGTGGGGGAATATCGCGAAGGACGGCTGCGTCGTAAAACGCAGTGCCGTTGCGGAGGAAATGCTCTGCCACAGCGGTCCTGCTCGTGTATTTGACGACGAAAGCGACGCTATTGCCGCTATCTACGACGGTCAGATCAAACCCGGTGATGTTGTGGTAATTCGTTACGAAGGCCCCAAAGGCGGTCCCGGTATGCGCGAAATGCTGAACCCTACCAGCGCGCTGGCAGGCATGCAGCTGGATAAATGTGTTGCTCTGATTACAGACGGCAGATTCTCCGGCGCCAGCCGTGGTGCTTCCATTGGCCATGTTTGCCCTGAGGCGGCAGCCGGTGGTGAGATCGGTCTGCTGAAAGACGGCGATATCATTGAAATTGATATCCCTAACGCATCCATTAACGCGAAACTCAGCGATGAGGAACTGGAAGAAAGAAGAAAAGCTTATGTGGCTCCCGCACCCAAGGTAACCACAGGCTGGCTGGCAAGATACGCCAGAAACGTAGCCGCTTCCAGCAAAGGCGCTGTAATGCAGTAAATGGCAAACGCCGGCAGAAAAGAAAAAAGAGGAAAAGTTGTCTTTATGAGAAGATAATTTCTTAAAAAATCTCTGAAGTCCTTTATATTGCGAGGATTTCAGAGATTTTTGCTTTTTATGAGGATACTCCGGAAGAGATCCCCAATTCAGATTATAATTTTAATCGAAAAAGAATTGCCGGAAGTCTTTCTGTTTCCAGAGATTCCGGCAATGTTTGTTTTTTATGAAACACAGAGCTGTGTTTTTGTTTTGTCTGATTTATAATCCGGCTTTTTGCAGTTCCACGAAATGTTTGGCTGTACGGGGACTTCTGCCGTTGGAGCGGATGGCATAGGCTTCCGCCTTGATGCAGAGCTCTTCATCGTCCATTTCCAGACCGTATTGTTTTGCCAGATCCCGAACGATGGAAAGATAAGCGTCTTTTCCGGGCTTCTGGAAGGTGATCGTCAGGCCGAAACGAGCGGCAAGGCTCATGGTTTCCTGTAATGTGTCGTTCAGATACAGCTCATCTCCCTGACGCTCCGTCATGGTCTCTTTTACCAGATGACGCCGGTTGCTGGTGGCGTAGATCAGTACATTTTTGCCGCAGGCGGCTACACCGCCCTCCAGAATGGCTTTCAGTGCGGCGAAATTATCGTCGTTGCCGCTGAAGCTCAGATCGTCGATAAAAAGAATAAATTTCAACGGATTGCCGGAAAGCTGATCCAGCAGGTCGGGGATACGGTAAAGCTGGTTCTTTTTTACCTCTACCAGCCGCAGGCCTCTGTTTTTCAGAGAATTGGCAATGGCCTTGATGGTAGAGCTTTTCCCGGTACCGGCATCGCCGTAAAGCAGGACATTGGAAGCGGTGCCGCCGTCCATAAAGTTTTCTGTGTTGCGCAGAACCTGAGTACGCTCTCTTTCATAGCCGGAAAGCTCGGAAAGACTCTGGAGATCGGGATGGCGCACAGGTACCAGACCACGCTCGTCAAAGAGGAAGGTATGGCAGGATGCGAAGATGCCCCAGCCTGTCTGCGGCAACAGTTCGATTCGGCGATAATAATCTTCCGCCAGAGAAATGGGGGAAGTATTCCAATGGGGCAGGGAGGTTTCCCAACCGCCGCTTTCCAGAGAGTCGCAGAAGGACTGATCGGAAAGGGAGGAAAGGCGCTGGAGGAAATCCAGTTCCTGCTGAAGTCTTGTTTCAATGGGCGCCGCTGTTTCATGACCGGAGGCTTTTGCACGCATATAGCAGTTTTCGCTGTCCAGTACCAATGTCCGCAGGATGCGGGAGAAATTGGCCGACAGGAAATCGCCCTTTTCCGGCGGATAAGCATAAAGCTCAGCCGCAAAATCGCAGTAGGCCTCCGCGGTCTGGGCCGTATGGGCGGGAGAGGGCAGCTTTTCCATCTGATCCGCCGCGTCCAGCAGTGCCATCAGCTTTTGGAACAGGGGCAGGGAAAGCAGATCCCGAAATACGGTCAGGGCGCGTAATTCCTGGTAATACTCTCTGTAAGGTTCTTTTGTTCTTTTCATGTGATACACCTCTTTTTTTCGGACGGCAAAATGATTTTCGCCGCCATGGTAAAAAATATGATACCTCAGATTATACCATTTTTCCTCTTTCGATTCAACGCAAAGGCGAGTGGAAAGCGGTTTTTTTCAGAAAATTGGTTTTTTGTGAAGGATGTGGCAAATGCAACTTGCCACTGGAAAAAGATTAGAGTACAATAAAAGCACATTATTTTACCAAGAAAGGAAGGGATAGAAATGAAAAAGATCATGAGTATTTTGCTGGCGCTGGCACTGAGCGTGACGGCCTTGGGGGGCTGCGGCACGCAGGAGACGGAAGCGGAACCGGCAACCTTGCGTGTGGGGGCGCTGAAGGGCCCAACAGCCATGGGGATGGTAAAGCTGATGGAGGATGCGGAAGAAGGACAAACCGAGACCAATACCTATGAATTTACACTGAAAGCTTCTCCTGATGAGATTACGCCTCTGCTTGTAAAAGGCGAGCTGGATATTGCGGCGGTACCGGCGAATCTGGCGGCAGTATTGTCCCAGAAAACAGATGTGCAGGTGCTGGCTATCAATACGCTGGGTGTGATCTACATTGTAGAGAACGGCAATACCATTCAGTCTGTGGAAGACTTGAAAGGAAAGACTATTTATGCCTCCGGCAAGGGCGCGACACCGGAATATGGCCTGAATTATATTCTGGAAGGAAACGGTCTGAATCCGGAAACAGACGTTAATATCCAGTGGAAATCCGAACATGCGGAATGTGTGGCGGCTATGGCCATTGATCCCGAGGGGATCGCGATGCTGCCCCAGCCTTTTGTGACAACGGCGCAGGCGCAGAATTCCGATATCCGTGTGGCGCTGGATCTGACGGAAGAATGGGACAAGCTGCAGGAGAACAGCGAAAACCCCAGCAGTATGATTACAGGCGTTGTGGTAGCAAGAACCGAATTTGTAGAGGCGCATAAGGACGCGGTAGATTTGTTCCTGGAACAGTATGGAGCGTCTGTGGAATATGTGAACGCCAATACGGCGGACGCAGCGCAGCTGATCGAAAAATATGATATCCTGAAAGCAGCTGTAGCGGAAAAAGCGCTGCCATTCTGCAACATTGTCTGCATGACAGGAGACGAAATGACGGACGCTTTGAGCGGTTACTTAAATGTATTGTACGAGCAGAATCCGGCGGCAGTCGGCGGCGCGATGCCTGCGGATGAATTCTATTACCATGAATAAGAAAAATCGTATGAAAATTTGGGCAGTTTTATTCTGGTTGGCAGTCTGGCAGGCTGCCAGCATGTGGATCGGGCAGGAGATTCTTTTGGTGTCTCCTGCCGCCGCTTTATACCGCCTGTTTTTTCTGGCGCGGGAGGGCTCTTTCTGGCAAAGCGTAGCCTTTTCCGCCGTAAGAATCCTGGGCGGCTTTTTCCTTGCCCTTCTGGCGGGTATTCTGACGGGAGCATTGGCGGCCAGATACAGAAACTTTCGCCATTTGATGGCGCCTCTGGTTATGGCAATGAAGTCTACGCCGGTGGCCAGCTTCGTTATTTTGGCGCTGTTCTGGTTTTCCGCTTCCGGCTTGTCGGTATTTATTTCGTTTTTGATTGCCTTTCCGTTGGTGTACGGAAATACATGGCAGAGTATCGTTCTGACGGACCAAAAGCTGTTGGAAATGGGGCAGGTGTTCCATTTGTCCTTTTGGAAAAAAATACGGTATCTTTATTTCCCACAGCTGTACCCTAATTTACAGATCGCTTCCGCTCTGGGAATGGGCATGTGCTGGAAGGCAGGTACGGCGGCGGAGGTCATCGGCGTGGCTGACGGCTCCATTGGAGAGCGGCTGTATGAGGCAAAGGCCTATTTACAGATGCCGGATCTCTTTGCCTGGACCATTACCATTATCGTGGTGAGTATTGTGCTGGAGAGACTGTTCCTGGCGCTGCTGGGCTGGATCGAGCGAAAGAACAGAGGAGGTGTGGCCTGATGATTCGGATTTCTCATTTGGAGAAAGCCTTTGGAGATAAAAAGGTATTTGCGGATTTTTCGCTGGATATTTCCGAGGGGGAAACGCTTTGCCTGATGGCTGCCTCCGGTCGTGGAAAAACGACTCTTTTTCGCATTTTATTAGGTCTGGAGCAGAAGGACGGCGGCACCATCACCGGTTTGGAGGGGAAACGTCTCAGCGCTGTTTTCCAGGAGGATCGTCTGCTGCCGGAGTTTACAGTGAAGGAAAATCTTTATGCCGTCTGCGTCAGTCAAAAGCAGAAGCAAAGCGTCCGGGAGATCCTGAAGGCCTTTGGACTGGAAGAATGGATGGGAAAAAAGGTTTCTGTTCTCAGCGGCGGCATGATGCGAAGAGTGGCCATCGCAAGAGCGCTGCTGCCGGAATTTGACATGCTGATCCTGGATGAACCCTTTCAGGGACTGGACGAAAACACCAGGAAAACAGTGGCGGATTATGTAAAAGAGGCGGCGAAAGGAAAGACTGTTCTGGCGGCAATCCATGATGAAGCGGACGCGTGTTTGCTGGAAGGGAAGATTCTGGAAATTTAGCCATAAATTTTATGTTAAAGTTATGTTGATTTGTTACTTTTTTTGCAAAAGATAGATTGCATGCGAACAAATTATGTGCTAGTATAACGGTGGTAGAAGTAAATTTTGAAACTGTGTGTAAGATTATTTCGGTAGCATTGTACACTGTATTCCGATGCATGTGGGGACAACGTCGGAAACGAAAAATTAGGAGAAAAGAGGAAAGCGATGGCTAAGAATTTTGAAAGCAATGTGCAATATATCAAATATCTGGTAAACAAGGAAATTGCCCGCCGTTTCTTTAAAGGGACGCTGAGCGATTCCGTGGATGTAATCCGTGAAATTTCGGAAGAGATCATACCAGGCCCGAAAGCACTGTTTCGCTGTTGTATTTACAAAGAAAGACATATTATTGAAGATCGTGTAAAATTGGTTATTGAGCCCACAAAGGATGACAGAGTCATCAATGTATTGGACTCTGCCTGCGACGAATGTCCTATCGACCGCTTCGTCGTTACGGAAGCCTGCCGCGGCTGTCTGGGACATAAGTGCCAGGAGGTTTGCCCCAGAAATGCCATTACCATTGTAAATCACCGTTCCTATATCAATCAGGAGCTGTGTATCGAATGTGGACGCTGCAAACAGGTTTGCCCCTTCAATGCCATCAGTGAGGTAAAACGGCCCTGTATCAGAGCCTGCTCCGTAGGCGCGGTGAAAATGGACGAAAACAGAAAGGCTGTTATCGATCATGACAAGTGTATCTCCTGTGGTGCTTGCGTATATCAGTGCCCCTTCGGCGCGATTGTGGACAAGTCCTTTGTGGTAGAGGTTCTGAACCTGCTGAAAAATTCCTGGAACAATACCAGCTATCATGTATATGCGGCGGTTGCTCCGGCGGTTTCCAGCCAGTTCCCGGGGATCACTACCGGGCAGATTTATGCGGCCATTAAAGAACTGGGCTTCCACGATGTTGTGGAGACTGCCATTGGGGCGGATATGGTTTCTGCTTTTGAGGCCAGAGAATTTGCGGATACTGTGGATGAGCTTGGATGGAAGACCACATCCTGTTGTCCCGCGTTCGTAGACTATGTGGAAAAGAATTATCCCCAGTTCAAGGATCATATTTCCACAGCGGTTTCTCCAATGATCGCCATTGGACGGGCCATCAAAGCAAAGGACCCTAAGGCCAGAATCGTATTTATTGGGCCATGCACAGCCAAGAAAGTGGAAATGAAGCAGGAAGGCGTGAAGGGCGTTATTGATATTGTTTTGACCTTTGAGGAATTGCAGGCCATTTTTGATGCCAGAAAGATCAATCTGGAGGAATTCGAAGAAAGAAGTGCCGGAGAGGCATCTTCCTATGGACGTAATTTCGCAAGAACCGGCGGTGTTACGGAAAGCGTAATCCGCACGGCGGAAATGGATGGCATTAACAAAGAGATCAAGGCAGTTCGCTGCAACGGCATTGATGAATGTATCAAGACTATGAAAATGGCATCCTTCGGAAAGCTGGACGCAAACTTTATTGAGGGTATGGCCTGCAAATTCGGCTGTACCGGCGGTGCGGCGTCTCTTTCCCATGATGTGAGAGGCATCGAGCAGATCAATCGTTACGGAAGAAGCTCTAAGAGCCAAAATCCCTTGGATATTCTGGAACAGTATAATATTGAAGAAATCAATATGGAGCGCCATCCTCACGAATAAGAAAGCATGGGCACAGTACCGTAAGGCGCTGTGCCCTTTATCATTTAGAAAAAAGGAGGACATCGGATGCGGGAAAAAATTGTGCTGGTGAGGGCGAAGGCAGAGGACTGGAAGGAATTTGCCGGAGAAATCCAGGCGGCTTTTGCGATTGCGCTGGAAGAGCATTATGGGCCCCAGGAAGAGCCTGTTCCTGAGGATACGGAGATACGGAAGGCCTTTGCCGCCGAAGACAGAGATGTTTATTATATTTTCCAGGGAGATCAAAAAGTGGGCGGCGCCGTTATCCGCCGAGGGCAGAAAGCTATGTATAATGAGCTGGAGCTGTTTTATATTTCCCCGGCGTACCATAGCAGAGGCGTAGGGTTGGCGGCCTGGCAGGCCATAGAGCGGGCCTATCCGCAAACGAAGGTATGGGAAACCATTACCCCTTATTTTGAACAGAGAAATATCCATTTTTATCTCAATAAATGCGGTTTTCAGGCGGTGGAATTCTTTAACCGGATGCATCCGGGACGGGATCTGCCGATGGGGGAGGATGGAGATCCAATGCCTGGAACAGAGGCGTTTTTCCGTTTTGAAAAACATATGCAGTAAAAAACGGCAGAAGATTCATAAAACATGAATGTTCTGCCGTTTTATTTATTTGTTCTGATTGCGCAGATGCATATAGACTGTATTTTTGGAGATGCCCAGATGTTCCGCTATGGTGACAACGGAATCCTTTAAATTGAAAATGCCTTTCTGGTAAAGGAGATTGATGATCTCCTTATTTTTGTTGGAGGAGGAAATGGAAGGATTGCCGTAAACGGCGTTTTTCGCGTTTTCCAGTGCCTCCAGCATCAATTCGCTGGTGTTTTCCACAAAAATCTCAGAAATGTTTTCCGCCTCTGTTTTGGAACAGGGCACAAAGGTGTGGAGAAAGGAATTCAAAGAGCAGTTCAGATAAAAATTGATGCAGAACAGCCCGATGATCCGCTGATTTTCTCCTAAAATGGCTGTGGTAGAGGCTTTAAAAGTTTCGCCCCGCCGGTTTTTTGCGAAATAAGTCACATGACGCAGCTGGGGGTCTTCCAGCATTTTATTTAAAAAGGACAGCGTAATCTCCGAAATGGGAGCGCCGGCCTGTCTGCCGGAGTGATACCCGTTGACGATCTTCATGACAGAGGCATCCAGATGCTCCAGATTATGGACGACTACTTCGCAGCTTTCTCCCCAGAATTCTGCCATTCCTTCCGCCACAGGCAGATAAGAGTCCAGTATTTGCCGGTCTGATTTTGTTAAGACCACGGTATAATGTTCCATGCCTTTTGTCCCCCCGTTTGTTGACATTGTAGTGATACTGTATTAAGTATTATACATAATTCGTATCTGATTTTCAATAGACGAAATCAGACGGTTCGCTCATGAAAAAAGGGAAATTTCTATTGAAGAAATTTCCCTTTGCAAATGAGTCACTCGGGACTCGAACCCGAGACACCTGGATTAAAAGTCCAGTGCTCTACCAACTGAGCTAGTGACCCGCAGCGAATTATAGTATAGTACAGGTTCCTGTTTTTGTCAATGGGGTTTCTGTTTTTTTTCAGGAACAAAAAAGTCTCTGCCCATAGGGCAGAGACAATATGATTGGGAATCATTTGCGGGGCGGCAGAATTTCCAGCCAGTAGCCGTCAGGGTCCACAATGAAATAAATGCCCATTTCCGGGTTTTCAAAGCAGATGCAGCCCATATCTTTATGCTTGGCGTGTGCCGCTTCAAAATCATCGGTCAGGAAAGCCAGATGGATTTCGTTTTCCCCCAGATTGTAAGGCTCTTTCCGATCCCGCAGCCAGGTCAGCTCCAGTTCAAAGTCTGTTTTGTCGTCGCCCAGATAAACCAGCTTCCAGCTGCCGTCAGTGGCTTCCTTCCGGCGGACTTCTTTTAAGCCCAGCGCCGCTTCATAAAAGGCCATGCTTTTTTCCAGATTTAAAACATTATAGTTATAGTGTGTAAACGCGAATTCCATAAGTGCCTCCTCTTAATGATGGTGATGATGGTCGTGGTCATGACCACAGCCGCAGTCATGATGATGCTCATGATCGTGACCGCAGCCGCAGTGATCGTGATGATGGTCATGTTCGTGATGGTGCTCAGAGCCGTCGGTAAGAGACTGGTAATGATTTTCCTGGAAGATCATGCCGATTTTATCCACGATCAGCATTTTCTGTTCCAGAGAGGATGATTTGTCAATGGCTTCCATTACCTGATCCATCACCTCATGCACAGTAAAGACCGGCGGCAGCGCACCCATCAATGTCTGCATAGACAGCTTTCTGGTCTGTACCGGCAGAGTTTCCAGCGCGTTTCTCGTTTTCTGAATAAAATCGTCAAACAGGGATTTCTTCTCTTCTTCGGATGCGGGCGGCAGATCCTCCGGCAGATGGAACTGGAACAGCTCGTCGTTCAGATCACCAAAGAAGCACTGGCGGATGAAATCCTCTGTCATAAGCACTTTTTGGGTATCCTCGCCGAAATCAGCAAAGGTAGATACCTTTTGGAGCAGTTCAAATTCTTCTTTTCCGATGGCGTTGGCCCGGTCAATAACAGGTTCAACGGCCTGTTCCAGACGTTCGTTCAAAGTATCCAGATAAGCCTCTTTCTGGGTTTCGTCCAGTTCCCCGTCCAAAAATTCGCAGACGGTGTGGTAAAGATCGGCATAGCTGGTGTCTTTTTCCGTCAGATCGGAGAAGCTGTATGTGAGATAGAACAGCAGGATCAGGGAGTTCAGGTCATGAAGGATGCAGGAGAAGTATTCTTCGATATCCTGCAGGCTTTCCAGCATCAGTTTCAGATCCTCATAATACTGCTGCAAAGGCTCGTCCTCCAGCTTATGGGGCTGGAGCAGACGTTTTTCACCCAGCCATGCGGCGATTTCGCCGAAATATTTCCCGTACAGCGGGTTTGTCTCCGGGCAGCAGAAGCCTTCAAAGGCTTCCAGAGAACGGGCGATCATTTCCTTGCTTTCTCCGGCAAAAGCGGCCGCCAGACTCTGGCGGAGCAGGTCGTAGTATTTTTCTCTGGCCATATGCAGAGGCAGACATTTCAAAATCTGGCCCATGGCGCTTTTCTGATCCAGCAGGCTTTCTCCGCTTTCCATGAAAGCGTGGCAGTCAGCGAAGAACAAAGACCAGTCGATTTTTTCCGCGTCGGTTTCCTCCTCGGCATATTTCCGCAGGGCTACCTGGTCGCTGACCAGTGTGGAGAAAATATTCCACTGGGAGAAATAGCTGTAAACGGTTTCATAAATTGAGAGCAGCTGTTCTTTCAGCTTAGCGCAGTTCTCCAGAGCGGCGGAGCGCTGTTCCTGTTCTCCCTCCAACAGGTCCTCCAGAGAGAAGAGATATGTTCTGATGTTATTTTTGATGTCCAGAATATCCTGGTGGATCTCAAAGGGGAGGGGCTGGGGGCCTTTTTCCACATCCTCCATGGCGCTCATAAGCAGCAGCAGAAGGCTGCCCACAGCTTCCTCATAAATATAATCGGCGGACAGATTCCGTATTTTTTCTTCCAAAGCCGTATGTTCCAAGCGTAAGACTCCTTTCTTTTCAATGTTTTTCCTGTAATATTATAGCGGATGACAGCCAGAAGCACAAGACAGGTTTTTTCTGCTGGCATGGCGGCAGGAATTGCGGTAAAATACTGCATAAGCCTTCCTGCTTTTGGACAGACTGAAAAAAGAAACCAAAAACAGGGAGGAATGAACATGATTGTAAGAGGAAGCAGAACAGAGCAGAACCTGCTGGCGGCCTTCGCCGGGGAATCCATGGCGGCGAACAAATATGACTTTTTCGCCGAGCAGGCGGGCCAGGAAGGATTGGAGCAGATCAAAGGGTATTTTCAGGAGACGGCGGAAAACGAACGCCAGCATGCCAAACGTATTTTTACGTTTTTGCAGGGCATTGGAAATACAGAGGCCAATCTGGATGCCGGCATTGCGGGAGAGCATGAGGAATGGACAGAGCTCTACAAAGAAATGGAGCAGACGGCCAAAGAGGAGGGCTTTTCCGAAATCGCCTTGTTTTTCCAGAATGTGGCTGCTGTGGAAAAGGAGCATGAGGCCAGATACGCCGCCCTGCGCCATCGCCTGAAGGAGGGCGAAACCTTTAAAGGGGATGCCAAAACCGTCTGGGTCTGCCGGAACTGCGGCTTTGTTCACGAGGGCGAGGAGCCGCCCAAAACCTGCCCTGTCTGCAAATATCCCCAGGGCTATTATGAACGGAAGGCGAAGAATTACTGAGAGGGTCTTCCCTCTCCCTACATAGAAAAGAGGACGTATATGAACTATGAAAACAAGATCCGGGAAGGAAGATTCCTCTCCCGGCCCAATCGGTTTCTGGCGGAGGTGGAATTGCCGGAGGGCGTGGAAATGGTCCATGTGAAAAATACAGGCAGATGCCGGGAACTGCTGGTGCCTGGCGCAAGGGTATTTTTGGAGGAAAGCGGCAATCCCGCCCGAAAGACGAGGTATTCTCTGGTAGCGGTCTATAAAGGAGATATGCTGGTGAATATGGATTCCCAGGCGCCCAATGCTGTGGCGGCGGAGGCGTTGGAAGAGGGGAAGATCCGGGAGCTGGGGCCGGTGACGCTGGTACGGCGGGAGAAGAAATACGGCGCCTCCCGCTTTGATATTTATTATGAAAAGGAACATGGGCAAAAGGGATTTCTGGAGGTAAAGGGCGTGACGCTGGAGGAAAACGGTACGGCCATGTTCCCCGACGCGCCCACAGAAAGAGGGGCGAAGCATTTGCTGGAACTGGCGGAGGCGGCAAAGGAAGGCTATGAGGCGGCGGTGCTGTTTCTGGTCCAGATGAAGGGGCCGAAGATATTCCGTCCCCATGTGGAGCGTGACCCCGCCTTTGCGGCGGCACTGCGTCAGACGGCATCAGCAGGGGTGCGGGTGCTGGCCTACGACTGTGAGGTAGAGGAACGGGGGTTTTGGCTGGAGGACCCCATAAAAGTGGAACTGTAAAGGAAAATCAGGCATAGAAGGAAACCGCCGGACATAAAGTAGTAATACTTTAGAGTGCGGAGGGAAAAACATGGGCAGAAAAACAGGGAGCATTTTTTGCGCGTTGCTGTTGAGTATGATTTGTGCCCTGCCTGTTTCTGGGGCGCAGGAATCGTATGAAAATCTGGCGGATCTGGGGCTGTCCTCCAAGGCCGCTTTGCTGATGGAGGAAGACACGGGAACGGTGCTCTATGAGCAGAACAGCCACGAGCAGTTGCCGCCGGCCAGTGTCACCAAAGTTATGACGCTGCTTTTGATCTATGAGGGGGAGCGTGACAGGAAATTCCAGTGGGAGGATACGGTGCAGGTCAGCGCCCATGCCGCTTCTATGGGCGGTTCCCAGGTCTATCTGGAGGAAGGAGAGACCCAGACGGCGGCGGATCTGACAAAATGTATTGCTATTGCCTCTGCCAACGACGCCGCTGTGGCTATGGCGGAATTCCTGGCGGGCAGTGAAGAGGCCTTTGTACAGAAAATGAACGAAAAAGCGGCGGAACTGGGCATGGAGGATACCCATTTTGTCAATGCCTGCGGTCTGGATACGGAGGGCCATGTGACCAGCGCCTATGACATCGCACTGATGAGCCGGGCTTTGATGAAAGAATTTCCGGAGATACAGGAGTATACTACCACATGGCAGGACAGCATTACCCACGAGACAAGAAAGGGTTCGCAGGAATTTGGCCTTACCAATACCAATAAGCTCATCAAATGGTACGAAGGTGCTACCGGGCTGAAAACAGGCTCTACGGGAAACGCTTTGTATTGTCTGTCCGGTACGGCGGAGCGGGACGGCATGGGGCTGATTGCCGTGGTGATGGCGGCGCCGGATTTTAAAACACGGTTTGAGGAAGTCATGGAGCTGCTGGATTATGGCTTTGCCCACTATGCTGTGGAAAAAGGCCGCCCGGCAGGCTATGGCGCCGGATATGTGGCGGTGGAAAAGGGAATGGAAGAACAGGTGGAGGCAGTGACCGCCCAGGAGATTTCTGTTCTGGTGCCCAAGGGAGAAGGAGCGCAATGGGAAACGAAAACAGAGCTTCTGCCCGCCGTGCAGGCGCCGGTGGAGGCAGAAACCAAGGTGGGCGAAATGATTTACATACTGGATGGCGAGGAAGCGGGCCGGGTGGATCTGGTGACGGCGAAGGCGGTGGAGCAGATCGACCTTCGTACCATGCTGTACCGCCTGCTTTCCCTTTGGTGCTGAAAAAAAGGCACGAGGTCTCTTTTTAAAGAGGACTCGTGCCTTGCTTTATTCGTAAATAGTTCCGTTTTTGTCCAGGTAGCGGACGGAGAGGGTATAGGATTTGAAATCTGTCTGATGAAAAATAATGTTGCCTTGGGTGGTGTCAAATTCCAGGACTTCTTCTGTTCCGCCGGCGTCGTAGCGCATTTCGCCTTTTGTGGTGGAAATGCCGCTGATCCAGGCGATGTCGTAATATTTGCCGTTTATGACAGCCTGCTGAAGCAGAACGTCCTCGTCCTCCCGGATGACTCTGGTCTGCTGCTGCCATCCGCCGGAAGAGGTGGGGGCGAATACCACCAGAGCGGCGGAGCCGTCGGTGCTGTAAGCACCGCTGATGATATAGTCCTCAATATTGGTTTCTTCTTCAATGGTCCATTGGATCCCTTTGGGAAGATCCTCCAGTAGTTTTTCCCGGCTTTCTCGTGTTTTGCCGTCCGGTGCGTGCAGAACCGTCCAGCAGCATATTATGGCCAGAAGCAGAATCGGAATCAGAAAATATCTTTTTTTCATGAGGGTGCCTCCTTTTTTGATGATGTCAATATTTCTTCTGGAAGTAAAAGAGGCAAATCAGAAGCAGAACGGCATGGCCCGCAAACACGAGAAACAGAATGGGGCTGTACGCCGGGACTACAAAGCCTGCCACCAGAATCACCGCCAGCAAAAAGACCAGCGAAAGTACGGCGTAGGTGCTGTATGCCTGTTTTTCGATAAAGTTATTTCGTTCATCGGTCACTTTGATACGGTAGGCCGACAGATTGTCCGGATGCCGGAGCACCAGCTCCAAGCGGATATAGCTGACGGCAGTGACAACTGCGCCGGAAAAGCCGCAGCTTTGATAAAATCGTTTAGGATAAAGTTCGATTTTTGCGAAAATATACATCATGAGAAAGACCAGAAAAAGGGCGGCTACCATGTATTTTTCACGCTTGAGTTTTTGTTCAAAAGGATCGGGCTTCATGAAATCTCCTCCTTATCAGCAGCTGTTTTTCATGCGGAAAACGGCGGTGGTAACCAGCAGAAGCGCCACATCGGCGATCATCAGAAAAATAAAGGGCAGCAGCAGATCCTGCCGGCAAATGGCGGCCCAGAGAGTAGCGCCGTAGAGCAGTGCCAGAGAAAGGGTGCTGTGCAGGGACGAAATCTGTTTCTGGATGTAGACATTTCTTTCGTCATAGAGCCGGATTTCCTCTTTTCGGCACAGTTCCTCGTTTCGCATCAGGCGCAGGGAACGGAGGATGGAAAGACCTCCGATGGCAAATAAACTGCCGCCGGTGCCGCATAGATAGGAAAAAGGATATCCGCCGCCGGAAGAGGGAATCCGAAAAACGGCACAGCAGACGGCGAGGATGCCCAGAGCAATCCACAGAATGCCGAACAGGATGCTCCATTTCAGTTTTCGTTTATAATTCATTTCTCTTCCTCCTCTTCAAATAAAAATACCTCTTCTATGGTCAGTCCGAAAAACTTGGCGATTTTATAGGCCAGCATCAGAGAGGCCGTATATTTCCCCACCTCCAAAGAGGTGATGGTCTGGCGGGTGACGCCCACATGGTTTGCCAGCTGATCCTGGGAAAGATGTCTCGCTTTTCTTAATTCCGCGATTCTTGTTTTCATAAGAACCTCCTTTCGCAAAGTTCGCTTTGCAATTTTAGTATAGTTCGCTTTGCAAAAAATGTCAAGCGAACTTTGCAAAAATGTGTGGAGTTTTTTTCGCCGGAGACAGCAGGAGGTTTGACTTCCGGGGAAAAGTCTGGTATCATAACATGGGGTAAAATCCGAAGAAGAAAGGAATTGAATGAATGGATAATTATTTAATGGCATTTATTTTAAGCATACCAGGTCTGATTGTGGCGCCGACCCTTCACGAATTTGTCAGAGCCCTGGCCTCTACGGCGCTGGGAGACGATCTGCCGAAAAAGCAGGGACGTCTGACGCTGAATCCCGTGAAGCATTTTGAGCCCATCGGCTTTCTGCTGCTGTTTTACAGCGGCGGCTTTGGCTGGGGAAAACCGGTGGAGACCAGCGGCCTTTATTATAAAAACAGAAAACGGGATTCTCTTATTGTAGCCATCCTGCCTTCTGTGGTAAATCTGATTCTGGGCATGGTCTTTCTGTCTTTGACCCGATGGACCGATGGGGTACTGATGCAGATTTTGGTATATCTGTGCTACTACAATGTGGGCATCGCCGTATACAACATTCTGCCGGTTTCGCCCATGGACTGCGTTAAGGTTCTGGCTGTGGTACTGCCCGCCAATAAGTACTTTACCTATTTGCAGTATGAGAAGATGATCCAGATGATCTTCCTGTTCCTGCTGTTTTTGGGCTTCTTCGGCGGTGTGTTCCAGGGCATCATTTATGGTATCATGAATTTCCTGGGGCAGGCCCTGTTTATACTGTAAGGAAGTGGCGTTATGCAGAATGTGACCATACGGCTGGATGCCTTTGAGGGCCCGCTGGATCTGTTGTATCATCTCATTGAGAAAAATGAGATTGATATTTACGATATTCCCATCGCCCAGCTGACGGATCAATATCTGGCCTATCTGGACGCGGCGGAAGATCGGAATATGGACGGCATGAGCGAATTTCTCGTCATGGCGGCGACCCTTCTGGAGATCAAAAGCAAAATGCTTCTGCCTTCTACCAAAAAAGAGACGGAGGAGGAAGGTCCTGACCCCAGAGAGGAACTGGTGCTGCGGCTGCTGGAATACAAAAAGATCAAGGGAGTCACCGACGACTGGAAGCACCGGGCGGAAGAAGCGGCGCAGGTGTTTTATAAAGAAGCTGATGAGGCGGTGAAACGGCTCCGCCAGAGAGAGGAACAGCCTTTGGATGATTTTTTGCAGGGAATTACCATGGAGGACCTGTATCATGTTTTTCAGGAGGTTATGAACCGAAGAGAATCCAAGGTGGACCGTGTCAGAAGCAGCTTCCGCGCCGTGGAACGGGATCTGTTTACGGTGCAGGATAAAATGGAGTATATCCGGGATCTGCTGATTCTTCGGCCGAAGATCACCTTTTTCGGTATTTTTAGAAAAGGCGCCAGAAAAATGGAAAAGGTAGTTACCTTTCTGGCTTTGCTGGAACTGATTAAAACAAAGGAAGTAAAGATCACGCAGGAGAGGACCTTTGGCGAGATCCAGATCACTGCGAGTGACGGAAGTGAGCGTATATGAGATTGGCACAATTAGAAGCGGTGGTGGAATCCCTGCTTTTCATATCAGGGGAGGCGGTAAGCCTTTCCGCGATCGCCCAGACCATTGAAATGGACAAGGCCACAGCCAGAGCCATCATACAGTCTCTGGCGGATAAATATGAGGAAGAACATCGGGGCATCCGTATCGTGGAGATCAATGACGCCTACCAGATGTGTACGGCGGCGGAATGCTTCGAATACATCCGGAATATGTACAAAAGCCCTCAGCGTCAGGGCCTGACCCAGTCTTTGCTGGAAACTCTGGCCATTATCGCCTATAAACAGCCCATCACCAAGGGGCAGATTGAGGAGATCCGCGGCGTCAGCGCCGACCATGCCGTCAACAAGCTGGTAGAGAAAAAGCTGGTTTGTGAGGTGGGGCGGCAGAATACGCCGGGCAAGCCCATTTTATTTGGCACCACGGACGATTTTCTCCGGTATTTCGGTTTTAAATCCGTAGGAGAGCTGCCTCCGCTGGAGGAAGAAATGACAGAAGAAACAGAAGAAACTGCACAGCCGTAAGTCTTTTGAGAAAAAGACCTGCGGCTTTTTCTTTTGTGCGGCAAAGGACGGCGAAAAACATAATCCCTTTCCCTTTGGAATAGAATGATGGGAGGAGGGGATGTCTGTGAAAAGGCTATGGATCTGTTTGGGAATCATATTGCTGCTGGCGTGTCCCGTTTATGGGGCGGAGCCGCAGGTGGCTGCCAGAGGGGCGGCGCTGGTGGATGGGGAAACGGGCCGTGTACTGTGGGAATATCACGGGGATAAACCCATGGAAATGGCCAGTACCACCAAGATCATGACCGCTATTATGGTTCTGGAAAAATGCGGTATGGAGGAAGTGGTGACCATCAGCAAAAACGCCGCCGCCCAGCCGGATGTACAGATGGGGCTGAAAGAAGGGGAGCAGTGGTACGTGGGAGATCTTCTGCGGGCCATGATGCTGAAGTCCTATAATGATGCGGCAGTGGCACTGGCGGAGCATGTCAGCGGATCTGCGGAAGCCTTCTGCATGGAAATGACTGCCAGGGCGAAATCGCTGGGAGCGGAGGATACGGTCTTTGGGTCGCCCAATGGACTGGACAGCAGTCTTTCGCTGGAGCAGCATCATACTACGGCGGCGGATCTGGGTATTCTGACGGCTTATGCGCTGAAAAATCCAGTATTCCGGGAGATCATTCAGCTGCCTTCTCATACTTTTTCCGATGTTACGGGAAAGCTGTGTCATACGGCCGTGAATACGGATCGTTTTTTGCAGATGTATGATGGGGCCATTGGCGTGAAAACAGGCTATACCAATAAAGCGGGAAACTGCTTTGTGGGAGCGGCCCAGCGGGAAGATACACTGCTGGTGGCGGTGGTTCTGGGCTGCGGCTGGGGTGCGGAAGGAAGAGAACAGAAATGGAAGGACGCGAGAGTCCTTTTGGATTATGGCTATGAGTATTTTGAACATCATCCGGTAACGGAGGAAGAGCAGGTTTGCGGCACGGTGGCTGTGACGCGTTCCGCTATGGGGGAGGTTCCGCTGGTGACGGCGGAGAGCTTTTCCGGTATTTTTTCCGCCGAGGAACTGGAAAAGATGGAAAAGACCGTTGCCGCGCCCCTTTCCGTAGAGGCGCCGGTGGAGCGGGGGATGGAACTGGGTACATTGGAGATTTCTCTGGGAGGGGAAACTTTGGCGAGAGTACCGCTTCTGGCGGGGGCCGACGCGCCATCCTATACCTTTGGCCAGTGGATGAAAGTGCTGCCGGGGCAATGGCGGAGCCTGAGCAGGAACTAAGACCTATTTTCCTTTGACTTTCCGCCGGTTCTCCTGTATACTGTTGAGCGACAGAAAAACGGAGGGGATGGCATGGAAGAAAGATTACAGAAATTTTTGGCGGAGGCAGGCGTTGCTTCCAGAAGAAAGGCGGAGGAACTGATTGCCGCTGGAAGAGTCAAGGTAAACGGCGTTGTTATCAGGGAACAGGGCGTCAAAATCGACCCCAAAAAGGATAAGGTGGAGTTTGACGGCAAGGCGCTTTCTCAGAAAGCGGAAAAGAAGGTTTATCTGATGCTTCATAAGCCGGAGGGCTATGTGACTACATCCAAAGAACAGTTTGGCCGTCCCGCGGTGCTGGATCTGATCCATGGGGTGCCGGAACGTATTTTCCCGGTAGGCAGACTGGATTATGATACTTCCGGACTGCTGCTTTTGACCAATGACGGTGATTTGACCTACCGTCTGACCCATCCCAAGCATGATGTGGATAAGACATATATCGCAAAGCTCTTTGGCGTCCCCGATGACGGCGAATTGCAGAAATTCCGCCGGGGTGTCACCATAGACGGCAGAAAAACAAGCCCGGCGAAAATACAGATTATTTCCCGGGAAAAGGATCTGCGTTTCTGTACTGTGGAAATCCAGATTCACGAAGGAAGGAATCGTCAGGTAAGAAAAATGTGCGAGGCTATCCGTCATCCGGTGGCCCAGCTGAAACGGACCGCTACGGGGGAATTGAAGCTGGGAGACCTGCCTAAGGGGAAATATCGTTTCCTGACGGAGCAGGAGATCAAATATCTGAAATCTCTGTGAGCAAAAAAGGAGTTCCATGGCAGAGCCGGAGGGACTCCTTCTTTTGATTTTTCGGCGGAAAGCGGGAAAATGTCGATTTTCGGTTGAAAGTAAGGAAGTTATACCATATAATTTAAGTTTAGAGTATGAAATAAAGGAAGGCAGAACAAAATGGAAGAGAAGAAAACAAGATTTTACCTGATCCGCCATGGGGAGACCCTCTGGAACAGACAGGGGCGGTATCAGGGTTCCACAGACATAGAATTATCGGAAGAAGGATTGGCCCAGGCGGAACTGATGGCGAAGCGGTTTCGTTATCTGCCGTTGGATGCTGTGTATGTTTCCCCGCTGAAACGGGCCAGAGCTACAGCCGATGCCATTGCCAGAGAAACGGGGTTGACACCGGTGGTAGAGGATCGGTTCCGGGAAATCAATTTCGGGGAATGGGAAGGCAAAAGTATTCCGGAACTACAGGAGATTTATGGACAGGCTTACCGGGATTTTTACGCGGATCCATTTTCTCATCCTTTCCCCGGGGAAGGCTCTTTTGCCAAGGTAACGGAGCGTTCCATGGAGGCTTTTGAGGAGCTGCTGAAAAAGCACGAAGGTCAGAGAGTGGCTATTGTTTCCCATGGCGGACTGCTGCGGGTGCTGTTGGTGGCTATTATGGGCATGGATCTGAATTTTTACAGAAAAACGTGGATGACCAATACCTCCATTACGACGGTGGATGTGATGGCGGACGGACGGCGTCTGCTGATGACGCTCAACGATAAGGCCCATCTGGAGATGGCGGAGCTTTTGAACAAAGGGGAATGAATATGGCAAAGATCGCGGTCATTGGCGGCGGCGCCGCGGGAATGCTGGCGGCGGGACGCTGTGCGGCAAGAGGGCATGAGACCCATTTATATGAAAAGAACAATCGGCTGGGAAAGAAAATCCTCATTACGGGAAAGGGTCGCTGTAATGTGACCAACAACGGCGAACTGGAGGATTTTCTGGATAATATCCCCGGCAATCCCTATTTTATGTACAGCTCATTTTATCGCTTCGACAATCAGGCGTTGCGGGCGCTTTTGCTGGATATGGGACTGGAGACCAAGGTGGAGCGCGGGAACCGGGTGTTTCCTGTGAGCGACCGTTCTCAGGACGTGGTGGACGCTCTGGCGGCCTATATGAAGAAAAACGGTGTCCGGCTCCATCTGGAAACACCGGTGGAAGGACTGCGCATTTCGGAGGGACAGGTGCGGGGCATTACCCTGAAAAATAAAAAGTCGTTGGATTTCGACGCGGTCATCGTTGCCACCGGCGGGCTGTCCTATCCCACCACTGGTTCTACGGGGGACGGCTATCGCATGGCAAAGGCGGCGGGACATCATGTGACAAAGCTGTATCCGTCTCTGGTGCCTCTGAAAACGGCAGAGGACTGGTGTCAGGAATTGATGGGGCTGAGTCTGCGGAATATTTCCATCCGTATCTGCAACGAAAAGGGAAAATGCGTTTACGAGGATTTCGGGGAACTGCTTTTTACCCATTTCGGCGTATCCGGTCCGGTGATCCTCAGCGCCAGCCGTCATATTCTGACGGAGACAGAAAAGGGCTACCAGCTTTTGATCGACCTGAAGCCTGCGCTGGATGAGAAAATGCTGGACCATCGTCTGCTGCGGGATTTTGAGAAATACAGCAATAAGGATTTCCGCAACGCTTTGGGGGATCTGTTGCCCCAGAAGCTGATCCCGGTGATGATCCGTCTTAGCGGTATCAACCCGGAGAAGAAGGTCAACAGCGTTACCAAGGAAGAGAGAAAAAGCCTTCTGCGGCTGATGAAGGCTCTGCCGCTGACCATTACCGGCGTGACAGGGTATCATGAGGCCGTTGTGACCAGCGGCGGTATTCTGGTGGATGAGATCGACCCTTCCACCATGGAGAGCAAGCTGGTAAAGAACCTGCATTTCGCGGGGGAGGTTTTGGATGTGGACGCCTACACAGGCGGCTTTAATTTACAGATCGCTTTTTCCACTGGCTATGCCGCCGGAGACAGCGTCTGCGGCGAGGAATAAGGAGGAAGACAGTATGAGAAGATTCGCGGTGGCGGTGGACGGACCTGCCGGTTCCGGCAAAAGCACGGTAGCAAAGGCCATTGCAAAAGAGTTGGGGATTATTTATGTGGACACCGGCGCTATGTACCGCACAGTGGCTTATGACTGTATCCAGAAAGGGGCGGATCTTTCCCGGGAGGAAGAAGTGGCGGCCTGTCTGGAGGAAATGAAAATGGAAATCCTTCCGGAAAAAGGCGGCCAGAGAATCCTTTTAAACGGGGAGGATATTACCACAAAGATTCGGACGCCGGAGATTGGCAAAGGCGCATCCCAGGTGGCGGTATACGGCAGTGTGCGAAACCACCTGACCAGACTGCAGCAGCAGCTGGCGGCGGAACATTCTGTCATTATGGACGGCAGGGACATTGGCACAGTGGTACTGCCTCAGGCGGAAGTGAAAATCTATCTGGATGCGGGCGTAGAAGAGCGTGCCAGACGCCGTGTAGGCGAGCTGGAACAGCAGGGCAGAACCGCCGATCTGGAAACAGTAAAAAAGGAAATTCAGGCCAGAGACGAAAACGATATGAACCGGGCCCTGAATCCTCTGCGCTGTGCAGAGGATGCGGTGCGGCTGGATTCCACCGGCCTTGGCATTGAGGAAGTAAAGGAGAAAATCCTTTCCTATATCGCGGAAAAAATAAAAGAATGAGGTGAGAAGAGATGTCATTATATCCTATTGCGAAAAATCTGGTAAAAATTTATATGCACCTGTTGTTTAAAATCGACATACAGGGAGAGGAACGTATGCCCAAAGAAGACGGTTTCGTCCTTTGCAGCAATCATATGAGCAATTATGACCCTCTGACGGTGGCGG
Organism: Anaerotignum lactatifermentans; assembly: GCF_016902535.1. Classification (GTDB taxonomy): domain Bacteria; phylum Bacillota; class Clostridia; order Lachnospirales; family Anaerotignaceae; genus Anaerotignum; species Anaerotignum lactatifermentans_A. The sequence continues at coordinate 145,977 of NZ_JACSNY010000001.1, read as the reverse complement.
CTTTTATTCCCAGACAGGTCCGTTTTATCGCAAAGAAAGAGTTGTTTCACAAACGCATGATGGCAAAACTCCTGTTTTCTCTGGGCGCTTTTCCGGTGGACCGGGAAACAACAGATATGAAGGCATTTAAGACAGCCATCAAGCTGCTGAAAAACAACGAGGTGCTGGGGATTTTTGCCGAAGGCACCAGAGTCAAGGAAGGGGAGGCCAAGGCGGCCAAGGCCGGTGTTGCCATGTTTGCCATGAAGGCTGGCGTTCCCATTGTTCCTGTGGCGGTCAGCAGCACATACCGCTTCCGTTCTACGGTCCATATCCGTTATGGGGAACCTATTTCTCTGGAGGAATATCAGGGCCAGAAGCTGACTACGGAACTGATGGAAGAAATCACGGAGCACGTTATGGAAAAAATCCGGGAAATGAAGGTGAAGGAATGAGCCAGATCAAAGTGGCGGAATCAGCAGGCTTCTGCTTTGGCGTAAAACGGGCCATTGAGATGGCCTATGACGCCATCGGTAAGGAAAGCCCGCTGTATTCCTATGGACAGCTGATTCATAATAAAACTGTAACAGACGATCTTGCCAGCAAGGGTGTGCAGATCGTAGACAGTCTGGAAGGACTGACGGAAGGAACGCTCATTATCCGTTCTCATGGCGTAGGCAAGGCCTTGTATGACCAGGCGACGGAAAAAGGACTGAAAATTCTGGACGGAACCTGTCCTTTTGTGAAAAAGATACATAATATCGTTCATGAGCAAAAGGAAATGGGCCGGGGCATTATTATTGTCGGGGACGGCAGTCATCCCGAGGTGCAGGGCATCAACGGCTGGTGTGAGAACAGCGCTGCGATCCTGGAAAGCCCGGAGGCGGCGCAAACGGCCCAGATCCCGCCTATGGAGCGGTATGCTGTGGTGGTCCAGACCACATTCCGCCAGAGCAAATACGATCAGATTCTGGATATCCTGAAGGAAAGAGGTATTTCCATGGAGGTCTTCCAGACCATCTGTTCCGCTACGGAAAAGCGGCAGAATGAGACGGTGGAACTGTCCCAATCCGTAGACAAAATGATCGTCATTGGCGGAAGAAACAGCTCCAATACGCAGAAGCTTGTGGAAATCTGCGCAAAAAACTGTCGAAATACCGTCCATATTGAAACAATTTGCGATTTGGTGTTGAATAATTTTAAGAAAGATGATAAAATAGGGATAACTGCGGGTGCGTCAACACCGCCCGCAATAATTAAGGAGGTAGTTGTTACTATGAGCGAAGCATTAGAAAATGCAGTACAAAATTTAGGAGGAAGTGAGGAAGCTACATTCGAACAGTTGTTAGAACAGTCCCTCGTTACTCTGCATACAGGTGACGTGGTAAAAGGCACTGTAATTCAGGTTTCCAACGAAGAGGTATCCGTAAACCTGGGATTCAAGTCCGATGGTATTATTTCCAGAGGCGAATTCAGCAGTGATCCTACTGTAATCCCCAGCAAAACAGTTCAGCCTGGAGATGAGATCGAAGTATTCGTAGTACGCGTAAACGACGGCGACGGCAATGTAGTTCTTTCCAGAAAGCGCATTGAAGCACAGAAAGGCATGGAAGAACTGGAAGCTGCTTACAACGAAAAATCTGTTGTAACAGGTAATGTAACACAGGTAGTAAAAGGCGGCCTGATCGCTGTTGTAAACGGTGTGAATGTCTTCATTCCTTCTTCTCAGGTTTCTAATAGATTTATCGAAGACCTGAGCGTATTCAAAGGTCAGGATCTGGAATTCAACATCATTGAAATGGATAGAGTAAAACGTCGTATCATCGGCGGCAGAAAAGCTCTGGTAGAACAGGAAATCGCTGCAAAACGCGCTGCTCTGTTTGAAACCATCCAGGTTGGCTCCAAGATCACAGGTACAGTAAGCAGACTGACAGATTTCGGTGCATTCGTAGATCTGGGCGGCGTAGACGGCCTGATCCACATTTCCGAAATGAGCTGGGGCAGAATTTCCAACCCCAGAGAAGTTCTGAAGGAAGGTCAGACAGTAGAAGTATTCGTTCTGGACGTTGACAAGGAAAAAGGCAAAATCAGCCTGTCCCTGAAAGACGCAGACATGAACCCCTGGAAACTGGCTGTGGACAAATACGCAGTTGGCTCCATCGTAGAAGGCAAGGTTGTACGTATGGTACCTTTCGGTGCTTTCGTAGAACTGGAACCCGGCGTAGACGGTCTGGTACACATTTCCCAGATCGCTAACAAGCACGTTGTAAAACCTGAAGACGAACTGAAGGTTGGCGAAATCATCAATGTGAAAGTTCTGGAAGTAAATCCCGAACAGAAGAAGATCAGCCTTTCCAAGAGACAGGCAGACGCTCCTGTGGAAGAAGCTCCCGCTGCAGAAGAAGCTGCAACAGAGGAATAATTCCCATCTGCATTTTCGCAATCAAAAGTCGATAAGGCCGTTTGGCTTTATCGACTTTTTTCTTTCGTTTCTTAAAAGTAAAAATGTAATAATTATGCATAAATTGCGTGGTCTATGCGTCCTAAGGCTAAATTTTGAAAAAAAGCAGGCATCCTATTCATTTTTTGCATTATCGAAAAATGGCATGGGAGGAAAAAGGCGGCAGATTCACATTTGAAAAGAAGCGGTGATTTCGGGCAAAAATCCAAATGGGGCAAAAATATGTGAAATTTTAATAACAAAGGCGAATTTATAGAAAAAACTTTTGGAAATTCATTAAGATTTCTGTATTGTTGTGCGAAAGATTTTGTGCTATACTGATTGAGTATGTATAACAATGAAAAAGAGGGTGAATATATGCAAAAACAGGAGATCCTTTCTCATGTGGATCATACGTTGCTGAAACAACAGGCAACCTGGCGGGAGATCGAAAAAATCTGCGAGGAAGCCTTGGAGAATCATACCGCTTCTGTTTGTATTCCCCCAGCTTTCGTCAAGCAGGCAGCCGATTTTCTGGCTGGACGGGTTCCCGTATGTACGGTCATTGGTTTTCCTAACGGATACCAGACAACAGCCGTAAAGGCCTTTGAAACAAAGGACGCTGTGGCAAACGGCGCCGATGAGATCGATATGGTCATCCATGTGGGAATGGTAAAAGAAGGCCGTTATGAAGATGTACTGGCAGAGATCAATCAGGTGAAGGAAGCCTGTGACGGCAGAATTTTGAAGGTCATCATAGAGACCTGCATGCTGACGGAAGAGGAAAAAAAGGAGCTTTGCCGGATTGTGAGCCGCTCTAACGCTGATTATATTAAAACCAGCACCGGTTTTGGCGGTGGCGGAGCAACGGCGGAGGATGTAGCCCTTTTTGCGGAATATACCACAGACGGAACAAAGATCAAAGCGGCCGGCGGCATTCGGTCCGTGGCGGACGCGGAGGAGTTTCTTCGTCTGGGGGCAGATCGTCTGGGCAGTAGCTCTCTGGTGGCTATGCTCCATGAACAGGACTGATACAGACCGGTTTCGGGAAGAAGCGGCTTGTACCATATAAAACTTTAATTCATTTATCTAAGGGAGGAATTGAAATGAGTTTATTCAAGAAATTCGCAGCAACAGCAATGGCACTGACCATGGTATTCGGTCTGGCAGCATGCGGCGGCACCACAGATTCTACAGAAGGTACAGATTCTGCAGAAGGCAAGACTTATGTGATCGGTACAGATACAACTTTCGCGCCTTTTGAATTCACAACAGAAGCTGGTGACTTCGTTGGTATCGACATCGACCTGATGAACGCTATCGCAGAAGATCAGGGCTTCACAGTAGAATTCAACTCTCTGGGCTTCAACGCAGCAGTACAGGCTCTGGAAGCTGGTCAGGTTGACGGCGTTATCGCTGGTATGAGCATCACAGAAGAAAGACAGGAAAAATTCGACTTCTCCGAACCTTACTTCGACAGCGGCGTTGTTATGGGTATCAAGGCTGACAACGAAGAAATCACAAGCTACGAAGATCTGGCAGGCAAAAAAGTTGCTGTAAAGATCGGTACAGAAGGTCAGGCTTTTGCTGAATCCATCAAAGATCAGTATGGCTTCACAACCGTTACATTCGATGATTCCAACGCTATGTACATGGACGTAACAGCAGGCAACTCCGTAGCTTGCTTTGAAGACTATCCTGTAATGGGCTACGCAATCACACAGGGCGTAGGTCTGAAAATGGTAACAGAAAAAGAACAGGGCAGCTCCTATGGTTTCGCTGTAAACAAAGGTGAAAACGCTGAACTGCTGGAAATGTTCAACGCTGGTCTGGCTAACCTGAAGGAAAGCGGCAAATACGACGAAATTCTGGCAACATATATCCAGGAATAATTAAAACAAACAGTACGGTCAAGCCCCGGCCTTTGGCCGAGGCTTGCGCCTTGCTTTTTGCAGGATAAGACATTATCCGAAAAATCTTTTGTAATTTAGTTGGGAGTAGTGCCTTATGGGTGAGTTTTTTCAAGCAATTTTAAATTTTATATCTTATGCTGTATCGATTGCCCCCAGACTGTTTGAGGGGCTGAAGCTTACGGCGGGAATGACGGTATGTTCTCTGGCATTGGGGATCATTGTAGGTTTGATTTCCTGTTTCTTCTCCATTTCCAGAGTCAAGGTCCTGAATAAGATTTCCGGCGCATATTTGAGCGTGATCCGTGGTACCCCTCTGATGGTACAGGCCATGTTCATTTATTTTGGTATTACCGGCGCGCTGGATATCCGTATTACATCGTTTTCCGCGGCGGTTATCGTTCTGATGCTGAACGCGGGCGCGTATCTGTCTGAGATCTTCCGAAGCGGTATCAACGCCATCAACAAAGGCCAGATGGAGGCAGCAAGAAGCCTTGGACTGCCCCACGGCGTGGCGATGCGGAAGGTAATTCTGCCGCAGGCCATTCGTATCGTGATTCCTTCTGTAACCAACCAGTTCATTATTACGCTGAAGGATACTTCTATTTTGTCTGTTATCGGCGTAGCGGAACTGATGCGTCAGAGTAATCAGATTGTATCCGGCAACTTCCGTGGGTTTGAAACCTATGCCGTAGTTGCGATCTGGTACTACGTTCTGGTTATCATCCTGACCAAGCTCTTTAAGATCCTTGAGAGGAGGCTGGCAAATTGATTAAGGTAAAAGTGGAAAACCTGAAGAAAAGCTTTGGCAGTCTTGAGGTTCTGAAGAATATCAATCTGGAAGTAAAGGAAGGGGAAGTGGTTTGTCTCATTGGGCCTTCCGGCTCTGGGAAAAGTACCTTCCTGCGCTGTCTGAATAAACTGGAGGAGCCCACCGGCGGCGTGGTAATCGTTGATGACTACGACCTGATGGCAAAAACCTCCGATATCAATAAAATTCGAGAGAACATCGGTATGGTGTTCCAGCAGTTCAATCTGTTCCCGCATCTGACAGTATTGAAAAATATCATGCTGGCTCCTGTGGACAGAAAACGCATGACAAAGGAACAGGCGGAAGAAAAAGCGAAAAAGCTTTTGGATCGTGTCGGCCTTTTGGAAAAGGCGGATGTATATCCCGCCAGCCTTTCCGGCGGTCAGCAGCAGCGTGTGGCCATTGCCCGTGCGTTGGCTATGGAACCCGATATCATGCTTTTTGACGAGCCCACCTCCGCGCTGGACCCGGAAATGGTAGGGGAAGTTCTGGAGGTTATGAAGAAACTGGCGGCCGACGGTATGACTATGATCGTCGTAACCCATGAAATGGGCTTTGCCCGTGAGGTGGCGGACCGCGTAATCTTCATGGATGGCGGTTACATCGTAGAGGAAGGCACACCGGAAGAGGTGTTTGGCAATCCTCAGAATAAAAGAACCCAGGATTTCCTGAACAAAGTGCTGTAATGAGAAAAGCCCATAAGGAAAAAATGAAAGCCGAGATGGTCAATGACGTTCTCGGCTTTTTCTTTGTTTTAAAGAATATTTTTGTTAACGATCGCTGTCTTCCTCCAGCCAGATCTGCGCAGGCATCGGCTGGGACGCGAATAGCAAAGGAGAGAGCGAATACCCATAACTGCCGGCGTGGGAAAATACGATCCGATCGCCGATTTTGGCCTGGGGCAAACAGATATTGGATGCCATGACATCCTGGGCGGTACAGAGATGCCCTACAATATCTGCGGAAATCTCTTTTCCGCCTTCCGCCAGAAGGGAAATCCGGCAGGGAGCACTATGGGTATAAAAGGGTTCCGCCGCGGCGGGATGGCCGCCGTCCTTCAGCAGAAGCTCTTTCAGGACAGGACGGAAAAATCCGTTGGCGCCGTTTTTGACGATATAATACGTTTTCCCGTGAGAGACCTTGATGTCGACAATTTCTGTAACGTAGTTTCCGCAGGCCCCTACAAGAAAGCGCCCGCTTTCCAGAAGGAATTTTGCCTTCAGACGGGGGCGGTAAGATGCTATCAGGGGCAGGAGGGACTCTTTCAGGACAGTCAGATCCAGAGCGGGGTCCTGCGCCTGGTCATATATGATGCCAATGCCGCTGCCAAAATTGATATAATCCAGAGAATTGCCTAAAAGATGCTCCATTTCCAGAGCCAGTTCCAGAATATCCCGGTAGTAGTCAATGAGCGTCTGTGCTGAAAGAACCTGTGAGCGCAGATGGATATGCAGGCCGTTGATGCGGATCTGAGACAATGCTCCAAGACGGCCGATGTCAGTACGCAGCTGTTCCCAGTCGATACCGAACTTGGAGGGGGTGCCTTCGCCGCCGCCCATGGAAAAGGGCGGGTTGATGCGCAGCCCTGCGGAAAGGCTCTGCTGTTTTTGGAGGGCAATTTCCTGACACAGTTCCAGCTCATGGAAACTGTCGGCGATCAGATGACATTCTCTCCAGGTCTGGAGAAGATCCTCCTTTGTTTTTCCAGGGGCGGAATAATAGATTTTTTCTGCCGGAATACCGGACCTGCGGCATTGCAGCACCTCGGCGGCAGAAGCCGCGTCCGCGCCGTAGCCCAGTGCCGCCATGGTCTCCAGAATTGGCAAAAAGGGGTTTGTTTTCACAGAATAGAGAATTTCAAAGACGGAAAGATCGTTTAATTTTTCCGCCTGGGACAAAATATCCTTTTTATGATAAGCATAAAATGGTGTTGGGGTGGTAATATATTGTTCGGGTAATTTCATATATGGCACATCCTTTCCCGCTTATGTACAGCTAGGGTATTTTCAGACAGAGGACAGGAGCGAAAAGGGACATGATTATTTTCCTGCCGCTGTGTTCTCCGATGTCTTCGCACTGTTCTGTTTGCAGTATATCATATGGGCGGAGAAAGTCCAGAAAGGCCAGGTATTTTGGTAAAAATGAGAAAAACCCTTGCATGAATTGGGGAAGAATGGTATACTATGTAAAGTAAATGATAGTTGTTCAGAAAAAGAGTGGGTGAAAGCCCACTCTTTATTGTTGCATAGGCAGAAAATACTTTGGATAATGAGGTGAAAGAATGGCAAAAGGCAGCAATACGGAAAAGAAGGTCCTGCCCCTGCTGGAACCCATCGTGGAAGAAAATGGGCTGGAGCTGGTAGATCTGGAATTTGTGAAGGAAGGCGCCAACTGGTATCTGCGTATCTATATCGACAAGGAAGGCGGCGTGACCATTGACGACTGCGAGACCGTCAGCCGTCTGCTGGAAGAAAAAATGGACGCGGCAGACCCCATTGAACAGGCGTATATTCTGGAGGTAAGCTCTCCCGGTATCGACCGTCCGCTGAAAAAAGAAGCGGATTTTCAACGGTTCCAGGGCGAAATCATAGATGTAAAGCTGTATCAGGCAAAGGACGGCAGAAAACAGTTCCAGGGCAAGCTGGCTGGTTATGCCGACGGCGTGATTACGTTGGAAGAAGAAGACGGAAGTGTATTTGAGTTTACATTGAAAGATACAGCCAGTGTGAGACTGGCAGTGATTTTCTAAGGGAGGAATAGGAAAAATGGACAGTAAGGAATTTTTGGATGCGCTGAATCTGATCGAAAAAGAAAAGGGCATTGATAAAGAAATCATTTTTGAGGCCATTGAGGCCTCTCTGGTTTCCGCCTGCAAAAAGAACTTCGGTTCCGGTCAGAGCATTAAGGTGACCATTGACAGAGAAAGCGGCGAAGTAGCCTGCTACGCGCAGAAGGAAGTTGTAGAAGAGGTTATGGACCCGCAGACAGAAATCTCCTTGGGAGAAGCCAGAGTACTCAGACCCAATTATGAACTGGGTGATATGATTGATTTCGAGGTAACACCCAGAGACTTTGGCCGTGTGGCTGCCCAGACAGCAAAACAGGTGGTGGTACAGAAATTCAGAGAAGCGGAAAGAGAAATCCTTTATAATCAGTACATCACCAAAGAACGTGAAGTCGTAACCGCTATTGTACAGCGCAGAGAAAGAAGAAATGTCATTGTGCAGATGGGCAAGATCGACGCGGTGCTTTCCGCTAACGAGCAGATCCCCGGTGAGCAGTATAATTTCATGGACCGCATCAAGGTATATGTGCTGGAAGTAAAACAGATGCCCAAGGGTCCCCAGATCTTTGTTTCCAGAACCCATCCCGAACTGGTAAAACGCCTCTTTGAACAGGAAGTTCCGGAAGTGCATGACGGTACTGTGGAAATCAAGAGTATTGCCAGAGAAGCGGGCAGCAGAACAAAGATCGCCGTTTATTCCAAGAACCCCAATGTGGACGCTCTGGGTGCCTGCGTTGGTCAGAATGGCTGCCGTGTCAATGTAATCGTGAACGAACTGGGCGGCGAAAAGATCGACGTCATCAACTGGAGCGAAGACCCGAAGGAATTTATCGCGGCGGCTCTGAACCCTTCCAAAGTAGTGGAAGTGGCTGTAAATGAGGAAGAACAGAGCGCGAAGATTGTTGTGCCGGATCATCAGCTGTCCCTGGCTATCGGCAAGGAAGGCCAGAACGCGAGACTGTCCGCGAAGCTGACCGGATGGAGAATCGACATCAAGAGCGAGACACAGGCCAGAGAAACCAATTTCCTGGACGACACACCTGCGGTGGAAGAACCTCTGGAAGATGTGGAACTGGCGGAAGAGGCACAGGAAGATGTGCTGACAGAAGAATAAGAGATCGGGAGGCGGCAGGAACATGAAACAGAGAAAAGTACCTCTTAGAAAATGCACCGGCTGTCAGGAGATGAAGGATAAAAGAGAACTGATCCGTATTGTCAGAAATGACGAAGGCGAGTTTTCTTTGGATCGTACAGGCAAGAAACCGGGCAGAGGCGCATATATTTGTCCCAATGCGGATTGTCTGGCTAAGGCGCAGAAATCCAAGGGCCTGGAAAGATCCTTCAAGGCGCCGGTCCCCAAAGAAGTCTATGAGGCGCTTTTGGCGCAGCTGGAGGAAGAAAACCATGCGTAAGGTATACTCCCTTTTGGGACTTTGCAAAAAAGCAGGAAAACTGGCAGGCGGCGAAGCGGCGGCGGAACAGGCTGTTCGTGACGGCAGTGCCAGATTATTGATCGTAGCGGAGGACGCCTCCGCCAATACAAAAAAGAAATTCCATAATTCCGCGGCCTATTACCATATTCCCATTGTGGAGGCGGGAGAAAAGGCGCAGCTGGGCAGAGCCATTGGACAGGAGATCCGGGCGGTACTGGCTGTAACGGAGGAAGGCTTTGCCAAAAAGCTGGAAGCGCTGTGCGCGGAAGAGAGGAAAGAACGGATGGAACTTATGGAAGATTGAAGATAGAGAAAGACGAGGTGCGGCGAATGTCGAAAATGCGAATTTATGAACTGGCAAAGCAGCTTGGCGTTGCCAATAAAGATCTGATGGAAAAAATGAAGAGCATCGGGCTGGAGGCAAACAGCCATATGAGTATGGTATCAGAAGCAGATGCGGAAAAGATCACTGCCCTGTACCAGCCCGCGGCACAAAAAGCGGAAGAAAAGAAAGAGGAAAAAAAGGCGGCGCCTGCCCAGCAGAAAAAGCAGAACGCCCCGAAACAGGAAGCATCCAGACAAAAGCCTCAGGAAAAACAGAAACCTCAGGACAGACAGGAAAAGAAAGACGGACAGGAGCAGAAGAACAGAGGCGACAGAAAGCCTCAGGACAGCAGACCTGCCCAGAATAACCAGAATCAGAAAAACAGACCAAACAATCAGAGCGCCCAGAATGGACAGAATAACCAGAATCAGGGCAAAAAGGATAAAAAGGGCAAAGGCAAAAAAGATCAGAAACCCAGAGAAAACCCCATGGAACGCAGAAGACGGGAAATGGAAGAGGAAGCGGCTCTGATGGCGGAACTGGAAGCACTGGAAGCTGCGGAAAAAGCGGCAAACGCGGACCCTGTTATTAAGACCATTCCTGCCACTATTTCCGTAAAGGAACTGGCGGAGGTTCTGGGCAAGAAGGGTTCTGATCTGGTCATGGCGCTGATGAAAAAAGGCCAGATGCTCAATATCAATGCGACACTGGACTTTGATTCCGCCGCTGCTATCGCGGAGGATTACAATGTGATCCTGGAAAAAGAAGAAGAAAAGGATATCATGGAGACTGTATTCGCCGAAGAGGAAGACGACGAAAAGGATTTGCAGGAACGTCCTCCCGTTGTTGTAGTTATGGGCCACGTTGACCATGGCAAAACCTCTCTGCTGGACGCTATCCGCCACAGTAATGTAACAAAGGGTGAGGCCGGCGGTATTACCCAGCACATCGGTGCTTATACCGTACAGATCGACGGCAAGCCCATCACTTTCCTGGATACCCCCGGTCATGAAGCCTTCACGGCTATGCGTATGCGCGGCGCTCAGATCACGGATATCGCTGTTCTGGTGGTTGCGGCTGACGACGGCGTAATGCCCCAGACCGTAGAGGCGATCAACCATGCCAAGGCGGCTGGCGTCGAGATTATCGTTGCCATCAATAAAATGGATAAACCCTCCGCTAACCCGGACCGTGTAAAACAGGAACTGGTGGAATATGAACTGCTGGCAGAGGACTGGGGCGGTCAGACCATTTGTGTGCCTGTTTCCGCGGCAACCAAAGAGGGTATTGATACTCTGCTGGAAATGATTACACTGGTGGCGGAAATGAAGGAACTGAAGGCAAATCCTAAGAAAAAGGCCAGAGGCGCCATCGTAGAAGCACAGCTGGACAAAGGCAGAGGACCTGTGGCAACGGTACTGGTACAGAACGGTACTTTGCAGGTAGGCGATCCTATCGTAGCGGGAGCCGCTTACGGCAAGATCCGCGCTATGACCGATGATAAGGGCAGACGGGTGAAAAAAGCAGGCCCTTCCACTCCTGTGGAAATCCTGGGCCTTTCCGAAGTACCTTCCGCCGGTGACAGCTTCTATGTAGCGGAAAGTGAAAAACAGGCAAGACAGGTAGCAGAAAGCATTATTGCCAAGAACAGAGAAAACCTGATTAAAGAAACACCTCAGAAGGTATCTCTGGACGATTTGTTCAGCCAGATCCAGAGCGGCAATATGAAGGAACTGAATATCGTTGTAAAGGCGGACGTACAGGGCTCCGTAGAGGCTGTGCGCCAGAGTCTGGAACGTCTGTCCAATGAGGAAGTGCGGGTACGCATCATCCATGGCGGTGTCGGCGCCATTACAGAAAGCGACGTTATGCTGGCTTCCGCCTCCAACGCCATCATCATTGGCTTTAATGTACGTCCCGAGCCTGCGGCAAAGGCCTTTGCCGATGAGGAAAAAGTCGATGTACGTCTGTATCGTGTCATTTATAATGCCATCGAGGACGTGACAGCGGCAATGAAAGGGATGCTGGACCCTGTCTTTGAAGAACAGGTACAGGGTCATGCGGAAGTACGTCAGCTCTTTAAGGCTTCCGGCGTAGGCACTATTGCGGGCTGCTATGTCAAGGACGGCAAGTTCACAAGAAGCAGTCAGGTACGTATCATTCGGGATGGTATCGTTGTTTACGAAGGCGATCTGGAAAGCCTGAAACGCTTCAAGGATGACGTAAAAGAGGTTGCGGCCGGTTACGAATGCGGTCTGGTATTCAAGAAATTTAATGATGTAAAGGAAGGCGACTGGGTAGAAGCCTTTACCATGGTAGAGGTGCCCCGGTAAGCAGGTGATAGAATGAAGAAAAATACTAGAATTTCCCGTGTCAATGACGAGATTTTTAAGGAAATCTCTCAGATTGTGCGGGCAGAACTGAAAGACCCCCGTATCGGCGCCATGACCAGCGTTGTGCGGGTGGATACCACACAGGATCTGAAATACTGCAAGGTATATGTTTCTGTTCTGGGAGATGAGGCGCAGAAAGAAAGCGTGATGAAGGGCCTGAAAAACGCCGGCGGCTTCATCCGCCATCTGATTGCGGAAAGAGTGAATCTGCGGATCACACCGGAATTGATTTTCAAGCTGGATGAATCCGCGGAATACGCTGTGCGCATGGAACAGCTTATGCGTCAGATCTCTCAGGACCGTGAGGAGAGAGAAGGAGCCCATGAGGGAGAATAATACAAAACAAGAAATTCTGGAACAAATCGCCAGAGCAAATACCATACAGATTGCGGGGCACACCAATCCCGATGGGGACGCCATCGGGGCCTGCCTCGCCATGGGCGCGGCTCTGGTGGCGGCCGGGAAGAAAGTGACGGTGCTTTTGGAGGCCTATGCGCCCAAATACACGGTCATTCCCAATGGTCATCTGGTAAAGGCGGCGGAAGGCCCCGCGGACTTGTTTCTGGCGCTGGACTGCGGCGATGAAGGCCGACTGGGACAGGCGGCGGAGTGGTTCCATCAGGCAGCCTATACCATCAACATCGACCATCATGGCAGCAATACCCGGTATGGACAGATGAATTATGTGGAGGGAGACGCTTCCTCTACCTGTGAGATCGTTTATGGCTTTCTGGAAGGGAACTATGAAATTGACAGAGATATGGCCTCCGGCCTTTATGCCGGTCTGATTTATGATACCGGCGGTTTCCGTCATTCCTCTACCTCTCCGGAGACCATGCGGATTGCGGGAGAATTGATGAAGAAGGGCATCCCCTTTACGGAGATCTACAACCGCTTCTTTGACAGCCGCAGCTTTTCGGAACTGAAAATCATGGGACAGGCCCTGGAAAACGCGGCGCTGTTCTTCGATGGAAAAGTGGTGTGTGCCACAGTGACCACAGAGGAGATTGTACGCTGCCACGGCACCAACAAAGAACTGGACGCCATTATCAATTATCTTAATGGGGTACAGGGAACGGCGGTGGCCTGTTTCCTTTATGAAAAAACACCCACAGAGGTCAAGGCCAGCTTCCGGGGGAAAGACGGATATGACGTATGCGCGCTGGCCCAGAAATTCGGCGGCGGCGGCCATGTGAAGGCGGCAGGCTGTACCATTGCGGCGCCCATAGAAAAGGCAAAGGAAATGGTGCTGGCGGAAATGGAAAAAATGCTGTAAGGAGGAAATCGCTTGGACGGTATTTTCAATATCTATAAGGAAAAGGGATATACCTCTCATGATGTGGTGGCGGTGGTGCGAAAAACCCTGCATATGAAAAAGGTAGGCCATACGGGAACTCTGGACCCGGACGCGGAAGGCGTGCTGCCGGTGTGCGTAGGGAAAGCAACAAAGCTGTCAGATATTATCATGGACGGCAGAAAAAGCTATCGGGCTGTGGTCCGGCTGGGGATTACCACTACCACAGAGGATGCCTCCGGGGAAGTGCTGGAGGAAAAGACTGTGGATTTTGACGAGGATCAGATCCGCCGGACGGTGGCAGAATTTACAGGAGAGATCCGTCAGATCCCGCCTATGTATTCCGCCATCAAGATCAATGGCAAAAAACTGTATGAACTGGCAAGGGAAGGCAAGGAAGTGGAACGGAAGGCGAGGACTGTAACCATTTACGGCATCACCATCCGGAATTTCCTGCCTCCCGACGCCTTTGAAATAGATGTGGACTGTTCCAAAGGGACTTATATCCGTACCATTTGCAGCGATATTGGCAAGGCTTTGGGCTGCGGCGCCCATATGGCCAGCCTGCTTCGTACAAAAACAGGCGCCTTTTGTCTGGAAAACGCCATCCGGCTGGAGGAACTGAAGACGCTGGCGGAGGAAGGCCGGGCGGAAGAGGCGCTGCTGTCTATGGAGCGGGCTTTGGCCGGCTACAAGGAAGTGGTGGTTTCGGAACAGTCGGAAAAGCTGCTGTATAACGGCGGAAAGATACGTTCCGCTTTTTACCGCAGCCGGCAGCCGCTGGCGGCGGGAGAGATCGTATCTGTTTATGACAGCAAAAAACAGCTGGTAGGACTGTATCAGGTATGTGAAGAGGACGGATTTTTTATCAAGCCCTTTAAAATGCTGATTTAAAAGGAGTAGCAGAATCATGGAACATATTACAGACGGACGTGTGGACCGGATCAGACCGACTGCCATTACTTTGGGGAATTTTGACGGCCTGCATCAGGGACATCGCGCCTTGATTCAACTGACAAAGCAGTTTGCGGAGGAGGAAGGTCTGGAAAGCGTGGCATTTTCCTTTTCTCCTCATCCCATGCTGGTATTCAGGAAAAAAGAGGATTTCGCCCTGATTATGGCACCTTCAGAAAAGAAGTTCACTATGGAGCAGATGGGCGTAGATACCTATATCGAATATCCCTTTGATAAAGAGTTCGCGGCAACCTCAGCGGAGGATTTCGCCGTAAAGCTGCTGTTTGAAAGAATGAAGTGCAAGGTGCTGGTGGTAGGGGAAAACTACCATTTCGGCAGCAACCGTAGCGGAAATTATGAGTTCCTGCGCCGGGTAGGGCAGGAACACGGCGTTAAGGTCATCGCGGTGCCTTCAGTACAGTACGAGGGCGAGCGTGTCAGCAGCTCCCGCATCCGCCAGTGTCTGGTGGAAAAGGATCTGGAGGACGCCAACCGTATGCTGACGGTGCCTTATTTTATTCTGGGTACCGTAAAGGAAGGAAAGAAACTGGGGCGGACCATTGGGTTCCCTACAGTAAATATCGAGCCCCATCCTTTGAAGCTGTTCCCTCCCAACGGGGTATACGCCACAAAGACACTGTATCAGGGAAAATATTACTATGGTGTGACCAATATCGGCAAAAACCCTACGGTCAACGGTACACAGAAAATTGTAGAAACCTATCTTTTTGACTTTAACCAGACCATTTACGGCGAAACTTTGCAGACCTTCTTTTATAAATTCCTGCGCAGCGAGCGGAAATTTGAAAGCGTAGAGGAACTGCAAAAACAGATCGCTGTCAACGCGGAACAGACAAGGGCTTATTTCGCTTCGGAGGAATACGCCCACTGGAAGGCACCGGAGGAGAAGTAAGGAGAAGGGCTTATGGAACAGGGAAGAAGAATGCGTGCCCACCTTCTGCTGCTTTTGACGGCAATGATTTGGGGCAGTGCCTTTGTTTTTCAGAAATTTGCCACGGAGGAGCTTTCCTCCTGGTTTATTACGGCGGCAAGATTTACGCTGGCCGCCGTTTTGATGTGGGTGATTACCTTTCCGAAATGGGGGAAACTGGATAAGGGGTATCTGCTGGGTGGTATCATCACAGGCGCAACCATGGGAACAGCCACGGCGGTGCAGACAGTCGCTCTGACCATGGGGACCACCCCGGGAAAAAGCGCTTTCCTGACAGCGGTTTACTGTGTGATTGTGCCTTTTTTCTACTGGTTCGTATCTAAGGAACGGCCCCAGAAAAATCATGTATTTGCCGCTGTGCTGTGTCTAGCCGGCATCGGGCTGATCTCTTTGAACGGCGACATGACAATGCAGGACGGGGATATCGTAACATTGATCTGCGGCGTAATCTATGCCTGTGACCTGACGGCTATCGCCTGGTTTTCCAAGGGCAGAGATCCTCTTCTGGTAACGACCATGCAGATTACTTTTTCCGCCGTCATTGGCTGGATCGGAACTATCGCTACCGGCGGGTTTCCGTCCTCCATCTCTCTGGGGGCCGCTGGAAATGTGCTGTATCTGGCGTATCTGTCCACGGCGCTGTGTCTGTTCCTCCAGTCCTATGGGCTGAAGTATACGGATGCCGCTGTGGGGACCATCCTGCTGAGTCTGGAATCCGTCTTCGGCGTCATTTTTTCCGTTCTGCTCTATCATGAGGTAGTTACGCCCAGAATGGCGGTTGGCTTCGCGGTGGTATTTGCGGCAGTGCTCCTTTCTCAATTTCGGTTTGAGAAAAGCGCCGGGAAGGAAACCTGAGAAGGCCGGAGAGCGCCAAAGACAGATAAACCCTCTGATTTTCAGGAAAAACAAGGAAAAAACATCGTTTTTTCTTGCAATCGGGGAAAGTGTATGATAAAATGAAAACGTTGTAAAAACCAGGACTCAGTTGCTGGACGCTCCGACCATAACTTAGTCCTTGGGGTTACGCAAAAAATATTTTTATTAAGGAGGCCAAAATTATGGCAACAATCAACAAACAGGAAATCATCGCAAAATACGGCAGAACACCTAACGACACAGGTTCTCCCGAAGTACAGATCGCTCTGCTGACAGCAAGAATCACTCTGCTGACAGACCATCTGAAAACCCACAAGAAAGACCATCACTCCAGAAGAGGTCTGCTGAAAATGGTTGGTCAGAGAAGAGGTCTGCTGAACTACCTGAAAGAACTGGATATCGAAAGATATCGTGCTGTTATCGCAGAACTGGGTCTGAGAAAGTAAGAAACAACCCAAAAGATAAGGAAAAGGGAGGATTTTTTTCCTCTCTTTTCTTCTATCAGACAAAGAAACCCAAAAGAAGGCGCACTATAGATTTCCAACTTTGCAAATATGGGATGCCCATGTTTTTGAAGTTGAAGATCTATGGTGCAGGGAAAAAACAAAAAGAAAAGGAGATTGATTATGTTTAGAACCTATTCCATGGAACTGGCAGGCAGAACATTGAGCGCGGAGATCGGCCGTGTAGCGGAACAGGCCAATGGCGCTGCGCTGATGCGTTACGGCGATACCACAGTGCTGGTGACCGCTACCGCATCCGAAAAGCCCAGAGAAGGCATTGATTTCTTCCCTCTGAGCATTGATTATGAAGAAAGACTGTATTCCGTAGGCAAGATCCCCGGCGGCTTTATCAAAAGAGAAGGCAGACCTTCCGAAAAAGCCATCCTGACAGCAAGATGCATCGACAGACCCCTGCGTCCGCTGTTCCCGAAGGATTACAGAAATGATGTTGCTATTGTGGCGACAGTTATGTCCGTAGATCAGGACTGCTCTCCCGAAGTGCTGGCTATGATCGGCGCTTCTCTGGCGCTGAATATTTCCGATATCCCCTTCACATATCCCGTTGCTTCTGTAAATATCGGTTATGTGGACGGCCAGCTGGTGGTAAATCCCACAGCGAAACAGAGAGAAAAAACAAAACTGTCCTTGACGGTATCTTCCAAAGAGGATAAGGTCATGATGATTGAAGCAGGCGCTGATGAAATTCCCGATGATCTGATGATGGAAGCCATCCATCTGGCTTTTGACACCAATCTGGAAGTGGTGAAATTCATTCAGGAAGTTACCGCTAAGGAAGGGAAGGCAAAAGCGCCTTATACAGAGCATGTGATCCCTGAGGACGCATACCAGATGGTAACAGAATATATTACCGACGCAAGAATGGAGGAAGCTGTATTCGCGGAACTGAAACAGGACAGAGATGCGAAGATCAAAGTTATCACAGAAGAAGTTCTGGAACAGCTGACAGAAAAACTGACAGAAATCTCCGCGGAGGATATAGATATCCCCGCTCTGGTAGATGAAATCATCTATAAATTCGAGAAAATGACCGTAAGAAGAATGATCCTCAGAGAGCACAAGCGTCCTGACGGCCGCGGCATTGAGGAAATCAGACCTTTGAGCGCGGAAGTAGACGTTCTGCCCCGGGTACATGGTTCTGCGCTGTTTACCAGAGGTCAGACACAGGCGCTGACTGTAACCACACTGGGTGCCATCAGCGAAGGCCAGCGTCTGGATGGTCTGGACGCCAACGAAACCGGCAAGCGTTATATCCATCACTATAACTTCCCCGGCTTCTCCGTAGGCGAGGCGAAAACCTCCAGAGGCCCCGGCAGACGTGAAATCGGTCACGGCGCACTGGGTGAAAGAGCACTGCTGCCCGTAATCCCCAGCGAAGAGGAATTCCCTTACGCTATCCGTCTGGTTTCCGATATTTTGAGCTCCAACGGTTCTACTTCTCAGGCATCCATCTGTGGCTCCACACTGTCTCTGATGGCGGCCGGCGTACCCATCAAACGCCCCGTAGCAGGTATTTCCGTAGGTCTGGTAACGGGCGATACAGACGATGACTTCATCGAAATTACAGATATTCAGGGTGTAGAGGACTTCTTCGGCGATATGGACTTTAAAGTAGCCGGTACCTCCGAAGGTATCACCGCCATCCAGATGGATATGAAGATCAAGGGTCTGACTTTTGAAATGATCGAACAGGCTTTTGCCCAGACTGGCAGAGCAAGAGAATATATCCTCAACGAAGTTATGCTGAAGGCCATTGCGGAACCCAGAAAAGAACTGTCCAAATATGCGCCTAAGATTGCGACTATGCAGATTGACGTGGACAAGATCGCTGAGGTCATCGGCACCAGAGGCAAAGTTATCAAGAAGATTATTGAGGAAACAAACTGCGAGATCGATACAGAGGACGACGGCAAGATCTTCATCAAAGGCACAGACCCTGCGGATATGCAGCGTGCCATTGATATGATTACCGCCATTGTCAGCGATCCTGAAATGGGTAAGGTATATAAAGGTACCATCACAAGACTGATGACCTTCGGTGCTTTTGTCGAGATCGCACCCGGCAAGGAAGGTCTGATCCACATTTCCAAGATGGCAAACAAGAGAGTTGCCAAGGTTGAGGATGTTGTGGCGCCTGGCGATGAAGTTATGGTAAAACTGATGGAGATCGACAAGCAGGGCAGACTGAACTTCTCTATGAAGGACGCTCTGGTGAAAGATGACGCTCCTGAACAGGAATAAGATCTAAGGTAAATCAAAATGGGTAAAGCAGAGGAGACTCTGTTTTATCCATTTTTTTTTCATTCGATTTTTTTGCCGGGAAAGAAAAATAAAGAAGAAGATTGCGCAAAAGCATTGATTTTGCTATGCTATAAAAGGAAATGCATAGATTTTGGAAAATGGAATATCCTAACAAGAAAAACAGGCAGGAGAGAAAATATGCTGACCATAGAAAAATTGGAAAACGGAATACAGGTGGTGCTGGAGGAAATCGGTTATGTTCGTAGTATTTCCTTTGGTATCTGGGTAAAAAACGGCACCAGAAACGAGCGGCCGGAGGAAAACGGCATTTCTCATTATATAGAGCATATGATGTTCAAGGGAACAGAACACCGCTCCGCCAAGGAGATCGCCGAGGAAATGGATGCTTTAGGCGGCCAGATCAATGCCTACACTACAAAGGAATATACTTGCTACCATACCCGGGTGCTGGACAAGCATATCACAAGGGCCATGGATGTCATGAGCGATATGCTCCTTTATCCGGCGTTTCGGGAAGAAGATGTACGGCGGGAGAGAAATGTGATTCTGGAAGAAATTGATATGTATGAGGACGCGCCGGAGGAACTGGTTCATGACTGCCTTCAGGATGCCATTTGGCAGGACTGCAGTCTGGGGATGCCTATTTTAGGCACGGAGGAGACCATATCCGCTTTTACCGCTGAGACCATACGGGAGTATTACGAGAAAAACTACCACACGGAGAATACAGTTCTATCTGTGGCGGGGAATTTCAAAAAAGAGGAAATGATGGCGCTGCTGAATCGGTACTTCGGCCAGTGGCAGCCCAAAGCGGCCTATCATCCTTATGAGACAAGGGCTGTGACGAAACAGGTGCGCATCCATCGGGAGAAGGATGTGGAACAGCTTCATACCTGTATCGCTTTTCCGGGACTGGAACGGGAGCATCCTTTAAAATACGCTTTGGCGGTGTTCCAGACCATTTTTGGCGGCGGCATGAGTTCCCGGCTGTTCCAGAAGGTAAGAGAGGAACAGGGGCTGGCCTATTCCATTTACAGCTATACCACGGCTTTTGCGGATACGGGATTATTCTGTATTTACGCCAGCATGAATCCGGCGCAGGCAGACGCCGTGTATAGAAGTATATACCATGAGATTCAGCAGATTCGCAAGGAAGGAGTTTCCCGGCAGCTGCTGGAGGTAACAAAAGAGCAGATGATCAGCAATTTTATCATTGGTTCTGAAAGCACATTGAACCGGATGACTTCCGCCGGGGCGGCGCTGCTGCTGCGTGGCGAGGTCATGGAAATGGAGGAGGTTATCTCCCGAATTGAAACCATAACGGAGGAGGATATCCATCAAGTGATGGAATTGATCTTCGGCGGAAATGATGTCAGCTATTCCGCTGTGGGAAATTTGAAACAGGCGGATTTTGCCAGCACGGCAGATCAATTTTTTTCATAAAAAAAGCAGACACAGGCATACTATGAGTACGGAATCATCCGTTTATTCATATACAGGGAGGTCGGAAGCATGAAAACAGGTAATTTTATTGCTTTGACTCTTGTGATCATCGGCGCGCTGAACTGGGGTCTCATCGGATTTTTCGGTTTCGATCTGGTGACTACCATTTTCAGCGGCTCTATGTTCTGGCTGGCCCGGGTGATCTTCGGACTGGTTGGGCTGGCTGGCCTTTGGTGCCTGAATCTGTACCGCACCGTGGGAAATGAGCCGGAACTGCATTTCGCGGGACATGGACCACAGGACTGAGCAACAGGGCGGTTCGCCGCCTTACATAGAAGAAATGGGGGAAAAAGATGCGGTTTACAAAAATGGAAGGCTGCGGCAACGATTATATTTATATCAACTGTTTTGAGGAAGAGGTAAAATGGCCGGAGGCTTTGGCGGTCGCCATGAGTGAGCGCCATTTCGGCGTTGGCGCCGATGGATTGGTTTTGATTCTGCCATCGGAAACGGCGGATTTTCGGATGCGGATGTTCAATCTGGATGGCTCCGAGGGAGAAATGTGCGGCAATGCCGTGCGCTGTATCGGGAAATATGTCTACGAACGGGGCCTGACGAAGAAAGACACTGTGACACTGGAAACTATGGGCGGCATCAAAACACTGAAACTCCATATTCAGCAGGAGAATGTTATTGCTGTGACGGTAGATATGGGCGAACCGATTTTGGAGGCGGAAAAAATTCCTGTCCGCAGTGAAAAACATCCTGTTATCGGCGAGACATTGCGGATACTGGATCGGGAATTTGCTTTTACCTGTGTTTCCATGGGAAATCCGCATGCTGTGACCTTTGTGGACAACACACAGGATTTTGATGTGGAGAAATACGGAAGTCTGGTGGAATACGCCCCTATTTTCCCAAATAAGACCAATACGGAATTTGTGCAGGTCATTGACCGGACCCATTTGGCGATGCGTGTCTGGGAACGGGGCAGCGGCGAAACCATGGCCTGTGGCACGGGAGCCAGCGCGGCTTTGGTGGCGGCGGTGCTCAATGGGCTGTGTGAACGGAAGGTGCGTATTCAGCTGCTGGGCGGTACACTGGAAATCGAATGGAGAGAATCGGACAACCATGTCTATATGACTGGTCCTGCCAGATTTTCCTTTGACGGCGTCTGGCTGCGGTAAGAGAGGAGAGCAACATGGCAAGAGAAATGCATGAAAATAAAGAGGCGGAGGAACGGCTGATTCTGGTAGGCATTGAACTGGAGGACAAAAATGCGCCTTCCGCCATGGAAACGGAGGCCTGTCTGGATGAGCTGGAAGAGCTGGTAAAAACGGCAGGCGCCGAGACAGTTGCCCGCACCATCCAGCGCCGGGAAAAAGTACATCCCGCCCACTATCTGGGCAAGGGAAAGATCGAGGAACTGAAAATGATGCTTCGTACCTATGACGCTACGGGCATCGTCTGTGATGATGAACTGTCTCCGGCCCAGCTGAAAAATCTGGAAAAAATGCTGGAAACCAAGGTCATGGACCGTACCATTGTCATTCTGGATATTTTCGCCGCCCGGGCCATTTCCGGCGAGGGGAAAATCCAGGTGGAACTGGCCCAGCTGAAATACCGTCTTTCCCGCCTGACAGGCATGGGCGCGTCCATGTCCCGATTGGGCGGCGGTATCGGTACCAGAGGCCCCGGTGAGAAAAAACTGGAAACAGACCGCCGGTACATCAAGGAACGGATTGCCGAACTGAACCGAGAGGCGAAGGAAATACAGATCCATCGGGAACTGCTGCGCAGCCAGAGAGGAAAAAAGGGCACGCCGGTGGTTTCTCTGGTAGGCTATACCAACGCGGGAAAATCTACGCTGATAAACACACTGACAGACGCGGGAGTACTGGCGGAGGATAAGCTTTTCGCCACACTGGATACTACTACCAGAAAAGTGGAACTGCCCGGCGGTTCGGAAATTCTGCTGACAGACACCGTTGGCTTTATCCAGAAACTGCCCCATCATCTGATTCAGGCGTTTCGGGCCACATTGGAGGAAATGAAGTACGCGGATATTCTGCTGCATGTGGTGGATGCTTCCAATCCCAACCGGGAGGAGCAGATGCAGGTGGTATATGACACCCTGCGGGATCTGGGCTGTCAGGATACACCGGTCATTACCGTATATAACAAAATGGACCGGGAGGTGGAACTGCCTCTGCCTATGGACAGAACGGCGAGGGATACGGTACAGATTTCCGCCATGAAACGGACCGGGCTGGAGGGGATGCTGTCCTGTATCGAGCAGCTGCTGAAAAGCTTCCGTACCTCCATGCAGGTATTGATCCCCTATCAGGAAGGGGCGTTGACGGGATGGGTCCATGGCAGATGTGAGATCATCCGGGAGGAGCATCGCGCAGACGGCGTATTTCTGGAAATTTATGCCGATGAAGAGGCCAAAAACAGACTGGCCAGATTCCAGGTGGAAGAATAAAAAACATGAAGACGGAGAGGAAACTTTCCGTCTGTTTTTTTGCTGGAAAGAGTGGGGAAAGGGTAAAATTTTGCAGTGTTTTTGGCCGCCTTTGGCTTTCTTTTTGACGGGAAAAATGGTATAATGTCTTCGCATTCAAAAATACAGCCGAAATCACGGCAAAAGAGATCATTCCCGTTCCTGTGGCCTGACGGTCCCTGCCTTTGGGGCGTTCGTGCCGCTTATTTTTGCGTCTGCAAAAAACGGGTTTTGTTTTTGCCATATAAGGGGGACAGACCCATGAAAATACAAATCGATACCCATACCCATACGCTGGCCAGCGGGCACGCATACAGCACACTGGATGAAAATATCAGCTACGCGGCCCAGATCGGTCTGAAAGCGGTGGCTATGACGGATCACGCGCCGATGATGGCGCATACGACCTGCCACGCTTATTTCGCTAATCTCCATGTGCTGCCGAATATGCTTCATGGGGTACAGCTGCTCAAAGGCATTGAGCTGAATATCATGGATTTTGATGGCACTGTGGATATGGATGATAAAGTTCTGGGAAGACTGGATATGGCCATTGCCAGCCTTCATACGCCCTGTATCAAGCCGGGTACCAGAGAAGAAAATACGAGAGCCTGCCTGAAGGTTATGGAAAATCCCATGGTGGATATTCTCGGCCATCCGGGAGACCCCAGATATCCGATGGATTATGAGGCTTTGGTAGAGCAGGCTGTAAAAACCGGCACACTGCTGGAGATCAATAATACCTCTTTGATCCCCGGCGGTTTTCGGGACGGCAGCAGCGTCAATGTGGAATATATGCTGCGGCTGTGCAAGGAGGCCGCTTTGCCGGTAGTCATTGGCAGTGATGCCCATTTTTACACCAGCATCGGAGAGTTTGGATATGTATTCGATCTGATGAAGAAGGTGGATTTTCCGGAGGAACTGGTGCTGAATCAGGACATCGACCGGCTTCTTGGCGCCTTAAAGAGGAACCGGTAAAAAGGGAAAAAAACCTTTACTTTAACACTTTAGTATGCTAATATGTATAAGAGAATTGAAAAGTAAAGGTGGCGTGGCAATGAATAAGAAAATCAAAAGTGAATTAACCGACAAACTTTTTCGTTGTATCCTCAGTATGGAAACCATAGAAGAGTGTTACCAGTTATTTGAGGATCTGTGCACAGTCAATGAGATCCAGGCCATCGCGCAGCGGATGGAGGTTGCCGCTATGCTGGACGCGAAATGCACTTATGTGGAGATTGCGGAGAAAACAGGCGCCTCTACGGCGACCATCAGCCGTGTGAATCGGTGTCTGCATTATGGCACGGACGGCTATAAGCTTGCCATTGACCGTGTGAAAAAACAGCAGGAAGAAGAGGCCGGAAAGGCAGAATAAAAACAGTATTGCAAAAAGGCGGACAGGGAAGTCGGCGGGCGGTTTTCCTCTTTCGGAGGACCGGAGCGGCTTCCTTTTCTTTGCGTAGAAACAAGAAGGAGAATAGAGTGATGATTGGATTTGAACAGCTGAACAAGATGCAGCAGCAGGCTGTATTGCAGCAGGAAGGCCCCGTATTGGTACTGGCAGGGGCAGGCAGCGGAAAAACGGGGGCGCTGACCGTCAGAATCGCCCATTTGCTGGAAAGCGGTGTAAAGCCCTGGAATATTCTGGCCATTACCTTTACCAATAAGGCGGCAAAAGAGATGCGGGAGAGAGTGGACGCTCTGGTGGGCAGCGGCGCCCAGGATGTGTGGATCAGCACCTTCCATTCCACCTGCGTGCGTATTTTGAGACGGGAGATCCACCATCTGGATTATGATAATCAGTTTTCCATTTACGATGCCGACGACCAGGAAAAGCTCATGAAGGAAGTCTTTAAGCAGCTGAATTACAGCCCTGTGGACAAATCCTTTTCTTCCCGGGCGGCGCTGGCGGCCATCAGTAAGCTGAAAGAGGAAATGGTCAGCGTGGAGGATTATGTGAAGTCTGTGGACCCTATGGATATCCGGGCTTCCAAGACAGCCAAGTGCTATCAGCTGTACCAGAAGATGCTGAAGGAAAACAACGCGCTGGATTTTGATGATCTGATTTATAAAACAGTACTGCTGTTCCGTACCTGTCCCGATGTACTGGACAAATATCAGGAACGGTTCCGCTATATTATGGTAGACGAGTATCAGGATACCAATACTTCCCAGTATGAACTGGTTTATCGGTTGGCATCCAAATACCAGAACCTTTGTGTAGTAGGGGACGACGATCAGAGCATTTACGGCTGGAGAGGCGCCAATATCCGCAATATTCTGGACTTTGAAAAGGATTTCCCCAATACGGTCGTGATTAAGCTGGAACAGAATTACCGCTCCACAAAGAAGATTCTGGACGCGGCCAACGCGGTGATCCACCATAACTTGACCCGAAAGGAAAAGAGCCTCTGGACAGAAAATGACGGCGGCAGCATCCTTCATATCTATAAAGCCGACAATGAGTATGATGAGGCAAGATATGTGGCGGAGCAGATCGAGAAAATGCACGGGGAAGGCCAGAGCCTGAACCGGTTCGCTGTATTGTACCGCACCAATGCCCAGTCCCGGGCGGTGGAGGATCAGCTGGTAAAGAAGGGGATTCCCTACCGTCTGTTCGGCGGCGTGCGCTTTTATGAAAGAAAAGAGATTCGTGATATCCTTTCTTATTTGAAGGTACTGGCAAATCCCGCCGATACTATTGCTCTGCGGCGTATTATCAATGTGCCCAGAAGAGGCATTGGGGAAACCTCTCTGGAGAAGATCTCCAATTATGCCCAGCTGCATGGTCTTAGCTTTTATGACGCTCTGGCCCATCTGGATGAAATTACGGAGCTGAAAACCAGAGGGAAAAAATGTAAGGAATTTTATGAGCTGTTCGAGGGACTGCGGGCAGATTTTGCGCAGATGAAGGTATCGGAGCTGATGGACGCCGTCATCAAGCGGACGGGCTACCTCCAGCAGCTGGTGATGGAAGGCACCGACGAAGCGTTGGCGAGAATCGAAAATCTGGACGAGTTTGTTTCCAAGGCCACAGAATATGAGGAACAGAATCCCGAAGGCGGTCTGGAAGGATTCCTGGAAGATGTGGCGCTGGTGGCGGATATTGACGGCTATCAGGAAGGGGACGAGACCGTGGTGCTTATGACGCTGCACAGCGCTAAAGGTCTGGAATTTCCTTATGTGTTCATGATCGGTATGGAGGAAGGGATTTTCCCCGGTTTCCGGGCGATTATGTACGGCGGAGAAAAGGAAATCGAGGAGGAACGCCGTCTTTGCTATGTGGGCATTACAAGGGCCAAGGAAGAACTGTTCCTTTCTCATGCCAAGAGCAGAATGCAGCATGGTTTGACACAGTACAATCCCCCTTCCCGTTTCCTGAAGGAGATCCCAGAGGATCTGGTGGATATGCCTACCAGACAGATTTCCGATATGGCGAAGAAGTATGCGATGCGCAACAGCATGAAGGTTGGCCCCATTACCACCCGCAGCAAGACCAGCCCCTTTGCCCCGGCGGCGAAGAAATTCGAGATGCCGGCGCCTAAGGAATTTGTGCTGGATTATCAGGTAGGGGATAAGGTACGTGCGCCCAAATACGGTATTGGTACTGTAAAATCCATAAACCCCGGCGGCGCTGATTATGAAGTAGAGGTATCCTTTGGAGAAAAGGGTACGAAAAAATTTATGGCGAAACTTTCCAAGCTGATTAAGGTCAGTGAGGGTTGATATAAGGAGTGATGCACCATGGAACGGATGAAGGAACTGATCGGCCTTTTGAATCAGGCGTCAGAGGCCTATTACCAGCAGGACAGAGAGATCATGACAGACCACCAGTATGATGAATTGTATGACGAACTGGTGCGGCTGGAGAAGGAGACAGGCGTAGTCATGGCCGGCAGCCCCACCCAGCGGGTCGGCTATACGGTTCTCAGCAATCTGGTAAAGATCCGTCATGACAGCCCCATTTTGTCCTTGGATAAAACGAAAGAACCGGAAAAACTGGTGAGCTTTCTGGGGGACAAAACAGGTATCCTTTCCTGGAAACTGGACGGCTTGACCATTGTGCTGACTTATCAGGACGGCGTTTTGCAGCAGGCGGTCACCAGAGGAAACGGAGAGGTCGGCGAGGATGTGACCCATAATGCCAGAGTGTTTTCCAATCTGCCGGTACGGATTTCTTTTCCGGGAGAACTGGTACTGCGGGGAGAAGGCGTGATTTCCTATTCTGAGTTCCGCCGCATCAACGAAGAACTGGAGGAAGGGGAAGAATACAAAAATCCCCGAAATCTGTGCAGCGGTACAGTGCGCCAGCTCAACAGCGAAATCGCCGCAAAGCGGAAAGTACAGTTTTTTGCCTTTACGCTGGTGAGTGCCGAAGGAAAGGAATTGTCCGACAGCAAGGAGGAGAATCTGCGGTGGCTGGAATCCATGGGCTTTACAGCGGTGGAACGCCGTGTAGTGACGGGAGAGAACGTGCTGGAGGCACTGGAGTATTTCCGCAGTCATATTGAGCAGAACGATATTGCCTCCGATGGGCTGGTGCTGACCTTTGACAGTGTGGCTTACAGTCAGAGCTTAGGGCGGACCTCCAAATTCCCCAAGGATTCTATTGCCTTTAAATGGGCCGATGAAATGGCGGAGACCACTCTGCGGGAAATCGAATGGAATACTTCCCGGACAGGGCTCATGAACCCTATCGCTGTTTTCGATCCGGTGGAGCTGGAAGGCTCTACGGTAAGTAGGGCCAGCGTCCATAATGTCAGCATACTGGAAGAACTGGCTTTGGGCATTGGCGATACCATCAAGGTCTATAAGGCCAATATGATTATTCCGCAGATCGCGGAAAACCTGACCCGTTCCGCAACGGCGGAGATCCCGTCCCACTGTTTCGTCTGCGGCGGGGAAACGGAGGTGCGCAGTCTGCGGGACGGCAAGGCACTGTACTGCACCAATCCCAGCTGTCAGGCCCAGAGACTGCGGATGCTGAGTCATTTCGTTTCCAGAGACGCCATGAATCTGGAGGGGCTTTCGGAGGAAACCCTGAAAAAATTCATGGAGCGGGGCTTTGTAAAGCAGTATCCTGATCTTTTCCGTTTGGAGCAGTATCAGGATGAAATACAGGAATTGGAGGGCTTTGGAGAAAAGTCCTATAATAACTTGATGGCTTCTGTGGAAAAGGCAAAGGATGTAGAACTGGCCAATTTCATTTATGCGCTGGGCATCAACCATGTGGGTCTGCGCAACGCCAAGCTTCTCTGCAAGGCCTTTGACAATGATCTGGAAAAGATCAAGGCGGCGAATACAGAGGAACTGACAGCGGTGGAAGGCTTTGGGGAGGTTATTGCCCATAGTGTGTATGCCTACTTCCGGGATGAGGAACATCTGGCGTTTCTGGCGGAGGTTTTGCCCTATTTGAGATGGAAGGAACAGGAGGCGCCAGCGGAGGCGTCGCTTTCCGGCATGACTTTCGTAGTGACGGGAGATCTGCGCCATTTTGAGAACCGAAAGGTGCTGACGGCACGGATTGAGGCCATGGGCGGCAAGGTTACCGGCAGTGTGACGAAAAAAACCAGCTTTTTGATTAACAATGATGTGGACTCGTCTTCTTCCAAAAATAAGAAGGCCAAGGAACTGGGCATTCCAATTCTGGATGAAGAGGAATTCCTTCGCAAGTTCCAGATTGAGGTATAATACTATGCGCTCTTTCCTAAAAGGAAGGGGCGTATTTTTTATATGAGAAAGAGGATTCGATGTTTTGCATTATAATATACTGCCTCTATGCAAAAAATTTCTTTAAAATAGCATTTTTCCCTATTTTTATGATTTTTTTCGTGGATTTTTCTGTGTTCTTTGGTATAATATAAATATAGAAAGGCGGAGGAAAAGCAACATGAATCTGAATCAGTTGTATTATTTCAAAACACTGGCGGAATTGGAGCATTACACAAAAGCGGCGGAAAAGCTGAATATTTCCCAGCCGACTCTGAGCCATTCCATTGCGGCCATGGAGAAGGAGCTGGGCGCGTTTCTTTTTGAGAAACAGGGCAGGAATGTGGTTTTGACCAAATACGGCAGGATTTATATGTTTTATGTGGAAAACGCGCTGACACAGCTGGAGCTGGGCAAAAACCAGATTGAGCGGCTGGTGGCGGAAGGCGGCGGTCATGTGGGACTGGCCTATATGACTTCTGTGGGGACCAATTTTGTGCCGGAGATCATCGCGGGATTTCTGGATGATCCCCAGAACAAAAATATTTCCTTTTCCTGCTATGAGGGGAATACCAAAACACTGCTCTATAATCTGAAACGGGAAAAATATGACCTGATTTTCTGCTCAATGGTGGAAAATGAAAGCGATGTGGAGTTTATTCCAGTGTATGAACAGGGATTGGTGGTGATTGTGCCGGAGAATCATCCTTTGGCGGAAAAGGAAAAAGTGGCGATACAGGATATCTGCCCTTATCCTCTGATCTGCTATACAAAGGAAAGCGGGATGCGCCGGATCATTGACGATCTTTTCGTCAAGGCGCAGATTATGCCCAATATCCTTTGTCAGTTCGAGGACGTCAATTCCATGGCAGGGCTGGTGGCGGCCAATCAGGGTATTGCCATTATTACGGACAACCCTTCCATACAGAATTACCGGGTAAAGAAACTGGAGTTTGACACACCTTATTCCAAGAGAATGGTATATATGGCTTATGTACTGAATCGGTATCTGCCGCCCGCGGTAGAAAAGTTTAAAGAATACATCATCCAGCGTACCAAAGACCGGAAGGGACTGGATACGTAAGACAGAAAAGAAAAAAACAGCACGGGTTTTCCCAGAAGAGGGAAGATCCGTGCTGTTCTGTTTGTCCGGTTTCAGAATTTTTCATTCTGGGCGGCTTTTACTGCCCGCAGGACGGCCTGTTCTGTGACCCGTGCTGCCAGAATACCGACCACATCTACGGGAGCGGCATCCAGTTCAACTTCTCCCGTGGAAAGGCAGAAAAGGGTATCACCGTCCAATGTGGTATGGATCGGGCGGATGCACCGGGCCAGGCCATCGTGAGCCATACCGGCTACTTTTTGTGCCTGCGCCTTGGTGAGCTTTACATTGGTGGCAATCACGCCGATGGTGGTGTTTTGTCCGGCGGCGAAGGAGAGTTTAGAGGCCATTTGCAGTACACCTTCTTCTGTGTTGACAAAATTTCCATTCTCATCCTTGGTACCGGCGATGATGGTTCCGTTTTCCAGGACATCCCCAAAGGCGTTGACGGCAATGAGAGCGGCAACGCAGATGCCGTTTTCCGTGCGCTCCGACCAGGAGCCGATGCCGCTGTTGCAGCAGTGGTCCATGCCATTAAGTTTGCCAACGGTAGCACCGCAGCCGGCACCAAAACTGCCTTCTTTTAAAATAGAATCACTGGCAGCGGCACAGGCGTCTATGCCCATCTGCCGATCGGGACGGCAGAAAGCGTCTCCGTTGGCCAGATCGAAGAGTACCGCGCCGGGAACGATAGGGACCTTTGTGCAGCCCACATCAAAGCCGATGCCCTGCTGTTCCAGATATTCCATGATACCGCCGGCTGCGTCCAGACCAAAGGCGGAACCGCCTGCCAGCATAACGGCGTGGACACGTTCCATGGCGTTAAGAGGCTGGAGCAGATCTGTTTCTCTGGTGCCGGGGGCGGCGCCTCTGACATCTACGCCGCAGACGGCGCCCTGTTCTGCCAGAACCACGGTTACGCCGGTTCTTCCTTCTTTATTTTCCGCCTGACCCACTTTCAGGCCCTTGATATCCAGAATATTTCTTTTCATGAGCTTTCCTCCTGTATCTGTCCATATTTATTTCCATCTTACCTGTTTTGCCGGAAAAAGTAAACATGGAAAAGCACCAAAGAGACTGTCCCTGTTTATTATGGGTTATATGAATGTGCGAGGTGGGACTATGGGGTATTACGTAGTGGAGGGCGGCAGAAAGATCGGCGGAGAGTTTCAGGTCCATGGCAGCAAAAACGCGGTGCTGCCGCTGCTGGCGGCCAGTATTCTGGCGGAGGATGAGGTAGTACTGGAAAACTGCCCCCTGATCGCGGATCTGTTTGTGTCTTTGGATATTCTGCGTTCCCTGGGCTGCACGGTAAAACTGGACGGAAGGACCGTCATCATAGACAGCCGAAGGCTGGATGGGACCGAAGTAGGGGAAGAGATGGTGTCCAAAATGCGTTCCTCGGTTTTGTATCTGGGAGCACTGCTGGGTCGGAAAAAGGAAGCCAAACTGGGACACCCCGGCGGATGCGCCATTGGCAGACGGCCCATTGATCTGCATTTGAAGGCCTTTGAAAAAATGGGTGTGGTGATTACAGAGGAAAACGAGATTTTCTGCTGCAAAGCGCCGCTGCTGCTGGGCTACCATATTTATCTGGAATATCCCAGTGTAGGAGCCACAGAGAATATCCTGCTGCTGGCGGTAAAGGCGGAAGGGACTACCGTGATCCATAATGCTGCCAGAGAGCCGGAGATCGTTTGTCTGGCACGGTTTCTGCGGGCCTGCGGCGCGGAGATCTATGGAGAGGGAACACCGACCATTATGGTGGAAGGCGTCAGAAGACTTCATGGGGCCTATTTTACGGTGCCCTTTGATCGGATTGAGGCAGGTACCTTTTTATGCGCTACGGCGGCTACCGGCGGAGAAATTCGCCTTTTGGGGGCGGAACGGCAGCAGATGGAAGGAACGCTGGAGGTGCTAGAGCAGATGGGCTGTGGTCTGCGCTATGGACAGGATAGTGTGTTTTTGCAGGCACCCAAGCGCCTGCTTTCAGATTTTACCCTGACAACAGGCCCTTATCCTGCCTTCCCCACGGATATGCAGCCCATGGTCATGAGTCTATTGACATTGGCAAGGGGAACTTGTATGATTAGTGAAACGGTGTTTGAGGCCCGTTTTCAGCATGCTGACGCTTTGTGCCGCATGGGTGCGAATATTCAGAAGCAGGGAAGAAACGCCGTTGTTTTTGGTGTGGAACGGCTCCATGGCGCTGTTGTGACCGGTTCTGATCTTCGGGGCGGGGCGGCGCTGTTGATCGCCGCTCTGGCGGCGGAAGGGGAAAGCCGGATCTATGGCTCGTCCTATGTGGAACGGGGCTATGAAAAAATAGAGGAGGCCCTGACCTGTTTGGGAGGCAGGGTACGCCTGAAAAAAGGATGGAACGAATGAGAAAAAAGAATACGAAAAAGCAAATAACGGATATCGACCTGATGGAGGAACTGGAGTATTATCATCCGCAGAAGAAACGCAGACAGATTCCTCAGAAATACCTGATCGCGGCGATTTTGGTCATCATCGCGGGTGCGGCTTTTCTGCTTTCGCCTTTTTTTGCCATCAAGGAGATCCGGCTGGAAAATTCCGCGCAGTTTACGGCTTCAGAGCTGGCAGAGCGGATCAGCCTTTCCGTAGGCGATAATATTCTTTTCTTTCCACGGGGAAAGGCAGAGCGCACCCTGGAGGAAGAACCGTATATTCAAGAGGCCAGACTGATTCGGGAATTGCCGGATACCATGGTCATTTCATTGGCGGAACGCAAGGTAAGAGCGTATGTGCCCTATATGGGCTCTTACCTATACATAGATGAAGAAGGGCGGATACTGGATATTGAAAAAACCTATGTGCAGGGACTGCCCATTGTCAACGGCCTCCAGTTTTCTGAATTTCAGCTGGGGGAGATCATTTCTGTGGACAACCCTGATGCCCTCCATGTGATGCTGCAGATTTCACAGATTCTGCAAAAATACGAAATGACGGAAATGATTGTGGAACTGAATGTTTCCAATCCGGAGGATATTTACGCCCAGGTGAACCGGGTGACGGTGCATCTGGGGACACTGGACAATATGGACCAGAAGCTTCTGAGTCTGGCGGAGATCATGAAGACTATCCCGGAGGAGGACCGGGGGTCTCTGGATCTGAGTGATCCCAACAAGCGGATCATTTTCCAGTATCTGATTTAAGAGGTGGCATCCATGATGAAAAAACAGTATACAGCGGCTTTGACGGCCATCTGTGCCTGTCTGGGCATTATGATCGGATTGCAGTACAATACGGTAAAGGTTCAGTCAGGAACCACGGAAAACGCCAGAGTTTCGGAGCTTTCCGCTTCTTTGCGGCAGCTGGAGGAAGAAAATTCCGCTTTAGAGGCAAAGGTAAGAGAGCAGGAAACTGTCATAAAGGAATATGAGGAAGAAGGCATGACCACCACGGCGGTGGAAAGTCTGGAAAAGGAAAATGCGCTGCTGCGGGAATTTGCAGGATTGACGGAAATGACAGGAGAAGGCATTACCGTAACCATGCGGGACAGCAGTCTGAACGCCGGCGGTGACAGAAACGCCTATTTAGTCCATGCGGAGGATATTCTACAGGTAGTCAATGAGCTGAATGTGGCGGGTGCTAAGGCAGTCAGCGTCAATGGCCAGCGGGTAGTGGCCCAAAGCGGCATTACCTGTGCAGGAACAGTCATCACAGTCAACGGTGTGCGGCTGGCGGCGCCTTTTGAGATCCGTGCGCTGGGAGACAGCACGGTGCTGGAGTCGGCACTGCGCTTTCCGGATGGGATTGTAGATGATCTTTCACTTTGGGGCATTGAAATCACCATCAAAGCGGGAACGGATATTACAGTGCCTGCCTATAAACAAACGGTGCTTTGGCAGACGGAAGGAGAGGATGCTTCATGATACTTCCTTTTATTGGTTTGATTCTGGGGATTGTCCTTGGTGTTGCCAGCGGCATTGTTCTGCCTTATGGCTATTCTGTTTATGCAGCTATGGGCATATTGGCCTGTCTGGATTCCGTGCTGGGCGGCGCACGTTCCCTTTGGGAGGAAAAATTTCATCTGTTGATTTTTGTGACCGGCTTTTTTGGCAACTGTCTGATCGCAATGGGGCTGGTTTGGCTGGGCAACCGGCTGGGCATAGATTTTTCCATTGCGGCAATTCTGGTGTTTGGCACAAGGATCTTTCAGAATTTTAGCCAAATCAGAAGATTATGGTTGAATAAAAACAAAAAAGAGGATATGATAGGTAAGGAACAAAAAACAGAAGTCGAATGAAAGATCAAAAATACGAAAAAAAATATGAATAATTAGGATTTTCTATGGCAATTCATTTTTTTTTCATGTATAATACGGTTATATTATGGATTTTGGTAGGAGGGGATTTTTTTGCTCGAATTTGATATCCCAATGAGCAATATGGCGCAGATAAAAGTAATCGGTGTAGGCGGCGGCGGAAACAATGCTGTGGACCGTATGATTGATGATGGTTTGGACGGTGTGGATTTTATTTCCATCAACACAGATGGACAGGCTCTGGCAAAGTCCAAATCCGATACAAAGATTCAGATTGGTGAGAAACTGACAAAAGGCCTTGGTGCCGGTGGCAATCCTGAGATCGGCGAAAGATCCGTAGACGAGACACAGGATGAGATTGCGCAGGCGCTGAGAGGTTCCGATATGGTATTCATTACTGCCGGCATGGGCGGTGGTACCGGTACCGGCGCAGCACCTAAAATTGCGGCGATTTCCAAGGAATTGGGCATCCTGACCGTAGGCGTTGTTACAAAGCCTTTTAATTTTGAAGGCAAAAAGAGAATGAGCAACGCGGAAAAAGGAATTGCGGAATTGAAGAAAAACGTGGATACACTGGTCATTATCCCTAACCAGAGACTGCTGAGCATCATTGACAAAAAGACGACTTTGACAGAAGCCTTCAAAAAAGCCGATGAAATCCTCAGACAGGGCGTACAGGGCATTGCGGATCTGATTTCCAAGCCCGGCGTTATCAATCTGGACTTTGCGGACGTTCGTACCGTTATGGCGGATAAAGGCGTGGCGCATATGGGCATTGGCCGTGCTTCCGGCGAAAACAAAGCGGAAATCGCGGCAAAAATGGCGATCCAGAGCCCTCTGCTGGAAACAACCATCGAAGGCGCAAAGAGCGTACTGATCAATTTCAGCGGCGACATGAACCTGGGTCTGATGGAAACAGAGGAAGCTGCGGATCTGATCAGAGAATCTATCGATCCCGAAGCAGAAATCATCTTTGGTACCACTATCAACGAAGATCTGCAGGATGAGGTTGTTGTTACCGTTATCGCTACCGGTCTGGAAGATGATATTCCGGCTGTTCCTGAAATGCCCAGACGCACTATGGTACAGAAGGAAGCAGAAAAAACCGCTGTTTCTGAGGAAGCACCCGCGGAAGAGGAAAGCACAGAGGAAAGCCGTCCCGCAAGAAGATTTGCGGAACTGGATGATTTTGAATCTGAAATCAAAATTCCCGATTTCCTTACAAGAAAGAAATTCTAAAAAAGTACATAGAAATTACAAGGTGTGTGAAACCCCACGCCTTGTTTCTATGTAAAAAAACAAAAACAGGGTCCTCCTTGACACTAGGGGGACCCTGTTTTGATGGTAATTTCATGGGATACTGTCTTTTCAGCCGGTAATCATAGAGTCGATCATGCTGCTGATTTTATCCCGGCTGATTTTTTCCAGAATGGCTTTTTTGACGAATTCATCTTTGCTGTATCCGTATTCGGTGATATATTCCGTAAACAGAGCCATAGTTTCCGCGTCCAATGTGACTGAGAGTTTTTTGCCGGCGGCGGTTTTTTTCGTTCCGCTCTGTTTTGTTGTCTTTTTTTCTGCCATAATTATGACACATCCTTTCAAAATTGATTTTATCATATTTTTTTATTGGAAAAAAGAAATCCGCCTCATGTTTTTTTAAAAACAGGACATACTAATTCCGCAAGACAGAAAACAGAGGAGGAATTGAAAATGGAAAAATGTAATGAATGTATCAAATGTACTGTGGACAACTGCAAACACCACCACAACACAAAGAACTACTGCACATTGGCATCCATTGAGGTGGGCACACACGAAGCAAACCCCACACAGGACCAGTGTACAGACTGTCTGTCCTTTATGAAGAGATAAGACAGATCTCCTTTTGAACGGTCGGAAGGAACGGAAACAGGCCGCAGCGGGAAATCAATTCCTGCCGCGGCCTGTTTTTTTGAACGCTGAGAATATATGGGACGGAATTCCATTGGAGTTGCATAAAAAATCGTCGGACTCCCTGCGGCAACAAGGATTCCGACGATTTTGTCTGAAAGGAAGTTTATTTCTTAAAAGGAACCTGCGGGGTGTTCTTTGCCTGATATTCAGCCCTGATATTCCGTATCGTCTACGTCCAGCGCCTCTACCAGCTTTACTTCAGGATATTTCTGCATAAAGTTGTTCAGAGTATACTGGTTGGCGAAAAGCAGCAAAGGCCGCTCAAAATGGTCGTACACCAGTGTGCTTCTGGCTACCAGATATTCCTTGACATCCTTGGGGGAGCCGGGCGCTACCCAGCGGGCTACACTATAATCCAGTGGCTCCATACGCACCTCGGAATTGTATTCGTTGGTCAGACGGTATTCAAATACCTCAAACTGCAGCTGACCAACGGCACCCAGAATGACATCGTTAAATTCGTTATGGTAGACCTGAATAGCACCTTCCTGCGCCAGCTGCTGTACGCCCTTCTGGAACTGCTTCGCCTTCAGGGAGTTGATGGGGTGTACCCGCATGAACAGTTCAGGAGGGAAGGTGGGCAGAGGCTCGAAGAAGAGCTTTTCCTTCCGGTCTGTCAGGGTATCGCCGATCTGATAGTTGCCGCTGTCGTAAATACCGATAATATCACCGGCAATGGCAGTTTCTACGGTTTCTCTTTCGTTTGCCATCAGGTGCGTGGACTGGCTCAGCTTCATCTGTTTTCCGGTACGGGAAAGAGTGACATTCATACCACGGGTAAAGGTGCCGGAGCAGATGCGGAAGAAGGCCAGACGGTCTCTGTGGGCCGGGTTCATGTTCGCCTGAATCTTGAAAATAAAGCCGCTGAAAAATTCATCGGTGGGCTTTACTTCCCCCGTGGTGGTCTTTCTGGGACCGGGAGCGGGGGACCATTCCAGGAAGTGTTTCAGGAAAGGGGTTACGCCGAAGTCCGCCAGAGCGGAACCAAAGAATACAGGAGACAGCTTGCCGTCCTTGATGGCCTGGAGGTCAAAGGGATTGCCCGCGCCGTCCAGCAATTCCATTTCGCCTCTGAGGATATCCAGATTGGCGTCGGAAATCACGCCTTCCAGCGTATCTCCGAATACGCCGTTGGCGCCCAGTTCGATGACGCCGTCTTTCTGTTTATAGAGATAAACTTTGTTTTCCAGACGATCATAAATGCCCTCAAAGGTCAGGCCGTTGCCGATGGGCCAGGTAACGGCGGTGGAGGGCAGACCCAGCGCGTCCTCCAGATCAGCCATACAGTCCAGGGGATCTTTGGACTGACGGTCCAGTTTATTGATAAAGGTAAAAATGGGAATCTGACGCATACTGCAAACCTTGAACAGCTTTACGGTCTGCGCCTCGACACCTTTTGCCGCGTCAATGACCATGACAGCGCTGTCTACGGAGGTCAGGATGCGGTAAGTATCCTCGCCGAAGTCGTTATGGCCGGGGGTATCCATAATGGATACGACCTTTCCTTCATACTCAAACTGCATGACGGAGGAGGTAACGGAAATACCTCTTTGTTTCTCGATCTCCATCCAGTCACTTTTAGCGAATTTGGCGTTTCTTCTTGCTTTAACGGTACCGGCTTCCCGGATGGCGCCGCCGTGGAGCAGCAGTTTTTCCGTCAGCGTGGTTTTGCCGGCGTCAGGGTGGGAGATAATGCCAAAAATGCGGCGCTTTTGAATGGCTTCCAGATTGCTCATGTTCATTTTCCTTTCTTTCTCTTAGAAATCTATTTGAAGTTGTTGATATTTCTGCACATAACATTTCTATTTTAACCGAAAGCAGACAAAAATGGAATAAAAAAATTAAGAAATTCATGCAGAAAGTAAAAAATCATGTATCCGTCAAAAATACATTGACTGGGGTTTGTCTTTGGACTACAATAAAAAAAGAACAGATTATGTTTATTTTATTTGAAAAAACGGAGGTAATGGATCATGTTCAAAGTAACAAGCACAGACAAAGCACCCGCAGCAATCGGCCCTTATTCTCAGGCAATCGAAGTAAACGGTTTCCTGTTTGCTTCCGGTCAGGTACCCATCAACCCTGAAGTAGGCGACGTTGTTGCAGAAGGCATCGTTGACCAGACAGAACAGGTTATGAAAAACATTGGCGCGATTCTGGAAGTAAACGGCCTGACATATACAGACGTTGTAAAGACAACATGCTTCCTGGCTGATATGGGCGACTTCGCTACATTCAATGAAGTATACGCTAAATATTTCACAGGTAAGCCCGCTCGTTCCTGCGTAGCAGTAAAAACACTGCCTAAGAACGTTCTGTGTGAAGTAGAAATCCTGGCTGTAACAAAGAAATAATTTCTGAAAACGGCTGAAAATAGGGCAGATATCTACCTGCCCTATTTTTTTTCGAAAAAATGTGAAATAGATGTTGACAAATAAAAAAAGTCGGTGTATACTGAACTAGCTGTCGAGGCGTGGCTCAGCTTGGTAGAGCGCTACATTAGGGATGTAGAGGTCGCAAGTTCAAATCTTGTCGCCTCGATGCAGGACCGGAAACTTTATGTTTCCGGTCTCTTTTTCTCAAAATAGGCTTACGAGAAAAAAATAAAAAAACATGTTGACAAATGGAAAAAAACAGTGTATACTGAACTAGCTGTCGAGGCGTGGCTCAGCTTGGTAGAGCGCTACATTAGGGATGTAGAGGTCGCAAGTTCAAATCTTGTCGCCTCGATGGAAAAATGCTAAGAACTTTGGGACACAAGGTTTTTAGCATTTTTTATTTTTCGTGGTTTTTCTGAGAAAAGCGTGAAAATATCGGTTTTTTCTTTACCCCAGAAAAAAGCTATGGTATACTGGCAGAAACGGGGAATTGCCTGTTTTTGCCGCCTTCTGCACAGAGTCGTGATAAGAAGGGAGGAAGGGATCATATAATATTTTGTAACAGAAGCGCCAGAACCGTGGTGCAGACACGGTTGACGAGGTGGAAGTGATCGAAGGTTTCGGCGGATGCTTCCCGCCCTTTGGCACAGGGACGCAGGCCTTTCACAAATCGCAGGAGAGATCCGGCGGACAAAAGGAAGGTAACGTGCCAATAAAGAAAAAATGGAGGAAAATAACCATGTGTGGTATTGTTGGATATATTGGAAAAGCGCAGGCGGCGCCCATCCTGATTAAGGGGCTGAGCAAGCTGGAGTACAGAGGCTATGACTCTGCCGGTATTGCCGTTTTCGGCGATCAGGTGCAGGTGGTAAAAGCCAAGGGCCGTCTGGCGGAATTGGACGAAAAAGTAAAGAATATGGGCGGCGTGAAAGGCTGCATGGGGATTGGCCATACCAGATGGGCAACCCACGGCGCGCCCAGCGATAAAAACGCCCACCCTCACACCAGCATGAATGGCAGAATCTCTGTGGTACACAATGGCATCATTGAGAACTACATTCAGCTGAAAAGCGAACTGGAAAAGCAGGGCTATGTATTTGTTTCCGAAACAGACACAGAAGTCATTGCTCAGCTGTTTGACTCCCTGTATAACGGGGATCTGGTGGATACCCTCATCCGTGTGATCGGCAAGGTGAGAGGATCTTACGCGCTGGGGATTGTGTGCAGTGAAAAGCCCGATGAATTCGTTGCGGTCAGAAAAGACAGCCCTCTGCTGGTAGGCATCAGCGAGGATGGAAACTATATCGCTTCCGATATTCCCGCTGTGCTGGAATATACAAAGGATTATTACCTGCTTAATGATAACGAAATCGTTGTCATGAAAAAAGACGGCGTGACGATTCTGGATCTGGATAAAAACGAGATCAAAAAAGATATTTATCATGTGGACTGGGATATTTCCGCGGCGGAAAAAGGCGGCTATGATTACTTTATGATGAAAGAAATCATGGAACAGCCCAAAGCGCTGAAAGCGACCATCAGCCCCAGACTGGACAATGGCCAGATTGTTCTGGATCAGCTGAAATATACCGATGAGGATATCAAAAATATCAACCGTATCCATATCGTTGCCTGCGGCTCCGCGTGGCACGCCGGCATTGTTGGAAAATATGTCATTGAGGATCTGGCGCGCATCCCCGTAGAGGTGGATCTGGCGTCGGAATTCCGGTACAGAAATCCTATTCTGAATAAAAATGACGTCTGCATCATCATCAGCCAGTCCGGCGAAACAGCGGACACACTGGCGGCCCTGAGAGAAGCCAAACGGCAGGGCATCCGTATCCTGTCCATTGTCAATGTAGTAGGCAGTTCCATTGCCAGAGACAGTGATGATGTGCTGTATACCTGGGCCGGCCCGGAAATCGCCGTAGCTACGACAAAAGGCTACTCCACCCAGGTGGCGCTGATGTATCTGATCGCGCTGAAATTTGGTCAGGTGAGAGGCTGTGTTTCCGCGGAAGAGGCGGCGAAGCTGGTGGCGGAGCTGGAATCCGTTCCCGAAAAGATCGAGCAGCTTTTTGCGTTGGACGGCAAAATGAAGGAACTGGCGGAAGGCCATGCCAATGCCAAGGATGTATTTATTATCGGCCGGGGCATCGACTACGCGGTGGCTTTGGAATGTTCCCTGAAACTGAAGGAGATTTCCTATATCCACAGTGAGGCCTATGCCGCAGGGGAACTGAAGCATGGCACCATTTCCCTGATTGAAGAAGGGACACTGGTAGTGGCCATTGCCACACAGGATACTCTTTATGAGAAACTGGTGAGCAACGTGAAGGAAGTAAAGGCCAGAGGCGCCAATGTGCTGGCCATTGCCAAGGAAGGCAATACGGAAATCGCCGAAGTGGCGGACGAGGTGATCTACATTCCTGCCATTGATGACAGATTTACAGCTTCTCTGGATGTGATTCCCATGCAGCTGTTTGCGTACTATGTTGCGGTGGCAAGAGGATGCGATGTGGATAAACCCAGAAATCTGGCAAAATCCGTAACAGTAGAATAATTTGAAACACAGAAGGCAGATGACAAAGGCGGTTTTGACATCTGCCTTTGTTGCAGGAGGTGTTTTTTTGAAACTATATCTGGTGCGGCACGGACAGACGGATATGAACAAAAACAATATGTTCTACGGCTGGACCGATGCGGATATTAACGAAACAGGTCTGCGGCAGGCGGAGGAACTGAAGGAGTTTTTCCGGGATGTGCCGTTGGACGCCATATACAGCAGCGATCTGCGCAGAGCAGCCCATACGGCGGAAATTATCGCTTCCGGCAAGGGGATGCAGGTGCATTATGAAAAAGCCTTCCGGGAACTGTATTACGGGGACTGGGAAAACCGTCCGGCGGCGGAGATTAAGGAAAAGTACGGCCAAGAGCTGCGGGGCTGGATCAAGGACTGGAAAACAAGGACCATGCCCAACGGAGAGGCTTTTCCCGCTTTTTACCAGAGGATTGCCGACGGTGTGGAGAAGCTCATTGCGGTAAATAAAGGGAAGAATATCCTGCTGGTTTCTCATAATGGAGCGTTGAGCGCGCTACTCTGCCATTTGACAGAGGCGGGCATGGACGGCTTCTGGCGGTTTGACTCCAAACAGGGCCATTACAGCGCCGTGCTGGCTACGGAAAAATGGCGCACCATCGACTGCCTGAACCATCCTTTGTGCAAAGAGGAGCCAAAATGAGGGCGGAATATTGGAACGCGGAGACCTTCTCCGAAAAGGAATGGGCGGAGCGAAAGCCGGGAGCCTATGGCGGAAAGCGGTGGCTGACCTTTCTGCCTACCTGTGAGGAGGATGGCTATGCCGCTTTGGCCAGAGAACGGGGATTTTTCCTGATTTTTTCCGGGCTGGAACCAAAGGCGGATTTTTTCCCGGTGCCGGCTTTGGCGGTATTTGCCAGAGATAGGTGGGGCGGGTTTTTCGCCTGCGGGACGGAAAAGGAATTTTATAAGGAAAAAATCTATTACATTACGCCCGCTTTGGCATGTTATTTCGTGGCGGAGGAGTTTCGCTCTCTGGTGCGGATGATGATTTTTGAACCGGATTGGCGCAAAAAAGCCGGGATGGAGACAGAAGTGTCCGGGGATTCTTTGGCGGAAATGGATAGACTGGGAGAACTTTTTGGTCTGACGAAGCCGGAAGAGCCTTTGGCGGAAAATATCCGGCGGGCGGAAGGAATCACTGTATTTGAAAATCTGGAAGCGGCAAA
The DNA here is from genome assembly GCF_016902535.1 of Anaerotignum lactatifermentans. Taxonomy (GTDB): domain Bacteria; phylum Bacillota; class Clostridia; order Lachnospirales; family Anaerotignaceae; genus Anaerotignum; species Anaerotignum lactatifermentans_A. The sequence continues at coordinate 103,892 of NZ_JACSNY010000001.1, read as the reverse complement.
AAAACAGTATGTCATCCTTTAAAGTACGACGAAAAAGAACGGCAAATGCCTGGTTTTCCGGGAAAAATCATGGTTTTGAAAAAAATACGTTTTGTAAAGGAAAAATACTTGACAGCCGCGTGTTTTTCCGATAAAATAACACAGGTGGTTGTAAAGTGATTTTGCTTTACAGGAGGAAAAGACCATGGATGAAATCTTGCATCTGACGCTGCTCTACGATTTTTATGGCGAGCTGCTGACGGAAAAACAGAAACAGGTTTTCGAACTGCATTATCAGGATGACCTTTCCCTGACGGAGATCGGCGAGGAACTGTCGGTCAGCAGGCAGGCAGTGCGGGATCAGCTGAAACGGACGGAGAAGATCCTGCTGGACTATGAACAGAAGCTAGGACTGGTATCCCGGTTTCAGGCCCAGAAAAAAGACGTCCGCCAGATGCTGGAGATTATGGAAGAAATGGAAACGGAAGGTCTTTCCGACACACAGCTCCGCCAGACGGAGCGGATCAAAGAGATCGCTCAGGCGATCTTATCCTGAAAGGAGGGCGGTCAATGGCCTTTGAGAATCTTTCCGAAAAGCTGCAGGAAGTCTTTAAGCAGCTCAAAGGAAAAGGCAGGCTGACAGAAGCAGACGTAAAGGCGGCTATGCGGGAAGTTAAGATCGCGCTTCTGGAGGCAGATGTAAACTTTAAAATCGTAAAAAGCTTTATCAAGACCGTAACGGAACGGGCCATCGGCACAGAGGTGCTGGAAGGACTGAATCCGGGACAGCAGGTCATTAAAATCGTAAATGAGGAACTGATTGCGCTCATGGGTACCACCCAGAGCAGACTGACCTTCGCCAATCGGCCGCCCACCGTTTATATGATGGTAGGGCTGCAGGGCGCAGGTAAGACCACCAGCAGCGGCAAGTTGGCGGGCCAGCTGCGGAAGCAGGGCAGAAATCCCCTGCTGGTAGCCTGTGACGTATACCGTCCGGCGGCTATCAAACAGTTGCAGGTCGTAGGGAAAAACTACAATATTCCCGTCTTTGAAATGGGCGATCAGCTCAGTCCCGTGGAAATCTCCAAGAAAGCCCTGGAATACGCGGCGGAGAACCGGAACGATGTCATCCTCATCGATACGGCGGGGCGGCTGCACATCAACGAAGAGCTGATGCAGGAGCTGCAGGACATCAAGGCGGCGGTAAAGCCCCAGGAGATCCTTCTGGTGGTAGACGCTATGACTGGTCAGGACGCTGTGACCGTAGCGGAAAGCTTTGACAGCCAGTTAGGGGTGGACGGCATCATCCTGACAAAGCTGGACGGCGACGCCAGAGGCGGCGCGGCCCTCTCTGTCAGAAGTGTGACCAACAAACCCATTAAATATATCGGTATGGGCGAGAAAATGGAGGATCTGGAACCATTTTATCCCGACCGTATGGCTTCCAGAATACTGGGGATGGGCGATGTGCTCTCCTTGATCGACAAGGTGCAGCAGAACATCGACGAGAAGGAAGCTCTGGAGATGCAGAAAAAAATGGTCTCCAATGAATTTACGCTGGAGGATTTTCTCTCCCAGATGCAGCAGATCAAGAAAATGGGTCCTTTGAAGGACCTGATGGGGATGTTGCCCGGTATGGGAAAATTCAATCTGGACGAAGCCCTCAAAGGGGTGGACCCGGCCAAGGAAATGGCTCGTACAGAGGCTATCATCCAGTCCATGACGAAGGAGGAGCGAAGAAATCCTTCCATCCTCAATGGACCCAGAAAGAAACGCATCGCCAATGGTAGCGGCAGAAGCATTGCCGAGGTCAATCGTCTGCTGAAGCAGTTTGAGGAAATGAAAAAAATGATGAAGCAGATGAACAATATGCAGAAAGGCAAGAAGGGAAAACTTCCTTTTTTCCGATAAAAAATGAAACATTTATTTCAGGGAGGTGAAACACAATGGCAGTAAGAATCAGACTGAAAAGACTGGGTGCAAAGAAGGCTCCTTTCTATAGAATCGTTGTAGCAGACTCCAGAACATCCAGAAATGGTAAATCCATCGATGAGATCGGCTACTACGATCCCACAAAGGAACCCGTTGTTCTGAAAGTTGACGCAGAAGCAGCAAACAAATGGCTGGCTACTGGCGCACAGCCTTCTGATACAGCAAAGGCTCTGCTGAAAAAAGCAGGCGTTATCGGCGAATAATAGGTAACGGGAGGCCAGAGCTATGAAGGAATTATTGGAAGTAATCGCGAAAAATCTGGTGGAGCATCCCGATCAGGTGACTGTTTCCGAAAAGGAAGGCGACCGTGCCTGCATTTTGGAATTAAAGGTAGCCCCTGAGGATATGGGTAAGGTCATCGGCAAGCAGGGCAGAATCGCTAAGGCGATCCGTACTGTGGTAAAGGCCGCTGCGATCCACGAAGATAAAAAGATTATTGTAGAAATCGTACAGTAAGCAAAACCGTCTGACGGTTCTAGGGACTGTATCGGGCAGGGTGCTTGCACCCTGCTTTTTATTTTTTTCAGAAACGAGGTAAAAAATGGAACAGTTTTTTGAGATCGGAAAAATCACCGGGACCCACGGCATCCGCGGCACTATGCGGGTATTTCCCACAACGGAGGACCCCACTCGTTTTGAGCGTCTGAAGGAAGTAACGGTGGAGATCCGCGGAAAAAGGGAGACCTTCCATATTCAGAAGGTAGCGTACCAGAAGCAGATGATTCTGCTGACGCTGAAAGAGATTACGGATATCAATGTGGCGGAGCTGTATAAAAACGGACGCATCCTGATTCCGGATCATGACGCTATTCCGCTGGAAGAGGACGAATACTATACCAGAGATCTGTACGGCCTGAAGGTAGTAACGGAAGACGGGGAAGAACTGGGTGAGCTGACGGCTATTTATGTGACTGGCGCCAATGATGTATACGCCGTGAAAAAAGGCCCCCAGGAAAAGGAACTGCTGATTCCCGCTATCAAGGACTGCATCAGAAAAGTAGATCTGGAAGCTGGGGTCATGACGGTGAAGCTGCTGGAAGGACTGAGATAAATGAAACAGTTTTTTGTATTGACGCTGTTCCCGGAAATGATCGAGCAGACCCTTTCTCACAGCATCATGGGCAGAGCCCAGCGGGATGGATATATTCAGGTGGAGGCCATCAATATCCGGGATTTTACCCTGAATAAGCAGAAACATGTAGACGACTATCCCTATGGCGGCGGCGCTGGCATGGTCATGCAGGCCCAGCCCATTTATGACGCCTACCAGAGCATCGCCGAGCGGGCAAAAGGCGCCAGAGTGGTCTATATGACGCCTCAGGGCAGACCTTTTACCCAGCGGATCGCCGAGGAATTGTCCAAAGAGGAAAATCTGGTGTTCCTCTGCGGCCACTATGAGGGCGTTGACGAAAGAATTATCGAGGAGATCGTAACAGATGAGATTTCTCTGGGAGATTTTGTATTGACCGGCGGTGAGCTGGCGGCTATCACCATCATTGACGCCGTATCCAGACTGGTGCCCGGTGTATTGGGGAAGGAGGATTCCTTTGCCGATGAGAGTTTTTCTGATGGCCTGCTGGAATATCCTCAGTATACCCGTCCGCCTGTATTCCATGGAAAGGCGGTGCCAGAGATCCTTCTGAGCGGACACCATGCCAATATCGACAAATGGAGAAGAGAGCAGTCTCTGCTGCGGACGGCGAAAAAACGTCCGGATCTTCTGGAAAAAGCGGAACTGACGGAAAAGGAACGCCGGTTTTTAACGGAGCATACAGAGGAGAAAGCATAAAAAAGTACGGAAAACCTTTTGAGGTATTTCCGTACTTTTTTGATTATCTTTTTTTGCCTTTTTCTTTTTTTGCGATTTCGATGTGTACCCGTTTGTTTTTGATTTTGCAGTTTTTCATGCCGTAGAGTACATCCTTGACAAATTCCTTGGGGACATCCACAAAAGTATAGTCGTCAAAGAGGTCAATGGCGCCCAGCGCTTTGCCGGGAACGCCGGCTTCGTTGGCGATGGCGCCCACAATGTCCTTTGCCCGGATCTTGTTCTTTTTCCCGGCGCTGATGAACAGACGGACCATTTTTTCGCCTTCGCCGCCATAGGCTTCTGTGCCGTTAAAATTGATGTCTTCCATAACGTCCAGATCATCGGTGCGCACATCTGCCAGCTGGTGCTTTAAGAGCGCCGCCGCAATATCCATGGCGGTATAGTCCTCTTCCATGAGCTGTTCCACCAGATGGATATATTTTGTCAGATGGCCTTCCTGAATGCTGTCTTTGATTTTTTCCAGGAAGATATTGGTTTTCATTTCCTCTACATCGCTGAGGGTCGGCAGTTTCTGCTGTACGATTTTTGTTTTGGTATAGCGCATAATGTCCCGCAGCTTATAGATTTCCTTGCCCACGCAGAAGGTAAAGGCCTTGCCGCTTCTGCCCGCCCGGCCGGTTCTGCCGATACGGTGAACGTAGTATTCCTCGTCCTGGGGTACGTCATAGTTGAATACGATGTCGATGTCGTCTACATCGATGCCTCGCGCCGCAACGTCGGTGGCAACCAGAATTTCGATGGTGCCGTTGCGGAACTTCTGCATGACTTTGTCACGCTGGGCCTGTTTCAGATCGCCATGGAGACCTTCGGCGAAATAGCCCCGTCCCTGAAGCAGCTCCACCAGATCGTCTACCCGTTTTTTGGTATTGCAGAATACCATAGCCAGATTGGGCATGTAAACGTCGATGATGCGGGTCAGAGCCTCCAGCTTTGTTTTTTCCTTTACATCGAAATAATACTGTTCAATGCTGGGAACGGTCAGCTCTTTTCTGACGATTTTCACATATTCCGGGTCTTTCAGGAACCGTTTGGTAATGTCCAGAATTTCAGGGGAAAGTGTGGCGGAGAACAGCAGGGTCTGGTGATCCTCCGGGATCTTTACCAGAATGGTCTCGATGTCCTCCCGGAACCCCATGTCCAGCATTTCATCGGCCTCATCCAGAATCATCATCTGCACGGTCTCCATTTTCAGGGTACGGCGGCGCATGTGGTCCATAACACGGCCCGGTGTGCCGATGACTACCTGCGCGCCTTTTTTCAGCGCTAAAATCTGACGGTCAATGGGCTGGCCGCCGTAAATGGGAACCACCCGGATATTTTCCTTATATTTCAGCAGCTTGCGGAATTCCTCGCTGACCTGGATGGCAAGCTCTCTGGTGGGGCAGAGGATCAGCGCCTGCAAACGGCGGTCATCGGGATGGATGCGTTCCAGACAGGGGATGCCGAAGGCTGCCGTTTTGCCTGTGCCTGTCTGGGACTGACCGATGATGTCCTTGCCTTCTTTGATGAGGGGGATCGCCTGGGACTGGATAGGAGTGGCTTCCTCAAAGCCCATATCCAGTACCGCCTGGCAGATCTCCGGGGATAAATTCATGTCTTCAAATCTCAAATGTTCCATATGTGTTTCCTTTCTTTGTCCAGCCGAAGAAAACCCATAGAACGCCTGAAATAAAAATCCGTTTTCTTTCGACTTGTTGTGTGATATTTTTGGATGCTTTGGCAAACTGCTTTCTTCCCGTTTAAAGCACCCCTGCGAAAAACCGCAGACTCTTACTATATCAGCTTTCGGGCCGGATTGCAAGAAAAAACGGGCGGTCCAAAGCGAAACTGTGATTCTGTATAAAAAACAGAGAAAAAGCCCGGTTTTTTTGCCGGAGAAAGGGGCATGGAAGGACGGAAAATGTCCCTTTTGCGGGAAGTTTCCCTTGACTTTCTTTTGGAATATGATAAAATATAAGCGTTATGAAGATATCAACGGCTGTGAAGGTGAAAAGTAGGCAGATACGCCGCCGCAGAGAGAAAACGTCATCGGCTGAAAGCGTTTTTGGTCTGGAGTGTTTGCGGAAGTTCCCACCGGAGCCGATCTCCTGAACGAGAAAAAGTAGGGAGATCCGTTTCGTGCGCGTTACGCATCAGAGTGCCTGTGACAGCAGGAAATTGGGTGGTACCACGGAAGTCCTTCGTCCCTTTGGGAGCGAGGACTATTTTTTTTGCAGTCTTTTGAGAAAAACAGAAAAAGGAGAGAAAAGCATCATGAAGGAAAAACTGAAGGCCATTCACGACAAGGCCATGGCGGCTTTCCAGGAAGCAAAGGAAATCAAAGACATTGACGATCTGAAAGTAAAATATCTGGGCAAAAAAGGCGAACTTACAGCCATTCTGAAAGAAATGGGCAAGCTGTCCGCGGAGGAACGTCCTATCATCGGTCAGATGGCCAACGATGTGCGTCAGGATCTGGAAAAAGTGCTGGAAGAGGCGAAAAATCGTCTGGCAGCTACGGAAATGGCACGCCGTCTGGAAAAGGAAAAAATCGACGTTACCATGCCCGGCACAAAGAAGGCGGAAGGCCATAAGCATCCCATGAGCATTGTTATTGATGAAATCTGCAACATCTTCATGGGCATGGGCTACGAAGTAGCGGAAGGCCCTGAGGTAGAAAAGGATTACTACAACTTTGAGGCGCTGAACATCCCTAAAAATCATCCTGCCAGAGACGAACAGGATACCTTCTATATCGGCGGGGATATCCTGCTGCGTACCCAGACATCTCCCGTACAGGTACGTACCATGGAAAAAGGCAAGCTGCCGATCCGTATGGTCTGCCCTGGCGCCGTATACCGTTCCGACGAGGTAGATGCTACACATTCCCCTGTATTCCATCAGCTGGAAGGCATGGTAGTAGATAAAAACATCACCATGGGCGATCTGAAAGGTGCGCTGGAAGTATTCGCCAGAGAGCTGTTCGGCGAGGATACCAAAGTACGTTTCCGCCCTCATCATTTCCCCTTCACAGAACCCAGTGCGGAAATGGACGTTACCTGCTTCGCCTGCGGCGGCAAGGGATGTCGTGTCTGCAAGGGCGAGGGCTATATCGAACTTCTGGGCTGCGGCATGGTCCATCCCAAGGTTTTGAAAATGAGCGGCATTGACCCCGAGGAATACAGCGGATTCGCTTTCGGTATGGGTCTGGAACGTGTTGCAATGCAGCGCTACGGCATCACAGACCTGCGTCTGCTTTTTGAAAACGATATGAAATTCCTGAAACAGTTCTGATAAATTGCTTTTTCATTTGAAAGGAGAATAGAAACATGGATGTACCTATGTCATGGTTAAAAGAATACGCGAAGGTCACCGCGCCCATCGGAGAATTCATTGAGGATATTACAATGACCGGCTCCAAGGTAGAAGGCGTGACTTATATGGGCGGCGAACTGAAAAATATTGTTACCGGCCGCATTACTTCCATTGAAAAACACCCCGACGCCGATAAGCTGGTAGTCTGCAAAATTGATGTGGGCAGCGGCAAGGAGCTGACCATTGTAACAGGCGCGCCCAACGTAAAAGAAGGGGACTATGTACCCGTTGCGCTGGATGATTCCGTTATCGCCGGCGGCAAAGAAATCCATACCGGCAATCTGAGAGGTGTGGAATCCGAAGGGATGCTCTGCTCCATTGAAGAGCTGGGCTGCGACCGCCACGATTTCCCTGAGGCACCGGAATACGGCATCTACATCTTCCCGGAACCTGTGGAACTGGGCAAGGATGTAGCTGATGTAATGGATCTGAAGGATGAGGTAGTGGAATATGAGATTACTTCCAACCGTCCCGACTGCTTCAGTATTCTGGGGATTGCCAGAGAAGCGGCTGCTACTTACAAACTGCCGTTCCTGTATCCTGAAATCAAGGTAAAAGAAGAAGCCGAAGGCAGAACAGAGGATCTGATCTCCGTAGATATCATGAATCCTACTCTGTGCCCCCGTTACGTGGCCAGAGCCGTAAAGAACGTAAAGATTGGGCCTTCTCCCCGCTGGATGCGCAAGAGACTGCGTGCCGCAGGCGTTCGTCCCATTAACAATATCGTAGATATTACCAACTATGTCATGCTGGAAATGGGCCAGCCCATGCACGCTTTTGACGTAGACACCATCAAAGACAGACATATCATCGTAAGAAACGCCAAGGAAGGCGAAACCATCACCACACTGGACGGTCAGGTAAGAAATCTGGACCCCTCCATGCTGGTAATTTCCGACCCGGAAAAGGCAGTTGCCATTGCCGGCGTTATGGGCGGCGAGAACTCCATGATCAGTGAAAGCGCTGAGGCTGTACTGTTCGAGTCCGCAAACTTTGAAGGCTCCAACGTGCGTATTACCGCCAAAAAGGTAGGTCTGCGCACAGACGCTTCCAGCAAGTTTGAAAAAGGTCTGGACCCCAATCTGGCACTGGAGGCTGTCAACAGAGCGGCACAGCTGGTAGAAGAACTGGGCTGCGGCCAGATTGTTCCCGGCATTGTGGACTGCTATCCCAACAAGAGAGAATCCTGGGAACTGACCTATTCTCCCGAATGGATCAACAAATTCCTGGGCACTGATATTTCCGAGGAAGAAATGCAGCGTACCTTTGAACGTCTGGAAATGAAGGTAGATCCGGTAGCTCATAAGGTAGTTGTGCCTACCTTCCGTCCTGACCTGGAAGCGCAGGCGGACCTGGCGGAGGAAGTGGCTCGTTTCTATGGCTACGACAAGATCCAGCCTACACTGGCTTCCGGTACTCCTACCGTAGGCAAAAAGACATATTCTCAGAATATCACCACACTGGTAAAAGATACCATGATCGCCGAAGGTCTTTGCGAAGCTATGACTTACAGCTTTGAAAGCCCCAAGGTATTCGATAAGCTGCTGATCCCTGCGGACAGCCCTCTGCGCCGTACTGTGACCATCTCCAACCCTCTGGGCGAGGACTTCAGCGTTATGCGTACGGTTTCCATTAACGGTATCCTGAACTCTCTGTCTACCAACTACAACAGAAGAAACGAAAGCGCTGGCCTGTTTGAGGTGGCGAAGGTATATCTGCCCAAGTCTCTGCCTCTGACAGAACTGCCTGACGAAGTGCCTACTCTGACAGTCGGCATGTACGGCAAAATGGATTTCTACGACCTGAAAGGCATTGTGGAACATCTGATGAGTGTACTGGGCATTGGCGATAAAGCGGAATATACCACAGAAACAGGCCTGTCCTGGATGCATCCCGGCAGAACCGCTTCTGTTTCCATCGATGGCAAGACAGTAGGCTATCTGGGTGAGCTTCATCCCGCTGTTGCCAAAAACTATGAAATTGGTACAAAGGCTTATCTGGCAGTGCTGAATATGGAAGAGCTCATTGACGCGTCCAACCTGGTAAGCGTATACCAGCCTCTGCCGAAATTCCCTGCCATCACCAGAGATATCGCGATGCTGGTGAAGGAAGATGTGACCGTAAAACAGATCGCTGACGAGATTCGCAAAAACGGCGGCGCATATCTGGAAAGCGCAACACTCTTCGACGTATATCAGGGCGAACAGATCGAAGAAGGCTACAAGTCTGTGGCATACTCCATTTCCTTCCGCAGCGCGGAAAGAACATTGGCGGATACCGATGTAGCCGAAGCAATGCAGGCAATCCTGGATGGTCTGGCAAGAGAGCTGGGCGCACAGCTGAGAGACAAATAATTTAAGATCAAGGATTTATTCCGGCCGGAATCCCTTTGGGGGTTCCGGCTTTTCTTTTTGGGGACAATGAGATACAATAGAAGTATCTTATGGGAAAGGAGCATGGCTTATGAAATATCTGCACCTGTCTGACCTTCATCTGGGGAAACGTGTCAACGGGTTTTCCATGATAGAGGATCAGCGATACATATTGGAACAGATTGTGGAAATCATTGGGGAGGAGCGGCCCGATGGTGTTTTGCTGGCAGGAGATATTTATGATAAAAGCGTGCCTTCGGCAGAAGCGGTCCAGCTGTTTGACTGGTTTCTAAGCAGACTGGCGGAAAAGAGCATCACGGTATTTGCCATCAGCGGCAATCATGACTCGGCGGAACGTCTGGCCTTTGGCGCCAGCATCATGGCCCCTGGCGGGGTATATTTTTCTCCGGTCTATGACGGAAAGGTAACAGTGGTGACGCAGAAGGACGATTTTGGCGAAATTGATATCTATCTGCTTCCTTTTTTGAAGCCGGCCCTGGTGCGCCCCTTTTTCCCGGAGGAGAAGATCGAGACTTACACGGACGCCCTGAAAAAGGCACTGGAGTGTTATCCTCTCCATCCGCAGCGGCGGAATATCCTGCTGACCCACCAGTTTGTGGCGGGTGCGGAGCGCTGTGAATCCGAGGAGATTTACGCCGGCGGAACGGAGGCCGTAGACCTTACGTTGTTCCGGGAATTTGATTATGTGGCCCTGGGGCATTTGCATGGTCCCCAGAACGTGGGCAGGGAGAATATCCGCTACTGCGGCACACCGTTGAAATATTCTTTTTCCGAAGCGAAGCACCAGAAATCCGTGACCGTGGTGGAGCTGGAGGAAAAGGGAAGTCTGCGTCTGCGGACTATTTTGCTGAAACCTCTGCGGGATCTGCGGGAGATCCGGGGGAATTATATGGAACTGACGGCGAAGGCGTACTATGAGGGGATGTGCCGGGAGGATTATCTGCATATTACACTGACGGATGAGGAGGATATTTTTGATGCCGCTGCCAGACTGCGGGTGATCTATCCCAATTTGATGAAACTGGATTATGACAACCAGCGCACCAGAATGGACCAGAGCATCTGCGCTCCGGAGGAAGTGGAGCAAAAGACGCCGCTGGATCTTTTCGGTGAGTTTTATGCTTTGCAGAATAATCAGCCCATGTCGGCGGAGCAGGAAAAGATCATCAGGGAATTGGCGGAACAGATTTGGGAGGGAGAAGCATGAAACCCATACGTTTGACCATGTCCGGCTTTGGCCCTTATGCCGGTACAACGGTTTTGGATATGACGAAACTGGGAGAAAAAGGGCTGTATCTGATTACCGGGGATACTGGTGCGGGAAAGACCACTATCTTTGATGCCATAGCTTTTGCTCTTTATGGTGAGCCCAGCGGCAACAACAGAGATGCGGCCATGCTGCGTTCCAAATACGCGGCGCCGGATACCCCTACGGAAGTGGAACTGGAATTTTCCTATGAGGGCAAAGTCTACAAAGTAAAACGAAATCCCAAATATGAACGGGCGGCTAAACGCGGTGACGGTGTTGCGATCCAGAATCCTGGCGCGCAGCTGACTTATCCCAACGGACGGGTCGTGACGAAAACAAAAGATGTTACCGAGGCGGTGGAGGAGATTCTGGGGGTGGATCGGAATCAGTTTTCCCAGATTGCCATGATCGCCCAGGGGGACTTTCAGAAGCTGCTGCTTTCCCCCACAGAGGAACGGAAGAAAATTTTTCAGAAACTTTTTCATACGGAACGGTTTGAAGCGCTGCAGGATCAGCTGAAGAAAAAAGCGGCGGAAATGGAGCAGGAATGTCGGCAGATTCAGGGAGACATTCTCCGGCAGATCCGCTCGGTACAGTGGAGCGAGCACTCCGCTTACAGCCAACAGGCCCAGAAGGCGGCTGACGGCGCGCTGACGGCAGTGGAAGCGGCGGCGGTGCTGGTGGAACTGCTGGCGGAGGATGAAAAAGCGGCCGGGGAAAGCCGGAAGAGTCTGGCAGAAGCGGAATCGGCTCTGGAGGAAGTCAATCAGAAGCTGGGTCAGGCCGCAGAACTGCGCCGTACCAGAGAAGCCATGGAAAAGACGGCGCAAAGCCACGCGGCGGAAAGCCAGCGGCTGCAAACATTGGAGCAGGCCATGGAAGAATGGAAAGAGAAGGAGCCGGAGACGGAAACCTGGAAAAAGGAACAGGAACGTCTGCGGCTGTTCCTGCCCATGTATACTGAACTGACGGAAAAAGAAAACACGCTGGCCAAGCAGAAAAAGACCCGGCAGGAAACAGAGGAAAAGAAAACGCTCTGCGGAGAAAAACTGACAAAGCTGGAAAGAGGACTGGAACTGGCCAAAGCGGAACTGGAGGAAATGAAGGATGCGGGAGAGACCGTCCTTCGATTGGAACGGGAAAAAGAGACGCTGGAGCAGAAACGGCAGCGTTTGACGGAATTGAAAAAGGAACTGGCGGCTTTTCGGAAGCTGCGGGCGGAACTGACAACCGCGCAGGAGAGCTATGCCAAGGCGGAAAAAGAAGCTGCGGAAAAGAACCAAAGGTTCCAGCTGATGCGGAAAGCCTTTCTGGATGAGCAGGCGGGGATACTGGCGGAAGGACTGCGGGAAAACGAAGCATGTCCCGTTTGCGGGTCCACCCATCATCCTGCGCCTGCCGTAAAGTCCCAGGAGGCGCCTTCGGAAGCGGAGCTGGAACAGGCGGAAAAAGCGGCCCAAAAAGCGGATCAGGCCATGAAAAAAGCCAGTGAATCCGCCGGATTGCTGCTGGGGCAGGCAAAAGAGAAGAAGGAAGGCCTGCGGCAGAAAATAGAGGAGCTTTTGCCGGAAGGTATAGAAACTCTGGCCCAGACCCTGGCGCAGGCCGAAGAGGAACTGGGAAAAGCAGGGCATATGCTGGCAGAGGAACGGAAGCGGGCGGAACGAAAAAGCAGGATACAGGAACTGCTGCCCAAAAAAGAGGAAGAGCGGGAAAAACTGGCGGCGGAAAAAGGAACACTGGAGGTATCTCTGGCGGCCTTGGAAGGCCAGATCTCTGGTGGTCTGCGGGAAATCGAAGCCCTGCGGCAAAAGCTGCCCTTCCCGGATCAGAAGACGGCGGAAAGTGAAATCAGCCGGTATGAACGGCAGATCGCGGAGTTTGCCGCAAAACAGGAAAAGGCCCGCAAAGAGCTGGAGGAAGTAAGAGAAAAAGTGGAACGTCTGCGGGGCGAGATTCTGGGATACCAGAAGCAGCTGGAAAACGCGCCGACGCTGGACGTGGAAGAAGAAAAGAAACGGCAGGGGACTCTGCTGGAGAAAAAAGAAGAACTGAACAAAGAAATCACAGGCATCACCCACCGTATGCTGGAAAATCAAAAAGCGCTGAAGCTGCTGCAGGAGGGGGCGGAAGAACTGATGGAAAAAGAAAAGCAGTTTGCCCGGATGAAAAATCTTTCCGACACGGCTAATGGTACATTGATCGGCAAGGAAAAGATCAAGCTGGAGACCTATGTGCAGATGACGTTTTTCGATAGGATCATTGGGCGAGCCAATACCCGGTTTATGATTATGTCCGGCGGACAGTATGAGCTGAAACGTCGGCAGTCGGCCCAGAATAACCAGAGCCAGAGCGGTCTGGAGCTGGATGTGGTGGATCACTATAATGGAACGGAGCGGAGTGTGCGTACGCTTTCCGGCGGCGAATCCTTCCAGGCATCTTTGTCCCTTGCTCTGGGGCTGTCCGATGAGATACAGTCTATGGCCGGCGGTATCCGACTGGATACCATGTTTGTGGACGAGGGTTTCGGTACGTTGGATGAGGAAGCTCTGCGCCAGGCAGTAAAGGCATTGTCGGATTTGACAGAGGGCCATCGTCTGGTGGGGATCATTTCTCATGTGGCGGAACTGAAAGAGCGCATCGACAAGCAGATTCAGGTAACAAAGGACCGGACCGGCGGCAGCCGCGCCGTAATCGTGGGATAAAAAAGAAAGCGCTGAAATCCTTTTGGATTTCAGCGCTTTTATGTTTTGTTTGTTTTGTTTGTTTTGGCTTATGCCAGGATCATTGCAGTCAGATCCATGGGATCTACGATCTTGCCGTCTTTGTATACTCTCATGTTACCGCTTGCGATCTCGTCGATCAGGATAACTTCACCGTTTTTGTCATAACCAAATTCGAATTTGATGTCGTACAGTTCCAGACCTTTTTTCGCCAGATCTTCTGCAACCAGTTTTGTGATTGCCAGAGTCTGTTCCTTCATGCTGTCGTACATTTCGGGGCTCATAACACCCAGGATTACCAGACCGTCTTTTGTTACCAGAGGGTCGCCCTTTGCGTCATCCTTGAATGTGGTTTCTACATAGCCGCCTTCCAGTTTTGTGCCGTCAGCGATGTAATCGCAGTAACGACGGATAAAGCTGCCGGTTGCTACCAGACGGCAGATAACTTCCAGACCATGACCAAATACCTTTGCGGGAAGCACTTCCATGGTTGCGTTTTCAACATCCGCGCTTACATAATGTGTTTTTACACCTGCTTTTTTCAGCAGTTCGAAGTAGTAGATGGAGGTTTTCAGGTTTTCTCTGCCGATCCCTTCGATGGTCAGACCGATGGAGTTTTCGCCGGGGTCAAATTTGCCGTCTTTGCCTGTGCAGTCATCCTTGAATTTCAGCAGTACATTGCCGTTGTCCAACGAAAATACATCTTTTGTTTTTCCTGTGTAAATCTTTTCCATGATCAAAGGCTCCTTTTCATTAAATATTTGGTTGATTTTTCTATGAAGCTTTTGTTTCCGAGCTTGAAACAACTCTTTGAAAACTCTATTATAATATCATATTTTTCCCTTTATTGCGAGTTTTTTTTTAGGACTTGACAAATATTATTTGAATTGAATATGTTTTTAATTCCCATGTTTTGGGCGTTTTGTAAATATTGTTGACAAAACCAGTTCATGGAAGAAATGTCTGTGGCAGATTTTAGGGAAGGAAGGTTTTGGCAGATGGAAGGTGTGTATAATCTGTAATATGATACCGGAAGGAACGGGCGGTAATCAGGAAAGAGGAATGCCTCGGAATGAAAGAAGATACCTGTTTTCCGGTTTATTGTATTGACAAAAGCCGCAAAATCACATAAAATAATTCTGCTGTCCCGAAAGGGAAAACTTCATAGGTTGAGATGTTCCTTGCGAAGGACGAAAGTCCCACCATCTCATAAATAAAAAACAGGGGGTTTTTTTATGCAAAAAAATAGTATTACAACAAAAATGGTGGCTTATACGGCGCTGGTAGCGGCGGTTTACGCTGTCATGACGTTGGCGGTAGCGCCTTTAAGCTTTGGAGCGGTACAGCTGAGGGTGTCGGAGATTCTGGTGCTGCTGGCATTTCTGGACAAGCGTTATGCGCCGGGGCTGATTCTGGGATGTTTTATCGCCAACTGCTTCAGTCCTCTTGGCATGGTAGACGCGGTGTTTGGCACAGCCTGCACGGCGGCGGCACTTTTGGGCATTACCCACAGCAAAACGCTGTTCGGAGCGTCTTTGTGGCCCGTTGTCTGCAACGCCTTTTTGGGGGTGGAATATTATTTCCTGCAGAACGCGCCGCTGCTTTTGACAGCGGGAAGCATTGCCGCAGGCGAATTTCTGGCGGTATCCTGCATAGGATATGTGGTGTTCCGTCAGGTCCTGAAAAATGGCGCATTGGTGCGCCAGCTGCAGATTGGCTGAAAGAGAAACAAAGCGCCGAAGGGATTCTTTGCGGATTCCTTCGGCTTTTTTCATGGGCGAAAGCGGATGCCGGATATCTTTAGCCGGAAATCGCGGCAGAAAGGCACTTGCCAAATCGGTGATTGTTTTCTTCAGGAGCGTCTGTGATTCCCGTCTTTTTTCCCTTCCTGCCGCATAGCATGGAAGGGGAGGTGGAGAGTTATGGGCAAGAAGAAGATCGTCCTGCTACTGTCGGCCCTGATCCTGCTGGGCGGCTATACGGCGGCGGCCTGGGCCAGAATAGAGGGAGATCTGTCTCAAAGGCAGGTAGAGGACCCGAATTCGGAAAAAAATCGGGAGGATATCGCCAAAAGTGTTTTGGAGTCAACAGGGAGAACAGGACAGTATGATTTGTCGGATCTGGAGGATGTGACCGTTTACTTTGGCGGAGCGGTTACGGGCAACGAGGAGGATGTACTGGTATCCCTCAGCTTTGGGCCGAAAAATACGGTGATCGCCGCCTATACGCCCGATGGGAATGTATATGAATATGCAGGCGATCTGGGGAATTTTTATGGAGTGCGCAATATTCGTTTTGTGCCTTCCCCGGAACTGGGAAAAGATATTGTCATTGTGCGGGAAAATGTGGATCAGTCTCTGGGATCGTTTGAACAGACGGACGTTCTGCGGGGATATGTATATGAAAATAATGGGTTTCGGGATGTGCTGAATACGCCGGAAAAAATAGAGAGCAGCTGGAACAATATCTGGAACCAGTCGGATATCCGAGAAGAAAGTTTATGGAGACGGGTTACGGAAAATACGGAAAGCAGCTGGAGCAGTGGAGAAAATCCGCAGCTGACCATCACCAGATACCAGGATTATCTGGAGTCCAGCGATCAGTCGGAGGGCCAGGTGCCGGAGGACGAAACCTTTGATAAGAAACAGAGCAGGGTCGTAGTGGAGCGGTTTTACTGGTCCGAGGAGTGGGGGCGTTTCATTCTTCGGGAGGCCGTAGAAAAGGCCACGGGAGAAAAAGTCGCCATTGTGGAGGATCTTTCTGCTTCCCCCTATTTGCTGGCAGGATTGGCAGATGATAAGGATTACGGTATCCTCCGGAAGGATGGCACATTGGATTATGTGAAGGAAGAAGAGTTAGAGTTTTAAAACTGTGGGACGTTTTTTGACAAAAACGTATTGACAAATGGTTTTGTGATGTTATAATAGCACTATCAAATGAAAAACCTGTGATTAAGAGGAGTAGTTTTGCAGTCTGTACTTTCAGAGAGCCGTGGATGGTGGGAATACGGCAGTCAGCGTAAAATGAATGGACTTATGAGGGCGGACGAAAGCGAGAGCAAGTAGTAACCGACGGGAGCCGCACCCGTTACCCAGGCGGACTGCATGAATGTGCAGGATATGAGTGGATGTTTTTTCATCAATTTGGGTGGTACCGCAGGATAATCAGTCTTGTCCCATAGTAATATGGCGACAGGACTTTTTTTATTGCAGGAGGTCGATGAATATGAAGTTACCCGGCAAACGATGGCGAATCTGGTAAAAAAGAACAGGACACAATTTATGGATAGATCAAAAAATTAAGAGAAAAAAGGAGAGATTTACTATGAAAAAAATGATGGCTTTGACAATGGCAATGGTAATGACAGCAATGGCACTGACAGGCTGCGGCGGTTCCTCAGATGCTTCCGGCAGTGACAGCGCCAGTGGCGATATCCCCGTTATCGGCATTTCTCAGTTCGCGGAACACGCTTCTTTGGATAACTGCCGGGAAGGCTTTATTCAGGGGCTGGAAGAAAGCGGCCTGGTAGAAGGTGTGGATTTTGTCATTGATTACCAGAACGCCGATTCCGATACACAGCTGGCAACACAGATCGCCCAGAACTTCTCCGCAAATAATGTAGCGCTGATGTGCGGTATCGCGACACCTTCCGCAACAGCCTGCTACGCAGCGGCAGAGGATAAGAATATTCCCGTTATCTTTACAGCGATCACAGACCCTGTGGAAGCAAAGCTGGACAGCGGCAACATCACAGGCACCAGCGATAAACTGCCCATCGACCAGCAGCTGCAGCTGATCCGTGATCTGCAGCCGGAAGCAAAGACCATTGGTATCCTGTATACCACCAGCGAACCCAACTCTGTTTCCGCTATCAAGGAATATGAGGAAAAAGCGCCTTCCTACGGTTTTACTATTGAAAGCATCGGCGTAACACAGCAGTCTGAGGTAGTACAGGCAGCGGATACACTGATCTCCAAAGGCGTTGACTGCTTTACAAATCTGACAGATAATACTGTAGTGGATGTACTGCCCTCCATTCTGGAAAAAACAAATGACGCAGGCATCCCTGTTTATGGCAGCGAGATCGAACAGGTAAAACTGGGCTGTGTGGCTTCCGCCGGCATTGAATATGTAGCTCTGGGCAGACAGACCGGCGCTATGGCGGCAAAGATCCTGAAGGGTGAAGCAACCGCGGAGGAAATGCCTTATGAAACCATTTCCGAATGTGAATACTACATCAATTCCGAAACAGTAGCCGCTATGGGCATCACTGTACCGGAAGAAATCGCTTCCGTAGCTACTGACGTGGCGGCAGAAGCGTAAGTAAAGCAGCAAAAGCAGTTAGAAAGAGGTTTCCGCAATGAACGCAATTTTTGAATTATGCATCAGTACGCTGACACAGGGCTTTATCTACGCACTGCTGTCCTACGGCGTATATATCACTTATAAAATACTGGACTTTCCCGATCTGACCGTAGACGGCAGCTTCCCGCTGGGGGCTGCCGTGGGCGCCTTGCTTCTGGTAAAGGGCACGAATCCCTTCCTGACGCTGCTGGCGGCTTTGGCTGTGGGGGCTGTGGCGGGCTTTGTGACTGGCTTTATCCATGTCAAGCTGGGTGTAAGAGACCTGCTGGCGGGGATCATTACCATGACAGGCCTGTTTTCCATTAACCTGCAGATTGCTGGCTCCAATCTGGCGGTAGAACGCAGTATCGACACCATTTTTACTTCCGGCCCCATTATGGCGGTTATGGGAAATGCTTCCCTGATCTACCGGAAATTTGTGGTGACTCTGATACTGGCTATTGTGGTGAAGCTGGTACTGGATTGGTATCTGAAAACGAAAAATGGTCTGCTGCTGCGGGCCGTAGGCGATAATCCCACATTGGTTACTACTTTGGCGAAGGACAAAGGGACTGTAAAACTTATCGGTCTGGTCATTGCCAATGCGCTGGTATCTCTTTGCGGCGCCGTGGTATGTCAGGAACAGCGTTCCTTCTTCAGCACCATGGGTACCGGTCAGGTGGTATTTGGTCTGGCGGCGGTTATTATCGGTACGACATTGTTCCGGAAAATGAGTGTGGTCAAAGCGACCACAGCCGTTATGATCGGCAGTATCTTCTATAAAGCCTGCATACAGGTAGCCATCAGCCTGGGGCTGCCGTCCAATCTGATGAAGCTGGCGACAGCGGTGCTGTTCCTGCTGATTCTGGTATTGGGCAATAAACGGAAAGGCGGTGCGGAACATGCTTGAGCTGAAACAGATCCGAAAAGTATATAATCCCGGCACAGTAACAGAAATGTGTCTTTTCGATAATTTTAATCTGACCGTCAATGACGGAGAATTTGTTTCCATTGTCGGCAGTAATGGCAGCGGCAAGACTTCCATGCTGAATATTATCTGCGGCAGTATCCCCATTGAGGGCGGCCAGGTGCTGATCGGCGGAAAAGACATTTCCAAAATGAAGGATTTCCAGCGGTATCGGACCATTGGACGGGTGTATCAGAATCCTTCCATGGGTACCTGTCCCAATCTGACCATGCTGGAAAATATGTCTTTGGCGGACAATAAGGGCAAACGCTTTGGTTTGAGCTTTGGTGTCAACAAAGCCAGAGAATCTTATTACCGGGAACAGCTTTCCATTCTGGGGCTGGGTCTGGAGGATAAAATGGATGTAAAGCTGGGGGCCCTTTCCGGCGGCCAGAGACAGGCGGCGGCCCTGATTATGTCCACACTGACGCCCATTGAATTTCTGATCCTGGACGAACATACCGCGGCTTTGGACCCGAAAACAGCCGAGGTCATTATGGAACTGACCCATAAGGTCGTAGAAGAGAAAAAACTGACTGCCATGATGGTAACCCATAATCTGCGTTATGCGGTGGAATACGGCACCCGTCTGATTATGATGGATAAAGGCGGTATCGTTATGGACAAAGGCGGTTTGGAAAAAGAACATACAAAGGTGGAGGACATTCTGGATGTATTTACCTCCATCAGTATTGAATGCGGTAACTAAACAGCGGAAACAAAAAAGGAATGAGAACCTGAAAAAGGTCTCATTCCTTTTTTGTTATCGGCCCAGCCGGTTTTCCGTCATATCTTCGCCGGTAAGACTTTTGGAAAATTTGTAGTGGAAATTGCGCATCCCTTCCCGCAGATAAAAACGGTGGGTATCTTTGCGCAGCTGGTTGCAGGCTACCTCCATCTGGATACAGCCGGCCTCCTTTGCCAGAGTGCAGGCGTGGAGGAACAGGGCTTTCCCCAGACCGTTGTTCCGGCAGGAGGGAGCTACCGCCAGCTCCATGATCTCGGCGATACGCGCCGCATGATGCAGCTGTTCCTCAAAACGCAGGTTCAGCATTCCCAGAACCTGTCCTTCCTCTTTCAGAAGCAGACAGTAAAAATCAGGACGGGCCAACTGCCCCAGAAAGATATTATGAAAACGGTCATAGGGCAGTTCTTTCTGCTCCATATCACAGATCAGCTTGTAAACGGCCCGGCAGTCCTCCGCCTGTGCTTTTTGAAACATACCATCATCTCTCTTTCCTCTTTGGGGTAAGGTTCAGACTTCCTTTGTTTTTGTCAGAATATGCTTGATTTCCGTCAATACCAGACGGTACAGGATGTCGTAGCCCCTGGGGCTTAAATGAATACCGTCATATTGGAAGCAGGCCTCATAGTCTGCTTTTTCTTTGATTTCCTGATAGGCGGAGAAAAGGTCGATCAGAGGCAGTCCGTATTCCGCCGCCAGTTTTTTGACGATCTCCCCAAAATGCTCCAGCCGGTCATTGGTGGTAAAGGGGTAGAAATCTGTATCTACCATGGAGGGCGGCGTCATCAGCACCGGAATGGAACGCCCGGAGAAAACAGGGTTTCCGGTGGAAAGGGACAGAATGGATTCTATGATCTGCCGCAGGTTTTTCTCATATTCATAAGGTGTGCGGTATTGCCCCTCATTGAGTGCGCTGTCGTTGGAGCCAAAGAGGATCAGTACGATTTGCGGCTTTCTTTTTAGTACGCTCATGGGTAGCCGGTGCAGTCCCTCTCTGGTAGTTTGGCCGTTGATGCCACTGTTGATAATGTCCCATTGGATCTGCGGGAAGATCTGCGGCAGATCCATGGACAGACGGTAAGGATAAGCCACATCCTCCAGTACGCCGTATCCGTAAGTTAAACTGTCGCCAAACCCTACAATGGTGATTTTTTTATTTTCCATAATAAGACCCTCCCTTTCTGCTGATTTTATTTTACAGAAGGGGAGGGAGAAAGTCAAATCAGCTGCCAATGGAAGAGAGGATGTTTTCCAGAAAGGATTTTTTGAAATGGCGGCTAATATAGGCATGTTTTCCACTTTGGAAAAAGGAGATCTCCCAGGGGGATTTGCTTTTGTCGATCTGGGAGATATTATGCAGATTTACCAGAAAAGAACGATGGGTCTGAACGATAAAGGGACAATTCAGATCCTCCTTGACTTTATACAGAGGAAGAGGAAAAGCATATTCGGCGGTTTTGGTATGAATGATGGTCTTTTTTAATACGATTTCAATATAGAGGATGTCATCATAGGGAACGGAGAAAATCCCTTTTGGGGTGTCAATGCGAAAGCAGGACTCCCGCAGCAGCCGCGTTCTGCAATATATCTCGTGATAGTGCTGCAAAAGGCGGACCAGCTCTTCCTGGCGTTCTCTGGTCAGAGGAATGACACAGCATTCACAGCAGTTCCATTTCCAAAAGGCCCAGAAAAGATGCTCCAGCCGGGAGGAAAGGAACAGTACGGGTGTGAAATGGTAAGCCTCTTTGCTCCGCAGGTGTTTTAACAGCCGTTGTGACTGTATAAATTCCTCATCGGGCAGCAGGAGGACACAATGAATTTCCCTGTGGCGGCAGAGGAGAAACGCCTCTTCCAGGGTAGTACATTCCAGAATGGCGGTATCCGGGAGTCTTTGCCTGAGTATTTGCGGGATTTTTTCGTTGCAGGCGGTAAAAGAAGCAAACAGTATGGTGAACATATGGACATCTCCTTAAGGAATTTTGCAAATTTCGACAATTTATTATATCACGATTTATAACATTTGAAAAGTGGAATCATAGAAATCATTTCAGGAGAATATATTGGAAAAGGAGGTGAGAGGATGCGGGAGGAAATACGCAGGTGCCTGAGCGATGAAATTGGGGATATTCTTGATAAAATAAAGGGATCGGACCAGATACAGGAGGTCCGCCTGCGAAATGGACAGCCCCTGTGGGTGCGGGCAGGCGGCAGGGGGTTCTTCCCTGACGCGGCGGGGAATGCGGTATTGCCGGAACAGGGAAAAATAATATCGAAACGTGATATAAAAGTGACGGTTTCCAAGCTCAGTGCCTATTCGCTTTATGCCTTTGAGGAAGAGCTGTGCAGGGGTTTTTTGACCATAGAAGGCGGGCACCGCGTGGGTTTCTGCGGAAAAGCGGTTATGGAGGGCGGCCGGATCAAAACCCTGCATCAAATCAGTTCTCTGAATATCCGTGTGGCACGGCAGGTGTTTGGCTGTGCGGAAAAAATTCTGCCTTTTGTACAGGAAGGAGACCGTTTTCTGTCCTCAGTACTGATTTCGCCGCCGGGATGCGGGAAGACAACGCTGCTGCGGGAAATGATCCGCTGTCTTAGCAGGAGCGGGATCACCATTGGCGTGGCCGATGAGCGGGGAGAGATTGCCGGGATGCGGGACGGGCTGGCACAGATGGAGCTGGGACCCTGCACAGATATTATGTATGGCTGCCCTAAGGCCCAGGCCATGGAAATGCTGCTGCGCAGTATGTCGCCGGAGATCATCGCGGCGGACGAGCTGGGGCGGGAGGAGGAATATGAAGCGGTAGAGGCTATGGTTCATGGCGGCGTGGAAATTCTCTGTACCATGCATGGCAGTTCCATGGAGGATATCCTGCGGCGGAAACTTCCCTGTCATATGGCGCGGCAGGGAATGTTGAAACGATACATTTTTCTGTCGGCGGACAGAGGCGCGGGAATAGTAGAGCGGATTCTGGATGAAAGGGGAACTGTGCTGTTTCAGAGAAAGGAGGAGACGGCGGATGTGGCTGCGGGCTCTGGGAATGATTTTGATTTTAATGACAACAACGCTCAGCGGCGCTTTTTTTGTCCTGCGGGAGAGATATCGTCTGGCGGATTTGAAGGAGCTGGAGCGGGCCTTAGGACTGCTGGAAAATCACATGGCTTATTTGTCTGAGCCGCTGCCGGAGGTGTTTTTCAGTATCAGCTGCAAGACCGGCGGCATGGTGGGGCTGATTCTTCAGGAAACGGCGGAGGAAATGGCCCGCAGGCAGCAGGAGACAGCCGAGGAGATCTGGGAGCGGGTCTGGCAGAAATATCTGCCAAAAACCTATTTTACGGCGGTGGATCTGGAGGCGATCCTGCATTTTGGACAAACCCTGGGCTTTTTGGATCAAAAACAGCAGGTGGGAAGCGCGAAGCTGCTGTTGGGCTATCTGCGGGAGACGCAGGCGTCCCTGCAAAGGAAACTGGAGAAAAACGGCAGACTGTACTACGGCATGGGAATGCTGGGCGGCATTTTGCTGGTGGTGGTGCTGCTGTAAGGAAACGAGGGGGAGAGACATGGAGATCGGCATATTATTTCGGATTGCGGCGGTGGGGATTCTGGTTGCGGTGCTGAATCAGATTCTGCTGCGGGCAGGCAGGGAAGAAACGGCGATGATGACAACGCTGGCGGGGCTGGTACTGGTGCTGTTCTGGGTCATTGAATATATCGGCACTCTGTTTGAGACCATCCGGACCTTATTTCAGCTATAAGGGGGGATTGGTATGGATATGGCGCAGATGGCGGCGGTGGGACTGACGGGTACGCTTTTGGCGGTAACGCTGCGCCGGGAGAATGCGCAGATGGCGCTGCTTGTCTCCGTGACCACAGGAGTGCTGCTGTTTTTGTCTCTGCTTTCGCCCTTGGGAGAACTGCTGGGGATATTGCAGGAAACGGCCCAGAAGGCCGGCGTTTCCGATGGATATTTTACCATTGTGCTGAAGGTCATCGGCATCGCCTATCTTGCCCAGTTCGGCGCCCAGCTTTGTATGGACGCCGGGGAAACGGCCATCGCGGCTAAGATAGAGCTGGCGGGAAAGATCCTGATTATGGCTGTTTCAGCGCCGGTGCTGGTGGAACTGCTGGATGTGGTGCTGCATCTGGTGTAAGGGGGAGAAACTATGAAAAAATGCATGGGGATACTGCTGACGCTGGTGATGCTGCTGTTCCCCAAAATGGCTTACGCCTCAGATCTGGCCTTGTCTCAGCTGGAGGATCTGGAACTGTCTCGGGCGGATGAGATGGCGGAGGAAGCGGGGGCGGGAACCAGCCTTTCCCAACTGATCGAAGAGATACTGATGGGAGAGTACAGCTTTTCCATGGAGGACTGGGCGGACAGGCTGTGGGAGATGGCCTTTGGAGAACTGGCGGCCCAGAAGTCTTTGTTGATCCAGCTGCTGCTGGTGGTGGTTCTGGCGGCGATCCTACGGAATGTAAGCCTTTCCTTTCACGGAAGACAAGTGGGGGATATGGGCTTCTATGTCTGCTATATGGTGCTGATTGTGGTGATTTTATCCACATTTTTTGAGATAACAGAGGCCGTTGTGGAGAGAATTGACCTGATTGGCTCCATATTTACGGCGATGCTGCCGGCATTTCTGGTTCTGGCGGCATCCTCGGGAAATCTGACGCAGACGGCTTTGATGGGGCCCACCATGATGGGGGGATGCACGCTCATGGTTTATGCCATCCGACGCCTCATCGTTCCGGGAGTATTTTTGGCGGTAGGACTGGCTATGACGGACTGCCTTTCGGAAAAGCCTGTAACGGGACGTCTGGCGGAGCTTTTGAAAAAAGGAATGTCCTGGGGAGTAAAGGGATTCGCTGTGGTGTTTATGCTGCTGCTGTCTTTACAGAAGATCGGCGGCGGCGCCATCAATTCTCTGGCGGTGCGGACGGCGAAAATCGCTGTGAACGCTGTGCCGGTAGTAGGGAATGTTATGGGCGGGGCGGTGGATACGGCGGCGGCTGTTTCCGGCACTTTGCGAAACGGTACGTTAGCGGCGGCAGCGGTGCTGCTTTTGCTGCTGTGCCTGCCTATCTGCGTGAAGCTGGCGGTGATGACATTGATTTTCTATTTCGCGGCAGCGGCAGTGGAGTCTTTTTGCGAGGAACGTCTGGTGCAGTGCGTCAGCGCGGCGGGAGAGTATATGGCTTTGCTGTTGGGGGTGGTATTTTTGGCGGAAGTCATGTTTTTGTTCTGTGCCGTACTGCTGCTGGGGGTTATTTAAAGGGGGAAAAGGAATGGCGGAGGCATTTGCCGCATATATAAAAACTATAACGGCGTTGACGTTATTTTCCGTTATGGCAGGCCTGTTGATGCCGGAAGGCAGCTTTCGGAAGTATCTGGAAATGGTGCTGGGCGTGATGATACTTTCGGCAGTGATACAGCCTTTATTTCATTTGGGAGGAGCGCTTGCGCTGCCGTCGGCGCAGTGGGAAGAGGACCTCCCGGGGGAAGAGGAGTATGCCGCTTTGCAGGAGAAATGGAGCCATGACGCTTATGAGGCGCAGATGGAAGAGGCGATACTGATGGATCTTCGGGCGGAGGACGACACGGTGGAATGGGTGCGTGTCGGCTGGGATCAAGATCCCGATTCCGATACATACGGCGCGCTGGAATCTTTGGAAATCGGCGGAAAAGATACACAGGAACAAATCAAAGTGTACGCGGCGAAACGGTATGCGCTGTGCCCGGCAGAGATATCCGTATCGCCATGGGGAGAAGGTGACACAGATGAATGAATCCTTTTTCCGGCAGTTGTTTCAGCCGGAAAACAAAGGGAAGAGAAATCGGCTGGCAGCGGCCTTTTTTCTGGGTATCCTCCTTCTGGTGGGAAGCAAGGGACTATTTTCCCAGAAGGAAGCGCCGGAGCAGCCGCCCGTGCAGACCGTAACGGTTCAGGAGGAAAAGGATATCCAGCAGGAAATGGAGGAGATCCTTTCCACTGTGGCCGGAGCGGGGAAGGTAAGAGTCATGGTGACCTATCGTTCCGGGGCGGAACAGGTGCTGGCGACAGAGGAAAGGCGGGAAGAGAGCAGCAAGACCACAGAGGAATCCATACAGACGGAGCGCACGGTGGTGCTGGCGGACAATGGTGACGGGCAAAGCCCCATCGTTCTGACAGAACAGTCGCCTGTTGTGGAGGGTGTGGTTATTGTGGCGGAGGGAGGAGAGGACCCAGTGGTCTGCGGCAGACTGACGGAAGCGGCCCAGGCTTTGCTGGATATCCCATCCCATAAAATCGCCGTATTGAAAATGAAGCAAGGGGGAGAGGGTTAATGTTTCAGGTAAAACGGAATCAGGTTGTAGTAACGGCGCTGGCGGTAATGATCGCGGCGGCGGGGTATTTGAATTTTCAGGAGAGCAAGCTGTCGGAAGGGACGCAGACAGCCATGCAGTTGTCGGAAGAGGGAGATCTGACGGCGCTGCTGGATGAGGATTACGCGGCACTGCCCGATGATCTGGAGGCGGAGGAACCGCTGGACCCTATTACGGCGGAGGTGTCGGCCACAACGGGAGACGGTGCGGCGGTCTATGCCAGCGCGGAAAGCAGCGCCAGCAGCCTGGAGGGGTATTTTGCCGAGGCCAAGCTGGAACGGGAGCAGGCCAGAGCGAAGCAGAAGGATCTGCTGACGGAAATGCTGGATAATCAGAATATTACTGACGCCCAGAAAGAAAAATGCAGTGAAAGCATGCTCCAGATCCAGGAACGCATCGAGAAGGAAACGGCGGCGGAATCCATGATACAATCTAAGGGGTTCAGTCATGCCTATGTGCGTATTGATGATGATACGGTAGATGTTGTGGTTTCCAAAGATAATTTGACAGAGGCGGAAGTAGCGCAGATCCAGGATATTGTCACCAGAAAAACAGGATATCAGGCGGATCAGATTCGTATTTCTACCTGGAAGCAGGGAAAATAAAAAAAGTACAGCCGGAAATACCCGAAAGGAAGGGGGATCTCCGGCTGATTTTTTTTGTTTCCGAAAAGGAAAAGAGGCGGTATCGGCCGCAATATTTAAAATTTTTTAAGAAAATTGACTGTCTTTTTATACATATCACGTTGCATATTTATTTGCATTAAATGAGAATATCTGCTATAATAATACAACAAAGTAGAAGATTTCATAGATTCGTATGGATTCTTTTTTTCATGTATAGAATGGTGAATATAGAAAAAAGACAGGAGGTAGCGAAATGTCTGAGTATAAAGGAAACAATGGTCAGATCCAGATCGCGGATGAGGTTATCAGCTTGATCGCGGTGACAGCCGCGCTGGAAGTAGAAGGCGTTATGGAAGGCTACGGCGGAAATAAAAGCTTTACGGAATTTTTCGGCAAAAAAGGCCAGACCAAATGCGTCAGAGTGACCAATGAGAACAATGAGGTTGTTCTGGATATGGAAATTATTGTAAAATTCGGAACAAAGGTCCAGACCGCGGCGGAAGAAGTACAGAAAAAGGTAAAGAACGCCGTGGAGACTATGACCGGTCTGAACGTGCCCGCAGTTAATGTTGCCGTTACGGGCATTGTAAAAGAAAAAGCCGCGGCGGCGGAAGAAGAATAATCAGTCACTATGTACCACTCCCGTCAGGAGTGGTATTTGTCCTTTATAATTTGATCTACGGAGGGAAAGTATGAGCCGAAGAAGTGCGAGAAAAAACGCGTTTATTCTCCTGTTTCAGATGGAGTTTAATGAGGAATACGAAGAATTGAAGGAAATGTTTTTTGAGGAAAAGGAAGATCCTGTCTCGGAGGAGGACAAGGCCTTTATCCTTGCGGCGGTAGACGGCGTAAAGGAGCACCAGACAGAGATCGACGCTTTGATCGACAGCTTTGCCAAAGGCTGGGATACTGAACGGATGAATCGTGTGGATCTGGCGATCCTGCGGCTGGCAGTCTATGAAATGCGCTATTCTCAGGATACGCCGGTGGGCGTTGCCATCAATGAGGCAGTGGAAATGGCAAAGAAATTCAGCTCTGATGAAGCACCTGCCTTTATCAACGGCATTTTGGGCAAGATCGCTTCTGCCTGAGAGAATGGATGATGTGAAATGATGGAACCCAAGGTTTTTACCGTTGGGCAGATCAATCGGTATATTAAAAATCTGCTGGAAAATGATATTATCCTCAGCAGTCTTCTGGTGCGGGGGGAAATCTCTAATTTTAAGGCACATTCTTCAGGGCATCTGTATTTTTCCCTGAAGGACCCCAGCGGCGCCATCAGCTGCATGATGTTTCGGGCGGACGCGGCGGCGCTGCCCTTTTTGCCGGAAAACGGGATGCAGGTCATTGTATATGGCCATATATCCCTCTATGAGAGGACGGGGCAATATCAGCTTTACGCGGAGATTATGGAGCCGGTGGGCATCGGCGCTTTGCAGGCGGCTTTTGAGCAGCTGAAGGAAAAACTGGCGGCGGAAGGTCTTTTTGATCCGGATTTTAAGCGGGAGATCCCAAAAAATCCGTCCTGTATTGCCGTCATTACTTCCCCTACGGGAGCGGCGGTGCGGGATATTGTGCATATCGTCAAACGCAGAGACCCTTCCGTAAAGCTGGTGATCGTGCCGACACTGGTACAGGGCGAGGCCGCGGCGGAGGATATTGTCCGCTCCTTGCGGCTGGTCAACAGCTGGGGAAAAGCCGATGTGATTATACTGGGCCGGGGCGGCGGTTCTATGGAAGACCTGTGGTGCTTTAACGAGGAGGCCGTGGCAAGGGCCATTTTCGCTTCGGAGATCCCGGTGATTTCTGCAGTAGGCCATGAAACAGACTTTACCATTGCTGATTTTACGGCGGATCTGCGGGCGGCGACGCCTTCCGCGGCGGCGGAACTGGCGACCACCCCTCTGGAGGAAAAACGGGATGGTCTAAGGCGGCTGCGGATGCGGCTGGATCGGGACATGGACGCTGTCATGACCCAGTGCAGACGGCGGCTGGAGTATATGAAGAACCGGCCGGTGCTGGCCAGACCCTGGGAGAGGTTCCGGCAGCATCGGATTTATGTGGAGGAACAGACCCGCCGCATGACAAGAGAAATGACAAGGCAGCTGGAAAACGCGGCAAAGGATTTGCTGACGATGGAGGACCGCCTGGCGGCGGCATCGCCTCTGGCGGTAATGAAACGAGGCTTTTTGACGGCAAGAACTGCGGAAGGAAAGCTGTTGACTTCCGTGGAACAGACGGAAGTGGGGGACAAGATTCGATTGGAACTGCGGGACGGCAGTTTATGGACAGAAATCAAGGAAAAGGCGGTGAGGACCCATGGCGAAAAAGAAGGTATCCTTTGAGGAAGCGATGACACGGCTGGAAGAAATCGTGGAGCGGATGGAAACAGAGGAGCTGCTGCTGGAGGATGCGGTAAAGCTGTATCAGGAAGGACTGTCCCTTTCGGCGGTCTGCCGGGAAAAGCTGGCGGCGGCGGAAGGCACGGTAACCATGCTGCGCAAGGAAGCGGGGCTGTGGGAAGAGACCCCTTTTGAGGAGGAAGAATAACATGGATTTTAAACAGGAACTGCAAGAGCGGATCAAAGAAATCGAAGAAGCGCTGGAACATTATATCCCGCGGCAGGAAGCCTTTCCTCCCGTGATTTTTGAGGCCATGCGGTATAGTTTGTTTGCCGGCGGCAAGCGGCTGCGCCCCATGATGGTATTGGCGGCCTGTGAGGCCGTAGGAGGGGATAAGAAAAAGGCAGAGCCCTTTGCCTGCGCTCTGGAGATGATTCATACCTATTCTCTGATCCATGACGATCTGCCGGCCATGGATAACGATGATTATCGTCGGGGCCGGCCGACTTCCCATAAAGTCTTTGGGGAGGATATGGCGATTCTGGCGGGAGACGGACTGCTGCACCATGCCATGGAGATCATGGCAAAGGCCTGCTGGGAGAACCCGTCCAAAGAGACCTGCGGCGCTATGTATGCCATTGCCAAAGGAGCGGGCGTTCACGGAATGCTGACAGGACAGGCTGTGGATGTGCAGTATGACGGCAAGCCTATGGAAAAAGAGGTATTGGAATTTATTCATGTGCATAAAACGGCGGCTATGATCCGCGGCGCTCTGGAAGCGGGCGCGAGAGCCGGCGGCGCGCCGGAGGAAGTGGTGGAACGCTTTGGTCTGGCCGGGGAAAAGATTGGTGTGGCCTTTCAGATCCTGGATGACATTCTGGATGTGACCAGCACCACGGAAGAATTGGGCAAACCAGTACACAGCGATGAAAAGAATCAGAAAACAACCTATGTGACGCTGTACGGCATTGAAAAATCCAAAGAGATTGCGGCACAGCTGTCCCGGGAAGCGGAGGAAATCTGGAAGGAACAGGGAGAAAGCTGCCACTTCCTGCTGGAGCTGACCTCCTATCTTTTGAAGCGTACCTATTGAGAAAGAAGTGGATTCTATGGGAATTGAAGCACTTTTATATAATAAGCCCCTGTGGGCGGCACTGATTTCCTGGGCTATTGCTCAGGGCTTTAAAACACTTCGTCCCATTGTGACGGAGCGGAAATTTGACGCCAGCCGGCTGACGGGAACAGGCGGAATGCCCAGCTCCCATTCCTCGACGGTTATGGCGCTGACGGTAAGCGTGGGAAAATACAATGGATTTGATTCGGCGTTGTTCGCGGCTTGTTTGATTTTCTCTTTTGTGGTCATGTATGACGCGGCGGGAATCCGCAGAGCGGCAGGCAAACAGGCGGAAATTCTGAATTACCTGATCGAGCACCATAAGCTGCCGAATTTCCAGAGAGTGAAAGAACTGCTGGGTCATACGCCTCTGGAAGTGTTTGTAGGAGCCATTCTGGGTATTGTGATTGGCTGGCTTTTTTAAGGAAGGTGATGAATGTGGGCGGATTGTTGGAGAGAATCCATTCCACAGAGGATTTAAAGAAAATGGATGTGGAGCAGATGGAGGTACTATGCAGAGAGCTGCGGAAGTTCCTGCTGCGTTCCGTATCCAAAACAGGGGGCCATCTGGCATCCAATCTGGGGGTAGTGGAACTGACGGTGGCGCTGGAGTACTGTTTTTCCCCGCCGGAGGATAAGATTGTATGGGATGTGGGCCATCAGGCCTATATCCATAAAATGCTGACAGGAAGAAAGGATCAGTTTTCTACCCTGCGGCAGTTAGACGGTCTCAGCGGATTTCCTAAACCGGAAGAGAGCGAATGTGACGCCTTCGCGGCGGGCCACAGTTCCACCTCTATTTCCGCCGCTTTGGGGATTGCCAAGGCAAGAGATCTCCAGGGGAAGAAGAACCATGTGATTGCCGTTATCGGTGATGGTTCCATGACCGGCGGTCTGGCTTATGAGGCATTGAACAACGCTGGAAGGGAAAACACAAATCTGATCGTTGTTCTGAACGATAACCAGATGTCTATTGATACCAATGTGGGCGCCATCAGCAAGCATTTGAATTCTTTGCGCACTAGCAATCGGTATCAGACCTTTAAGGATAATTTCAAGCAGTTCCGGGATATGGTGCCTGTGCTGGGCAAGCCCGCCTATTCCGTATTGGAAAAGGTACGGGACAGCGCCAAACTGATCCTGCTGGAAGGCGCTGTTTTTGAAGGCATGGGATTTAAGTACATCGGTCCCGTGGATGGACATGATCTGCCGGAATTGATTGAATTGTTCCAGAATGTAAAGAAAATGCATGGACCGCTGATGATTCATGTGAAAACGGAAAAGGGCAGAGGTTACCGCTATGCGGAGGAACGTCCCTGGGATTACCACGGCGTCAGCGCTTTTGACCTGCGGACAGGGGAAGCAATTTCCAAGAGCAGCAAGCCCAGCTGGTCCTCCGTATTTGGCAGCAAAATGGTAGAGATTGGCCGGAAGAACAAAAAGGTGGTAGGCATTACGGCGGCTATGGCCGGCGGCACTGGCTTCGAGAAATTCCAGAAGGAATTCCCGAAACGCTTCTTTGACGTTGCTATTGCGGAGCAGCACGCAGTGACATTTGCGGCAGGGCTGGCGTCTCAGGGTATGGTGCCGGTATTTGCGGTATATTCGTCCTTTTTGCAGCGGGCTTATGACCAGATCATTCATGATGTGTGCATGGAAAACCTCCATGTGGTATTTGCCATCGACCGTGCCGGTATCGTAGGCAACGACGGCGAAACCCATCAGGGGGTATTTGATATTGCGTATCTGCGGGATATTCCCAATATGACCATTCTTTCTCCGAAAAACAAATGGGAGCTGGAGAAAATGCTGGCGTATGCCGTGAATGTTTGTACCGGTCCTGTGGCGGTGCGCTATCCCAGAGGTACGGCCTCGGAGTTTGGCGGCAGTCTGGGCGCGCCTTTGGAGGAAGGCAAGGCGGAATGGATCAAAAAAGGCAGAAAAATTGCCATCCTTGCGGAAGGGCATATGACGGACGCGGCGGCGGAAGCGGTGCGGCTTCTGGAGGAAAAAGGCCTGGAACCCGCTCTGGTGAACCTGCGGTTCCTTCGTCCTTTGGATGAGGAGACACTACTGGATGTGGCAAGGGACTATGAAATGATATTTACAGTAGAGGATCATTTAAGAAAAGGCGGCATGGGCTCCGCGGTGCTGGAATTTTACAGCGACCATGGGCTTTGTCCTTCTGTGACCAATCTGGCGTTCCCCGATAAATATCTTGAGCAGGGGACGCAGGCACAGCTGTTTGCCAGATATGGATTGGATGGAGAAGGCATTTGCCGGAAGATATTAGAAAAACTGGGTGAGAATTATGGCGGATAAAGAACGTTTGGATGTGCTGCTGGTCCAGAGAAATCTGGCACCGGGCAGAGATCAGGCGAAAGCCTATATCATGGCGGGCACCGTTTATGTGGACGGCATGAAGGAAGACAAGGCGGGGACCAAGGTCCCTGTGACGGCGCAGATCGAGGTACGGGCCGCGTCTATGAAATATGTGAGCCGGGGCGGCTATAAGCTGGAAAAGGCCATGGAGGTATTCCCTATTACGCTGGAGGGAAAGATCTGTCTGGATATCGGCGCCTCCACCGGCGGATTTACGGACTGTATGCTGCAAAATGGCGCGGCGAAGGTGTATTCCATCGACGTGGGCTATGGCCAGCTGGACTGGAAGCTGCGTAATGATGAAAGAGTGGTTTGTCTGGAAAAGACCAACGTGCGCTATGTAACAAAGGAACAGGTGCCGGAGGAAGCGGATTTCGCTTCCATCGACGTTTCTTTTATTTCCCTGACGAAGGTGCTGCCTGCCGTAACAGGTGTAATGCAGCCGGCGGGTCAGCTGGTTTGCCTGATTAAGCCGCAGTTTGAAGCCGGCAGGGAAAAGGTTGGAAAAAACGGTGTTGTCAAGGATATACAGGTTCATAAGGATGTGATCGCGATGATCGCGGATTATGCCCTGGCTAACGGCCTTGGCATATTAGGGCTGGATTTCTCGCCCATTAAGGGCCCCAAAGGCAATATTGAGTATCTGATCTATTTGGAGAAGGGAAAAGAAGGCATGTCCAGAGAGGAAGTTGAGGTATTGCTGAAGGATGTTGTGGAGACATCCCATGAGGTCCTGTAAAGAACTGATACGGGGGAATGCAAGGATGAAAAAAGTTGGTTTGATACCAAATATGGATAAAGACCGGGAGATGGCTGTGACAAAACGTCTGGTGGGTCATCTGCTGGAAAAGGGATGTGAGCCCCAGCTGATGAGGGATGCGGCGAAAGCGGCAGGGCTGGAGCAGTATGCAAAAAGTGAAGAAGAGGTATACCGGGATTCGGAATTTGTGATTTCTTTGGGCGGTGACGGCACGCTCCTGGGCGTAGGAAGAAAGTCGGCACCCTACCATACACCGATACTGGGTATCAATCTGGGGCATCTGGGATTTCTGACGGCGGAGGAAAAAAATCACGCGGAGACGGCCATTGACCGTGTGCTGGAGGGTGATTATACCGTAGAAGAAAGAATGATGCTGCAGACCTGCATCGCTACGGAACCGGAACGGATCGAAGGGATTCTGGCCCTGAATGATATTTGCATCAATCGTGGCCTGCTGTATAAGATCCTGGAATTCAATATTTTTATCAATAATGAATATGTGGATACCTTCCAGGCGGACGGCGTTATTATCTGTACGCCCACGGGCTCTACGGCCTATAATCTTTCCGCCGGCGGCCCGATCCTGAAATCGGATGCCCATATCATTGCCATTACGCCGATTTCGGCGCATACATTGACCAGCCGTTCCATTGTGGTTTCGGCGGAGGATTCTGTGACGGTAGAGATCAATCCCCGGGGGGATACGGCTTTTACCGTCAGCGCTGATGGGCAGGAAGCATGGACGCTGAAAGGCAAAAAAGTGGTACAGGTCAAATGCGCGAAGGTCCATGCGACAATCATCAAGACAAATCCCCAGAGTTTTTATGATGTACTGCGGAAAAAACTGAGCAGATAAAGAGAGAAAGGTTGTGACAAGATGAAAATTGCCAGACACGCGAAAATTTTGGAATTGATTGAAAAATATGATATCGAAACCCAGGATGAACTGGCGAAGAAGCTTTGTGAAGAGGGATTCATGGTCACACAGGCTACGGTTTCCAGAGATATTCGGGAGATGAAGCTGACAAAAATCGCCACAGAACGAGGAAAACAGAAATATTCCGTTATCAGCGGAAATGATACGGAAATTACGGAACGTCTGACACGGGTATTCAAAGAGGCTGTTGTAAAAATGGACTATGCCCAGAATATGATTGTGATTAAGACACTGGAAGGCATGGGCATGGCGGTAGCCGTAGCTCTGGATAATATGCAGAACAGCGAGATTCTGGGTACCATCGCCGGGGATGACACTGTTTTCTGCGTGGTCCGTACCCATAACCAGGCAGCCGTTATTATTGAAAAGCTGTATCGTATCATTCACAGCGCCTGAGAAATGAGGGATGCACAGTGCTGGAAAATCTTCATATCAAAAACGCGGCACTGATCGCGGAATGTGATCTGCATTTCGCGCCGGGGCTGAATATCCTGACTGGGGAGACCGGCGCCGGGAAATCCATGATCCTGGGTTCCCTGCAATTCGCTTTGGGCGGCAGAGCGGACAGAGATCTTCTGCGCAGGGGAGAAAAACAGGCAGTGGTGGAAGCGCTGTTTTCTACGGAGGAAAAAGCGATCCACAATATTTTAGAGGAAAATGGAATTGAAACAGAAGCGGATGGTCAGATCCTTATCAGCCGTACCTTAAATGAATCGGGCAAAAGCATCTGCCGGATCAACGGGTGTACGGTAACGGCGGGGATGCTGCGCCAGATCGCGGCGGAGTTGATGGATCTTTATGGACAGCATGAGCATCAATCTCTGCTGAATCCATCCAGGCATATTCGCCTGCTGGATCGTTTCTGCGGGGAGAAACTGGCAGAGAAGCTGGCGGTATACAGCCAGTGGCATGAAAAGAGAAAAGACGCAAGCCAGCGGCTGGAGGCCCTTTTAGGGGATGAGAGCCAAAGAGCGCAGCGATTGGATATCCTGCGTTTTCAGACGGAAGAGATCGCTGCCGCGGGACTGCGTGAGGGGGAAGAAGAATCCCTATTAGAACGAAAGAAACGGCTGGCCGGAATGGAGAAGCTCATGCGGCTTACTTCGGAAGGCGTAGCCTTATTATATGACGGCGCAGAGGGAATGGCCTCCGTCTGCGATTTATTGAGCCAGGCTTTGGAGGATGCCACGGAGGCAGCGGAACTGGACCCGGAAATAAAGGAGACAGCGGAGGTGCTGG
This sequence comes from Anaerotignum lactatifermentans, assembly GCF_016902535.1. GTDB lineage: Bacteria > Bacillota > Clostridia > Lachnospirales > Anaerotignaceae > Anaerotignum > Anaerotignum lactatifermentans_A. The sequence continues at coordinate 68,552 of NZ_JACSNY010000001.1, read as the reverse complement.
AGACTGCCTATGCCCAGATCGAAGACTGCGCCAGAACATGGAAACGCTATGGCGCGGCGCTGGAGGCGGAACCGGAAGCGTTGGAAGAGACGGAAGAACGGCTGCAGACCATTTACCGCCTGAAACGAAAATACGGCGGCAGTGTAGCGGCAGTGCTGGAATTTTATGAAAAGGCCATTGGGGAAATGGAATTTCTGGAAAATAGCGAGGAAGCCGCCGCAAAGCTGGAAAAACAGCGGAAAGAGGCGGAGGAGCAACTGATGTCTATTGCCGGGCAGATCACGGCGCTTCGCCGGGAACGGGCGGCCCAGGTGGAGAGACAGGTAGAGGAGGCGCTGCACCAGATGCAGATGTCTCAGGCGAAATTCCGGATTGCCTTTGCCCAAAGAGATGATTTTGGAAAAGACGGCAGGGATAAAGTGGAATTTTTGATTTCCGCCAACCAGGGGGAGGATTTGAAGCCTTTGGCAAAGATCGCTTCCGGCGGTGAAATGTCCCGTGTGATGCTGGCTTTGAAAAGTGTTTTGGTAGACGGCGATGAGATCGGCACCTTCGTATTCGATGAGATCGACGCGGGGATCAGCGGAAAGACAGCCCGAAAGGTAGGGGAAAAGATGCATCTGCTGGGAAAGAAACGGCAGATCCTCTGCATTACCCATCTGCCTCAGATTGCCGCTTTGGCGGACCGGCATTTCAGAATCACCAAGGAGGAAGGCCCGGAACGGACGGAAACGAAAGTGGCTCTGCTGGATGAAGACGGCGCCTGCCGAGAAGTAGCAAGGCTGATCGGCGGGGAGGAAATCACGGAAACGACGCTGGCGGCGGCCAGAGAGCTGCGGGAAGCCAAAAACTGAAAACAGAATAAATCAAAAAAGGAACAGGAAGGTTTCAGACTCTAAACAAGGGTCTTGAACCTTCCTGTTTTGATTTTCAGAAAATAAAAAATCCCCAATGATTTTGGGGAAAATGTCAATGCCAAAAGGATGCCTCTTCTGCGAAAGGCCGCAGTATTCCTGAATCCAGGGCTGGGGCGGTCCTTTCGGCGAAACAGGGAAATGATCCCCATGAAAGCATCTGTATCCATCAGTCTTTTTTGTATTCTTTTTTTGTCTGGGCAACACGAAGATGACTGTGGCCTGCTTCTGTTTCCGCGGTTTTCTGACGTTCCTCCCGTTCCAGAAGCCACTGGGTATAGAGCAGAACATCCTTCTGGCTTTCCTCGTTCAGCATAGTAAAATAACGCAGGAATTCGTTTTCCAGAAGCGGGTCTTCCGCGGAGGCATAGGGTCTGCGAATATCTGTGACACCTAATAGGTAATCTAAAGATACATCAAAAATGGAAGCGATCTTTTTGAGGTCGGCGATCCCGGGCTGGTTTCTGCCGGATTCATAATTGGCGATCGCTGTATAGCCATAATTCAATAAAGCGCCAAGCTTTACCTGTGTCAGTCCTTTTTCTTTTCGCAGGGATTTCAGCCTGTCTTTGAATTCATGCATAGTGCTCACCTCGTATTATGTCTCTTTCGCAAGATGTTTTTCGATAGATATTATTTGTATTATTATAGGGGCTTTTTTTTTCACAGAAAAGACCATGTCACGTATAGCGAGAAAAATGTAAAATTCATTCACAAAACGATGCAAGAAGTTTTTCCATTTTTATAGATTTTTTTTCATAAAAAAGCTTGACAATTTTGTCCAAAGGTAGTAAATTAAAAACATAGAAAACATATATATATACTATGAAATAAAAGCTGTTTTGATGATATAGGAGGAATGGATATGAAGACGAAGATCTATATGGATAACGCGGCTACCACACCGGTCAGAGAAGAAGTGCTGGCAGAGGTGCTGCCTTATTTCCGGGAGCATTATGGAAACGCTTCCAGTGTATATGCCATTGCAAAGGAAAGCAAAAAAGCCATGGAACAGGCCAGAAAGCAGGTGGCGGATGCCATCGGCGCCAAGCCGGAAGAAATCTATTTTACCGCCGGCGGCTCCGAAAGTGACAATATGGCGCTGCGGGGAGTGGCGGAGGCTATGTCTTCCAAGGGCAACCATATTATTACTACCAAAATTGAGCATCACGCGATCCTGCATACCTGCCAATATCTGGAAAAGCATGGTTTTGAAGTTACCTATCTGGATGTAGATGAAATGGGTAAGGTGCGGATGGAGGAGCTGGAGAAGGCCATCCGGCCGGAAACCATTCTGATTTCCGTGATGTTTGCCAACAACGAGATTGGCACCATTCAGCCCATCGCCCAGATTGGGGCTTTGGCGAAGGAAAAAGGAATTTATTTCCATACGGATGCGGTACAGGCCGTGGGTCATGTGCCGGTCAATGTGGAGGAAATGCAGATTGATCTGCTTTCTATGAGCGGCCATAAGCTGGGGGCGCCCAAAGGTATCGGCGCTATCTATATCCGCAAAGGCGTGAAGATCTCCCCGCTGATCTTTGGCGGGGCCCAGGAAAAGAAGATGCGTGCCGGCACGGAAAATATCCCTGGCATCGTTGGACTGGGGAAGGCAGCGGAACTGGCTGTGGCGGAGCTGGAACAGACCAGAGAGCGCCTGACAGCTTTGCGGGATAAATTGATCCATGGAATTTTGGAAAAGATCCCATACAGCAGACTGAATGGGGACCCCGTGGACCGACTGCCCGGCAACTGCAATATTTCCTTTGCTTATATCGAAGGAGAGTCCATGCTTCTGCTGCTGGACGCACTGGGGATTGCCGCTTCCAGCGGTTCCGCATGCACCTCCGGCTCTTTGGACCCTTCCCATGTGCTGCTGGCTATCGGTCTGCCTCATGAGGAAGCACATGGCTCTCTGCGCCTGACATTGGATCGGGAAAACACAGAGGAAGAAGTAGATTTCGTACTGGAGAAACTGCCGGCCATTGTACAGCGGCTGCGGGAAATGTCTCCTCTGTATGAAGATATGATGAAAAAATAAAAGGGAAACTACAGCCATAAGAAAATAAAAACAGAAAAAAGGGAATTTGAAAATACAGGAGGAAGATACGATGGAATACAGCGAAAAGGTAATGGACCATTTTATGAACCCGAGAAATGTGGGAGAAATTTCTGATGCCAGCGGTGTCGGTACCGTAGGCAACGCCAAATGCGGCGATATTATGAAAGTTTATCTGAAAATTGAGAATAATATCATTGAGGATGCGAAATTCAAGACTTTTGGCTGCGGCGCGGCGGTGGCCACCAGTTCTATGGCAACGGAGCTGGTCAAGGGCAAAACAGTACAGGAGGCACTGCAGGTGACCAATAAGGCGGTTATGGAGGCGCTGGATGGTCTGCCGCCGGTGAAGGTACACTGTTCCTGTTTGGCGGAGGAGGCTCTGCACGCGGCGCTTTGGGATTATGCCGAAAAGAACGGGATTGTCATCGAAGGTCTGAAAAAGCCGGTAAATGATATTGAGGCACTGCACCATCACGAAGAAGAATAAAACAGGGGGAGGCGAAACGGTCCCCTCATAGGAAAGGAAATCCAGTCAAAATGGAATTGCCGAAATCCTCTTTATTTAAGGGTTTCGGCAATATTTGTTTTCTGATGAAGATGTCCTGAAAGGCCTCCCTTTATTTTATGGCGGTCATTTCTTGTGCCGCAGATGGAAATATGGTAGGATAACAACTGTGAGCCTGTTTAGAAAGGATGGAGAAGCTTGGAAAAAAAGAAGGTAATCGTAGGAATGTCGGGGGGCGTAGACAGCTCTGTGGCGGCATACCTGCTGAAGGAACAGGGTTATGAGGTCATTGGTGTGACTATGGAGATGTGGAAGGAAAATACAGGGGACAAAAGCGGCGCGGAGGATGCCGCCCGTGTGGCGAAAAAGCTGGAGATCCCCTTTTATCATGTGGATTTCAGAGAAGAATTCCGTAAAAATGTGACAGAATACTTTATGGACAGCTATGAGAAAGGATTGACGCCCAATCCCTGTATTGTCTGCAACCGAAAGGTAAAATGGGAGGCCCTTCTGGCTTATGCGGATGAATTGGGGGCGGATTATATCGCTACGGGCCATTATGCCGGCGTGCAGAAACATCCGGAAACGGGCAGATATTCCATCTGCGCTTCGGCGGCGGAGGCCAAGGACCAGACCTATGCGCTGTACCGGCTGACCCAGGAACAGCTTTCCCGTACACTGATGCCCGTAGGACAGTACGAAAAAAGTGAAATCCGCCGGATTGCCCAGCGTATTGATGACTTTGTGGCGAAAAAAAGCGACAGTCAGGATATCTGTTTTATTCCTGACGGAGATTACGCCGCTTTTGTGCTGCGGCAGAGAGGCAAAAAGCCAAATCCCGGAAATTTTGTGGATCTTTCCGGAAATGTGCTGGGACAGCATAAAGGGCTGCTGTACTACACTGTGGGCCAGAGAAAAGGGCTGGGCATTGCCTTTGGAAAGCCCATGTATGTATATGGTCTGCGGCCGGAGAAAAACGAGGTAGTCCTTTGTGACAATCAGGAGTTGTTCACAAGAACGGTGACCGTCCGGGAAATCAACGCCATGGCCGTAGAACAGTTCCGGGAAGGGATGCGTTTTCAGGGGAAAATACGGTACAGCCATAAAATGGCATGGTGTACGGTGGAGCATGTTGCGGGGGATGAGATGACCTGTGTGTTTGATGAGCCACAGCGGGCCGTAACGCCCGGACAGGCTCTGGTGCTTTATGATGGGGACTTTGTGGCCGGAGGCGGAACCATTACAGATAAACGGTTTTCAGCGCATCTGTGAGGACATCGGCAAGGGGCCGCAAAGATTTTGTATAAATCGGCAAAATGCGTATTTTTTTAACATTTTATAATTGCATACAAAAAGAGATTGTGGTATTATTTTTGTGGTGTATAAAAGAGGATTATGTACTATAAAAATTATTTATGGGAGGCAATCATGAACTACGCAGAAATGGCCATACCGTTTATCGGTGGATTGGCGCTTTTTATCTATGGTATGAGCATTATGGCACAGGGCCTGGAGAAGGCCGCTGGCTCTAAGATGAAAAGTATTTTGGAAGCATTGACACAAAACAAACTTATGGGGATCGCTTTGGGCGCGCTGGTAACGGCCATTGTACAAAGCTCCTCCGCCACAACTGTCATGGTTGTTGGTTTCGTAAACGCAGGTTTGATGAATCTGGCACAGGCCATGAGTGTTATCATGGGTGCCAATATTGGTACAACAATTACCGGCTGGCTGGTATCCAGCTCTGAGTGGGCAAAGATGTTCAGCCCTTCCACAATCGCTCCTTTGGCAGTAATGCTGGGTGTGATTCTGATGATGAGCGGTAAGAGCGCTAAAAGAAAAGAGATCGCGTCTATCGTCATTGGTTTCGGTGTACTGTTTATCGGTATTGAAACCATGTCCTCCGCTGTTGCGCCTTTAAAGGATTCGGAAGGCTTCCGTTCCATGTTTGTAACACTGGGAAGCAACCCGCTGCTGGGTATTTTCGCGGGTGCTTTTGTAACAGCGATCATTCAGAGCTCCTCCGCTTCTCAGGGTATTCTGCTGTCTCTGGCGGCATCCGGGCTGGTGCCCTTTAATGCGGCAGTTTACATTATCATGGGTCAGAATATCGGTACTTGTGTAACGGCCCTTCTGAGTGGTATCGGTGCGACAAAAACAGCGAAATGCGTAGGTTATATGCATTTGATGTTTAACATTACCGGTGCGGTTGTATTCAGCATTCTGGCAATTATCTACTTCACACTGATTAACCCGGCGATGGGGTCTGATATCATTTCTCAGACACAGATCAGTGCGATCCACACCATTTTTAATATCGGCACAACATTGATGGTACTGCCTTTGGGCGGTGCGATCATTGCGCTGGCAAAGAAGATCAATCATGTAGAAGAGGTAGAACGCAAGGACGAAAGCCAGCTGGTTCATCTGGACAAACGTATGCTGGAAACTCCTGGTCTGGCAGTAGAAGGCGCGAAGCTGGAAACACTTCGTTTGGGTCATATTGCCTGTGAAAACCTCCAGAGTGCCATTGAAGCGCTGCTGGATAAGAATCATGATAAGATCGAAGAGGTCAAACAGCGGGAAAAAGTGGTGGACAGCGTCTGCGACAGTATTTCCGAGTATCTGATTAAGCTGTGTACCCTGCAGATCAGTGAACGTGACTATCAGACAGTAACCTCTTTGCTCAATACTATCAGTGATATGGAACGTGTAGGCGACCATGCGGAAAATATTGCTGAATTGGCGGAAGAAATGGAAAGAGACCAGTTTGGTTTCTCTGAGAAAGCGCAGGAAGAACTGCGCCGCATGACAAAGACGGCGGTGGCAAGCTATCAGAACGCGCTGAAGGCACTGGAAACAGAAGATATCACCTGTGCTATGAAAACCACCGTTCTGGAGGAACAGGTGGATGCCATGGAAAAAGAACTCCGTGCCAGCCATATCGAACGTCTTTCCAACGCGGAATGCAACGTTAATTCCGGTATCCATTTCCTGGAGATGCTGGGCAATCTGGAACGTGTTTCCGACCATGCCATGAATATTGCGCAGGTAGTACTGAATGAGTACAGAGAAGAGAAAAAATATCATGAGGAACCTGTGATTGAGGAAGTGTAAGGGGATCGGACATTTCTGGTTTCCTGATTTCCGGAAGAAAACAGGCGGAATAATATCTTGACAAAATAGAAAAGCTGAAATCTTTGTGAGAAAAGATTTCAGCTTTTTTGTTTTCTTTCATATGTACTGAAAGAGCTTTTTCTGAATCAATTTTTGCCGGAGACAGGCACAAAAAGGATCGGCGGCGCATAATGAGAGGATAGAAAATGAGAGGAGGGCTGTGTATGCCCCGTGTTTATTTGAGCCCCTCTTTACAGGAGTATAATCTGTATGTGGATGGCGTAACGACAGAGGAGGAGGTAGCCAATCGAATTGCTGACGCCATGGAGCCGTATCTTCTGGCTTCCGGCATTTCCTTTGGACGGAATGATCCGGCGATGACGCTGGGAGAGGCCATTGATGATTCCAACAGGGGAGCGTATGATCTGCATGTGGCCATTCATACCAACGCGGCGCCGGAGGCTTTGGCGGGAAAGTTGCAGGGGACGGATGTCTATTATTTCTGGAACAGCTACTATGGCCAGGAGATCGCGGACCGGATCGCCCGGCAGATGGCGGAAATCTATCCTGATCCTGAAAAGGTGGATACAGTGGCTACGTCTACTCTGCGGGAACTGCGCCGGACCAACATGCCAGCGGTGCTGGTAGAGGTGGCCTATCACGATAACCCGGAGGACGCAGCATGGATACAGGAAAATATCGATGCTGTCGCCCAGGCTTTGACAAAAGGAATCGCCGATTATTTTGGTGTGCCCTGGCGGACGCCTGTAGAAGGAGATTGAAATAATTTACAAAATATGATAAAATGATAGAAATTCTTTTGTGCTTCTATCCAAATAGAATTTTTTTGCAAAAAAAATAAAGGGAAATCGTGACAAGCGCCGTATTTATTATACTATGTATATTGTGTAATTCCTATATACTGTATACATGATTTCTACGGACGGATTGTCCGATTTAGAATACCAAAGGGAGGTAGTAAATATGAAAAGTTACGCAGCAAACAAGGTGAGAAACGTAGTTTTATTAGGTCACAGCGGTTCCGGCAAAACGACCTACGCCGAAGCAGCCCTGTTCTATTCCGGAGCAACAAAGAGATTCGGGAAAGTAGAAGAAGGCAATACCGTGAGTGACTATGAGGCTGAGGAAATCCGCCGTAAGGTATCGATCAATACATCCGTTCTACCTGTAGAATGGCAGGAAACAAAAATCAACTTCCTGGATACCCCCGGTTATTTTGACTTTGTGGCAGAAAGCAAGCTGGCTATGAGTGTGGCTGATACCGCGCTGATTATGGTTTCCGCAAAATCCGGCGTGGAAGTCGGCACAGAAAAAGCATGGGAATACTCCGAAGAAATGCATCTGCCGAAAATGATTTTCATTAACCAGATGGATGATGAAAACGCTGACTTTGAAAAAACACTGGCAGATCTGCGTTCCAAATTCGGTAAATCCGTTGCGCCTTTGCAGATCCCCTTTAATGATGAAAATGGTAAATTTGTCGGCTTTATCAATCTGATTAAGAGAGACGCCAGAAAGAAAGTAGACGGCAAGCTGCAGCCCTGCGAAATGCCGGAAGACAAAAAGGACGAAGTAGAGGTTCTGCGTTCCATGCTGATCGAAGTAGCGGCAGAAAGCAGCGACGAACTCATGGAAAAGTTCTTCAATGATATCGAACTGACAGAAGAAGAAATCTACGATGGCCTGACCTATGGTATCGAAAATCATACCATCGCTCCCGTTATGTGCGGTTCCGCGACACTGGGCTATGGCGTAAAACTGCTGCTGAATACCATCGTTCGCTTCACACCTCCCGCGCTGGAAGCTAAACCCAATTTCCATGCTTTCCACGATGGCAAGGATGTTGTATTCTGCTCCAGTGATGACGAAAGATTTTCCGCTTTCGTATTTAAGACCATTGCCGATCCTTATATTGGCCGTCTGAACCTGTTCAGAGTTATGACAGGTAAGCTGGATACGACTATGAGCGTATATAACGAAGAAAAGGATACTGTGGAAAAAGTTGGCCATCTGTATGTGGTAAGAGGTAAGGAGCAGATCGAAGTAAGCGAACTGCATACCGGTGATATTGGTGCTCTGGCAAAACTGTCCAATACTTCTACACAGGATACACTGTCCCTGAAGGAAGCAAATATCGTAATCCCTAAGATCAGCCTGCCGGAATCTGTTCTGTGCATGGCCATCCGTCCGAAAGGCAAAGGCGATGAGGATAAGCTGTCCGCGGCTCTTTCCAAGATCAGAGAAGAAGATCCCACCATCAAGATGGAAGTTAATAAAGAAACAAAACAGACATTGATCTATGGCATTGGCGAACAGCAGCTGGATGTTATGGTAAATAAACTGAAAACAAAATATAAGATCGAAGTAGAATTGATGGACCCCATCATTCCTTATCGTGAAACCATTAAATCCAAGGCGTCCGTTCGCGGCAGATACAAAAAACAGTCCGGCGGCCATGGCCAGTTTGGTGACGTTGTAATGGAATTCGAACCCAGCGGCGATATGTCTGTACCTTACATTTTTGAAGAAAAGATCTTTGGCGGTTCCGTACCCAAACAGTACTTCCCCGCAGTAGAAAAAGGTTTGCAGGAATGTGTACAGTCTGGTGTTCTGGCTGGTTATCCCGTAGTAGGTCTGAAAGCGACATTGACGGACGGTTCCTACCATCCCGTAGACTCCTCTGAAATGGCCTTCAAGATGGCAACATCCGTTGCGTTTAAAGAAGGTATGCCTCAGGCAAAACCTACAATTCTGGAACCCATTGAACATGTAGAGGTTCTGATCCCCGAAAAATACATGGGCGACATCATGGGCGACATCAACAAACGCCGTGGACGTATTCTGAGCATGGATGCGGTAGGCAATAAGAAATGCATCGTTGCGGAAGTACCTACTTCTGAAATGCACAAATATGCTACCGACCTGCGTTCCATGACACAGAGCCGCGGTGATTACAGACATCACTTTGAACGCTACGAAGAAGCTCCTATGGAGATCCAGAAGAAGATCATTGCTATGAGAGCGGAAGAAAAAGACAAATAAGAAAGAATACCAGTATTTCCTTTGAACACAGGCAATAGTGGCTTCGATGAAAATGACAGAAACGGGTTTCCGGCAGACTTGCGGCGAAACCCGTCTGTTGTTTCCGGCGTGTTTTAGAAAGGGCGGATGATCTGCCGGGAAATACATATAATGAGCGTGAGAGAAAAAGGAGGAATCATATGCTGGATGTTGCCATTATTGGCGGCGGCCCCGCGGCGTTATCCGCGGCCTTGAACTGCCGTCAGCGAAATAAAACCGTAAAAATCTTTGGCAGGAGTCTGGACAGTTCCCTGCTGTATGCGGCGGAGAAGGTAGACAACTACCTGGGGATTCCCAATGTGACTGGAGAGGAACTGCTGAATCAATTCTATGCCCATGCGCTGAAAAACGGCGTGGAGTTTCAGGAATGCAGGATCAGTCAGATTCTGTCCATGGGGGATTACTATGTGGTGAACGCGGAAAACCAGTTTATTGAGGCCAAAGCCATTATTCTGGCGATCGGTCTGAGCAAGAGCAGAGGCATCCCCGGCGAGATGGAATATCTGGGCAAAGGCGTTAGTTACTGCGCAACCTGTGACGGTATGCTGTACCGGGGCAAAAAAGTTCTGGTGGTGGCGGAAAACGGAGAAGGAGAAGCGGAAGCAAATTTCCTTGCCGATATTTGTCAGGAGGTTTCTTATCTGCCTTTGTACCAGCCCGTAACGGCATTGAAGGAAAATGTGAAGGTGCTGGAAGGAAAGCCGGTATTGGTAGAGGGGAACGAGGCAGGTGTTACCGGTTTGAAGGTAGGCGAGGAAATTTTTGGATGTGACGGCATCTTCTTTGCTAAAAATTCCATGCCGCCGGAAAGTCTGCTGTTTGGCCTGAACATGGAGGGCAAGAATATTGCCGTGGACCGCAGAATGGCCACCAGTCTGCCGAGAGTTTACGCGGCGGGAGACTGCACCGGCGCACCTTATCAGATCGCCAAGGCGGTAGGAGAAGGCCTGGTTGCGGCCCTTTCTGCGGCGGCAGATATTGACCAGATGGAACGGGAAAAGAAATAAATCGTATTTTTTTTGAAACGGAATTTTAAAACGAAAGATTTTTAGAGAAAATAAGAGAAATCAAAAGAAAAAATGGATATTTCTTTCTGATTTCTCTTATTTTTTATGTATTTTTTTAAATTTGCGGGAATAAAATGAAATATAAAATTTGAATAAATGGCGAAACATGGTAAGATAATACTTGTAATTAGCACTCGACCAAATTGAGTGCTAACAAGAAGAGAATTGTATTAAGGAGGCAGATAAACATGAAACTTGCACCATTAGGAGATAAAGTCGTATTGAAACAGCTGGAAGCGGAAGAGACCACAAAATCCGGTCTGATCCTGACTTCTTCCTCTAAAGAAAAACCCCAGGAAGCCATTGTTGTGGCAGTAGGCCCCGGCGGACTGGTTGGCGACCATAATGTAGAAATGGTATTGAAGGAAGGCGACCGTGTCATTTTCCCCAGATACGGCGCAATGGAAATTAAATTTGAGGGTGAAGAGTATCTGGTAATGCGTCAGAATGATATTCTGGCCATTGTGAAAGATTGATTCTATCATAACTAGGAGGATTGAGAGATATGGCAAAAGAAATTAAATACAGCACCGATGCAAGAAGCGCTATGGCGGCAGGTGTGGATAAACTGGCAAATACCGTAAAAGTAACCCTGGGCCCCAAAGGCCGCAACGTGGTTCTGGACAGAAAATTTACTTCTCCCCTGATTACAAATGACGGTGTAACCATCGCTAAGGATATCGAACTGGAAGACCCTTATGAAAATATGGGCGTACAACTGGTTAAAGAAGTTGCTACCCAGACCAATGATGTAGCCGGTGACGGTACTACAACAGCAACTGTTCTGGCACAGGCCATGATTCAGGAGGGTCTGAAAAATATCGCCGCAGGCGCAAACGCTATTATCCTGAGAAAAGGCATGCAGAAAGCGACAGACGCCGCTGTGGCTGAGATCCAGAAAATGAGCCAGGAAATTACGACAAAGAAACATATCGCTAACGTAGCGTCCATTTCCGCCGGCGATGAAGAAGTAGGCAACATGATTGCTGATGCCATGGAAAAGGTGACAAACGATGGCGTTATTACTGTGGAAGAATCCAAGACCATGAAAACAGAACTGGATCTGGTAGAAGGTATGCAGTTCGATAAAGGCTATCTGTCCGCTTATATGTGTACAGATATGGATAAAATGGTAGCGGTACTGGAAGAACCCTATATTCTGCTGACAGACAAGAAGGTTTCCAGTATTCAGGATATGGTGCCTCTGCTGGAACAGATCATGCAGGTAGGCGGCAAACTGCTGATGATTGCAGAAGATGTGGAAGGTGAAGCTCTGGCGACACTGGTACTGAATAAACTGAGAGGCACATTTACCTGCGTTGCGGTAAAAGCACCTGGTTATGGCGAAAGAAGAAAAGCACAGCTGGCTGATATTGCCGCTTTGACAGGCGCACAGGTGATTTCCGATGAGCTGGGCATTGAAATGAAAGACGCAACTCTGGATATGCTGGGCCGCGCGAAGACCGTAAGAGTAGAAAAAGAACTGACCATCATCGCGGACGGCGCAGGCAGAAAAGAAGATATTGACAGCAGAATCCGCCAGATCCGTATGGCCATCGACGAAACAGAATCCGATTTCGACAGAGAAAAACTGCAGGAAAGACTGGCGAAACTCTGCGGCGGCGTAGCGGTTATTAAAGTAGGCGCTGCAACAGAAACAGAAATGAAAGAAAAGAAAATGCGTATGGAAGACGCTTTGGCGGCTACCAGAGCGGCTGTGGAAGAGGGCATCGTTGCCGGCGGCGGCACAGCACTGCTTCATGCGGTAGAAAAAGTAAAAGCAGCCTGCGCAGACCTGACAGGCGATGAAAAGACTGGTGCGGATATCGTTATTAAGGCACTGGAAGCACCTATGCGCCAGATTGTGGAAAACGCTGGTCTGGAAGGCTCCGTGATCGTAAACAAGGTAAAAGAAATGGCAGAAGGCATCGGTTTCAACGCATTGACAGAAGAATACGTGGAAATGGTAGAAGCAGGCATTCTGGACCCCGCAAAGGTAACAAGAAGTGCTTTGCAGAACGCGACTTCCGTGGCTTCTACATTCCTGACCACAGAGGCAGTGGTTGCGGAACTGCCCGCGAAGGCACCTGCTATGCCTGAGGCTGGCATGGGCGGCGGCATGGGCGGTTACATGTAAGCCGAAAGAAAAAAACAAAATAAAAAGGGCACGAAGCCGTTCCGGAAAACGGAAGGCCTCGTGCCTTTCTTTATGAAACTTTTTTCAGCGAAGGATGGCGGTTTCCATCTGGGACGCGCCGGCGTATTTTGTCAGAAGTTCTTTTGCCTGTTCCAGAAGTGTTTCCAGTTCTTCTCCGCCATTGAAGCAGTAGAACACCAGGAGGATTTCTCTGGTATCCTGTGTAATCATGGCTCGGGTATTGTCGCTGGTGGGATTGCCAAAGGGGCCTTCCTCGTCAAAAAGAGCGGGAAGATATTCGATATTCAGCACATCCTTGCCAATGCCCTGATAAGCGGTGCCTTCCGGCGCACGTTCCCAGGTGATGGGGCCGGTTACATGGGCCAGATCGTAGGTCCCCATGGAATAGCCGGAATGGATGGACAGGTAATTATTGATATCGACCACATTGTTGATGTAGTACAGCCCGCGTTCCTTAGCGATGCGGCGGCACATGGCTTCCGCGGAGCAGCGGTAGCGGTTGGGATCTTTGCCCAGGGCTTTATAGGCCTTTCTTGTATTCTGGATGTAGTCCCGCTTGTTGGCCTGAGACAGCTCTACTTCTGATAGACGGGCGATTTCGTCGTTGAGCAGTGCCAGAAAATCGGCAGGGTCCTCCGTGACAGTGACATCGCACTGCAGAAGGCCCAGTACAGCGTCGGGACAGCGGTTTTTTAATTCCGTTCCTATGGTAATGGGTATCATGATATTGGTCTCCTTTCCCAAGATCTGCGTAGTCTATATAAAAACATGACAGTTTTTTCCTTCTTTGTCAAGAGGCGGGGCGGAGTTTTTTCTTTCGGGAAATCACGTTCCTTTGTTGAAATTTTTTGTAAAAAAAGGTATCATACTAGAGAGAAAGGAGAGAGCAAACATGGACGAAATCACAATGCTTGTTTCTTGTGTAGAATATTACAGCTATTTAAAAAACATTCCCGGACATAAGGTATTTACTTCCTTTGAAAGGACTGGTCTGCTGGATACACTGCTGGAAAGCAGAGCGATGTTTCCGGAAATGGATCTGGGCTTTTACATTGGTATGATCGATGGGCTGACAGCTTTGGAAAGCGATTCCAAGGAGAAGGCCTATGCGGCATATGAGGAACGGACGGCGATGTTGCTGGAGGTTCTGCATAAAATCGCCAAAAAGCATCACATGGACGCGAGAGAAGCCTGCCAGATGTATTATGGAAGCAGTATCGCCGAAAAAGTAGCGGAAGATATGACGGGATATTATAAAAAAGAGCCTGTTGAGATTTTTGAGGCGGTAGAAAAGGAATAAAAAAAGGGAGCAAATGCTCCCTTTTTTTGATCGGCGTGACAGGATTTGAACCTGCGACTTCTACGTCCCGAACGTAGCGCTCTACCAAGCTGAGCCACACGCCGATGCAACAGTAATATTTTGCGCTATTTTTGTGAAAATGTCAAGATAAAATTTATGAAATTCAAAAAAACTTTCGGAAGAATGCCTGTTTTTGATATTTGCGAAAGTTGCGGGAACTGAATTATGGATTTTTTTGCTGGGATGTGATATACTGGAAGGCAAGCAATATGGACGGAGGTGGGCGGATGACGACTTTTGAAATGCTCTATGATGAGTATTACGACAGGGTATACGCTTTTTTATACCGGCTGTGCGCGGACCGCTCGCTGACGGAGGATCTGCTGCAGGAAACATTTCTGCAGGCCTATGTATCCTTCCATCGTTTTCGGGGGGAGTGCGAGGTCTTTACCTGGCTGGCGTCCATCGCCAAGCACGTATATTTCAAATACCTGAAACGCAACCGGCTGCATCTGGATTCTGTGAATCTGGACGTGGTAGTCAGCACCTATTGTATGGAAACAGTAGACCCGGAGGAGATCTACCATCGGGAATATGTGAAAAAAGTGGTGCGGGACATGGTGCGAAAGATCCCGAAAAAATACAGGGATGTGGTGCTTTTGCGGATGTACGCGGAGCTGCCCTTTTCTCAGATCGCCCTGGCGCTGAAGATCAGTGAAAACTCTGCCAAGGTGATTTTTTTCAGAGCTAAGAAAAAAATGATGGAGGTGTTGCGAAATGAGTTTGAACTGTGAGATGACCATGGATCTGATCGCGCTGTATCATGACGGTCTGGCCAGCGCCTCCACAAAAAAGGCTGTGGCGGAGCATCTGAAACACTGCCCCCAGTGCCGGGAGAGCTATGCCCAGTACCGGCGGATCTATCGTATGCCTAAAAGCGGAAGCATGCACAGACCCATCCAGGAGGGGGCCACGGAGCAGGAATACCGCAGGCTGGCGGCCAGAATGCGGCAGAAACGTCTGCTGGCTGCGGCAGGTTTTTTCGCTTACGTATGCGGTTCTCTTTGTTTGACGGCGATTATGCTGTTAAAAAGCAGAAGGGAAACGGAGACATCTTTCTTCGATTTTCAAAAAAATAAATTTTATTTGTAACTTTTTTGCAAAATAAGGGACTAAATAACGTAAGCACAAAAGATTGCATATTGCAGGAGGAAAGAAAAAGATGAGTTTTTCTATATTGGGAACGGGAATGTATGTCCCTCCCAGAATCGTAACCAATGAGGATATGTCCAAAATTGTAGATACAAACGACGAATGGATCATGCAGCGGGTTGGTGTAAAGGAACGCCACATCAGCGAGCATGAGACAGCGGCGGAAATGGGATGCAAGGCAGCGCTGGCGGCGCTGGAAAACAGCGGAGTGAAAAAAGAGGAGATTGACCTGATCCTGGCGGCCAGTGTCAGCGGCGAATCTATTTCTCCTTCCGTATCCTGTATGATCCAGAATCTGCTGGGCGTACACTGCATGACTATGGACATCAACGCGGCTTGTTCCGCATTTGTATTTATGCTGGAAACGGCGGCTGGCTTTTTTGCCAGAGGCAGAGCCAAAAAGATACTGGTCATCGGCGCGGAGCGTCTGAGCCGTATCGTGGACTGGGAAGACCGGGGTACCTGCGTTATTTTTGGTGACGGCGCCGGCGCGGTAGTCCTGGGCGAAGGGGACAACTATCTGGATTCCGTCTTTGATGTAAAGGGCGGAGACAATGTCATTGACATTCCTCAGTTCCAGGGGAAATCTCCCTTCTTCCACAGAGAGGCCAAAAAACCCTATATCCATATGAAAGGGCAGGAGACATTTAAGTTTGCCGTTACAGCTATCTGCCGGGATACAAAGGAGCTTCTGGAAAGAAACGGGCTGACCTTTGATGATATTTCCTATATCGTGCCTCATCAGGCAAATAAAAGGATCATCGACTTCGCCAGTGTGATGCTGAAGATCCCGAAAGAAAAATTTTATGTAAATATCGACCGCTATGGCAACACCTCTTCTGCCAGCATCCCCATCGCACTGGATGAGATGAATCACAAGGGACTGCTGAAAAGAGGAGATCTGCTTCTGCTGCCCGCTTTCGGCGGCGGTCTGGCCAGCGCGGCCTGCATTGTAAGATGGTAATGATGCCACAGGCTTCATATACATCCTCTGCGGCAGGCGGGGGAGAAGGGGGCGGCATATGTGCCCCGCAAAAAGGACACAATTCATAAATGACAAACAGAAAAGGAGAATGTATCATGGTATTTGAAAAAATTGCGGCTTTATTGGCAGAAAAACTGGAATGTGAAGTATCCGAAATCAAACCCGAAACAAAATTCGGCGATCTGGGGATCGACTCTCTGGACGTAATGGAACTGCTCATGAGCCTGGAAGACGAACTGGGCACAGAAATCGAAATGGGCGAAAACAAAGTAGAAACTGTTGCTGATCTGGTAGCAATGATCGAAAGCAAACAGAACTAATTGGAGGGAAAGAAATGATAGTTTCACCGATTTGCTCTATGCTTGGCATAGAATACCCTATTTTTCAGGGAGGTATGGCTTGGATCGCAGACGGAAAGCTGGCTGCGGCTGTTTCCAACGGCGGCGGACTTGGTATCATTTCCGCAATGAACGCCGGCGGGGATTATCTGCGTGAGCAGATCCGCATTGCGAGAGAACTGACAGATAAGCCTTTTGGCGTGAATATTATGCTGATGAGCCCCCATGTGGAGGAAGTGGCGAAAATCGTGGCGGAAGAAAAGGTAGCTGTGGTTACCACCGGCGCGGGTATGCCCACCAAGTACATGGGTATGTGGAAGGAAGCCAATATTACAGTAATTCCTGTGGTGGCTTCTGTTGCCAGCGCAAAAATGATGGAACGCGCTGGTGCATCTGCGGTCATCGCGGAAGGCGGCGAATCCGGCGGGCATATCGGGGAAATGACAACTATGCCTCTGGTACCGCAGGTATGCGACGCGGTAAAGATCCCCGTACTGGCAGCCGGCGGTATTGGTGACGGCCGTGGTATGGCGGCGGCATTCATGCTGGGCGCTATCGGTGTACAGATGGGAACACGTTTCCTGCTGGCAGAAGAATGCGGCGTACACCAGAATTATAAAGACATGATCCTGAAGGCAACGGATATTTCCACCGTTACCACAGGCAGACGTTTTGGCGGCAATACCTGTCGTTGTCTGAAAAATCCTTTCAGCCGTGAATTCCTGAAAGTGGAATACGCACCCGAGACCACAGCAGAAGATGTTGCGGAACTGGGCGTAGGCGCCCTGCGCAAAGCAGCTGTGGAAGGCGATACAAAGACAGGCTGTTTCCTGGCTGGTCAGATCGCCGGTATGGTGAAAAAAGAACAGCCCGCGGCTGAGATCATCAAGGAGATCGCCGAGGAAGCGGAAGCGCTGCTGAAAGGAGCTGCAAAATGGGTAAAATAGCCTTTGTTTTTTCAGGGCAGGGCGCACAGAAGGCCGGAATGGGCAAAGATTTCTATGACACAAAGGAAAGTGTGAAGGAATTGTTTGACCGGGCGGAGGAAATCCGCCCCGGCACTCTGCGCCAGAGCTTTGAAGGCACAGATGAAGAATTGAAGCAGACAGAGAACACACAGCCCTGTCTGTATCTGGCGGATCTGGCGGCGGCGATGGCGCTGCGGGAAGAAGGAATCCAGCCGGATGCTGTGGCAGGATTTTCTCTGGGCGAGGTGCCCGCGCTGGCTTTCGCGGGAGCATATTCCCCGTTGGATGGGTTCCGTCTGGCGTGTGCCAGAGGGGAAGCCATGGGCAAAGCCGCAAAAGAGCATCCCGCTTCCATGGTAGCTGTGATGAAAATGGAAAACAAAGACGTAGAGGAGATTGCCAAGAACTACGCGCATGTTTTCCCTGTAAATTACAACGGCCCCGGCCAGCTGGTGGTTGCGGGGACAAAAGATGAACTGGATCAGTTTGGAAAAGACATTAAGGCGGCAGGCGGAAGATGTCTGCCCGTAGCCGTGGGCGGCGGTTTCCATTCTCCCTTTATGGACGGTGCTTCTGTGGAATTTGCGCAGGCGCTCAATGAGGTTTCTTTGGAAAAACCCGCGATTACGGTATATTCCAATTATACGACAAAAGCCTACACAGAAGATGTGAAGGAATTGATGGAAAAACAGATCAATCATTCCCTGCGGTGGCAGGAGAGTATTGAGAATATGGCGGCGGACGGTTTTGATACGTTTATTGAGGTAGGCGTTGGCACTACCCTGAAAAAACTCATCAGCCGTATCCTTCCGGACAGCAGAACATATGCTGTTTCCAATATGGAGGAGGCACGCCGTGTGGCAGAGGAGGTACGCTGAATGTTAAAAGGAAAAACAGCTGTCGTAACAGGCGGTTCTCGTGGGATCGGCGCTGCCATTTGTAAAAAATTCGCGGAAAACGGCGCTGATGTGGCACTGCTTTTCGCGGGCAACACCCAGAAAGCGGAAGAGACGAAAGCGGCTCTTCTGGCAATGGGCGTGAAGGCGGAGGCTTACCAGTGCAACGTAGCGGACGCGGAACAGGTGGCGGAGGTTTGCAAGCAGATTCTGGCAGACTTCGGCAGCGTGGATATTCTGGTAAACAACGCCGGCATAACCAAGGACAAACTTGTGCCTATGATGAAGGTCCCTGATTTTGACAGCGTAGTGGACACCAATCTGAAAGGCGCTTTCTATATGATTAAACAGTTCTATCCGGTGTTCATGAAGAAAAGAAGCGGCAAGATCATCAATATCAGCTCCGTTTCCGGTCTGATGGGCAATCCCGGTCAGACAAATTATTCCGCATCCAAAGCGGGTCTGGTAGGGCTGACAAAATCCGTTGCCAAGGAACTGGCGGCAAGAAACGTATGCTGTAATGCCATTGCTCCCGGTTTTGTGGCGACAGATATGACAGAAAATCTGTCTGAAGGCAATAAATTAAAGGATTTTATTCCAATGAAAAGATTCGGCACGCCGGAAGATATCGCCAAGCTGGCGCTGTTTTTGGCGAGTGACCAGTCCGATTACATTACGGGTGAAGTAATCCGTATTGACGGCGGTCTGGCCATGTAGGAGGTACAGTATGAAAAGAGTAGTAGTAACAGGACTCGGCGCAGTCACCCCCATCGGCAACAATGTTGCGGATTTCTGGGATGGTCTGGCAAAGGGCAAAAATGGTATCGGTACCATTACCCGTTTTGATGTTTCTGAGTCAAAATACAAACTGGCGGCAGAGGTAAAGGACTTCGATCCTTTGTGCTGCATGGATAAGCTTTCCGCTAAGAAGCTGGACCGTTTCTCCCAGTATGCTTTGGCCTGCGCGGCAGAAGCTATGGAAGACAGTGGTCTGGAAGGCAATATCGACAGCACGGAGCTGGGGGTATATTTCGGCAGCGGCATCGGCGGTTTTGAAACCTTCGGTGATTCCTATAAAATGCTGCTGGAAAAAGGTCCCAGAAGAGTCTCTCCTTTGTTTATCCCGAAAATGATCAGCAATATCGCGGCAGGCAATATTGCCATTAAATATCATGCACAGGGCCCCTGCGTATCTATGACAACAGCATGTGCCACAGGCACCACCAGTATTGGTGAGGCATTCCGTGCCATCCGTCATGGGTATACCACCGCGGCCATCTGCGGCGGCAGTGAGGCGGCCATTACCCATATGGCGGTAGCCGGTTTCGGCGCATGTATGGCGCTGAGCCCTTCCGAAGACCCCAACACAGCGTCTCTGCCTTTCGATAAGCGCAGAAGCGGTTTTGTTATGGGTGAAGGCGCGGCGGCGCTGATTCTGGAGGAATATGAGCACGCAAAGGCAAGAGGCGCAAAGATTTACGCGGAGGTATGCGGCTATGGTTCTACCTGTGACGCACATCACGTAACAGCGCCCGACGAAAATGCTGTTGCCAGCGCAAAGGCCATTCGTGACGCCATGGAAGAACTGCAGGATGTTCCTGTGGAAAAAATTTATATCAATGCCCATGGCACAGGTACAGCGCTGAACGACAAAACAGAAACAAAGGCCATCCGTGATGCTTTGGGCGAAGAAAAGGCCCATAAGGTGCATATCAGCTCCACAAAGTCCATGACAGGACATATGCTGGGTGCGGCCGGCGCGGCGGAAGCCATCGCGGCGATCCTTGCCATGAACAACAGTCTGGTTCCTCCCACCATCAATCTGATGGAGAAGGATGAGGAATGTGACCTGAACTATACCCCCAATGTAGCAGAAGCCGCAGAACTGGAAGCGGTACTGTCTACCTCTCTGGGCTTTGGCGGACACAATGCCTGCATTGCGTTTAAAAAATTTAGAGGATGATGAGCATGGATGTAAATAAAATCGCGGAATTGGCAAATATTATGAAAACCAATGGTTTGACTCTTCTGGACTGGACCGAAGGGGAAAACCGTCTTGTGCTGGAGGCGGCGGCCCACAAAGCTGCTCCACCTCAGCCTGTGCCTGCGGAAGTGCCTGTATTCGCCGCTGTGGCACCTGCGCCTGCGGCTGTGGAAGAACCCGCGGCAGTGGAAGAGCCGGAACAAGCGCTGGATCTGTATGAGCAGAAAACACCGCTGGTAGGCACGGTATATCTGGCACCCCAGACTGGGGCGGCGCCTTATGTTTCCGTAGGGGATCATATCGGCGCAGGCGAGACCATCTGTATTGTGGAATCCATGAAGATGTTCAACCAGATCGCGGCGGACTGCAGCGGTGTGGTAGAGGAGATTTGTGTTTCCAACGGTCAGATCGTGGAATATGGTCAGACATTGTTCCGCATTCGGGAAGACTAAAAGAAAGGCGGAAGAAACCATGAATCAGGAAGAACTGAAAAAAATACTCCCTCATCGGGACAATATGCTTCTGATTGATGAAGCGGAACTGCGGGATGGCGTTGCCTACGGCAAAAAGACCATCCGTCCCGATGAGTTCTTTTTGCAGGGACATTTCCCCGGGAATCCCGTTGTTCCCGGTGTAATCCTCTGCGAGATTTTGGGACAGTCCACCTGCGTTCTGCTGGCAGAAACAGCGGAGCAGGCTACGCCTTATTTTACAGGATTGGACAAAGTGCGTTTTAAAAACAGCGTACATCCCGGCGATGTTCTGGAAACAGAATGCAGCATTATCAAACACAAAGGTCCCTTCTACTGGGCAAGCGGAAAGGGCTATGTAGACGGAAAACTATGCGTCAGCGCAGAATTCTCTTTTGCGCTGATAAAGGAGTAAGCCAATATGTTTTCTAAAATTTTGATTGCAAACAGAGGGGAAGTAGCTGTACGGATCATTCGTGCCTGCCGTGAGATGGGCATTGAGACCGTAGCCGTATATTCCGAAGCGGACGAGAACTCTCTGCCGGTGGCACTGGCGGATGAAAGAATCTGCATTGGGTCCAACGCGGCCACAGACAGCTATCTGAACCAGAGAAATATCATCAGCGCGGCACTGGCCACCAATGCGGAGGCCATCCATCCCGGCTATGGATTTTTGTCTGAAAATCCGGATTTTGCCGCATTGTGCGAGGAAAAGGGCCTGATCTTCATTGGTCCCGACAGCAAAGTGCTGCGGGCTATGGGGGATAAGGACAATTCCCGCCAGCTGATGAAATCCATCGGCGTACCGGTAGTCCCCGGTACAGAGATCCTTCATGATGTGGAGGAGGCCAAGAAGCAGGCGGCAGAGATCGGCTATCCCATTCTGGTGAAGGCCACAGCCGGCGGCGGCGGCAAGGGCATCCGTGTGGTATCTCATGCGGATGAACTGGAAAACGCCTTTATGGCGGCGTCGGAGGAGGCAAAGAACGCCTTCGGCAACGGCGATGTATTTCTGGAAAAATATCTGACCTCCGTTCGTCATGTGGAAATGCAGATACTGGCCGATAATTTCGGCAATATTGTCTGTCTGGGCGAAAGAGACTGCTCCTTGCAGCTGAATAAGCAGAAGGTGCTGGAAGAGACGCCTTGTCCTGTAATGACGGAAGAGGTTCGCAGAAAAATGATGGACGCGGCGGTGAAAGCGGCAAAAGCGGCCCATTATGTCAATGCGGGCACTGTGGAATTTCTGCTGGCGCCCGACGGTAATTTCTATTTTATCGAAATGAATACCCGTTTGCAGGTGGAACATCCTATTACGGAGGAAATCAGTGATGTGGATATCGTAAAATGGCAGATTCGGATTGCCTGCCAGATTCCTCTGGACTTCAAACAGGAGGATATCCATTTGCATGGTCATTCCATTGAATGCCGCATCAACGCCAGAAGCACGGGGCAGGTGGATTTCCTGCATATTCCCGGTGGTTCCAGAGTACACTTTGATACGGCACTGGTACAGGATTGCCTGATCGTGCCTTATTATGATTCCATGATCGGCAAGCTGATTGTATATGCTTCCAATCGCGGCGATGCCATCCGCAAAATGGAAACGGCTCTTTGCGAAATGGTCATCCATGGGATCAATACGAATATTGAGGATCAGCTTCATTTGATCCGCAACAGACAGTTCCAGAGCGGGGAATACGATACCATGGCTCTGCCTGAAATTTTAGCGGAAGGAGATGCGGAGATTGAGTAATATCGTTGGAATGTTCCGAAAATCGAAGAATGTTTTGGAAAGTGGCGGCATTACCCCCGTTGTGGAAGAAAAGATCCGCTGCCCCATCTGTAAATCTATCGACACCAAGCGTTCTGTGGCAAAGAACAAAATGGTATGTCCCGCCTGCGGACACCATTATCGGATCAATGCCAGAACGAGAATCAAAGCGATTTGTGATAAAGACAGTTTTCGTGAAGTAGTAACAGGACTGGATTCCGCAGATCCTTTGCACTTTCCCGGCTATGGCCAGAAGGTGCAGAAGGCAAAACTGGCTTCCGGCCAGCAGGAAGGCGTAGTATGCGGTACCGCTACCATCCGTCACCAGCCTTGTGCTATTTTCGTTATGGACCCGCAGTTTATGATGGGCAGTATGGGTTCCGTAGTAGGGGAAAAGATTACACGTCTTTTTGAATACGCGGCGGAACGGGAACTGCCGGTCATTGGCTTTACGGCTTCCGGCGGCGCCAGAATGCAGGAGGGCATCCTTTCCCTGATGCAGATGGCGAAGACCAGCGGCGCTGTACAGTACCACAGTGACAGAGGCGGTCTGTATGTAACTGTATTGACAGATCCCACCACCGGCGGCGTTACAGCCAGCTTCGCCATGCTGGGAGATATTATCCTCTCTGAGCCCAACGCGGTCATCGGCTTTGCGGGCCGTCGTGTTATTGAGCAGACTACAAAGAAAAAATTGCCTGACGATTTCCAGAAGGCGGAATTTCTGCTGGACTGCGGTTTTGTAGACGCCATTGTGCCCAGAACAGAGCTGCGTGCGGAATTAGAGAAGATCCTGAAACTTCACCAGAGAAAGGGGGATGCGAAATGACGGCTTATGAAAGATTACAGGCGGCAAGAGATCAGAACCGTCCCACATCCCGTGCCTATATTGAGCAGTTGTTTACAGAGAAGCTGGAACTTCACGGTGACAGAAAATTCGCCGATGATGAGGCCATCATTGGCGGCATTGGCTATCTGGGAGAGACGCCGGTAACGTTTATCGGCATCGAGCGGGGCAGAGATCTGCAGGAAAGAATCCGCTGCAATTTTGGCTGTCCTATGCCGGAGGGCTATCGGAAGGCCCTTCGTCTGATGAAACAGGCGGAAAAATTCTCCCGTCCGGTCATCTGTTTTGTGGATACCTCCGGCGCTTTCTGCGGCGAAGAGGCGGAAGAACGTGGTCAGGGGCAGGCGATTGCCGATAATCTGCTGGAAATGATGCGGCTGAAAACACCCATCATTACCATTGTCATCGGAGAAGGCGGCAGCGGCGGCGCGTTGGCTCTGTCGGTTGCCAATAAGCTGTATATGCTGGAAAATTCCGTATTTTCCGTAATTTCTCCCGAGGGCTGTGCCAGCATCCTCTGGGAAGACGCCAAGGAGGCGCCTGCGGCGGCAGAGTGTCTGCATATTACCGCCGAGGATATGAAACACTTCGGTGTGGCGGAAGAGATCCTGAAAGAGGATTTCGACAACTTTGAACAGATGTGCGCCGAGATGAAGGAGACCCTTCTGGCGGATCTGAAAGACCTGACGGCATATTCCGGAGAGGAGCTTTCCAAAATCCGTTATGAAAGATTCCGTAAGCTGGGCGTATATCAGGAAGGCTAATATGATCTGGCTTTGCTTCCCGCAAAAGAAGCAGAGCCTTTTTTGAAAAAATACTTTACAATCGGGGAAAAGAATGGTATACTGTTTCAGGTAACAAAGAAGAAGTTCCGCTTCTCACCTTATGGCAAAGGCTGATAAGGTTAATACAGTGTAATAAAACAGAGGTTGCTCTGTTTTTCTGTGTGTGCGGCGGATTTCTTCCGGCGCATTTTTTGATGCGGCAGTTTGGTGAAACAGGAAACTATTTTTTAAATTTAGGAGGTGCTTGGCTATTACTGACTTAATGATTAACGAACAGATTCGGGACAAGGAAATCCGACTGATTGACGAGAATGGCGAACAGCTTGGAATTATGTCTTCCAGAGACGCCCAGAAGATCGCAGACGAAAAGAAACTGGATCTGGTAAAGATCGCTCCGACAGCGAAACCGCCCGTATGTCGAATCATGGATTACGGTAAGTACAAATTCGATCAGGCGAAAAAGGAAAAAGAAGCGAGAAAGAAACAGAAAACTGTGGACGTTAAGGAACTGCGTTTGTCCCCCAGTATCGATACACATGATGTTCAGGTAAAGGTCAAGAAGGCCAATGAATTTTTGAAAAATGGGGATAAGGTCAAGGTAAGCATCCGTTTTAGAGGTCGTGAAATCGGTCATTCCAAAGCTGGTATGGTGATCCTGGAGAACTTCGCAAAGGAAACCGCGGAATTTGGTGTGGTCGACAAAGAACCGAAAATGGAAGGCAAGAGCCTGGTGATGTTCCTGGCACCGAAGGGCTGAGAAACAGCCTGCGGAAGAAACAATAATTAAGATTTTTAGGAGGATTACAACAATGCCTAAGTTGAAAACAAAAAAAGCAGCAGCAAAAAGATTTAAAATGACTGCAACTGGTCAGCTGAAAAGACAGAAATCTAACACACAGCACATTCTTGGCAAAAAGTCCAGAAAGAGAAAAAGAAATTTGAGACACGCTACAACAGTAGACAAGACTGTACTGAACAGCGTAAAGAAGAGACTGTTACCCTACGCATAATTTCGAGTATATTTTTTAGGAGGACTTTAAGATGGCAAGAGTAAAAGGCGCATTGAACGCTAGAAAAAAACATAAAAAGGTTCTGAAACTGGCTAGAGGCTACCGTGGTGCTAGAAGCAAACAGTACAGAGTAGCAAAACAGTCCGTTATGAAGGCAATGGCATTCGCATTTGCCGGCAGAAAACAGACAAAGAGAGATTACAGAAGTCTGTGGATCACAAGAATCAACGCAGCAGCAAGAATGAACGACATTTCTTACAGCAAACTGATGCACGGCCTGAAACTGGCTGATGTTAACATCAACAGAAAGATGCTGGCAGAACTGGCAGTTTCCGATCCCGCTGCTTTCACAACACTGGTGAACACAGCAAAAGCAAAATTGAGCTGATAACAACACAGCAAAAGAATAAAGACCTTCTTTTACGGAAGGTCTTTTTCTGCGCGGAAAAACAGGGGGGAGTTTTCCAATGGAAGGAATATTGATAAAAGCCTTTGGCTTTTTATTTATGATTTTATTAGGCTATGTCCTGAAACGGATTGGTTTGTTTTCCGCTAAAGATGGAGATGTGATCGCGAAGCTGGTACTGAAGGTGACTCTGCCAATGGCCATCATCAGCAATTTCGCGTCCTTGCAGTTTCAGCCCAGTCATTTGATTCCCATTGCCATGGGTTTTGCCACAAACTTTGTTGTGATCGGTTTGGTGTTGATCCTGACCAGAAAAATGGCACCTGCCAGACGGGGGTTTTTCCTGATTAACGGGGCGGGGTACAATCTGGGGCTTTGTGTATTGCCGTATCTGCAAAGCTTTTTCCCGCCGGAAAGTGTGGGGATTATCTGCATGTTCGATGTCAGCAACGCCATGATGTGCTTTGGCATCACCTTTACAATCGCTATGATCGTGGCAGGCGGGGAACATAAACCAACGAAAAAAGAAATCGCGCATATTTTGTTTTCTTCGGTGCCTTTTGTGACTTATCTGGTCATGATTGTAATGGCGGTACTGAATCTGCATTTCTTTACACCGGTCTATACAGTTGCGGGAATGATCGGCCAGGCAAATCCTTTCTTAGCCATGTTTCTGATTGGCCTGCTTTTTGAGGTGAAATTTGAACGCAGCCAGGTCAGAGATATGGTAGAGGTGATCTGCATCCGGTTTTCCACAGCCATTTTGTTTGCGCTGTTTTTCTACTTCTGTCTGCCGGTGCCCCTGGAATACCGCCGTATTCTGGCGCTGGTCGTCTTTGGCCCCATTCTCAGCGTTGGCCCCGTTTATACGGAACGCTGCGGGTACAGCCGTTCTGTGGCGGCAGTTCTGAATTCCATTATGCTGCCGGTGAGCCTTTTTGTGATTACTGTTTTGCTGGTGGTCATGGGAATATCCTGAATGTTTGACAAGAGGCAAAAGTGCCAAAATGCCTTTCCTGGGAAAACAAAAGTTTTTATAACTAAGTGCATAAATTTAAGTACAATATCATGTGGAATGTGCTGAAATTTAATAGAAAAAAAGCCGCTGATGTCTGAGAAAAGCCCGGAATCAGCGGTTTTTTTCGCCAAAGTAAGCTTTTATGCCTTTTTGCCGGTTCTTGCGTTCCGCTATTTTTCGCTGTAAAATGATACCAGAGAAGCGAGGTGCATTTTATGGTAGGAGAAAAAATAAAGGCGATCCGTATGGAAAAAGGGATCACAGCAAAAGAATTGGCAGAAAAGGCGGATGTTACGCCTGGATATATTTCGCAGATCGAGCGCAATCTCATCAGTCCTTCTTTGGCTGTACTGATGCGGATCGCGGAAGCGGCAGAGGTGCCGCTGGTTTCTTTGTTTTCCGAGGATGAAAAAACGGAAGTGGTGGTTACGACCAAGGAAAAACGGACAAAGATCCGATTCCCGGATACCAATATTGAGTATCAGTTTTTGACGCCTTACAGCAGAAGCAAGGAAGTCTGTACCCAGATGGAAATTATTTATTATAAGATTTCGCCGAAAAGCTGGGGGAGTCCCTGTATCCAGAGTCATGAAGCGGCGGAATCCACCTATGTGCTGAAGGGATCTTTGGAGTATCATATCCGGGATGAGGTATATGCCGTCAACGAAGGAGACTGCATTTATGTACCGCCCAATACGCCCCATCAGCTTTATAATCCCGGTGAGGAGGATGTGGAGGCCATCGGTGTGATCGCGCCAGCCTTTTATTAAAAGAGAAGATATATCTTTGTAAGAAAACAAATATTGCCGGAATTCTCATAAAACAAAGAGGATTCCGGCAGTTTCGTTTGGGTGGAGTTGTTTCCTCAAAGAGGAGCTGTTTGTACCAAAATGGATGATGGTGTTTGTGGAAAACAGTAAAAAACAGGCGGAAGATTTTTAGAGATCTTCTGCCTGTTTTTTTCAATAAAAATTACAGCGCTTCATATTTTTTGATATAGCAGATGCCGACGGCGGTGGGACCGCAGTGGGTACCAATGGTAATGCCCACAGGCCAGATATCTTCCATGACATGGAAGCCTTTGTTCCGAAGCTCCTCGGCGATTTCCTCGGCGGCCGCCTGCCGTTCCTTTTCGGCACGGATGACGCAGATTTCGTAATCGTCTTTTACTTCACCGATTTCTTTTTCCGTCATATCCAAAATGGCGCGCAGAGCTTTTTTGTGGCCCCGGACTTTGCTTTCCGGGAACAGCTCGCCTTCTTTTACGACAATAATGGGCTTGATATTCAGAATGGCGCCGGCCAAAGCGGTGGCTTTGCCGATTCTGCCGCCATGCTGAAGGAAGTCCAGGGAGTCAATGGTAAAATTGATTTTGCTGGTCAGTTTCTGCTGTTCCAATGTAGACACCAGCCGATCCAGATCATAGCCTGTATCCCGCATCCGGCAGGCTTCATAGACCAGAAGCCCCTGGGAACCGGTGGCGCCGATACTGTCTACCACTTCAATGCGGCTGTCGGGATAGGTTTCCTCCAGAATCTGCTTGGCATTATTGGCGCTCTGGAAGGAACCGCTGAATTTTGCCGTCAGGCAGATGCAGAGAATATCCTTGCCTTCTTTTAAATACGGTTCGAATACATCGATGTAGTCCTGAATGGGAGGCAGGGACGTCTGGGGATATGTCTTGCTTTCCTTTACTTTGTCATAAAATTCTTCCGGTGTCAGGTCCAGGAGCTCTTTGTGGTACTCCACACCGTCAAAAGAAGCGGAGTAAGGCACAATACCCAGATCCAGCGTAGACGCCAGACCAACGGGAATGTCGCAGGAACTGTCGGAAATGATCTGATATGGTCTCATAAGGATGACCTCCTTGTTTCATTCTAATGATATCCTGTATATTTTAGAAGAAAAGGCCGGGCTTGTCAACTTGTATCACAAGGAAAAGATGGTTTGTATGCCGGAAGATGTTTGATTTTCTTTGCTGGGAATGGTATACTTTAATGATGCGGCAGAAAGGAGGAGAGGCAATGGGAAAAACACTGGTTATCGCGGAGAAACCGTCCGTAGCACGGGATATTGCGAAAACACTGGGTGCGGGCAAGTCCGGTGACGGATGTCTGCTGGGCGAAAAATATGTAGTTTCCTGGGCGGTAGGCCATTTGGTCACTCTGGCGGAGCCGGAGGCCTATGATCCGGCCTATAAAAAGTGGAGTTTCCAGACCTTGCCGATTCTGCCGGAAGAAATGAAGCTGACGGCCATCGGCAAAACAAGGAGCCAGCTGAAAATCCTTCATCATTGGATGCACAGCAAAGAGATTGATGATATTATCTGTGCCACAGACAGTGGGCGGGAAGGGGAACTGATCTTCCGCTATATTTATGAGATTACGAAATGCACCAAGCCGTTCCGCAGGCTTTGGATCTCCAGCATGACGGAAACGGCCATCCGGGAAGGCTTTGCCCAGTTGAAAGACGGGCGGGAGTATGATTTGCTGTATGCCTCCGCCAGATGCCGCTCCGAAGCGGATTGGCTGGTAGGGATGAACGCCTCCCGTGCTTATACCCTGCGGTATGACGCTCTTTTGAGTATTGGCCGGGTACAGACGCCTACATTGGCACTGATCGTAGAGAAGCAGAAGGAAATCGATGCTTTTCAGGCAAAGGATTATTTTGAGGTACAGGCGGATTTTGGAACATATCGCGGTTTATACATTGACAAAGAGGAAAACACGAAGCTGGAACAGCGGGAGAACGCGCAGACCATTGCCGACAGAGTCAAAGGCAAAGCGGGCATTGTTTTGAGGCTGGAAAAAGAGGAAAAGAAACAGCCGCCGCCGCTGCTGTATGATCTGACGGAGTTACAGCGGGAGTGCAACCGGAAATTTGGATTTTCGGCGAAAAAGACATTGGACATCGCCCAGGCTTTATATGAAAAGCGTAAGCTCATCACATACCCCAGAACGGACAGCCGCTATCTCAGCGAGGATATGAAGCCAAAGGTGCTCCATACGCTGAAACGGCTGGCGGAGCAGGAGGAATTTGCGCCTTACGCCAAAACGCTGGCGGAGGAAGGTGTGACCTTTACCAAAAGGATCATAGACAACAGCAAGGTGACGGATCATCATGCCATCATCCCCACAGACGGGAAAATTCGTACGGATCATTTGTCGGAGGAAGAAGGAAAGGTATTTCGTCTGGTGGCGGGGCGGTTTATGGCTGTATTTTATCCGCCCTATCGCTATGAGACCACAAAGGTCTATACCCAGGCAGGAGAGGACAGATTCCTTTCCAAAGGGATCGTAGTGCTTCAGGAGGGCTGGCAGGCGGTAGAAAAAGCCTTTGCGCCGGAGACGGCGAAGAAAAAGAAAAAAGGCGATGCCGCCGAGGATCAGAAGCTGCCAGCGCTGACGGAAGGCCAGGAGGTTATGACAGAGAAAGCGGAGGTTCTGCAGAAGAAAACGAAGGCGCCGCCGCCCTATACGGAAAGCACGCTGCTGTCGGCTATGGAAAACGCGGGCCGGTTTGTGGAGGACGAAGCTCTGCGGGAGCAGATGAAGGACAGCGGACTGGGCACACCCGCTACCAGAGCGGCCATTATCGAGCGGCTGCTGACAGTGGGCTATATCGTGCGGAAGGGAAAGACGCTGGTGCCTACGGAAAAGGGGATCAACCTTATTGCCGTGGTGCCGGAACAGATGCGTTCCCCTCAGACCACAGGCAAATGGGAGAAGGGTCTTTCCTCTATCGCCAAAGGAAAAATGACCGAGGAACGGTTTATGGAAAGTATCCGGCGTTATGTCCGCTTTCTGGTGGAGGACGCCAGAGAACATAAAAAAGATGTGGAATTCGCGCCGGAGCCCAACCGGGGCGGAAAAGGCAGAAGGCAGGGTCTTGGAAAGTGCCCCGTCTGTCAAAAAGGAAATATACTGGAAAACAGCAGGGCATTTTTCTGTTCTCAATGGAAACGGGGCTGCGGCTATTCTTTGTGGAAGGATAGCCTGAAGCCTTATGGACTGATGTTGGATGAGAAAATGGTAAAAAAACTGCTGAAAGAGCAGAAGATAGAAGGATTGGATGTAGTCCTGCCACAGACGGGAGAGCGAGCTAAGGCGGAACTGGCTTTGGCCGCGGACGGCAGTGGACGGGCAGAACTGCGGAATGTAACAAGAGTGGAAAAGGAGTAAGAAAACATGGAATCAATTTATGGAATGCTGGGGATTTCTCCGGAGGTAGAGGCTTTTGGGGAAAAGATACTGGCTGGATTACAGGACAGATTTACGGCCATTGACGCTGTGGCGGAGTACAATCAGGCAAAGGTCATCGGCGCTATGCAGAAAAACCGTGTCAGTGCGGAATGTTTTGCCGGTTCTACGGGCTATGGCTATAACGATCAGGGCCGAGAGGTATTGGAAAAGGTTTACGCTGACTGCTTCCATACAGAAGCGGCGCTGGTGCGTCCGCAGATCACTTGCGGCACTCATGCGCTGGCTATCGCTCTGTCCGCAAATCTGCTGCCGGGGGACGAGCTTCTTTCTCCCGCCGGAAAGCCTTATGATACATTGGAAGAGGTTATTGGTATTCGGAAATCTCCCTGCTCTCTGGCGGAATACGGCGTTTCTTACAGACAGGTGGATCTTCTGCCTGATGGTGGCTTCGATTTTGAGAATATTAGAAAAGCCATCAATGAAAAAACAAAGCTGGTGACCATCCAGCGTTCCAAGGGCTATCAGATGCGTCCCACCTTTTCTGTATCCCGCATCGGGGAGCTAATCGCTTTTGTAAAGAGCATCAAACCCGATGTGATCTGTATGGTAGATAACTGCTACGGGGAGTTCGTGGAGAAAATAGAGCCTTCCGACGTGGGGGCAGATATGATCGTTGGTTCTCTGATTAAAAATCCCGGCGGCGGTTTGGCCCCTGTGGGCGGCTATATCTGCGGCAGACAGGAGTGCATTGACCGCTGCGCTTATCGTCTGAGCGCCCCCGGTCTGGGGCAGGAAGTTGGGGCCAGCCTGGATGTGATGCGTTCTTTGTATCAGGGCTTTTTCCTTTCTCCTACAGTCTCCGCAGGCGCGCTGAAAGGGGCGATATTCGCGGCGAATGTGTATGAGAAACTGGGGTTTGCTGTAATCCCCAACAGTACTGAAAGCCGGCATGACATCATTCAGGCGGTGGAACTGGGAACACCAGAGCGTCTCATTGCCTTTTGTGAGGGGATTCAGGCGGCAGCGCCTGTAGACAGCTATGTCAGACCGGAGCCTTATGCGATGCCCGGCTATAATTGTGACGTTATTATGGCGGCAGGGGCCTTTGTACAGGGTTCCTCCATTGAGCTGAGTGCCGATGGTCCTCTGCGTCCGCCGTATTCTGTTTATTTCCAGGGCGGACTGACATGGTACCACGCAAAACTGGGAATCCTTATGTCTTTGCAGAGCATGTATGAAAAGGGTCTGGTAGAACTGAAAGAAATGTAACAGCAGATGAGAAAGCTATGGGGGAAGGCGCGTTTTCTGACGATGCCTTCCTTTTTTTGTGCCTTGGTCCAAGATGGAGAAGGCATGTGCGCTTTGGATTGAAATGAAAAACCTCCTATGCGATTATGTTCCGGCGTCCGCCGGGACACAGGAAAAGCATAGGAGGTTTTTATAAAAATAGTTTAGCACATAGTGAAAATAGAACAATTATATGTCAAGGAAAGCCCTTGGCTTCCCTGGCAGTATTTTACAAGGGGAAGAATCAATATGCTCTGCCCCAGTATACCATATGTTTCGCAGGCTTGCCGCAGCATACGCAGACGTCGCTGATCTCTTCCTGTTCGAAGGGGATACATCTGCTGGTAGCGGCTGTTTTTTCCTTGATGGCATCTTCGCAGGCCTGATCGCCGCACCACATAGCCTTGATAAAGCCGGGTGTTTCGTTGATGGTTTTTTCGAATTCTTCCATATTGTGGGCCACATATGTTTTGGAATCCCGGCGTTCTGTTGCTTTTTGCAGCAGGTTTGCCTGAATTTCTTCCAGCAGAGCGGGGATTTTTTCTTCCAGCTCATCCAGAGAAACGACGATCTTTTCGCCGGTGTCACGTCTTGCCAGTACCGCCTGGTTCTTTTCCATATCCTTGGGGCCGATTTCCAGACGCAGAGGCACGCCTTTCATTTCATATTCACTGAATTTCCAGCCGGCGGATTTATCGGAATCATCCAGCTTGATGCGGCAGATAGAGGACAGGCGTGCTTTCAGTTCGTTGGCCTTGTCCAGTACGCCTTCCTTATGCTGGGCGATAGGGATAATCACTACCTGTGTGGGCGCGATCTTCGGAGGCAGAACCAGACCGCTGTTGTCGCCGTGTACCATGATGATGGCACCGATGAGTCTGGTGGTCATGCCCCAGCTGGTCTGATGCACATACTGGAGTTTGTTGTCTTTGTCTGTATACTGGATTTCAAAGGCTTTGGCAAAACCGTCGCCGAAGTTATGGCTGGTGCCGGACTGCAGTGCTTTGCCGTCATGCATCAGGCTTTCAATAGTGAAGGTATGAGCAGCGCCGGCGAAGCGTTCTTTCTCTGTTTTTTCGCCTTTGATGACAGGGATAGCCAGTACATCATGGCAGAAATCAGCGTATACATTCAGCATACGCAGTGTTTCTTCCTGTGCTTCTTCTGCTGTGGCGTGGGCCGTATGGCCTTCCTGCCATAAAAATTCCATGGTGCGCAGGAAAGGACGTGTGGTTTTTTCCCAACGAACAACGGAGCACCACTGATTGTACAGCTTGGGCAGGTCACGGTAGGACTGGATGATGTTTGCATAGTGTTCGCAGAACAGTGTTTCGGAAGTGGGACGTACACAGATGCGTTCCTCCAGCTTCTTGTCGCCGCCGTGGGTAACCCATGCTACTTCCGGCGCGAAGCCTTCTACATGGTCTTTTTCCTTCTGCAGCAGGCTTTCGGGAATGAACATGGGCATATATACGTTTTCATGTCCTGTGGCTTTGAATCTTTCGTCCAGCTGTTTCTGGATCAGTTCCCAGATGGCATAGCCGTAGGGACGGATAATCATGCAGCCCTTCAGGGAAGAGTATTCCGTCAGGTCTGCTTTTTTGACAACGTCCGTATACCACTGGGGGAAATCCTGTTCCATATCGGTAATGGATTCCACAAATTTCTTTTCTTTTGCCATTGGTGTTTCCTCCTTATATAAAAATCTGTTTTTTTCGGATACCGGAGGGACAATTTTCCATAAAAAAAGCCTTCGTCCCATACAAAGGGACCAAGGTATCATTGGCGGTGCCACCCTCCTTGACAGCGAATCACGCTGTCCGCTCGAATCCGTTAACGCCGGAGTACGCCGCATTTTCCCTGCGGGGCTTTCGGGGCAGGTTCCAAAAGGTTTGCCAAGGCTCGCATCAACCGCCTGTTTTCTGGAGACAAAAGGCTTTTGTACTATTCCCGGTCATCGCCGATATCAGCTATTATCATAAACCGAAAGGTCTGCCGGTGTCAAGGGGAATCTAAGAGGAAAAAGCAGTTTTTTCCTAAAAGAGAGGGCATGGCAAGGTGTATATATGGCTGTATGCAGAGGCTGTCCGGTTATGGTTGAAAGGCGTAGGCCGGCGTGATAAAATAGAACAGTAGAAAGCAGAATAAAAACCGGAAAGGACGGAAAGAAATATGAAAAAATTACTGGTTGTAATAGATATGCAGAATGACTTTATCGACGGCGCATTGGGCACAAAAGAAGCGGAGGCCATCGTGGATCGTGTGGTGGAAAAAATCGGGGAATATCCCAAAGATCATATCTATGCTACAAGAGATACCCATGGCGACGATTATCTCCAGACCCAGGAAGGAGAGATCCTGCCGGTGGTACACTGCGTGGAGAGCACGCACGGCTGGCAGATCAATGAGAAAGTAGCAGAAGCACTGGGCGGCGCTGTGATTGTCAACAAAGGTACCTTTGGTTCTCAGGCGCTGGCGGATATGCTGTATCTGGAAGCGGTGGGCCATGAGGAAGTGGAAATTGAGCTTGTTGGCCTGTGTACAGATATCTGTGTTGTATCCAACGCCATCCTCATTAAGACAAGACTGCCGGAGGCGAAAGTCTTTGTGGATGCTTCCTGCTGCGCGGGCGTTACGCCGGAAAGTCACGACGCGGCTTTGAAAACCATGCAGATGTGCCAGTGTATTGTAAAATGAGGTGAGAAAAGATGAAGGATCAACGGCTGGAAAAGCTGGCGGAAGTACTGGTCAGCTACTCAACAGAGGTAAAACCGGGGGATAAGGTAGCCATTTCCGCCGAGGACGCGGCGCTGCCCTTTGTCAAGGCGGTTGCCAGAGCAGCGGTAAAAAAGGGCGCTCTGGTAGAATATTACGTGGATTTGCCGGATGTGGACGCGGAGTTATTGAAAAACGGCACGGCGGAGCAGTATGCCAGACCCAATATCCGTTTTGGCGCCTGCGCTTCTTCCGATGTCTGGATCAGTGCGTGGGGCAGTGAAAATACAAAAACCATGCAGTCTGTGCCGCCGGAAAGATTAAAAGAACGCAGACTGGCTAATAAAGAAAACAGAAAAATCTATTCCAGCAGAATGGGCAGCGGAGAACTTCGCTGGTGCGGTACACAGTTCCCTACCAATGGGGACGCCCAAAACGCCGGTATGAGTCTGGAGGAATATGAGGATTTCGTATACGCGGCAGGATTTTTGAATGAGGACGATCCCGTGGCAAAATGGAAGGAAATGGCCGCATGGCAGGAAAGATGGGTCAGCTGGCTGGACGGGAAAAAGGAACTGCATATCCTTTCGGAGGATACGGATATCCGGGTGAAGGTGGAAGGCAGAAAATGGATCAACTGCTGCGGACAGGAAAACTTCCCTGATGGGGAAATCTTTACTTCTCCCGTAGAGGATGGCGTAGATGGCTATATTACCTTCTCCTATCCTTCTATTTTGAACGGCCATGAGTTTGAGAAAGTCCGTCTGACGGTGGAAAAGGGAAGAATTGTGGAAGCGCGCTGCGCGGACGCAAAGAAAAACGAGACGCTACTTTCTTATGTAGATACGGACGAAGGCTCCCGGTATTTCGGCGAGGTGGCTATTGGCACCAACTATGGCATCCAGCGTCATACGAAAAATATTCTCTTTGATGAAAAGATCGGCGGTTCCATGCATATGGCCATTGGAGAAGCCTTCCCGGAGGCGGGCGGGAAAAATACCTCGGCCATCCACTGGGATATGATCAATGATATGACAAAAGCAGGAAAGATTTATGCCGATGGGATTTTATTTTATGTAAACGGAAAATTCCTGGAAGAAGTGCTCTAAAGGGCAGGATCTTTTAAAAATCTTAAAAAATAAAGAGAAGCCTCTGTTTTGTGAAAAGAACAGGATGCGGCTTCTCTTTTTTTGCGGAAAATGGCGGAAAATCAATATGATATGTGGTTTTGGCGGAATTTATACATCTTTTTTCTCAAAAAATATTGACACCATACTTAATATTTCGTATACTTATTGTAACAGATTTGTAATAAATTCAAAATGTGTGGAGGAGACTTTTTATGTTCATTTCTAAAGCCATCCGCCAGGTTTGCGTGACAGCCGTATGTGCTGTTATGGGAGTATCCACCGTTTTTGCGGCGGATCTTGGTCAGGCAACAGGCACAGATGTAAATGTACGTGCACAGGCCAGCACAGGCGCAGATGTATTAGGCAAGATCGATAAAGGCACTGCTTATTCCGTAGTGGGAAAAAGCGGCGACTGGTTTCAAATTTCATATAACAATCAAAATGGTTATGTTTCCGATGATTATTTCAAGCTGACACAGGCCACTGGTACAGTGACCGCTTCCAGCGTGAATGTTCGTGCAGAAGCAACAACAAATTCCGATGTAATCGGAAGCGTTGATACAGGCGATACGTTACAGGTTGTAGGCCGCAACGACGGTTGGTATCAGGTGGAATATAACGGCGGAGAGGGATATATCAGCAAGGATTATGTCTCTGGCAGCCTGCTTTCCTATCTGACCGTAATCGGAAACGCATCTGGAGAAAGCAGCACACAGACTGCGGGTGACCAGTACGCAATGGTAACGGCATCCAGTGGATTGAAGCTGCGCAAAGAAGCATCTTTGAATTCTATCGTATTGACAGTTCTGCCTTACGGCACAGTATTAGATGTTGACAGAGTTGGGGAAGAATGGGTTCGTGTCATTACAGACGGCGGCCAGAAAGGTTATGTCAGCGCGGAGTATGTTTCCATCCGCAGCGGTGAAAAACCTTCCCGTTCCACATCTTCTTCCGCCAAGGGGCAGGAAATTGTAAATTACGCGAAACAGTTTATCGGTACTCCTTACGTTTGGGGTGGTACAAATCTGAACAGCGGCGTTGACTGTTCCGGCTTTGTATACGCAGTATTGAAGAATTTCGGTATCTCTGTTAACAGAAGCTCCGCATCTATGGTAAATAACGGTGTAGCTGTTGCCAAGTCGGATCTACAGGCAGGGGATCTGGTATTCTTTAACAGCGGCGGGAACAGCGGTATCAGCCATGTGGGCATTTACATGGGCGATGGAAATTATATCCATTCTACCGATGGCGCGGCTTATGGCGTTACAATTACATCCCTGAGCAGCAGTTATAGTGCAAGTACATATGTCACAGCAAGACGAGTGGTACGTTAATCAAAAGAAATGAGAAAAACGGTTTGCGAAAACCGTACAAAAACGGAGCCGGCATCTTTCGAAGAAAGGGTGCCGGCTTTGTTTGTGATCTGGTTACAGAACATTTTGCCTCCAAAGTGATATAGTAAC
This sequence comes from Anaerotignum lactatifermentans, assembly GCF_016902535.1. GTDB lineage: Bacteria > Bacillota > Clostridia > Lachnospirales > Anaerotignaceae > Anaerotignum > Anaerotignum lactatifermentans_A. Next base: position 30,837 of record NZ_JACSNY010000001.1, on the reverse strand, counting down.
ATCAAGAGAAGAAAATGAGCAGAAAAAAAGGAGGCATTCCATATGAAGCATAACGTATATCAGATCACAAAGGATAATTTCCGTAAAGAAGTATTAGATGAGAAGAAACCCGTTTTGCTGGATTTTTGGGCAGGATGGTGCGGCCCCTGCCGGATGCTTTCTCCTGTGGTGGAGGAAGTGGCGGAAGAAAGCAGCGATGTCAAAGTATGCAAGATCAATATTGACGAAGAGCCGGAACTGGCAAGGGAATTCGGCGTTATGAGTATTCCGACGCTGGTATACATGAAAGAGGGCAGAATTGTAGACCACGCCATTGGCCTGCGGCCGAAGAGCGCCATCGTGGAAATGATGAAAAAATAAAAAAGCAGGTGCCTCATAAGAAATGATTGTTTTTCTTATGGCGGCGCCATAAAGCAAAAGAAACCCCCGGAAAGCAGGTTCCTCTTAAGAAAACATAGGTTTTTTAGGAGGAACCTGAGACGGCTGTCTTCATAAGAAGATCATTTCGTTGAAAATAGAATCACCTGGATTCTTTGCAGTGCAAGGATTTTAACGATTTTTGTTTTCTTATGAAGATGCCCTAATCCCCGGGGGTTTTTCAATATGCGGTATCAGATTATCTGCCGATGGAACGTTTGTATTCTTCTACATCTTCGTCTGTGAGAGGACGCAGTTCTTCCGGATCCATCCAGCGCACCCAGATGCGGCCCTGGAGTTTGTCGATCTCCAGAGGAGAGTCAAACTGGTCTTTATCCAAGCCGATGACGGTGTCATTGTCGCCGTTAAACATAATCTCAAAGGGTTTGAAGACACCATCTTCAAATACCAGCATTTGTGTGCTGTAAAAATTCAGATAGCCAGCTTCACTGAGCAGGTATTTTTCCAGTTCTTCCAGAGTAGGGATTGTAACAACGACCCATTCGCCGGTGGTGTCGGAAAAATCATACAGCTGGTAGCCGTGGAAGTCGATTTCCTCTGTACCAACGGTGCCTTTGTCATCATCTGCCAGACCTTTCAGGGTGACAGGGGCGCCGTTTTTGCCGTCTCTGAGAATCTCTGTGCCTTTCAGGAAGCATTTTACAAATTCCTGGATTTCTGTGTCCCGGAATTTATCTCTGACTGCCCAAAAATCACCATTATCATATGAAAGACCGCCGACTTCTTCTAAAAAGTCTCTGATTGTACGAACCATTTTCATTACCTCCGTTAAAAAATTATCATCTTTGCTATTACTATTTAATAGTATATTTTCCATTCTGTCAATAGCTTATCCGTCAGATTGGAGCTGGAAGTAATGACTGGGGACATCTCCGGCGAAAACAAGATCAGCCAGCATGATTTTGCGTTCCATGGGAAAAGTTTCCGAATGAAGAGGATTGACGACCCGGATCTGTGCGGAAATCTTCAGCCAGATCTGAAAATGCATTTGATTGATGCCGGATTCTTCCAAGGCGGTTTCGTAGTCTACCTGTGCCATGCCTGCCGGCTGAAGGGTAAAGGTAAGGCAGGGGCCGGAATTGGCGAAAAACTCCGTACCGGTCAGCGCGCCAAGGGGAACGGGAATCCGTTCCTGCTCCAGTTGGCCGAAGGCGATGGTCAGACGCTGGCTGAGATCGGCGCAGAAGGAATTGATCCGGATGGCATCGGCGGCGATAGCGCCGTTTGTGTCCTCCATTAGAAAGTTTCCCGCGCTTAGACCGCTTTCCGCCAATGTCTCCTGTAAAGACTGGTCCATGATGGAGACAACGGCATTTTGGGCCTGTAAGGCGGAAATCTCTGTGGAGATTCGGGACAGGCCTTTGTCCAAAAAGGAAAAACCGCTGATGGTCAGAAAAAAAATACCGAAAAACAGCAGGAAAGAAGGCAGAACAGATTTTTTTCCGCGTTTTTTCATGTCAGGGCACCTCCTCTTTCATCATATGCGCCTTTTGCCCAAATTACATAAAAAATCAGGTGAGAAATGGGAAAAACTCGCCATTTTATGTAAAATTTAATAAAAAATTAGGAAAAGCATTCAACTTTGCAGGGTTTAATACTTTATCTATCCGGGGAAATCTGTTATAATCAAACCCATAAAGGAGGGTTTACCAATGAATGATTCTCAACGGAGAGGGCGTTCCGCCAGATCATCTTCTGGCAGTCATCGAAGCGGGAATTCCCAGAGAAGCAGATCTGCTTCCCACAGAAACTACGATGCGACACCTCATCCAAACGCTCGAAAGCGAAGAAGAAAACCGAAACGCAGATGGCCGCGTTTCCTGATGGTATTGGCAGTCTTGTTCGTATTTGCCGTAGGTGGCGTCGGTTTGGGGGCAGTGGTAGGGATACTTCAGAGTACAGAGATGCTGAATGTATCTGATGTACTGCCGGAAGCCTATACCTCCATCATTTATGATGACGCGGGCAACGAGGTGGACAAGCTGCATAAAGGGGAAAACCGGGAATATGTTTCTCTGGATGAGATTCCCATTGAAATGCAGCATGCGGCGGTGGCCATTGAGGACGAGCGATTCTATGAGCATGGCGGTATTGATATACGGGGGATTTTCCGTGCCATGATCGAAAACGTCAAAACCATGAGCTTTTCTCAGGGCGCCAGCACTTTGACACAGCAGCTGATCAAAACGGAGGTGCTGGGAGACAGAGAAAAGAGCATTACCCGAAAAATAAAAGAACAGTATTTGGCTGTCAAGCTGGAGAATATGCTGGAAGATCAGCTGGGCTCCAAAGAAGCGGCCAAAAACTATATTTTGGAACTTTACTTAAATTCCATAGCTTTGGGCCATGGCCTGAATGGTGTGGAAGCGGCGGCACAGTATTATTTCGGCAAGCATACCAGCGAGTTATCCTTGGCGGAGTGTGCCTGCATTATTTCCATTACCAATAATCCCAGCCTGTATTCCCCGGATTCCCAGCCGGAAAACAACAAAAAACGAATCCAGCTGGTACTGAACAATATGAAGGAACAGGGCTATATTTCCGAAGCGGAATATGATTCCGCAATGGCGGAGGATGTATACAGCAAGCTGGTATGCACCGATCAGCAGGAAGAAGGCGGCACCGCTAACCATAACTATTTTGTGGAAGCTATGATTAACCAGCTGGCGGTAGATCTTCAGGAGGATTTAGGCTATACGGAGAAACAGGCATACAACCTGATTTACAGCGGCGGTCTGGAGATTTATTCCACCATGAATACAGATATGCAGGAAATTGTGGATGATGTCTTTACAGACGACAGTAATTTTCCTGCCGGAGATGGTACACTGGACGTTACGTATCTGATTTCCGTATTGGATACCACAAATCCCGATGAGGATACCAACCAGTCTCATTACGAGAGAAAAACAACGGTAACCAGCGAGGACGAAGTGGATGCCTTTGTGGAATCTGTAAAAGAAGAACTGCTGGATGATACCCATGAACTGGTACTGGATAACTTGACGGTATCCCGTTCGTTGCAGGCGGCCATGGTTATCATGGACCAGCATAATGGCGAGATCAAGGCATTGGTCGGCGGCCGTGGGCAGAAACCCGGCGACTCCGTATTCAACCGTGCCACACAGGCATACCGTCAGCAGGGTTCCGCTATGAAGCCTCTGGCGTCCTATGCGCCTGCCATTGATACAGGCCTTCTGATGCCCGGCTCCATTATCATTGACGAACCGGTGACCTATGGCAGCTGGTCTCCCAAAAACTGGAATGGTCAATACTTAGGGCCTACAACAGTCAGAGATGGTATTAAAAACTCCATGAACATTTTGGCGGTCAAAACCTTTATGAGGGTAGGCGCTGAAACATCTTTTGAGTATATGCAGAATATGGGCATTAAAAATCTGGTAGAAGAGGATAAAGCGGCTACAACGGCACTGGGCGGTCTGACCAAAGGTGTGACCGTACTGGAAATGACCAATGCGTACACGACTATTGCCAACGGCGGTACCCATTATGAGCCCATTTATTACACAAAGGTACTCAGCCATGACGGCTCTGTATTGATTGACAATACTGATAATCCTGGCGAAAGAGTGCTGAAGGAAACCACGGCATATCTGCTGACAGATATGATGAAAGATGTTATCACCGGCGGTACTGGTACGGCGGCGGCCATCAACGGCATGACCGTAGCGGGTAAGACAGGTACTACCAACGATACCAAGGACCTGACTTTCTATGGATATACTCCGTACTATACGGCAGGTATCTGGATGGGTTACGATTCAGCAAAAGTCATGAATATATCGGGCAGCGCCCACACGACCATCTGGAGAAAGGTAATGAGCCAGATCCATGAGGGATTGGCGAATAAGGACTTTGACCGTCCGGACGGTATTGTGACACAGACATTCTGCGCGGTAACAGGGGATATTCCTTCCGACCTGTGTTCTTCCGACTATTACGGATACAGCACCCGTTCTGATATTGCGGCGGCGGATTTCAAGGGTGCATCGTCTGTATGCTCGGCGCACCAGACCTTCAATGTCTGCCGTGAGTCCGGCAAGCTGGCCAGCGCAAACTGCCCTTCGGAAGATGTGATGCAGGTAGTTCTGGCAGTGGACGGTACCAAGATCCTCAGCAAACCGGGAACTATTCCGGAGGGCAAGATGGATATTGACATCAGTCAGGAATGTACCATGGATCACAGCCAGACCAATGTGTCCACAGATCCGACGAATCCCAGTGATCCTAACGGGAACACAGGGACAGGGGATCTAGGGGAAGAAGATGTGGAGATTCCTCCATTTGAGGACGACCAGATCGAAAACCCCAATTTCGGCATACAATAACATAGAATACGTTGACATCGTCAGCGACAGGAAGAAGGCGTAAAATCTCCTTTTCGGAGGTTTTGCGCCTTCCCTTTCTGGCGGGATGATTTCTTTGAGGTGATAGGATGGAATTAAAAAAGGCGGAAAGATCGGACCTTTCTTTGATCCGAGCGTTGTATGAGGTTTCGTTTCCGCGAGCGGAGCGGAAGCCCTTTTCGCGAATTTTGCGCAATTGCCGCCAGGGACGGATGATCCTGCTGACAATTCAGGAGGAGAGCGGCTTTGCGGGATTTTTCGTACTGGCGGTCTGTCAGGATCTGATGCTGGTAGATTATTTTGCTGTGGCGGCAGGGAAAAGAGACCGTGGTATCGGAAGTCAGGCATTGGGGCTTTTACGGCGGCGCTGCCCCGGTAAAAAGATTTTTCTGGAAATCGAAACAGAGGATGCATCGGCGGAAAACGCGGCGCAGAGAAAAAAGAGAAAATTGTTTTATCTGCGAAACGGTATGAAAGAAACGGGAATTTGCTGGCGGCTGTTCGGAGTGGAAATGGAAATTCTGTCATTCTCGGATTTATCTCGGGAGGAGAGCGCGCGGATGTATGCGTTTCTCTATGGAAGATTCTGGTTTCTTCCCATTCGGCCAGTGTGAACAGGCACATTGTTTTTTGTTTTGTCATAGGATAACAGCAGAAGAAAAAAGCAGGTGAATCTTATGGCTGAATATTATGATGTGAATGGATTGGAGACCAGCGCGGATTTTCTTATGCCGCTGCCTCTGACTCAAAACCAGATCCAGGAGCTGCCCCAGGATAGTCTGACCACGGAAACACCCGATGGTACCACCAGAAGCCTCTATCCGGGGATTCAGCTGCCGGGCAATCTGAATCTGACTGTGATTCCGATTATCCCCGGCATTACACTGTACAGCTACCTTCGGTTTTTCCATGCCTATCCTTACACGGGGGCTGTGGATATTTACGTCAACGGCAGAAAGGTGGTCTCCTCTCTGACCTATCGGAATTTTACGGAATACATGAAGGCCTTTCCCGGTTATTACCGTGTGGCTGTCTTTAAGGCTGGCACAGTGACGAACCCGCTGCTGGTCAACTATATGAACCTGATTGGCTACCGTATTTATACGGCGGCCATTACCGGCCCTTCCGGCAGCCCCGCCCTGGAAATGATTAACGATAACCGGCGGTTCCTGCGTAAGGATACGGCCTATGTCCGCTTTGTGCAGCTGTCTGCCAACGCGCCGCAGATGGACGTATATCTGGATGACAGTTTAGTGCTTTCCGATTTGAATTATAAAGAAGTGAGCCGGTATATGGCAGTGCGGCCCGGTTCTCATAATATCAAGCTGCGGGATTATTTCAGCGGCGCTGTACTCATGGAGGACCCGGATATGACGGTAGAAGGCGGAAAGGCCTATACGGTCTATGTAGTCGGGGACATCAATGACAGAGTGGGGCTGCAGGTAGTGATCCCTCTGGAGGGTGCTTCTTATCTGGTATTTTAGCGGAAACTTTTTCTCCAGACCTGTACGGGAAGAGAAAAGTTTGTTATAATATGCACAATGAGTCGTTTTGAAAATACGAAAGGAAAAGGATGTTGCGAAAATGTTAAAGGATAAAACAGTGCTTTTGGGAGTAACAGGCAGTATTGCCGCCTATAAAATGGCCAACGTTGCCAGTATGCTGGTAAAGCTGGGCTGCGATGTACACGTTTTGATGACGAAAAACGCCACCAATTTTATTACGCCTATTACTTTTGAGACGCTGACAGGAAACAAATGTCTGGTAGATACCTTTGACCGGAATTTCCAGTTCCATGTAGCCCATGTGTCTCTGGCGAAGAAGGCGGATGTGGTTCTGGTTTCTCCCGCTTCTGCGGATGTGATTGGAAAGATGGCCAATGGCATCGCTGACGATATGCTGACAACAACCATTATGGCCTGCACCTGCAAGGTATTGGTGGCACCCGCTATGAATACTAATATGTATCATAATCCCATTGTGCAGGATAATCTGAAAAAGCTGGCGCACTACGGTTATGAGATTATCCAGCCGGAAAAAGGCCTGCTGGCCTGCCGGGATGTGGGAGACGGCAAGATGCCTTCGGAAGAGGTATTGGTAGGCTATATTATGAGGGAGATCGCTTATGAAAAGGATCTGAAAGGACTGAAAGTCATCGTAACGGCCGGCCCTACCCAGGAAAGCATTGACCCTGTGCGCTATATTACAAATCATTCCACAGGCAAAATGGGCTATGAGATCGCCAAAGCGGCGATGCTGCGTGGTGCGGAAGTGACATTAGTCAGCGGCGTGACCACCCAAAAGCCTCCCATGTTTGTGGATTTTGTACCGGTAGTCAGTGCTGTGGATATGTTCGAGGCCATGAAGGAACGGTTTTTAGACAACGATATTATCGTGAAATCCGCTGCTGTGGCGGATTATAAGCCGAAAAATGTAGCGGAGGATAAAGTGAAGAAAAAAGACGGGGATATGACCATTGAACTGGACAGAAACCCGGATATCCTCCAGTATATGGGGACACACCGCAGAGAGGGCCAGTTCTACTGCGGCTTCTCTATGGAAACCCAGAATATGCTGGAAAATTCCAGAGTCAAGCTGGATAAGAAAAATATTGATCTGGTCATTGCCAACAACCTGAAAGTAGCAGGCAGCGGCTTTGGCACGGACACCAATGTGGTTACCATGATCTCTCATGAGGAGGAAGTTCAGTTGGAATTGCTGACCAAAGAAGAGGTGGCCCATCAGGTGCTGGATGAGATCATGAAGCTCAGAGCGAAAAGAGCTTAAGGTTTTGGAGAACGGTTTTTTGTCCATTGGTCGCCGCCTGCGGACAAAAAGCCGTTTTTGTATTTAAAATGTACAAAAAAACGGTCAAATTCGCATTAAGAATTGGGGAAATGCATTGACACAAAGGAAAGGGAATGATATGCTGGTCTCATAGAAGTGCGTTATAGCGTACAAATAGAGGCGACTTCCCTTTGTCTGTGTTTTGCGGAGGAAGAGAAAGGAAAGGAGCGTTTTCATGGATGAGATGAGCCGCTTGATTGCGGAAAACCTGCGGAAGATCAGAAAGGAAAAGAAATGGAGTCTGGATAGTGTTTCGGAAATGACCGGTGTCAGCAAAAGTATGCTGGGACAGATCGAGCGGGGCGAGTCCAGTCCTACCATCGCAACGCTTTGGAAGATTGCCACAGGGCTGCATATTTCTTTTACGGGGCTGCTGGAGCAGTCGGAGGAGGAGGCACAGATCATCCGGAAAACGGAGATTACGCCGTTGATTAGTGATGGCGGTCATTTCCGGCTCTATCCCTTTTTTCCGGCTTTGCAGGACCGCCCCTTTGAAATGCTGGATATCGAACTGGACCCCGGTTCCTGTTCCGTATCGGAGGCACATGAGGAGGGGACGGAGGAATTTATTCTGGTTTATGAAGGCGTTTTTCTACTGGAAACAGACGGAAAGGAGCATCGCGTGGAAGCGGGCAACGGTATCCGCTTTTACGCACATCGGCCGCATGTTTATAAAAACGGAGCGGAAGGACGTACTCGAATTTGTATGCTGATTTACTACAAAAAATAGAGGACAAAAGAAAGGATGAGCAGCATGAGCGCAACACCAAGAGTGGAAAGAATTCGTTTAAACTATGTAAACAGCAAACCTGCTATTTCCTATGAAAGAGCAAGAATCTGGACGGAATCCCACAAGAAAACAGAAGGCCAGCCCGTTGCCATTCGCCGTGCCCAGGCGTTTTATGATACCTGCAACGAGCTGTGTGTCAATATTTTCTCTGATGAACTGATTGTCGGCTGTACCGGCGAGTTCCGCAAATGCGGCATCCTGACACCGGAGTTCTCCTGGACCTGGGTAGACAGAGAAATGGACAATTTCGCTACCAGAGCGCAGGACCCCTATGAAATGACAGACGAACAGCGTGCTTTTGTCAGAAAAGAAATCTTCCCTTACTGGGAACATAAATCTCTGGAAGAGGCTTTCCTGGCGCAGATTTCCGAGGAAACAAAGAGAGTTGCCGTAGATACGGGCTTTGTGGATACAGACTCCAAATGGCGTCAGGCCGTAGGCGAGATCACGGCGGACTACCAGGATGTGCTGTTCAAAAAGGGCTTCGGCGGCATCAAAAAAGAAGCGGAAGCATATCTGGCAGAGTTGGACGCTACCTCTTTGGAAGGCGTGGAAAAAATGGAGTTTTACCGTTCCATTGTTTTGGTTTGTGACGGTATCATCCGGCTGGCCAACCGTTATGCGCAAAAAGCAAGAGAGATGGCGGCGGAAGAAGCCGATGAAACAAGAAAGGCGGAACTGCTGCAGATCGCTGAGATTTGTGACGCTGTACCGGAAAATCCGCCCAAATCCTTCCGTGAGGCGATCCAGTTTATGTGGTTCACACAGCTGGGCGGTATCCTGTCCGAAAACCCTCTGGCATGGAACCCTGGCCGTTTTGACCAATATATGTATCCTTACTATAAAGCAGATGTGGACGCTGGCGTTCTGACAAAGGAGGACGCTTTGGAATTGATTGAGTGCCTGTGGCTGAAACTGTCCGAGTGGGTATGGACTATTTCCGCCAATACCGCGGATTTCTTCGCCGGATACAACCAGTTCCAGAACTTGACCGTGGGCGGCAGAACAAGAGACGGCAAGGATGCCACCAACGAACTGTCCTACCTGTGTTTGCAGGCAACAGAGGATACTCTGGCCCATCAGCCCGGTCTGAGCGTTCGTATCCATCCCGACTGCCCCGATGATTTTATGGCGGCCGTAACCCATCTGGTAAGCAAAGGTACCGGTTTCCCTGCGATCCACAGTGATAATGCCGGTTATCAGATGCTGATTAACGCGGGCTATGAACCGGAGGACGCAAGAGATTGGTCCAACTGCGGCTGTGTTGTACCGCATTTCCGTAAAACAGGGGAGTGGACTTCCGCGGCGAACCTGAACTTCGCGGCTGCTCTGGAATTTGCTACCAATGAAGGCAAGAGCCGTCTCAGCGGCAAGAAGATTGCTCTGGATGAAAAAGATCCCCGTACTTTCTCCAGCTATGAAGAAGTGGAAAATGCGTTCTATAAACAGTTTGCGTACCTGATTAAACAGGCCGTTATCAGCCTGATTACTGCACAGCGGCTCCATGTGGAAATGGTGCCCAGACCCTTTATGTCCGCTTGTATCGAGGACTGCATGAAAAACGGCAAGGATCTGACCAAGGGCGGCGCAAAATACAACATCGGCCCCGTTATCACAGGGATCGGTATTGCCGTTGTGGCAAACTCTCTGGCAGTCATCAAAAAGCTGGTATTTGAGGAAAAATCCGTAACCATGGCGGAGCTGATCGACGCTATCGACCATAACTGGGAAGGCTATGACGAACTGCGGGCAAAGGCACAGGCAGTGCCCAAATATGGCAACGATGATGATTATGTAGACGATATCGCGCGTAAGATCGGCAATTTCTTCTATGAAGAAGTACATCAGTATAAGGATATCCATGACAAGAACTTCCTCTCCGCTTTTATGGGCATCTCCAACTACCTGCCTACAGGCAAGGTACTGGGCGCTACACCCGACGGCAGAAAGGCCACAGAGCCTATTTCCGAGGGCGTATCTCCTTACGTTGGCACAGATACCTCTACACCGCTGGCGGCAATGCGTTCCGCGGCGAAACTGAATCAGGATATCCACAGCGGCGGCACACTGCTGAATCTGCGCCTGAATCAGGATCTGGTGGCAACCAAGAGAGGACAGGCAAATCTGGGCGCGATGATCCAGTCCTATTTCGCACTGGGCGCTTTCCATGTACAGTTTAATACTGTTTCTACGGAAACTCTGCGTAAGGCACAGGCCCATCCCGAGGACTACAAGGATCTGCTGGTGCGTGTAGCTGGTTACAGCACACAGTTTGTCAACCTGTCCAAATCTATGCAGGATTCCATTATCGCGAGAAATGCCCACGAGACATTCTGATGGAATTAGAATTTTAAAATAGCAGCTTGATATTTTGCCTCCCCGCGAGAGGATAAGGACGCGACGGCCTTTTCCTGTGGGGAGGCTTTAAAGCATATGGGAGAGGAAGAAGGATTATGAAGGGTACAATATTACAGCTGCAGCCTTTCTCTGTCAATGATGGGGAAGGAATCCGCACAACGGTGTTTCTGGCGGGCTGCCCTCTGCGCTGCAAATGGTGTTCTAACCCGGAGGGCTTTGACCATAAGCCCAAAACGGCATTTTATGAAAAATTATGTATTGGCTGCGGCCTTTGTACTACGGTCTGCCATCTTCACGGCGGCATTAACCTTAATGAACCGTCTCAGAGAGCGATGTGTGATGGCTGCGGCGCTTGCGCCGATATCTGCCCCAAGCAGGCCAAAAAGCGGATGGTGGTGGAAACGGAAGCCGATGAAATCGTGGAAAGCGTGAAAAAGCACCGCCTTTTTTACGCTCGTTCCGGCGGTGGCATTACCTTTTCCGGTGGAGAAGCTACCATGCAGGCGGATTTTCTGGATGAGCTTTCAGAAAAACTCTATGACATGGGGTTCCATCTGGCCATTGAGACCAGCGGATATTTTGACTTTGAGCGGGTAAAGCCGATTCTGGCCCGAATGGATCAGATTTTTATGGATCTGAAGCATATGGATGACGAGATCCACCGGGAGTATACGGGCGTATCCAATCAGAAGATATTGGAGAATATGAAGCGGCTGGGAGAATTCGACGCGGAGGTTGTGATCCGGATTCCTGTGATCCGTCCTGTCAACGCCACAGAGGAGAATATCCGAAAAAGCGGGGAGTTTGTTCACACATATCTCCCAAAAGCGAAGATGGAACTGCTGCCCTATCATAAATTCGGTTTTGGAAAATACGAGGCTCTGGGCATGACATTGCCCAGTGAGGAGTTCTCCGCGCCTTCGGAGGAGGAGATGGAGAACTTTCGAAATATCCTGGAAAAAACTGGCGTAGAAACCATTTCGTACCGTTAAAATTCATATTTTGTATTTCTTTGAAAACGAAAATGGTATATTCTCAAATACATACGATTTCTTAATAAAAAAAGCGGTTTTTATGTCTTGACACTTCCTGAGATTCCCTGTAATATGCAGAAGTACCATGAAAAACAGCAATTTACAAATGGACAGGGAAAGGAAAGAAAGAGATGAAAAAATTACTTTGCGCGCTTTTCGTATCCGTTTTTCTGACAACGGCTCTGGCTGGCTGCAGCTCTGATCCCGTTTCTCAGCAGGATACGTCCCAACACAGCGTAATCACTTTGGAGGACGGTACATTAGTCAATGAGTCCTTCAATCAGGAGACGATGACGACACTGGACGGGACTTCTTTTTTGATGGAAAATGTAAACACCTATTATACTTCTCCGGAAATGGGCTTCGGGGTGGCGTTTACTGAGCCTGTGAAAACAGCGCTTTCCAATAACCATTTTGAAATGTTCCCCGTTTCTCCTTATGCCTTATACGGGTTTTATCTGCCCGATGCCGCTACCAACGCGGTGATGGAGGCGGAAATGGACGAGGCCGATCAGATCTTTTTGGAGCAGGCATTCTGTTTTGCCGGTATTTTCCGCCTTCCTGCGGGGGATGAACAGGCGGCGGAGGAATTTGCTTATTTCGAGGAGTTCTTTGCGGATACACAGAAGCTTTGCACCGCTTTTGACGCGGACTATTATTTCGGCAGCAACACTTCCTATTCCAACGACGGTATGACAGAGGAAGAAAAAGCGGAAGTGGATGCCCTTGTGGCGGATCGGGAAAATCTGATGAAAAAGACATTCATTTTCCCTCCCACAGAGGTGCAGGGCAGCAGTTTCGAAGGGGATTTCTCCCAGTTTGAGACACAGACTTTGTCCGGGGAAACAGTGACACAGGATATTTTTGCCGATTATGATCTGACGATGGTAAAGATCTGGACCACATGGTGCAACAACTGCATCAGTGAGATGGAAGAAATGCCGGATCTGAAGGAAGTGCTTCCAGAGGGCGTAAATATCATCTCCATCTGCTTGGATGGCGCGGATGATCTGGAGCTGACACAGGAGATTGTAGATTATATGGGCATCACTTATCCTACACTGCTGGCTTCTGAAAGTCTGAACAACTGCGCACTGCGCTATATCGCGAATGTACCGACCACACTGTTTGTGGACGGTGAAGGAAAGGTTATTGGGGAGCCTGTCATTGGAGTTCCCGCCAAATCCGGCGAAGTGGTACAGGCGTATCTGGATGAGATCGACAGAAGACTGGCATTGAAACAGTGAAAATAACTGCTGGGATGTGACAGTATGGATCAAAGAAAAATCGGGGGATATGTGAAATATCCCCTTTTTCTGATTTCAATTATATGTATTATCATTGGCATGGCGCGGGAGGAGCACCTTACGGTGCTGAAAAAAGCGGTCAATATTTGTCTGGAATGTATTGGGGTGGGATGATATGAGAAAAAGTGAGAAAAAACGTACCCTGATCCAGATTTTGGCTGCCGTGGTCTGCAACGGATATGCCGCGGGCTTTTTGCAGGGGAAGATCTATCAGGGAGATCAGAAATTCCTCTGTGTCCCCGGACTGAACTGTTATTCCTGCCCGGGGGCGCTGGGGGCCTGCCCCATAGGCGCTTTGCAGGCAGTGCTGGGAGACCGGCGGTACAAATTCAGCTACTATATTTTCGGGATACTGCTGTTCTTCAGCGTAGTGCTGGGACGGCTGGTCTGCGGTTTCCTTTGTCCCTTTGGGCTGATACAGGACCTGCTGCATAAGATCCCGGTTCCAAAGTGGGAGCTGCCCCAGAAGATAGATCGGCCTTTGCGCTGGCTGAAATATGTGATTTTTGCGGTGATGGTAGTGATACTGCCTTTAACGCTGACCAATGCCTTTGGCATCGCGCCGCCGTATTTTTGTGAATGGATCTGCCCAGTGGGAACGCTGGAAGGGGGAATTCCGTTGGTTGCTCAGTCAGAATCCCTTCGTCAGATGATAGGAGGTCTGTTCTACTGGAAAATGTGTTTGCTGGGACTGGTTGTTTTGGGGTCTATGGTGATCTATCGGCCGTTCTGTAAATATCTCTGTCCCTTGGGGGCTTTTTATGGCCTTTTTCAAAGAGTGGGATTTTTCCAGATGGAAGTGGACAGGGCAAAATGTGACGGCTGCGGTCTGTGCGAAAAGATCTGCCCCATGCAGGTGGATGTAAGAAAAAATATCAACGGCGCGGAGTGTATTCGATGCGGCAGATGCAAAGATGTCTGTCATACTTCCGCGATTTCTTCCGGTTTCCGGTTTGGTCCGGGACAGGAAAGAAAAACGGAACCAGAATCATAGAGCACGGAAAACAAAAACTGCTGGAACCCTATGCAAGGACTCCAGCAGTTTTATTTTTTTGAAATTATGTTCTCATAGAAACCAGTTGATAGGGGGCATCTTCATAAGAAAACAAATATTGCCGGAATCCTTGTAATAAATAGGATTCCGGCAATTCAATTTTATCGCAATTGTTTTCTTAAAGGAAGGCTGTTTTGCGATTCTGCTGTTTTATTGCATCCTGCTGTTATGCCAGCGCGGCAATGACTGCGTCAGCAAATTCCTCTGTGGAGGCCGTGCCGCCCATATCCTGCGTCAGTGTCTTGCCTTCGGAAATGACCTTTGTTACGGCCTGCTCAATGCTTGCGGCGGCCTTTGTTTCGCCCAGATGAGCCAGCATCATGGATGCGGAGAGGATGGCCGCTGTGGGATTGATTTTATGCTGTCCGGCGATATCCGGAGCGGAGCCGTGGATGGGCTCAAAGATGGCGCCGCTGACGCCGATATTGGCGCTGGGAGTCAGGCCCAGACCGCCCACCAGACCGGCGCACAGGTCGGAAACGATGTCGCCGTAAAGGTTGGGGCATACCAGTACGTCATAGTCTTCGGGATGCATTACCAGACGCATACACATAGCGTCTACGATGCTGTCGTTAAATTCGATCTGAGGATATTCCTTGGCGATCTGTCTGGCAATGTCCAGGAACATACCGTCGGTGCATTTCATGATATTTGCTTTATGTACGGCAGTAACTTTCTTTCTGCCTTCTCTGACAGCGAAATCGAAAGCATAACGGATGATGCGCTCACAGCCTTTGCGGGTGATGAGCTTGATGCTTTCCGCTGCGTCCTCGCCTACCATATGCTCGATGCCGGCGTAAAGGTCCTCTGTGTTTTCACGAACTACCACCAGGTCAATGTTTTCGAATCTGGTGATAACGCCGGGGTATGTTTTGGCGGGGCGTACATTGGCATACAGGTCAAAAATCTTACGCATCGCCACATTTACACTGCGGAATCCTGTGCCCACAGGTGTGGTAACGGGGCCCTTTAGGGCAACGCCGTTTCTGCGGATAGACTCGATGGTCTCGTCGGGCAGGGGAGTGCCGTATTTTTCAATCATGGCAGCGCCGGCTTCCGCCTGTTCCCATTCGATGGCAACACCTGTTGCTTCTACCACTCTTTTTGCGGCGGCGATAACTTCAGGGCCGCTGCCGTCACCGGGGATCAAAGTTACTTTATAAGACATGGATGGTTCCTCCTTAAATTTCATCAGTTGGATTCTTTCGTATAGTTCAGCAGACCGCCTGCCAGCAGAATGTCTCTCTGGCGTTCGGAAATATTCAGACGGGTAGGGATTTCCTCGCCGGTCTTTACGCAGGTTACATTGACGATCTGGCCCTGTGCCGCGCCTTTGATCTGGTCTGCCGCGTATTTGATAACGAATTCATCGCCTACTTTAATATTGTCATAATCCCATTCGTTGACAAATACCAGCGGCAGGATGCCGTTGTTGATAAGGTTTGCCATATGGATTCTCGCGAAGGATTTTGCCAGAACCGCTTTTACACCCAGCTGCAAAGGCGCCAGTGCCGCGTGTTCCCGGCTGCTGCCCTGACCATAGTTCTGGCCGGCGATGATGAAGCCGCCGCCTGCTTTTTTGGCTCTGGCGGGGAATTCCGGATCACAGGGCGTCAGGCAGTAATCCGCCAGATAAGGCACGTTGGAGCGGAAGGGCAGGAGCTTCGCGTTGGAAGGCATGATATGGTCAGTAGTGATGTTGTCTTCCACTTTAATGAGGGCGCCGCCTTTGATCTCCTTGGGGACCTTTGTGTTTTTGGGGAAGGGCTGAATGTTGGGCCCTCTGACAACCTTTACACATTCGCCTTCCGGTGCGGGAGGGATAATCAGATTATCGTTTACCAGGAAATGCTCCGGCATGGAAACCAGAGGTGCTTCTCCCAGGGTATGAGGGTCTGTCAGTTTGCCGCTCAAAGCGCTGGCAACGGCGGTTTCCGGGCTGACGATATATACCTGTGCGGATTTTGTGCCGCTTCTGCCTTCAAAGTTCCGGTTGACGGTACGCAGGGAAACAGCGTTGGTCGCGGGGGCCTGTCCCATACCGATGCAGGGACCGCAGCCACATTCCAGAATACGCGCGCCGGCGGAAATGATGTCTGCCAGTGCGCCGTTGGCTGCCAGCATATTCATAACCTGTTTGGAGCCGGGAGCGATAACAAGGCTGACATTAGGATCTACGGTTTTGCCTTTCAAGAGAGCCGCAACGGTCATCATGTCTGTATAGGAAGAGTTGGTGCAGCTGCCGATGGCAACCTGATCTACGGCCAGATCTTTGATTTCGCTGACTTTTTTGATATTGTCGGGGCTATGAGGACAAGCCACCAGAGGTTCGATTTCATCCAGAGCGATAACGACTTCTTCGTCATAAATAGCGTCGTCGTCTGCTTTCAGTTCAATCCAGTCCTCTTCACGTCCCTGGGCTTTCAGGAAGGCTCTTGTGACTTCGTCACTGGGGAATACGGAGGTGGTTGCGCCCAGCTCCGCGCCCATGTTTGTGATGGTAGCTCTCTGGGGAACGCTGAGTGTTTTTACGCCCTCACCGGCATATTCCATGACCTTGCCTACGCCGCCCTTTACGGAGAGTCTGCGAAGGACTTCCAGAATAACGTCTTTGGCTGTTACCCAGGGGCTCAGTTTACCAGTCAGCACTACGCGGCAGACACGGGGCATTGCCAGATAGTAAGCGCCGCCGCCCATGGCAACAGCTACATCCAGACCGCCTGCGCCGATGGCCAGCATGCCGATGCCGCCGCCAGTCGGGGTATGGCTGTCAGAGCCCAGAAGGGTCTTGCCGGGTTTGCCGAAACGTTCCAGATGTACCTGATGGCAGATACCGTTGCCGGGCTTGGAGAAATAAATACCATGCTTTTTGGCTACGGTCTGGATATATTTGTGATCGTCAGCGTTTTCGAAGCCGGTCTGCAGTGTGTTGTGGTCGATATAAGCCACGGATTTCTCTGTTTTGACACGAGGGATACCGATGGCTTCAAACTGAAGGTATGCCATGGTGCCGGTAGAGTCCTGTGTCAGTGTCTGGTCGATTTTGATGGCGATTTCCTTGCCGGGGATCATTTCGCCGCTGACCAGATGGGATTTGATGAGTTTTTCCGTAATATTCATAGTGAAAGCCTCCTAATATTTCTTTATCTTCTCTTATTCAGGCAGTTTTGCCGCCAGATGGGGTGTCAGTTCCTTCATGGCCTCGATCAGCTCTTCCTTACTGATGTAAGAAACACGGCCGTTATCATACTGCTTGTCTACCCATTCCTTTAAAATCGCCGCTTCCGGCGCGTTCTTGCTGATCTTTTCGTCGCCTTCCAGCTTTAATTCGTGGTTCAGCCAGTAAGCGATGCCCGCCAGACCAGAGTTTTTGTTGACCTCTACGCCGAGAGGACGGTTAAGGATCTTTGCGGTATTGAAGATATTGTAGATCTCTTCGTCCTTGGCGATGCCGTCCGCGTGGATACCGGCACGGGTTACGTTGAAATCAGCGCCTACAAAAGGCGTATGGGCCGGGATCTTATAATCCAGCTCTTTTTCGTAATATTCCGCGATCTCTGTGATGACCGTAGGGTCCATGCCGTCCAGAGTGCCGCGCATCTGGGCGTATTCCATGACCATGGCCTCCAAAGGGGTGTTGCCGGTGCGCTCGCCGATGCCCAGCAGGGAGCAGTTGACGGAGGAAGCGCCGTAAAGCCATGCGGTGGTGGCGTTTACAACGGCCTTATAGAAGTCGTTATGTCCATGCCATTCGATCAGTTCACTGGGGAACTGGCCAAAGTGGTTGATACCGTAAATGATACCGGGTACGCTGCGGGGCAGGGTAGCGCCGGGATAAGGCACGCCGTAGCCCATGGTGTCGCAGAAGCGGATTTTGACGGGAATCTGATACTGTTCCATCAAATGGCGCAGTTCCTGAGCGAAAGGAACGACGAAGCCATAAAAGTCCGCTCTGGTAACGTCCTCAAAGTGGCAGCGGGGACGGATACCCATATCCAGTGCCGCTTTAACGATTTCCAGATAGCCGTCCATGGCCTGTTTTCTTGTTTTATGGAGTTTATGGAAGATATGATAGTCAGAGCAGCTGACCAGAATGCCACATTCCTTCAGTCCCATATCCTTTACCAGCTGGAAGTCCTCTTTGGTAGCGCGAATCCAGCCGGTGATCTCCGGAAATTCAAAGCCCATTTCCTGGCAGGCACGGATAGCTTTGCGGTCGGTTTCGCTGTAAAGGAAAAATTCGCACTGGCGGATCTTGCCCTTGGGGCCGCCCAGACGATGGAGCATTTCATAAAGCTTGGTGATCTGCTCAACGGTGTAAGGAGCTCTGGACTGCTGGCCGTCACGGAAGGTAGTATCTGTGATCCAGATTTCGTCGGGACAGTTCATGGGAACCAGACGATAGTTGAAGGTTACTTTGGGGACCTCGTCGTAGCTGAAGTTGTCACGATACAGATTCGGTTCCTCCACATCCTGCAGACTGTACTGGTAACTCAGCAGTTCCAGCAGATTTTTCTGTTTGTTGTATGTAATCATTTTGCGATCACCCTTTCTATGTTTGAATTTATTGGGCGGACATTTGTTTTTATATCGTCCGAGTGGAAGATGATATATTTCTTTTTTATTAAATATATCAATGAATTTTGAATCTGTCAACGGAAACAATTATGATTTTTCATAATAGAAAATGGGAAAAATGTAAATAAATATGGTTTTTTATAATAAAAAGATGGAAAATCAATTAAAAAATTGAATAGATTAAATTTTTTGTCATACAAATATATGAAAAAAATTTATACATTGACTGCATAAAACAGAACGTTGGCCGGCCTGTGGACAGAAATATTTGCAAGGAAAATACGAAAATGTTAGAATAAAAGCATCTCAGAAAGGGAAGGGCGGAATGCTATGAGAAAAAAACAGATCCAAACCATTTACCGGGATTTGCAGGCTCTTTTGACCGAGCGGGATTTCCTGAAAGATATAAAAATCAGAAAAAAGACGGTGCAGGCCGTCATGGACAGAGAAACATGGACAGCGGGTATTGATAAGATCCTTTCACAGGAGGAGGTCTGCTGTGAAACTGTGCTGGAACTGTGCCGGCATGCTATGGAAGAGATTTCCGGCGCTAGTCCGGAGGAAGGGTGGCTGACTTATATTTATCAGTATCTGATCCAGAAGATCTATCCTCATCGGGATGATCTTGGGCTGCGGGAGGACCATGGGGCAGCGGTATATTTTTATCTGGCATGTCTGCGGTATTTCCTGAAGGCGGAGGCAGAACGGCTGCCTTATTCCAGAATCAGAAATTTTGATTTTGCCAGCCGGGAGGAGAGGGAAGGCAGTCCCTATCTCCAGGAGTATGAGAGCTTTTTAAAGGCGTTCGAAAAGGAATATTTATATGAACTGATGCGCATTGGCAGGGAGATTATGCCTTTTGATATGCTGGCCCATGTAGCCGGAGTCCATCATATTTCCATGCATATTGCCAGACAGCTGGTACGGGCGGGAATTCCTGTGGATCTTCTGCTGGTTTCCGGTGCGGCGGCAGGCCATGATATCGGTAAATATGGATGCCGGGAGAATGAGGTCAGACGGATTCCGTATCTTCATTACTATTATACGGATGTCTGGTTCAAACATCACGAGCTGTCTTCCATGGGCCATATTGCCGCCAACCATTCTACCTGGGATCTGGAACTGGACAATCTGCCTGTGGAATCCCTGATTTTGATTTACGCCGATTTTCGGGTAAAGAGCAGAGGCTATGAAAACGGCAAGGAGATTATGGGCTTTTACAGCCTGGAGGAATCCTTCCGTGTGATTTTGAATAAGCTGGATAACGTGGATACGGCAAAAGAAAACAGATACCGTCATGTATATTCCAGATTGGAGGACTTTGAGAATTATATGATTTCCCTCGGTGTCAACGTGGATTTGACCAGATGTTCTCTGACCCCGGTGACGCACAAAAATCACGCGCTGCTGAATGTGGATGAGACGGTGGATGTGTTCAAGCATACAGCCATTGACCACAATATCCGCCTGATGCATAAACTGAGCCGGGAACTGTCCTTTGGCGATATTCTGGAAGCGGCCAGAAGCACCAGAGACTGGAAGGATTCCAGAGCCTATCTGAATATTTTCGCGGAATACTATACATATATGAACCAGCGGCAGAAGCAGATGTCAGCGGCGTTTTTGTATGAGCTGATGTTCCATCGGGAGGGGGATATCCGTCGTCAGGCGGCGGACCTTCTGGGGGAGATTATTGCTCACTATGATATTACCTATGGAAAGGAACTGCCGGTGGATGTCAACCTGGTGCTGGATGATACCAATAGTTACGAAATGTGGGAAAAATATCTGGAAATGATTATCATTCCCGACCATAAGATGATCGACCGCCATAGAAGATGGATGGGCTACGGCCTGAAACGTGTGGTGATCTCTCTGATGGAGAACTGCCGCAGGGAAAACCGTAAAAATTATATCCAGCCTGTTACGCAATATTACCGCAGGACCCATTGGAATGATGAGACCGCCTTCATTCTGCTGGATACCATCGCGTCTTTGCCCATGGAGCTTCTTTCGGAGGAAGAGTTGAAGGTTTATCTGGATTTTATGGCGTATTACGCTGTTTCGGATTCTCTGGAGATCCGTTCCGCTGTATTGCTGAACTTAAAGGATATGGTTTCTGTATTCTGCCGTTCCGAGGCCATGGTGGAACAGATTCGTCAGATTGTGGAAGCGGTTCCGATCAACGGCGACGTGAGTCTGGAATATCTGCTGTACACCATACGGGAGAAATACAAGCTCAAATGCGAACTTCGAGGTGTTTCCAGCCGTCATATTTTCGAGGACAGCCGTGTGGTTTCGGATATTTTCCTGGACAATCTGAAAGCGGCAACGCCATGGAAGATCAAAATTGTCAATATCAGTCTGTTGTATGACCGTATTTTGCAGGGGAAGGAAATGCCGAAACTGCATGTAGCTACGCATCTTTCCAATCTGCTGAAGGTCAGCGAGCAGGTCTCCGTCCGCCATTATGCAGGGGAGACGCTGGTAAAGCTGGCGCCGATGCTTTCCTGGGACCAGCGCAACGAGGTAGCCATCGAGCTGACCAAAGGTCTGGAAATTGGGGAGTTTGAGTTTTCTAAATACATCCCCCGTTATCTGGGTGAATTTGTTATGTTCCTGCATCCCAAGGAACTGGATGAGTTCCTCAATGACCTGCAGCGGCTCCAAAGCAGTACCAACGAACGGGTAGCCAGTGTAGCACTGGATACTGTAGGCGTTATGATGCAATACTATTCCGCTTACCGAAAACGCTTCCCGGAGAATATCCGCGTCTACGAGGACAGAAAAAAACGGATTCTGGGCATGATCTTAAAAGGCTTTGCCAATTATCAGGAAAACGTGAAACGGGAAGCCTTCTGGGTGGTTGGTCATGAACTGTTTGGCCAGGATCTGCTGACGATGCGGGAGAAAAAGGAAATGTTTGCCTTTATGGGCAAAAAAATGCTTATGCTGATTGAAAAGGAGGAAGGTTCCGAACTGACCTTCTTCAACCATACAGCGGGATGGAATTTTGTATACCGTTTTATCAGTGATTATCTTTTCGCGCAGAAAGCCTTTTCCTTCCAGGAACCCCAGAAGATCGCGTTTTTCCCCGGCACTTTTGACCCCTTCACACTGGGGCATAAAGAGATTGCCAGAGAGATCCGGGATCTGGGCTTTACGGTTTATCTTGCGCTGGATGAGTTTTCCTGGTCCAAAAAGGCACAGCCCCATATGGTGCGCCGGCGCATCCTGCATATGTCTGTGGCCGATGAGGAGAACATTTATCTGTTCCCTTCGGACCAACCGGTAAATATTGCTAACCCCCAGGATTTGAAAAAACTGCGGGAGCTGTTCCCCGGCAAAGAGGTTAACATGGTAGTAGGCAGTGACGTGGTGCGAAATGCCTCTTCCTATAAAATGGAGCCGGAAGAAAATTCTATCATGACCTTCCCTCATGTCATTTTCCGCCGGACAACGGGAACGGGAGAAGGAGAGCAGGATGATGTTTCCTATGATATGATACAGAATACCGTGGTAGAGCTGAAGCTGCCTATGCATTTTGAGGATATCAGCTCCACCCGTATCCGTGAAAATATTGACCACAACCGGGATATTTCCAACCTGATTGATACGGTGGCGCAGAACTATATTTACGAAAACGGTCTGTATCTGCGGGAGCCTCAGTACAAACGGCTGCTGCAGACCAGATCTGTGGAGATACGCAACTTTGAGAATGGGCGAGAAGCCTTGCAGATTCTGCATCAAAGCGGCGGAGAGCCGGAAAAAACAGAAGCCCTTTCCACGGCGCTTATGGAAGAGGGCAGTCTGGCGACGATTGTCTTTGACCAGGAAGGCAGAGGTTTGATTGATGGTGTCATGGTATATCGTTATCTGCCTACGACAGATCTGTACCGGGAGTTTGACGATATTCAGATTGCTGGCTATATCCGGGAGGAAACTTCCGGCAAGATCGTTCTGGTGACGGCCTGCTATACACATCCCCATTCCAAGATCGCCGATCTCCAGCAGATCCTTTTGACGGAATCTCTGGCTAACTGCCTTAGCCAGGATTTTACCTACGCTATTTTCAGTCCACGGACGGGAACAGCGCTGCCGAAGTACCGGGATATTCTGGAGCGGCAGGGATTTGTGCCTTTGCCGGTACAGACGCCAAAACGGGAGATTTACGTTGTGGATATGAAAAATCCCATTACCTTTTACAATAACGTGCAGACGGCGATTAAGGAACCCTTTAATACCAACCCCAGAGTGCTCCAGGTGCTGGATGAGGCTCATCATCGGTTCCAGCGGGCTTTGACGAAGCTCTATCCGGGGGAACTGGTCATCTCCTTTAACGCCGGCATTATGTATAATCGCTTGATTGAGCTGATTACGAAGGCCAACGATGTACCTAAAGAAGTATTGCCGGTACGTACACTGGGCAAAAAGATGTGCGTGCCTTTTGGGAAAATATTGAAAGGGATCGCAATTCCCAATACAGTCACGAAGATGCTGCATACGGAAAAGATTTTCGCTTCGGATATTCATGCGTTTAAGATTGCGGAGTTTCCGGAATACCTGCCGCTGCAAAGCCAGGTAAAGACCATCAAATCCTTCCGGCGGCCGGTGATTCTGGTAGACGACTATCTCCATAAGGGCTACCGTATCCGGGAGCTGGACCCTCTGTTTAAGCAGGAACAGGTGGAGATCGACCGTCTGGTCATCGGCATTGTTTCCGGCCGGGGCAAAGATCTGATGCAGATTCAGGGCCGCAAGGTAGACAGCGCATATTTTATTCCATCCCTGCGGGTTTGGTTCGTAGAAACCAGTATGTATCCCTTTATCGGCGGCGATGGTGTGGAACAGCAGCATCCTAAGAAAAGCGGTCTGAATGGCATCAATCTGATCCTGCCCTATGTGATGCCGGGATTCATGCCGGGGGCATCTAAGGAAAGCGTGTATGATCTTTCCATGGTTTGCCTCCAGAATGCCAAAGAGATCCTTTCCGTGCTGGAGGAAGAGTATCAGGCTTTATTTGAGCGGAGTCTGACATTGGGACGGCTCAGCGAGGTCATCATCTCTCCCCGTATGCCCGACAGAGGGGACTGTATGGTTTACGACAGCCATTTGGCGGCGTCTGTATATGTGGAAAATGATATCGAGCAGCTGGTACGATTGCAGCATCTCGTAAAATAAGGAGGAAAAGAGCATGGAAGTTTTGAAAATAGATGGCAAAACCGTTTATTTGGGAAAACGGAATCCATCGGGAAACAAGGGCCTTTGCAGAATTACCCATCCAGCCATGCTGGCGGGAGAAGAGTCTCTGGAATGGCTGGATGAGCATTTTCTGGAAAAACAGGAACAGACCATGGAGGCTTCTTTTGTAAAGGAAATCCAGACCGCTATGGCAGAGGGAGAGGTATATTTCGCCAATCTGTCTTACGGCACCCAGGAAGAATGGACTCAACGGCTGAAAAGCCTCAAAAAGGAAAAGAAACGGCTGCATCTTCTGGCTTTGGGTGATGTAGGCAGTACGGTTCTGATGGCCTTGAAGCTGATGGGCGGAGATTGTCTGGAAGCCATTGGTATTTACGACATGAATCCCGCAGTTTGTGACAGATGGGAAAGAGAATTGAATCAGGCGGCCTTCCCTTGGGATTATGACCGCCTTCCCCCCGTGGAGATCCTGACGGAGGAAGCTCTTTTTGACTGCGATATGTTCGTTTTCTGCGCTTCTAAGGGTATCCCGCCGGTGGGACAGGAACAGGTGGATGTGCGGATGGTGCAGTTTGAGGCCAATCGCTCCATTGTTTCTATGTTTGCAAAGAAAGCGAGAAAGGCAGGATTTCAGGGGATTTTCGCTGTGGTCTCCGATCCGGTGGACCCCCTTTGCAGAGCGGCGTTTCTGGCTTCCAATGAGGGAGAAGAAGGGCAGATGGATTATAAGGGCCTGCGTCCGGAACAGATTCAGGGCTATGGTCTGGGGGTCATGAACGCCAGAGCGGCGTATTATGCCAAAAAGGATTCTCGTTTTGCCTCCTTCCTGACAGAGGGCAGAGCCTTTGGACCTCATGGGGAGGACCTGGTGATTGCCAACAGCATTTCTCATTATGATGATACTTTGTCCAAAGAATTGGCAAAGCTGGCGGTGGAAGCCAATCTGCGGATGCGGGAACTTGGTTTTAAGCCTTATGTGGCGCCGGCTATTTCCTCCGCGGCCATTTCTTTGCTGTTGACTCTGCGGGGAGAATGGCATTACAGCTCTAATTTCCTGGCAGGCGTCTATATGGGATGCAAAAATAAAACGGAACGTACAGCGCAGATGGAAGTTCTGCCTCTGCCGGAGGCGCTGCTTGCCAGAATACGAAAAGCCTATGACGGATTGGAGGCGATCCGATGAAAACGCCTTTGATTATGGTATATCCCCGGTGTGAGGACCGGGAAAAAACAAGACGTCTGGAAATGGTACTGGATCAGATCATGGAGCGGTATGATGTGACTGTGATCTCAAAACTGGAGGATTTCCATTCTTTGCAGGGGAAAAAGATCCTTTTTGCCATTTCTCTGGGGATTTCCGGTATCAATCTGGAGTATTTCCGTTTCCTGAAGAAAATGCGGACAGAGACAGATCTGCTGGAAGGCTGTACGGGCGCTATCCTCATTGACGGTGCCAGTGAGCTGTATACAAAATCTGTGGCCAGAGAACTGATGTTTACGGCCAATCTCTGCGGCTGTGCTTTTCCCGGCAGGGGAATGGTGGAAGGCACCGGCTCTTTGCAGAACTTCAATATTCAGGCTATGAATCTGGAGTTGGATAATATGGGGGCCTATATTGCGGCGGCTCTGCGGATGGTGGACCAGCTGGCGGCTTTTGCGCCCAATCCAAAAGAGAAAAGCAATCTGCTGGTGCTCCATGCCAGCAATCATAAGACTTCTAATACGGCTATGCTCTGGAATATGGTGAAAGAATATCTGCCTCAGGAAAAAATAGGGATCAAGGAGATCTCTCTGCGAAACGGCACGATTCAGGACTGTTCCGGCTGTCCCTATAAAATGTGCATGCATTTCAGTGAGAAAATGAACTGTTTCTATGGCGGTGTGATCGCGGAGCAGGTGTATCCCTCTATATTGGAGTGTGACGCTGTGCTGCTGCTCTGCCCCAATTATAACGATGCTCTCAGCGCCAATCTGACTGCGTTTATCAATCGTTTGACGGCCCTGTTCCGAAAAAATCAGTTTTATGAGAAACAGCTGTACGCCATTGTGGTTTCCGGATACAGCGGCGGGAATATTGTTGCGGAGCAGGCCATCAGCGCCATGAGCATGAATAAGACTTTCCGCCTGCCTTCCCGGTTCGCCATGCTGGAAACGGCCAATGATCCCGCCAGTATTTTGAAGGTGGAGGGGATTGAGGAACGGGCGAAGGACTTTGCCCGGAATATGACCTGCCATCTGGTGGGAGAGGAAGCGAAGGAGCGGTTGATGTGATGGATGGAATGAAAAAGGCGGCAAAACAAATCGAAGACCTGACAAAAAACGGCAGTGAGACAGATCTGGCGGCGTTGTCCAGAGAAATGGGCGTAAGCCAGCAGGAAACAGAAAAGATGATTCTGGAAATGGAAGAAAAGGGATGGGTCAGCCTGTATGAGATTGACCTTTGCTGCAGCGCGGAGTATGTGATTCAGGGGCTGACAGAAGAGGGCAGGCAGGCGCTGCTGGAGCAAAAGGCCTGATTTGGGAGAAAAGAGCGGTTTTCTCTTGTCAATCCCTGTGACCTATGCTAATATGATACAGAGAACCTGTTGTGGTTTTTTCTTTATTTTAGAGGGAAAACAGAAAGAGAATAGATTTGGAGGAACACGGATGGATCGTGAAATGATTGTGATTTTGGACTTTGGCGGTCAGTACAATCAGCTGATTGCCAGACGCGTCAGAGAGCATCACGTTTATTGTGAAATTATGCCATGGAATAAACCCATTGCGGAGATTAAGGCAAAGAATCCCAAGGGGATTATTTTTACCGGCGGCCCCAACAGCGTATATGATGAGAAGTCTCCTCATTGTGATCCGGAGATTTTCCAGCTGGGCATTCCTGTACTGGGCATCTGCTATGGCTGTCAGCTGATGGCTTATACTTTGGGCGGCAAGGTTGGCAACGCTAATGAAAGAAGCGAATACGGCAAAACAGAAGTAACCTTTGATACCAACAGCAAGCTGCTGAAGGGAATCTCCGAAAAAGAGATCTGCTGGATGAGCCATACAGACTTTGTAACAGAAATGCCGGAAGGTTTCCGCGTTATCGGTACAACAGCGACTTGCCCTGCGGCGGCCATTGAATGTCCGGAAAAGGGTTTTTATGGTGTGCAGTTCCATCCTGAGGTAAACCATACCCCTAAGGGTACAAATATGATCCATAACTTCCTGTATGAGATCTGTGGATGCCGTGGTGACTGGACCATGACAAACTACATTGAAGACCAGATCCAGAGAATCCGGGAACAGGTAGGCGACGGCAAAGCCCTTTGCGCTTTGTCCGGCGGTGTGGATTCCAGCGTAGTAGCGGCCCTTGTTTCCAAGGCTATTGGCAAACAGCTGACCTGTGTTTTCGTAGATCATGGCCTGATGCGCAAAAATGAGGGCGATGAAGTAGAAGCGGCTTTCGCTAATATGTTTGATTCCCATTTTGTCAGAGCTAACGCGCAGGAAAGATTCCTGAGCAAATTAAAGGGCGTGACAGATCCGGAAACAAAGAGAAAGACCATCGGCGAGGAATTTATCCGTGTGTTTGAGGATGAAGCGAAGAAGATCGGCAAAGTGGACTTTTTGGTGCAGGGCACCATTTATCCTGACGTAATCGAAAGCGGTCTGGGAGATTCCGCTGTGATTAAGAGTCATCATAACGTAGGCGGTCTGCCTTCCGTTGTTGATTTTGAGGAATTGATCGAGCCTCTGCGCCTTCTGTTCAAGGATGAAGTGCGTCAGATGGGTCTGGAACTGGGTCTGCCGGAGCATCTGGTATGGCGTCAGCCATTCCCCGGCCCTGGTCTGGGAATCCGTGTCATCGGAGAGGTAACAGAAGATAAGCTGGAGATTCTGAGAGAAGCGGATGCCATCTTCCGTGAAGAGATCGCGAAAGCGGGTCTGGATCGCAGCATCAACCAGTATTTTGCGGTTATTACAGATGTGCGTTCTGTTGGTGTTATGGGGGACTTTAGAACCTATGACTATACCATTGCCCTGAGAGGTGTGACGACAACTGACTTTATGACTGCGGACTGGGCAAGAATTCCTTACGATGTACTGGATCGTGTCTCCGTAAGAATTGTAAATGAAGTAAAACATGTAAATCGTATTGTGTATGATATTACAAGTAAGCCGCCCGCAACGATTGAATGGGAATGATTTCAGAGACCCGAAAAAACGTGATATGACTGGGTTTTTGAGGGGTTAAGACCCTCCGAGGCAATGATTTGGCAACACTTTTTCATTATTCATAAAAAGAGAGCTAACGGATTTTGATTCGTCAGTTAGCTCTCTTTTTTTAGTTTAAGTTTTCTTCTTCAATATCCTTTATTGTTTTGTGCTCAGATGTTTTCCATTCTATTCGCCCATTTGCATTCCTCCCCATTACGACAGCGGCTGCAAGAGAAGGACTGGTGAAAATGTAGTCATTTACAAAATGGAATGTTGAATCAATGATGCCTTTTTCGATTAGTTCACTTCGAAAACGAGTTAAACTGTCAGTCATGCTTGGAACGGTTGAGGTGGCGATTGCAGAACCTTTTAGAACGGCAAATCCATCCGCGACAAGAACTCCCTTTGCATTAGCTCCACGCGCTGATTGAATATAAAATAGGATTTGATCGTCTTTTTTCTTTATAGAACTATCCTCAATGGTGTCAAAAATCTTATATCCAAGGGTGTTTACCAGTAATTTTGTATTGCTTATAAATTCCAACAACATCGCTTCATCATATTCAGAAATAGATGAGCAAGTTGGCACTGTGTTGTTGATTACTTCGGATCTTCCCGCCGCTTTCGCAAGTCCAAAGAATTTATTTTCTAAAAATTTGGCATGTGCTTTATTTAGTATATTATCCTTGCTGACCACAACAATACAATCGCTCCAATATAAAGTATCTTTCAGGTGCTGTTTTAGCCGTGTCAGCATTTTTTCAGCTTCCCCAACATACAAGGTATCCACATTATTCTCATTTTTTCCTAAAAGAAAATAAACCCCTGTGTTTTCGGCATCAGACCGTTCCGAAAAAGCGCCTAATTCATTTCGGGATATTTTATAAATTCGACCATTCCAGTTGGATAGTTCGCACATAATTCGACCATTTGGATTACCTTCAAAAATATACATTTGAATTGTTTTACTAAAAGCCAAAAAAGTTACCCCCTATTCGTATTATTGATTTCTTATCTAAACACATCACTTTATTTTTGCGATATTGCTTTTACAATATTCTGGCTCACATCATACTAATGAGAGAAAAAAGTGGATTTGTTTGTCAAATGTCGTGCATAAATTCAGATTTTTGGTTGAACTTTAAAGTAAGCGTATCGGAAATGCTTAAGCAAGTCAAGAAAATTCTAAACAAATTCTGTACGATTCGATTGCCATATACAATTATGCTGAATATAGTGACGGCACAGGCGTAAATTGTATATACAGGGAGGAATGATTGGTAGTATTCAGGAAAAACATAGGCATATCTTTTTGGTCAACCAATAAAAACTTTGGCTATGCCGAGAAAACAAAAGAGCTTCAGCTTCAGGCAAAAACCTCCTATGCGATAATGAACTTGAGTCCGCCAAGACACAAGAAAGCATAGGAGGTTTTTATATGAACAGTTTAGCACATACAAGTTGGGAATGTAAATATCATATAGTTTTTGCGCTAAAGTTCAGACATCAAGTGATATATTAGGAAACTCAAAGTAGAAATAGGGAAGATACTGAGAGATCTATGTGATAGAAAGGGAATGGAAATTATAGCGGCAGAATGTTATGTGGACCATATCCATATGCTGATCCGGATACCACCCAAATATAACATATCTGAGATAGTAGGATGTTTGAAGGGGACAAGTTCGCTGATAATATTTGATCGGCACGCAAATATGAAATATAAATATGGGAACAGAAGATTTTGGTGCAGAGGGTACTATGTAGATACAGTTGGAAAAAATACAAAGAAGATAATATATCAATAATCAGCTGAAAGAAGATTGGACAGCAGATCAAATTAGACTGAGCGAGTACGTTGACCCGTTTACGGATGAAAAGCAAAAGAAAAAATAAAAAGGCCGCCAAAGGCGGCGGTTGAAGAATATTCATAAAGGCTACTTAACTTTGTGTCTACAGAACCTTGCTATATCCTCAGGTTTGATTTAAAAATAATATCTTATTTTTGGAGGTCGGCCCACAAACTGCAAGTAAGACGGTTTTGTTATTTTTAGGATATAAAAATTTTTTAAAATTTGTTGCCGGCGCAACATATTTATTTAGAAAAAAGTATTATTCT
Organism: Anaerotignum lactatifermentans; assembly: GCF_016902535.1. Lineage (GTDB taxonomy): Bacteria > Bacillota > Clostridia > Lachnospirales > Anaerotignaceae > Anaerotignum > Anaerotignum lactatifermentans_A. Next base: position 546 of record NZ_JACSNY010000001.1, on the reverse strand, counting down.
AATTTTAAAGGAATTGGCAATGAGAAGAAATGACAAAGACTTAAGGTCAGAAAATTACTTAATTACGTAATGGATAAAGCATCTTTTTCTGCAATCAATATGGTATGACCATATGAAAGTGCTCATGGAATATTTCGTTTTATTGTGAGGAAGAGAATCATTTCTATTCTTATTCCGCCATATAAAGTGAAATTCTGGAAACCATATTGCATCAAACCAAATGATGCATCAGTACTTTGAGCTGATGTGGATCAGTACCTGACAAATTTACTTTAGAGTATTAACCTGTTGTTTTTGAGAAAGAAGAGAAATTTTGGTTTGTCTTTTATGAGCAAGAGATTTGATAAACAGAATTTTGGGCTGCAATTAACAGTGGAAGAACAGAAGTGATTTGCGTGAACATCATGGAGTAGACAGAAAAAATAAGATGTTAGTTATTGGACTATAGTCAATAAAAAAGACACGATTTTTGAATATATTTTCTGGGAACGGCTAGATTCCTTGCCGATCCCAGAATGTTGCTTCCATTTCATCTGGTGTCAGATA